>NZ_SGWY01000002.1:0-38587 GCF_004216665.1 Agromyces ramosus | reverse complement strand
GCCTGCCCAGCCGCCCGCGGGGCCCGTGACCGATCTCCCGCCCGCAGCGGGCCCTCATCTGCGCCGTGTGCCATTTGGACGCGGCGCTCCGAGCAGGGAGTTCTCCACACCCATCGAACATACGTTCGAATCCCGGTAGAATGAGGACATGCCATCCGCGACGGTCCAGTCACCAGCGATCGTCGCCGGCGCACGCGATTCCTCGCCATACGCGATCGCGCAGGGTGGTCTCTCCGAGCTCATCGACGCGGCGGCGCAGACTCGGCGGCTCGAGGCGATGCATGCGGCGATGCGGGTCGACCTCATCAACCTCGCAATCGATTACGCCGTGCGCAGCGCCGAGGCGTTCACCTCGCCGACGCTCTCCCCGACGCGTCGTCGGGATCTCGCCCGACGGGCCGTGGTCGCCGAGCTCGCCACCGCGCTGAGACTGCCCGAGCGCACGATGAATCGTCTGGTATCCGAGGCATGGACGCTCGCGACCGTGCTCCCGGCCACGCTCGCCGCATTCCGTGCCGGTGCGCTCGACGAGACCCATGTACGAGTGATCATCGATGAGACGGCCGGCCTCGAAGATGCAGACGTGCGAGCGCGCCTCGACCTCGAGTTGTCGAGCCGAGCGGCGACGACCACTGCCGCCCGCCTGCGACGCATCGCGCGACGGCTCCGCGAGCAGGCACAGGCCGACACGATCGCCCAGCGCCACGAACGCGCCCGCGCAGAGCGTCGTCTCGAGCTCGATCCGGCGCGAGACGGCATGGCGTGGCTGCACCTGCACGTCGCAGCGAGTGACGCGCTCCTGATCCGGAACCGGCTCGATCGGGTCGCCGATGACCAGGCGGCCGATGCGGGCGACCCCGCGACGGATGCCCGCACACCCGACCAGCTCAGGGCCGACATCGCGCGCGATCTCCTGCTGCACGGGGTGCCGCCGCTCGGTGAGGCGTTCCACGTCGCCGCGGCCACGATTCGCCCGACGGTGCACGTGACGGTGCCGGTGCTCACCCTGCTGGGGGTCGACGACGCACCGGGCGAGCTCGACGGGTACGGCCCGATCGATCCCGACACCGCCCGCCGCCTCGCGGCACATGCCCCGTCGTTCACTCGCCTGCTCACCCACCCGGTCTCAGGCACGGTGCTCGACGTGGATCGCACCACCTACCGCCCGCCGGCCGACCTCGTGCGGTGGCTGCGTGTGCGCGACGAGACCTGCCGTTTCCCCGGGTGCAACCGCCGGGCGGCGCGTTGCGACGTCGACCACTCAGCCGACTGGTCGGCCGACGGACGCACCGCGTTCGACAACCTGGCGCACCTCTGCCCGCAACACCCCCACCTGAAGCACGAGACGTCCTGGTCAGTTCGACATCTCGAACACGGAAGGCTCGAGTGGCGCTCTCCGGCTGGTCGCCGACACGTCACCGAGCCGTCCTTACGCATTGCCGCGCGTCCTGCGCCGAGTCAGACTCGTTCGATCCCACCCGACCGGGCCGGACCCGCGGGCCCTCATCCAGCTCCACCCAACGCCCCGCCGTTCTGACGTGTCGCGCTGGGCGCGTGGGATGTCCGGCGGATACGTCGGGCACGGTCTCTTCACTGTCGCCGCTGGCGAGTCGCCGGCCATGAAGTCGCCATTCGCGAGTCGCCGCCCCATGCAATTGCCGCACAGGAGATGCCGTTCACGGGTGGCCGCTCGCCGAGCTCCCGCCGCGCAGCCGCCAACACGTCTGGGGCGCGCAGCTGGCGGCTCAGACGGCGTCGTCGAGGGCGATCCAGCGCACGCCGCGGTCGTGCAGAAGGAGCTGCGCCCTCACCGCAATCGCGGCTGAGCGACAGGCCGCCCCGAGCGCGCCGGCCCACATCCGGTCGGCCTCGGTGAGCTCGTCGGTTCCCGGGCGCTCCCAGACGAAGATCACCTTCGCGGCACCGATCCCGGTGACGATGTTCTCGAGCTGGTTCGCCATGACCTCGGCCGCCGTGCCGTCGTCGCCGCACGGTTCGTGAGGATGTTCCGGGTATCGGGCCATCGGCATGAGCACCGGGCGCTGCACATCGTTCTCGTCGAGGTACAGCGTCCACCATTGCCGCCGGATCGCGCGCTGCAACAGGTCGGCGACGCGCTGCCGGATGTCGTCGTCGGTCGAGATGGGCACGCGCGTCGCGTCGTTCGCATCGAGTCGAGTCATGTCGCGTAGCCTGCCCAGCCCGACTGCCTCGCGGTCATCCGTCGACCGCGAGGTGGATGGTGCCGCCACGTGGCGCGCGTGTGGAGGACGACTCCGAGCGCGTCGGCGACCACGAGCGCCACGAGCACCACAGGCGCCCGGCGCACCCGCACCAGCGCGCTCCGGCGCACCTACCGCCGAAGCACCTTCCGCGCGAGCCAATTGCCGAAGAACTGCACTCCCTGCACGAACGCGACGATGAGGAGCACCGCCGCCCACGTGATGACCGGCTCGAACTGGCGGTAGCCGTACACCTGCGCGAACGTGCCCAACCCGCCGCCGCCGACGAGTCCCGCCACGGCGGTCATGTCGACGATCGCGACGAGCACGAACGTGTACCCGAGGATCAACGGTCCCAGCGCCTCGGGGATCACGATCGTGAGCAGGATGCGGAGCGGCCCCGCGCCCATCGACCGCGCCGCCTCGATCACCCCAGGCGAGACCGTGAGCAGGTTCTGCTCCACGATGCGCGCGATCGCGAAGGAGGCCGCGAGCGAGAGCGCGAAGATGAGCGCGTTGTTGCCGATGCCGGTGCCGATCACGAGTCGCGACAGCGGCTGCACCGCGGCGATGAAGATGATGAACGGGATCGGCCGGAAGAAGTTGATGACGACGTTCACCACGTTGTAGACGCCCCGGTTCGACAGCAGGCTGCCGGGCCGGGTCGTGTAGAGCACGGTGCCGAGCACGAGCCCGGCGAACCCGCCGATGAGGAGGGTGAGCGCCACCATGTACAGCGTCTCGACGGCGGCGACCCAGAACTCGCCCTGCAGTTCGAACAGGCGATCCATCAGTCCACCTCCGTCACGTCGACGCGCGACGCGATGCGCGAGAGGGCCGCGTCGATCGCGGCATCCGCGCCTCGGATCGCGAGGGTGAGGTGCCCGAAGGCACGACCCTGGATGTCGTTGATGCCGCCGTACACCAGCTCGAACTCGAGCCCAGCCGCGGCGAGCTCGAGGAACACCGACGCCTGCGACACGTCGCCGTCGCGGAACGAGATGGTGACGATGCGGCCCTGGTGCCGCTCACGCAGCACGGCGAGCTCGGCCGGCGACGGGATGCCCTTCACGACCGTCGCGACGAAGCGCTGCGACGACGGGTTCCGCGGGCTCGAGAACACCTCGAACACGTCGCCGTGCTCGATCACGCGGCCGCCGTCCATCACCGCGACCTTCGTCGCGATCGACTGGATCACGTCCATCTCGTGGGTGATCACGATGATGGTGACGCCGAACTCCCGGTTCACGCGCTTCAGCAGCGCGAGCACCTCCTGCGTCGTCTCCGGATCGAGCGCGCTCGTCGCCTCGTCGGCGAGCAGCAGCCGCGGCGAGGTGGCGAGCGCACGGGCGATGCCGACGCGCTGCTTCTGCCCACCCGACAGCTGGTCGGGGAAGTTGCGCGCCTTGTCGGCGAGGCCCACGAACTCGAGCAGCTCGGCCACGCGAGCGGCGATCTCCGCCCTCGACGCGCCCGCGACCCGCAGCGGGTAGGCGATGTTGTCCCACACGGTCTTCGACCCGAACAGGTTGAACTGCTGGAAGATCATGCCGATGCCGAGCCGGATGCCCCGGAGCTCGCGCTCGGGCATCTCGGTGAGGTCGCGGCCGTCGACCGTGATGCGACCCGACGTAGCGGGCTCGAGTGCGTTCACCAGGCGGACGAGCGTGGACTTGCCTGCGCCCGAGTAGCCGATGATCCCGTAGACGTCGCCGGGCTCGATGTCGAGGCTGACGTCGTCCACGGCGACCACCGGCGCTCCGCCGCGCTCGGCCGCGGGGTAGGTCTTGGTGACGTTGGTGAGGCTCACGAGGGCCATGGGATGCTCCTTCCGGAACGCCGAGGCGGGTGGCGGGCCGCGGTTCGGCGCCCACCACCCGCTCGCGTCGCAATCGAGGTGTCGGATCGATCGCGGGCGTCAGCCCTTCGCGGCCTTCGTGTCGGCCTCGACCGTGGCGAGTGAGTCCTGGAGGTCCTCGACGGGGGTCGTGACCGGCACGGCCGTGCCGCCCGACGCCTCGATGAGGCCGGCCTGCACCTCGGGATCGGTCTGGAAGATCTCGACGAGCTTCAGGTACGTCGCGTCGTCCTCGTCCTCGGCGCGCGAGGCGAAGATGTTCACGTACGGCAGCGCGTTGGGGTCGGTCGGGTCATCCTGGGCGATGGCGTCCTCGAAGCTGAGACCCGCGTCCTCGACGAAGTCGTTGTTGATGACCGCGGCGGCGACGTCGGGCAGCGACGTCGGCGTGAGGGACGCCTCGAGCGCGGTGACCCTCACCGTGGACTTCGACTCGTCGATGTCGGCGAGGTCGGAGAAGATCGTGCCGCCGCTCTTCAGCTCGATGAGACCGGCCGACTGCAGCACGAGCAGCGCGCGGGCCTGGTTCGACGCGTCGTTGGGCACGGCGACGGTCTCGCCGGCGGGGATGTCCTCCACCGAGTCGTACTTCGTCGAGTAGAGGCCGAGCGGGTAGATCGCGGTGGCGCCGATCGGCACGAGGTCCTCGCCCGCCGACACGTTGTAGTCGGCCAGGTAGACGATGTGCTGGAACTGGTTGAGGTCGAGCTCGCCCTCGGTCGTGGCGGGGTTCGGCTGCGCGTAGTCGGCGAAGTCGACGAGCTCGATCGTGATGCCCGCCTCGGCGGCGGCCTCCTCGAACGCGGCCCACTGCGGGTCGCTCTTGCCGACGACGCCGATCTTCACGACGTCGTCGCCCGCGGTCTCGCCGGCGGCGGGTGCGGCGCAGGCCGCCAGGCCCGCGAGGAGCGGCACGGTCGCGAGGGCGGCGAGGAGCTTGGTGGTGGTGCGTGACATGCGGTGCATTCCCTTTCGTGTGGGCGCGCCGCGATCAGGTGCTGATGGCATGGAGCAGGCATGGCTCCGCCACGGTTCGTCTCGGTGGGGGCGTCGATGCCGCGAACGCGGGCGCACCTCCACGCTAGGCGAAGGATCTTCGCTCCGATCGCGCACAGGTCACAACCCGTCACAGTTCCTTCGAGCAGATTGCTCGATCATGACGGATGTTTCGACGCGATCCGCGACGAACACCATGCGAACGCCCGTCAGCCCTCGAGCGCCTCCGACACCTCGAGCCAGCGGGTCTCGAGCTCGGCGACGGATGCCTCGAGCCCGCCCAGTTCGTCGCCGAGGCGTCCGAGCCCGACGTAGTCGCCCTGGTCGTGCCGCGCGAGCTTCTCGTGCTGCTCGGCGATCTGCGCCTGCAGCTTCTCGAGCCGGCGATCGATCGACGAGCGCTCCTTCTCCGCGGCACGGCGATCCGCACCGGTGAGGGCAGCGGATGCCGCGGCGCCCTCGCCGCCCATCGACGCGCCCTCTGCCCCGCCCACCGTCGCCGCCGGCGGCGCGGAACCGCCCGCCGCGATCGGGCGCGACGCCTCGGCCGCGGCCGCGCCCCCCGGGGCATCCGCCTGCTGCCTGCGCAGCTCGAGGTACTGGTCGACACCCCGCGGCAGGTCGCGGAGGTGCCCGTCGAGGATCGCGAACTGCCGGTCGGTGACCCGCTCGACGAGGTAGCGGTCGTGGCTCACCACGAGCAGGGTGCCGGGCCACGAGTCGAGGAGGTCCTCGATGGCGGCGAGCATGTCGGTGTCGAGGTCGTTCGTGGGCTCGTCGAGGATGAGCACGTTCGGCTCGCTCAGCAGGATGAGCAGCAGCTGGAGGCGGCGCTTCTGGCCGCCCGACAGGTTCCTCACCGGCGTGGACAGCTGCGCGTTCGTGAAGCCCAGGCGCTCGAGCAGCTGGCCGGGCGTGAGTTCGACCGCCTTCGAGCCCTCGCCGACCCTGTACGCGGTGCGCTGCTCGGCGATGACGGCGCTCACGCGCTGGTCGGCCCACTCGGCGAGCTCGGCGAGCTCCTGGCTCAGGGTGGCGATCTTCACCGTCTTGCCGCGCTTCACGCGCCCGGTGGTGGGCTGCACGGCACCCGTCACGAGCCCGAGCAGGGTGGACTTGCCGGCGCCGTTGACGCCGAGGATGCCGGTGCGCTCCCCCGGCGCGATGCGCCACTCGAGCTCGTGCAGCACGGTCTTCGTCGTCGGGGCGCCCGGCGCGGCATCCGCCACTGGGTACACCACCGACACGTCGAGCAGGTCGACGACGTCCTTGCCGAGCCGCGACACCGCGAGCCGGTTGAGCTCCACGGGGTTGCGCACGGGCGGCTCGTTCTCGATGAGCTGGTTGGCCGCGTCGATGCGGAACTTCGGCTTGCTGGTTCGCGCCGGCGCACCGCGGCGCAGCCACGCGAGCTCCTTGCGCATGAGGTTCTGCCGCTTGGCCTCGGACGCCGCGGCCATGCGGTCGCGCTCCACGCGCTGCAGCACGTAGGCGGCGTACCCGCCCTCGAACGGCTCGACGACGCCGTCGTGCACCTCCCACGTGTCGGTGCACACCTCGTCGAGGAACCAGCGGTCGTGCGTCACGACGACGAGCGCACCGGCATCCGTCGCCCATCGGCCCTTCAGGTGCCGGGCGAGCCACGCGATGCCCTCGACGTCGAGGTGGTTGGTGGGCTCGTCGAGGAAGACGACGTCCCAGTCGCCGACGAGGAGGGCGGCGAGGCCGACGCGTCGGCGCTGGCCGCCCGAGAGGCTGGCGACCTGCGTGTGCCACGGGACGTCCGCGAGCAGGCCGCCGATGACGTCGCGCACCCGCGCGTCGCCGGCCCACACGTGCTCATCGATGCCGCCGACGACCGCCTCGGCGACCGTCATGCCCGGATCCACCACGTCGGCCTGGTCGAGCATGCCGATGCGGATGCCGCGGCGACGCGTCACCCGGCCTGCGTCGGGCTCGATCCGGGCGGCGAGCAGCTTCAGCAGCGTGGACTTGCCGTCGCCGTTGCGGCCGACGACGCCGATGCGGTCGCCCTCGTCCACGCCGAGGGTGACCTCGTCGAAGACGGTGCGCGTCGGGAACTCGAGGTGCAGGCGCTCGGCGCCGAGGAGGTGTGCCATGTCTGGCTCAACCCTACTTGCCGCCCGTCGGGTGCATCTCCCGGTGCCAGTGCAGATCGCCCGGCGTCAGTGCATGATGCGTGCGCCGTGCACCGGACCGTGCACGTGCACCACGTTGAGTCGCGCCGCGGACAGGGCGATCTGCAGCTCGAGCGCGGAGTCCGCGTCCTCGGCGAGGAAGGCCACGGTCGGCCCAGATCCCGAGACGAGGCCCGCGAGCGCGCCGTGCGACTCGCCGAGCTCGAGGATCCCCCCGAGTCCGGGAGCGAGGCCCAGTGCCGCGGCTTGGAGATCGTTGTGCAGCGCGTCGGCGAGCAGGCGCGGGTCGCCGGCGCGCAGCGCCTGCAGCACGGAGGTGTCGACGGTCGGCGTCGCCTCGACGGCTGCGAGGCGGGGGCCCTCCCTGCGGCGGCGGTCGAGCTCGCGGTAGACGCCCGGCGTCGAGAGGCCGAACTCGGCGACGGCGAGCACCCAGTGGAACGAACCCGTCGCGAGGGCGGGGTTGAGCCGGTCGCCGCGTCCGGTGCCGATCGCGGTGCCGCCCGACAGGGCGAACGGCACGTCCGCGCCGAGCTTCGCGGCGAGCGCGTGCAGCTCCTCCTTCGAGAGCGCCGTGCCCCACATCGCGTCGCAGGCGACGAGCGTCGCCGCGGCATCGGCCGATCCGCCGCCCATGCCGCCCGCGATGGGCACGTGCTTCTCGATCTCGAGGTGCACGCCGCCGGGCACCCCGGCGGTGCGTGCGAGCAGCTTCGCGGCGCGAACGGCGAGGTTCGAGGCATCCGTCGGCAGGCCGGACGTGTCGATGCTGCCGCCGAACGTGACGCTGAACTCGTCGTCGGGCCAGGCCCGCACGTCCTCATAGAGTGACACCGCCTGGTACGCCGTGGCGACGTCGTGGTACCCGTCGGACTGCACCTCGCCGACGCGCATGAAGAGGTTGACCTTGCCGGGCGCCCGAACGTGCACTGCCTCGTCCGTCGCCGCGATCGTCATGCTTCCACGCTATCCCACGGCCCCGGTCGAACCCGGTCAGTCGCGCCCGGTCAGCCGACCGCCTGCAACCACTCGCGCATTCGCGCCTTGACCTCGGCCAGCCGCGACCCGTCGGGCATGCGCCCCCACGTCAGTCCGACCGACGAACGCCCGTCGTCGAGGGGGCTCACCGTGGCGAGCACGTACTCGCCCCCCTCGAGCGGGAACCGGGCCGTCGGATGCTTCGCCGTGAGGTTGAGCGCGAGCGGGTCGACGTCGAGCCGCACCGTCACGATCGCGGCGAGCGCTCGCAGCGCGGCGGCGGTGTCGAGCCCGACCGTGCGACTGACGCTCGCCTCGTACGTGCCGTCCTGCCGCTGGCCGGGCCGGCGGATGCCGCGGGACTGCTCGAAGGCGACCGTGATGCCCTGCGCCCACCAGCCGTCGACCCCGTGCTCGGCGACGAGCCAGCGCGCGATGGCCTGGTGCGTCCAGGTTGCGGCGCCGGCCTCGTCGAGGAGGGCGAACCACTCGGCGCGCTCCCTGCCCGTGGCCTCGCGCACCGCGTCGTCGCCGACGCCCTCGGCGCTGCTTCCCACCGACGTGCTCATGCCTCCCACGCTAGTGCGCGGCGGCAGGCCGCGGAAGGCGTCGCGAACGGGTGTCGGCGCAGGTCAGGCCAGCGAGGGCTGCGACGCCCGCGCGATGGCGAGGAAGTCCTCGACGCGCAGCTGCTCGCCGCGGGCCTGCGGATCGATGCCCGCGCGCTCGAGCGCCTGCGCCGCCGATGCCGCCGACCCGCCGAGGACGCCCGACAGCGCCTGGCGCAGCATCTTGCGGCGCTGCTGGAACGCGGCGTCGACGAGCGCGAACGTCGCGCGACGCTCCTCCTCGGTGCCGGGCTCGTCGCCCCGCTCGAAGCCGACCAGCACCGAGTCCACGTTCGGAACGGGCCAGAACACCATGCGCGAGACCTGCCCGGCGGTGCGCCACGTGCCGTACCAGGCGGCCTTGACGCTCGGCCCGCCGTAGACCTTGGATCCCGGCTCGGCCGCGAGCCGGTGCCCGACCTCGGCCTGCACCATGACGATGCCCGACGTGAGCGACGGGAAGTGCTCGAGCAGGTGCAGCAGCACGGGCACGGACACGTTGTAGGGCAGGTTCGCGACGAGGCGGACGGGCTCGCCGGGCAGCTCGGTGACGCGCAGCGCGTCGTCGGCCACGACCGTGAGCGACGTGCCGGGCTGCATCAGGCGCACGGTGTGCGGCAGCTGCTCGGCCAGGCGCCGGTCGATCTCGACCGCGATGACGGATGCCCCGGCCTCGAGCAGCCCGAGCGTGAGCGAGCCGAGCCCCGGCCCGATCTCGAGCACCGTCTCGCCGCGCTGCACCCCGGCCACCTGCACGATGCGGCGCACGGTGTTGCCGTCGTGCACGAAGTTCTGGCCGAGCTTCTTCGTGGGCGTCACGTCGAGGAGCCCCGCGAGGTCGCGGATCTCCGCGGGTCCGAGCAGGCGCGGCGCGCTCTCGGTGCCCTCGGCGGCATGCCGATGCGCGTTCACCCCGTCGCCCCCCGCACGGGCTCATCATGCCACGGTCCGTACACCGCTCGCGTGTTCGACGCGACCTGTTCGCACAACTCGTCGAGGTCGGCGCCGAGCATCTCGGCCATGAATCGCATGGTGTGCGGCACCAGGTACGGGGCGTTCGGCCGGCCGCGGAGCGGGACGGGCGTGAGGTACGGGGCATCCGTCTCGACGAGGATGCGGTCGCGGGGAGCGACCCGCAGCGCGTCGCGCAGGTTCTCGGCGTTCTTGAACGTCACGTTGCCCGCGAACGAGAGGTACCACCCGGCATCGGTGGCGAGGCGCGCGAGCCCTTGGTCGCCCGAGAAGCAGTGGAACACGGTGCGCTCGGGCGCGCCGACCCGGCGGAGCGTCTCGAGCACCTCGTCGTGGGCGTCGCGGTCGTGGATCTGCAGGGCGAGGCCGTGCCGCTTCGCGATGTCGATGTGCGCCTCGAAGGAGCGGAACTGCGCGCCGCGGCCGTCCTCCTCCGTGCGGTAGAAGTCGAGCCCGGTCTCGCCGATCGCCCGCACCCGGGGGCGGGCGGCGAGCTCGTCGATCACGGCGAGCGCGTCGTCGAGGGCTCCGGACACTTCGAGCTCGGGCGCCTCGTTGGGGTGCAGCGCCACGGCGGCGAGGAGGCGCGGCTCGCGCTCGGCGACGTCGGCCGACCAGCGCGACGTCGCGACATCCGTGCCCACCTGCACGGCCCCGACGACGCCGACGGATGCCGCTCGCTCGAGGTGCTCGTGCACGTCGATCGGCAGCGCGCCGTCGGCGATCTCGAGGTGCGTGTGGTTGTCGTACACGCCCACCGCGAGCGGCTCGGGCGGCGGCGGGTACTCGACCGCACGGCCGGCGTCGGCGCGGGTGCGCAGGTGCTCGGGTGAGGCCCCCGTCATGCGGTGCCGCCTGCCGTCACTCCGAGACCTCGACGCGCGGGAAGAGCGCCTCGAGCGGTGCCACGCGCTCGCCGACGCTCCACTCGTGGGCGCGGTCGATGCGCTGCTCCTCGACGGTGCCCGGCGCACCGAGCGCCGTCCAGAGCTTCGCGGTCGCCTTGGGCAGCACGGGCGAGAGCAGCACGGCGAGCGTGCCGAGCCCGTGGTACGCGGTGGCGAGCACCGTCTCGAGGCGCGCGCGGCGGTGCGGGTCCTTCGCGAGCGTCCACGGCTCCTCGACCGTCAGGTAGCCGTTCAGGGCGTCCACGAGCTCCCAGGACGCGGCGATCGACTCCTGGATCGCGAGGCGTTCGATCGCCGACCACGCGGCATCCGTCGCCCGCCGTTCGATCGCGCCGATCTCGTGGTCGGCGGCCGACAGCTCGGAGGCCTGCGGAACGACACCGTCGCAGTAGCGCGTGATCATGGCGATGACGCGCGAGGCGAGGTTTCCGAACCCGTTCGCGAGCTCGGCCTGGTAGCGGGCCGCGAGATCCTCCCACGAGAACGAGCCGTCCTGGCCGAACGAGATCGCCGACAGGAAGTAGAACCGGAAGGCGTCGGAGCCGAACGTCTCGGTGATCTGCTCGGGTGCGATGCCGGTGAGCTTCGACTTCGACATCTTCTCGCCACCGACGAGGAGCCAGCCGTGGCCGAAGACCCCGCGGGGCACCTCGAGCCCGGCCGCCATGAGCATGGCCGGCCAGATCACGGCGTGGAACCGCAGGATGTCCTTGCCGATGACGTGCTGGGCGGGCCAGCGGCGGGCGAACTCGTCGTCGTCCTGGCCGTAGCCGACCGCGGTGATGTAGTTGAGCAGCGCGTCGAACCACACGTAGACGACGTGCGACTCGTCCCACGGCACTTTCACGCCCCAGTCGAACGTGGAGCGCGAGATCGAGAGGTCGGCGAGGCCCTGCTTCACGAACGAGACGGCCTCGTTGCGCGCCGACTCGGGCTGCACGAAGTCGGGCCGCTCCTCGTACAGCGACAGGAGCTTGTCGGCGAAGGCCGACATGCGGAAGAAGTAGTTCTTCTCGTGCAGCAGCTCGACGGGCTTGGAGTGGATGGCGCAGACGAGCTGGCCCTCGTACTCCCCCGCGCCGGGCACGAGCTCGGACTGCTGCTTGTACTCCTCGCAGCCGACGCAGTAGTAGCCCTCGTACTCGCCGGTGTAGATGTGGCCGTCGTCGTAGAGCCTCTGCAGGAACTTCTGGACGTTGACCTCGTGCCGCTCGTCGGTGGTGCGGATGAAGTCGTCGTTCGTGACGTCGATGGTCTCGAGGAGGGGGACCCACGCCTCGGCGACGAGCTTGTCGGCCCACTCCTGCGGCGTGACGCCGTTGGCGGTGGCGGTGCGCAGGATCTTCTGCCCGTGCTCGTCGGTGCCGGTGAGCATCCAGGTGTCGTCGCCAGCCTGGCGGTGCCAGCGCGCGAGCACGTCGGCGGCCACCTCCGTGTAGGCGTGCCCGATGTGGGGCACGTCGTTCACGTAGAAAATGGGCGTGGTGATGTAGAACGAGGAGGCGTCGGCCATGCGCTCAATCCTATGGGCGCACGGATGCCTCGACCGCCGGGTTACGCCTCCCGGGCGCGTTCCTCGCGTTCCTCGCGCTCCTCGCGTTCCTCGCGATGCCGCCGGCGGACGCTGCCGTCGCCGATGGCCGGGGGCACCGCCTCCTCGACGTTCATGTGGGCATGCGGAGTCGGGACGCCGAGCGTCACGTCCTGTTCCTTGATCTCGGGCTCCTGCACGCGCTGGCCCGCATAGCTCACGAGCCGGAGGCCGAGCACGATCTTTCCGGGCGCCTCGCGCTTGTCGAGGGCGCGATAGGCGTCGCCCACGGCGTCGAGCGGGAACACGTCGGCGATCGGCAGGCGGATGCGGCGGGCGGCGGCGAGTGCGGCCACGCGCCCGAGCGCGACGACGTCGCCGGCCGAGGCGCGCACGGCCCCGCGCTCGTCGACCGCGTCCCAGTCGAGCACCGTGAGCACCCGGGAGGCGGGAACGCCGAGCTCCCGCGCCTCTGCGGCCTGTCCGCCGAGGAAGTCGAGGAACGCCGTGAACGGACCCGGCGCGAGGGCGCGCGCCCGGTCGGCCAGCCCCGGCCCGTACGCCATCGGGATCACGCCGAACTGGCGGAGGAAGTCGAAGCGCGTCTCGACGCTGCTGCCGACCACGGTGGCGCCGCGCATCCGCGCGAACTGCGCCGCGAGGCATCCGACGCCCCCGGCCGCGGCGGTCACGACGACCGTGTCGCCCGGCCCGAGGCCGAGGCCCTCGACCGCCGTCCACGCCGTCGTGCCGGCGGTGTAGAGGGAGCCCGCCACCTCCCACGAGAGCGCGGGCGGGCGGGGCAGCAAGTTGGTCTCGGGCACCACCACGTGCGTGGCCTGCGCGCCGTGGTCCACGAAGCCCATGACCTCGTCGCCCTTCGAGTACCGCGAGACTCCCGGGCCGGTCGCGACCACGAGCCCCGCGAGGTCGCGCCCCTGGGTCGCCGGGAACTCGACCGGCCAGCGCTCGGGGTGATCGCCACGCCGAACCGCGCTCTCGACCGGGTTGAGCCCTGCGGCGAACACCTCGACGAGCACCTCGCCTTCGCCCGGTTCGGGTGTGGGCGTCTCGACGACCTCGAGCACCTCGGGGCCGCCGAACTCGGAGAACCTGACTACGTGGGTCATGTCGTACCTCCCACCGTTGTGCGGTACTGCCCATTCTCCCCCTCTTCGAGGGACAGCGGTGGAAACGTTCAGCGAGCCTTCAGCGGCGGTTCAGCGTGCTGCGCCTGGTGAGAATTCTCAGCGGGTAGTGCGTGTTGCGAGCGCCGCCTCGTACACGTCGCGCTTGCCGAGCGAGAACCCCTAGCAGGGCTTTCAGCGGGTGGTGCGCGTTGCGAGCGCCGCCTCGTACACGTCGCGCTTGCCGAGCGAGAACCCCAGCAGGCATTCAGCGGGTGGTGCGCGTTGCGAGCGCCGCCTCGTACAGGTCGCGCTTGCCGAGGCCGCTCTCGGCTGCGACGAGGGCCGCCGCGTCCTTCAGCCGCATTCCGGATGCCGCGAGCTCGAGCACCCGGTCGAGCGCTCGGGCGGCGTCGACGCGCTCCTCGGCGGCGCCGCCGACGACGATGCAGATCTCGCCGCGCACGCCGTCGGCCGCCCAGGCGGCCAGCTCGGCGAGGCCGCCGCGTCGCACCTCCTCGTGCAGCTTGGTGAGCTCGCGGCAGACCGCCGCGGGCCGGTCGGGGCCGAACGCCTCGGCGAGCGCCTCGAGGCTCGCCGCGAGGCGGGACGGTCCCTCGAAGAACACGAGCGTGCGACGGTCGCCGGCGAGCTCGCCGAGGCGTCGCGCACGCTCCCCCGCCTTGCGCGGGAGGAAGCCCTCGAAGGCGAACCGGTCGGTCGGCAGGCCCGAGACGGCCAGCGCGGTGATGACGGCCGACGGCCCGGGGATCACTGTCACCCCGACGCCCGCGGCGACCGCGGCCTGCACGAGCGGGAAGCCCGGATCCGAGACGGTGGGCATGCCGGCGTCGCTCAGCACGAGCAGGTCGGCGTCGCGGGCGAGCTCCACCAGCTCGGCGGCCTTGCGACGCTCGTTGTGCTCGTGCAGCGCGATGAGGCGGGGGCGGTGCTCGATGCCGAGCCCCGCGAGGAGGCGCTGGGTGACCCGGGTGTCCTCGGAGGCGACGACCGCCGCCTGCTGGAGCGCCTCACGGAGTCGCACCGAGGCGTCGCCGAGATTGCCGATGGGCGTCGCCGCGAGGATGATCATGTCCCCAGTCTCCCGCACGCACGCGTGCGCGGCGGCGATCGTGCGACCGTCGCGATGACGCCGCATCGGTCCCGATTACGCTGGGGCGCATGGGTGTTGAGACCGACGCCGCCGACGCGCGCGCTTCGCAGGCCGGCGCGGGCGACGACGGGCACCCGCGCGAGCTCGACGACGAGCGCGTCATCGAGTCGCGCGGCACGCGCCTCGACGACTGGTGGGCTCGCGTGCTCTCGACACCGCGCCGCCGCACACTCTGGTACTGGGGCGGCCCGATCCTGGTGACGCTCCTGGCCGCGGTGCTGCGGTTCTGGAACCTCGGACATCCGCAGGCGCTGATCTTCGACGAGACCTACTACGTCAAGGACGCCTGGACGCTGCTGCAGAACGGGTACGAGTCGAGCTGGCCCGAGGGCGCCGACGAGGACTTCGCCCGCGGGGACACCGGGATCTTCCAGGAGAGCCCCGCGTACGTCGTGCATCCACCGCTGGGCAAGTGGATGATCTCGCTCGGCATGGCCGCCTTCGGTGCGGGCGACGCGTTCTGGTGGCGCGCGAGCACCGCGCTGGCCGGCACGGTCGCCGTGTTCGTGCTCGCGATGGTCGCCCGCCGCCTCTGGCCGTCGACCATCGTGGCCGTGATCGCCGCCTTCCTCCTCGCGGTGGACGGCAACGCGATCGTGATGTCGCGGGTGGCGCTCCTCGACAACTGGATCATGCTGTTCGCCCTGCTCGGCTTCTGGTTCGTGCTCCTCGACCGCGATCATGCGCGACAGGAGCTGGAGCGACGACTGGCCGAGGCGCGGGCGCGCGGGGGCGAGCCCCACTACGGGCCGGCGATCTGGTCGCGGCCGTGGGTCGTCGCCGCAGGGGTCGCGTTCGGCGCCGCGTGCGCCGTGAAGTGGTCGGGAGTGTGGTTCCTCGCGGCGTTCGGGATCTATCTCATCGTCGTCGACGCGCTCGCACGCCGGCGCGCGGGGGTGACCTTCTGGCTGACCGGAGCGGTGCTGAAGCAGGGTCCGGTCACGTTCCTGCTGCTCGTGCCCGTGGCCGCGGCCGTGTACCTCGCGTCGTGGACCGGCTGGCTCGTGACCGACGGCGGCTACTACCGGCACTGGTCGGACGCGGCGGAGAACCAGGCGACCGGGGTGTTCTCGTGGGTGCCGACCGCGCTGCAGAGCCTCTGGCACTACCACCAGTCGGCGTACACCTACCACGTCGGGGTGCACGGCGCCCATCCCGCGCAGTCGAGTCCCCTCACCTGGCTCATCATGTTCAAGCCGACGAACATGTACTTCCGGGCGATCGACGACGGCGCCGGCGGATGCGGCGCCGTGACCTGCTGGGAATCGGTCATCGGCATCGGCAACCCGCTCATCTGGTGGGCGGCCGCCGGGGCGTGCGCCTACCTGCTGTACCGGCTCGTGCGGTACCGGGAGTGGCAGGTGGGCGTCATCCTGCTCGGCCTCGCGGCCGGCTACCTGCCGTGGCTCATGTACCTCGACCGCACGGTCTTCCAGTTCTACTCGATCGCGTTCCAGCCGTACACGATGCTCGCGCTCGCGGCGGTCATCATGCTGATCCTCGGGCGCCGCGACGACGTGACGTGGAAACGCGTGCGCGGCATCGCCGTCGTGGCGATCTTCCTCGGCTTCGTGGTGCTCGTGTCCGCGTTCTACTACCCGATCTGGTCGGGCGTCGCGGTGACGCCCGAGTTCCGACAGCTGCACTTCTGGACTCCGAGCTGGGGCACCTGATGCGCGAACGGATGCCGGGACTCGCCGTCGCGGCATCCGCGGCCCTCATCGCGTGGCTGGTGCACCTCGCGGTGCCCGCCCTGCCGATCCTGACGGCGGCGGTCGCGCTGGGCATCGTCGTGGGCCAGGTGCCCGCGCTGCAGCCGGCGCTCTCGGGCCGGCTCGCGCCGGGGCTGCAGGTGGCGTCGCGGCGACTGCTGCGGATCGGCATCGTCCTGCTCGGACTGAAGCTCAGCCTCGTCGACATCGCCGGGCTCGGCTGGGTGACGATCCTGACCACGGTGGGCGTGGTGGTGATCACGTTCGTCGGAACGATCGGGCTCGGGCGCGCGCTGGGCCTGCCCGGGCATCAGCCAGTGCTGGTCGCGAGCGGCTTCTCGATCTGCGGCGCCTCCGCGATCGGCGCGATGGCGGCGACGGTGCGCGCCAAGGACGAGGAGCAGGCCGTGCCGATCGCGCTCGTCACGCTGTGCGGCACCCTCGCCATCGCCGTGCTGCCCGCGCTGTGGCATCCGCTGGGCCTCTCGGCCACGGGCTTCGGCCACTGGGTCGGTGCGGGCGTGCACGACGTCGGCCAGGTGGTCGCGACCGCGCAGCTCGCGGGCACGGCCGCTCTCGCCGTCGCCGTGGTCGTGAAGCTCACCCGCGTGCTCATGCTCGCGCCGATGGTGGCGATCGCGGCCGCCGTCGAGCGGCGGCGCACGATCGAACCCGCCGGCCCGCCGCCCGCGATCGTGCCGCTCTTCATCGCGGGATTCCTCGCGGCGGTGCTGCTGAACACGTTCGTGCCGCTGCCCGAGCAGCTCCTCGCCGCCGCCGACCAGGTGCAGATCGCGCTGCTCGCGACCGCGCTCTTCGCGCTCGGGGCCTCCGTCCGCGTGACCGAGCTCGTGCACACGGGGTGGCGCGCGCTGGTCGTCGGCCTCACGTCGTGGGTGCTCGTCGCGGCGCTCGCCTACGGGGCGGTGCTGCTCGGCTGAGCCGTCAGACCTCGATGACCACCTTGCCGCGCACCGCGCCCGACTCGAGTCGCGCGACGGCGTCGGCGGCGCGGTCGAGTGGGAACACCTCGTCGACGACCGGCCGCACCTCGCCCGCGTCGATGCGCCGCGCGAGTTCGGCCAGGTCGTCGCCGCTGCGCCGAGCCGCGAGCGTGCGCAGCCGTTGCGGCACGAACGGCGAGACCACGGATGCCGCGGCCATGCGCCCGATCGGACCGAGCACCCGCCCGCCCCGGCCCGACGAGAGCACGAGCGTTCCCCGTCGTGCGAGCGAGCGACGCACGCGACCGAGCGGATGGTCGGCGACGAGGTCGAAGACCACGTCGTAGCGGCCCTCGTTGGCCGTGAAGTCCTCGGCCTCGTAGTCGATGACCCGGTCGGCGCCGATGGCACGGACGTATTCGGCCTTCGATCCGCGGCAGACACCCGTCACCTCGGCGCCCATCGCCTTCGCGAGCTGCACCGCGAACCCGCCGACGCCGCCCGAGGCGCCGTTCACCAGCACGTGCTGCCCGGGCACGAGGCCCGCGAGCCGGAGGCCCTGCAACGCGGTCGTGCCCGAGACCACGACCGCGGCGGCATGCACCGCGTCGACCGATGCGGGCCTCGACGCCACGAACCGTTCGGGCACGGTCACGAGCTCGGCGAACCCGCCCTGGTCGGCCTCGCCGTACACAGCGTCGCCGACGCGGAACCCGGTGACCGCCGAGCCCACGGCCGCGACCTCGCCCGCGACGTCCCGTCCGATCACGCGACCCTTCGGGCGCCGGAGGCCGAACGCGAGCCGCACCGCCCGCGGCTCGCCGTGGAGCAGCAGCACGTCTCCCGTGCTGACCGCGACGGCCCGCACGCGGATCTGCACCTCGTCGTCGGCGGGCGCGGGCGGCTCGGCCTCGGCGAGCGCGAGGACCTCGGGGCCGCCGTAGACGTCGCGGACGACGGCCCTCATGACGCCGCCTCGGTGGGACGGAGCGCGGGCGACAGCGCGACCACCACGCTGCCCGCCTTGTGCCCGCCGTCGACCCGGCGGTGCGCCTCGACGATGTCCTCGAACGGCACGATGCGATCGATCACGGGCACGAGGCCGCCGGTCTCGAGGAGCTCGACGAGGAGCGCGAGCTCGCCCGCCTTCACGGTCTCCTCGCGCAGCCCGGTGAATGCGATCGCGGCGCGGCGTCGACGGCGGAGCAGCCTCGTCAGCGGCATCTGCACGAGGATCGCGGCGGATGGCACGGTCGTGAGGTAGATGCCGTCGTCGGCCAGCGCCGCGCGGCACTGCCGGAAGGTTCGCTTGCCGACCGCGTCGAAGATCACGTCGTAGGCCCCGCGCACCGCCGTGAAGTCCTCGCGGGTGTGGTCGATGACCCGGTCGGCGCCGAGCGACGCCACGAGCGGCGCATGGGCTGCGCTGCAGACGCCGACGACCGTCGCGCCGAGGTGCTTCGCGAGCTGCACGGCGGCCGAGCCCACGGTGCCGGACGCTCCGTTCACGAGCACGGCCTGGCCCGCACGGACGCGGGCCACGTCGCGCAGGAACGGCAGGGCGGTGAGGAACCCGTCGATGCTCGACACCGCTTCCGCGGCATCCAGCCCAGGCGGCACATGCGCGATGACGTGGTGCTCGGCGACCTTCACCAGCTCGGCGTGCGCGCCGAACTCGGTGCCGACGGCGCCGAACACGAGGTCGCCCGGCGAGAACCGGCCCACCCGGTCTCCGACGCGCTCGACGATGCCGGCGAAATCGGTGCCGAGCACCGGGAACTTCGGCTTCCCGACGCCGAAGTACAGGCGGGCGAACCAGGGTCGACCGCTGCGCGCGGCGCTCTCGGATGCCCCGACCACGGTGGCCTCCACCCGCACCAGGACCTCGTCCGGCCCGATCCCGGGTTCGTCTCGTTCCTCGATGTGCACCACCTCGGGTGCGCCGTAGCGGTCGTACACTGCGGCTCTCATGATGCCGTCTCCTCGCGATCGGGGTACTGGAAGACCTCGTCGAGCGGGACCCCGAACACCCGCGCGATCTGGAAGGCCATCTCGAGCGAGGGCGAGTAGCGCCCCTGCTCGATGGCGATGACGGTCTGGCGGGTCACGCCGAGTCGCTTCGCGAGCTCCGCCTGCGTCATCTCGCCGGCGCGGAACCGCAGCGACCGGATGTCGTTCGTGACCTTCGTGGGCTTCACCATGTCGGCACGCCCCTGCGGTACGCGACGAGCTTGGTGATGCTCGAGACGATGGCCGAGAGCACGAAGCAGACGTACACGGTGTTCGCGATCCAGAAGCCGTCGGCGTCGAGCATCGCGAGCACGAGCGCGCCGAGCGCGCCGAGCACGACGAAGGAGCTGCCGACCCGCTCGCCGAGCCGGTCGATCTCCTTGTCGCGGATGTCGCCCCTCGTGCTCTCGCTCGGCGAGAAGACCTCGACGATGATGCGTCCGATGATCGACGCCACGATCGCCCCGCCGATCACCCACAGCATGGCCGGCACGTAGTCGATCTGCCCGACCGGGGTTCCGCCCAGGAACTCGGGGAGCACCAGGGAGAGGTACACCGTGCTTCCGACGATCGCGACCACGAGGTAGACCCACGTGCCCTTCTCCTCGTACGACATCACCGTCTCCCGTTCCGTACGGCGGTTCATCGCCGTGCCCCCTCGGTCGCGTCCGCCCGTGCCGCTCGCGCGTCGACCGCGGCGAGCACGGCTTCGGGTTGCGTCGCGTGGGCGACGAGCTCGCGGTCGGCCCGGATCGAGCGGATGCCGCCGACGACGAGCCACGCGATGAGCACGATCTCGCCGATGAAGGTGTACTGCGCCACCGCGGGCCCATCGGGAGCGAGCACGCCGAGCACGCTGTCGGCCAGGTACCCCGCTCCGGCCACCAGCACGAGCACGCCCACGACGACCGCGAACCCGCCCGGGCGCCGGAGCAGCAGCCAGCCGATCACCGCGAGATGAACGCCGAACAGCACGAGACCCGCGTTCCAGGCGGCGTCGAACCCGTCGAGGCGCGACAGCACCGCGAGGTCGCGATCGTCGATCCCGAGTCCGGATGCCCCGCCCGCCCCCTCGTCGGCGATGCGCCGTGCGTCGGCCAGCATCGCGATCGCGCCGACGAACACCGCCGCGTAGGCGATCCGGAAGGCCGCCGCGAGCGCGGCCGCGCCCGGCCGCTCGGCTCGGAACACCGTCCAGAGCGCGCACGCCACGACGACGTCGAGCACGGCGACGCCGAGCAGCGCGAGCACCGCCCAGCCGAACGATCCCGACGCCGCCTCGAGCGTCGCCGCGAGCCCCGCCGCGCCGGATCCCTCTGACCCGTCTGCCTGCACCCCCGCGACGACGCCGACGCCGACGAACGCCAGCGGCGCCATCAGCGCAAGGCCTCCGGCGGCGGCGAACGATGCCCCGCCTCCCACTCGTCCTGCCATGTGGACCACGCTCCCGTGTCAAAGATTGTTTACGTCTTCAATGTAAAGCGTTGGCGACACCGTGTCAATGATTCTTTACACACATTCGGACGGCTGCGGGTCGGGCGGCACGGCCGGCGTCGCGCCGTCGGCGGGCACGCGAGCTAGTGGCTGCCGTCGACGAGCTTCAGCCCCACCACGCAGCCGACGAGGCCGGCGATGAGCCCGAGCTTGACCCACGAGACATCCGAGTCGCCCGTGATCATCGCCCACGTCACGGTGAGGGCCGCGCCGATGCCGACCCACACCGCGTAGGCGGTACCGGTGGAGATGTCGCGCATCGCCCAGGCGAGGCCGCCCATCGACAGCACGAGCGCGCCGAAGAAGACGACCGAGGGCCAGAGCTTCGTGAAGCCCTCGGACCTGCCGAGCGCGGTGGCCCAGACGGCCTCGAGGATTCCGGAGACGATGAGGATGACCCACGCCATGACTGTTCACTCCCGTGGCCAGTCTTGTCGCGTTCCGGGTACTGGGTTCCCTCGTCCGGGGCCACGTGATGCGACCTGCCTCGAGGCTAGCAACGGCGCCTGATCAGGGGCTGTGCAGCGGATGCCGCGCGGCATCCGCGGTCGTGCCATCGTCCCGCTGCGCCATGTTGGCGGCGGCTGCGCCACCCGAACTGGCGCAGCGGGCGTCGAAGTGGCGCAGTCGGCGGATGCCGCGGGGGCACGCCGCGCCAAGGTCACGCCCGCGCGACCTCCGCGAAGTGCTCCACTGCCGGGAAGGGGTCGTAGAACCCGTGCAGGAGCGCACGCCACTGCTCGTACTCGGGCGACCCGCGGAACCCGACCTCGTGCGCCGCGACGCTCCTCCAGTGCACGAGCAGGAGGTACTCGTTGGGGGTCTCGATCGACCGCGACAGCGTGAGGTCCACGAACCCCGGCATCGACGCGATGATCGGCTTCGCCCCGGCGAAGGCCGCCTCGAAGTCGGCCTCGCGGCCGGGCGTCACGGGCAGGATCGCGTGCTCGAGGATCATCCCCCGAGCCTACGGCGGCAGGATCCCCTCGAGGATCGGCAGCCGTTCGCGGCCCGCGCCCGGCCGGATCGGCGCAGGATGGTCGCATGGACTTCGACGACACCGCCGCCCTCATCGTGATCGACGTGCAGCAGGGTTTCGACGACCCCGCATGGGGCGAGCGGGACAACCCCGCGGCCGAAGCGAACATCGGCCGCCTCGTCTCCGCGTGGGCGGATGCCGGCCGGCCGATCGTGCTCGTGCGGCACGACTCGGTCTCGCCCGGCTCGCCGCTCGGCGTCGGCTCCCCCGGCAACGCGCTCAAGGACGTCGTGGCGGATGCCCCGCACGACCTGTTCGTGACCAAGCAGGTGAACTCCGCGTTCTACGGCGAGCCCGACCTGCACGCGTGGCTGCGGGACCGTGGCGTCCGGCAGCTCGTGATCACCGGCATCCAGACGAACATGTGCGTCGAGACGACCGCGCGCATGGGCGGCAACCTCGGCTACGAGGTCACGCTGCCGCTCGACGCGACGCACACGTTCGACCTCGAGGGGCCGGGCGGCCTCCGCCTCACCGCGTCCGAGCTCGCACGGGCGACCGCGGTGAACCTCGAGGGCGGCGGCTTCGCCCGCGTCGTGACGACCGACGAGGTGCTCGGCGCCTGACCGCGGCGCCGCGGCATCCGTTGCCCCGCATTACGGCAGGCAGCGGATGCCGCGGCGGCCCGCAGTAGCGTGAACCCATGGCAGACCGCGAATTCGGCTTCAAGACCCGCGCCATCCACGCGGGCAACATCCCCGACCAGGTGACCGGGGCCCGTGCGCTCCCGATCTACCAGTCGACCGCGTTCGTCTTCGACGACACGGCGGATGCCGCAGCCCGGTTCGCCCTGCAGAAGTACGGCAACATCTACTCGCGCCTCGCGAACCCCACCGTGGCGAGCTTCGAGGAGCGCGTCGCGAGCCTCGAAGGGGGTCTCGGCGCCGTCGCGACGGCCTCGGGCCTCAGCGCGCAGTACATCACCTTCGCGAGCCTCGCCGGCGCGGGCGACCACATCGTGGCCTCGGCGAACCTCTACGGCGGCTCGATCACGCAGCTGGATGTCACGCTCCGCCGCTTCGGCGTCGAGACCACCTTCGTGCGCTCCGCCGACCCCGCCGACTACGCCGCGGCGATCACCGAGAAGACGAAGGCGCTCTTCGTCGAGACGATCGCGAACCCGTCGGGCGAGATCGCCGACCTCGAGGGCCTCGCCGACGTCGCGCACGCTCACGGCATCCCCTTCATCGTCGACTCCACCATCCCGACGCCCTACCTCAACCGCCCCATCGAGTGGGGCGCCGACATCGTCACGCACTCCGCCACGAAGTTCCTCGGCGGGCACGGCACGACGCTCGGCGGCGTCGTCGTCGAGTCGGGCCGGTTCCACTGGCACAGCGAGAAGTTCCCCCTCTTCGGGGAGCCCGTGCCGAGCTACGGCGGGCTGCAGTGGTCGGGCAACTTCGGCGAGTACGCGTTCCTCACGCGACTGCGCGCGGAGCAGCTGCGCGACATCGGTCCCGCGCTCGCGCCGCACTCGGCGTTCCTGCTCGCGCAGGGCGTCGAGACCCTGCCGTACCGCATCCAGGCGCACGTCGACAACGCGCGAGCCGTCGCCGAGTGGCTCGAGGCCGACCCGCGCATCGAGCACGTCTGGTGGGCGGGCCTCGCGAACCACCCCCACCACGAACGCGCCGCGAAGTACCTGCCGAAGGGCCCGGGGTCGGTGTTCAGCTTCGAGGTGAAGGGCGGCCGCGCGGTCGGCCAGCAGCTCATCGAGTCGGTGAACCTCGCCTCGCACCTCGCCAACATCGGCGACGCGAAGACCCTCATCATCCACCCGGCGTCGACCACGCACGCCCAGCTCACCGAGCAGCAGCTCGTCGACGCCGGCGTGCTTCCCGGCGTCGTGCGGATTAGCGTGGGCATCGAAGACGTTGAAGACATCATCGACGATCTCGACCAGGCCCTCACGGCCGCGACAGGAGCAGCACGATGAGCACAGCGACGGATGCCGCGAACACGGCGGTGCTTCCCGACACGGATGCCGCGGCATCCGGCGACCTCGAGACGGTTCGCCTGGTCAACGGCCTCTCGTGCGAGCTCCCGGCGAACTCGCCGCTCGCGAAGCTGCTGCACTCGCAGCGCACGTGGATCGGGCCCGACGCGAAGCAGCGGCTGAAGATCCTCAACGCGGCGAAGTCCGTGGCGATCGTCGGGGCGTCGCCGAACCCCGCGCGCTCGAGCTTCTTCGTCGGCACCTACCTCCAGCAGTCGAGCGACTACCGGCTCTACTTCGTGAACCCCAACGCCACCGAGATCCTCGGCCAGCCGGCGTACGCGAGCCTGGCCGACCTGCCCGAGGTGCCCGACATCGTCGTCGTGTTCCGACGCGGCAGCGACATTCCGCAGGTCGTCGACGAGGTGCTCGCCTCGGGGGCGAAGACGATCTGGGTGCAGCTCGGCATCTGGAACCAGGATGCCGCGTACTACGGCGAGGAGCAGGGGCTCACCGTCGTCATGGACCGCTGCATCAAGGTCGAGCACGCCCGCTTCCACGGCGGCCTGCATCTGCTCGGCTTCGACACCGGCCAGATCACGTCGCGCAAGACGGTGCGCTGAGCCCGCGTTCGGCGGGCGCGGGTCACGCCTTCCGCAGGTCGGCGCGCACGGCGAGCGGCGCGAAGACGGCGACCACGGCCGCGGATCCCAGCAGGGCGAACCAGGCCCCGACGCCCGCGGTGCCGGTCATCGTGAGGTCGCGCGCCGCGGTCACGAGGTGGGAGACCGGATTCAGCCGGACGAACCATTCCAGCCAGCCGGGCAGCGTGTCGCTCGGCACGAAGGCGTTCGAGAGGAACGTCAGCGCGGAAGAGGATCATCAGCGAGATGCCCTGCACCGCCGCGGCCGACCCGCGATCACGCCGAAGAATCCGAAGGCGGTCACGGGTCGGTCCTCTCAGAGCTGTTCGAGACGGGTGATGAGCGCCCGGCGGTCGACGCCCGCGTAGGCGAGGGCGCGCGGCACGGTACCGAGGTCGGCGCGCAGTATGCCGAGGAGCGTGTCGGCGACCGCGAGTCGCTCGCGCTCCGCGCGGCCGCGGTCGCGACGGGCGCGGTGATCGGCGCGGCGCATCGCCTCGCGGAGCGACGCGCCCCATCCGGGTCGCGAGTTGCGGGTCGCCCGCAGTCGCTCCTCGGCGACCGGCTGGATGCCGGCCGCACGGAGCGCCTGTTCCCGCTCCTGGCGCAGCGCCGCCTCGACGCCGGCGTGATCGAGCCCGAACTCGGCGAGCGTCGTGCCCGCGACGTCGGTGCCCGCCGAGATGGCGAGCAGCAGGTGCTCGGCCTCGACCGTCGAGGACCCGCGCCGTGCCGCCTCGTCGATCGCGCCGATCACCACGCGCTTCAGGGTCACGCCGAGACGCTCGTCGTCCAGTCGGTCAGCCATGTCGCCTCCTCAGTTCGATGCCCGCGACCTCGAGTCGCCGATGGTGCTTCTTGTGCACTGCCTGCCGGGTGACGCCCAGCGCCTCGGCGACCTGGCTCCACGTCCAGCCGGCGCGCATGGCGCGCTCGACCGCGGCGTCCTCGAGGCGGTCGGCGAGCTCGCGCAGCGCGACGACGGCGCCGAGATCGTCGGCCTCGGCTCCGGTGGGTTCCGGGATGTGCGGGGTCATGAAAGCAACTTAGGTTGCTTATCTGGATTTGTCAACCCGAGTTGCTTATGCATGACCACTGGCACGGAATCCGAGATCCGGCGCGCGCTCATCGAGCGGCGGCGGGCCGCCGGCGCTAACGTGACGGCATGACGGGCCGACTGGCGTGGCTCGACCTGGCACGCGGATTCGCGGTGATCTCCATGGTCATCGCGCACACCAGTCCGTGGGGTGGAGTGTTCAACGCCACCGAGTACCTGACGGCGCCGTGGTTCGCGATGCTGATCGGGATCTCGCTGCTGCTCGCGTGGGACGCCTCCCGGGGCTGGGTCGTCTTCGTCTTCGGGAACGTGACACGTGGTCTCATCCTGATCCTGCTCGGGGAGTGGCTGCAGCGGCAGTACGCCCAGATCGACGTCGTGCTCCAGACGCTGGGACTGCTCGTCATCGTGCTTGCACCGGTCGTCGCGCTCGTCGGGCGACGTCCGTTGGTGTGGATCGGCCTGGGCGTGCTCGTGGCCTTCGTGAGCCCGTTGGCCGTGAGTGCGGCTCGCGAGTGGCTGGCCCAGGACGGGGCCGCAGCCGGATGGCTCGGTGAGTTCGTCGCGCTGGCGGTCGCTGGTGGGCACTACCGGGTGTCCTCGTTCGTCGCCATCTGCGCGATCGGCATGGCAGCGGCTCCACTGCTGGTCGCCGGGCGAGCCGTCGCCGGAGTGCGGGGAGCACTGGGTGCGGCAGGGCTCCTCGTCGGCGCGGCCATCGCCTATGGGGTGGGGCGCCTCGGCCCATGGGGAGCAGCGGCCTACTCCGGCACGACGCCGGAGATCATCGGCGCCGCCCTCCTGAGCCTCGCCGCGACGTGGACCTGCGCATGGCTGGCGGCAGGTCTCGGGCAGCGGCGGACGCGGGCCTGGCTGGGCGCGGTGATCGACACCGGCCGCATGGCCCTCACCGCCTACACGCTCCAGGTGCTGGCGCTGGCGTTGATCGCGCGCTGGGTCCTGGGCGGTGCGACTGATGACCATTGGGCGGTCATGGTCGGGGTGATCGCGCTGTGCCTGGGCTTCTGCTGGGCATGGCTCAAGGTCTTCGACATCGGGCCGCTCGAGTGGGTCCTGCGCCTTCCGACGCGAGCGATGTCCGCGCCGGTCCGACCGCGCCATACGACGTGAGCGGACTCCATGCGGATGCGCTCAGGCGGCATTCCGCGACGCGTCCGCGTGCCGCCAATGCCCTCGGAGAGCCGTTGCGCGGCCGGCGACGCCGAGGAACCGGAAGTCGAGCTCGCCGTCGCGGGCCAGCGGTGAGATGGCATGCCGGCACGAGGCGTGGACGCGGGAAGCATGCCGCGCGCCCGGGATCGCACACCCTGCGCCCGGCATGCGCCGGTGTCGCCTCCGACGCAGGATCCTGCGACGCCACGCCGGATGCGTGCGCACGCAGCGGCGTAGCCTTGAATGGTGACAGCGTTCGTCTCAGCCCTCGATCTCTTCTCGATCGGGATCGGCCCCTCGAGTTCGCACACCGTCGGCCCGATGCGGGCGGCACGTGCGTTCGCCGGGCGACTCGCCGACGACGGCGTCCTCGACCGCGTCACCCGCATCACGTGCTCGCTGTACGGCTCGCTCGGCGCCACCGGGCTCGGGCACGGCACCCCCGACGCCGTCGTCGCCGGGCTCGCGGGCCTCAGGCCCGACGACTGCGACCCCGACGACGTGCGCGGCGCGTGGTCGCGCCTCGGCGAGGCCGGCGGCGAGGTGCGCGTGGCGGGCAGCCGGCCCATCACCATGACCACGGGCGACCTCAGCCTCGAGCCGCGCACGCGGCTGCCCGGTCATCCGAACGCGCTCACGCTGCAGGCGTGGGGCGAGGGCGAGGCGCTCCCGCTCGCCGAGGAGACCTACTACTCGGTCGGCGGCGGGTTCATCCGTCGCGAGGGCGACGCGCCCGAGGAGTCGGAGGCACTGCGGCATCCGCTGCCGTACGACAACGCCGACCAGCTGCTCGCGCTCTGCGAGGAGCACGGCGTCTCGTTCTGCGACGTCGCCCGGTACAACGAGGTCGCCGTACACGGCGAAGACGGCATCGACGCCGGGCTCGACGCGATCTGGGCGGCGATGGCCGAGTGCGTCGAGCACGGGCTCGCGAGCGACGGCACCCTTCCCGGAGGACTCGGCGTCAAGCGCCGCGCGCCCGAGGTGCGCCGCCGGCTCGAGGAGTACGACCGCGACGAGCACCTCCGCGACACGTCGACCGAGTGGCTGCACGCCTTCGCCCTCGCGGTGAACGAGGAGAACGCGTCGGGCGGGCGCGTCGTCACCGCGCCGACGAACGGCGCGGCCGGCATCATCCCCGCGGTCGGCCACTACTACCTCCGCTTAGTGCCCGGTGCGGATGCCGCGGGCATCCGCCGCTACCTGCTCACCGCCGCGGCGATCGCGAGCCTCGTGAAGAAGAATGCCTCGATCTCGGGCGCGGAGGGCGGGTGCCAGGCCGAGGTCGGCTCGGCGTGCGCCATGGCCGCCGGCGCGCTGTGCGCCGTGCTCGGCGGCACACCGCGACAGATCGAGAACGCGGCCGAGATCGCGATGGAGCACCACCTCGGCCTCACCTGCGACCCGGTCGCCGGCCTCGTGCAGGTGCCCTGCATCGAGCGCAACGCGATCGCGTCGTCGACGGCGGTGTCGGCCGCACGGCTCGCACTGCACGGCGACGGCACGCACCTCGTCTCGCTCGACACCGTGATCGAGACCATGCGGCAGACGGGCCTCGACATGATGACGAAGTACAAGGAGACGAGCGAGGGCGGCCTCGCGGTGAACGTCATCGAGTGCTGACCCCGGATCGGGGCACTCGCGCGCGGCCGCCCGCGTCTGGCAACCTGTGCTGATGGACCCGAATGACCCCACCTACAACGACCTCATCGCGAGCTTCGGCCTCATCGGCCTGATCATCGGCCTCGCGATCTACCTGGCCGTCCTCGCCCTCATGCTCTGGATCGGCTACCTCATCGTCAAGGCCGCCGTGCGCAACGGCCTCCGCGAGCACACGATGTGGCTCGAGAGCCGGCGTGGGCCGCTGCGCTGACGCGCGACCGACGGGCGTCGCCACCGCGGATCACCCGCCACCCACCGGGCGGGTTACGGCCTGTTGCGGCATCCGGTGACCCGAGGCCGGGCCACGACTAGCGTGTCGGCATGCCCGCACTCGACCTGCTCGCCGACCTCGTCACGACGGAGTGGCTCGCCGCCCACCTCGACGACCCCGGGCTCGTCGTCGTCGACGCCAGCGTGCTCGGCGTCGAGACGCCGGCCGGGTTCCGCTGGCTCAGCGGCCTCGACGAGTACCTGATCGCCGGCCACGTGCCGGGGGCGGTGTTCGCCGACCTCCTCGAGGAGTTCTCGGACCCCGACGGCCCGTACTCGTTCACGCGGCCCGCTCCCGCGCGCCTCGAGCGGGTGGCGCGCGAGCTCGGCATCGACGACGACGTCGCCGTGGTGGTGTACGACACCTCCCTCGGCCACTGGGCGGCACGCCTGTGGTGGCTGCTCACCTCGGCCGGCGTCGAGCGCGTCGCCGTGCTCGACGGCGGGCTCGGTCGTTGGCGCGCCGACGGCCGTGCCCTCGAGACGGGATTCGAACCGCCGCGCACCGCGGGCGCGCTGACCCTGTCGCCGAACGACGCGCGCTGGGCCGAGCGCGAGGAGGTCGACGCCATCGTCGCCGGTGAGGCGGATGCCGCGTTGGTGTGCGCGCTGTCGGCGAGCGACTTCCGGGGCGAGACGGGTCGCCGCCCCCGCCGCGGGCACATCCCGGGAAGCGTCAGCGTGCCCGTGAGCTCGGTGGTCGACCGCGAGTCCGGCACGCTGCTGCGCGGCGACGCGCTCGAGACCCGGCTCGCCGCGGTGCCGACCGATGGCACCCGCCGCATCGTGGTGTACTGCGGCGGCGGCATCGCTGCGGCCGGCACGGCCTTCGCGCTCCGCCGGGCGGGGCATCCGGATGTCGCCATCTACGACGGCTCGCTCGACGAGTGGGCCGCCGACCCCCGGGCCCCGCTCGTCTCGCTCGTCTGACGTGTCGCTCCGGCGCTTCAGCAGGCGCAGCTGATGCCGGTGTCGATCACGGCGCCGCCGGCGAGCCCGGCCGGTGCGACGTTCGTCAGCGCGTCGGCCGGCGACTGCGCGAGCCCGTCGGGCGTGTCGTAGGCGAACCCCTCGCGCACCCAGTACTCGAACCCGCCGAGCATCTCCTTGACCGGGAAGCCGAGGAGCGCGAACTCGAGTGCCGCGCGCGTCGCCCCGTTGCACCCGGGTCCCCAGCAGTACACGATCACGGGTGTTCCGGCCGGGATCCGCTCGCCGGCCTCCGCGGCGATCCGGCGTCCTGGCAGGTGCATCGCTCCCGGGACATGGCCCTGCGCCCACGACGCTTCGCTGCGCGTGTCGACGAGCACGAAGCCCGGCTCGGGATCGGCGAGCGCGGCGGCGACGTCGGAGACATCCGATTCGAAGCCCAGGCGGCCGCGGAAGTGCGCGATCGCGTCGGCCTGCGTCGCGACGTGCCGGAAGAGTGCGGAAGCGGCGTGAGCGGTGGTCTCGGTCATGCCCTCACCCTCGCACCGCGCCGGCCGGCGGGTCCCGTGAAATCGCGCCGACCTGCCGCGACATCCCGCCACGCTGCGCAGGCCCGCACGCGCCGGCCCGTCGTCGTCAGTCGCCCGCGGGTGCGAAGAACGCCGTCACCGCCGCCGCCAGCGCGACGAGGTCGTCGACGTGCGCGAGCTCGCGCGCGGAGTGCATCGAGAGCAGCGGCGTGCCCACGTCGACCGTGCGGATGCCGAGCCGGGTGGCGCTGAGCGGACCGATGGTCGACCCGCACGGGATCGTGTTGTTGGAGACGAACGGCTGCGTGGACACGCCCGCCTGCCGGCACGCGCGCGCCCACAGGGCGGCGCCCACGCCGTCGGTGGCATAGCGCTGGCTGGCATTGAGCTTCAGCAGCGGACCACCGCCGAGCACGGGCCGGTTGCCCGGGTCGTGCTTCTCGGGGTAGTTCGGGTGCACCGCGTGCCCGGCGTCGGACGACAGCAGCCACGAGTCGGCGAACGCGCGCCGCCGGTCGGTCGCTTCGGCGCCCAGCCCCGCGGCGACGCGTGCGAGCACGTCCTCGAGGAACGGGCCGCTCGCACCCGACCGCGACTCCGAGCCGAGCTCCTCGTGGTCGAACGCGGCGAGCACGCTCACGTGCCGGGCGTCGTCTTCGTCGGAGAGGGCGAGCAGCGCGACGAGGCCGGCGTGCACCGAGCTGAGGTTGTCCATGCGACCGGCGGCGAAGAGCTCGTCGTCGCGCCCGAACCGGGCCGGGGCCGCGGTGTCGGCGAGGAGCACGTCGTGCCCGGCGACGTCCTCGGCGTGCAGGCCGGCGATGCCGGCGAGGTGGGCGAGCACATCGAGGCCGGAGCCGGCCCCCCAGACGGGCTGGAGGTGCCGCTGCCGGTCGAGCGTGAGGCCCTTGTTCACGTCCCGGTCGAGGTGGATGGCCAGCTGCGGGATGCGCAGGAGGGGTCCCGTGCGCACGAGGTGCTCGGCGCCGTCCTCGGTGACGAGCCGGCCGGCGAGCTCGAGCTCGCGATCGAGCCATGAGTTGAGCAGCGGGCCGCCGTAGACCTCGACGCCGGCCTGCAGCAGCCCCTCCGAGCTCGTGGAGGCGCCCGGCTTCAGCTTGAAGGAGGGCGAGTCGGTGTGGGCGCCGAGGATCCGGAACGGGGTCGTCGCCGCGGCGCCGGCCGGCTGCACCCAGGCGATGACCGCACCGTCGCGCACCACCACGCGCCGACCGGGACCCGACGGCCACTCGTCGCGCTCCTCGAGCCGCTCGAAGCCGGCCGCCTCGAGGCGGTCGGCGACCGCCGCGGCGGCGTGGTACGACGAGGGCGACTCGCGGATGAAGTCGGCGAAGTCGGCGAGGTGGGCGTCACGATCGAGCTCAGGCATCCTCCCATCCAACACCGCCCGGAGCTCCCGTCCAACATCGCTCGGCGCCCCGGTCGAGTCGAGCCGCCGGATGCCGCGTCTACGCGAAGCGCACCACGGCCTGCAGCCGCGAGCGCACCTCCATGACCTCGGTGCCGCCGAGGTGCGCGGAGCCGGGGAGCCCCTCGCGCACGGCGCTCGCGAGGCGGGAGCTGCGCACCAGGGCGACCACCGCACCGCGCACCGAGCCGCCGACCTCCAGCGGCTCCGCCGCGTACTCGTCGGGAACCACGATGACCAGCGCGGTGGGCTTCACGCGGGCAGCGCGCCCGATCGCCTTGGCCCGCGCGGCGAGGGCCCGGAACGGACGTTCGCCGCCGAGGGCCTCCCCGACGAGCTCGCCGCGCTTCATGGCCACTGGGCCGCCCCAGTCCTCGGACTGGATCGCGAACAGGCCCGTGGGGCCGAGCACGAGGTGATCGAGCTTCGGCGGGAGGCCGGGGCCGGCGGCATCCGTCGCCACGTCGTGCCACACGGTGTACGCGATGCCCAGCGTCGAGAGTGCGCGGGCCGTGGCCTCCTCGGTGAGCGCGTCGGCCAGGATGTGCCGGATGTCGCGTGGCGCGCGTCGCACGAGCTCGGGATCGTACGGGTCGGGCACCTCGACGCCCCGACCGACCCACTCGCGCATGCGGGCGAGGTACAGCTCGCGCGTGAGTCCGCCGGGATGCCCGTACGACCGTGCGAGCGGACGCGAGTCGCGCGGACGACGCGGGGCGGCGGGCGCCCAGGCCTCGCGGGTGGGCGCCGACGTGGGGCCGCGGAGTCCGCGGTCGAACGCCGCCCTGGCCTCCGGCGTGCCCACGAGCAGCCATGCCCGCTGCACCGCGTGGAACCGCACCGGATCGCCGCCCGTGTCGGGGTGGGCGGTGCGCAGCGCCCGACGGTACGCGAGGCGCAGCGCCGCGGCATCCGCGTCGGCGGGCACGCCGAGCACCTCGTAGGGGGAATCGGAGAGCGGACTTTCGGCCATGGGCTCGCTTTCGGTGTGCGACCAGCAGAATACCCCCGGCGGCTCGGTGAACGCCGTGTCGTGTCACGCGCCGATCATCCGGGGTGCGCCCGCCCGCCGGCACCGTCTGAGCGGATGCACCGGGCCGCACACGTCACTCGTCGGGCAGCCGGAGCATCCCGTCGTCGATGAGGGCACGCACCGCCGGCAGCACGTCGGCGGCCAGGGCCGTGGCATCGACGTCGAGCAGCTCGGCGAGCGCGGCGACGATCGCCTCGATCGACAGCTCGCCGTCGCTCGCGCCGACGAGGGCGGCGAGACCGGTGTCGAGGCCGACGGCGCGGCCGAAGCCGCCGCCCTGACGCAGCAGCATCGCCGTCGGGTGGTCGTCGCCGGGCCAGTAGTGCCGTTCCTCCGTCACGTCGGCGGCGACCGCCAGTCGCGTCGCCGCGAGGGCCGCGTCGTCGAGCGCCGCCTGCCGGTCGTGCGCGGCGAGGCAGTCGGCGACGTGCGTGCCGAGGCCGCCCTCGTGCGCACCGAGCGCGCCGTGGAGCCGCTCGGTGCGGGCGAGGCCGAACGTCCGGCCCGGCGCCTCACCGCCTGCCGGCCGCCGCAGCAGCACGTAGCCGAACCCGATCTCACGCACGCCTCGACGCTCGAAGTCATCCAGCCACGCGTCGTAGAGCCGATCGAAGTCCGGCGTGCCGGGGCGGGTGCCGCCGTCGCGGATCCAGGTCTCTGCGTACTCGGTGACGTGCTGCACCTCGCGTTCGACGATCCAGTGGTCGAGGGAGCCGGCCCAGGCCCGCGCGCGCTCCAACCCGTCGCCGCCGTCGCGCACCTCCCAGTTGCCGAGCAGCTGGGCGATGCCGCCGGGCTCCAGGTGCTCGGCGGCCCCGCGCATCACGGCCTCGACGATCGCATCGCCGACCATGCCCCCATCGCGGTACTCGTACTCGGGCACGCCCGGCGATCGCGGCGTGATCACGAAGGGCGGATTCGACACGATCCGGTCGAACCGCTCCCCCGCGACCGGGTCGTAGAGGCTGCCGAGCCGGAACTCGACGCCGTCGATCCCGTTCAGCTCCACGTTCAGGCGAGCCAGGCGCAGCGCCCGCTCCGAGATGTCCGTCGCGACGATCCGTTCCGCGAACCGCGACGCGTGCATCGCTTGGATGCCGCACCCGGTCCCGAGGTCGAGCACCGTGCGCGCAGGGGTCGGCACCATCAGGCCGGCGAGCGTCAGCGACGCACCGCCCACGCCCAGCACGTGCTGCTCGCCGAGCGCGTGGCCCAGCGCGACCTCGCCGAGGTCGGAGAGGATCCACCAGTGCCCGTCGCCGCGAGCGTCCGAGAACGCATACGGTCGCAGGTCGAGCGCGGCGCGAACGGATGCCGCAGCGACGTCGCCGTGCGGTCCTGCTCCGCCGGTCGCGAGGTCGCCGTCGGCTCCGGCGCCCGACGGCATCGCCGCGGTCCCGACCGGGCCCAGCAGGCCGAGCTCGATCGCGCCGTCGACGCCCAGCGCGGGCAGCGCGTGCGCGGCCTCCGACGGGGGCACCGGAAGGCCGAGCACGAAGAGCTCCGCGAGCGTCGCGAGGTCGCCGGATGCCCCGTGGCCCGTGTGCCTCGCGAGCGCGCGTCGCGCCGGCACGCGCTCGCCGCGATGCAGCGCGGCCGCGGCATCCGGGCCCCAGAGCGCGTCGAGCGCGGCCACCGTGAACCCGGCCACGCCGAGGTCGTCGCGGAGCCGCGCCAGCAGTGCGCTCGTGCGGCGGTCGTCGGGCACGCTGTCGAGGCTCACCGCACCATTCAACCGCACGAGTTCGCGCGGCCGGTCTCGCGTGGTCGGGGCATCCGCTCAGCTCGTCGCGAGGGCGAGCACCAGCGGGAACGGGCCGTAGCCGTCGTCGATCGTGAGGTGGCCGCCGCCCTCGACCGGGACGAAGTCGAGGTCGAGCGGCCGCGCGTAGGCGTGCTCTGCGCCCTCGGGGCAGTACGGGTCGTCGGTGCAGGCGACGACCACTCCGCGCTCCGCGACCGAACCCGCGAGGGCGTCACGCGCCGTCGCGCAGTCGAGGGTCGGTGCGAACGCCGCGACCTCGGGGATGCCGCGGAGCACGGTTCCGGCGGCCGGGGCGACGAGCACGATGCGGCGTGCCGCGGGCACGTCGGCACCGCGCTCCGCCCGGCGCGTGGCGTACGCCAGCCAGAGGAGGCAGCCGAGGCTGTGGGCGACGACGACGAGCGATGCCGGGTCGGTCTCGCGGAGCTCGGCCTCGAGCGCGGCGATCCAGTCGTCGAGCACGGGCTCGTCGGGCTCGGGAAGCTGCGGATACCGCACGCTCGCGCCGCGGGACTCGAGCTCGGCGGCGAGCCACCGCTGCCAGTGCCCCTCGGGGCGTCGGTTCTGCCACCCGTGCAGGATCAGGTACTCCTCTGCCACGCTCCGCTCCCGTCGTCGTGCGGTCCATTCAACCAGCGTGGCCGGTGGCCGGATGCCGCGGCGTCATGTCGGCGTCACCTGACGTACACGTCACGTCACGCCGTGTAACCCTGCCGTCACACGGTGCACGTAGCGTTGGTTACGATCGATTCAGCGAGGGGAGGTCGCAGATGGCAGAGTCGTCGACGCTCGAGCGCCTGCGACAGGATGCACGAGACGAGCTCGCCGCGCTCATCGAGCTGCGGTGCCGGCTCGGCGAGGATCCGTGGGTGTTCCTCCCCGACCTGCCGTCGGTTGACGAGCAGGTCGTGGCGACGCTCCGCGAGGAGCGGCTGCACTCCGAGCGGTGGAGTCCGGCACGCGCGCGGGCGTACCACCCCGCGGCACGCCATGGCGACGCGGCCCGCTTCGAGTTCGAGCTGCTGCGCGAGATCGCGCTCGACCACCCCGAGCTCAGCTCGGCGGTGTGGTCGGTGCTCGACCGGGTTCCGTCACCCTGGTGACGCGCTGCACGCGCATCCAGGTGATGAAGCCGAAGATGGTGAACGCGCCGTAGAACACGTAGAGCAGGGCTGAGGCGTAGTAGCCGGCACTCACCAGCAACGGCACGCCGACGATGTCGACGGCCACCCAGATCAACCAGAACTCGGTCCAGCCCTTCGCCATGCCGTAGGTCGCGAGCAGTGAGCCCATGAAGATCCACGCGTCGGCCCACACGGGCTCGAACGACCCCAGGGCGCGGAAGATCGGCGTGAGCACCAGCGTGCCGCCGACCAGGCCGACAGCGAGCAGGATCCGGGCGCGAGTGCTCGCCCACTGCGGGTCGACGGCGGTCTCGCTCACCTGCTGGTGACGCGCCCAGCGCACCCAGCCGTAGATCGACACCACGATGAACATGACCTGCCGGCTCGCCTGGCCCAGCAGGTTCACCGGGTTGGGGGTGTCGAAGACGGCCCCGAGGAACACGGTGAAGAGCAGCACGTTGCCGATGATGCCGACCGGCCAGGCCCAGACCTTGCGCCGGAGTCCGCCGAGTGCGCTCGCGAGCCCGAAGAGGTTGCCGATGATCTCGCGCCACAGGATCGCCTGGCCGCCGATCACGAGCTGCGCGTCGAACAGCCACTCGATCGGGTTCACGACGCGCCCGCCGCCGCGCGAGTGGAGGACCTCCGGGCGATGAGCGAGGCGACGGCGCGCCACCCGATGAGGAGGATCGCGAGCGTCAGGGCGGCGACGATGACGAACGGGACCTGCACGCCCTGATCGGTCGCGAGTGGCAGGAGCATGCCGACCACGAGGGTCGCCGCCCACACGATCACCCCGGTGGGCCACGGTGCGGCGGGCCGCCGCCATGCCGAGGACGCCACCCATCCGGCCGCGAGACCCACGAGGAACGGCCATGCCGTAGTCCAGACGCCGACGACGTCGATGCCCTCGGCGTGGCTGCTGCGGCCGATGACCGCGAAGGCGACCACGAGCGCCGCATCGAGGGCGAGCGCGCCGACGACGCCCGCCGTGCCGGGGCGTGCGCGATCGCTCATGCGACCATCGTACGGATCCGCGCCGGAGCGCGTCGCGGTGCGCTCACGCCCGTTCGACGAGTGCCTCGAGCGCGCCCGCCTCGTGCACCGGCAGCGCGCACACGAACGAGCGGCAGCGGTAGGCGGTGTCGGCGTCGTGCTGCGCCGTGCGCCCCTCGAACAGCTCGAACCCGGCTCCGGCGAACTCCCGGGCCTGACGTTCGGTCACGATCGTCGCGACGGATGCCGCGTGCCGGCGACTCGCGGCCCGGAGTCCGCCTGCATCGCCCCGGGCGCCGGCGCCGGCGCCCGGTCCGTCGTCGGGGGAGTCGGGCACGACCGTGACCAGCTGCACGAGCGGGGATGCGAGTCGCGCCATGAGCTCGAGTGCTCCGCCGAAGGCGAGGGGGCGCTCGACCGCCACGCCGGCCACCGAGCGCATGGCCTGCTCGGCGAGCTCACGGTAGCCGGCACCCGCCCCCAGCGCGAAGAGCCGCCACGCGGCATCCGCGCACGTCGTGATGCCCGACGGCGTCGCACCCTCTGCGGGGTCCGCCGGGAGCGCCAGGCCACGCGCGACGAGCACCGGATCCCCACCGCCCGGGGCGGCGAAGGGCTGTGCGGCATCGTCGGCGGCGGCGTCGATGGCGCGGTCGACGAGGTCCCGTGCGACGACCGCGTAGCGCACCTCCCCGGTCGCGCACGCGAGTTCGAGCAGTCCGCCGGCCAGCATCCCCGTGTCCTCGAGGGTGGCCGTCGCGGCCGAGGCCACGCCGTCGAGGGAGGCGCGCACCACGGTCCCGTCGTCGAGGAGGTGGTGGGCGATGAGGAAGTCGGCGCCACGGCGGGCGGACTCGACCGCGACCGGGGCGTCGAAGACGAAGCCGGCACGCGCGAGCGCGCCGATCGCGAGGCCGTTCCACCCGGTCAGCACCTTCGCGTCGAGGGCGGGCGGGTCGAGTCGAGCGCGCGCGCCGGCATCGAGCCGGTAGTAGCCGCCCTCGCTCCGCTCCCCCTCGATGACGCTCTCGGAGTCCTGTGCGCTGGCGAAGCCGCCTCCGTCGAGCTGCATCCTGCCGGTGAGGAACCCGATCACGCCGTCGGCGAGCGGGCGCGCGAACGCCGGCGGATGGTCGCCGGTGGCGAGCTCCGCGGCCACGTCGAGGAGCAGTGCGTTGTCGGTCAGCATCCGCTCGTAGTGCGGCTCGCTCCAGTCGGCCCGCGTGGCGTAACGGAAGAAGCCGCCCTCGACCGGATCGCGGAGCGGCGATGCTCCCATCAGCCGAAGCGAGCGCTCGGCCAGGCGGCGCCCGTCGGCACCCGAACGGGTGAGGAAGCCGAGCACCGGGGCGACGGGGAACTTCGGGGCGCGTCCGAAGCCGCCGTGGAGGCGATCCTCCTCCTCGGCCAGCGCGGCCACCGCTCCCGCGAGCTCATCGAGCCCGGGCAGGTCGCCCGCCGTCGGGGCGGCGGATGCCGCGGCGAGGGCGTCGGCCACCGCAGCCGCCGTGTCGTCGAGGTCCCGACGCCGCTCGCGCCACGCCTCGTCGACCGCGGCCAGCACCTCGGCGAACGCCGGGACCCCGTGGACCGGTCGCGGGGGGAAGTACGTGCCGGCGTAGAACGCGCGCCCGTCGGGCGTCGCGAACACCGTGAGCGGCCAGCCGAGTTCGCGGGTGAAGGCCGAGGCGGCGGCGAGGTAGCTCGCGTCCACGTCGGGATGCTCCTCGCGATCCACCTTCACCGCGACGAAGCGCGCGTTGAGCATGCGGGCGATCGCCGGATCGCTGAAGCTCTCCCGCGCCATCACGTGGCACCAGTGGCACGTGGCGTAGCCGATCGAGACGAGCACGGGTACGTCGCGTTCCCGAGCCTCGTCGAACGCGGCCTCGCCCCAGGGGAACCAGTCGACCGGATTGCCGGCGTGCGCGCGCAGGTACGGGCTCAGTGCGTCCCCCAGTCGATTCCCCACGACTCCAGCGTAGGCGGCTTCCACAACGGCTCGCGTGAAACGCGGAGAGCCGCCCGACCTTGGGCGGCTCGCGTTGACCAACGAGAGCCGCCCAACCTTGGGCGGCTCGTGTTGACCAAAGAGAGCCGCCCCACAACCTTGGGCGGCTCGTGTTAACCAAAAAGAGAGCCGCCCCACAACCTTGGGCGGCTCGTGTTAACCAAAGAGAGCCGCCCAACCTTGGGCGGCTCTCTTCGAATGAATGTCCGGCGGTGTCCTACTCTCCCACAGGGTCGCCCCTGCAGTACCATCGGCGCTGCGAGTCTTAGCTTCCGGGTTCGGAATGTGTCCG
>NZ_SGWY01000001.1 GCF_004216665.1 Agromyces ramosus | reverse complement strand
CGCTTGCCCGGCGGGAGGAGCACGCCGTTGCCGGCCGCCTTCACCGCGCCGGCGCGAGCCGCGGCGTGCGCCGGGCCACCGCCGAACGCCGCACCGCCGAGCGCGGCCGCCGCGGCCACACCGGTCGTCGCCGCGAGCAGCTGCCGCCGAGACAGGCCGAGGCTGCGCCCCAGCTCGGGGTTGTCGTCGCGATCGATCAGATCGTCCATGATGCTCCTTTGCATGAAGAGGGGTGTATCGAGACGCCGAGCCGAAGCGACGCCTGCGTCGCCACGGAACCGAGCCCCGGAACGGGCGCGCGAGGCCCTGATTCACACCGGTCTTCGCGCTCCCAGCCCGCTGGAGGCCGGGCCACCATGCGCGCTTCCTCGAACGCTACGGCACAAATTGCGAATTGGTCAAGCGAAAGCTGAAAGCGGCACGCTTATCTTTAGACGGTCCATTGTCATAAGTCTCGGGCACGCCGAATTGCCTGATCAGACGGGATTGAACTACCTGGCGACGGGCTCGTCGACCGGGTGGACCGGGGCCGGTGCGGCGGGCGCCGGCTCGGCGCGCGCGTCGGACGCGGCGGAATTCGAGTCCTCGCGAACCTCCGACTTCAGGATCCTCATGGACTGGCCGAGGGATCGCGCGAGCTGCGGGATCTTCGGAGCGCCGAACAGCAGCAGGATGACGGCGAGGATGATGACGGCGTGCCAGCCGTTGAGGTTCGCGAACATGAGTCCTCCGTGAGTGCGGGCTGGACGCCCGATGCGCCCTTGCCCTCGACAGACTAATCACATCCGACGGCAGAAGTCGATCGTTCAACGCGCTTCATTTGATCAGGCGCAGGGGGAATCGCCGTGCTGGCCGTCTCGCCCGCCCTACTTCGTGAGCGTGCGCACGAGGGCGACCGCCTCCTTCGCCGATACCTCGGGAAGGTACGCCCTCCCGATGGCGACGCCGATCGTCGGCAGGGCGAGCGGGTCGGGATAGGCCATCGAGATGGTCTCGTAGTCGGGGTTGAACTTCGCCTTGAACCGGAACAGCGATGAGAAGCCGTAGGCCGGTTCCAGGGTCCTGCCGAGGAACTCGAGCAGGCGCGTCATCGGCGTGGGCTCCGGGGGCTCTTCGCCCGGCGCGAGCGGCTTCGCGGCCAGTGGTGCGCCGGACAGGCTCAGCACCTCCGCGCCCTCCTCCTTCATGTGCAGCGCCGCGGAGGCGATGAGGAACTCCATGATGCCGTTCATGCTGCCGTCGGCTCGGCGCATGAAGTCGATCGTCCAGCCCACCACGGCGTCGTCGCGGTAGACGGGCAGCCAGCTCGTGACCGCCTGCACCCGGCCGTCGGGTCCGAGGGCGAGCATCAGGCGCACGTCGCGGTCCTTCAGCTCGGCCATGCCGCCGAGGGTGAACCCCATCTCGGGCAGCTCCTTCTCGGAGACCCACTCCTCGGAGATCGCGTTGATCTCGGCGATGGTGGCGAGCGGCAGCTCGTCCCAGGTCGTCCACACCGTGGTCATGCCCTCCTTGATGCCGCGATTCAGCGCCTGGCGCACCTTCTGCCAGGGCTTGCCCGTGAGCTCGAGGCCGGTGGTGCGCACGAGCGTCTCCTCGCCGACCGACATGTGCTGCCATCCCAGTTCGTCGAAGACCGGCAGATACCGCGGGTGCACGCTGTAGAAGACCGGCACCCAGCTGTTGGCGTCGCAGAACGAGGCGAAATCGCGGATGACGCGGCCCGCGGCATCCGGCGGGCAGATCGGATCGGACATCGTGATCGCGACGCCGTTGACCACCCGATAGGCCACGACCGCGTCGCGGTCCGCGCTGAACCAGTAGGCGTTGTCAGGCCAGGTTCCCATGAATCCCAGCGTGCCGCCGCCGTGGCGGCGGATGAGCGCCCGGGCCCGAAGTCGGTCGGCGAAGCCCATCTCCGACCTCGCCTGGCGCATCAGCACCACGGCGGCCACGATGAAGACCGCCCAGAACAGCGGCCCGACGACCTGGTAGGCCACGCTCGTGAGGTCGTGCCCCGGCAGCACGATCGGATCGACGACCGCGAGGAAGTGCGGCGGCACGAACCGCTTGAGCGTGTCGACGAACAGGTCGCCGGCGTCGGCAGCGGGCCAGTACTCGTCGATGGTCGAGAGCCCGATGGCGAAGTAGGCGACGGCGAGCACCGCGAACGCGCCGAGGACGGTGCCCACGAATCGCAGGAAGGCGGGTCGCGGCGACCGGATCTGGAAATGCCGCCGGGTGACGGTGAGCATGACGATGATGCCGATGGGCAGCGCGAGCACCGCGAGGGCCCACACGATCAGCTCCCCGATGTCGAAGACCGACCACGTGCCGTCCTCGACGTCGGCGGTCGTGACGGTGACCTCGAGGGCCGTGCGGGCGAAGAGCAGGATCGCGACGTTGACGGCGACCGCCAGCCACCGGGCGAAGCGGCGTCCGATCCGGAGGCCCCAGGCGGCGAGGAGGAGGAGCAGCACCGGCACGAACGAGAGGAGGAACATCCCCGGGCCCTGGGCGCTCATGATCGCGAGCTGCTTCAGGCAGTCCTCGCCGAGGGCGTCCGCCGTCGCACCGCACTGCGAGATCAGCGTGTCGAGGTCGACCGGGTCGTCGTCGAACAGGTACGAGCCGAAGCTGAACGGCGTGAGTTCCGTGCGGTTGACGAGCGCCACGATCGGCCCGATCGCCGTGACGGCGACGACGGCCGCGACGAGCGTGCGCGTCTCGGCGTGCGAGCTCCGGCGTGCTCGCAGGGTCGACGGATCGCGCGTGAGCAGGGCGCCGAGGAACAGGCCGGCGATCGCCGCGATGAGGCGGTAGGCGTTCGACGAGTCGCCGTCGTAGAGCACGAACACGAGGATGAAGGCGAGGGTCACGATCCGGATGCGTCGGCGCCAGAGCACCCCCATGAACGCGGTCGCCGTGATGAGGGCGCCCACGATGCCCGCGAGCGGGTCGAGCGTGAGGTCGGCGGACGTGCCCGTGGCCCACCACTCGCCCGCGAGCGAGCCGATCCACTGCAGCAGGGTCCCGAGCGCGACGCCGATCACGCCCGTGACCACGAATGCGAGGACGGCGCGCCACGTGCCCATCCGCCGCTCGGCGACGCCGAGCAGGAGGATCGACGCGAGCACGCCGAACACCAGCTGGAACGGGTCGTCGGGGATGAACAGGGCCGTGAGCACCGTCCACCACCGACCTTCGTCGAACGTCGTGATGACGCCCGCGGCCCACGTCTGCAGCGTGGCCTCCGACGCCGTGCCGACCGCGGTGCCGGTCGCGATCGCGGTGGCGAGCAGCACGAGGGCGAGCGCGATGCTGAAGGGCACGCGACGGATGAATCCCGCGACGGACTCCCCGGTCGAGCGCAGGCGCCCCTTCGGCTCCGCGTCCGCGCTCTCGTCATGGGCTGCGACGTCGGATCTGGTCTCGCTCATGCTCGACTCCCGTGAACGGCGGTGGCTCGGCGGTCCCGCCGGAGCGCGGCACGCACGTGGTCCATGCTGCGGGGCGGCCTCACGGCGCCGAGAGTCCCAGTCTGGGGTACAGCACCTCGAAGCCCGCGTCGAGTCCGCCGAGCAGTCCGCTCACCCCGTGGTCGGCGCCCGGCACGCTGAAGAAGGTCGTGGCCATGCCGGCCTGCAGCGCGGCATCCGCCAGCCGCTGCGCACCCGGGCCGAACGCCGCATCGTTCTCGCCCACGGTGAAGACAGCCGTGGTGTCGGGGTACGGCGCCTTCGACGCCATGACGTTGGCGGGCTTGACGGCGTCGTACGCCGCCTGGTCCCCGTGGAACACGGTGCCGAGGACCTCGTCGCTCTGCTCAGCGCCGGCGTACTCGACCGGGGAGACGGACAGGATGTTGCCGAACACCTCGGGGTACTTCGCGCCGAAGTACGCCGCGCACCCGCCGCCGTTCGAGTACCCGGCGACCGTCGTGAAGCGGGGTGCCTGGAGCACGTCGAGATGCTGCCTCGCCCACGGCACCACGTCCTGCATGATGTAGGTCTCCGCCATGCCCAGCTCGGTGTCGAGGCAGAGCGGATCCTCCGTGGGGTCGCCGAGCTGGTCGACGACGAGCACGATCGGCGCGAGTCCTCCGTTCCTCGCGGCGTACTCGTCGAGCACCTGGCCGATGAAGCTCGCATCCGGATCGCCTGGCTGGCCCATCATCATGATCACGAGCGGCAGTCGGGGTGCGTCGGGCACGAGTGCCGCCGGCGGCAGGTAGAGCTGGGCGGGACGGGCGGGGAAGTCCGAGTTCGAGTTCGGCACGGCCGGCCGCGGCGTGCCGATCGCGCCGACCGAGGGCATGCCCGCCGGCGGCGTCCAGGTCTGGTACAGCGGTTCGATCGGATCGGGACTCGGCGTCGCGTCGGGATCGTCGAGGTCGATGGTGCCCGCGGTCGAGATGCCGAGGATCGACCCGAGCGTCGGGTCCAGGCCGTACGAGGCGTTGATGCCGAGGAGCGCGGTGAGCGCGAACAACGGGATCGCGAGCAGGGCGACGAGCTTGCGCCACCAGCGCGAGTACCAGAGGTTCCAGACGGCGAGGGCGAACCCCGCGAACGCCGCGGGCACCCACCACCACGTGGCCTCGTTCACCGGACCGCCGAAGAGGTCGAGCACGTTGACCGCCCACCACAGGACGCCGGCGCCGATGATCGCGCCCACGATGAGCACGACGAGCGCGGTGAGGATCCACCCCCACCACGGGCCGCGTCCGAGCAGGTAGACGAACACGACCGCGGCGAGGACGTAGACCGTGATGATGAACGGACCGTCGACCACGTTCACGCGGAGCAGGAAATCCCACATTGTCGCCCCCCTCGCCCAGGTTCGCGATGCGCACAGCGTAGCCGCACGGCCGAGCGCGGCGCGGGTGCCTCGCGGTGGCCCGCCGGCCCCGCCGGCCCGTCCGGGCGGGGGAGGCGCCACCCGGTGGCCCATGCGGCCCGGGCGGCCGTGATGCGCGACCGCCCGTAGGATGGGTGGCATCGTTTCCCTCCGGGCGATCGCCCGATACACGACCATTGGAGCCACCGTGGCCGCACCCAGCCGTCTCGATTCCGTCATCGCCCTCGCGCAGCACCGGGGCTTCGTCTTCCAAGCCGGCGAGATCTACGGCGGCTCCCGGTCGGCGTGGGACTACGGGCCGCTGGGCGTCGAGCTCAAGGAGAACATCAAGCGGCAGTGGTGGCGATACATGGTCACCAGCCGTGCCGATGTCGTGGGCTTGGATTCGAGCGTCATCCTGCCGAAGCAGGTGTGGGTGGCATCCGGTCACGTCGGCGTCTTCACCGACCCGCTCGTCGAGTGCCTGCACTGCCACAAGCGCTTCCGCGAGGACCACCTGCTCGAGGCCTTCGAGGAGAAGAAGGGCCGTGCGCCCGAGCACGGCATGCTCGACATCGTCTGCCCGAACTGCGGCACCCGCGGCCAGTGGACGCCGCCGCGCGACTTCAACATGATGCTGCAGACGTACCTCGGCCCGGTGCAGGACGAGTCCGGCCTGCACTACCTGCGTCCCGAGACCGCGCAGGGCATCTTCACGAACTTCGCCAACGTGCTGCAGGCCTCGCGCATGAAGCCGCCCTTCGGCATCGGCCAGATCGGCAAGTCCTTCCGCAACGAGATCACGCCCGGCAACTTCATCTTCCGCACGCGTGAGTTCGAGCAGATGGAGCTCGAGTTCTTCGTCGAGCCGGGCACCGACGACGAGTGGTTCCAGTACTGGCTCGACTACCGCTGGAACTGGTACATCGACCTCGGCGTGAACCCCGAGAACCTGCGCCTGTTCGAGCACCCCAAGGACAAGCTCTCGCACTACTCGAAGCGCACCATCGACATCGAGTACCGCTTCGGCTTCACCGGCGGCGAGTGGGGCGAGCTCGAGGGCATCGCCAACCGCACGGACTTCGACCTCAGCACCCACTCGGAGCACTCCGGCAAGGACCTCTCGTACTTCGACCAGTCGAAGAACGAGCGGTGGGTCCCGTACGTGATCGAGCCCGCGGCCGGCCTCACCCGGTCGCTCATGGCGTTCCTCGTCGACGCGTACCACGTCGAGGAGGTGCCGAACGCGAAGGGCGGCATGGACTCCCGCACGGTGCTCAAGCTCGACCCGCGCCTGGCGCCGGTGAAGGCCGCGGTGCTGCCGCTCAGCCGCAACGAGCGCCTCTCGCCGCTCGCCCGCGACGTCGCGGCGTCGCTGCGCACGCATTGGAACGTCGACTTCGACGATGCGGGCGCGATCGGTCGCCGCTACCGTCGGCAGGACGAGATCGGAACGCCGTACTGCATCACGGTCGACTTCGACTCGCTCGACGACGACGCGGTGACGGTGCGCGACCGCGACACCATGGCCCAGGAGCGGGTGCCGATCGCCGAGCTGGAGGGGTACCTGGCGTCGCGCCTGATCGGCGCGTAGCCGCTACGTTCCGCGAGCTGCAGCCCACTCGCGGCGCAGCACGCCGTAGACGGCGGTGTCCTGCCACTCGCCGTCGTTGTACTCCTCCTCGAGGAGCGTCGCCTCGCGGCACATGCCGAGGCGTTCGCAGAGTGCAGCGGACGCCGCGTTCCGCGCGTCGAGGAACGCCTCCACCCGGTGGGGGTTCAGGGACTCGAACACGAAGTCGAGCACCGCTCCGGCCGCCTCGCTGGCGTACCCGCGGCCCTGGAAGTCGGGGTGCAGCACCCAGCCGAGCTCGAGCCGGGCGTGCTGCACGCTCGAGACGCGGACCATGAAGTCGCCGATGACGCGATCGCGCGCGGGGTCGTCGGTCGAGGGCTCGCCGGGCAGGGTCGCGGCGAGGAAGACGAAGTCCTCGTCGGCGGCGAGAATGCGGCCCGCCGCGCGCTTCGCGGTGTGCTCGAAGCCGGAGGCGCGGTCGCGCTCGGGCCACGGCAGGTAGCGGATCACCTCGGGCAGGCGCTGGTACTCGTAGACGTCGGCGGCGTCGGATGCCTCGATGGGACGCAGCACGAGGCGCTCGGTGCGGAGCGGCTCGGCGCTGAGGGCGGTGGCGTCGAACGGGAACCGCAGCGCGGGCGGTCCGTCGGCAGCGGCCCCGGCCGCGCGATCGGCCGCGGCGGCGCGATCGACCGCCTCGGCCGGATCGGCGTGATCGGCCGGGTCGTGCGCGTCGGTCACGAGGCGTCGGCCTGCCGGGCGCGCGGCGATTGTTCGGCGGCATCCGTCGCCTGCCGGTCGCGCACGGCCTGTGCGGCCTCGTCGGGCTTCACCCCGAACAGCGCCTCGAGGCCGTCGATCCACGCGGCCTGCTCGCCCGCCCGGGCGAGCTCGCGGGAGCGCACCATCGGGGTGTGCAGCAGCACGCCGGCCATGTGGCGGAGCGCCCGCTCGGTTTCGCCGCCGTCGTCGCCGCGAGCCCTGGCACGTTCGATCTCCGCGTCCAGGATGTCGTACACGTGCCTGCGCAGCGCCACGACGGCCGGCGCGAGGTCGCGCTCGTCGGCCGTGTCGCCGAAGGCGCGGGCGTCGTGGTGCACGATCGCCCGCGCGGCATCCGTGGCCCCGAGCTCCTCGAGGGGGGCGTGGATCTTGATGGTCTCGAGGTCGAGCAGCTCGACGCCGGGCACCTCGACCACGTCGGGTGCCACGTTCCGGGGCAGGCCGAGGTCGATGACGAGCTGGCGAACCTGGGCGGGCTCGGGCGCCGGCGAGCCGGGGAGCGCGATGACGGATGCCGCGAGCTCCTCGCGTCCGACGGCGATGAGCGCCTTGTCGACCACGTGGTGCTCGGCGGTGGTGCAGGTGACGATGATGTCGACGCTCGCGGCGACCGCGGCGTAGTCGCCGCGCGCGACCGCCTCGATGCCGTGGCCCGCGGCGAACTTCGTGCCGCGCCCGGAGGGCGAGTAGACGCGCACGTCGGCCACCCCGCGGTCGCGGAGCGCGGCGAGCGAGGCGCCCGCGAAGCGACCGGTGCCGACGAGCAGCACGCGCGTGGTCGCCCAATCGGTGATGCGGCTCTCGGCGAGGTCGAGCGCGAGGCGCACGAGCGATCGGCCCTCGCCGCCGATTCCCGTCTCGTTCTTCACCCGCCGCGACGTCTGCGAGGCGTGCTGGAACAGTCGTTCGAGCTCGGGGGTCGTGGTGCCCTCGGTGCGGGCGCGCTCGAGCGAGCGGCGCACCTGGCCGGCGATCTCGCCCTCGCCCACGACGACGGACTCGAGCCCGGATGCCACGGCGAAGAGGTGCCCGGCCACGGCATTGCCGTGCACGAACCCGAACGTGGTGCGCAGCTCGTCGGGCTCGAGGCCTGCGACCGAGCCGACCGCGCGGATCGCCTCGTGCACGGCCGTCACCGGGCTGTCGCCCTCGGGGGCCTCGAGGTCGAGGTAGGCCTCGAAGCGGTTGCAGGTGGCCACGACGATCGCGCCCTGCAGGGCGTCATGGCCGTCGAGGATGCGCGGTGCTGCGTGTTCCGCGTTCGCCGAAAGACGCTCGAGCATGTCGAACCCGGCGTTCTTGTGACTCGCGGTGAGGCAGATGAGCACTGGATGATTCTACCCGCGGTCGAATGGGGTCGGGATCAGGGCCGACACCGGATGTCTCACAGTCGAGGGACCGGCACGATCGGCACGCCCGGCACCGCCGCGACGGCGGCCGAATCAGCGTCGGGCGGCCGCCGCCATGCGGGGGGTGATGATGGGGATCGGAGCGGTCAGCGGCGGCAGCTCGAGGCCCTCGGCCGCGAGCGCCGCACGATGCTTGGACTTCCAGCTGCGCACCACCGCGAAGAACGGCGCATCGGCCAGCGCGAATCGCACGGGGCGTCCCGACGACAGGATGATGGGAAGCTCGACGCTGGCGCCGTTGTGCCGCACGCGCAATTCGACGACGGGGACGACCGCGCCGCCCACCACCATCGAGTCCGCGCGGATGTTGCGCACCTCGCGCCACGGGAACTGCGCAGCGCGGCGGGGTCGGCTCCCGCCGTTCCAGAACGCGACGCCGAGCTCGTCGACGACGACCGAGTACCGGGCGCCGAGGCGCACGGGGCGATCGGCGTTCGCGACCTCGTTCAGGCGCTGCACGAGCAGCCGGCTCCGGATGCCGCAGCTGAGCTCGCCGTGCACGGTCGCCGCGAGCGCCGAACGTCGGGCGCGGGTGCGCGCTGCACGACTCAGCTGCGCCACCGCCCACACGGCGAACACGACGAGGCCCACCACGGCGAACGCGACCGCGATGGCGGTCGTGGGCATCGCGGGAAGGCGCAGCATGAGGCGCTCGAGCGTCGGCGACAGGGCCACGAGCCCGGCGACCACGGCCGCCGCGGCGAGGCCGACGAGCACCGTGAGGGTCGCGCGATGCGGCGCCACCGGGTTCATCGGGCGCCTCCGGCCAGCGGCATCCGGGCGCGACGATCGGGCATGGACAGGATGTTCGAAACGATCGGGGACACGTCGTCTTCTTCTTCTCCGTGGGGGCGGAGGCGCGCCGCCGTCGGCGCGTCGTCGTGGGGGAACACGACGAGTTCGACCCTAGCGTGCGCGCGCTCTCACGCGACAGTGGCACGGCGGATTTGGAACGATGAAACGGATGATTCGGCGTGTCGGCGGCCGATTCGGTGCCGATCTCCGCACTCGGATGGGCATCCGCCGCCGTTTTCCTCCGACGTCGACGCTGCGCCCCGGGGTCGCGGTGCCGCGGCCCTCCACGTCGGTCATCGCGACCGGATGCCCAGCCCGATAGGCGACAATGTCACGCGTGATCCTCTCCCCGCAGCATCCCCTGTCCGCCGGCCTCACGGGCGAGTCGCGCCTGGTCCGTGCCTACCGCGGGGAGCGCAGCGACACCACGCCCGTGTGGTTCATGCGGCAGGCGGGCCGGTCGCTGCCCGAGTACCGCGACCTCCGCGTCGGCACGCGCATGCTCGACGCGTGCCTCGACCCGGCGATGGCGTCGGAGATCACGCTCCAGCCGGTGCGCCGGCACCGGGTCGACGCCGGGATCTTCTTCAGTGACATCGTGGTGCCCCTGAAGCTCGTCGGCGTCGACGTCGAGATCCAGCCCGGCCGCGGTCCCGTCTTCGGTCGCGGGTACGCGGATGCCGCGGGCGTCGCCGAGCTCACGGCCGTCGACCCCGCGCGCCTCGACGCGGCATCCGTGCCCATCACCGAGGCGGTGCAGCGCACCATCGCCGAGCTGGAAACGACCGACAACGGGTCGGGCACGGCCACCCCGCTCATCGGATTCGCGGGCGCCCCGTTCACGCTCGCCGCCTACCTCGCCGAGGGCGGCCCGTCGAAGGACCACCTCGCCGCCCGCACGCTCATGCACGCCGATCCGGGTGCGTGGCGCGCGCTCATGGAGTGGACCGCCGAGCTCACCGGGCGGTTCCTGCGCACGCAGGTGCTCGCCGGGGCATCCGCCGCCCAGCTCTTCGACTCGTGGGCCGGCGCGCTCTCGCTCTCCGACTACGAGACCCACGTGGCGCCCGCGTCGGCGAAGGCGCTCGCTCACGTGCACGACCTCGAGTACGAGACCACGGATGCCTCCGGCGCGGCCGTGACCCGCGCGGTGCCCGTCGTGCACTTCGGCGTCGGCACCGGCGAGCTGCTCGGCGCGATGCACGGCATCGGCGTCGACACCGTCGGCGTGGACTACCGCGTGCCGCTCGACATCGCCGCGGCGCGCGTGGGCGCCGGGGTGCCGCTGCAGGGCAATCTCGACCCGGCGCTGCTCGGCGCGCCGTGGCCGGTGCTCCAGGCCGCGGTGCGCGACGTGCTCGCACGTGGCGAGGCGGCGCCGGCGCACGTGTTCAACCTCGGCCACGGCGTGCCGCCCGAGACCGACCCGACCGTGCTGACCCGCGTGGTCGAGCTCGTGCACGAGGCGGGCGCATGACCGCCGACCCCGCGCAGCCGACGGACCCGGCGGAGCCGAGTGCCGAGCCGGCGGCCGAGCCGACCGCCGACGGGCGACCGGCGCTCGAGCTCCGCGAGGCCGACGTCGTCGTGGTCGGCGGCGGCGTCGCCGGGCTCGCGGCCGCGCTGGAGTGCGCGAAGGTGGGCCTGCGCGTGACACTGCTCGAGCGTCGCGATGCGATCGGCGGATGCGTGGGACGCATCGAGCTCGACGGACTCACGCTCGACAGCGGGGCGGAGTCGTTCGCGACTCGCGGCGGCGCGGTCGCCGAGCTCCTCGAGCGACTCGGCCTCGGCGACGAGATCGTCACGCCGAACCCCGCGGGCGCCTGGCTCGTGATGCCCGGTCGCGACGGCGGGATCGACGCGGCGCCGCTGCCGCGCACGGGCGTGCTGGGCATCCCCGCGAACCCGCTCGGCGAGGACGTGCGCCGCATCATCGGCTGGAGCGGAGCGTGGCGCGCCTACCTCGATCGACTGAAGCCGATCCTCAAGATCGGCCGCGCCCACAGCCTCGGCCACCTCGTGCGGTCGCGCATGGGCGATGCCGTGCTCGATCGGCTGGTCGCCCCCATCTCGGCGGGCGTGTACTCCACGAACCCCGACGATCTGGACCTCGACGTCGTGGCCCCGGGCCTCAACGAGGCGATGACCCGCATGGGCTCGCTCTCGGGCGGCGTCGGCCAGCTGCTCGAGGAGCGCAAGGCCGGCACGGCCGTGCTCGGCCTGCGCGGCGGCATGCACCGACTCGTGGACGCGCTCGCGGCGCAGCTCGATCGCTTCGGCGTCGAGGTCGTGACCGGCGCCGAGGTCACCGGGCTCGCTCGCCACACCGCCGGCGACCACGACGCGGATGCCGCGCCCCGGCCGGGCTGGCGACTCGAGGCCGCCCTGGCGGGCGGGTCCGACGACGAGACCCGCGCCATGGCGATCGACGCTCCGTACGTCGTGCTCGCGGCACCTGCCGACGCGTCGCGCCGGCTGCTCGACGCGGCGTCGCTCGGATGGTCGGACGCCTCGGACTGGCCGCCCGCGGCATCCGTGGAGCTCGTGACCCTGGTGCTCGACGCGCCCGCCCTCGACGCCGCCCCCCGCGGCACCGGGGTGCTCGTGGCGGCGGACACGCCGGGCGTCGCGGCCAAGGCGCTCACGCATTCGACGGCGAAGTGGCCGTGGCTCGCGGAGCTCGCCGGCGACCGTCACGTCGTCCGCCTCTCGTACGGACGTGCGGGCGAGCCGAACCCGCTCGACGGACGCACCGACCAGGAGGTCGCCGCCCTGGCGCTCGCCGACGCGAGCGCGCTGCTCGGCACGCCGCTCGACGCATCGTCGGTGCGGGCATCGGGGCGGAGCGCGTGGCGCGACGCGCTGTCCCAGGCGACCATCGGCCAGCGCGACCGCGTGCGGGCGCTCGAGGACGTGCTCGACGCGGAGCCCGGGATCGAGGCCACCGGGTCGTGGGTCGCGGGCACGGGGCTCGCGTCCGTGGTCCCGCACGCGATCGAGGCGGCCCACCGCATCCGCCACCTCGCCGTCACGCCCGGCGACGTCGCATAGCCGGAGCGGAATACTTTTCACGCAACCCCCTTGCGCGACCTCGACCGGGGTCTACGCTGGAAACGGTCGTTGTGATGGACCAACGGGGAGATGGGGTGCACATGAAGGGCAAGATCCTCTTCGTCGTCGGGCTCGGCGTCGGATACGTGCTCGGCACGCGTGCGGGCCGCGAGCGATACGAGCAGATCCGCGCGGCCGCCGAGAAGGTGTGGAACCAGCCGTCCGTGCAGCAGGGCGTGGGCACGGTCAAGGAGTTCGCCTCCGCCCGTGTCGGAGACCTGAGCGACACCGTGGTCGATGGCGTGAAGAACCTCATCGGCAGTGCCACGAAGGGCTCGGGCGCGTCCAAGCAGGACGTGAACCGCGCCGCGCGGTCGGCCAAGCAGAACATCTCGAAGGCGGCGGGCGCGGCCAGGTCGGCCGTCGACGACGCCGCCTCGAAGCTCGAGGACGCGATCGACGACGCGGCCGACGTCGCCGCGAAGTCCGCGTCAGGCGGCGCCTCGTCGTCGAAGACCGGCTCGTCGTCGCCGAACACCGGCTCCGCGTCGCGCGGCTCCTCGGCGACATCCGGCTCCTGACCCTCGGAGGCGATCATGGCCGCACCGTCGAATGACGAACGTTCCCTGTTCACGCTGGTGGGGGAGCTTCCCGACCGCGTCTCCGACCTCATCCGCGCCGAGATCGACCAGATCAAGGCCGAGATCAGCTACAAGATCAAGCACTTCGGCATCGGCTCGGGCCTCTTCGCCGGCGCGGCCGTCGTCGGAGTGTTCCTGCTCTTCACGCTCATCGTCGCCGCCATCTTCGCGCTCGCGCTCGTCATGCCCGGATGGGCCGCGGCGCTGACCGTGTCGGGCATCCTGGTCGTCATCATCGCGATCCTCGTCTGGATCGCGATGATCAACTTCAGGCGCGGCAGCGAGCCGCTCGAATCGATCGAGAGCCTCAGAAAGGACCTCGACATGGTGAAGGGAACGGGCGAGTATGACCGCGACTGACGCCGGGAGCCAACTCAGCAAGCGCGACTCGAAGACGCGCCAGCGCAACCTCACGCGCCTCGAGGCGAAGGTGAACTCCGAGCGAGCCCGCGCTCGCTTCGCCGGCACGCTCGACGCACTCGAGGACAAGCTCAACGTGCCGAAGCAGGTCAAGCAGAAGACCGCCGAGGCCAAGGTGAGGTTCCGCCGGCTCGCCGACGAGCAGCCGGTGGCCGCCGCCGCGGTCGCGGTCGCGGTCGTCGCGGTCGTGGGCGTCACCGTCTGGCTGGTCGTGCGCTCGGTCGTCGAAGGCAAGTAGCGAGCCGGGCGGATGCCGCGATGTCGGCGCTCGATTCGGCAGGCGCCGCGGCCGCGGGCCAGGCGGCGACCGCCGTCGACCGCGTCGCCGACGCCGTCCGCGCCGAGATCCTGACCGGCGCGCTCCCCGCTGACGCGCCGTTGCGCGAGGAGGCGGCGGCGGCTCGGTACGGCGTCTCGCGGCACACGGTGCGGGCCGCGTTCCAGCGCCTCGTCGCCGAGCGCCTCGCCGTCGCGATGCCCTACCGCGGTGTGCGCGTGGCGAGCTTCGACCGGGAGACGATCATCGCGCTCCAGCAGTTCCGCGCCGCCCTCGAGGTCGAGGCGGTGCGGATCGCGGGCGAGCGCTTCGGCCACGAGTGGCCCGAGCGCGTGCTCGGCCCCGCGCGCGACGCACTCGACCGGCTCGCGGCATCGGCCGACTGGCTCGAGGCCGAGCGGGTGCACGCGGAGTTCCACCACGCGCTCGTCGCGGCATCCGGGAGCCCCCGCATCATCGAGGCGCATGCCGCCCTCGGCGCAGAGCTGCTCCTGTTCCTGCTCCACGTGCGGCCGCACTACACGCTCGAATCCCTCGTGGCCGAGCACCGCGCGCTGCTCGACGACGTGCAGTCGCTCGGGCCCGATGCGCTGCGCGACCACCTCGAGCACTCGACCCGCCTCCTCGTCGGGGGCTGAGCGGCCCGCGCGCCGCGCGACGAAGGGAGTCGACGATGACCACGGACGACCAGGCCGACGCGACGACCGCCTTCGCGGCACACGTTGTGGACGCGACGCTGTCCACCTTCGAGCTGCTGAGCATCTACGTGGGCGACCGGCTCGGCTGGTATCGAGCGCTCGCCGAGGGCCCGCTCGATGCACAGACGCTCGCCGAGCGCACCGGCACCGACGAACGCTACGCCCGCGAATGGCTCGAGCAGCAGGCGGTGTACGGCATCCTCGCGGTCGACGACGCCGATGCCGAGGCATCCGCTCGCCGGTTCGCCCTGCCGCCCGCGCACGCCGAGGCGCTCACGGATCCCGACTCGCTCGACTACGTCGCCCCGCTCGGGCGGTTCGCGGCGTCGATCGGCGCGCAGCTCGCACCGTTGCTCGAGGCGTACCGCAACGGCGGCGGGGTCGCGTGGGCCGACCTCGGCGACGACGCGCGCGACGCGCAGGGCGACATCAACCGGCCCTGGTTCCTGCAGCGGCTCGGCCCCGCCCTCGCCGGCGTGCCCACGCTGCACGAGGTGCTGTCGCGCCCCGGCGCGCGCGTCGCCGACGTCGGCAGCGGACACGGCTGGTCGTCGATCGCGATCGCGATCGCCTACCCGCTGGCGCGCGTGGAGGGGTTCGATGTCGATGCCGCCTCGGTCGTCGCGGCGCGCCGGCACGCCGAGGAGGCGGGCGTCGCCGAGCGGGTGCGCTTCCGCCACGTCGGCGGCGAGGGACTCGCGCAGGACGCCGTGTTCGACGCCGCGTTCGTCTTCGAGGCGCTGCACGACATGCCGTTCCCCGTCGACGTGCTGAGGGCGATCCGGCGGGCGGTGAGGCCCGGCGGCGAGGTCGTGATCATGGACGAGGCGGTCGCGCCCGAGTTCGCGCCCGACGGTGACGAGGTCGAGCGGATGATGTACGGCTACAGCATCTTCGTGTGCCTGCCCGACAGCCTGTCCGCTCCGGGCTCGGTCGGCACGGGCACGGTCATGCGCCAGTCGACGCTCGAGCGCTACGCCAGGGAGGCCGGATTCACCGGCATCGAGGAGCTGCCCATCGAGGGGTTCGCGTCCTTCCGGTTCACGCGACTCGTGCGCTGACGACGAGCGGGCGGCCGCGGGGCATCCGCTCGCGACGTCTTTTGGTCCATGACGCGGAAAGGGGGAGACTGGAGGCATGTCTTCCCCCGCTGCCGAAGCGGCAGCCGACGCGCTCCAGACCGAATCCGACGCCGAGCAGTCTCCCGAGGGCTACACGGTCTTCGCCGTGCTCCGAAAGGACCCGGTGCGCCCCGACGACCTCGACGGGCACGACGTGCCCCGCTTCGTGCGCGAGCTCGACGACATCATCGCCCTCGTCGAGAACGAGGACGTCACCCTGCGCGGCATCTACGACGTCTCCGGCCTGCGAGCCGACGCCGACGTGATGCTGTGGCTGCACGGGCCCACCGCCGAGGGCCTGCAGTGGGCGCTGCGCGAGATCCGGCGTTCGCGGCTGTTCCGCGCGCTGCTCCCCACGTGGAATGCGATGGGCGTGCATCGCGACGCCGAGTTCAACAAGGCGCACGTGCCGGGCTTCCTGCGCGGCGTCGAGCCGAAGTCGTGGCTCACGGTCTACCCGTTCGTGCGCAGCTACGAGTGGTACCTGCTGGCGCCCGAGGAGCGCGGGCGCATGCTGGCGGAGCACGGCCGCAAGGGTGCCGCGTTCCGCGGGGTCATCGCCAACACGGTCGCGTCGTTCTCGCTCGGCGACTACGAGTGGCTGCTGCCGCTCGAGGCCGACGAGCTCACCGACCTCGTCGACCTCATGCGCGACCTGCGCGCCACCGACGCGCGCCGGCACGTGCGCGAGGAGGTCCCCTTCTACACGGGCCGCCGTGTCTCGACGGCCGAGCTCGTGGAGGTGCTGCAGTAATGGCGGCGGTGAACCTCGGCTCCACGGGCGCCTCCGGCACCGCGGGCACGGATGCCCCGCGCACGGATGCCGCGGGCACGGATGCCCCGGCGACCGCGCACCGCGGGCACAAGCCGGCCCCCGCGGCATCCGCACCGTGCGCGATCGGCGCCATCGTGCCCGGCGCGACGCCCGCGGCGCAGCAGGGCGCCGAGCACGTCACGGAACCGGTCGCGTACGACGCGATCCTGCTCGCCGGCTTCGGCGGGCCCGAGGGCCAGGACGACGTCATCCCGTTCCTGCGCAACGTCACGAGCGGCCGCGGCATCCCCGACGAACGGCTCGAGGAGGTCGCGCACCACTACCGCCACTTCGGCGGCGTGAGCCCGATCAACGAGCAGAATCGGCAGCTCAAGGCCGCCCTCGAGGCCGAGCTCGCGAGCCGCGGCATCGACCTGCCCGTGCTGTGGGGCAACCGCAACTGGGACCCGTACCTCAACGACGCGCTCGACGAGGCGAGGGCCGCCGGCTACTCGAAGCTCATCGCGATCGCGACGAGCGCCTACAGCTCCTACTCGAGCTGCCGGCAGTACCGCGAGGACTTCGCCGACGCGCTCGCCGACACCGGGCTCGGCGAGGGCCCCGACGCCATCCAGATCGACAAGGTGCGCCAGTTCTTCGACCACCCGGGCTTCGTCCGGCCGTTCGTCGAGGGCGTGCGCGACGGCATCGCGGGTCTCGAGGCATCCGTGCCCGGCCTCGACCGCACCACCGAGGTCGAAGTCCTGTTCGCCACCCACTCGATCCCCTCGACGGACGCCGCGAAGTCGGGCCCGGCCGAGCGCGGGTTCGGCGAGGGCGGCGCCTACGCGGCCCAGCACCTCGCGGTGGCGGAGGTCGTCATGCGCGAGGCCGGAGCCTCCGACGTGCCGTGGCAGCTCGTGTTCCAGTCGCGCTCGGGGCCGCCGTCGATGCCGTGGCTCGAGCCCGACATCAACGACGCGATCGCGGAGCTGCCTGCCGCCGGCCGCAAGGCGGTCGTGATCGTGCCGCTCGGCTTCGTGAGCGACCACATGGAGGTGCTCTGGGACCTCGACAACGAGGCGCTCGAGACCGCCGGCGAGCACGGCCTCGCCGCGGTGCGCGTGCCGACGCCCGGCACGCATCCCGCCTACGTCGCGGGACTCGTCGACCTCGTGCTCGAGCGCGTGAACGGCACGCCCACCGCCGATCGCCCGGCCGTCACCGAGCTCGGCCCCTGGTACGACGTGTGCCGGCCCGGATGCTGCGAGAACGTGCGCCTCGGCTTCCGCCCGGCCCTCGCGGGGATCGCGCCGTGAGCGGGGCGGGCGGGTCCGAGTCAGCCGGCGTCATCCGCGTCGGCACCCGCGCGAGCGCCCTCGCGATGGCGCAGACGACCCAGATCGCCGAACGCCTCGCCAAGGCCGCGAAGGCCGACATCGAGCTCGTGCCCGTCACGACCGAGGGCGACACGTCCCGTGCCTCGCTGGCGTCGCTCGGCGGCACCGGCGTGTTCGCCGCCGCCCTGCGCGAGGCGCTGCTGCGCGGCGAGGTCGACGTGGTGGTGCACTCGCTGAAGGACCTGCCGACCGCCGAGCACGAGGGCCTGCGCCTCGGCGCGGTGCCCAAGCGCGCCGACGCCCGCGACGCCCTCTGCGCGCGCGACGGCCTCACCCTCACGACGCTGCCCGAGGGTGCGCGCATCGGCACCGGGTCGCCACGGCGCATCGCACAGCTGCGCGCCGCACGCCCCGACGTGGTCGCCGTCGACATCCGCGGCAACGTCGACACCCGTCTCGGCAAGGTGGCGTCGGGCGAGCTCGACGCCGTGCTCCTCGCCGCCGCCGGACTGGGGCGACTCGGGCGATCGGATGCCGCGACCGAACTGCTCCCGCTCGCCGACTGGCCCACCGCGGCCGGCCAGGGCGCCCTCGCGATCGAGGTGCGCCGCGAACGCGTCGATCGTGCGCTGGAGCGTGCGTTGGAGGCCGTCGACCACGGCCTCACCCGCTCCACGGTGCTCGCCGAGCGGCTCGTGCTCGCCGGACTCGAGGCCGGGTGTGCGGCGCCCGTCGGCGTGACGGCGTTCGTCGAGGACGAACTTCTGTTCCTGAGCGCGAGCGTGTACAGTGCCGACGGGACGCGGCGACTGACGAGCTCGCACGCCGCGACCCCCGACAGCCGCTCGGCCGCCGATCTGGCGGATGCGGCCCGCGACGTCGCCGATCGGGTCGTCGCGGAACTCCTCGGCAACGGCGCCGCCGATCTTGCACCTCGTGAGGAGTCGCCGTGAGTGAATTCGAGTTGTTCACCGGTGCCATCGGCCTGCCGTTCCACGATGGGAAGCCCCTCGCCGGGTGGCGCGTGCTCGTGCCGCGCGGCGGCCCGTGGGGCGACGGCGTCGCCGCCGCGCTGCGTGCCCGTGGGGCGACCCCGATCGTCGCGCCGATGATCAACTTCGCGCCGACCGACGACCAGCCGGCGCTCGAGGCGGCGCTCGCGAAGCTCGCCGCCGGTGGCTTCGACTGGGTCACGGTCACGAGCGCCACGACGGTCGACGTGCTCGCGTCGTACGACGCCGTGATCCCCGAGACGACGAAGGTCGCAGCGGTCGGCGAGACCACCGCTGCCGCGCTCGTCGCCGCCGGGTACCACGCCGACATCGTGCCGTCAGAGGACAACTCGGCCCGCGGCCTGCTCGAGGAGTGGGAGGCGGCCACCGACGGCCAGGTGGGACTGCGGGTGCTGGCACTGCGGTCGGCGATCGCCAAGCAGGTGCTCTCGATCGGCCTCGCCCAGGCGGGCCATCACGTCGAGGCGGTCGTCGCGTACCGCACGGTCGGCGTGCCCGTGGCGGCGAAGGTCGTCGACGACGTGCGCAACGGCCGGGTGAACGCCGTGCTCGTGACCTCGGGCAGCGTGGCGGAGCAGGTGCAGCAGCAGCTCGGCCCGATCCCCGAGACCACGCTCGTGGCCGCGATCGGCCCGCAGACCAAGATGGATGCCGCGCAGGTCGGCCTCCGCGTCGACGTCGTCGCCCGCGAGCGCAGCGCCGAGTCGCTCATCGACGCGGTCGTCGAGGCGGCCACCGCGCACGCCTGACGCCACCCGGCGAACGCGCGCCTCGCGGCGGTCGGTGCGCACCCCCACACCCGGCGAACTGGTGCCGCGCGCCGTCGGGTACGCACTTCCGACACCCCGCAACGCAGGAGATCGGACGGCAGGTGTCGTCGACATGGCGGACACCGCCTGATCCCCTGCGTTGCCGATGCGACCACGGCGTGCGCGGCTGCGCGCCGAGAGGCTGGAGCTCGTGCCGTGCGAGTGCGCCACGCATCGAGTGCGCTCTGCATGATGAGCGCTTCGCGGGCCGCTCCAGTGGCTCTCACCGGCCGCTCATCCTGCAGACGGTGTCCCGCCCCGCCCCTCGGAGCGCGCCCGCCCAGGTCGCCGGTGCGCGCCCGCCCGCCCACGCCGTCGGCACGAGCCGCCACCCCGCCGGGCGGCCACCCAGCCGCCGCGACGTAGGCTGGTCGGGTGAGTTCCACGCCCGTTCCCCGCGTCCGCCCACGCCGCCTCCGCGAGACCCCCGCCATGCGCCGGCTCGTGTCCGAGACCCGCCTGCACGCGGCGGAGCTCGTGCTCCCGCTGTTCGTGCGCGAGGGCGTGACCGCCCCGGTGCCGATCGCGTCCATGCCCGGCGTCGTGCAGCACTCGCTCGAGAGCCTCCCGCAGGCGGTGGCGGATGCCGCGGCCGCGGGCCTGGGCGGCGTGATGCTGTTCGGCGTGCCCGAGGTGCGCGACGCACGCGGCTCGGGCGCCACCGACCCCGACGGCATCCTCAACGTCGCGACCAGGGTCGCCGTCGAGGCATCCGCCGGGCGCCTCGTGGTGCAGACCGACCTGTGCCTCGACGAGTTCACCGACCACGGCCACTGCGGCGTGCTCGACGACCGCGGGCGCGTCGACAACGACGCCACCCTGGAGCGGTACACCGCCATGGCGCTCGAGCAGGCCCGCGCCGGTTCGCAGCTCCTCGGCCTCTCGGGCATGATGGACGGCCAGGTCGCCGCCGTGCGCGACGCCCTCGACGACGGCGGTCACACCGACACGGCGATCCTCGCCTACTCGGCGAAGTACGCGTCGGCGTTCTACGGTCCGTTCCGCGATGCGGTCGAGTCGACCCTCGAGGGCGACCGCCGCTCGTACCAGCTCGATCCCGGGAACCGCCGTGAGGGGTTGCGCGAGGCGATGATCGACATCGAGGAGGGCGCCGACATCGTCATGGTGAAGCCGGCGGGCAGCTACCTCGACGTGCTCGCCGATGTGGCGGCGGCATCCGACATCCCGGTCTGGGCCTACCAGGTGTCGGGCGAGTACGCGATGATCGAGGCCGCCGCCGCCCACGGCTGGATCGACCGCAGGCGCGCGGTGATCGAGTCCGTCCGCGGCATCCGCCGCGCGGGCGCCGACGCCGTGCTCACGTACTGGGCCGTCGAGCTCGCCGATTGGATCCGCGCAGGGGACCTCGCGTGAACGCCCCCACGAACGACGAGCTGTTCGCCCGCGCCCGGGCCGCGATCCCGGGCGGCGTGAACTCGCCCGTGCGCGCCTTCCGCTCGGTCGGCGGCACCCCGCGGTTCCTCGTGTCGGCCCGCGGTGCGTACGTCACCGACGTCGAGGGCCGCGAGTACGTCGACCTCGTCGCCGGGTGGGGCCCCGCGATCCTCGGCCACGCCGACCCGCGCGTGATCGAGGCGGTGACGGATGCCGCGAGCCGCGGCCTCTCGTTCGGCTCGTCGACGCCCGCCGAGACCGAGCTCGCCGAGCTCGTCGAGGCCCGGGTCGCCCCCGTCGAGCAGCTGCGGCTCGTGTCGACCGGCACGGAGGCGACCATGAGCGCCATCCGACTCGCCCGCGGCTTCACCGGGCGCGACCTGCTCGTGAAGTTCGCGGGTCATTACCACGGCCACTCCGACGGCCTCCTCGCCGAGGCGGGCTCGGGGCTCGCCACCTTCGCCCTGCCCGGCTCGGCCGGCGTGCCCGCCGGGATCGCCGCCCTCACGCTGGTGCTGCCGTACAACGACCTCGACGCCGTGCGCGCCGCATTCGCCGAGCACGGCGACCGCATCGCGGCCGTCATCGTCGAGGCGGCCGCCGCGAACATGGGCGTCGTGCCGCCCGAGCCCGGCTTCAACCGCGCGCTCGTCGAACTCGCGCACGCCAACGGGTCGCTCGTCATCTCCGACGAGGTGCTGACGGGCTTCCGCGTGTCGGCCGCCGGCTGGTGGGGGCTCGAAGAGGGCACCGCGGGGGAGTACTCGCCCGACCTCCTCACGTTCGGCAAGGTGATCGGCGGCGGCATGCCCGTCGCCGCGCTCGGCGGCCGCGCCGACGTCATGCAGCAGCTCGCCCCGCTCGGGCCGGTCTACCAGGCGGGCACGCTGTCCGGGAACCCGGTCGCCGTCGCCGCGGGCGTCGCGACGCTCAGGTCAGCGGATGCCGCGGTCTACGCGCACCTCGACGCCGCCGCCGCGACGATCAGCTCCGAGGTCTCCGACGCGCTCGCGGCCGAGGGCGTGGCCCACGCCGTGCAGCGGGCGGGCAACCTGTTCAGCTTCGTGTTCGGCGAGGACGTGGCATCCGGGGTGCGCGACTACGGGGGCGTGCAGCGGCAGGAGGCGTGGCGGTATCCGCCGTTCTTCCACGCGATGCTCGATGCGGGCGTCTCGCTGCCGCCGTCGGTGTTCGAGGCGTGGTTCGTGACCGCCGCGCACGACGATGCCGCCATCGGACGGATCGTCGACGCGTTGCCGGCCGCGGCGCGAGCCGCGGCATCCGCTCGCCCGTCCTGACCGCGGCGTCGCGGCCCGACGCCTCCCGCACCTTGCCCCGTGCCAAACCGTTACGCCATTGTGGGGTGGCGACTCGGCGAGCGACGGCAGGCTCGGGCAGGATGGAAGCATGGCCCAGCTTCGCGTGCACAACGACCGGATCGAGGTGCACCTCACCCCGGCCGAGAAGACGCTCGCGCTGCGTTCCGACGACCTCGTGGTGCAGCGCGACGACATCCGGTCGGCGACGGTCACCGACGACCCATGGGTGTGGATCCGCGGCATCCGCAAGCGGGGCACCGAGATCCCGCTCGTCGTCGCCGTCGGCGTGTGGAAGTACCATGGCGGCACCGACTTCGTGATCGTGAAGGGCAAGCGCCAGGCGGTCGTGCTCGAGCTCGCGGCGGGCGAGTTCACGCGCATCATCCTCAGCACGAACCACTCGGCCGCGCTCATCGACCGCCTGAAGGTCGAGCCGCCGACCGACGCCGACGCGCAGCCCGCCGACTGAGCCGAACGCCTCGCGCCGGCGCAGCGCTCAGGACAACGCGAACAGCACGAACCCGATGAGCGGAAGCGTGCCCTGGATGAGCGCGGCCCGCACGTACCCGCGGCCGGTGGTCGTCAGCACGAGCGCGGCGAGCACCATGCACGCGGTGGTGAACAGCACGAGCGTCTTGCCCACGTCCATCGCGCCCGCCCAGTAGAGCACCAGCCCGAGGGCCGCGCCGAGGCCGAGGAACAGGTTGTAGAACCCCTGGTTGTAGGCCATCGGCCTGGTCGTGTCGGCGGCGGCCTGGTCGGCGACGCCGAACCGCTTCCACGTCGACGGCCGGGTCCACCACACGCTCTCCATCAGGAAGATATAGCCGTGCAGGAGCGCGGCGAGGGCGACGAAGATGCTCGCGATGACGGCCATGGCGCGATCGTATCGGTCGGGGCGCGCCGGGCGGTCAGGGCGCGACGATCGGCTCGACTTCGAGGGTCACCGGGAGGCCGAGGAACCGTTCCAGCGCGGCGACGGATGCCGCGAGCGAGCGCTCCTCGCCGGGCGTGAGGTCGCGCCACGGCACGATGCGCGCGGTCGCCCGCCGGTCCTGGACGACCGGCGCCCAGCGTCCGACCATCACGCCGTCCACCATCAGCGCGTGCAGCGGGAACTCCGCGTGCACGGCGTCGAGGCCCGGGGGCAGCAGGTACGCCCGCGGCGCCGCGTAGCCCATGATGTACTCGTCGTACGCCTGCACCAGGTCGATGACGCCGCGTTCCCCGATCACGCCGTCGGTGCGCTCGTCGGCCGAGGCGACGGAGGCCGCGTCGAGGGCGTGCGGCGTGCCCTCGACGTCGATCCACTCGATGCGCCCGTCGCCCGCGAGGTCGGCGGCGTCGGCGAACGCGCGCCGCGTATCGCTCAGGGTGAAGCCCGACCACGCGGCGAAGTCCCGGTCGCGGGCCGGCCCGCGCGCGGCGAGGTACCGTGCGGCGAGCTCGGCGAGTGCCTCATCGCGCGGCCTCGGCGGCGACGGGGGCACGCGCTCATCGAAGGCCGCGTAGGTGCGCTGCTTGCCGACGTTCGCTCCGCTGATGGCGATGCGCTCGAGCTCGGCCATGATCATCACGTAGGCGAAGCTGAGCCCGGCGTTGGAGACGCCCCCGGCCACGAGGGCGTCGGCGAGCTCGGCGCGGGTGCGGTGCCCGCCCGCGACCGATGCCGCGACGACGTCCATGGCGCGGGTCGCGGTCGCACCCTCCAGGCCCGTGCGGCGGTAGTACGTCCCGTTCGCGCGGTGGACCCGCTCGGCCGACAGCTCCATCACCCAGCGCGCGTCGGCCGGATGCAGGAAGTGCCACGTGGGCCGGAGCACGTGGGTGCGGAGGATCTCGCCCGCATCGAGCGCGGCGGCGACGGATGCCGCATCCGGCCGTCGTTCGGATGGGACTCGCGCCGCGAGCCCCCACTGCGCGGGGAGGAACTCCTGCGCCTGCACCGCGACGAACCGGCGCACCACCTCGGGTGCGCTCGCGTCGTACGGCGATCGCAGCCCCTGCACCCGGAGCCGCAGCTCCCGCAACCCCCTGAGGTCCACCCCTACGTCACGTCCCTCCGCCAGGTGGTGGCGCCGCCGATGAGCGTGGCGACGACGCCGATCGCGAGCAGCACCAGGCCGCCCTGCCACCAGTCGAGCGACTCCGCCGCTCCAACCGAGGCGATGCTGTCGAACGACGCGCCGACGAGCGCGTCGCTCGCGGCGCCCGGCAGGAACTGGCCGATGGTCGCGGTGATGTCGTTGAGCGACGCCGCGAGGCGCAGGATCGGCTCGATGAACTGCGTGAACGCGAGCACGATGACGATCGCGGCCACCTGGTTCGGCACGAGCGAGCCCAGCCCCACGCCGATCGTGGCCCACAGGGCCATCGCGAGCACGCCTCGGCCGACGAGCGCCCACGTGTCGGGCTCGCCGAGCTCGGTGTCGAGGCCGAACGCCGCCAGCGCGGCCGCCCCCGTGCCGACGGACGTGAGGAATGCGATCACGCCGAAGCCCGCGCCGAGCAGGAGCTCGGAGACGAACTTCGCGCCGAGGACGACGGAGCGGTGCGGCTCCGCGAGGAACGTCGGGGTCAGCGTCTTGTGCCGGAACTCGCCCGTGACGGCGAGGGCGCCGAGGAGCACCGGGAACACGTACCCGATCGAGGAGGCGAAGCTGTAGATCAGCGGGGCGAGCCGCATGCTCGGAGGGAGCTGGGTGTTGCCCGTGTTGGCGGCGGCATCCGGGTTCTCGACGGCCCAGCCGAGGAACGCGCCGAACCCGCCCGCGAGGAACGCGACGTAGCCGACGAGCAGCAGCGCCAGCAGCCACCACATGCGGGTCGTGAAGACCTTCCGGAATTCCGAGGCGAGCGCGCGGATCACCGACATCACACCTCACCTCCGTCGACGACGACGGGGGTGGCCTCGTCGTCCGCGAGCGCATTCGTCTCACCGTTCACCAGCGAGAGGAAGGACTCCTCGAGCCCGGATCGCAGCCGGTGCAGGGCGCTCAGCTCCACCCCGCCGACGAAGGCCGCATGGCCGACACGGCCGGGATCGGGCTCGACGACGATGAAGCCGTTCCGTCCCTCGGTGTACTCCAGGCCCGCCTGGTCGAGGGCGGCCGCGAGCCGGAGGCGATCGGGGGAATCCGCGATCGTGCGCGGCGACGCGTCGAGCTCGAGGTTCGACAGCGGGCCGCTCCGCACGAGGCGACCGCGCGAGATGATCACGACGTCGTCGACGCTCTGCTGCACCTCGCTCAACAGGTGCGAGCTCACGAGCACCGTGCGCCCGTCCTGCGCGAGGTGCTGCAGGAAGCCGCGGATCCACTTGATGCCCTCGGGATCGAGGCCGTTGATCGGCTCGTCGAGCACGAGCACGCCGGGATCGCCGAGCAGCGTGTAGGCGAGCGAGAGTCGCTGCCGCATGCCGAGCGAGTACCCGCCAACCCGCCGGTCGGCGAACTCGGCGATGCCGACCTGCTCGAGCACCGCGGGCACCCGTGCCGGCGGCAGGCCGGCCGCGGTCGCGTAGACCTTCAGGTGGCTCCGCGCCGTGCGGCCGGGGTGGAAGTTCGCGTCGAGCGCGGCCCCCACGGTCTCGAGGGGCTTCGGCAGGTCGCGGTACGGCGCGCCGCCGAACGTGGCGGTTCCGGCGGTCGCGCGCACCAGCCCGAGCAGCACTCGCAGGGTCGTGGTCTTGCCCGCGCCGTTCGGGCCGAGGAACCCGGTGACCCGCCCCGGCTCGACCGTGAAGCTGAGGTCGTCGACGGCGGTCACGTGCCCGAACTGCTTGCTGAGCCCCGAGATCTCGATGGGGATGCCGCTCTTCATGCGCTCTCCTCACGTGGGGGCGAGCAGACAGCCAGGGGGCCGCGCCCCCGCACGGCCCGGGCGATGGCAACCGCCACAGGTGCCACCCTAGCGAGGGAGTCGCGACCGGGGCATCCGTCGTGCGACGGATACGAGCGCGACGACCGTGCCGCGCCCCGTCGACGCCCCGGCGGCCTCAAGCGAGCGGGCGGATGCCGCCGGGCAGCACGCCGCCCGCGTAGAGTCCTCGTGCGAGGTCCTGGAGCGCGCCGAGCGCGACCCGCTGGGTCGTCGGGCCGTAGGAGAGCCGGGCGACGCCGAGCTCCTGGAGCCGCGCCGGCGGGGGCAGGCGGGGCAGCCCGATGAGGCTGATCCTGAGCTCGCCGATGCCGTCGACGAGCTCGGCCACGACGTCCTCGCCGAAGTCGCCCGGCACGAACACGCACGTCGCCCCGGCCTCGATGTACGCGCGCCCGCGGTCGATCGCGTCGGCGATCCGGACGTCGCGCGGGCGATCGCCGCCGCGCAGGAACGCGTCGGTGCGGGCGTTGAGCGCGAACGGCACGCCCTCGGCGTCGGCGGCGGCGACGGCAGCCTCGACGGCGGCGACGGAGTCGGCGAGCGGCTTCAGCTGGTCTTCGAGGTTGGCGCCGACGACGCCCAGGCCGATGGCGCGACGGATCGTCTCACCGGGATCGCCGTAGCCCGCCTCGAGGTCGGCGCTCACCGGCACGTCGACGGCGCGGGCGATGCGCCCCGCCATGTCGAGCATGAGCTCGGCAGGGATGTGCTCGCCGTCGGGGTAGCCGAACGTCGCCGCGATCGAGTGGCTCGCGGTGGCGATCGCGCGGGTGCCGGGCAGCGCGGCCACCGCCTTCGCACTCGCGACGTCCCACACGTTCACCACCTGGAGCAGCTCGGGAGCGGTGTGCAGGCGGCGGAGTTCGGCGGCGGTGTCGGCGATGGTCATCCGGCAAGCCTAGGCGCGCCGCCGACGCCGTCCCGGGCTCGTTGGGATCGCGACGGGCTCAGCCCAGCGCCGCGGCCAGCCCGTCGAGCAGGCGCTCGACGTCCGAGGCATCCGTGTAGGGTGCGAGCCCCATGCGCAGGCCGCCGACCTCGCCGAGGCCGAGGTGCCGCGACGCCTCGAGGGCGTAGAAGTTGCCCGAGGGCGCGAGCACTCGGCGCTCGGCCAGCGACCGGGTCAGCGCGGATGCCGCGTGGCCCTCGAAGGTGGCGAGCAGCGTCGGGGTGCGGTGCACGGCGCGCGATCGGATCGTGGCGCCGGGCAGGGCGGCGAGTCCCTGTTCGAGCTGCGCTCGCAGCGCCTCCTCGTGCTCGTGGAGCGCCGCGTACGATGCGGCGAGCCGCTCGCGCCGGGACTCGGCCGCCTCGGCCGCGTCGGGGTCGAGGCCCGAGAGCACGTCGACCGCGGCGGTGACGCCGGCGAGCAGCTCGTACGGCAGCGTGCCGAACTCGAACCGCTCGGGCACCGCGTTCGTCGCGGGCAGCAGCTTGTCGGGCGTGATCGTCTCGAGCAGGCCCGGCCGGGCGGCGAGCACGCCGCAGTGCGGGCCGAGGAACTTGTACGGGGAGCACACGAAGAAGTCGGAGCCGAGCTCCTCGACGTCGGGGAGGTCGTGGGCGGTCAGGTGCACGCCGTCGACGAAGACCTTGGCGCCCGCGTCGTGCGCGACGGCCGCGATGGTCGGCACGTCGGGTCGCGTGCCGATGAGGTTCGACGCGCCGGTGACGGCGACGATGCGCGTGCGCTCGGAGAGGAGTGCGGTCACGGCCTCCGTCGGGAGCTCGCCGGTCTCGGGGTCGAAGTCGGCCCAGCGCACGGTCGCGCCCGCGCGCTCGGCCGCCTGCACCCAGGGGCGCACGTTCGCGTCGTGGTCGAGCCGCGTGACGACGACCTCGTCGGCGGCGCCCCAGTCGCGCGACAGGTGCCGGGAGAAGTCGTACACGAGCTGCGTGGCGCTGCGCCCGTGCACGATGCCGCGCGGATGCGCGTTCAGCAGGTCCGCCATGGCGAGGCGGAACCCGTGCACGGCCGCCTCGGCGCGCTCCTCCGACTCGCCGATCGTGCCGCGGTTCGACAGCGGCCCGGTGAGCACGGATGCCACGGCGTCGCCCACCGCGCGCGGGGTCTGCGTGCCGCCCGGCCCGTCGAAGTGCACCCACCCGCTCTCGAGCGAGGGGAACAGCGAACGGATGCGCGCGACGTCGTAGCCCATGCGGGAAGCCTAATCACGCCGACCGCCGTGCCAGGAGCGGGGCTAGCATGCAGTCATGGGCGGCGTGGGGGTCGAGGCATCCGGGACGGAGGCGCCCGCACTTCCCTCCCAGGCGCCACGGCGCCGGTTCTCCTTCAGCGCACTGCTCGACGGGTTCTTCTTCGTCTTCGCAGGGCTGGCCGCGATCTGGCTGGCATGGCTGCTGTTCACCGAGTCGTTCACGTTCGGCTGGTGGGGCATCCTCGGATTCGTCCTCTTCTGGGCGCTGCTCGCGTACCTCGTGCTGCCGCGCCTGCACCGCATCCTCACCACGATCTACGTGCCCGACTACTTCATCGGTCGTGCGCGCACGAGCGACGGGCTGCTCGGCGACCCGGTGAACCTCGCCGTGCTCGGCGACGAGCAGCGGCTGCACGCGGCGATGGTCGCGGCCGGGTGGACGCGCGCCGACGAGATCACGGCGGCCTCGAGCTGGCGCATCATCACGTCGACCGTCACGCGTCGCAGCTACGACGAGGCGCCCGTGAGCCCGCTCTTCCTCTTCGGGCGGCAGCAGGATGCCGCGTACCAGCAGGAGGTCGCGGGCAACCCCGCCAAGCGGCACCACGTGCGCTTCTGGCGGTGCCCCGACGGGTGGCTCCTCCCGGGCGGCTCGCGCGTGGACTGGCTCGCCGCGGGCACGTTCGACCGGGCGGTGGGCTTCTCGCTCTTCACGCTGCAGGTCACGCACAAGATCGACGCCGAGACCGACATCGAGCGCGACCACATCGTGGAGACGCTGCGCGCGTCGGATCCCGCGGTCGGGGTGGTCGTGCTGCAGGACTTCGCGACCGGCTACCACTCGCGCAACGGCGGCGGCGACACGATCGTCACCGACGGCGACCTGCCGGTGGTCGACGTGCGGGGGGTCTCGTTGCCCGACGCCGCATCGCAGCGGGAGCCGGGATGACGGCCGTCGAGAAGCGCCCCGCGTTCGAGTCGCCGGCGTCGCTGGCTGCGCCCGTGGCCGGGCCGCCGACCATGCGCCGACCGCCGTCGACGACGGCCGGCTCCGCCCTGGTGCTCCTGCGGGTGCTGGCCGGGGTCGCCTGGCTGGTGGCCCTCTCGCTGCAGTGGGACGACGTCTTCACCTCGGCGTTCGACGAGGCGGGCACGCCGCTCACGGGTGACGCGTTCGACGACATGTCGCAGGCGGTCTACGTCTTCGTGGTCGCCCTGGTCGGGGCCGTGCTGCTCTTCGACCTCGTGCTGGCCGCGCTCACCTACCTCGGCCTGAACTGGCCGCGGATCGTGGTGATGGTGATCTCGACGTTCAGCATCAGTGCGGCGTTCGTGACCTGGTGGGTCGGCGACCAGGAGGTCACGCTGCAGACCACGCTCCTCACGCTCTCGCTGGACATCCTCGTGATGCTCGCGCTGTCGAGCCGCTCGGCCCGGGCCTACGCGCGCCGCGAGCGGCTGCCGCGACGACCTCGCCAGCCCGTCGCCGCGAGATGACGCGAATCGTCCTTCGCCAGGGCCAGAAGGACGATTCGCGTCATCTCACGGGCGCGGCCGGGCCGGGGCCGGGGGAGGGCTGTCCCCCGGACGGGACCTGACGGCCTCCGCGGCGCAGGCGTAGCATGCGGCCATGCCCGCGCCGGCGCGGTCGTCCCGAGGCGCCCGGAGGATCACCGTCCTCCTCGCGGTCCTCACCGCGGTCATCCTCACGGGTTGCGTCTCGCCATCCGCCGATCCGGTGGAGGCGGTCGCGGGGAGCGCCTCGGCCACACCCGACGCGGAGACCGCCCTCGAACGCGACGTTCGGACGACCTTCCACAACGAGGAGGAGCGGGCGGCGGTCGCAGTGATCGAGGACGGGGAGGCGACGACCGTCTACGAGCGCGCCGACGAGGAGACCGTCTACGAGATCGGCTCGATCTCCAAGGTGCTGATCGGCGAACTGCTCGCGATCGCGATCGAACGGGGAGAGGTCGAGCTCGATGACCCGCTCGGCGCCCACCTGCCGCTCGGCGACGTGCCCGCGGCATCCGTCACCCTGCGCTCGCTCGCCACGCACCGGAGCGGCCTGCCCTTCGAGCCGACGGATGCCGCGTGGATGGCGGCGTCGAAGGCCGCGTTCGCCGCGGGCGGGAATCCGTACACGTCATCGCGCGAGGAGCTGATCGAGCTCGCGCGCCGCGAGCAGGTCGTACCCGGCGACGATCCGGTGTACAGCAACTTCGCCGCGGCCCTGCTCGGCCACGCACTGGCGGCAGCGGCGGGCACCGACTACCGCACGCTGCTCGAGGAACGCGTCCTCGAGCCGCTGGGGATGGACGACGCCGTGCTCGTCGAGACTGCGGAGCAGGTTCCCGACGAGCATGCCGGCGGATACAGCCGCCCGGGGCATCCGGTCGCCCCATGGTGGGGCGGGGGCTTCAGCCCCGCGGTGCTGGTGCATGCGACGCTCGACGATCTCATCGCACTGGCGCAGGCCGTGATCGACGGACCGCTCAGCCACAGCGCGGCTCTCGAGCCGGTCGCGGTCGGGTACAACCGGGCCGAGCAGATCGGCTACTTCTGGTGGGTGACCGAGGACGCTCCGCGCACCATCACCGGTCACGGCGGCACCACGGGCGGATTCAGCAGCGCGCTGATGATCGATCGTGAGGCGGGGATCGCCGCCATGGTGCTCGTGAATGCACATCGCGACGTGGACAGCTTCGCGCTGCGGTACCTCGTCGAGGCCGACCGCACCGGCTGAGTGCGACCGTGACCGGCTCAGCCCGCGACCGCGTCGGCGTGTTCGCGGCATGCGATCGACGCGCACGACGCGCACGTCACGAACTGCGCGCGGCACGAGGCATCCGGGCAGTTGGCGGTGCGGTTCGTCGGCGCGCCGCAACCCGCGCACCGGCCGATCACCGCGGCCTCGTCGCTGAAGTCGACCGAGCCGCGCCCGTCGAAGACGTAGAGCGAGCCTTCCCACAGGCCGTCGTCGCCGAAGCGCTCGCCGTAGCGCACGATGCCGCCGTCGAGCTGGTACACCTCGCCGAAGCCCCGGTTCGCCATGAGGCTCGAGAGCACCTCGCAGCGGATGCCGCCGGTGCAGTACGTCACGACCGGTCGCCCCTTGAGCTCGTCGTACGCACCGGAGTCGAGCAGCTCCACGAAGTCGCGCGTCGTCTCGACATCCGGCACGACGGCACCGCGGAAGCGGCCGATCGCCGCCTCGAGCGCGTTCCGGCCGTCGAAGAAGACGACGTCGTCGCCGCGGTCGGCGACCAGCTCGTGCAGGGCGTCGGGCGTGAGCGGGGTGCCGCCGCCCACCACCCCGTCGCCGTCGACGCGCAGCTCGCCGGGGGCGCCGAACGAGACGATCTCGTCGCGCACCTTGACGCTGAGCTTCGGGAAGTCGAGGCTCGCGCCCGTGTCGTCGAGGCCGGTGCCCTCGCTCCACTTGAAGTCGACGTGCCGGAACGCGGGGTACTCCCGGGTCGTGCGCACGTAGCGCTTCATCGCGCCGAGCTCGCCGCCGAGGGTGCCGTTCAGGCCGTCCTTCGAGATGAGGATGCGCCCGCGCAGGCCGAGCGACGCCGCGAGGTCGCGCTGCCACAGCCGCACCGCGTCGGGGTCGGGGAGCGGCGTGAAGGCGTAGTAGAGGAGGATCTTGGCGACGGCCACCCCGAGATCATACGATCGGATGCCGCGAGCTCGCCGAGTCGGCCGACCCGCGGCGCAGGGGGGTCCGCTGCGTCGGGTCCCGACGTAGGCTGGCCGCGAACGCGGACGACCATCCCCCGAGGAGGATCGCGATGCTCGACGTCGACCCCTACCAGGCGCTGCAGCGGTTGCGGCCCGTCGACACCTTCACGGTGACGAGTACCGACCTGCAGGAGGGCGGCGCGCTCGCCCGGCCGCAGTGGAGTTCCGCGGCCGGCGGCGTGGACCGCTCGCCGCAGCTCTCGTGGTCGGGTTTCCCGGCCGCGACGCGCAGCTTCGCCGTCACGTGCCTCGACCCCGACGCGCCGAGCGGCTCGGGCTGGTGGCACTGGTCGGTGGCCAACATCCCGGTCTCGGTGACGAGCCTCGAAGCCGGCGTGGGCGGCCCCGGCGGCCCGTCGCTGCCCGACGGGGCGCTCGTGCTGCGCAACGAGGAGGGCAGTCGCGGCTTCATCGGCGCGGCGCCGCCGCGGGGCACGGGCGTGCACCGCTACCTCTTCGTCGTGCACGCACTCGACGTGCCCGGCCTCGAGATCGACACGGATGCCTCGCCGGCCATCCTCGGGGCCCGCTGCTTCTTCCACGGGCTCGCCCGCGGCATCCTCACCGGCACCGCGACGCGCGACTGACGCGCCGTTCCCCGCACCGGGTGCGGCCCGGCCGCGCCCCGACGCGACGCCGAGGCCCGCCGGCCACGGCGTCAGTGCTTGTTGCCCGTGAGCGCGAGCACTCCGCCGAGGCCGATCATCATCACGCCGCCCGTCGCGGCGAGGTGCGCCGCGCGCCGCGGCGAACGGGCGAACCAGTTGCGGGCCGCGCTCGCGGCCAGCGCCCAGATCGAGTCGCAGAGCAGCGCGAGCACGATGAACACGACGCCGAGCTCGAACAGCTGCAGCGGGATCGAGCCGGCGGTGAAGTCGACGAACTGCGGGAGCACCGCGACGAAGAACGCGATGGTCTTCGGGTTGGTGACGCCGACGACGAAGCCCTCGCCCAGCTGGCGCCAGTGCGAGCGGGTGGCCACCTCGCCGTTCACGGCGGCCGCGGCATCCGCTCGATGGCGGATGGCCTGCACGCCGAGGTACACGAGGTAGAGGGCGCCCGCGAACTTGATGATCGTGAAGATCACCACGGACTGCGCGACGAGGGCGCCGACGCCGAGGGCGACCGCGGCGACGAGCGGCACCATGCCGAGGGCGTTGCCGACCACGCTGAGCAGGCCGCCGAGGCGCCCGAGCGCGAGCGACCGCCCGATCACGAACAGCACGCTCGGACCGGGGATCACGATGAGCACGATCGAGGCGACGATGAATGCCCACAGGTTCTCGACGGGGACCACCCGTGCATGCTACCCCGCGCCCCCCGCGCGCGCCGGGGTGGTGCTCCTCGGCTACTCCTCGTCGGGCGGCGGGGAGATCGCGGCGCCCAGGCGGATGCGGGTGCCGAACGGGTCGGTCACGAGCGACGTGCGCTCGCCCCACGGCTGGTCGACGGGCTCCTCGACGACGGATGCCCCGGCCGCGGCGAGCTCGGTCGTCGCCCGCTCCACGTCGTCGACGTAGAACCAGAGGAGCACGTTGCCCGGAGGCGGCGGCGACTCGGCGAGTCCGATGCCGAGCGACGAGGCGCCGACGGCGAGCGACACGTAGACCGGCTCGCCCTCGGGCGGGAAGCGGTACGTCAGTACGCCGCCGAACGCGTCGCGGTAGAACGAGAGCGCCGCATCCATGTCGGACACCTCGAGGATCGGGAACGCGGATTCGATCATGATCCCTCCTCGAAGGGAGGGTACGCCGCGGAGCCGGGATGACGCTACGGTGTGTCTCGTGAGCGACCAGATCTCCGCGAGCGTCGCCGACGGAGTCGGCCACGTGACGCTCGACCGGCCTCAGGCGCTGAACGCCCTGAGCTTCGAGATGATCCGCGCGCTCACCGCCGTGTTCGAGGCCTGGCGCGATGATTCCGAGGTGGGGCTCGTGGTGCTCGACGGCGCCGGCGAACGCGGCTTCTCGGCCGGCGGCGACATCCGCGAGCTCTACGAGTACGCGACCGACGGCAACGCCGACGACGCCCGCGAGTTCTTCCGCTCGGAGTACCGGCTCGACGCGATGATCGCGCGGTACCCGAAGCCCGTCGTCGCCATCATGGACGGCATCACGATGGGCGGCGGCATCGGCCTCGCCGGCCACGCCGCAATCCGGGTCGTCACCGAGCGCTCCCGCGTGGCCATGCCCGAGACGCGCATCGGCTTCACGCCCGACGTCGGCGGCTCCTGGCTCCTCGCGAGGGCGCCGGGCGAGCTCGGCGTGCACCTCGCCCTGAACTCGCGCACGATGGATGCGGCCGACGCCCTGCATGCCGGCTTCGCCGACTCGTTCGTGCCGTCGGAGCGGCTCCCGCACCTGGTGCAGGCGCTCGCCGAGCGGGCCGACCCCGGCAGCCCCGCCGAGATCGTGATGCTCTTCGACGAGACGCCCGGTCCGTCGGCCCTCGCCCTCGCCCGCGACTGGGTCGACGCGTGCTACTCCGCCCCGACCGTCGCCGAGATCATCACGCGCCTCCGGGCCTTCGCCGAGGGCCGTCGCACAGCGCCCGGTTCGGCGGACGCGTCGAGCTCGTTCCCGACCCAGCCGCTCGACCCAGCCGCATCCGCCTACGCGGCCGCCGCCGCCGACGAGCTCGAGACGCTCTCGCCGACCGCGCTCACCGTCACCCTCGAGTCGGTGCGGCGCGCGCGCACGCTGGGCAGCCTCGAGGAGGCGCTCGAGCAGGAGTTCCGCCTCGTGTCCTGGTTCATCGAACAGCACGACCTGCGCGAGGGCATCCGCGCGCAGGTCATCGACAAGGACCGCGCGCCCAAGTGGAGCCCCGCCACGCTCGACGACGTCGACCCGGGCCTCGCCGCGCACGTGATGGGCGCGCAGCTGCACGACCCCGTCTGGCCCGATACCGCCACCACCTGAGCCGAACCGTACGGCACGGCACACGAGTGCGCACACGGCAAGCCCCCCGCCGCGATACGCCGCGTTCGCGGCATCCGCCGGTTCGATTCGATAGCGTTGGGGCGTGAAGACCCACCACCTGCGCACCCACCGGAGTGACGAGAACCTGGCCCGTGAAGGCCAGCTCGCCTGGCAGCTGGCCGGGGTCGCGACCGACCCCGTCGAGCTCGACGACGACGTGGTCGACATGGTCGTGAACCGCGTGATCGACAATGCGGCCGTCGCGGCGGCCTCGCTCGCTCGCAAGCCCGTCGTCTCGGCACGCAGCCAGGCGCTCGCCCACCCCGTCTCGATCGGCGGCGACGGTGCAACCGTGTTCGGCGCGGATGCCGCGCGGCGCACGTCGCCCGAATGGGCCGCATGGGCCAACGGCGTGGCCGTGCGCGAGCTCGACTTCCACGACACGTTCCTCGCGGCGGAGTACTCGCACCCGGGCGACAACATCCCGCCGATCGTCGCCGTCGCCCAGCACCTCGCCGCCGCGCGCGGACTCACCGGCCGCGACATCGTGCGCGGCATCGCGACCGGCTACGAGATCCAGATCGACCTCGTCAAGGCGATCTCCCTCCACAAGCACAAGATCGACCACGTCGCGCACCTCGGCCCGTCGGCGGCCGCCGGCATCGGCACGCTCCTCGGGCTCGACCAGGAGACGATCTTCCAGGCCATCGGGCAGGCGCTGCACACCACCACGGCCACCCGCCAGTCGCGCAAGGGCGAGATCTCCACGTGGAAGGCGCACGCCCCCGCCTTCGCCGGCAAGATGGCCGTCGAGGCGGTCGACCGGGCCATGCGCGGCGAGACCAGTCCGGTGCCGATCTACGAGGGTGAGGACGGCGTCATCGCGTGGCTCCTCGACGGCCCGGATGCCTCGTACGAGGTGACGATCCCCGACGAGGGCGAGGCCAAGCGCGCCATCCTCGACTCGTACACGAAGGAGCACTCGGCCGAGTACCAGGCACAGGCGTGGATCGACCTCGCCCGCAAGCTGCACGACGAGTACCCGATCATCCTCGACGACCCCGAGCGCATCGAGTCGATCACCCTGCACACGTCGCACCACACCCACTACGTCATCGGCTCGGGCGCGAACGACCCGCAGAAGTACGACCCCGACGCCTCGCGTGAGACGCTCGACCACTCCATCCCGTACGTCTTCACGGTGGCGCTGCAGGACGGCGCGTGGCACCACGCCGACTCGTACTCGCCCGAGCGGGCCCACCGCCCCGACACGATCGAGCTCTGGAAGAAGGTGACCACCGTCGAGGACGAGGAGTGGACGCGCCGCTACCACTCGAACGACATCGACGAGAAGGCCTTCGGCGGCAAGGTCGTCATCAAGCTCTCCGACGGCGGCGAGATCGTCGACGAGATCGCCGTCGCCGACGCGCATCCCCTCGGCGCACGGCCGTTCGCGCGCGAGCAGTACGTGCAGAAGTTCCGCACGCTCGCCGAGTGGGTGCTCGAGGAGGCCGAGATCGAGCGGTTCCTCGACGTGGCGCAGCGCCTGCCAGAGCTCGGCCCCGACGAGCTCGGCGCGCTCACCTTCACGGCGGCGCCCGGCGCGCTCGTCACCGTCGAGATCCCGACCGGCCTGTTCTGACCATGAACGCGGGGGTCGCTCTCGTCACCGGTGCCTCGTCCGGCATCGGCGAGGCGACCGCCGTCGAGCTCGCGCGCCGCGGCTTCACCGTCTACGGCGTGGCGCGCCGTCTCGATCGCATGTCCGGCCTTGCCGAGCACGGGGTGCACGTGTTCGAGATGGACGTGACGGATGACGCGTCGATCACGTCGGGCGTCGAGCGGATCCTGCACGAGCAGGGCCGCATCGACGTGCTCGTGAACAACGCCGGCTACGGGTCGTACGGCGCCCTGGAGGACGTGCCGATCGAGGAGGCCCGACGTCAGTTCGAGGTGAACGTCTTCGGGTTGGCCCGGCTCACCCAGCTGGTCCTGCCGCACATGCGCGCGCAGCGCAGCGGCAGGATCGTCAACGTCTCGTCGATCGGCGGGAAGTTCTACGAGCCGCTCGGCGCGTGGTACCACGCCACGAAGTTCGCGGTCGAGGGACTGAGTGACTCGCTGCGGCTCGAGCTGAAGCCGCACGGCATCCATGTCGTCGTCATCGAGCCCGGCACCATCCGCACCGAGTGGGGCGGGATCGCGAGCGAGAGCGCCATCGCCCGGTCGGGTGGCACCGCGTACGGGCGCCAGGCGGAACGGCTCGCGAAGGTGTACGAACTCGCCGACCGGCCCGGAGTCGGTGCCTCGCCGCGGGTCGTCGCGCTCGCGATCGCCACGGCCGCGACCGCGCGTCGGCCCCGCATCCGCTATGCGGTGCCGTTCGGCGCGAAGGCGATCCTCGTCGTGCGGCGGATCCTCACGGACCGGGCGTTCGACTGGCTGATCCTGCGCGCCTACGGGCCGCGCTGAGTGGGGTTCGGCCCCCGGCCGCCTCGCGGCCGGGCAGGGCGGCGGGGTCGCACGCCTCCGCGATTAGGCTGGGTCGAAGGAGGCCCACCATGCTCTACGCCCAGACCCCGCCCGCCGAGAAGCGACGGCTCTTCCGCCAACGGCTCGCGAGTGGCGAGATCCTCCGCTTCCCGGGCGCGTTCAACCCGCTCTCGGCGCGGCTGATCGAGCAGAAGGGCTTCGACGGCGTCTACATCTCGGGTGCCGTGCTCTCGGCCGACCTCGGCCTGCCCGACATCGGGCTCACCACGCTCACCGAGGTCGCCGGGCGGGGCAGGCAGATCGCCCGCATGACCGAGCTGCCGGCGATCATCGATGCCGACACGGGCTTCGGCGAGCCGATGAACGTGGCCCGCACCGTGCAGGAGATGGAGGACGCCGGCCTGGCCGGCCTCCACGTCACGGCCGCCGCGAGCGATGCACGCACGAGCCTGCCCATCGGAATCCCCTTCGCGACCGGTGCCGGCGGACGAGATCCGGTCGTCTTCGCTGAAGATACCGCGACCGCGCCCGTGCCGCCACGGTGGAGAAGGGCTCGCGGTACGATGACGCCTACCGTCGGTCTCTCGGCGGACGGCTCGGTCAGGGGTGGACGATGGCACGGAGCAAGCAGGAGAAGGCCGCCGCGAAGGCGCTCGATGCCGCGAAGGACGCAGTGGCGAAGGCCAGGCGGCTCGCTGCCAAGGCCGACAAGGCGGCGCGCAGGAAGGCGGCGAAGGTCGAGGCGAAGCTGGCGAAGCTGGTCGACGACGAGCGAGCTGCGAAGAAGAAGGCGTCGAAGGCGTCGAAGTCCGCGGTCCCGGCGCCTCCCGTGGTGTTGAAGCCATCGAGCGCGAGCACGCCCGTGCCGGAAGCGGCGGATGCCCCCGCGGTGAAGTCGGCCGCACTGAGCGCACCGGCCGTGCAGGCACGCGCCGCGAACGCGCCCCCCGCGAAGCCGGCAGCGGCGAAGGCACCGGCGGCGAAGGCACCGGCGGCGAAGCGGCCTGCGGTGAAGACCCAGGGGGCGAAGTCGGCTGCGAAAGCACCAAGGGCGGCCACGCCGGCCGCGAAGGCGCCGGCCGCGAAGGCGGCGGCGAAGGCACCGTCAGTGAAGACCCCTGCCGCGAAGACGCGGACGACGAGATCGCGGGCCGCGAAGGCGCCGGCCGCGACGGCGCGGGCGACGAGGGGCTCCGCCGTCCCGACCTCGGCGACCGCCCTCGAGGGGAGAACCGTCGCGGAGCTGCGTGAACTCGCTCGCGCGCGCGGCATCCGCGGCTCCTCGCGGTTCACGAAGGCGCAACTGGTCGTCTTCCTCAGCGGCTGAAGCTCGAGGCGTGGGTCGTCGGCCGTGTCCCGCGCGGGTGGCACCCGGCATCCGTTTCGAGCAGGAGGTCACGTGACCGCTGACGCCCCCGGCATCCTCGACCGCTCGGCGCTCGCGCCGCCGCCGCGGACGCTCATCGACGTGCTGCGCGCGACCACGCTGGCGCACCCCGACGCGTCGGCGCTGGAGGACGGGGCGGGGGCGCTGAGCTACCGCGAGCTCCTGGCTCGGGTGGTGCGAACCGCGGCCCGCCTGCACGCCGCCGGTGTCCGCCGCGGCGATCGCGTCGGCATCCGCATGCCCTCGGGTTCCCGCGACCTCTACATCGCGATCCTGGCGGCCATGGCCGCCGGCGCCGCGTACGTTCCCGTCGACGCCGACGACCCGGAGGAGCGCGCCCGCCTCGTGTTCGGCGAGGCGGGCGTGCGGGGCGTGATCACGGGCAGCGGTTCGTTCGAGCCGATGGGCGACCAGGTCCAACCGGATGCCTCGCCGGCGGCGCTGTTCGGCGGGACGCCGCCGCACGCCAGCACGTACGCGACCCCAGTGGCCAGCCCGCCCGGACTCGACGACGACGCGTGGATCATCTTCACCTCGGGCTCGACCGGCACCCCGAAGGGCGTCGCGGTGACGCACCGATCTGCCGCCGCCTTCGTCGACGCCGAGGCGGGGCTCTTCCTGCAGGGTGCGCCGCTCGGGCCGGGGGATCGCGTGCTGGCGGGCCTGTCGGTGGCCTTCGACGCGTCGTGCGAGGAGATGTGGCTGGCGTGGCGGCACGGGGCGTGCCTGGTGCCCGCACCGAGGAGCCTGGTGCGCAGCGGCATGGACCTGGGTCCGTGGATGGTCACCCACGGGATCTCCGTCGTCTCGACCGTGCCCACGCTCGCCGCCCTGTGGCCGGCCGAGGCGATCGAGAACGTGCGACTGCTGATCTTCGGCGGCGAGGCGGTTCCGCCGGAGCTCGCCGGCCGGCTCGTGTCGCCCGAACGGGAGGTGTGGAACACGTACGGCCCGACGGAGGCCACGGTCGTCGCCTGCGCCGCGCTCCTCGACGGCACGGGCCCGGTGCGCATCGGCCTCCCGCTCGACGGCTGGGCGCTCGCCGTGGTCGACGCCGACGAGCGGCCCGTGGCCGAGGGCGCGGTCGGCGAGCTCATCATCGGCGGCGTGGGCCTCGCCCGATACCTCGACCCGGAGAAGGACGCGGTGAAGTACTCGCCGATGCCGACGCTCGGCTGGGAGCGGGCGTACCGCTCGGGCGATCTCGTGGTGTTCGATCGCGAGGGGCTGCTCTTCCAGGGACGTGCCGACGACCAGGTGAAGGTCGGCGGCCGACGCATCGAGCTCGGCGAGATCGAGTCGGCGCTCCAGGCGCTGCCCGGCGTCTCGGGAGCCGCGGCCGCGGTGCGACGAACAGAGGCGGGCAACCAGGTGCTCGTCGGCTACCTCGCGGTCGCCCACGGGTTCGACCGCGACGCCGCCCGCACCCGCCTCACCGAGGAGCTCCCGGCGGCGCTCGTGCCGCTGCTCGCGATCGTCGACGACCTCCCCACCCGCACGTCGGGCAAGGTCGACCGGGCGGCCCTGCCCTGGCCGCTGGCCGGGGTGGAGCCGGATGCCGCCGGCCTCGGGGCATCCGCTGCCTGGCTCGCCGAGCAGTGGCAGGCGGTCCTCGGCGTGCCGGTGTCGGAACCGGACGCGAGCTTCTTCGACCTGGGCGGGGGATCCCTCGCGGCCGCCCAGCTCGTGAGCCGGATCCGCGCACGCGACCCGGACTTCACGGTCGCCGACATCTACGACCATCCCCGCCTCGGCGCGATGGCGGACGAGCTCGACGCGCGCGCGCCGGAGCCGGGCTCGGCGGCGTCGTCGTTCCGCCAACCGGTCCCGACGCCGCGCGGCACGCAGTGGGTGCAGACGCTCGCGGGCGTGCCGCTGTTCATCCTGAGCGGCGCGCGATGGCTGCTCTACCTGCTGACCGCCACGACGATCCTCGACGCCCTGAGCGACGACTTCGGGTTCCTGCCGACGGTGCCGTCGTGGGTGCTCCTCCTCGGACTCGCGATCTTCGCCACGCCGTTCGGCCGCATGGCCATCGCGATCGCGGGGGCGAGGATCCTGCTCGCCGGGCTCGAGCCGGGCGACTACCCGCGGGGCGGTGCCGTGCACCTGCGCATGTGGCTCGCCGACCAGATCGCCCACCAGGTCGACGCGGTGGGCCTCTCGGGCGCACCGTGGGTGTCGAACTACGCTCGCGCGCTCGGTGCGAGGATCGGCGAGGACGTGGACCTGCACACGCTGCCGCCCGTCACCGGCATGCTGACGATCGGCGATCGGGCCGCGATCGAGCCCGAGGTCGACCTCGCCGGCACCTGGATCGACGGCGACGTCGTGCGCATCGGCCGGATGCGCATCGGAGCCGGCTCGACGGTCGGTGCGCGCAGCACGCTCCTTCCCGGCGCCCGGATCGGGAAGGGCGCCGAGATCGCGCCGGGCTCCGCCGTCTTCGGCCGCGTGCCGGCCGGACAGCGCTGGGCGGGGTCGCCCGCCGAGCGGATCGGCCCTGCGGCCCCGCTCACCGACGCGCCTCCTCGGCGGACGCGTTGGCTCGTCGCGTACGGCGCGTCGTCGCTCTTCCTCTCGCTCCTGCCGATCGCCGCCTTCGCCGCCGGTGGGGCGGTGACCGCCGTGGGGATGGCCGGCGCGGACTCGCTGGGCGACGCCGCGCTCCGCGCCCTGGCCTGGTTGGTTCCCGCGACCCTCGTGGCCGGCGTCGCCTTCGCCGGCCTCGTCATGGTCGCCGTGCGTCTCCTCGGGATCGGGCTGCACGAGGGCCGGCATCCGGTGCGCAGCCGGGTCGGCTGGCAGGCGTGGACCATCGAGCGGCTGATGGACGCCTCGCGCACCATCCTGTTCCCGCTCTACTCGAGCCTGTTCACGCCGGTGTGGCTGCGCCTGCTCGGCGCCGAGGTGGGCCGCGGGGTCGAGGCGTCCACGGTGCTCCTCATCCCGTCGATGACCACCATCGACGACCACGCGTTCCTGGCTGACGACACCATGGTCGCGTCGTACGAGCTGCAGGGCGGCTGGATGCGCCTGGACCGGGCCCGAATCGGCAAGCGCGCGTTCCTCGGCAACTCGGGCATCGCGGCCGCCGGCCATCGGCTCGCCCGCGACGCGCTCGTGGCGGTGCTGTCGGTGGCGCCGGTGAAGTCGAAGCCCGGCACGTCGTGGCTCGGGTCGCCCCCGGTGCGCCTGCGCCGCTCGGCGCTGGAGACCGACGAGCGCCGCACCTACCGGCCCCCGTTCCGCCTGCGGGTCGCCCGCACGCTGTGGGAGCTCTGCAGGATCGTGCCGGTGTTCGTCACCTGCGGCATCGGCCTCGGCGTGCTGTTCACGCTCGCGGCGCTCACCGCGGTGTTCGGGGTGTTCGTCGCGCTCCTGCTCAGCGGGGTCGTGATGCTCGCCGCCGGTGCGGTGGCCGCGCTCGCCTCGACGCTCGCGAAGTGGGCGTTCGTCGGCCGGATCAGGGCGGGGGAGCATCCGCTCTGGTCCAGCTTCGTGTGGCGCACCGAGGTGTCGGACACGTTCGTCGAGATGGTCGCGGCACCGTGGTTCGCCCGCGCGGCCGCCGGAACCCCGGCACTCGCCGTCTGGTTGCGCACGCTCGGCGCGCACATCGGCCGCGGCGTCTGGTGCGACAGCTACTGGCTCCCCGAGGCCGATCTCGTCACCCTCGGCGACGGATCCACGGTGAATCGCGGCTGCGTGGTGCAGACGCACCTGTTCCATGATCGAATCATGAGCATGGACGAGGTCACGATCGAGCCGGGCGCGACGCTCGGGCCCCACAGCGTGATCCTGCCCGCCGCGCGGATCGGCGCGCACGCGACGGTCGGTCCGGCCTCGCTCGTGATGCGCGGCGAGGAGGTCCCGGTCGGCAGTCGCTGGAGCGGCAACCCCATCGGCCCCTGGCGTGCCGTGAACGTCGCCGACTACCACGCCCAGGTGCGCTGATGGAGGCCTCCGAGATCGGCGTCGACACGGCGGGCGATGCCTACCTGCCGCAGAGCGGCAACGGCGGGTATCGCACGGTGTCGATCGTCCTCTCCCTGCGCTACCGCATCGCCCGCAACCGACTCGACGGCAGCGCCGAGCTGCTGCTGCGGGCGAACCAGCGGCTCGCCCGGTTCAGCCTCGACCTGGTCGGCCTCTCCGCCTCGGTCGTGCGGGTCGAAGGACGGCGGGCGGAGTTCCGCCAGGTGCAGGGCAAGCTGCGCATCACGCCCGAGCGACCCGTCGAGCCCGGTGCCGAGTTCCTCGTCGTCGTCGAGTACGGCGGCGCCCCGAAGCCCCGACGCACCCGATCCTGGGGCGCGATCGGCTGGGAGGAGCTCGATGACGGCGTGCTGGTGGCGTCGCAGCCCTCGGGGGCGCCGACCTGGTTCCCGTGCAACGACCACCCGTTCGACAAGGCGAGCTATCGCATCCGCTTCGAGACGGATGCCGCCTACACCGTCGTCGCCAACGGCGAACTCGAGGACCACCGGGTCATCAGCGGACAGGGCGTGTGGGTGTACGACCAGCGCGAGCCCACCGCGAGCTACCTCGTGATGCTGCAGGTCGGTCGGTACGCGAAGCGCACGCTGCCCTTCGACGGGGCCGAGGGTGCCGTGTACTTCCCCAAGTCGCTGGAGCGTCGCGTGAACGCCGACTTCGGCCCGCTGCCCCGCATGCTCGAGGTCTTCGCGTCCGCGTTCGGCCCGTATCCGTTCGAGCGCTACGCGGTGGTCGTGACGCCCGACGAGCTCGAGATCCCGCTCGAGGCGCAGGGCCTCGCCGTGTTCGGCGCCAACCACATCGACGGCCACGGTGGCGAGGAGCGGCTCATCGCCCACGAGCTCGCCCACCAGTGGTTCGGCAACAGCGTGGGCCTCGCCCGCTGGCAGGACATCTGGCTCAACGAGGGATTCTGCTGCTACGCCGAGTGGCTGTGGTCGGATGCCTCGGGCGCCGCCTCGGCGGACCAGCTCGCCCGGGAGCACCACGCCCGCCTCGCCCGCCTGCCCGAGGACCTCCTCATCGGCGATCCCGGCCCGTCGAGCATGTTCGACGACCGCCTGTACAAGCGCGGCGCCCTGACACTGCACGGCCTCCGCCTCCTCCTGGGCGATGACGACTTCTTCGGCGCGCTCCGGGCGTGGACCACGACGCATCGCCATGCCACGGCCACCACGGCCGACTTCATCGACCTCGTCGCGACGCGAACCGGGCACCACGTCGGCACGTTCTTCGAGGCGTGGCTCTACCGCCCCGAGCTGCCGCCCCTCCCGCCGCCGGTCGCGGTCAGCGCGGCGCCGGGCCGGCCGCGACACTGACGAGGCAGTCCGCGATCCGCCGGTCGACGATCCGGTAGGGCGCGGGCTCGCCGCCGATGCGTGCGAGCCGCCGCCGCACGACGACGGAGGCCGGATCCACGCGCAGGCCGCGGCCGTCGGCCTTCAGCACCGCCTCGGCACGCACCCATCGGCGCACCGCGGACCGCGACGGGCCACCGAGCACGGCGGCGAGCTCCGTGCGGCGCGCCGGTTCGTGGCCGGGCGGCGCCCGCCGCGGCTCCACGTCGACGCCCACCCGGATGCCCGGGGGCGCGAGCGCCGCGACGACGAGTCGCGGGCAGGAGGCCACCGTCACGTTCGGCGGCGGCCCCGCCGCATCCGGCCACCGCAGCGCCGGGCGCCCATGCTCGCCGCCGCACCGTTCGCAGGCGGCCGTCACCGTCACCCGCTCGGGCGGGAGCCCGCCCGCATCCGCGGCGAGATCGCGCAGGAGCATCCGCCCGAGGAGGAAACGGTTCCGGCGGGCGGCGTCGGCGATCTCGGTGGCGCGAGCCACCTCCGCCGGCGCGAGCAGGCGCCACGCTCGAGCGAGGTCGAACTCGGCAGGATCCGCCCAGGCGAGGCGCACCCCTCCACCGATCACGCCCGAACCGCCGGTCACGCTACGGCACGAGGGCGGTCGGGGTTGTCGACGCTGGTGTTCGGCATGGGGCGTCCTCACTGCTCGGTGCCGGAGGTGGCGGCGATCCCGCCGGTGATCCCAGTCCAGCATCGCAGGAGCCGCCGTTCAACGGGACGGTGACGGTGTGCTCCGCCCACGGTGGGCGTCGCAGTGCGCCGCGGGCCGTTACGATAGCGCGGACAGATCCGCCCGAGGTGAGGGAGCGAATGGCCGGCACACTCGTGGTGATCCCGACCTACAACGAGCGCGAGAACCTCGCTGACACCGTGGCTCGGGTGCGTGCCGCCGTGCCCGAGGCATCCGTGCTCGTGGTCGACGACTCGTCGCCGGACGGCACCGGCGACCTCGCCGACGAGCTGGCTGCGGCCGACGCGGCCGTGCACGTGCTGCACCGCACCGCCAGGAACGGACTCGGCGGCGCCTACCTCGAGTCGTTCGCGTGGGCGCTCGAGCGCGGATACGACCCGATCGTGCAGCTCGACGCCGACGGATCGCACCTGCCCGAGCAGCTGCCGAGCCTCCTCGAGCGGCTCGAGCGGGCGGATGCCCCGGGTGGCCGCGTCGACCTCGTGATCGGGTCGCGCTGGATCGACGGCGGCTCGATCGAGAACTGGCCGAGGCATCGCGAGCTGCTGTCGCGCTGGGGGAGCGCCTACGCGCGGTGGATGCTGCGCCTCGACACCCGCGACGCGACGGCGGGGTATCGCGCGTTCCGTGCCGACGCCATCCGCCGCATCCCCCTCGAGGCCGTGCACACGCGCGGCTACGGGTTCCAGGTCGACATGCTGTGGCACGCGCGTGAGGCGGGGCTCAACGTCGTGGAGGTGCCGGTCACGTTCGTCGAACGCGTGCGGGGCGAGTCCAAGATGCGCCCGGCGATCGTGATCGAGGCGGCCGCGCGGGTGACGGCGTGGGGGCTGCGGTCCCGGTTCGGGCGCCGAGCCGCGGTGCAGCCCGCGGACGGCGGCAGCGGGTCGTCGGCATCCGGGCGCTCGCGCGCCTGAGGGGGAGCGACCGGTTCCCGAGGATCGGTCGCGGCGCCGCGCCTCAGCCGGCGAGCAGGAGCGGCTCGGCGATGAGACGCTCGCGCGCCTGGCGTCGTGCGCCGACCAGGGCGGCTTCCGGGCCCAGCCGCCCCGCCGTGATGGTGGGGACGGGCTGGAGCGCGCCGCCGCCGATCGTCGGCCGGTTCGAGCGGTAGGCCGTGTCGATGTCGCCGAGCAGCTGGGACCAGTAGCCGCCGACGACCACCATCGCCGGGTCGACCGCGGGCACCACGAGCTGCAGGGCGCGTCCGATCCAGAGCGCGGCGTCGAGCCAAGACCAGCGGGCGCGGTCGTCGGATGCCCCGACGCGGGCGACGAGCTCCTCGAGGGCGGCGTCGTGCCCGTTCCCGGCCGCGAACGTGTCGAGGCCCGCGCGCTCGAGCACGATCTCGGGCGCGGCGACGGTGGCGAGGCATCCGCGCTGCCCGCACTCGCAGCGCACGCCGCCCTGCACCACCGGCAGGTGGGCGAAGGTCACGGCGAGGCCGTGGGCGCCGACGAGCGGTCGGCCGCCCGAGATCGCGGCGGCGCCGATGCCGGTGTCGCCGTCGAGGTAGAGCAGGTCGTGCACGCCGGGGAGTTCCGCCCGCTCGGCCGCGGCCGCGGCCGCGGCGGCGGGCTCGAGGGTGACTGGCAGCAGCAGTCGCGCCTCGATCGCCGCGAGCCCGGGCGTACGGACGCGCAGCTCGCCGAGCACGTCGACGGGCTCGGCGCCCAGGAGCGGATCGGTGATCACGACGGGCGGAGCGCCGGCGACCGCGCCGGCCACGAGCACCGTGACATCGGCGATCGGATGCTCCGAGCGCTCGGCGCGCGCCAGCGCCCGGTCGAGTGCGACGGCGAGGGCGTCGAGGGCGCGACTCGCGGCGGGCGGAGCCTCGTCGTCGGCGACTGGGTCGTCGAGCGGGACCGTGAAGCGCGCGAGTTCCTCGCCGGAGAGGCGGGCGACCGTCGCCACCGCTTCGTCGGGACGCAGCAGCGTGGTGACGAGCACGTGGTCGGCGGCCGAGAGCGAGAGCGGGGTCGCCCGGCCGTCGCCGGAGGGATCGTGCTCGGCCGGCCTGAGCACGCCGGCGTCGATGAGGCGTGCGGTGAGGCCGGCGATCGCGCCGCGACCGAGTCCGGTCGCGGTGGCGAGCTCGCTGCGGGTCGCCGGCCCGTGGGTCACGAGGTGTTCGAGCACGAGGATGGAGTGTTCGCGATGGGCGGCCAGCGGGCCGGTCGTGGTGGGAACGGATGTCTCGCCGACGTTCGTCATGTCGCAAGCATGCTGGGCGTGTCGCCGCGGGTCACGTACCCCGTTCGGGGCACGCGATCCGCGCGTTCACCGGGCGACGCGTGGCTTCGCCCCCGCGAGGGCGTGGTCGGCGACCACTGACGGCACGTCGTGGACGCGGGCGGTGCCCGCGGCATCCGCTCAGTCCCTTCGCGTGACGAGGTGCCAGAGGTAGGCGACGTGGTCGGCCATGTCGATCGAGGGATCGAGCATCCACTGGGTCTGGAGGCCATCGGCGGCGGCCAGGAACAGGTTGGCGATGCGGTCGGCGTCGAGGTCGGGGTCGATGTTGCCCGCCGCCTGCTCCTCGCGCAGGAGCTTGCCGAATATTTCGCGGAACTGCTCGTAGCGCTCGACGAAGAAGGCATGCGCCGGGTGCTCGGGGTCGCACGCCTCGGTCGAGACCTGGGCGTAGAGCTGCACGAGCCCCGGCACCTCGGAGTTGTGCCGGATCAGCGCGAAGAACCCGTCGATGCGATGCTCGCGCTCGTCGTCGAACGCCGCCATGTCGACGTCGTCGCGCTTGCGGAGGATCTCCTGGAAGAGCTCCTCCTTCGATGCGAAGTAGTGCAGGAGGCCGGCTTGGCTGAGCCCGACGGCGTCGGCGAGCTCGCGCACCGACGTGCGGCGGTACCCGTTGCGCGCGATCACGTCGAGCGCCGCGGTGAGGATCTCCTCGCGCTTCGCGACGCCCTTCGCGTACGCACCCCTGCGTGCCATATCTGCATGGTACGGAACGGTGGTTGCTCCCGCCCGTCGTCGATCGGCCTTGAATCCCGGGCCGGACGAGCGCAGAGTGGAGGGAGCGAGGAGGTTCCCATGCGCAGCGTGATCGCCCAAACCGAGTTCCTGCCGATCCTGTCTCCCGGCCGGCACCGCTCACCACGCAGTGGGGCGTGCTTCATGGAGTTCGCCTCGTATCTCGCGGGAGAGCGCTGGAGCGACCATCCCGCCTGCACGCACGGAACGCTCGCGCATCTCGCCCGCATGGTGAACGACCGCACGAGCGACACCGGCCGCGCCCGGCTCACGCCGCTGATCCCGAGCGTCGTCGGCCTGACGAGCGACGATCCGTTGCTCGACGTCCTGCTCGCCGTGCGAGCCGCGCATGCCGCCCTGCCCATCGTCGCCGAGGAGCGCCAGCGCTCGCAGGCCGTGGGGCTGCATGTCGCCCTCGATGTCCTCCGCGACCGGCGCGATGAGTCCGCTGTCGAGGCGGCGACCCTGGCCCGGGCGGCGCTCCGCGCAGCCCCCGATGCGGATGAGTGGGCGACCCGGTTCATCGACGAGATGCCCCGTGTGCGCATGCGGCCCGGGATGACCGTCCGGCAATGCCGCGACATCGTGACCGTCGCGGTCGACGGGATCGCACGGGCCTGCGTGGTCGATCCCGACGACCAGCTCGTCGCCCTGCTCACCGCGGCGGTGTCGGACACCGAGCGCTTCGTGGGAGGCCGAACGCGCATCGACGTCGCCGGCCCTGCCAGCGCGTCGGCGACCGAGCAGAGCCCTCTCGCGGCATCCGCAACCCGTTGACGCGACGCCCGCGCGCTCGTAGACCGGGAAGGTGATCGCACGGCGGACCTCGTGCGACCGCTTTCCGAGGAGGGAGCACCGCATGACCGTGAAGCTGCACGAGCCAGGACTCCGTCAGGCTCGCTCGCTCGTACGTGACGGCAAGGTCGTCCGCGACGAGCGCGACGACTGGAGCGAGGACGCCCCGACGCCCGACGAGGAGAACGCGTTCATCGAGAAGCACGGCTGGGCCGAGTACGGCCACTGGCATCTCGGCGTCGACGACGAGGTCGCCCGGGAGACCAAGGGCCACTACAAGTTCCCATACGGCGACTTCACGAAGGTGCACCGTTGCGGCGTGATCGCGCTCGAGAGCCGCGCCGGGCAATTCGACCACGACGAGATCCGCGACGAGGCGAAGAAGCTGCTCGAGCTCATCGACGAGGACTGAGCGGATGCCGCGGGCGCGGCACGCGTCCGCGTGGCATGCTCGAACCGCCAGCACGATTCGGAGGTCGATCATGCACGACGCCACTGCCGCAACACCCGTCTCCGGGGCATCCGCACCGCCGACCGCGGCGCTCGCCGACGCGGCACTGCGCCTCGGCGTCGACGCGCGCCTCGCGCCGGTCGCCATTCGGGCGCTGGCGCCGTGCCCGCCGCTCGGAGGACGCGCGCGTCCGGTCACGCACCTCGGCAGCGTCGACGTGCTGCTCGAGACGATCGACGACGCGGCTCCCGGCGACGTGCTCGTGATCGACAACGGCGGCCGACTCGACGAGGCGTGCATCGGCGACCTGATGGTGCTCGAGGCGGAGCGTGCCGGGCTCGCCGCGGTGGTCGTCTGGGGCCTGCACCGCGACACCGCCCAGCTCCGCGAGATCGGCCTGCCGGTGTTCAGCCTGGGCGCGTGCCCCTACGGTCCCCGTCGCGTGCCGCCCGCCGGTCGTCGGATGCCGACCGCGTTCCTCGACGGGATCGCCGTGACCGAGGCGGATCACGTGTTCGCCGACGACGACGGCGTGCTGGTCGTGGCATCCGACCGCGTGGACGACGTCGTCGAACTGGCCCGGCAGATCCAGCGCACCGAGACCGCGCAGGCCGATCAGATGCGGGAGGGCACGAGTCTGCGCCGGCAGCTCGACTTCGCGGGATATCGGGAGCGCCAGGCATCGGACCCCGAGCTCACCCTGCGGCGCCACCTCCAGGAGCACGGCGGGGCGATCGAGGTCTGAGCGGCGGAGGCGTCGCCTCCCGAGCGCGGGTAGCCGCCCGCACCGGGGGCCGTCAACCGCCGTGCGCAGCGTCGGCTCCGGTGCCACACTGGTCGTGAAACCCGATGGGAGGGTGTCATGGCACGGGCGAACGAGGTGCAGCGCCGCGAACGACGCGAGGCGCGCAAGGCCGTCGCCGAGGCGAAGCGGGCGGGCAGGGAGACGCGGAAGCTGGCGAAGACACTGTCGCGCGACGCCCGCGCGAGCCTCGAGGCGGTCACGGCCTCCGCCCAGGAGGACGTGCGCGCGGCGCGGCGCGAACTCGACGCGAATCCGCAACGCGCGAAGCGGACCGCCAAGCGGGCAGCTTCGCGCCTCGAGCTCGCGTCGGTCCGAGCCACGAGCTCGGGCGACGCACGGCGAAAGGCGCTCGAGGATTCCGACGTCAAGCGACGAGCCAAGACGATCAAGCGGCGGCGTGCGCAGGCGAAGCGGGCGCGCAAGATGGCGGAGTTCGTCGCGTTCCACACGATCGCGGCGTCGATCACGACGCCGACCGATCGCGAGCAGGCCGAGGCCGACCTGAAGCGTGTCCGTCGGTTGGGCCGGCGCACCGCCCGATTCGGGCGGTCCTGACCGGAGGCGGGCGGCGCGATGACCGGCTCGACCGTGCTCGACCGTGGCCGCGCGGCGTTCGACGACCACCGCTGGGAAGCGGCGTTCGAGGCGTTCACCGAGGCCGACCGCGATGACCGGCTCGGTGGGCCCGACCTCGAGCGGCTCTCGACGGTCGCGCTCCTGCTCGGCCGGGAGGACGAGGGCATCGACCTCGCGACGCGGGCGCACGAGGCATTCCTCGGCATCGAGGACCGGGCTGGTGCGGCTCGATGCGCCACCTGGATCGGGCTCTACCTCGGCGGCAAGGGCGACGAGGCCCGCAGCAGCGGCTGGCTCGCCCGAGCGCGCCGGATCGCCGGCACCGCCGACGGCAGCGCCACGGCCGAGGGGCTCCTGCTCGTCGCGGCCGCGCTCGAGGCGCTGTACTCGGGGGAGCCGGCCGGCGCCGAGCGCACGTTCGCCGAGGCCTTCGCCGCCGCCGACCGCGTCGGGGACCGCGACGCGATGACGCTCGCGCAGCTCGGGCAGGGGCAGGCCCTCATCATGCTCGGGAAGCCGGCACCGGGGCTCGCGCTGCTCGACGAGGCGATGGTGGCGGTCACCGCCGGCGAGGTCTCGCCCGTGGCATCCGGGGTCGTCTACTGCTCGGTGATCGGCACGTGCCACCTGGCTTTCGACGTGCGCCGCGCCCGCGAGTGGACGATCGCGCTCGAGCGCTGGTGCGGCGAGCGCCCCGACATGGTGATGTTCACGGGCCAATGCCAGGCGCACCGTGCGGCGCTCTACAGCCTGCACGGCGCATGGTCCGACGCGATGGCCGCCGCGCGGGTGGCACAGGAGCGGGTGCGGATCGGCGACTGGTCGGGCGCGTTCGGCGCGTGGTACGAGGAGGCGGAGGTGCATCGGCTCCGCGGCGAGTTCGACGCGGCGGAGCGGTCGTACCACCGCGCGGGTGAGGGCGGTTACCCGCCGCAGCCCGGCCTGGCGCTGCTGCGACTCGCACAGGGCCGGGTGCGCGACGCACGGGCACTGGTGCACGCGGCGATCGGAGAGGCCGATCCGGCGACCAGGCGGCAGCTGCTCGTCGCCGTCGTCGAGATCGAGCTCGCGGCGGGCGATGCCGCGGCCGCGCGCGAGGCCGCCGACGAGCTCACGGCCGCCGCGCTCGACGCTGCGGTGCCCATGGTGCGGGCGCTCGCGGCGCGGAGCGACGCGGCGGTGCGCATCGAGGAGGGCGATGCGGAGGGAGCGCTCGACGAGTTGCGCTCGGCATGGCGGATCCTGCAGGAACTCGACATGCCCTACGACGCGGCGCGGTGCCGGGTGCTCACGGCGCGGGCACGCCGTGCGCTCGCCGATGAGGACTCGGCATCCATGGAGCTCGATGCGGCGCGTGCCGTGTTCGAGGAGCTCGGCGCCGTGCCCGATGTGATCGCGGTGGATGCGCTGTCGCGTCGTGCGCCGGGCGCGCCGCCGACTCCGCTGACGCCGCGCGAGATCGAGGTCGTGCGGCTCGTGGCGGAGGGCAAGACGAACCGCGCCATCGCCGGCGAGCTCTACGTCAGCGAGAAGACCGTCGACCGGCACCTCAGCAACGTGTTCACGAAGCTCGGCATCTCCTCGCGCGCGGCGGCCACCGCCTACGCCTACGAGCACGCCCTGATCTGACTCAGGGTCGGCGGGTCGTATTCGGAGGGGGAACCCGATCCAGGAGGCATCCGCGGAATGGGTGATTCTCCGGATGCCGCGGCACGGTCGGCTTCGTAACCTCTGTGCCATGGACCTCGCCGTGTTCGCCGGCGTCCTGTCGACCGGCCTCTTCGCCATGAGCTACCTGCCCATGCTGGTGAAGGCCGCGCGCACGAGGGACCTCTCCTCGTACAGCCTCGGCAACCTCGCGATCACGAACGCGGGCAACGCCCTCTACTCGTTCTACGTGTTCAGCCTGCCGTTCGGGCCGATCTGGTTCCTGCACACCTTCTACCTGGCCGCGTCCGCGCTGATGCTGGTGTGGTTCGTCCGGTATCGGGCGGCATGGGAGCGGCGGGGTTCACGCCCTGCACACGCGGAGCGGGTGTCATGATGCCGAACGTCGCCCAGCGCGCCAAGGCGATCTACCAGAACCTGCCGCTGCCGGCGGGGTCTGCCGTGGGCGTCGTCGCGGTGCTCCTGCTCGAACGCGTTCGCCCCGCTCCGCTCCCTGGCCCGCGCTCACCCACGCGGGCGGCGGGTGCCGCCCTGCTCGCCGCAGGATGCGCGCTGAACGTGTGGGCGCTCGTCGAACGTCGCCGTCGCACCTCCGGGGAGTTCCAGCTCGAGCAGCCGGAATCGCTCGTCACGACTGGACCGTACGCCTTCAGCCGCCACCCCATGTACCTCGGATGGTGGCTCATCCACCTCGGTGTCGGCGTGCTGCGCGGATCCGCCTGGGTGGCGGCGACGGTGCCCGTGGCCGTCCTCGTCGAGCACCTCGGAGGCTCGGTCGTGGAGGAACGCGAGCTCCGACGCCAGTTCGGCGGCGAGTACGCGCGGTACGCCGAGCGGGTGCCGCAGTACGTGCGGCTGCCGGGCCGCCGCATTCCGCCGGCTACTTCGTGACGGAGCTCCGTGCGGCGGGCTTCACGGCCGCCGACGTCGACGCCGAGGAGGGACGCGGCGAGCGCACGGTCGTGGGCTTCGACGAGGCAGCCGCCTCCGCGGCAGCCGCCACCGGCTTCGCGATCGGCTGGAGTCGCGCGAGCTGGGTCACGTGCTGCGGGCCGAGCTCGTCGAGCGTGGCGACCTCGAGCAGCTTCATCGTGCGCACGATCTCGGTGCGGAGGATGTCGATCGTCTTGTCGACGCCCCGACGGCCGCCGGCCATGAGGCCGTAGAGGTACGCCCGGCCGATGAGCGTGAAGCGCGCACCGAGCGCGATCGACGCGACGATGTCGGCGCCCGACATGATGCCCGTGTCGAGGTGCACCTCCATGTCCGCTCCGACCTCGCGCACGACGTGGGGCAGCAGGTGGAACGGGATGGGCGCCCGGTCGAGCTGGCGGCCGCCGTGGTTGGAGAGCACGACGCCGTCGACGCCCTTGCCGGCGAGGATCCTCGCGTCCTCGACGGTCTGCACGCCCTTGACCACGATGTTGCCCGGCCAGATCTCGCGGATGACGTCGAGGTCCTCGAGCGAGATCGTCGGGTCCATCGCGGAGTCGAGCAGCTCGCCGACCGTGCCGCCGGTCGACGAGAGCGAGGCGAACTCGAGCTTCGGCGTCGTGAGGAAGTTGATCCACCACGCCGGGCGGGGGATCGCGTTGATGATGGTCCCGGGCGTCAGCTGCGGCGGGATCGAGAAGCCGTTGCGCTTGTCGCGCAGACGCGCACCCGCGACGGGCGTGTCGACCGTGAAGAACAGGGTGTCGAAGCCGGCGGATGCCGCGCGGCGGGCGAGCTCGTACGAGATCTCGCGGTCGCGCATCACGTAGAGCTGGAACCAGTTGCGTCCGTGGGGGTTCGCCGCCTTCACGCCCTCGATCGAGGTGGTGCCGAGCGTGGAGAGCGTGAACGGGATGCCCGCGGCCCCTGCCGCCCCGGCGCCGGCCTCTTCGCCCTCGGTCTGCATGAGTCGGGTGAATCCGGTCGGGGCGATGCCGAAGGGCAGCGCGCTCGGGCCGCCGAGCACCTCGCGGCTCGTGTCGACCACGGGCACGTTGCGCAGGATCGACGGGTGGAACTCGATGTCCTGAAACGCCTGACGCGCGCGGGCGATCGAGAGCTCGCCCTCGGCAGCGCCCTCGGTGTAGTCGAACGGCGCCTTCGGCGTGCGGCGCTTCGCGATGTCGCGCAGGTCGGCGATCGTCAGGGCCTTCTCGAGGCGCCGGTCGGTGGCGTTGAGCGTCGGCGCCCTGAAGCGCATGAGCTCGGCGAGCTCCTTGGGGTTCGGGAACTGGCGCTGGACCATGGTCGGTGCTCTCTCTCGTGCGGATGTCGCGAAATGACGCGAATCGTCCTTCCGGGGTGCGCGAAGGACGGTTGGCGTCACCTCGGAGTCGTGGTCGGGGTCGGGGTCGTGGTGGGTGTCGGGGTCGGGGTCGTGGTCGTGGTCGGGGTCGGGGCGATGAACGTCTCGGCGTAGTAGCCCGAGATGTGGTCGTGGATGCGGGTGCGCGCTGTCGAGGCATCCGCTGCGCTGATCGCCGTGAGGATGCCGCGGTGCTCGGCCCGCAGGCGGGCGGATGTCGCGTCCCAGTCGGCGATCGTGGCCACGCCCGCGCGGGCGTACCCCTCGATGCCGCTGCGCAGGCCCGCCATCGTGGCGGTGATGACCTGGTTGCCGGATGCCTCGGCGAGGGCGAGGTGGAACGCGGCGTCGAGCGCGAGGAACTCGGCCGGCGAGAGGTCGGGCGCATCCATGGCGTCGAGCAACGCCGCTGCGCTCGACAGGTCGGCGCGCGGCGTCGCCTCGGCGAGGTCGCCGGCGACCGACGTCTCGAGGATCAGGCGGGTGCGCACGATGTCGGCGACGGGGAAGCCGCGCGCGGCGACCTGCAGGCGCATGAGCGCGCTCATGCCGCCGCCCGGCGTGGAGATGATGATGGCGCCCGCGCTCGGCCCGGAACCGGCCTGCGTGCGGATGAGTCCGAGCACCTCCAGCACGCGCAGCGCCTCGCGCACGCTCGACCGGCCGACGCCGAGTTCGGCCGACAGCGCGCGCTCGCCGGGGAGGCGATCGCCCGGGGCGAGGGCTCCGCTCAGCAGGCCGGATTCGACGTGCTCGAGCACGGCCTGCCACGCGCGCGGAGTGTCGGATGTCACGGGCAGGCGCGTCGGGGCATCCGTCATGATCGTTCGCTCCTCCCGCCGCGTCGCTGTGGTCTGACCACATTAGCACATGTGGTCAGACCACATGAGGCGAGTGGGGTGGGATCGTTCCGCGTCGTCTTCACCGGCGCCATCGCCGGCGCAACCCCCTGCCGCGAGAGGGCGACGAGCGCGAGACTGGGCGCGGCGGCGCCGTCGGCGCCGGGATCGGAGCAGCATCGCATGTCGGACATCAACACGCCCGCGCCCGACGACCCGGGCGAGGAGCCCGACACGAAGCGGCCGCCTGAGGAGATGTCGTCGTACAACATCGACGTGCCGCCGACCGAGGACGGCGAGATCCCGGGAGTGCCCGACGAGAGCGATGCGCTCGGCGAGGCCACGGATGAGCCTGGCGCGAACGCGACCGGCGTCGGGGCCTGACACGGGGCGGGGTCGGCCGGGTCAGCCCTTCTTGGGGCGGATCCGGATGCGGTTGCCGGCCTCGTCGAGCTCGACCACTCCGCCGCGCGACTTCACGAAGTCACTGAAGGAGCCGAACCCCAGCTTCCGCTCCTGGAACGACGGGTCCATGCGGAGCATCTGGTTCTTGACCGCACCCGAGGGCTGCCATTCCTCATCGTTCTTCGCGCGCAGCAGCTCGAGGGCCTTGAGGATGAGGCGCCCGGGATTCCGGGTGCCCGAGGCCGGGGCCGCCTCCGTCCCGTCGGAGAAGCTCAGCGCGGGCGGCGGCGCCGTGCGCCGTCCGCTCCCGCTCGCGGCGGGGGACTCGGCGGCATCGCGGGTTTCGTCCGCCTCGGCGGGCGCGGCAGCCGCGGGGGCCGTCGCCGCGGCATCCGTCGACTTGGCCCTGCCGCCACCACGACTGGCCCGCCTCGTCTTCGGCGCCTCCGCCGCGGATGCCGCCGGCGCCTCTGCCGCGGATGCCGCCGGCGGCTCGCCCGCGGCGGCCTCGTCCTCCTCGACTGCGGCATCCGTTGTGAGCAAGGCGTCGTAGTCGGCGTACTCGTCGCACGATGCCGTGAGCGCACGGCTCGTGCCGCCCGCGACGCCGATGCCCACGACGTACCGGCCGAGGCGCTTGGCCTTCTGCGCCAGCGCGACGTAGTCGGAATCGCCGGCGACGATCACGATGTGCGTGAGGTCCTCGATGCGGAACATGTCCTCCACGGCGTCGACCGAGAGGCGGATGTCGGCGCCGTTCTTCGTCGCCGACAGGGGGAAGAGCTGCACGAGGTCGACCGCCCGGTCGATGAGCTGGCCGCGGTAGCTCGCGTTGATGGGCGTCGACCAGTCGGCGTAGGCGCGAGCGATCGCGATCGTGCCGAACGTGGCGGCGAAGTCGAGTACGGCGTCGATGTCGACGGTCGCGGTGACGAGCTTGCCGGCGGTCTGCGTGCCGGCGGTGGGTGCCTTTCCGCGCGACGTGTCCTTGCGGTAGGCGCCGTCGCCGTGCAGCTGGTCGTAGCGCGAGATGACGATGTTGTCGAAGTCGAAGTAGAGCGCGACCCGGGGTTCTGCCGTAGTGGGCATGTCGACCTTCCGTCGAGGGGGTTGCTCCCGATGGTAGCGACCCGCACCCTCGGGCGAGGTGGGAGCGGCACCGGACGGTCGCGAGGCGTCGGGCGTGCAGGTGGTCCGTCCGCCACATCCGTTCCGTCACTGCGGCGGCGTGTAGGTGACCGCCGCCCAGAACTCGCCCCGATTGCCGGCGAGGTCGTTGTCGTTGATGCCGAGGAGGAGCCAGCCGTCGATCGGACACTCGTACCTGGCCGCATAGCCGACGAAGAACGGCTCGGAATACGTGTCGAGCGACCCGATGAGCGATGCGGTGTCCGCGTCCCGGTAGACCCGCGATTCGAAGAGCTCCCCGCTGGTCACCCCGTCGGGGCCCACGGGCGCTTCGGTCTCGTCGTAGGTGGCCTGCCCGCTGGCCTTGACGTTGAGGGTGCCGTTGGCGGCGCAGAACACACCGGTCTCGGTCCACGCCTGGTCGACCGGCACCGTCACCTCCTTCATCACCGGCTGTCCGCCGTTGCCCTGACCGCCGCCGTTCCCTGACACGCCGCCGTCGGGGCGCAGCAGCAGCGCCGCGGCGACGCCGCCCCCGACCGCGATGGCCGCGATCGCCGCCGCGATCAGCCACGCCTTCCGTCGGACCGGCCGCGCCCGCGCGGGCGGACCTTCCGGCATCGGCGCGATGTCGAAGAGGTGCGTGTCCTCTCCGCGGAGGTACAGCACGGGCGTGATCCACTCGAGGGTTCCGCGACTGAGGCCGAGGATGCCGATGCGTCCGCTGCGCACCGCCTCGTCGATGCCGCGACCGTGCGCGAGCGCCTTGTAGAACCCGCGGGCGAACGCGATGGCGGCGTCGTCGCTGATCGCGTACTGCATCGCGGCGACCGCGTGGATGCCGCTGTGCGCGAGCGCCGCCGCCGTGCCGGAGAAGAGATCGAGGGTGCCGGATGCCCCGGACTGGCATGAGTTCAGCACCACGAGCCGCGGCGTCGGCTCGGCCTCGTCGAGGAGGTCGGCGAGCCTCGAAGCCGGCACGTAGTCGACGCGGCCATTGCGTCCGACGAAGGCGAGCACGCCCTCGTCGGTCTCGGTGTCGTACCCTCCGTGGCCGATGAAGTGCAGCACGTGCCACTCCTCCTCGAGGAGCTTGTCGTGCACGCCGGTCCAACTGACGTCGTCGAGCCAGTGCAGCTCGACTCGCCCCGCGTCGAGGTGAGGGCGCAGGGCCTCCTCGAGGCGACCGCGCTCCGCCTCGACGTCGAGTGCGGGCAGGCCCGACGGCGACGAGATCATTCCCAGCACCTTGAGCGGCGGGGTGACCGCCAGCGCGGGCGGCGAGAAGGGCGCCGGTACGTGGCGCACGAGCGGCTCCTTGAGGCACAGGTATGCCTGGGTCTCAGGGTCGAACAGCGCCTCCCACGGCAGTGCCGCCAGGCCCGGCGCGTCGAGCCGCAGCGCGATCTGCACGCCCTTGCCGCGCTCGGCCGCGACGGCCGCGCTGGTCCGGTACGCCGTGCGGATGTCGCCGGTGAAGGTCGCATCGAACAGCTGGACCCCCACGCCCTGCACGGCAGCCTCGGTGTCGGACATGATCCGCCGCGTCGAGACCGACGACGACAGGATGCTCGCCTCGACGTGCGGCCGTTGCGAGACGAGCTCGTCGACGTCCAGCCTGATCGTCGCCACCGGCTCGCCGCCGCCGACCGAACGCAGCACGCGCACGACATAGGTGCCGGGATCAGGTCCCGATCCGATCTCCAACTCGATCGCCGTTTCCATCGATTCGGCCTCCCGTCATCCGCCGGAGACCTGGGAGATCCGCACACGGAAGTGGCCGGAGTTGCGTTCGAGGTTCACGACGTCGTTCACGGTGAGCTTCATCTCCGCCGAGCTCTGGCACGTGTACGCGCCGTCACTGCCGACGAACTCCATTGCGTCGGAGCCGCGCACCCCCACGAGGAGTGAGGCCAACGCGTATGCGTAGGGCGGGGACTCGGCGCCGGCTCCGTCACCGATTCCGTTGGGCCCGACCGGGGTGCCATCGTGCGTCGCTCCTTCACTCGTGGCCGTGATCCGGTATTCGGCGTCAGGCTGGCAGACGTACTCGGTGTAGACGAAATCCTCGTAGTCGAGGGGGACCACCTTCTCCGTCACGAGGACCCCGGCGTCGGCTTCGTCCGGCGTTCGGGCGTCGTCCCGGACCGGGTCGGGCGCACCCACGAACTCGCCGATCGGCGTGCCGCCGAGTCCCGAATCGGGGCGAAGCAGGGTGACCGCCCCGATCGCGCCCACGATGGCGGCGATCGACACGACACCCACGACAAGCCAAGGCGTCCAGCGTCGCGTCGATGCGGGGTGCGCGCCCGGGCTCGCATGGGGTCGGTTCGGCGGCCCGGAGTTCGGCGGCCCCGAGTTCGGCGGTCGAGCTGTCGGCGTACCGGTGCTCGAGCCGACTCCGCTCGGCCGGCCGGCGGGCGACGAGACGGTGGGAGCAACGGGAGGCGGCCGTCGCGCGGGGGGCGCCGTCCACCACGGCGCCTCCGACCTTGCTCCCGAGGACGTCGAGCCTCGAGGTGCCGGTGCCGGTGCCGGATGCCGCGGTGGCGGCGCGGTCGGCGTGCCGGGCGGCTTCGATCCGGTCGACTCGGCTGCGGGAGCCGACGTGGCGACCGGTCTCGACGTGGAGGTCGAGGGCGAGTCGACCGGCTCCGGAGCACGCGCCGCGACCGGTGCCGTCAGCGCTGGCGTCGGCGTCGACGTCGCGGTCCCGTCCGCAGGAGTCGGCGGTGCGGCATCCGCTGCCCGGCCCGGAGGTGCGACGGGCACCTCGACGGCTGAGTCCTTCGGCGCCTCCAGCTCCGCGGTCGACAGCGGGGCCACGTCGAAGAGCTGCGTGTCCTCCCCGCGCAGGTACAGCACGGGCGTGACCCACTCGAGCGTTCCGCGGCCCATGCCGAGGATGCCGATGCGGCCGCTCCGCACCGCCTCGTCGATGCCCCGGCCGTGCGACAGGGCGGTGTAGAACCCGCGGGCGAACTCGATCGCCGCGGTGTCGCTGATGGAGAACTGCATGGCGGCGACCGCGCGGATGCCGCTGTGGGCCAGTGCCGCGGCGGTGCCCGAGAACAGGTCGGTCGTGCCACCCGCTCCCGACTGGCACGAGTTCAGCACCACGAGGCGGGGCGTGGGCTCGGCCTCGTCGAGCAGGTCCGCGAGGCTCGAGGCGGTGACGTAGTCGGCGCGGCCGTCGCGCCCGACGAACGCGAGCACGCCCTCGTCGGTGTCCACGTCGTACGTGCCGTGGCCGACGAAGTGCAGCACGTGCCACTGCCCCTCGAGCAGCTTGCCGTGCACACCGGTCCACGACACCTCGTCGAGCCACTCCAGCTCGACCCGCCCCGAGTCGAGGTGCGGTCGGAGGGCCTGTTCGAGTCGCTCCCGCTCGCCGTCGACGTCGAGCGCGGGCAGCCCACGCGGCGAGGAGATCATGCCGAGCACCCGCATCGGGGGCTCGATGGCCAGTGCGGCCGCGGCATGCGGAGCTGGCACGTAGCGCACGAGCGGCTCCTTGCGGCAGAGGTACGCGCCGGTCTCGGCATCGAAGAGGGTCTCCCACGGCAGTGCTGCGAGGCCGGGCGCCGTGAGGCGCAGGGCGATCTGCACGCCCGTGCCGCGCTCGGAGGCGACCGCCATGCTCGTGCGGTACGCGGTGCGGACGGCGCCGCTGAAGGTCGACTCGAAGAGCCGGTGCCCGACCTCCTGCACGACGGCCTCGGTGTCCGACATGACGCGTCGTGCCGAGACCGAGGAAGACAGCACGGTCGCCTCGAGGAGCGGTCGTCCATCCACGAGCTCGTCGAGGTCGAGCGTGATCGCCTGGCTCGGCTCGCCGCCGCCGACGGACCGCAGGACGTGCACGACGTAGGAGCCCGCTTCCGGGCCGGGCCCGATCTCCAACTCCATGACCGTGTTCATGCGCGCATCCTTGTCGTCAGGGGTCGTCACGCCAACCGTGCAGGCACTGGAATCCGGCTCGGTGCATCTCCGGAGTCAGTTCGCATGCGAGTGCCACCGCATCGTCACGCGGAAGTTCGCGGTCGAGCTCGCCGCCGCGATGTACGCCCCCACCTCGAGACTGATCTGGATGCCGAACTCCACCTCCAGCTCATCGGGGGCGTCATCCTGCCCGCGTACCTGGCGCAGCAGCGTCGTCACCGCCGGCCTCGCATGGGAGAGCACCTCGTCGAGGCTCTGCTGGGTGCGTTCGACGAGGCGCCCGCTCGTGACGCCGCGGGTCTGGAGTGATCCGCTCGGGATGCCGCGCACCGTCAGCCCCGGCGGTGCACCGTACTCGTTTCCAGGCGCCGCACCGGGCGCCTCCACCGGGGCGCCCTCGCCCGCGCCCGGTGGAGCGTCGTCGGCCACCTGGATGGCGACCTCGCCGCCGTCCTCCGTCGTGAAGATCGCGATCCGCTGCATGGTTCCCCCCGTCGCCGTGCCGCTAGTGGTTGAGCGTGACGAACGCCCCGAACTCGCCGCTGTTGTCCGCGAGGTCCGTGTCGTTCACCCCGAGCATCAGGTCCCCCTGCGCGGGGCAGGCATAGGTCGTGCCCTCGCCGACCGGGAAGATCTCGGGGGTGGTGTTGAGCTTTCCGATGACCGAGCCCGTGTTCGCGTCCGCCAGCACGCGGTCCTCCGGGCGCTCGCCGTCCGTCAGGCCCTCGGGCCCGATCTGCGATTCCGGAGTCGAATCGAGCCAGCCGCGCCCACTCACCTCGATCACGAACTCATCGCCCAGGGTGCAGTAGAGCCCCACGTCGACCCAGTCGATGGCCAGCGGCACCGCGAGCTCGGCGGTGCTCTCCGAGCCTCCGTCGTCCGACCCGCCCCCGTCGGTCGGCCGCAGTGCGAACGCCGCGATCACCCCGCCCACCGCGAGTACGCCGGCGATGATGCCGACGATGATCGCCTTCCGGCGCTGGCCGCGCGTTGCCGGCTCCTCGGGTTCGCCGGCGACGGATGCCGCGGGCTGGACGGGTTGGGCGGAGGCATCCGACCGACTCGCGCTGGGCGCTTCCACGGGCACCACGTCGAACAGGCGGGCGCCCTCTCCCCGGAGGTACAGCACGGGCGTGACCCACTCGAGCGTTCCGCGGCCCATGCCGAGGATGCCGATGCGGCCGCTCCGCATCGCCTCGTCGATGCCGCGGCCGTAGGCGAGGGCGGTGTAGAAGCCGCGCGCGAACGCGAGCGCGGCCGTGTCGCTGATGGAGAACTGCATGGCCGCGACCGCTTGGATGCCGCTGTACGCGAGGGCGGCGGCGGTGCCGGAGAACAGGTCGGTCGTTCCACCCGCGCCCGACTGGCACGAGTTGAGGACCACGAGCCGGGGCGTGGGTTCGGCCTCGTCGAGCAGGTCGGCGAGGCTCGACGCGGTGACGTAGTCGGCGCGGCCGTCGCGTCCGACCAACGCGAGCACGCCCTCGTCGGTGTCGACGTCGTAGGTGCCGTGTCCGATGAAGTGCAGCACGTGCCACTCCTGGCTGAGGAGACTGTGGTGCACGCCCTCCCATGAGACGTCCTCGAGCCAGTGCAGCTCCACGCGGCCGGACGCGATCTGCGGCTCCAGCGCGGACTGCAGTCGCTCGCGCTCGCCGTCGACGTCGAGCGCGGGCAGCCCACGCGGCGACGCGACCATGGCGAGCACGCGCAGCGGGGAGGCGACCGCGAGGGCGGTGGCGGCGTGCGGTGTGGGCACGTTCCGAACCAGCGGCTCCTTGCGGCACAGGTAGGTCTGGGTCTCGGGGTCGTAGAGCGCCTCCCATGGCAGGGCCGCAAGACCCGGCGCGTTCAGTCGCAGGGCGATCTGCACGCTCGTGCCGCGTTCGGAGGCGACGGCGATGCTCGTGCGATAGGCGCTCGCGACGCTGCCCGTGAACGCGGACTCGAACAGCCGGCGGCCCACGTCCTGGATCGCCGCCTCGGTGTCGGGCACCACGCGTCGCGCCGCGATCGACGACAGGAGCACGCTCGCCTCGAGGGCGGGACGGCGGTCGACGAGTTCGTCGAGGTCGAGCGTGATCGTCTCGGAAGGCTCGCCGCCGCCGACGGATCGCAGGACGCGCACGAGGTAGGAGCCCGACTCGGGTCCGGGCCCGATCTCCAACTCCATCACCGCGTTCATGGGCGCATCTTCGCTCGCGGGTCGCCTGCACGGAGTGGAGCCACTGACCTTGCGCTGCGGGGATGCACCGACATCACGGCTCCTTCATTCCGCTGGAACGAGCGTGACGGTGGCGGTGAACGCGCCGCTGTTGCCGTCGAGTTGGACGTCATTCGGCCCGAGGTACATCTCGCCCGGCTCCGGGCACAGGTACGCCTCCTCGGTGTAGACGGAGAACGCCTTGGTCTGGTTCTCGAGCCGCCCCATCAGCGCGAACGTCTGGATGTCGTCCTCCACGCGTTGATCCAGCGACTCGTCACCGGGGAGGCCGTCCGGCCCGACGGTGCCCCCGCTGGTGCCGTACACTCCCAGGCCGCGCGCCGAGATGCGGATGGTGTCGCCCTCCTCGCACGAGACGCCGGTCGCCGTCCACGCGACATCCATCGGCACGGTCACCTCGTTCGTGGTCAGCGAGCCACCGTCGTCCCCGCCGCCGCCCCCGCCGCCGCCGGTGTCGTCGACCCCGCCCGTCCCCCGCGGCAGGAACACGAAGGTGATGAGCGCCCCGGCGGCTGCCGCGAGGACCACGCCACCGCCGACGAGCCATGGCTTCCACCGAGGGCCCGAGCCCTCGGTGCTGGAAGAGGACTCCTGAGGCGGCCGATCCGCAGGAGGCTGAATCCGTGGGGGCGACGCCGTCGACCCTGCCGACGCGGCCACCGGCGCCGCAGCGGCCGGCGTCATGGTCGCGCGCGCGACGTCGAAGAGCCGGGTGTCGTCGCCGCGGAGGTACAGCACCGGGGTCACCCACTCGAGCGTGCCCCTGCCGAGGCCGAGGATGCCGATGCGACCGCTGCGCACGGCCTCGTCGATCCCGCGGCCGTGGGCCAGCGCCGAGTAGAAGCCGCGGGCGAACTCGATCGCGGCGGTGTCGCTGATCGAGAACTGCATCGCGGCCACCGCCCGGATGCCGCTGTGCGCCAGCGCCGCCGCGGTGCCCGAGAACAGGTCGTCGGTACCGCCCGCTCCGGAACGGCACGAGTTGAGCAGCACGAGCCGGGGCGTCGGCTCCGCCTCGGCGAGCAGGTCGGCCAGGCTCGATGCCGAGACGTACTCCGCTCGCCCGTCTCGGCCGACGAATGCGAGCACGCCCTCATCGGTGTCGGTGTCGTAGGTGCCGTGGCCGATGAAGTGCAGCACGTGCCACTCCTGCTCGAGGAGTTTGTCGTGGACGCCGGACCACGTCACGGGCTCGAGCCACTCGATCCGTACCCGACCGGCATCGAGGTGCGGTCGCAGCGCCTCCTCCAGCAGTTCGCGCTCGTGCTCGACGTCGATGGCCGGCAGGCCGCGCGGCGACGACACCATGGCGAGCACTCGCAGGGGCAGTTCGATCGTGAGGGCCGCCGGCGCATGCGCCGCGGGCACGTTCCGCACGAGCGGCTCCTTGCGGCACAGGTAGGTCTCGGTCGCGGGGTCGTAGAGCGCCTCCCAGGGCAGGGCTGCGAGGCCCGGCGCGGTGAGGCGCAGTGCGATCTGGACGCCCCGTCCCCGTTCGGATGCGACGGCCACGCTCGTGCGGTAGGCGGCGTAGACATCCCCGGTGAAGGCTGCCTCGAACAGTCGCCGCCCGACGTCCTGCAGCGCGGCCTCGGTGTCCGGCATGATGCGCCGGGCCGACACCGATGACAGCAGCACGCTCGCCTCGAGTGCGGGCCGACGACCGACCAGCTCGTCGAGTTCGAGCCGGAACGTCTCGGTCGGTTCACCGCCGCCCACCGACCGGAGCACGTGCGCCACGTAGGAGCCCGGCTCGGGACCGGGCCCGATCTCCAGCTCCATCACGGTGTCCATGGGCGAATCCTGGCTCGCGGGCGCTGGTGCGCCAACCGGGCCACCACTGAACGGGGCTGCGGGGAGCATCCGGAACCGCGAGGACGCGCTCGCAGACGTTCGGTCGATTCACAGGGTACTCCCGAATCCGGGATCCCGGATACTCAGCCGGCGGCCGCGACCACCGCGTTGTGCAGCTCGTCGGCGTCAACGCCGTACCGGCCGAACCCGCCGCCGATGTTGGTGAGCAGCGCGAAGCACACCCCGCGCGACGGGGTGATCCAGAATTCGGCGCCTGCCCACCCGCCGTGGCCGTACGTGTCCCGGGCGAGCAGACCGGGCGCGGAGTGACGGAGGTTCCACGTGAACCCCCAGTCCTGGCCGCGGGCTTCGGGGTACGGCTCCAGCTTCGGCAGGCCGGCGGTGAGCGGTCGCAGCATGGCCTCGGAGCCGACGTGCGAGATGAGCGGGCCGCCGCCCGCGAGCATCGCGCTGCCGATCGCGAGCAGGTCCTCGGCGCGACCGAGCAGACCCGCGCCCGGATGCCGCAGCGCCGCGAACTGCGCGTAATCGAGCCCCTGCTCGGCGGCATCCACGACCTCGTGCGCGCTCGCCGACACGTCCGCCGTGAGGCCGGTGGCGCCGACCCGCTGACCGACGGCGGCCACGGCCTGCTCCCACGACCCGCCGCTCGCGTGTTCGATGAGCGCGGCGATCCCCTCGAACGCGATCGTCGAGTAGCGCGACACCGTGCCCGCGGCGAAGTCGCGGCCGGGCGCGAGCAGCGAGGGGCGCAGGCCGTCGGGGGTGTCGAGCGGCGGCTCGACGATGCCCGACGTGTGGCTCACGAGGTGCCGGAGTCGCACCACGTCGTCGCGGTCGGCGCCGAACTCGGGCACCGCGGTGGACAGTGCCGTCTCCGGGGTCAGTCGCCCCTCCTCGATCAGGCGCAGCGCCGCGAGCCCCACGATCGGCTTCGTCACCGAGAACAGCGGGTAGTGGTCGTCGACCGCGGTGGGGCGCCCGCCCTCCACCCCGAACGCGTCGATGGCCGCCACCCCGTCCGCCGTGGCGATTCCGAGCACGGCGCTCGGGAGCGGACCGTCGTCCACGTTGCGGCGTACCCAGTCGAAGGCGTTGGCGAAGGTCGGCATGGAGTCCTCTCGGGTTGGGGGAGGGCGGAACGGGTGGGGTGGACGATCAGGTGCGCAGCACGACGTTGAGGGGCGCCTCGCCGCGGAGCATCCGTTCGATCTGGCGTCGGAGGAGGCGCGCCATGCGGGGCATCATGGCGGTGGACGCGCCGCCGACGTGCGGGGAGATGAGCACGTTCGGAAGCGCGAACAGCGGATGCCCCTGGGGCAGCGGTTCGGGGTCGGTGACGTCGAGCGCGAAGCGGAGCCGGCCGGCGCGCGCCTCGGCGAGTACCGCGTCGGTGTCGGCGACGCGTCCGCGAGCGATGTTCACCACGAGTGCGCCGTCGGGAACCGCCGCGAGGAACTCGCGATCGACGAGCCCGGTGGTCGCGTCGTTGAGGGGGACCGCGACGATCACGACCTCGGCGGCGGGGAGCAGCTGCGGCAGTTCGTCGATGCCGTGGATGCGCCCGGACTCGTCGTCGCGGGCGCGGCTCGCGACACGTGTGAGCTCGACTTCGAACGGCGCGAGTCGCTCCTCGATCGCCCGGCCCACCCCGCCATAGCCGAGGAGCAGCACGCGGCGATCGGCGAGGCTCTCGTGGCGGGCGGGCGCCCATCGCCCCTCGCTCGCGGCGCGCACGAAATCGGGGATCCCGCGTTGCGCGGCGAGCACGAGCGCCAGGGCGAGCTCCGCGGTCGAGGTCTCGTGCACGCTCGCCGCGTTCGCGAAGACGTGTCCGGGCGGCAGCGCGCCGGGCACGTCGTCGTACCCGATCGACTGGGACTGCACGAGCCCCACGTCGACGCCATCCAAGGCGCCGAGCCGGTCGGCCGCACCCATGTACGGCGGCACGACGAGGTCGATGCGCGTTCCGGGCTCCACGGGCGGGGGTCCGGCGAGGCCCCATTCGCGGAGCTCCACCCCGTCGGGCACGCCGCCGGGCGTTCGCTCGAGCTCGCGACGCAGGGTCGCGCCGGGCAGGGTCACGAGCAGGTGGCGGCGGGCATCGGTCATGATCCGATCCTCCCAGAGCGGATGCCGCTCGCAGAGCGGATGCCGCACGGAGAGCGGAGGCAGCGCGCGGCATGCGCGACACCGAACGGGCCCGCGGCCGCGCGCCCGCCGCGGCATCCGTCATGGCCTGATGCGCGCTGGGCGCGACTGCTACCGTGACGCGCATGGTGGAGCGCGACGAGGGTGGGGCCGCCGGCGGCGAGGTCGACCGTGAGCTCGGCGAGCGCGAGCGGGCACGCCCCGAGCGGCCCGTCGACGAGCGGGCCGAGGCGCTGAAGGAACGCATCTACGCCACGTTCACCGGCCTCGCCATCGTCCTGGTGCAGCAGGCGAACGTCGAGCACGTCTCGGCGAACCGGGCCGCCCTCACGCTCCTCGTCGGCATCGTGGCGATCACGGCCGCGGGCTTCGTGGCCGACGTCATCGCGCACCTCGCGGTGCACGCGGCGTTCCCAGACCGCACCGAGCTGGGGCGCATGCTGCGCGTCTCGGGCACCGCGATCGCCTCGGCGGGCGTGCCGTTGATCCTCCTCGCGCTCGCGGCGTTCGGCGTGCTGGAGCTCGACGGAGCGCTGCGTGCCGCGTCCGTCGTCTACCTCGTGACCCTCGGCCTCATCGGCTTCGTGGCGGTGCGCCGGACTCAGGTCGCGTGGTGGAAGCAGCTCGTCGCGCTCGGCGCCCTCGTGGCGCTCGGTCTCGCCGTGGTCCTGCTGCAGCAGCTCGCGCACGGGCATTGACCCGGTCAGGAGGCTGAGGGCTCGTAGCGTGTCGGTGCGAACGCCGAGGCGACGAGCGCACGCAGCGACTCGAGGTCCCCGCCCGCGAAGCCCTGGGCGCGGGCCTGCACGAGCACGTTGCCGATCGCGGTCGCCTCGACGGGCCCGGCCAGCACGGGCAACCCGGCGCGGTCGGCGGTGCGCTGGCAGAGCAGGCCGTTGAGAGCGCCGCCACCCACGATGTGGATCGTCTCGACGTCGACCCCCGAGAGGATGGACGCGTCGCGCACGGCCCCGGCGAACGCCTCGGCGAGGCTCTCGATGATCGAGCGGGCGAACTCGGCCCGGCCCTGCGGCGCGGCGATGCCGCGATCCAGGCACCACTCGGTGATGCGGCCGGGCAGGTCGCCCGGGGCGAGGAAGCTCGAGTCGTTCGCGTCGAACACCGGGACCGGGGCCGTGACGGATGCCGCGGCCGCGAGCAGCTCGGGCAGGTCGATCCGCTCGCCGTCGCGTTCCCACCAGCGCACCGACTCCGAGAGCAGCCAGAGTCCCATCACGTTGTGCAGGAACCGCACGCGCCCGTCGACGCCGCCCTCGTTCGTGAAGTTCGCCAGCCGTGCGGCATCCGTCGTCACCGGGCGCTCGAGCTCGACGCCGACGAGGCCCCACGTGCCGCACGAGATGTAGGCCGCCGACTCGGCGCGCATCGGCACGGCGACCACGGCGGACGCCGTGTCGTGCGAGCCGACCGCCACGACCTCGATCCCCGCCGGCGCGCCGAGGTCGGCGGCGACGCGCGGACGCAGTCCGCCGATCGACTCGCCGGGGTCGACGAGCGGCGCGAAGACGGATGCCGCGAGCCCGAGCCGCTCGATGAGCTCGTCGTCCCACTCGCCCGACTCCACGCCGACGAGGCCCGTGGTCGACGCGTTCGTGCGCTCGGACACCCGCGCCCCCGTGAGCTGGAAGCCGACGAGGTCGGGCACGAGCAGCAGGGAATCGGCGAGGTCGAGGCATCCGCCGTCTCGTTCGACGGCGAGCTGGTAGATCGTGTTGAACGGCAGGAACTGGAGGCCGTTGCGGCGATAGAGGCTCTTGAAGGGGACGACCCGGTGCACCGCCTCGACGCCGCGCTCGTTGCGCTCGTCGCGGTAGTGGAACGGCTCGCCGAGCAGCCGGTCGCCGCGGAGGAGGCCGTAGTCGACCGCCCACGAGTCGACGCCGATCGAGGCGACCGCCGGATCGCGGCGGAAGGCGTCGGCGAGCCCGCGCGTCACGTCGCGGTACAGGCCCGTGAAGTCCCAGTGCAGGCCGGACGCGAGGCGCACGGGGTCGTTCGGGAACCGCGCGACGTGGTCGAGCTCGAGCGTGCCCGCCCGTCCGTCGACACGGCCGAGGATGACGCGTCCGCTGGTCGCGCCGAGGTCGACCGCCGCGACGGTGCCCCCGCCCGGCACGCCGCCGGTCCCCGCGCTCATCGCAGGAAGGCGGCGGCGACGCCCGCGTCGACCGGGAGGTGCAGGCCGGTGGTGTGCGAGAGCTCGGGTCCGGTGAGCACGATCACGGCGTTCGCGACGTTCTCGGGGAGCACCTCGCGCTTGAGGATCGTGCGCTGGGCGTAGAACTTGCCGAGGTCCTCCTCCTCGATGCCGTAGGTCTTGGCGCGGTTGGCGCCCCATCCGCTCGCGAAGATGCCCGAGCCGCGCACGACGCCGTCGGGGTTGATGCCGTTGACCTTGATGCCGTACTCGCCGAGCTCGACCGCGAGCAGGCGCACCTGATGGGCCTGGTCGGCCTTCGTCGCGGAGTAGGCGATGTTGTTCGGCCCGGCGAACACGGAGTTCTTCGAGGAGATGTAGATGATGTCGCCGCCGAGGCCCTGGTCGATGAGCACCCGCGCGGCGGCCTTCGACACGAGGAACGAGCCCTTGGCCATGACGTCGTGCTGCAGGTCCCAGTCCGCCTCGGTGGTCTCGAGCAGCGGCTTCGACAGCGACAGGCCCGCGTTGTTCACCACGAGGTCGAGCCCGCCGAAGGCGAGCACCGCGTCGTCGATCGCGGCCTGGACCGCCGCGGCATCCGTCACGTTCGCCTGCACCCCGATCGCCACGTCGGCGTTGCCGATCTCGGCGGCGGCGGCCTGCGCCTTCTCGAGGTCGAGGTCGGCGATCACGACGCAGGCGCCCTCGGCGGCGAGGCGGGTCGCGATGGCCTTGCCGATGCCGGATGCCGCGCCGGTGACGAGCGCGATGCGGGTCGCGTGCGGCTTCGGCTTCGGCATGCGCTGGAGCTTCGCCTCCTCGAGCGCCCAGTACTCGATGCGGAACTTCTCGGCGTCGGAGATGGGGGAGTACGTGGAGAGCGCCTCGGCGCCCCGCATCACGTTGATCGCGTTGACGTAGAACTCGCCGGCGACGCGGGCGGTCTGCTTGTTCGCGCCGTAGCTGAACATGCCGACGCCGGGCACGAGCACGATGAGCGGGTCGGCGCCGCGGATCGCGGGGCTCTCCGCCGTGGCGTGGGCGTCGTAGTACGCCTGGTAGTCGGCGCGGTAGGCCTCGTGCAGCTCCTTCAGGCGCGCGACCGAGTCCTCGATCGACGCGCTGGCGGGCAGGTCGAGCACCATGGGCTTGACCTTCGTGCGCAGGAAGTGGTCGGGGCAGCTCGTGCCGAGCGCGGCGAGGCGGGGGTGCTCGCTGCGGGCGAGGAAGTCGAGCACCTCGGGGGCATCCGTGAAGTGGCCGACCATCGGCCGGTCGTGGCTCGCCAGCCCGCGGATCGTCGCCGCCAGCGCGGCGGCCTTCGCCCGGCGCTCGGATGCCTCGAGCGGACCGTGCCCCTCGAGCTCGGCGCCGAAGGGGTCGGCCGTGCCGTGCTCGGCGATGTAGGCCGCGGCGGTGTCGATGATCCAGAGCGAGTTCTGCTCGGACTCCTCCGACGTGTCGCCCCACGCCGTGATGCCGTGCCCGCCGAGGATGCAGCCGATCGCCTGCGGGTTCTGCGCCTTGACCTCGGCGATGTCGAGGCCCAGCTGGAAGCCCGGTCGGCGCCAGGGCACCCACACGACCCTGTCGCCGAAGATCTTCCGTGTCAGCTCCTCGCCGTCGGCGGCCGTCGCGATGGCGATGCCGGAGTCGGGGTGCAGGTGGTCGACGTGCGCCGCGTCGACGAGGCCGTGCATGGCCGTGTCGATCGACGGCGCCGCGCCGCCCTTGCCGTGCAGCGTGTAGTCGAACGCGGCGACCATCTCATCCTCGCGGTCGACGCCCGGGTAGACGTCGACGAGTGCGCGCAGGCGGTCGAGCCGAAGCACCGCGAGGCCCTGTTCGGTGAGGGTGCCGAGGTCGCCGCCCGAGCCCTTCACCCAGAGCAGCTCGACGGGCTCGCCGGTGACCGGATCGGTCTCGGTGCCCTTCGCCGACGTGTTGCCGCCGGCGTAGTTCGTGTTCTTCGGGTCGGCGCCGAGGCGGTTCGACCGCGCGATGAGGTCGGCAGCTGCCTGGTTCGTCATGAGGTGGTTCCTTCGTGGGGTTCAGGTGGTGGTCGTGTGGCCGGATGCCGCGAGCGCACCGGATGCCGCGGGCTCGAACCCGCGGTCGATCCAGGCGGCGACGCGGTCGACGGTGGCGGATGCGGCGGGCTCGTCGGCCTCGTTGAGGTGGCCGTGCTCGGTACCGGGCTCCAACGCGAGCTCGACGGGGACGCCGGCCGCGGCGAGGGTCGCCGCGAAGAGCTCGCCGGAGACGCGGAGCTCGTCGACGTCGCCGTTCACGACGATCGTCGACGGGAAGCCGACGACGTCGGACGGTTCGGCGAGACCCGGCACCGCGGTGAGCGGCGCGTCGTCGACGGAGCCGCCGAGGTAGGTCTCGTACATGTCGCGCACGGCGTCGGGGCCGAACCGGTCGGCCGCGGGGTTCGCGTCGAGTGCGGCGCGGAGCTCGGGCCCCGGCGCGGGCTGCACCGCGAGCAGGGTCGGATAGGCGAGGAAGACGCCGGCGGGCAGTGCCGGGCCGGTCGCCGCCGGAGCACGGCCGAGCAGCCGTAGCACGGCGCCCGTCACGAGGTTCGCGCCGGCGCTGGCCCCGCCGATCGCGAGCCGCGTGGAATCGAGGCCGAGCTCCTCGGCGTGCTCGAGGGTCCAGCGCCACGCCGCGAGCACGTCGTCCGAGCCTGCGGGATACCGTCCGGCGCCGTCGCCCACGAGGCGGTAGTCGATCGAGACGACGGTGACGCCGCGCGCGGCGAAGGTCCGGGCCAGCCGGTCGGCCTCGGGCATGTCCAGGTCGCCCGCGACGAAGCCGCCGCCATGCGCCCACACGAGGCACGGCGTCGGACGGGCCCCCGCGGCATCCGCCGGGTACACCCGCACGAGGCCGTCGGCCGCGGCGAACGGCGTCTGCTGCGTCATCGGCTCAGGCGCCCCATCCGGCCTGCACGCCGCCGACGCGGTCGGCCGCGATCCGGGCGAGGTATCCGGATGCCGCGAACGCGGCCATCGGGTCGGCGGGCAGGCCGCGCGACTCGCGCCACTCGGCGAGGGCGGGCCGCACATCGGTGTAGAACGCGTCCATGAAGATGCGGTTGGCCTCGAGCACGTCGCCGGCGACCTGCGCCGCACGCAGGGCGTCGGTGTCGACGAGGAGCGCGCGAGCCGTCATCTCCTGCACGTTGAGCACGGAGCGGATCTGGCCGGGGATCTTGTCCTCGACGTTGTGGCACTGGTCGAGCATGAATGCCACGTCGGGGTGGTTGAAGCCGCCGCCGCGGATCACCTCGAAGATGATGCGGAACAGCTGGAACGGGTCCGCGGCGCCCACGATGAGGTCGTCGTCCGCGTAGAACCGCGAGTTGAAGTCGAACGAGCCGAGCTTGCCGAGGCGCAGCAGCTGCATGACGATGAACTCGATGTTCGTGCCGGGCGCGTGGTGGCCCGTGTCGAGGCAGACCATCGCCTTGTCGCCGAGCGCCGCGACCTGGGCGTAGCTCGTGCCCCAGTCGGGAACGTCGGTGTGGTAGAACGCCGGCTCGAAGAACTTGTACTCGAGCACGAGGCGGTCCTCGTCGCCGAGGCGCTCGTAGATCGTGGCGAGCGACTCGTGCAGGCGGTCCTGACGGCCGCGCAGGTCGGCCTGGCCGGGGTAGTTCGAGCCCTCGGCGAGCCAGATCTTCAGGTCACGGCTGCCGGTCGCGTGCATGATGTCGATGCACTCGAAGTGGTGGTCGATCGCCTTCTGCCGTACGGCGGCGTCCTCGTGCGTGAGTGCGCCGAACTTGTAGTCGTCGTCCTGGAAGGTGTTCGAGTTGATGGTGCCGAGCGCGACGCCCTGGTCTTCGGCGTGCTTGCGCAGGTCGTCGTAGGAGTCGACCTTGTCCCACGGGATGTGCAGCGCCACCGTCGGCGCGAGCGCCGTGTACGCGTGGACCTGCGCGGCATCCGCGATCTTCTCGTACGGGTCGCGGGGCGTGCCCGGCGTGGCGAACACCTTGAAGCGGGTGCCCGAGTTGCCGAACGCCCAGGAGGGGAGCTCGATCGACTGCAGTTCGAGCTGGTCGAGGAGGTTGCTGGGAAGGGTGCTCACGAGTCGCTGCTTTCTGTGCTGGTGCCGCTGAGGGCGGGGTCGGATGCCGCGTCGTCGTCGAGCGCGGCGAGCTGGTCCTCGAGGTGGAACACCTCGGTGAGCCTGACGAATCCCTCGTCGGGCGGCACGTCGAGGTCGACGAAGAAGTCGCCCATCTCGGCCTGCCATCGGGCGTTCACGTCGGTGCGCGCCATCGCGGCCTGGGCGTCAACGATCGACGGCGTCTCGACGTAGCCGATGAGCAGTCCGTCATCGCGAAGGAAGAGAGAGTAGTTGTTCCAACCGGTCGCCTTGAGGGCCTCGAGCATGTCGGGCCAGACAGCGGCATGGCGCTCGCGGTACTCATCGATGCGCTCGGGTTTCACCTGGAGCTGGAAGCACACGCGTTCGAAGGGCGCGACGCCTGGGCCGCTGGTCTCGCTCATCGTCGAGTTCCGTCTCTCTCGTGAATGAATCGTTTCAAGTTTAGATCACGACGTTCGGCTTCGCAATCGGGAATGCGCTTTCCATCACAGTACACGCGCCTCACACCTCCCGGTAGTCGATACCGAGCAGCGAGGCCGCCGCGCGGTAATCGCCGGCACGATGGCCGACCGACAACGACCAGTGATGGCCGATCCCGGTCGCCGACCACTCATCGACCCACTCGCCCGGGTCGCGCCCGAAGTCGACCCGACTGGTCGTGTTCCCGATCTCGAGCAGCGGTCCCGGCACCACGGTGCCCTCGGACGCCACGAACGCGAGGCCGCCGTCGCGGTCCTGCCCGAGTCCGAGCAGCGTGACCGGCCCGGACTGCACGTCGAACTCGACCGAGACGCCCCAACCGCGCTTGCCGTGGTAGACGCCGAGCCCCCGCAGCAGCGGGTCGCGGGCCGACACCGCGAGGTGCGCCGGGCCGTCGTGGCCCATCTCGACCACGTTGTCTTCGAAGTTGAGCGCCTGGATCTCGCAGAACGACCCGCCCGCGCCGACGACCTGCGTCGCGAGCTGGGCGACCGTGGTGCGCAACTCGTACTCGCCCGTCGCGGGGATGCCCCTCGCCGTCAGGAGCGACGCACCGAGGATCATGCCCGCCCCAAGGCGTTCGTGCTGCTCGCCGTCGAGTCCGCGGTGGTAGTAGGCGAGCGAATCGAGATCGAAGTCCTCGACGAGGCGATCGAGTCCCACCGAGACGCGGGCGCCCCAGGCGAAGTCCTCGTCGTTGACCGTGTCGTCGAGCGTGAAGATCTCGCGGGCGAGGGACATCCGGTCGCTCGTCTCGGCGTCGGTGACCCGCTCGACGCGAACCCGCAGGTCATCGAACTCGAGCACCTCGACATGCGAGCCGAACGTGACGGGCAGCAGCGTGAGGTCGGTCGACACGTCGAGCATGCCCGGGTAGACGTGGCCCATGAGGCCGTGTCGCGCGTGGCGGAGCGCCGCGCGAACGTGCGCCGCATTGATCCAGCGCTCGATGCGCTGCCACGCCGACTCCTGGCGCAGCCAGCCCGAGACGCTGCGGAACGGGATACCGGCCCGCCGGAACACGTTGCCGACCTCGGGCACCGGGCACTGCCCGCAGTACGCCAGCCACTTGCCGGTGTCGAACGAGGCGTGGTCCATCTTCTCGGTCGGTTGCAGGTCGATCACGAGCACGGGCGTGTTCGCGCGTTGCGCGATCGGCAGCACCATCGACGACGTGAGGTAGGTCGTGAGGAACAACACGATGAGGTCGCAGTCGGCCTGCCGCAGCTGCTCGGCGGCGACCGAGCCCTCCTGCGCGTCGGAGATGAAGCCGACGTCGGTCACCTCGGCGTCCATGCCGCGGAATCGCTCCGACACGTAGCGTGCGGACTCCTGCAGCTGGGGCAGCAGGTCGGGGAACTGCGGCCAGTAGGTGCCGAGTCCGCCGGCGACCAGGCCGATGCGCGGTTTGCGCCGCGCCTTCGGCGGCAGCAGTCCGCTCACGTCGCGTGCGGGTGCGTCGGTCATGGGTCGTCACTCCTTCGTGAGCTTGGCGGGTCTGTCCACGGATTCGGCAGCTCCGCCGGTGTCCGCGGGTGGCGGGCGGTCCTGCGGAACTCCGAAACGGCGTACAGGCGGGTGCCTGAAGAGTGGGCGGATGCCGCAGCCGCGGCTCGCGGCATCCGCCCGGGTTCAGCGACTAGAAGTCGTAGTCGTCGATGTTGTCGGCGTTGAACACGGTGGGCGGACCGACGATGACGATGCCGCCCTCTTCGATCTCGCGCTCGCCGAGCTCGCCGGCCTCGAACGTGTCGCCGACCGCGCCGGTGATGTCGCCGTCAGCAAGGGCCTTGCCGGCGAACGCCGCCACATAGCCGAGCTGCGCCGGGTCCCACAGTGCGAACTCGGTGACGGTGCCGTCCTTCACGAACGGGCGCATCTCGTTGGGCAGACCGAGACCCGTGAGGGCCACCTTGCCCTTGTACTCCGACTCGGAGAGGTAACGCGCCGTCGCGGCGATGCCGACCGTCGTTGGCGAGATGATGCCCTTCAGGTTCGGATACGCCTGCATGAGGCCCTGGGCCTCCTGGAACGACTTCGTGTCGTCGTCGTCGCCGTAGACCTTCGCGACGAGCTCGATGTCGGCGTAGTCGGGGTTCGACGCGAGCTCCTCCTCCATGAACTTGATCCACTCGTTCTGGTTGGTGGCGTTCGCGGTGGCCGAGAGGATCGCGATCTCACCGGCGCCGCCGATCTGCTCGGCGATGAGTTCCACCTGGATGAGCGCGACCTCCTTCGCCACGACCTGGCTGATGAACACATCGCGGCAGTCGGGGTTCGCGTCGGAGTCGAAGGCGACGATCTTGGCCCCGCCGGTTCGCGCCTCCTCGAGCGCGGAGCAGACCGCGTCGGGGTCGTTCGCGGCGATGACGATGACGTTCGTGCCTGCCTGGGTCTCGGCGTTGATGAACGAGACCTGGCTCGACGCGCTCGCGTCGAGCGGACCGACGACCGCGCTCGACGCGAAGCCTGCCTCCTCAGCGCCTTCCTCGCCGCCGCCGAGCACCACGTCGGTGTACGGGTTGTTGAGCTGCTTCGGGATGAACGTAATCGTCTGGTCGCCCTCGGCGCCCGAGCCTTCGCCGGACTCCGAGCCCCCGCCGGCGGCGCAACCCGTGGCGATGAGGGCGATGGTCGCCGCGCTTGCGGCGATGGTCGCGATCCGGCGGGCGCGTGTGGCCCGACCGGTGCGAGTGCGGAACAACTCCATTGTCTCTTCCTTCCTTCATGCGCCAGGTGCTAGGCGCTGACCGACCCCGAGGGCTGAGCCTGGGGGAGTTCGCGGCGCACACGGCGATCGTGGCGTCGGCGTTTCACGGCATCGAAGATGCTCGGTGCGACGACCGAGGCGATCAGCAGCGTGCCGGTGACGATGATGAGCACGACATCGGAGACGCGTCCGAGTCGCAGCGCATAGTTGATCGTGCCGATGAGGAGGACACCGGCGACGACGCCCGGGATCGAGCCCTTGCCGCCGAAGATGGACACGCCGCCGAGGAGCACTGCCGCGATCACCGCGAGCTCGAGCCCGCTCGCGTTGTCGGACCGGGCGCTCGAGTAGCGGAGCGTCCAGAAGATGCCGGCGAGGGCCGACACGCCACCGGATGCGACGTAGAGCCAGAACTTCGATCGGGCAACGTGGATGCCCACGAACCTCGCCGCCTCGGTGCTGAACCCGAGGGCGTAGAGGCCGCGCCCGAATGGGGTGAAGTGCAGGATCACACCGAAGACGGCCACGATGAGCACCACGCCGATCATGACGGTGGGGATTCCGGTCGCGCCGATCTTCGATGTGAAGAACCCCGTGAGCTCGGGCGGGAAGTTCGCGACGGCGTTGTCGCCGATGACGACGAGCGCGAGCCCGCGGAACAGCGCCAGGGTGCCGATCGTCACCGCCAGCGACGGAAGCCCGAAGACGGCGACGAGGAAGCCGTTGAACATGCCGGCGAGAACGCCGATCACCAGTCCGAGGACGAGCACGATTCCGATGTCCCACCCGGCCTGCCAGAGCACGCCCATGAGGGCGCTCGTGAGTCCCGCTATCGACGCGACCGACAGGTCGATCTCGCCCGTGATGATGATGAGGGTCATCGGCATCGCGATGAGCAGCACCGGGATCACGTCGAGCAGGAGGAAGCCGACGGTCACGGGCGACGCGAAGCGGGGGATCGAGATCATCGCGATGATGATCGTCGCGATGAGCAGGTAGATCATGATCGCGTCGCGCCCGAGCAGGATGCGGGCCCAGCCGGTGCGGCCGCGCGGCTCGTCGCGGAGCGTCTTCGTCGTGTCGGCCGAGACGGTCGACGTCGCGGTGGGCTCCACCGTCTCCGTGCTTCGGGGGTCAGACATCGCGTGCCTCGCTCATTCGGAGTCGGCGAGCGGTTCGGATGCTCGCGACGCGGTCGATGATGATCGCGGCGAGGATGAGCACGCCCACGATCGCCTGCTGCCAGAACTTGTCGACCCGCAGCGCGGTGAGCGCGCTCGTGATCGTCGTGAGGAGGAGGGCGCCGATCGCGGCGCCGACCACCGAGCCGCTGCCGCCGAAGATCGCGACGCCGCCGACGACCGCCGCAGCGACGACGTCGAGCTCGAGGCCCGTTCCCGTCGTCGCGCCCACGGAATTGAAGCGGGAAGCGTAGAGCACGCCCGCGAGGCCTGCGAGCAGCCCGTTCACGGCGAAGGCGATGAAGACGCGGCGGCCGACCGGGATGCCGAAGAGGGTCGCGGCGTCGGGATCGGATCCGATCGCGTAGAGGTCGCGACCCGCTCGCGTGCCCGCCATGACGATCGCGACGATGACGACCACGAGGACGGCGAGCAGCGTGATGATCGGGAAACCGAGGATCGTGTCGACCGACAGCGCGCCGAACTCATCCGGGCGGTCGCCAGCGAAGTACTGCGTGCCGCCGGCCCACGCATTGTTGAGGCCGCGGTAGATGTACAGCGTGCCGAGCGTGATGACGAGCGCCGGCACGCGGGCGAGGGTCACGAGGAGGCCGTTGATCGCGCCGAGGATCGCGCCGAAGGCGAGCCCGACCGCGAAGACCGCGATGATCGGGATGCCGGGCACGTTCGCGAAGAGCGAACCGGTGCCGAATGCGACCAGGCCGAGGATCGATCCCACTGACAGGTCGACGTTGCGTGTGATGATCACGATCGCCTGGCCGACGGCGAGGATGATGATGATCGTCGCGTTGAGCAGCAGGTCCTTCGTGCCCTGCGGCGAGAGGAAGAGCGGGTTGGCCGCGTACGTGATGAGCACAAGCAGGATGAGCGCGAGCGCGACCGGGAACTCGCGCAGGCGCAGCACCGCGGCGAGGCGCGAGCCGCCCACTCGGGACTTCCGGGGCGGGGGAGTCGGCGCCGGCGTGGGCGTCGACGTGACGGTGTCGGTCATGCGCTGTGCTCCCGTGAGGCGGTCGCCGCGTGCATCACGGCTTCAGGTGTGGCATCCGCTCGATCGAGCTGGGCGGTGATACGGCCTTCGTGCATGACGAGGACCCGGTCGGCCATGCCGAGCACCTCGGGAAGCTCTGACGAGATCATCAGGATCGCGATGCCGCGCCCCGCGAGGTCGGAGAGGAGTCGGTGCACCTCGGCCTTCGTACCCACGTCGATGCCGCGGGTGGGCTCGTCGACGATGAGGAGCTTCGGCTCGGTGGCGAGCCACTTGGCGAGGACGACCTTCTGCTGGTTGCCCCCCGACAGTGTGGCGACCGTGTACTCCTGCGAGCCCGTCTTCACCTGGAGGCGCTTCGTCCACTCCGCGGCGACGGCGCGTTCGCGGGCGCCGTTGATGAGGCCGAACCGCGCGAGCGAGTTGCGCAAGGTCAGCGTCGCGTTCCGGGCAACCGAGAGGTCCATGACGAGCCCCTGCTTGCGCCGGTCCTCGGGGACGAACCCGATGCCGGCGTCGATGGCGGCCTGTGGATCACGCGGACGTAGCGGTCGGCCGAGCAGCTCGACGCTCCCCCGGTCGTAGCCGTCGATGCCGAACACCGCCCGCGCGACCTCGGTACGGCCGGCGCCGACGAGTCCGGCGAGGGCGACGATCTCGCCGGAGCGCACCTCGAAGTCGATGTCGCTGAACACGCCCGCACTCGAGAGCCCTTCGACCGTGAGCACGGCGTCGCCGATCTCGGCCTCGACCTTGGGGAAGAGCTGTGCGATGTCGCGGCCGACCATCTCGCGCACGATGACCGGGGTCGTGACGGCGGCGGTGTCGTGGGTGCCGATGTAGCGGCCGTCGCGCATCACGGTGATGCGGTCGGTGAGCGCGAAGATCTCGTCGAAGCGGTGCGAGATGAACAGGATCCCGGCGCCGCCATCGCGGAGCCCGCGGGCCACGGCGAAGAGGCGGTCGACCTCGACCCCCGAGAGCGCCGCGGTCGGCTCGTCCATCACGACCACCTTCGCGTCGAGTGAGATCGCCTTCGCGATCTCGATGATCTGCTGATCGGCGATCGAGAGGCCCTCGGCGATGCGGTCGGGATCGATCGGCACTCCGAGCCGCTCGAACAGCGAGCGCGCCTCGGTGCGCATGCGTGCGCGGCTGATCAGGCCGCTTCGCCCTTTCGGCTGGCGCCCGATGAAGATGTTCTCGGCGACCGTGAGGTCGGGGAAGAGCGTCGGCTCCTGGTAGATGACCGAGATGCCGGCGGCCTTGCTGTCGGCGACCGTACGGAAGGCGACCGGCTGCCCGTCGACGGTGAACTCCCCGGCATCCGGGTGGTAGAGGCCGGCGAGGATCTTCACGAGGGTCGACTTGCCCGCGCCGTTCTCACCCACGAGGGCGTGGATCTCGCCTGCACGAAGCTCGATCGTGCCATCGGCCAGGGCGACCACGGGACCGAAGGTCTTCGCGGCGTGGCGCAGGGCGAGCACGGTCGGCGGTGGTGTGCCGACGTCGGTGGTCGGTTCTGGCGACATCGGTAGCACGCACCTCCGCGTTGAGGAATGAATCGTTTCAGTAACCCGATGCTAGGGCTATCGGCCGCTGGCGTCAACCTCTGTCCGATCTCGTTATTGATTCGATTCATTTTGGGCGCACGATGCGCAATACTGTGTGAACGAGCCGGGTTGCGTCTCATCGGCATGTGCGGGCGGCGATCGACGAGGGGATCCGATGGCAGTGAGCGTGCGGGACGTCGCGGCCGCGGCATCCGTGTCGGTGGGCACGGTCTCGAACGTGCTGAACCGTCCCGACAAGGTCGCCCCCGCCACGGTGGAGCGGGTGATCGCCGCGATCGCGGAGCTCGGCTTCGTGCGCAACGACGCGGCGCGGCAGCTGCGCGCCGGCCGGAGCCGATCCATCGGGCTCGTCGTGCTCGACGTGCGCAACCCGTTCTTCACGGATGTCGCCCGCGGCGCGGAGGATCGCGCGGCGGAGGACGGCATGACCATCCTGCTCGGCAACAGCGACGAGAACGCCGACCGCGAGGGCTCGTACCTCGACCTGTTCGAGGAGCAGCGGGTGCACGGCGTGCTCATCTCACCGCTCGCCGACGACCTGCCGCGCCTGGCCCGGCTCCGCGCACGCGGCACGCCGGTGGTGCTCGTCGACCGCGAGGCCGCCGACCGCAGCTACTCGTCGGTGGCCGTCGACGACGTCGTCGGCGGCGAGCTCGCCGTGCGCCACCTCGCCGAGACCGGGCGTCGCCGTATCGCGTTCGTCGGCGGTCCGTCGAGCATCCGCCAGGTCGCCGACCGGCTGGAGGGCGCGCGTCGCGCGGTCGCGGCGACGCCGGGGATGACCCTCGAGGTCATCGAGACCGATTCGCTGACCGTGCTGCAGGGTCGCGCGGCGGGCGAGGCGATCCGGGAGCGCCGGCCCGCCGAACGCCCGGATGCGGTGTTCGCGGCGAACGACCTGCTCGCCATGGGCGTGCTGCAGGCGCTGATGATGCAGGGCTCGGTGCGCGTCCCCGACGAGGTCGCACTCATCGGCTACGACGACATCGACTTCGCCTCGGCCGCGGTGGTGCCGCTCTCGTCGATCCGCCAGCCGGCGTCGCTCATCGGCTACACCGCGGTCGACCTGCTCCTGAAGGAGGCCGAGCGCGGTGAGGAGTTCGAGCGGCAGCAGGTGGTGTTCCAGCCCGAGCTGGTCGTGCGCGCCTCGACCGGGGGCTGACGGCACCGCTCGCACGCGGTCAGCGCGTCGTCCGCTCCGGCGCCGGCGGCGTGCCGCGTGCGTGCGTGCGGGGGTGCGCCGACGCGGGCCGCGATGCGGCCACGTCGCGGTGCGGTGCGGCGACGTCGGGATGCGGCGCCGCGCGGTCGCGTGGGTGCGACCGTGGCACCGGGATCGGCGAGGTGAGCGCGACCTCCTCGGAGAAGTCGGCCGGCACGAGCCGTGCGTTCGGCACCGACGGCACGAGCTCCCCGTGGTCCCGGAGCTCGCGGGGCGGGGAGCCCTGGTCGCGCACCACCCGCACGGGTCGCGTGGGGATGACCGCGATCGCGGCCGTCGGGGCGTCCGCGAATCGCACGACGGGCCGCCAGCGGGCCCGCGGATGCCGCGCGAGGTGCATTCCCCGCGCGAAGACGAGCCAGCCGAGGCCGATGAGCGCGGCCGCACCCGCCGCGACCGCGGCCACGCCGAGCGCCCAGCGAGGACCCCACGTGTCGGCGACGGCGCCGACGATCGGGGCGCCGATGGGCGTGCCGCCGACGAGGATCGCCATGTAGAGCGCCATCACGCGGCCGCGCAGCTCGGGATCGGTCGTGGTCTGCACGTACCCGTTCGCGGTGGTGAGGATCGACACCGCGCCGAATCCGATGAGGATGGTCGAGGCCGCGAAGGCCCAGTACGTCGGCATGAATGCGGCGATGAGCACGGCGACGCCGAAGAAGGCCGAGGCGAGGATGATGACCCGCATGCGCGCCCGCTCGCGTCGCGCCGCGAGGAGCGCGCCGGTGAGCGAGCCGATCGCGAGGATCGAGTTGAGCACGCCGTACTCGCCGGCGCCGCGCCCGAACTCGACCGCCATGGTCGAGGAGAAGATCGGGAAGTTCATGCCGAACGCGCCGATGAGGAAGACGATCACGAACACGATCACGAGGTCGGGACGCCGCGCGACGTAGCGGAAGCCCGCCACGAACTGGCTGCCGGAGCCGGTCGCCCGCGGCATCCGGTGCACCGTCATGCCGCGCAGCATCGCGAGCGCGACGAGCACGGCCACGAAGGTGAACGCGTTGATGACGAAGACCCAGCCCGAACCGACGAGCGCGATGAGGAATCCCGCGACGGCCGGGCCGATCATGCGTGCGGCGTTGAAGGACGCCGAGTTGAGCGCGACCGCGTTCGACATGTTCGACCCCGACACGAGGTCGGCGACGAACGTCTGGCGCGCGGGCGTGTCGACCGCGTTCACGAGGCCGAGGGCCAGCGCGAAGCCGTAGAGGTGCCAGAGCTCGGCGTGGCCGAGGATGAGCAGCAGCCCGAGCGCGAGGCCGAGCACCATGAGGCAGCTCTGCGTGACCATGAGGATCCTGCGGCGTTCGAACCGGTCGGCGATGAGGCCCGTGATCGGCACGAGGAGGAGCTGCGGCGCGAACTGCAGCGCCATGGTGATGCCGACGGCGAGGGCGTCGGTGTCGGTGAGCTCGGTGAGCACCACCCAGTTCTGGGCGGTGGCCTGCATCCACGCTCCGATGTTGGAGACGAGGGCGCCGATGAACCAGATGCGATAGTCGCGGCTGGCGAGGGAGCGGAACATCGCACTCACTGGGTCGCGAGCCCTCCCATCAGCTCGGCGGCTCGGGCCAGCGCGGCGCGGTCGTCCTTGGACAGCTCGCGGAGGCGCGTGGTGAGCCAGGCGTCGCGCTGGGAGATCGTGGCCTTCACGACGTCGCGGCCCGAAGCGGTGAGGGTGATGTTCGCCTTGCGGCGGTCGAGGTCGTCGGCGACGCGCTCGATGTAGCCCGACTCCTCGAGGCAGTTGACGGTGCGGTTCATCGACGGGGCGGACACGCGCTCCTGTTCGGCCAGCTCGGTGAGCGTCAGCGCGTCGTGCCGGTAGAGCACGCCGAGCACCGCGAACTGGGCGTCGGAGAGGCCCTGGTCGGCCTTCTGCGCGCGGAGCCGCCGGGACAGCCGGAACGTCGCCATGCGGAGCTCAGCGCTCTGTTCTGCGATGGTGGCCATGGATAGTTAGCCTAGCTCATTAGCCTTGCTAAGGACACTCGGTTCCCCGCGACCGGCCGTCCGGCGCCTCCCGGCGCGTGCCCCCTTCATTGGGGGACTTGTCGCGCGCGGTTGCCCGCCATAACCTGAGGATTCCTCGTAGTCGCGGGACGTGCAACCCGAGAATCTGCGCTCGCCGGTGCGACTGCGCGGAGGGGAGTGCCACCCGACGCTCCTCACGTTCCGGGCATCGGCATGCCCGGCGTTCCAAGGGGGAACCATGCGGAAACTCCTCGCAACCTTCGCGCTGACGGGGCTGCTGGTCGGCGCCTCGGCCATGGGGGCCGCGGCAGCGCCGCTCCCAGACGGCTGTACCAAGGACCGGGGCACGGTGACGTGCGCGACGTTCGAAGGTCCCGGGAAGAACCAGGCCGGCGTCGGCTCCACCTCGACGGTGGAGACGAAGGGCAACACGACGAACACGAGTCCGGAGCCCCAGGATCTCGAGGACGAGTGCACCGTGAACCCGCCCAACAGCCAGGGCGCGCCGAACTCCTGCTAGCCGCAGCGAGTGGAACGAAGCCCCCAGCCCTCGGGATGGCCCGAGCCTGGGGGCTTCTCCGTGCCACGGATGCGCCGCGCGTCGCGTGTCGGAAACATCCCGGTAACCGACTACTGGAAGCCTTCCGACATGGGAACGCTCTTCGACGGGTACGCCACGACGCGGTCGGGGCGGAAGCGGAAGCGCGCCGCCCGCCCGTGGGACGAGATGTTCCCCGCCGAGCCCGGCACCGTGCGCGAGCCGTACCGCGAGCTCTACCCGGCGCTCGCGCGGATGTCGCAGGACGAGCTCCGCGGCCGCACCGACGCACTGGCGAGCTCGTACCTCGCACAGGGCGTCACCTTCGACTTCGCGGGCGAGGAGCGACCGTTCCCGCTCGACGCCGTGCCGCGCGTCATCGCGGCCTCCGACTGGAGCATCGTCGAGGCGGGCGTCGCGCAGCGGGTGCGCGCGCTCGAGCGGTTCCTCGCCGACGTCTACGGCCCGCAGCACGCGATCCGCGACGGGGTGATCCCAGCGGCGCTGATCAGCTCCTCGACCCACTACCACCGGCAGGCCGCCGGCATCGTGGGTGCGAACGGCGTGCGCGTGCACGTCTCCGGCATCGACGTGATCCGCGACGAGCTCGGCGCCTGGCGGGTGCTCGAGGACAACGTGCGCGTGCCGAGCGGCGTGAGCTACGTCATCTCCAACCGCCGGGTCATGGCGCAGACCCTGCCCGAGCTGTTCACGTCGATGCGGGTGCGGCCGGTCGGCGACTACCCGAACCGCCTGCTCCAGGCGCTGCGTGCGAGCGCGCCCGAGGGCGTCGACGATCCGACGGTCGTCGTGCTGACGCCGGGCGTCTACAACTCCGCGTACTACGAGCACACCCTGCTCGCGCGACTCATGGGCGTCGAGCTCGTCGAGGGCCGCGACCTGTTCTGCTCCGGCGGCCGCGTGTGGATGCGCACGACCGCCGGTCCCACTCGCGTCGACGTGATCTACCGTCGCGTCGACGACGAGTTCCTCGATCCGCAGCAGTTCCGGCCGGACTCGGTGCTCGGCGCCCCCGGGCTGATGCTCGCCGCGCGACTCGGTCACGTGACGATCGCGAACGCGGTCGGCAACGGCGTCGCCGACGACAAGCTCGTCTACACCTACGTGCCCGACCTCATCCGGTACTTCCTCGGCGAGGAGCCGATCCTTCCCAACGTCGACACGTGGCGACTCGAGGAGCCCGCCGCGCTCGCCGAGGTGCTCGACCGGCTCGACGAGCTGGTGGTCAAGCCCGTCGACGGCTCGGGCGGCAAGGGCCTGGTCGTCGGGCCGGATGCCTCGCGCACCGAGCTCGCCGAGCTCCGCCTCCGCCTGCTCGCCGACCCGCGCGGCTGGATCGCGCAGCCGGTGGTGCAGTTGTCGACGATCCCGACACTCGTCGAGGACGGCATGCGCCCGCGCCATGCCGACCTCCGGCCGTTCGCGGTGAACGACGGGAACGACGTGTGGGTGCTGCCGGGCGGGCTCACGCGGGTCGCGCTTCCCGAGGGCCAGCTCGTGGTGAACTCCAGCCAGGGCGGCGGATCGAAGGACACGTGGGTGCTCGACGGCGGCACGATCACCGGGCCGATCCCCGGCATCGCCCCGGCTGCCCGCGCCCGTGTCGGCGCGGTCGTCGCCGACCAGGCCAGCGCCCCCGCGACCGCGTCCACGCCGGTCGTCGAAGCCGAGCAGGCCGCACCGCACCGCAGCCACCGACCGGATGCGTCGCCGCAGGACGAGGATGCGCCGGCGCGCCAGCAGCAACAGCAACAGCAGCAGCAGCGGACGCCGCGGCATCCGCTCGACGATGGGGGAGGCGCCCCATGCTGAGCCGCATCGCCGAGTCGCTGTTCTGGATCGGCCGCTACATCGAGCGCAGCGACGGCACCGCGCGGATCCTCGACGTGCACCTGCAGCTGCTGCTGGAGGACCCGTGGATCGACGAGGACACCGCCTGCCGCTCGCTGCTGTCGGTCATGGGCAGCGAGGCGAACGACGACGTGGCCCTCGGCCGCGACGACGTGATCGCGCTGCTCGCCGTCGACCGCACGCATCCCGCGTCGATCGCGCACTCGATCGCGTCGGCGCGCGAGAACGCCCGCCGCGCCCGGGAGATCGTCTCAACCGAGCTGTGGGAGGCGCTCAACCAGACGAACGCACGGATGCCGCGGCGCGTCGCCTCCGACAAGACGCACGAGTTCTTTCGCTGGGTGCGCGATCGCTCCGCCCTCGCGATCGGCGTCGTGGACTCGGCGACGAGCCGCGACGAGGCGTGGCACTTCTTCTCGCTCGGACGCGCGATCGAGCGTGCCGACATGACCGCGCGCCTGCTCGCCACGCGATCGCTCACCGAGGCGAGCGGCCCGAGCTGGACCACGATCCTGCGCAGCTGCGGCGGCTACGAGGCCTACCTGCGCAGCTACCGCGGCGTGCCGTCCAGCCAGTCGGCGGCCGAGTTCCTGCTGCTGGACCGGCTGTTCCCGCGCTCGATCATCTCGAGCGTCATCCGGGCCGAGGAGTCGCTGCGCGAGATCGACCCGCGAGCCGGCCGCGTCGGCGTGACCGACCAGGCCCGCCGGCTGCTCGGCCAGATCCGCTCCGAGCTCGAGTACCGCCCGATCGCCGACATCCTCGTCGACCTCTCGGGGCACATGGAGCACGTGCAGGGGGTCACGTCCTCGGCGAGCGAGGCGATCCGCCAGCGGTACTTCCCCGCCAGCGTGGCGCCGGTCTGGATCGGGGAGGTCTCGTGAGCCGCATCCGGATCGTGCACCGCACGGGCTTCACCTACGAGCAGCCGGCCACCGCGTCGTACAACGAGGCGCGCATGCTGCCGCATTCGGGCGGCGAGCAGTTCGTGCTGCAGGCCGGCCTCGACATCCGCCCGGGCGCGACGCAGCACTCGTACCTCGACTACTGGGGCACGCGCGTGTCGACCTTCGAGGTGCTCACGCCGCACCGCGAGCTCTCGGTGACGGCGACGAGCCTCGTCGAGGTGCGTCCGGGGCCCGTGCCGCGCACCGAGCTCGACTGGGCCGAACTGGCCGAGGCCGCGCTGGGCACGGTGACCCTCGTCGAGGCCTCCACGCTGTCGGCGGCGACCACGCCGCCGCCCGAGGTCGCCGCGCTGGCCGGCGAGATCGCGGCGGAGGGCGCGCCCGTGAGCGAGACCGCCCTCGAGATCTGCCGTGCGGTGGGCTCGTCGATGGAGTACATGCGCGGCGTCACGGGCGTGCACTCCACCGCCGCGGAGGCGTGGGCCGAGCGCAAGGGGGTCTGCCAGGACATCGCGCACGTGGCGCTGGGCGCGCTGCGCTCGGTCGGCATCCCGGCACGCTACGTCTCGGGCTACCTGCACCCCGACGCCGGCGCGGCGATCGGCCGGACGGTCATCGGCGAGTCGCACGCGTGGGTCGAGTGGTACGCGGGGGAGTGGCGGGGCTACGACCCCACCAACCTCGCCGAGGTCGGCGAGCTGCACGTGCTCGTGGGCCGCGGCCGCGACTACAGCGACGTGCCGCCGCTGCGCGGCGTCTACGCGGGCCCCAGCTCGTCGGCGCTGTTCGTGACCGTGGAGATCACGCGCGTCGCGTGAGCACTCCCCCGACACGGGTCGGAGCCCGCGTGGCATGCACGCGGGCTCCGGTGTCGCCTCATCCGCTCAGTCGCAGGTGAACCTCGCATCGCCCCAGACGCCGTGGGCGCCGTTGATGCTGCCGGGCGCCTCGACGATCAGGTCGACGTACTGCACCCCGGTCAGGTCGACGTCCACCGACTCGGGCGCGAACCCCGGCGTGAACGTGCGGGACTGGTAGCGGTTGGCCCCGTCGGCGTCGACCTTGAAGATCACGTTGCCGCCGAAGCCGGCCTCGAGGCCGACCTGCGCCGTGAACGCCGAGCACGCGCCGCCCACGTAGTACGTGATCTTCGACTGGGCGTGCACGCCGAGCCCCTTCGCGTACACCGGCGACTGCCCGGTGGCGGGGTCGGTGTAGTTGATCTTCAGCGGCAGGTCGGGCGAGTTGGCGGCGTCCTTGTTCGCCACGTTCCTGCCGATCACCCCCCAGCCGTTCGTCGCGCTGAGCCAGCTCAGCTCCGACGCCCACGCCGACGCGGTCGGTGCCGGCGGCAGCGGCTGGTCGACGACCTGCCAGTCGAAGATCTTCAGGCGGCTCTCGTTGGGCAGCACGATCGACGCGAGCTCCTTCGACGGGTTCAGGCGTACGAGGTTGGAGTACACCTGGTAGCCGTACGTCGGGTACTCGTACACGTTCGGGTTGGTCGCGCTGTTGCGCCCGAGTGACTTCACCGCGACCGTCGCACCCCCGAGTCCGGATGCCTGCGGCAGCCAGTTCGGGAAGAACACGTTCTGCTTCGAGACCGTGCCGTCGGTGTAGGTGAGCGTGAGCTCGGGGTTCACTCCGCCGCCGGATGCCGCGGACGCGAGGATCGCGAGGTGCGTGCCCTGTCCGCTCACCGCGATGGTCTGGCCGGCGGGCGCCACCGAGTTCGGCGTGCCCACCGGTTCGGGCCAGGTGTACGCGATGGCCGCGTCTCCCGTGCCCACCGTGACCGTGCTGCCCGGCGTCACGCCCGCGGTCGCGAGCGCCGCGGCCGAGAACGAGGCGCCGCCGCCGTCGAAGTTGCCGGCCCTCGCGGTCGCGAGGTCGGTGATGGACACGGCGTTGTAGGCACCGGCCAGCGACCCGTACGCGACGTAGAGCTGGTTGGCGCCCGACACCGTGCGCGGCTGCTGCTGCGAGGTGTAGGCCGCCGTGACGGTGACCGTCTGCAGGTCGGCTGCCGCGGCATCCGTCACCTCGAAGGTGAACTCGGCCGTGGCCTCGCCATCCTTCTTGACGGTGCCGGCCCGGTCGCCCGTCGACGAGACCAGCGTCCAGCCCTCGGGCGCCGTCGGCGTGAGCACCACGTCGTCCTTCGCCTTCGTGCCCGTGTTGCGGAACGTCGCCGTCACGGTGGTCTGCTCCCCCTGGAACACCCGGTCGGCGAGTTCGACGGCGACGGATGCCGCGGCGGCATCCGCCTCCTGACCGCCCACGCCGCTCGTGGCGGTGAGCGTGAGCCGCGCGGAGTCCCCCGACTCGATCGCGCCCGTGGCGATCAGCACGACGCCCCCGGCCCGGTCGGCCTCGTACGTCCAGCCGGGGCCGTCGTCGAGCGCTGCGGCGTCGTCGACCCGCGGGAGGGTCCTGCTGCCGAGCTTCACGACGTCGGGCTCCGAGCCGGTGTGCGCCTCGACGCGGTACGGGCGGGCGTCGACCTTGCCGTCGTACGCGCCCTCGCGCTCGCCGAGGTCGATCCTCACCGTGCCGGTCTTGCCGGCCTTCGGTGCGTCGACCGTGAAGCGCTGCGTGCTCGACTCGCCATCGGCGTGGGCGCGGGTCACCTCGTCGTCCTCGTAGAGGTCGAACGTCGACTCGCCCTGCGGGTAGGTCACCAGCGTGATGGGCGCGTCCTCGGGCACGAGCGACGCGTTGCGCGCCACGACGCCCTCGGGGATCACCGCACCGGCTCGCACGAAGATCGGCAGCCGGTCGAGCGGCGCCGGGTGCCCGTCGAGCACCGTGCCGCCCTCGTGCAGCGCACCGGTCCAGTAGTCGACCCACTGGTCGCCCGCGGGCAGGTAGATGCCGTTCCGCACGTCGGAGTCGGTGAACACCGGCGCGACGAGGAAGTCGTCGCCGAGCAGGAACTCGTTGTTCGCTTCGACGCTGTAGGCGCCGGGGTCGGTCGGGTACTCGAGCGCGATCGAGCGCATCATGGGCACGCCGGTGCGGTGCGACTCGTGGGCGAGCGTGTAGATGTAGGGCATCAGCCGCTGCCGGAGCTGCAGGTAGTCCCGGTTGATGGCGGTCGCCTCGTCGCCGTACATCCACGGCCGCTTGTCGGTCGGGGCCCAGCCGCTCATCGAGTAGAGCGCCGGTGCGAACGCCTTCCACTGCAGGTCGCGCACGTAGCTCTCGGCCGATCCGCCGAAGATGCCGTCGACGTCGCCCGTCGTGAACGCGAGGCCCGAGTTGCCCGCACCCGTGAGCGCCGGCACCTGCCAGCGCACCGCGTCGAGGTTGCCGGTGTGGTCGCCGGTCCACTGCATGCCGCACCGCTGGGAGCCCGCCCAGCCCTCCACCATGAGCGACGTGCCGCGCGCGTCGGAGTACTGCTCGATGCCGCCGTGCGCGGCCTCGCAGCCGGTGAGCGCCTGGCGGTAGCCGGAGCCGACCCACGCGACGTCGAGCTTGCGCAGGCGCACGCCGGCCTCGCCGACCTCGAACTCCTGGTTCGTGAGCGAGCGCTGCGTCCAGAGGCCGACCTTGAGGTCGGTCTGGTCCTCGATCGAGGACACCGTCTCGGGCAGCTGCTGGTACTCGCATCCGTAGCCGTCGTTCACGAGCATCCAGCCGGCCGGCATGTCGTGCTCGACGAACTGCTTCGCGATGTTCAGGGCCTGCGGGGTGCGCTGCTTCGTGTTCTGCGGGTCGCCGTAGCCCGACGAGCTGTAGCCCGGGTTCGAGCGGTTGTAGCAGTCGGCGTCGCCGTACTCGAGGGCGTAGACGGGCGGCATCATCGGCCGGCCCGTGAGCTGCGTGTACGACTCGAGCGACGCCTTGTAGTCGCCCACGAAGTAGTACGCGTCGAAGCGGCGCTCCTCATGTGTGGTCGTGTGCCCTGCGAAGTCGTAGCTGCCGCGGGCGAATGTGTTGCGGAGCACTCCGTAGCCGTTGGACGACATGTAGTACGGCACCGCGTTGGGGTAGCCGTCGTCGTCCCAGTCGAAGTTGCGCGCGATGTTGATCGTCGCGCCCGTGTGCACCGACCGGCCGTTCTGCATGCCGCCGCCGATGAACTGCTCGCCGTCGACCGCTGCGAGGTGCTGGGTGGCCGAGGAGGTGCCGAAGGTGATGGGCGCCGACTCCGACCAGATGACGGAGCCGTCGGCGCGCGTCGCGGAGGACCGCCCGGTCGCGCGATCGATCGTCACGGTCACGTCGGCGGTGGCGATGGTGATCGGGTCGCCGTCGGCCACCGTCACGTCGGCGCCGTCGAAGCTCTCGTCGCCGACCACGATGTCGGCGGTGCGCGCCGGGTCGCCCTGCGGGGTGTTCGCCGGGTCGGTGAAGCTGCCGCTGGGGTCGGCCTCGAGGCGGAACGTGCGCGCATCGAGGAAGCTCACCCGGATGGCGCCCTGCTCGGCCGTGAGGGTGACGCTCGAGCCGTCCTGCTCGACCGCCGAGACGGCGCCCAGGGGCGCGCCCGCCGGGTCGACGGGAACCTCGGGAGTGACGGCCTTGGGCGCGATCGGGGTGGTCGCCGGCGTCGCCGCGGAGGTCGAGGCGGTTCCGGATGCCGCAGCGGCGGCGTTCGCGGTCGCGCTCGTCTCGGCATCCGTCGTCATCCGCGTCGCGGCCAGGGCGGGGGAGACGCCCGCGGTCGCGAGGAGGCCCGCGGCGACGAGCGCGCAGACGCCGGCCAGCGCCGTTCTGCGGCGCCTTCCGTGGCGTGGTGTTCGGTGGAGGATCATCGTTGCTCGCTTTCACCAGAATGATTGATAGTGATTTGAAGGGCGCAGGAACGCTCATATAAGATCAGCTCTGTTTCACTCCGGTCAAGAGATCCGGCGGATTTCGATGACGTTTTCGCGTGGAGTCGGCGTGTCGCCCGTCGAGCGTCCCCACGCCCTCCGGCGTGCCGCCGATCGGCGAGCGCACCCGCCTCCGGCCGCCCGCGAGCCGGAGGACGTTCCGTGCTCGCTCGGCCGCTCCGTGCTGCCACAATGGCGGCATGCCCACGTTCACCGACGCGCACGGGATCCGCATCCACTACGAGGCGTGGCGCGTGCCCGAGCCGACGGCGGTGGTGCAGCTCGCGCACGGGATCGGCGAGCACCTGGGTCGCTACGCCGAGCTCGTCGCCGCACTGAACGAGGCGGGCTACTCCGTCTGGGCCGACGACCACCGCGGTCATGGCCGCACGGGCGTCGAGCAGCACGGCGGCGACCTCGACCGGCTGGGGCGGCCCGGGCCCGGCGGCATGCGCGCGGCCATCGCCGGTGTCAAGCGATTCGGCGAGGTCATCCGCGAGACGGAGGGCGACGACGTTCCGCTCGTCATCCTCGGCCACTCGTGGGGGTCGTTCATGACGCAGCACATCGTCAACCGGCATCCCGACCGCTACGACGCCGTCGTACTCTCGGGCACGGCGTGGCTGCAGCTCGGATACACGAACATCGGCGATCTCAACAAGCGGTTCGCGCGCCCCGGCGGTACCGCGGTCGAATGGCTCAGCCGCGATCCCGCCGTGGCCGAGGCCTGGGTGGCTGACCCGCACACGACCGACCGCACGCTGCAGCAGCTGTTCGGCTGGCCGCAGTCGTTCTCGCTCATGACCCGGCCGTCGAAGCGCATCCCGGCCGAGCTGCCGCTGCTCATCCTCGTCGGCTCCGACGACCCGGTGGCCGGCGAGCGGAGCGCCAGGGCGCTGCTCAAGGACTACATCCGACGCGCGCGCCTCGTCGACGCGACGCTCATCGTCTACGAGGGCGCCCGGCACGAGGTGTTCAACGAGATCAATCGCGACGAGGTGCGCGCCGACCTGATCCGCTGGCTCGACGAGCGGTTCGCCACCGACTGATGCTGCGCACGCGGCATCCGATCGCACGCGGATGCCGCCGCCCGACCCCTTGACACGGCCGCGCCGGAGGGCGAGTCTGGTACTCGGATCGCTCGTGAGAGCGCTCTCACCTCGACACCGCCGTCGACCACGGTCGACGCCGACCACCGGAGGAACCGATGCAGCTTCCATCCCTCGCGAGACGGACGGCACTCGCCGCCGCGGCCGCCCTCGCACTGTCCATGCTGGCCGCGACGCCCGCACAGGCCGCGAACGACGTGCTCTCGCCCGACGCCGAACTGTGGACCAACCCCTCGAGCACCACGCTGGAGGCGGCTACCGCGCTCAGCGGCGACGCCCGCGCCGATGCGCTGCTGCTCGGCTCGTTCCCGAGTGCCACCTGGATCAACGGCGGCACCCCGAACGAGGCGAAGCGCGACGTGAAGCGCGCCGTGTCCGGTGCGCACGCCGCCGACGAGGTGCCCGTGCTCGTCGCCTACAACCTGCCGTTCCGCGACTGCGCGCAGTACTCCGCAGGCGGAGCGACGTCCGCCGCAGAGTACACGGCCTGGATCGACGGGTTCGCGAAGGGCATCGGCAACAAGGACGCGGTCGTCATCCTCGAGCCAGACGGCCTCGGCATCATCCCCTGGTACACGACGATCAACGGGCAGCTCGAGTGGTGCCAGCCGGCCGAGGCCGACGCGGCGACCGCGGCGTCCGAGCGCTTCGCCATGCTGAACCATGCCGTGGACGCCTTCGCCGCGCTGCCGAACACCGCCGTCTACCTCGACGGCACGCACTCCGCGTGGCTCGGCGTCGGGGACATCAGCGATCGGCTCATCAAGGCCGGCGTCGAGCGGGCCGACGGATTCTTCCTCAACGTCTCCAACTACGAGACCACCGAGCGCCAGCAGAAGTTCGGCACCTGGATCTCCGACTGCATCAACCTGTCGGTCGCCTCATGGTGGCAGCCGGAATGGTGTGCGAGCCAGTACTACCCGGCGAACCCGGCCGACTTCTCGACCTGGGGACTCACGGATGCCGCCTACGACCAGGCCTACGCCGACACGGGCGTCACCCGGGATCCCGCGACGCAGGCGCACTTCGTGGTCGACACGAGCCGCAACGGGGTGGGCCCGTGGACGCCGACCACGGTGTACCCCGACCCGCAGGTGTGGTGCAACCCGCCCGACCGCGGGCTCGGGCTGCGTCCGACCACCGACACGGGCGACGAGCTCATCGACGCCTACCTCTGGGTGAAGGTGCCCGGCGAGTCCGACGGCGAGTGCCTGCGCGGCACGGACGGCCCCGAGGATCCCGAGCGCGGCATGGTCGACCCGGCCGCGGGCCAGTGGTTCGTCGAGATGGCCGACGAGCTGATCGACAACGCCGTGCCGGCGGTCACTCCGTAGCAGAGGTCGGGCGGCCCGCCAACCGAGGTCGGGCCGCCCGCCACGGCGGTCAGGTCGCCCGCCACGGCGGCACGTCGAACCCGAGCAGGCGGATGCGAGGGTGGTGCATGGCCTGCGATTCCGTCGCCCACGGGTAGACGATCGTCGTCAGGTTGCAGTTGCCGAGCACCGGCAGCAGGTCGCGGTAGCCGTCGGGATCCATGCCCGCCAGCTCCGAGAAGAGCAGCCGGATGAGCGTGGCGTGCCCGACGATGAGCACCCGGCCCTCGGGGAACTCGGCGACCAGGTCGTCGAGCGCCGGGAGGGCGCGCGCGATGCCGTCGCGTCCGCGCTCCCCGGCCGGGAGGGGATTGCTGGCCGGCGCGCGGGTGAACGCCGTCCATTCGTCGGGGAACCGCTCGGCGATCTCCTCGGGCGTGAGCCCCTCGGCGGCGCCGAAGTCGATCTCGACGAGACGCTCGTCGATCCGGAGATCCAGGCCGGTCGTCTCGACGGCGGGTGCGGCCGACCGGCGCGCGCGGCTGAGCGGCGAGGCGATGATCGCGTCGAGGCGCGCATCGGCCGCCCATGCTCCCAACGCGGCAGCCTGCCCGAGACCCCGCCGCGTGAGGCCGACATCCGAGTTGCCGGCGTATCGATGCTCCGCGTGCCAGACCGTCTCGCCGTGTCGCGCGAGGAAGAACGTCGTCATCCGAGCACCCCCGATCCCTGATCCGATCGTAGGCGGTCGGCCTCCCGGCGCGCCCCGAGCGGCCCCGGAGGCGGCGCAGCCGAGGTGTGTCCCGGGGCGTGCCGGCCACGCCCTGCTCGCGACCATAGGCTGTACCCCATGCACGGTGAGTACAAGGTTCCCGGCGGCAAGCTCGTGGTCGTCGACTTCGACGTGGTCGACGGCGTCATCCGTCACCCGCGCGTGGCGGGCGACTTCTTCCTCGAGCCCGACGAGGCGCTCGCCGACATCGACGCGGCCCTCGAGGGGCTTCCCGCGGCATCCGACGCCAAGCAGATCGCCGCGGCGATCACGGCGGGGCTGCGCGACGGCGCCGTCATGCTCGGGTTCTCGGCCGAGGCGGTCGCCGTCGCGGTGCGCCGGGCGCTGACGGACGCCACGAGCTGGTCGAACTACGAGTGGGAGGTCGTGCACGACGCCGCCGTGCCACCGCGCCTGCACCTCGCGCTCGACGAGGTGCTCGCCACCCGCGTGGGCGAGGGGCGCCGTAAGCCGACGTTGCGGTTCTGGGAGTGGGACGAGTCGGCCGTCGTGATCGGCAGCTTCCAGTCGGTGAAGAACGAGGTGGACCCCGAGGGCGCCGAGCGGTACGGGTTCGACGTCGTCCGGCGCATCTCGGGCGGCGGGGCGATGATGATGGAGCGCGGCAACGTCGTGACCTACTCGCTGTACGTGCCCTCGGAGCTCGTGCAGGGCATGAGCTTCGCCGACTCGTACGCGTTCCTCGACGACTGGGTGCTGCAGGGCCTGCGCGGCATCGGCATCGAGGCGACCTACCAGCCGCTCAACGATATCGCGAGCCCGCTCGGCAAGATCGGCGGTGCCGCGCAGAAGCGGCTGGGCTCGGGCGGGGTGCTGCACCACGTGACCATGGCGTACGACCTCGACAACGAGAAGATGCTCGAGGTGCTGCGCATCGGCCGCGAGAAGATCAGTGACAAGGGCATCGCCTCGGCGGCCAAGCGCGTCGACCCGCTGCGGTCGCAGACCGGGCTCAGCCGGTCGGCGATCATCGAGAGCCTGAAGCGGACGTTCACCGACCTCTACGGCGCGACGCCGGGATCCGTCACGCCCGACGAACTCGCCGAGGCCGAGGAGCTCGTCGAGGCGAAATTCGCGACCCGGGAGTGGCTCTACCGCGTGCCCTGACCGCGCCGGAGCAAGCGCGCCGAAGGGGGCGTCCGCCCGACGGTGAGGAGCACTCATCCTCGCCCGGTAGAATCGCCGGGTGGATTGGTGGATCTGGGTCGGCATCGCCGCGCTCGTCGTCGCCCTCGTGTGGGTCGCCGTGGCGCGGGGCTGGATCGACCTCTCCGACAAGACCCGTCGTGGCGGGGGCGGTGGCGGCGTCATGATGATCGGCGACGAGGTGTTCGCCCCGCGCAAGCACGAGGCGCAGGTCGAGCTCGATCGCCAGAGCCGCCTGCCCGCTCCCGCGCCCCTACCGGGCGACGGTGACAAGGGCATCGCGTTCGCGGCCGAGGAGGCCGACGACGACGACCCCGATCGCTTCCGCGGGCGCATCCGCCTCGACATCGATCGCCGCTAGACACCGTTCGGGCCGGGGCCCGAGCCGAGCGCTCAGCCCGCGACGGCCGACGCGATGGTGCGGCCCCACGCCTGCGCCCGCGACTCCTCGCCGTCGGCGAGCGGGCCGGAGTAGCCGTGCACGCCGAACGTCTCGGCCTTCGCCACGGGCTGGAATCCGAGGGCGACCAGCCTCTTGAGCGCCTTCTTCGCCGCCGACCCCGGCAGGCGGGGCGAGACCGTCCGCGTGTCGAACGTCGCCACCCGCATGTGCCGGCCCGGAGCGGCCAGTCCTTCGATCCACTCGCGGATACCGCGGACCGGGATCCGCTCGGCACCCTGCTGTCGCGCCGACTCGCGGGTCGTCGCCGTCGACATCGAGAACGCGTGGGTCGGGCCGCCGACGACGAGCAGGTCGAGGTCGTCGGGAACGACGGGCGATGCGGCATCCGCGTCGACCACCTCGACATCGCCACCGACGCCCGCCGCGATCGCGCGGGCGATCGCCTCGGTGTTGCCCCAGATGGATTCCACGACGATGAGCGTGCGCATGTCGACCACCTCCGATCGGCAACCTACGCCTCCGTCGTCCGGTCCGGTAGTCGCCGCCGGTGGCGCGCATCCGCCACGGGCATGCATCCGCCTCCACGCGACGCGCCGGCTGCGGCAGACTGTTCCCGTGCCACCCGACGAGCCCGACCGCATCATCCACGCGGACAACCTCGACGTGCTGCCCACCCTGCCCGACGGCCTGTTCACCCTCGTCTACCTCGACCCGCCGTTCAACACCGGGCGGGCCCAGGCCCGGCAGGCGACCAGTCACGTGCGGGTGTCGCCGGCGGATGACGCGGTCGCCGGGGCATCCGGAACCATCACCGGGTTCGCCGGCAAGCAGTACCGGCGCGTGCGCGGCGACCTGCTGCGCTACGACGACCGGTTCGAGGACTACTGGGGGTTCCTCGAGCCGCGGCTCGCCGAGGCGTGGCGGGTGCTCGCCGACGACGGCACGCTCTACCTCCACCTCGACTACCGCGAGGCGCACTACGCGAAGGTGCTGCTCGACGCCCTCTTCGGGCGGGAGTGCTTCCTCAACGAGATCGTGTGGGCGTACGACTACGGCGCAAAGGCGAAGCGGCGTTGGCCCACGAAGCACGACACGATCCTCGTGTACGTGAAGGACCCCGCCCGCTACTGGTTCGACTCGACCGCCGTCGATCGGGAGCCGTACATGGCGCCCGGCCTCGTGACGCCCGAGAAGGCCGAGCTGGGCAAGCTTCCCACCGACGTGTGGTGGCACACGATCGTCTCGCCGACCGGGCGCGAGAAGACGGGCTACCCGACGCAGAAGCCCGAGGGGATCCTGCGCCGCATCGTGCAGGCGTCGACGCGCGAGGGCGACTGGGTGCTCGACTTCTTCGCGGGCTCGGGCACGACCGGCGCGGTGGCCGCCACGCTCGGGCGGCGCTTCGTGCTCGTCGACGAGAACCCCGAGGCGATCGCGGTGATGCAAGCACGGTTCGCCGGCATCGCGGGCGTCGAGTTCCAGGAGGGCGTGCGGGCCGTCGGCTGAGCGGATGCCGCGCGCCGGCGCCGCGCCACGAGACCTACGCCGATGCGCGGCGAACCAAGTGCGTCGGCATGATGTTGCGCCGGGGCACCTCGGGATCGCCGGCGAGATGCCGGAGCAGCAGGTCGGCCATCTCGAAGCCCATCTGCTCGGAGGGCTGGTGCACGGTGGTCAGCGGGATCGCCGAGGAGGTCGCCGCGGGGCTGTCGTCGAAGCCGACCACGGCGACGTCGCCGGGCACCGACCGACCGCGCTCGCGCAGCACGGAGAGCACGCCGGTGGCCATGATGTCGCTCGCGACGAAGATGCCGTCGAGCTCGGGGACGCGATCGAGCAGGCGCCGGGCGGCGGCGACGGCGCCGGCCGCCGTGAAGTCGGCGGTCTCGACCGCGTCGGCGGGCAGGTCGGCCGCCCCCATGGCGCGACGGTAACCCTCGAGGCGGTCGACGCTCGCGGGCATGTCGAGCGGTCCGGTCACCGTGCCGATGCGATGCCGTCCCACGTCGATGAGGTGCTGCGTGCCGATCGCGCCGCCCTCGACGTTGTCGACGTCGACGAAGATGTGGTCGCCGGCCTGCGACGGGCGGCCGCCGTAGACGAGCGGGAGCAGCATGCCGGCCTCGTGCTGCAGGTCGTCCCCCTCGTGGTGCGAGATGACGAGGGCCCCGTCGACCACGCCGGAGCGCAGGTACCGCACGGTCTTGTGACCGGGGTCGGTCGACGCGACGAGCAGGTTCAGCAGGTAGTCGCTGTCGTCGAGCCGGCGGGTGATGCCCTGCACGATCGCCGCGAAGTAGGGGTCGCCGAAGAAGAACGCCGTGTCCTCGGGGACGATCAGCGCGATCGCGCCCGAGGTGCGGCTGGCCAGCGACCGGGCGGCCCGGTTCGGCACGTAGTTCAGCTTGGCGATCGCGGCGTTCACCGCGGTCACCACGTCGGGACTCACCTTGGGAGAGCCGTTCACGACGCGGCTGACCGTCGCGCGGGAGACATTCGCCTCACGCGCGACCTCCTCGAGCGTCGGCGCGGTGGGTCGCATCCGGATACCACCACCCCCCTGCATATCGATCAGTCTATTTCCGTGGCGGCCGGAACGGTGGTCTCGTGACGTTCAGCGACCGCGCAGCGCGCGATCGCGGATGATCGCCGCGTACGCCAGCCCGCTGTCCTTCACGGTGCGCTCCTGCGTCTCATAGTCGACGCGCACGAGGCCGAATCGCTTGTCGTAGCCCCAGGCCCACTCGAAGTTGTCCATCAGCGACCAGTAGAAGTACCCGTGCACGGGTACTCCCTCGTCGATGGCGTCGAGGATCGCGCCGAGGTGCGACGCGAGGAACTCCGTGCGCTCCACGTCGTGCACGGCGCCGTCCGCGGCGACGACGTCCTCGTAGGCCGCGCCGTTCTCGGTCACGTAGAGGCGAACCCCGGCGGATGCCGCGTAGTCCTCGTGCACGCGCACGAGGAGTTCGCGCAGGCCGTCGGGCTGCACCTCCCACTCCATCGCCGTGAGCGGCAGGCCCTGCGGGTGGTTGTGCACCCCGTCGGCGGCGGGGAACGGCGAGCGCGTCGGACGGTCGGTCGGGGCCTGCGCCAGCAGGGGGTGCTCCGCCGGCCGGTCGCTGACGTACTCGCCGTGGTAGTAGTTCACGCCGAGCGTGTCGATCGGCGCCGAGATGACCTCGAGGTCGCCGGGCAGCACGACATCGCGCAGGCCGAGGTGCCCGACATCCGCGAGCAGGTCGCCCGCGTAGTGCCCGCGGAAGATCGGGTCGAGGAAGAACCGGTTGAACTGCCCGTCGATGCGGCGGGCCGCGTCGACGTCGCCGGGGTGCGCAGGGTCGACCGGCTCGGCGACGGTGAGGTTCAGCGTGATGCCGAGCTCGAGCCCCGGATCGCGCTCTCGCAGCGCCTGCACGGCCAGGCCGTGGGCGAGCAGGAGGTGGTGGCCGGCGGCGAGCCCGGCCGCGACGTCCTGGCGGCCGGGCGCGTGCGCCCCGCCCGTGTAGCTGAGGAACGACGAGCACCACGGCTCGTTCAGCGTGGTCCAGACGTCGACGCGGTCGCCGAGCGCCTCGTGCATGTTGACGGCGTAGTCGCGGAACCGGAACGCGGTGTCGCGGTTCGCCCAGCCGCCGCGATCCTCGAGGGCCTGCGGCAGGTCCCAGTGGTAGAGGGTGAGCCAGGGCTTGATGCCCGCCTCGAGGAGCTCATCGACGAGTCGCGAGTAGAAGTCGATCCCCTTCGGGTTGACGGGTCCGCCGTCGGGCTGCACGCGCGACCAGGACGTGGAGAACCGGTAGGTCTGCAGCCCGAGCCGCTGCATCAGGGCGACGTCCTGCGGCATCCGGTGGTAGTGATCGCACGCGACGTCGCCGTTGTCGGCGTTGACGACCGCGCCCGGCACCCGGCAGAACGCGTCCCAGATCGAGGCCGTGCGGCCGTCCTCGAAGGCGGCTCCCTCGATCTGGAACGCCGCGGTGGCGGCGCCGAACAGGAAGTCGGACGGGAACGCGCGCGTGGCGGGCGCGTCGGCGTTGGCGAGCGTGTCGGCGTTGGCGAGGGTGTCGGTCATGGTGGTCGGGTTGCCTCCGAGTTCGATGGTCATCCCTTCACGGCTCCCGCCATGATGCCGCTCACGAGCTGCTTGCCCGCGAACACGAAGAGGATGAGGAGCGGGATGGTCGACAGCAGCACGCCCGCGAGGACGATGGAGTAGTCGACGAAGTAGTTGGACTGCAGCAGCGACAGGGCCACGGGGAGCGTGGGGTCGCTGCGGTCGAGCACGATGAACGGCCAGAAGAAGTTGTTCCACGCCGACACGAAGGTGAAGAGGCCCAGCATGGCGGCGGCGGGCCTCGCGGCGGGCAGGCCGACCGTCAGGAACGTGCGGAACGAGCTGGCGCCGTCGACCCGGGCGGCCTCGATCAGCTCGTCAGGCACCGCCTGCTGGAGGTACTGCGTCATCCAGAACACGCCGAACGCGCTCGTGAGCGCCGGGATGATGATGGCGCCGATGCTGCCGGTCCAGCCCAGGTCGGAGAACAGGATGTACAGCGGCACCACGCCGAGCTGCGTGGGCACGGCCATGGTCGCGACCACGAAGACGAGCAGCCATCGCGACCCGCGGAAGCGCAGCTTGGCGAACGCCCAGCCGGCGAGCGTCGAGAAGAACACCACCGAGAGCGCGATGAGCCCCGAGCTGTAGATGGAGTTCCACAGCGCCGGCCAGAAGTTCACCGCGGGGTCGTTGACCACGGATGCCGCGTTCTCGAGGAAGTTGCCCCCGGGAAGCCATGACATGTCCGGGTCGCGGATCGTGGAGGCGTCGCCCGAACCGATCAGGAACGACCAGTAGAACGGGAAGATCGCCGCGCCCAGCACGACCGCGAGGCTCGTGTAGACGAACCAGCCCGGACGGGAGCCCTGTACGCGCCGGCGGCGCTGCTGCTCGCGCTTCGGCGCGTTGGGGATGCCCTCGTCGACGACGGCGAGCGGCGCGGGGTTCAAGACGCTCATCGCTGGGCCTCCGGGGTGTCGGTCGCGGATTCGGGTGCCGGTTCGGGCTCGGGTGCGTCGGCCAGGGTGCCCGAGGACGCCGCACGGCGCAGGTCTCGACGGGCGGCGCGGGCCGCGGCGCGGTGCTCGCGCCGGCCGAGGGAGCCGCGCGAGCCCTCGTCGCGCACCACGCGTCGGGTGACGAGCAGGTTGACGATGCCGATGGCGAGGATGATCAGGAACAGGATCCACGCGAGCGCCGCCGCCCGGCCGAAGTTCCACTGCCCCCAGCCGATGTCGTAGAGGTACAGCGTGATCGTGAGCCACTGCGAGTCGGCGCCGCCCGTGCCGTACTGGTCGTACATGCGCGGTTCGTCGAAGATCTGCAGGCCGCCGATGGTGGACGTGATGATCACGAAGATGAGCGTCGGGCGCAGGCTCGGCACGGTGATCGCCGTGAACTGGCGGAACTTCGACGCCCCGTCGATGGCTGCGGCCTCGTAGTAGTCGCGCGGGATGGCCTGCATCGCGGCGAGGAGGATCAGGGTGTTGTACCCGGTCCACCGGAAGTTCACCATGGTCGCGATCGCGATGTGGCTGGCGAAGGCGTCGGAGTGCCACATGATCGGCGGGATGCCCAGGTCGGCGAGCGTCGTGTTCACGAGCCCGTACTTGTCGCCGAACATGTTGCTGAAGATGAGGGCGACGGCCACCGGCGCCATCACGTAGGGGAGGAGCACGCCCATGCGCCAGAAGGTCCTGGCGCGGATGTTCTGGTCGAGCATCGCGGCGATGAAGATCGCGAGGATGAGCTGGGGGATGCTCGACAGCAGGAAGATGCTGAAGGTGTTCCGCAGGGCGATCCAGAACTTCGGCTGGGTCAGCACGTACACGTACTGGTCGAATCCGATGAAGGTGCCGGAGTTGCGCACCAGGTCCCAGTCCATGAACGAGATGACCGCCGTGTAGGCGATCGGGAAAAGCCCGACGACGAGGAAGAGGATGAAGAACGGCGAGATGTAGAGGTACGGCGAGAGCTTGAGGTCCCACCGGCTGAGGCGGTGCCCGAAGGCGATCCGCTTCGGGGCCCGCCGCGGTGGCGGACCGGTTGGCGCATCCGGACGTTCGGCGGATGACGGGGGCGCGGTGGCGGTCGTGGTCACGGTCGTTCCTCTGGCTTCCGGGTTGGGTGCAGACGTGATCCCGCGGTGGCCGGGTGGGCCGGCCACCGCGGGGGAGTCACGTGACTAGCCGATGGCCTCGACCTCGGAGACCCACTGGTCCCACGACGCCTGCTTGTCCTGCGTGCCGTCCTCGACGCGCGTCAGTGCCTTCTGCATCGCGTCGTTGACCTGGAAGTAGAACTCGCCCTTGAACGGAGCCACCGAGACGGCCTTGGCGCGATCCGTGAAGATCTGGCCGACCGGCGCGTCGTTGAAGTACTCGTTCACGAAGCCGGTGAGGGCCTCGTCGGTGTAGGCGTCGTTCTGGCTCGGGAAGGTTCCCGCGTTCACGAAGGCCTTGATCTGCTGCTCGGGGGCGGTCAGCCAGTCGGCGAGCTTCTGCGCCTCCTCGACGTGGGCGCCGTTGGCGGGCACCGTGAGGTACGAGCCGCCCCAGTTGCCGCCGCCGTTCGGGAACACGTTCGCGACATCCCAGCCGGTGACGCCCTCGGCGTTGCCCGAGATGACGCCGAGCATCCAGCCCGGGCAGAGCATGGTCGCGTAGGCGCCGTTCGAGAGGCCCGCGAACCAGTCGTCGCTCCACTGCCCGAGGTGCGCGGACTGCGCCGCGCTGGCGTCGAGCACCTGGTTGTAGAGGTCCTCGACCTCGGCGTTGTCGGTGGCGATGATCTCGCCGCTGTCGGGGTCCTCGTACGCGGCCTCGACCTGGTTGATCATGCCCTGGTAGGTGCCGCCGGCCGAGTCGAACCACGCCTTGCCGGTCGTCGCGGTGTACTGCGCGCCGACCTCGAAGTAGGTCGCCCAGTCGCCCTCGAGCAGCGCGGCGACCGACTCGCGGTCGGTCGGCAGGCCGGCGGCGGCGAACAGGTCGGAGCGGTAGCAGACGCCCTCGGGGCCGATGTCCGTGCCGTAGCCGATGAGGCGGCCGTCGGCGTCGGTGGCGGCGTCGACCTTCCAGTCGAGCCAGCGGTCGGCGGTGCCGGAGGGCACCTCGGCGAGCAGGTCGGAGTACTGCATGACCTCGGGCAGCCAGTCGACCTCGATGGCCTCGACGTCGGCGAGGCCCTTCTTGCCGAGCTTCTGGAAGTAGTTCGCGCGAGCGTCGTTCGACGTCGCCGCCTTGTTCTGCACGACGGTGACGTTCGGGTTCTCGTCCATGTACTCCTGGAGGAGCTCGTCGGTGTAGCCGAAGTCGTTGAACGTCGCGACGGTCAGTTCGACCGTGCCGTCCTCGGAGCCCGAGTCGGACGCCGGCGAACAGCCTGCGGCGATGATGGCGATGGATGCGGCGCCTGCGACGGCGGCGATCGCCCTGGTGCGTCGTGAAAGCTTCACGGTCACTCCTTTGTGTGCGTGGTGGGTTGCGGAATGGTCACGTGAGGACTCGCCCCAACACGGGGTGAGAGCGCTCTCACGATGCAAGGCATGATGCTATGAGAGCGCGATCATGAATGTCAAGAGAGCGCTCTCACAAATTCGTTTCGTTACCGAGCCGTGACCGTGGCGGATGCGGCATCGAGGGCTCGGCGTGGCCCTCCGACGGGTTCGCGGCCCCCTCGGGCGTAGACTCGAACGGTGTCCGCAAGCGATCGCCGTGACCCGCCCGACCGGGCGCGCCAGCGCCGTCGGCTCGTGGTCGCCGGCTCGCTGAGCCTCGCGCTGATCGCCGTGGCCGCCCTCGTCGTGGGCTACGTGACGGGGCTTCCCGCATCGGGTCCGTCGTCGTCCACGGCGGCCGAGGAGCAGACGCCGACCCCCAGGCCCGCCCCGAACGCGCTCCCCGCGCCGGCCAGCGTCGACACGTTCGACCGAGCCGCCCGGTCCATCGACGACCCGACGAGCATCTGGGTCGTCGTGAACAAGCTGCGACCCATGAACCCGCAGGACTTCGAGCCGCTCGACCTCGTCGAGGTGCCGGTGGAGTACACGAATGAGCCGCTGCTGCGGCAGGAGGCATCCGATGCCGTGGTCGCGATGTTCGACACCGCGCTCGGAGAGGCCGGCCTCGAGCTCGCGTCGAACAGCGCCTACCGGTCGTACTCGGCCCAGGAGAACGTCTACGACGGCGACGACCTCACCACCGCTCGACCCGGGTTCAGCGAGCACCAGACCGGCCTCACGATCGACATCGGCCCGCTGTCGGGGGAGTGCTCGCTCGACGAGTGCTTCGGCGAGACCCCCGAGGGCATCTGGCTCCGCGACAACGCCTGGCGGTTCGGGTTCATCCTGCGGTACCCCGCCGACAAGACCGACATCACCGGATACACCTTCGAGCCCTGGCACTTCCGCTACGTCGGCCCCGACCTCGCCAACGAGATGCGCGAGACCGGGGTGACCACGCTCGAGGAGTTCTTCGGGCTCCCGCCGGCGCCCGATTACGGCTGAGTCGATGGCCGATCGGGCGCGACGGGTGCCGCGGCGTGGCTTCTCGCTCGCCGTGCTGATCGTCAACCAGCTGCTCGCCGGCGTCGGCGTGGCCACCGGCATGGCCCTCGCCGCGATCCTCACGGCCGACCTCACGGGCGTCCTCGCGATGGGTGGGCTGGCGCAGTCGTCCAGCGTGCTCGGTGCGGCCATCGTCGCCGTGCCGCTCGCGCGCCTGGCGGTGCGATCGGGTCGCAACGTGGCACTCGCGACGGGGTACGCCCTGGCCTGCGTCGGCGCCGTCCTCGTGATCGTCGCGGCCGCGAGCGGCGCGGCGCTGCTGGTGTTCCTCGGCCTCGGGGCGTTCGGAGCGGGTGCCGCGGCGGGGCTGCAGGCGCGATTCGCGGCGACCGAGGTGGCGGCGCCCGGATTCGAGGCCCGCGCGATGTCGCTCGTGCTCTGGGCCACGACCATCGGCTCGGTCGCGGGCCCGCTGCTCTCGCAGACGGGAGACGCGCTTGGCCAGTCGCTCGGACTGCCGCCGCTCGTCGGGCCGTTCGTGTTCTCGGCGGTCGCCTTCGCCCTCTCCACGCTCATCGTCGGCACGCTGCTGCGCATCCCGAAGGCGGGGCACCTCGCGGTCGATCGCGGGCCGGCGGAGGAGGCCGCGGCGGAACCCGAGCCCGTCGCCCTCGCCGACCCCGCCGCGGCATCCGACCCGCCTGCCGGGCCCTCGGCGCCTGCCGGGCCCGCGGCCCCCGTGGCGACCGCGACGACGAAGCGCGTCGGGTCCTGGCAGGCCCTGCGCACCGCGGTGCGCGAACCCCGAGCGCTCGTCGCGATCCTCGCGATCGTGTGCTCGCAGACCGTGATGATCTGCGTGATGGTGATGACCCCCGTGCACATGACCGAGCACGGCCTCTCGCTCTCGCTGGTCGGGGTGGTGATCAGCATCCACATCCTCGGCATGTACGGGGCGAGCCCGCTCATGGGCTGGCTCTCCGACCGCATCGGCTCGACGCGGGTGATCGGGATCGGCGCCGCGATCCTCGTCACGGCGACCGTCATCGGCATCCTCGCGCCCGCCGACGACGTGCTCCTGCTGCCGCTGGCGCTCGGCCTGCTCGGCCTCGGCTGGTCGGCCAGCATCATCGGCGGTTCGACGCTGCTCACGACCTCGGTCGACGAGCGACTGCGCGTGCCGCTGCAGGGTGCGACGGATGCCGCGATGAACCTCGCCGCGGCCGGTGCCGCCGCGATCTCGGGGGTGGTACTCGGCGTCGGCGGCTTCGCAGGCGTCAACGTCGTCGCGATCTTCGTGCTGGTGCCGCTCGCCGTCGCGGCGCTGCGCCTGCGGCTCGTGGGGCGCCAGGCCCCGGCGTAGCGCCCAGCATCCGTCCAGCCGCCGCTCAGGCCGGGGAGCGTAGGGTCGCATGGTCGTGCGGTGGCGTCTGCTGCCGTGCCCGTCTCGCCGCCGTCGCCGTCAGCGACGCAGCCAATTCCGAGCGATGCTCGTGATCGCGCTCTCATGGCTTTCCCAGTCATCGGGAAGAATCCTCACAAATACGCGTGGTGTGCTGTCGTGTCCCCCTTAATGCCGACACCGGAATCTTCGCCGTGCCCCACACCCCCCACACTCCTGAGCTCCCCCTGCGCTTCCGCTCGACCTTCCGTGCCGCCACGGCGGGCCTCGACGACCCGTCGTCGATCGACGCCGTCGACGGGCCGGCCGCGCCCGAGCCGGATGACGCGGTCGAGACCAACGTCGACGGGCCGGCCGCGCCCGAGCCGGATGACGCGGTCGAGACCGCCGTCGCCGTCGAGCAGGATGACGCGGCCTCCCTCCTCGAGCCCGCGGCGGTCGAGCCCGAACCGACCGCCGCGGCGCACGAGGAACCGCGGGAGGAACCCGCGCTCGAGCCGCAGGAGCCGGCGAAGCGACCGGGTCCGCGCCACCGCGCCGAGCGGCTGCGCAATCGCCGCCCCTCGGGCGCGTCGTTCCGCCGCACCATCGCGCTCGGCTGCGCCTCGGCGATCATGGGCGTGAGCGCATTCGGCGCCGTCGCGGCATCCGCCGACGACGACGCGTCGAGCGCCACCGCCGTGTCGGCGAACGCGGCCGACCGCGCGACCCCGACCGACACGATCGCGACGCCCGACGGCGAGGCGGGTGCCGACGACGGCCCCACCGTGATGAGCGACCTCTCGGTGGCAGCCGCCCCGTTCACCGGCGGCACGCAGGTGACGGTCACGGGCGAGGAGCTCGACCAGGTCGGTGCCGTGCTCGTCGGCGGAGCCCCGGCGACGATCGTCGCGGCAGACGAGCGCACGATCACCTTCGCGGTGCCCGCCGTCGACGACGCCGCGCTGGGGACGACCGCGCCCGTCGAGTTCACGGATGCCGCGGGCCGGCCCGTCGACGTCGAGACGCCGACCGCCGTGGTCGCCGCCGGCACGTCCGTGGTGCAGCCGCTCGAGGGGGAGCTGACCGGCGCACCCGAGGCGGAGGTCCCGACGGCACCGCGCACGCTCAGCCTCACGTACACGAGCGATCCCGGGATCGACGCCCAGGTCGGCTACGTGCTCGCCTACTGGAGCAGTTACAACTCCGCGGAGTACCCCGTCATCGAGGGTTACGACTGCGCGAACTTCGCGAGCCAGTCGCTGATCGCGCGCGGCTGGGCCATGGACGGCGGGTGGTACCTCGACCGCGCCACCGGCGCGATGTCGCCGACCTGGGCCAGCTCGACCGCGCTCCGCGACTACCTGCTGACCCGCACCGACCGCGCCACCTACCTCGACGACGGACAGCGCTCGCTCGTGAAGGCGGGCGACATCGCCCAGTTCGACTGGGACGGCTCGGGCGACCGCGACCACACGGCGGTCGTCACCCGGGTCGAGCACACCGAAACGGGCACCAAGGTGTGGGTCGGCGGCCACACCAAGGACGCCGACTACTGGGACGTCGACACGGCGCTCGCGACCGGTGGCGGCTCCGTGAGCTACTTCTCGATCCGCTAGACCTCCGCGCCACCCAGCGCGACGGCGGCCGCAGCGGCCCGGCGTGCGGTCCCGGAAGCCCGAAACCAGCTCAGGCGGTGTCGCCGCCGAGGGCGCCCGCGACGCGGTCGAACCACGCGGATGCCGCGCGCTCGGCCTCGCCTCGCAGCCGCGCGGCCGCCTCCCGGGCCGCTTGCCGGTCGTCCCACGCACGGGCCAGCCGGGTGCCGCCATCGCCCGGCGACGCCGCATCGGCGAGGTCGAGGACGCCCCGCTGGTCCCACCAGCCGGTGGCGCCCCTGAGCTTCACGGCCGTGTAGTCGTCGGCGGCGAGCGCGGCGATCGGCACGCCCGCCGGGCCGGCGAACACGGCCGGGTGGTAGCGACTCGTCACGAGCATCGCGGCGCGGCGGGCGAGCATCGCCGCGGTTCGAGGCGTCCCCACCCGGAGCAGCTCGGCGTCGGTCGTCATGCGATCACGGACCTCGTCGTGCAGCACCTCGTCGCCGCGGAGGCGACCGGGATCGAGCGATCCGAAGTGCGGATGGAACACGACGCGGAGTCCGCTCCGGGCGGCGAGCCCATCGAGCGCGGCGGCGAGTCCCGCGACCGTCGGCGCTCGGCGCAGGCCGCCGAGGTGCACCGACAGGCTGACGAGGATCATGCCGTGCGGCCGTCGCGATCCACCGGGGTGCTCGACGTCGCCGGCGCCGAGGAAGCTCGCATCGTCGCGGTTGGCGACGACCCGTTCGGAGGTCACGCCGAGCCGCCGCGCCACGTCGGCCGACGCGTGCTCGCGGACCCCGACGAGCCGCGCCGAGCGCAGCAGCGTGGCGACCAGTTCCCGGTCCGCCGGATCGAGTCGAGGCCCGAGCGTCTGCCCGGTCACGACCAGCGGCCGGCCGGTCCGCTCGGCGATCGCGCCGAGTGCCGCGCGCTCGAAGACGTGGGTCGGCCAGTTCGAGGCCAGGTTGCCGCCACCCGCGACGGCCACCGCATCCGCACCCGAGACCGCGTCGATCACCGGCCACACGGGGTCGTCGACGGGGAGCGCGCGCTCTCCGGCGGAGCAGCGCAGCACCCGGTCGAATCGGGCCCGCATGTCGGCGCGTGGGCCCGAGAACCCGATCCGACCGACCGCCTCGATCCCGTGGCGCTCGGCGGTCTCGGCCGGGGCGTTCGAGATGCCGACGATCGAGCCGACCCCGCGCCCGAGGAGGGCGTCCACGAGGGCGTCGAACATCGCCTCGTCGCCGACGTGCAGCATCCCGTCGACGACGCCGACGTCTCCGATCACGACGACGCGCATCTGCCTGCCTTTCCGAGGCCTGTCAACCGGTGGACGGAACCCGTGAACTGACCAAGTATCGTGCACAGCACCTGCACCGCCCCGGCGGCGCGATCGTGCCGCCAGCGAGGGAGGGCACCGTGGGAGTCCAGACCGCACTCGACGCCGTCATGGTCGCGCCGTCGATCGTCGACGCCATGCGCCTCGCCGACGACCTGGCCTTCGAGGCCGGTCGTGATCCGGGTGTCCGAACCATCCGGGTGCTCGCACAGGCGCTCCACGGCGACGACGAGCTCGCCGCGATCGCGGCGACCCATGCCCTCGCCCAGGTGTTCGACGGCGAGGCCGGCCGGACGCTCGTCGGCCTGCTGTCCGACGAGCGCGCATTCCTCCGCGAGCACGCCGCCTGGGCGCTCGGGTCCGGCCTTCCCCGTGCGGACGCGATGGGCGCGCTCCTGGGCATGGTGGTCGACGGCGGGTTCACCGGCATGCTGGCGCAGCGCACCCTCGAGCGGTGGTCGGCGGCGACCGCGGAGCAGATGGTCGTCGGCGTGGAGGGCGCCCTCCTGGGCGTCGCCGGACCCGAGGCTCGCGCACGGCTCGCCGAGACGCTCGGGCTCGTGCGGCACTCGCTCGCGACCGCCCCGCTGCTGCGGCTCGCGACGGATGCCGGCGAGGCCGACGTCGTGCGCATCGCGGCGATGGCGGCGATCGGCCAGCGCCCACCCGACGAGCGCGTGGTCGACCTGCTCGAGGCGGCGGCGATCGGTGACGACCTCCTCGGCGACGTCGCCCGACTCGCGCTCGTCGACCTGGCCGCCCCGCGCCCTCGCGAGTCCACTCGAACGCAAGAGCTGACCATCGCCCAGCTCTTCCTGCACGCCGACATCGATCCGCTGCTGAGCTCGGCGGGGTCGGGCGACAACGGCGGCATCGCGACGCTCCTCGTGCGACTCGGCGACGCACTCGTGCGCGACGGCTCGACCGGCGTGCGACGCGTCATCACCCTCTCGCGCGGGTCGGTGCTCGAAGCCACCGCCGACCTCCGCGCGATTCGCGCCGCCGAGCACGGCCACGTGTACGGCCGCATCCCGCTGCTCCGCGATCCCGTGCCGTCCGCCGCCGCGTGGCCGTTGCGGGTCGTGACGCGCCGCGGCATCCGACGCATCCTCCGTGCCGCCGGCCGCGTCGACCTGCTGCACCTGCGGATGGCCGACGTCGGCAGCCTGGCGGCGGCGGATGTCGCGCGCGAGCTCGGGATCCCGGTCGTCTTCACCGTCGCCCCCGACCCGCACGCGGTGATCGAGTCACTGGACCGGTCGGGCTCGCTCACGCGCGGGGCCTTCGGCCGGAGGGACGTCGCCGAGCACTTCTGGTTCCGGTCGCGTCTCGTCCAGAGCCTGGCGGCGAACGCCGCCCATACCGTGCTGTTCCCGAGGCCGCGACTGGAGGAGGACATGCGCCGCCTCGTCGGCATCGACCTCACCGCGCACGCCGAGCGGCACACGATCGTGCCGGAGGGCGTCGACCTGGCCACGATCGATCGCGCGATCTCCGACGCGTCGGCGCACGCGCGTGGCGGCGAACCGGGGGCCGCGCTGCGCGAGCTGCGCGAACTGGTCGGGTCGCTTCCGGTCGAGCGCCGTGGCATGCCCCTCATCGTGAGCGTCGGACGCCTGCACCGCGTGAAGGGCATGGCCACCCTCGTGGAGGCCTGGGCCCGCGATCCGCTCGCGGGGCGCGCCAATCTCCTCGTCATCGGAGGCGACGTCGACCGGCCCTCTCTCGACGAGCGCGAGCAGCTCGATCGCATCGAGGCGATCGTGCCCGTGGCCGAGCGGGCGGGTGCCGGGTTGCTGCTTCCCGGTCATCGGGCCAACGACGTCGCAGCCCGATGGATCGCCGCCGCCCGATTCGGGCTGCCCGGCCTCAGTGCTCCGGGCGGCGTCTACGCCTGCGCGAGCATCAAGGAGGAGTTCGGGATCGCGCTGCTCGAGGCCATGGCCACCGGGCTCTTCGTCGTCGCACCCGACGGCGGCGGGCCGGCCACCTACATCGAGCACGGCGTGACCGGGCTGCTCACCGCGACCTGGGACGCGGCTCGACTCCACGAGGCCCTCGACGCGGCCGTCTCGGCCGTCGCGGCGGAGCCCGGCGATGCCCGAGCCGATCGGTCGCGGGCGATGGTGCGGGACCGCTTCACGATCCAGCGGATGTCGGTGGCCCTCGGCGAGGTGTACCGCGGCGTCGCGCGCGACGAGGCCGCCATGCTCGATCGGGTCGACGCCATCCGATGACGCTCCTCGTCATCAGCCCCGACTACGCGTCGCACCTGCTGCCGCTCGCCACCCTCGCGACCGCATGGCGCGACCGGGGCGAGCACGTGGTCGTCGCTTGCGGGCCCGCGACGGCGGACCTCGTCGCGCGATTCGGCTTCGAGCGCCGCGACCTCCGGCTCGGTCGAGGCTCGAATCCGGGCGTGATCACGGCCGACCGGCAACCGGCGGACGAGGGCGACTCACTCCGCGGATTCTTCGCGGCGACCCGGCGCGGCGCGGTTCCGACGCTGGCCTACCAGGCGGCGGAGCGGCTCACCGACCTCATGTGGCGACCGGTCGAAGCCGCGCGCGAGACGCAGCGCATCGTCGACGCCGTGTCGCCCGACGCGATCATCGTCGACCACCTCGCCTTCAGCGCACGCCTCGGCCTCACCACCGCCGGGATCCCGCACGGCGACATCGTCCTGGGGCACCCGACGGCGCTCCCGGTCGGTTCCGAGGTCTACGGCTACCCGCCGACGTGGCCGGCCGCATTCCGTCCGGGCGCCGACGAGCTCGAGGAGCTCCTCGGGCTCTGCCGGCGGGTGTCGGCGCGCTTCACCGCGGAATGGAACCGCGCCGCGCAGGAGCTCCGACCCGATGCCTCGCCGTCCTCCGACGCGTTCGCGGAGCACGGCCCGCTCGTGCTCTACAACTACCCGGAGGAGCTCGCCGACCCCGGGCGTCGTGCCCTCCTGCCACCGCACCGCTTCCTGGGGTCGACGCGTCGCGTCGAGCCGGAGGACCCCGAGGTGGAGGCCTGGCTGGCCACGGCTGACCCCTTCGTCTACGTGAGCTTCGGCAGCTTCCTCTCCGTGCGCGGCGACGTGCTCCGACGGGTGGCCGACGCGCTCCGCACCCTTCACGTCAGGGCGGCGATCGCGACCGGCTCGACGGAAGCCGCCGAGCTCGGCGAAGTGCCCCGCAGCTGGCTGGTGCGCGACTACCTGCCACAGGTGCGGCTGCTCGGCGCGGCCGGTGCCGGCGTGACGCACGGCGGCAACAACTCCGTGACCGAGGCGATCGGGTCGGGAGTCCCGCTCGTCGTGCTGCCGTTCTCGACCGACCAGTTCGCGGGCGCCGCCGCCGTCGAGCGCAGCGGCTTCGGCGTGGCACTCGACCCGAACGCGGCATCCGTCGACGAGCTCGCGGGCGCGATCGCACAGGTGCTCGGGCTCGATCCCGATGCGAGGGCGCGGCTCGACGCCGCGGCGGCGGGTCAGGCCGCGGCGCCCGGACCGGAGCTGGCCCTCGCGGCGCTCGCAGCCTGACGCTCGCCGACGAGCTCGGCCATCGCCGCGACGTCGCCGGCGGCATCCCGGTAGCGCTGCATGAGCCGCGCGTTCCGCTCGTACTGTTCGCCCGCCCGCGTCTCCACGGCATGGTCCAGCGCGTACACCCGGCCCTCGTGTCGCTGCGGCGGTGCGCCGAGCAGCGTCTCATGGGCGAGATACCACGCCACGTCCTCGAAGCCCCAGCCGCGGAACCGCTCGTCCTGCCCGCCGTGCGCCTCCCAGGTGCGGCGGGTGGTGACGTACACGCCGGAGCAGGCGCGGTGCACGAGCTCGAAGGTGCAGTCCCGTGGAGCGGCGCCCGCCGCGAACTGCGCCGAGCCCTCGGGGCCGAGCCAGTGGTAGGCCGTGTACGGAAGCTGCACGCGTCCGCTGTCGGCGGCCGCGACGACGGCCGCACGGAGCGGTTCGGGCTCCGGGAACGTGTCGGCGTCGTTGATCACCACGACGTCGTCGGGGTCGTCGAGGATCGACACGGCGAGGTTGCGGATCCGGGCGAGCGCGAACTGCTCGTCGTCGGTGTCGAGGGTCCGGATCGCGAACTCGGGCAGGGTCAGCTCGTACCACGCGACGACCCGTTCGAACGCCTCCAGCCGGGACGGCGTCGCGCGCCACGGGATCACGACGAGGTTGCTCACCCCGACATGCTAGGCGGAACCGACCGATGGGCGAAGGGGGTCGACACGTCAGCCGCGCGCCAGCGGATTCGCCGTGGGGCGAACCGCGGTGTCGACGACCACGACCGAACGGGCCGGGAGCACGAGCGCCTGCGCCGCTTCGGGCACGTCGTCGCCGGCGAGCTCGCCGGAGTGCAGGAGGACCCGGCCGCCGAGCGTCGTGGCGGTTCCGGCCGGCCCCAGGTTCGCCGCGATCACCACGCCGCCGCGATGCACGACGACGGTGCGCGCCTCCTCGTCCACGTCGACCCGCGTGGCGAGCATCGACGGGTCGGTGAGCTCGGGTCGCTCGCGGCGCAGCGCGATGAGGTCCCGGTACCAGCGCAGCATCAGCGTCTGACGCGTGTCGACGTCGGCCTCGGGGTACGGCTCCGCCCAATCGAGCTTCGAGCGCCGGAACGTCTCGGGATCCTGCGGATCGGGCACGACGGCGGGGTCCCACCCCATGCGCGCGAACTCCGCGATGCGCCCCTCGGCCGTCGCGCGCCCGAGCTCGGGCTCGGGGTGCGACGTGAAGAACTGCCACGGCGTGGAGGCCGCCCATTCCTCGCCCATGAACAGCATCGGCGTGAACGGCGAGAGCAGGGTGAGCGCCGCCGCGATCGCGAGGCCGCCGTCGTCGACGGATGCCGCGAGCCGGTCGCCCGAGGCCCGGTTGCCGACCTGGTCGTGGTCCTGGTCGAACACGACGAGCCGCCAGGCGGGCGTGCGCTCCACGTCGATCGGGCGCCCGTGCAGCCGGCCGCGGAACGTCGACGTGGCGCGCGCGTGGAAGAACCCGCGCTCGAGCACGTCCTTCAGGGCGGCGAGCGGGGCGAAGTCCTCGTAGTAGCCCACGGTCTCACCCGAGACGGCCACGTGCACCGCGTGGTGGAAGTCGTCGCTCCACTGCGCCGCGATGCCGTACCCGTGCGCCTCGCGGGGTCGGATCATCCGCGGATCGTTGAGGTCGCTCTCGGCGATCAGCGTGAGCGGGCGGCCCAGGTGCGCCGACAGCGCGTCGACGCGCTCGGCGAGCTCCTCGAGCACGTGCACGGCGCGGTGGTCGACGAGCGCGTGCACGGCGTCGAGCCGCAGCCCGTCGACGTGATAGTCGTCGAGCCACATCAGCGCGTTCCGGATGACGTGCTCGCGCACCGCGTCGGAGTCCGGCCCGTCGAGGTTGAGCGACGCGCCCCAGGTGTTCGCGCGACCCTCGTGCAGGTACGGGCCGAACTCGGGCAGGTAGTTGCCGCTCGGACCGAGGTGGTTGTAGACCACGTCCTGGATCACCGCCAGCCCGCGCTGGTGGCAGGCGTCGACGAAGCGCTGGTAGGCGGCGGGGCCGCCGTAGGACTCCTGCACCGCGTACCAGAGCACGCCGTCGTAACCCCAGTTCCACTCGCCGTTGAACGCGTTGACGGGCAGCACCTCGACGAAGTCGACGCCGAGGTCGACGAGGTGGTCGAGCCGGCCGATGGCGGCGTCCAGCGTGCCCTCGGGCGTGAACGTGCCGATGTGCAGCTCGTAGACGACGCCGCCCGCCAGCTGGCGGCCCGTCCAGCCGCGATCACGCCACTCGTGCGCGCGCGGATCGAACACGCGGGAGAGCCCGTGCACGCCGTCGGGCTGCTGCCGCGACCGCGGGTCGGGTCGCGGCGTCTCGGCCTCGTCGATGAGGTAGCCGTATTCGCTGCCCGCTCCCGACGCGCTCCACCAGCCGCCGGGCTCGGCGGACATCGGATGCAGCATGCCGTCGAGCTGCAGCGTCATCCGGGTCGCCCGGGGCGCCCACACGCGGAACTCGGTCATGCCGGGCCTCCTTCGTCGACGAGCAGCGCCACCGGATAGGTGCCGAGCACCTCGGCGAGCCGCAGGGCACCGCCCGAGTGGTGCCGGCCGGTGATGACGTCGACGACCGGCGTGCTGCCGACGTCGACCACGGTGTCCTCCCAGCCGCCCCGCGCGGCGAGGCCGACCGGCAGCCGCGTGGCGAGGGTGATCGCGCCGCCCCGGTCGAACGCGACGAGGTGATCGGCGGCCGGTCCGGATGCCGCGAGCGGCGTGTACTCCGTGAACAGCTCGGGCCGATCGCGGCGCAGCCGCAGCGCCCGGCTCGTGACGAGCAGCTTGGCCGCCCCGCCACCACCGAGCCGGGGAACGGCCCCGGCGTCGAGCATGGCCAGGATGCGGCGGCGCAGGTCGAAGTCGACCGGCCGGCGGTTGTCGGGGTCCACGAGCGACTGCTCCCACAGCTCGCTGCCCTGGTACACGTCGGGCACGCCGGGTGCGGTGAGCTGGATCAGCTTCGCCGCCAGCGAGTTCGACCATCCGGGCGTCTCGAGCAGGGCCACGGCCCGGCCGACGAGCCCGGCCACGCGCTCGTCCTCGAACACCGCGTCGACCAGCGCGTGCATGCGCGCCTCGAACTCCGCGTCGGGCGCGCTCCACGTCGTCGAGTCCCCGGCCTCGCGGGCGGCCTTCTCGGCATAGGCGTGCAGTCGTTCCGGGCTCGCCGGCCACGAGCCGACGATCGCCTGCCAGAGCAGGTGCTCGAGCGGGCCGTCGCCGAGGGGCGTCAGCGCACGCAGCTCGTCGAGAACGGCCGCCCACTCCGCCGGCACCTCGGCGATCACGTGGAGGCGGGCGCGCACGTCCTCACCGCGCTTGGTGTCGTGCGTCGACAGCGTCGTCATCGACCGCGTCATCCGCTCCTCCCGGCTGAGGGCCCGGGCGTGGAACTCCGCCACGTCGATCGCGAACTCGGCCGGGTCGCCACCCACCTCGGTCAGGCTGGTGAGCCGCGTGTACCGGTAGAACGCGGTGTCCTCCACGCCCTTCGCCATGACCATCCCGCTGGTCTGCTGGAACCGCTGCGCCGCCGGGTGGCCCGCATCGGACAGGATCGGCAGCAGCCGCTGGACCACGGCCGCCAGCTCGGGGCGGTGCCGCACCGTGAGCTCGGCCGCCTCGCGCAGGTGGCCGGCGCCGAACGGCAGGTACGAGCGGTACACGGGGAACCACGCGAGCAGCTCGGCGACCGCGTCGGCGATGGCCCCGGGCTCGTCGTCGCCGGATGCCGCGTCGACGAGCGTGCGGTCGAGCCGCAGCACCTCCGACCGGAGGATGCCGTCGGCGATCGCGCGCTTCGTGCCGTGGATCATCGCCGCCCAGTCGACGGGCTCGCCGCCGCGCAGCCGGGTGTCGAGGTCGGTCAGCGGCGCCTCGCCGGCCGGGTCGACGAGCACCCGGTCGACGTCGGCGAGGGCGTCGTACCCGGTGGTCCCCTCGGTCGCCCAGCCCGGCGGCATCCGCTCGTCGCCCTCGAGGATCTTCTCGGCGAGCACGTAGGCGCCGCGCGTCTGCTCGGCGAGCCGCTCGAGGTAGCCGCCCGGGTCGAGGAGCCCGTCGGGGTGGTCGACGCGCAGGCCGTCGGCGAGCCCCTCACGCAGCCAGCGCAGCACCTCGACATGGCTCTCGTCGAACACCCACGGCACCTCGACGCGGATCGCGGCGAGGGTGTTCACCGCGAAGAAGCGGCGGTAGTTCAGGTCGAAGTCGGCACGCCGCCAGTCGACGAGCTCGTAGTGCTGGCGGCCGTGCACGGCGACGGGGTCGTCGCCCGGTTGCGCGGTGCCGGATGCCACGGGGAAGCGGTGATCCCAGTAGTGCAGCTCGAGGCCGCCGTCGGCCTCGACCAGGCGCAGTGCGCCGAGGTCGTCGGCGCTGCCGAGCACGGGAAGGCGGAGCCTGCCCCCGCCGAAGTCCCAGTCGATGTCGAAGGCCTCGGCGTGGCTCGAGCCGCGTCCGTGCGCGAGCACATCCCACCACCACCGCATCGCGGCGGGCGTGGCGACGCCGACGTGGTTCGGCACGAGGTCGGCGAGCACTCCCATGCCACGTGCCCGTGCCGCCGCCGCTGCGCGCTTGAGCCCTTCGGCGCCGCCGCGCGCCGGGTCGACCCTGGAGTGGTCGACCACGTCGTACCCGTGGTCGGAGCCGGCCTCGGCCTCGAGCAGCGGCGAGAGGTAGACCCAGTCGGCGCCGAGGTCGTGGAGGTAGTCCATGACGTCCGCGACGGCGTCGAGGTCGAACGACGGGCGCACCTGGATGCGATACGTCGAGACGGGTGCCTTCACTGGTGTTCCCCCCACTGTCGCGCCGCTAGTCGGCGGGTTTCGCCTTGGCCGCCTGCGGCCGTCCGGAGACGACCGGACCCATGGTTGCCCGCGGCGGCTGATCCGACTGCGACGTGCGCACCGCGAGCGACGCCGCGACGGAGTGGTCGGGCTCGACCTCGGGCTCGGTGTGGGCGCGGAGCACGAGCATCGAGCGCGCCTCGAGCTCGAACGCCTCACCGGCGCTCTTCGGTGGTGAGTCGGCCGTCCGGCCGGCCGTGTCGATCACGACGTCCCACTGCTGGTGGGTGCGCGGCGGAATCGTGAACCGCGCCGCCTCGGGCTCCGCGTTGTAGAAGAGCAGGAAGTCCACGTCGGTGATCGGTTCCCCGCGCGCGTCCCGCTGCCGGATGCCGTTGCCGTTCAGGTACACCCCGACGGCGCGCCCGAGGGGTGCGTCCCAGTCCCTCGGCCGCATCTGGGTGCCGTTGGGCCGCAGCCACACGATGTCGGGCATCGGGCCCTCCGGGCCCTCCTCGCTCTCGACGGGCCGGCCGTCGAAGAACCGGCTGCGCCGGAACGTCGGGTGGTCCTTGCGCAGTTGCGCGACGGCCGCGGTGAACTCGATGAGCGGCTTGTCGGCCCGGTCCCAGTGCATCCAGCTGAGTTCGTTGTCCTGCGCGTAGGTGTTGTTGTTGCCGAGCTGCGTGCGGCCGAGCTCGTCGCCGTGCGCCAGCATCGGCACGCCCTGCGACAGCAGCAGGGTCGCGAGGATGTTGCGCTGCTGGCGCGCCCGCAGCTGGAGCACCTCGGGGTCGTCGGTCTCCCCCTCGACGCCCGAGTTCCACGACCGGTTGTGGGATTCCCCGTCGTTGCCGCGCTCGCCGTTGGCGTCGTTGTGCTTCTCGTTGTACGAAACGAGGTCGCGGAGCGTGAACCCGTCGTGCGCGGTCACGAAGTTGATCGAGGCCACCGGCCGCCGGCCGCTGTTCTCGTAGAGGTCGGCCGATCCGGTGATGCGCGACGCGAACTCGCCGAGGCTGGCGGGTTCGCCGCGCCAGAAGTCGCGCACCACGTCGCGGTACTTGCCGTTCCACTCCGACCACTGGGGCGGGAAGTTGCCCACCTGGTAGCCGCCGGGGCCGACGTCCCACGGCTCGGCGATGAGCTTCACCTGCGAGACGACCGGGTCCTGCTGCACGAGCTCGAAGAAGCTCGACAGGCGGTCGACGTCGTAGAACTCGCGGGCGAGGGTGGCCGCGAGGTCGAACCGGAATCCGTCGACGCGCATCTCGAGCACCCAGTACCGCAGGCTGTCCATGATCAGCTGCAGCGCGTGCGGGTTCCTGACGTTCAGCGAGTTCCCGGTTCCCGTGTAGTCCGTGTAGTACCTCCGGTCGTCCTCCTCCAGTCGGTAGTACGCGGCGTTGTCGATCCCGCGGAAGCCGATCGTCGGGCCGAGGTGGTTGCCCTCCGCCGTGTGGTTGTAGACGACGTCGAGGATCACCTCGATGCCCGCCTCGTGCAGGGCGCGCACCATGCCCTTGAACTCCTGCGCCTGCTGGCCGAGCTCGCCGGTCGACGAGTACTCGTTGTGCGGCGCGAAGAACCCGATGGTGTTGTAGCCCCAGTAGTTTCGAAGGCCCTTCTCCTCGAGCGTCGAGTCCTGCACGAACTGGTGCACCGGCATGAGCTCGATGGCGGTCACGCCGAGCTTCAGCAGGTGCTCGATGATGGCGGGATGCGCGACGCCGGCGTAGGTGCCGCGCTGCTCCTCCGGGACATCCGGATGCAGCGCCGTGAGGCCCTTCACGTGCGCCTCGTAGATCATCGACTCCGAGTACGGGGTGTTGGGGTGCCGGTCGCCCGCCCAGTCGAAGAACGGGTTGATGACCACGGAGTGCATCACGTGCGCGTCGGAGTCGTCGTCGTTGCGCGAGTCGGGATCGCCGAAGTCGTAACCGAAGAGCGACTGGTCCCAGTCGAACCACCCGGCCATCGCCTTGGCGTACGGGTCGAGCAGCACCTTGTTCGGATTGTGGCGCTGGCCGTTCTCGGGATCGTACGGTCCGTGCACCCGGTAGCCGTAGCGCTGCCCGGGCTGCACCTGCGGCAGGTAGGCGTGCCAGACGAACGCGTCGACGTCCTGCAGCTCGACACGGGTCTCCGTGCCGTCCTCGGCGAACAGGCAAAGCTCGACGCGCTCGGCGGACTCGCTGAAGATGGCGAAGTTCGTGCCGCTGCCGTCGAAGGTCGCACCGAGCGGATAGGCGGTGCCGGGCCAGGCTTCCATCGGGCTCCTCGTGGTCGTACGGGCTCGGGGTCGGCGCTGATCGAGGTGCGGGCGGATGCCGCGTAGGCCCGATCATCGCATCACGCCGGTGATCGGGCGAATCGCCGGCGGGGGGTTGCGAGAACGCTCAGCCGGCGGTTGCCAGCGCGTCGCTCACGACGCGCTTCGCCTCCTCCTGCACGACCGCGAGGTGCTCCGGGCCGCGGAACGACTCGGCGTAGATCTTGTACACGTCCTCCGTGCCGCTCGGCCGGGCCGCGAACCACGCGTCGGCCGTCGCCACCTTCACGCCGCCGATGGCCGCGTCGTTGCCCGGGGCGTGCGACAGCTTCGCCGTGATCGGCTCGCCCGCGAGCTCGGTCGCGGCGATCGCGTCGCCGTCGAGCTTGCCGAGCGCCGCCTTCTGGGCGGGCGTCGCCACGGCGTCCGTGCGCTGGTACGCGGGATCGCCGAAGCGCTCGACGAGCTCGCGGTACAGCTCGGACGGGGACTTGCCGGTGACCGCCCTGATCTCCGACGCGAGCAGGCACAGCAGGATGCCGTCCTTGTCGGTCGTCCACACCGTGCCGTCGAACCGCAGGAACGAGGCTCCGGCGCTCTCCTCGCCGCCGAAGCCCACCGATCCGTCGACCAGTCCGGGCACGAACCACTTGAACCCGACCGGCACCTCCCAGAGGCGCCGCCCGAGCGACTCGGCCACGCGGTCGATCATCGAGCTCGACACGAGCGTCTTGCCGATCGCGGCGTCGGGGCGCCAGTTCGGCCGGTGCGCGAAGAGGTACTCGATCGCGACCGCCAGGTAGTGGTTGGGGTTCATCAGCCCGCCGTCGGGCGTGACGATGCCGTGCCGGTCGGCGTCGGCGTCGTTGCCGGTGAGGATGTCGAACGTGCTGCCGTGCTCGAGCACCGACGCCATCGCCGACGGGCTCGACGGGTCCATGCGGATCTTGCCGTCCCAGTCGAGGGTCATGAACCCCCACGCGGGGTCGACGCGCTCGTTCACGACCGTGAGGTCGATGCCGTAGCGGTCGCGGATCGCAGCCCAGTAGTGCACGGATGCCCCGCCCAGCGGGTCGGCGCCGATCCTGATCCCCGACTTCCGGATCGCCTCGAAGTCGATGATGTCCCCGAGGTCGTCGACGTAGTTCGACCGGAAGTCGTAGGTCTCGACGCCGCTCGGCTCGGCCTGGTTCACCTCGCGGCACCCGTCGGCGATCAGCTCGTTGGCGCGGTTCGCGATCCAGTTCGTGGCGTCGGAGTCGGCCGGACCCCCGTGCGGCGGGTTGTACTTGAAGCCGCCGTCCTGCGGCGGGTTGTGGCTCGGCGTGATCACGATGCCGTCGGCCTCGCCCTCGGCCCGCTTCGCGGGGTCGTTGTTCCACTTCAGGATCGCGTGCGAGAGGGCGGGCGTCGGCACGTAGTCGTCGTACTGGTCGGCGAGCACCCGCACGTTGTTGGCCACGAGCACGTCGAGTGCCGTGGTCTGCGCCGGGGCGCTGAGGGCGTGGGTGTCCGCGCCGATGAACAGCGGGCCGGTGATGCCCTGCGACGCCCGGTACTCGACGATCGCCTGCGTGATCGCGAGGATGTGGTCCTCGTTGAACGCGGTGTTGAAGGCGGAGCCGCGGTGGCCGGACGTGCCGAACGCGACGCGTTGCTCGGGGATCGAGGCATCCGGTTTCCGCTCGTAGTAGGCCCTGACGAGGGCCTCCACGTCGATCAGGTCGGATTCGGTCGCCGGGGTTCCCGCTCGCTCGTGCATCTGCCCAGTCTGCCCCGCCCGTGCGTGCGACGACACCCCCACCCGGTCAGAAGAGGGTCTGCACGCCGGTGGCGATCGTGTAGATCGCGAGCCCGGCCAGTGCGCCCACGACGGTGCCGTTGATGCGGATGAACTGCAGGTCGCGACCCACCTGCAGCTCGAGCTTCTCGGTGGTCTCGCGCGGGTCCCACCGCTCGACGGTCTCGGTGATCACCCCCGCGATCTCGTGCCGGTAGTTGCGCACGACGTAGGCCGCGGCATCCGTGACCCATTCGTCGACCTTGGCCGCGAGCTCCTCGTCGACGACGAGCCGGCTGCCCACCTCGATCACCGCCGAGCGGAAGCCCTGGCGCAGCTCGCTGTCGGGATCGCCGAGCGCCGCGTCGAGGGTCTCCTTCACGCTCGTCCACACCTCGCCGGCGAACTCGCGCACGCGCGGGCTCTCGAGGAGGTCGACCTTGAGCTGCTCGAGCCGGCCGATCATCAGCGGGTCGTGCTGCAGGTCGTTCGCGAGGTCGGCGAGGTAGCCGTCGATGGCCTCGCGCAGCGGATGCGCGGCATCTTCGCGCACCGCGCGCACGAACCCCAGCACCTCCCGGTGCGCCCGGTCGTCGACGAAGCGGTCGACGAAGTCGGGCATCCACCGCGGCAGGCGCCCCGAGACCATGCCGCCGATCCCCTCGGGGTGCGCCTCGAGCCACTCCTCGGCCTTCTCGAACAGGGCGTCGACCGCGGCGCGCTGCTGGTCGGCGGCGACGAGGCGCTCGCCCATGCGCCCGATCGCCGGACCCCACTCGGGTTCGAACAGGTGTCGGCGCGCGAGCTTCTCGATGACGTCCTCGACGTCGTCGTCGCCGAGCAGGGTCATCACGCCGCGTGCCGCCACGGAGGCCTCGGCCGTGAGCCGGTCGGCGTTCGCGGGCGTCGCGAGCCAGCCGCCGAGCCAGCGCGAGATCCCGATCGACCGCAGCTTGCCGACGACGACCTCGTCGGAGAGGAACTCGTCCTCGACGAACGCGCCGAGCGTCGCCCCGATCTCGTCCTTCCTCGTCGGGATGATCGCCGTGTGCGGGATCCGGAGCCCGAGGGGGTACCGGAACAGCGCCGTCACGGCGAACCAGTCGGCGAGCGCGCCGACCATCGCGCCCTCGGCCGCCGCCCGCACATAGGCGAGCCACGGCACGGCGTCCTGCAGCGCGAACGCCACGGTGAAGACGAGCGCGGCGGCGACCAGCAGGCTCGTCGCCACCCGCTTCATGCTGCGCAGCGCGGCTCGGCGCTCCGCGTCGGTGGGTGTCGTGCGCACCCTCGTGGCACGGAGCTCGTCGATCGCCGTCATGTGCCGGCCCCCTCGCATCGGGATTGCGGTCCGTTTCGACGCTAGCGCCTGCCGCGCATGTGCTCACTAGGCTTGCGTCCATGACGGATGCCGCCCCAACGCCGCCCGAGCACACGTATTCGTACCTCGGTCCGGCGGGCACCTTCACCGAGGCGGCGCTCAAGCAGGTGCCCGAGGCAGCGGGCAAGCACTGGCGTTCGGTGAACAACGTGGGCGAGGCGCTCTCGGACGTCACGACCGGGCGCTCCGTGGCGGCCATGATCGCGATCGAGAACTCGGTGGAGGGCGGCGTGTCCGCCACGCAGGACGCGCTCGCGACGGTGCCTGGGCTCCGCATCATCGGCGAGTACCTCGTTCCCGTGAACTTCGTGCTGGTGGCACGCCCCGGCACCGCCCTCGGCGACGTGCACATCGTGAACGCGCATCCCGTGGCGTACGCGCAGTCGCGTGGCTGGCTCGAGCGCGAGCTGCCCGACCACGGGCACATCCCCGCGACCAGCAACGTGCAGGCCGCGGCATCCCTCTTCGAAGGCAGCCAGGCGGATGCCGCGGTCGCACCGCCCGGCATCACCGACCACCTCGACCTCGACGTGCTCGCGCGCGACATCGGCGACAACCCCAACGCGGTCACGCGCTTCGTGCTCGTCTCGCGCTCGCGTGCGCTCGCGGAGCCCACCGGCGCCGACAAGACGAGCCTCATCGTCGAGCTGCCCGACGACGAGCCCGGATCGCTGCTCGCCATGCTCGAGCAGTTCTCGACGCGGGGCGTGAACCTGTCGCTGCTCGAGTCGCGTCCCATCGGCGACGAGCTCGGCCGCTATCGCTTCGTGGTCGACCTCGACGGCCACATCGCCGACGAGCGGGTCGCCGACGCCCTGCTCGGCCTGCGCCGCACGAGCCCCAACGTGATCTTCCTCGGCTCGTACCCGAGGGCCGACCAGCGCGCGATCGAGTACCACTCGAGGTTCGACGACGAGATCTTCATCGAGGCGCGCGACTGGCTTCGGGGACTGATCAGCGGCGAGCCCGACTGATCCGGGCCGCCCGTCCTCGAACCGCGACTCCCGCGTCGGCGTCGTCGGCGGTACTGTGACGCTGAGGACTCGGGAGTGCGATGAGCCAGACCACGGACCGGGCGGGGATCGACCCGCGGTTCGATCCACGCTTCCAGCGCGGATACGTTCCGGATGCCGCCGAGGCGCCGGAGCCGGACGATGAGACGCCGGTGTCGGCGAGCGCCGGTGCGCCGGCGGCCATGGCGCCCGGGCGGGTCGAGCCGGATGCGTCCGCCGCGGCATCCGCGTCGGCCCGGGCCTCCGTGCTCGTCCCGACCCCCGCCCCGGCGCCGCCACGCTCGTCGGCGGACCTGCCGGCCACGTCGGCGCGTGAGCCCGTGGCGACGTCGTCGCGTGTCGCGCCCGACGACCGGGGCGCCACGCCATTCCCCCGCGCCGTGACGGACGAGCCGGCCGTCGACGACCAGCTGTCGGCGATGTTCGAGGAGACCGACGACGAACCCTCGCCGACCGACCCGTGGTTCCTCGCGGCCTGGGCGGTCGCGACGGTCGCCGTGGTGGTCGGCGGGGCGCTTTGGTGGGCCGGGATCATGGCCGAGGATCCGTTCGGCGGGGCCCGCCCGTCGGACCGCTGGCTGCAGTACGTCGGCTGGGTCGTCGCGCCGGCGCTCGTCCAGGGCGGCTTGGTGGGCATCGTCGCGATGCTCGTGTGGACCGGGGTTCGCTGGGCTCGTCGTCATCGGGAGCCCTCATGACGGTGGTGCGACTCCTGCGAAATCCTGCCGCCGTGGCGCTCGCGGCGATCGTCGTCGGCGCCGTGATCATGGACGTCTGGGCGGTGCGCGTCGTCGTGTCGGACACCGGGCAGGTCTGGAACGGCGGACAGGTCACGGAGGAGGCCCTCGCCGCCTTCCGCCTCGTGCAATTCGCCAACGCCGTTCCCGAGCCGGCGACGCTGGTCGGCGTGCTCGCGCTCCTCGGCGTCATCGTGATCGGTGCGGTCACGAACCGTGCCGGTCGGCCGGGTGCCGACGTCAGCGCGGCACGCGCACGATGAGCGCGGCCGGATCGACGCGGAAGCGGGCCGCCACGACGGTGCCGAACTCGTCGCCGTCGATCTCGAACTCCTCGGGGTCGGCCTCGATCTCGATGTCCACCGCCCGGCCGCGCGAGTAGACGACCTCACGTCGCCGGCTGCCGCCCGTCAGGTCGAGGAACTGCCGCCCGAGCGCCGACTTGCGCAGCACGCGGTTCTCCCAGGTGACCTTGCGCCACACGAGGAGCCATCCCAGGATGTTGCGCGGCTGCAGCACGACCACGTCGAGCTTGCCGTCGTCGATCTCGGCGTCGGGGATGAGCTCGATGTTGCCGGGGAGGTAGCCCAGGTTGGCGACGAGGATGCTCGACACGCGCGAGCGGTGATGCCGGCCGCCGTCGGTGCGGTGCACGACGCGGAACGGCTTCGACGCGGGGATCGCGCGCAGGCCCGCATCGACGTAGGCGAGCCAGCCCACGCGCTTCTTCAGGTCGGCATTCGTGTTCGCGATCATGGCCGCGTCGATGCCGATGCCGGACATCACGAGCGAGGCGTGCATCTCGTCGCTGCCGTCGGGCCTCGTGACGTCGGCGACGAGCACGTCGACGGCGCGATCGAGTCCGGCGAAGGCGAGCACGACGGCGTCGCCGAGGTCGTTCACGGGGATGCCGAGGTTGCGCGCGAAGAGATTGCCGGTGCCCAGCGGCACGAGCCCCACCGGAACGCCGGTGCCGCGCACGGCCGCCGCGACCGAACGCACCGTGCCGTCGCCGCCCGCGGCGATCACGAGATCGACGCCCGCCTCGAGCGCCTGCCTCGCCATGCCCTTGCCCGGGTCGTCCTCGGTCGTCTCGATCCACATCGATGGCTCGAAGCCCTGCCGCTCCTCCGCACGCGCCACCGCGTCGCGCAGCAGGTCGATGCCGCTCTTCGTGGGATTGAAGATCACCGCGGCGCGCGAGCGTGCCGACGCGGCATCCGCCGCTCCCCGCCTCGCTCTCGCCGCCACGAAGCCCACGGTATTGCATCTTGCCGAGTGCGGGCCGGGTGCGGTCGTGCAGGGGCGCCGCGCCTCCCGTGCCCGCAGCGGGCCGGATGCCCCGGGCTAGACTGGCTCGCGTGATCGACCCCGTGCTGCTTCGCGAGAACCCAGAGCTGATCAAGCATTCGCAGGAGCTGCGCGGTGAGTCGTCCGCCGACGTCGACGACGCCGTCGCAGCGGACACTGCCCGCCGCACCGCCATCACCGACTTCGAGTCGCTGCGCGCCGAGCAGAACGCGTTCGGCAAGCAGGTCGCCAAGGCTCCCAAGGAGGAGAAGGCCCGGCTGGTCGCGCAGGCCCAGGAGCTCGCCGCGCGGGTGAAGGAGGCCAACCAGCGCGCGAACGACGCCGAGGCCGCCTTCACCGTGGCCGTGCAGCGCATCGGCAACGTCGTGATCGACGGCGTTCCGGCCGGCGGCGAAGACGACTACCTCGTGCTGCGCGAGGTCGGCGAGATCCCGGCCTTCCCGTTCGAGCCGCGCGACCACCTCGAGCTCGGCGAGCTGCTCGATGCGATCGACATGGCGCGCGGGGCCAAGGTCTCCGGCGCGCGCTTCCACTACCTGAAGGGCGTCGGCGCCCGCCTCGAGCTCGCGCTCATGACGATGGGCCTCGATCGCGCGCTCGCCGCGGGATTCACGCCGCTGATCACCCCCACGCTCGTGCGCCCCGAGATCATGCAGGGCACGGGCTTCCTCGGCGCCCACTCCGAGGAGATCTACCACCTGCCCGACGACGACCTCTACCTCACGGGCACCAGCGAGGTCGCCCTCGCGGGCTACCACGCCGACGAGATCATCGACCTCTCCGATGGGCCGCTGCGCTACGCCGGGTGGTCGACGTGCTACCGCCGCGAGGCCGGCAGCCACGGCAAGGACACCCGCGGCATCATCCGGGTGCACCAGTTCAACAAGCTCGAGATGTTCAGCTACGTCGACCCGGCCGACGCCGAGGCCGAGCACGAGCGCCTCCTCGGATGGCAGGAGGACATGCTGCAATCGCTCGGCCTCGCCTACCGGGTCATCGACACGGCGGCCGGCGACCTCGGGTCGAGCGCGGCCCGCAAGTACGACGTCGAGGCGTGGGTGCCCACCCAGGAGGCGTACCGCGAGCTCACCTCCACGTCGAACTGCACGACGTTCCAGGCGCGACGCCTCGACATCCGCCACCGCACCGAGAGCGGCAGGACGGCGCCGGTGGCCACGCTCAACGGCACGCTCGCCACGACGAGGTGGATCGTCGCGATCCTCGAGACGCACCAGCAGGCCGATGGCTCCGTGGTGGTGCCCGAGGCGCTCCGCGGCTACCTCGGCGGCCTCGAGGTGCTCGAGCCCGTCGCGCGATGAGCGAGCGGATGCCGATGTCGATGCCCGAGCCAGCACCCGAGTTCGGGGCATCCGCAGCACCGTGGCTCGTCGCGCTCGACGTCGACGGCACGATCCTGCACGAGGACGAGTCGATCGACGAGCGGGTCGCCGACGCGATCCTCTCCGCGCGCGAACGCGGTCACGAGGTGACGCTCGCGACCGGGCGCTCGTGGGCGACGACGGCTCCCGTGCTCGACCGACTCGACCTCAACCCCGAGTACGTGGTCTGCGCGAACGGCGCGATCACGATGCAGCGCGACGACGGGGCATCCGGCGGGTACACCCGCGTGCACGTCGAGACCTTCGACCCCACCGCGGTGCTCGAGCGCATCCGCACGTTCCTGCCGAGCGGCCGGTTCATGGTCGAGATGCCCGACGGGTTCCGCCTGTACACCGAGGGCATGAGCGACTGGAACCTCGAGAACGCCCGCGAGGTGCGGTTCGACGAGCTGCTCGACCAGCGCGCCACCCGCGTCGTCGTCGTGTCGCCCGACCACGAGCTCGAGGAGTTCCTGCAGATCGTCGAGGAGATGGGGCTGCACCAGGTCAGCTACGCGATCGGCTGGACCGCCTGGCTCGACATCGCCCCCGACGGGGTCAGCAAGGCGACGGCGCTCGAGCGGGTGCGGGGCTGGCTCGACGTGCCGCTCGACCGCGTGATCGCGGTGGGCGACGGACGGAACGACATCGACATGTTCACGTGGGCCGGCGCCGCCGGCCGCTCGGTCGCGATGGGCCAGGCGCCCGTCGAGGTGCGCGCCGCCGCGGCCGAGACCGCCGCCGACGTCGACCACGCGGGCCTGGCGGCGGTGCTCGACTCGCTGCCATAGCCCGCTTCCACCCCGCTTCGAGCCGCGCCGGATAGGATCAGCGCGTCGAGAGGGGCGACATGATCGGCGGCACCGACCAGCGACCGCCCGTCGAGCCTGCCGTTCCACGGCACGGTCGGATGCCCCGGCACGGCGCCGCCGCCACCTACGCGAAGATCGCGGCATCCGTGATCGCCGTGCTCGCCGTGAGCGCCACGGCGGTCGTCGCCTATGCGGCGGTCGACCTCGTCGCGTCCGTGACCGCGAAGCCCCCGGTCGAGCTCGAGAACGAGAAGGTGCTCGAGAACGTGCCCGACATCGGTGCGATGGAGGGCGGGCTCAACTTCTTGCTGGTGGGCAGCGACAAGCGGCCGGAGGACGGCGCGTTCGGCGACCCCGAGGAGGAGTCGGCGGTGCTCAACGACGTCACGATGCTGCTGCACATCTCGCAGGACCACACGCACGTGGAGGTCGTGAGCTTCCCGCGCGACATGTACGTCTCGGTGCCGGAATGCCCCGATCCGAACGATCCGGCCGGCGAGCCGCTCCCGTCCCTGTCGAGCGCGAAGATGAACGAGGTGCTCTCGTGGGGCGGCTTCGGCTGCGTCGCCTCGACGATCGAGCAGCTCACGGGGGTCACGATCCCGGTCGGCGGCATCGTCGAGTTCTACGGCGTCGCCGCGCTCTCCTCGGCGGTCGGCGGCGTCGAGGTGTGCGTGGTCGAGCGCATCGACGACGACTACACGGGCCTGCATCTCGACCCTGGAACGCATTCCCTCACCGGCATCGACGCGCTCGCGTTCCTCAGAACCCGGCACGGGGTGGGCGACGGCAGCGATCTCGGCCGCATCTCGAGCCAGCAGACGTTCCTCGCCTCGCTGATGCGGACGATGCAGAGTTCGGGCACGCTCGGCGACCCGATCAAGCTCTACTCCATCGCCAAGGCCGTGCTCTCGAACATGACGCTGTCGAACGCCCTGCAGAACCCGGCCCAGCTCATGTCCATCGCGCGCACGCTGCAGGACGTCGACCTCTCGAAGATCGTCTTCGTGCAGTACCCGACCGGCTACACCGACGATCGGAGCGGTGTCGTGCCGGCCGAGTCCTCCGCGATCCTGAACGCGGCGCTGCAGGCGGACCGCCCGGTCGCGATCAACCCGGCGGCCACGGGGGAGTCGGAGTTCGGCACGGTGACCGATCCCAACGCACAGCCCGCGGTCCCCGAGGCGCCCGCCACCGGGGATCCGTCGGCGACCGTCGCGCCCGAGGCCCCCGTCGAGGCGCTGCCCGAGGACGTGACCGGACAGTCGGCCGCCGAAGTCCGTTGCTCGGCCGCCAACGCGGGCTGACGGCGGGTCGCTTCAGGACCCTCTCAGGGTGTGCTGGGAGGCTGGTCGGAATGCGCTTCGGCTAGAATCGGGGCCTGCCCGTGCGACGTCGCCCCTCACGGGGCGTCGGCGTGCCGGTGAGGAGGGCTGTCCGAGCGGCCGATGGAGCTGGTCTTGAAAACCAGTGGGCAGCAATGCCTCGTGGGTTCGAATCCCACGCCCTCCGCGCATACGACCACGGAACAGACAGGAGAGGCACCGGTTGAACCAGGACCTGCGTCACAGCTCGCGCCGCGCTGCGAAGACCCCTTCTGTGGCACGCCACGGACGTCTCAAGACCCACAGCGCATGGAGGACCGTGGCGAAGATCACGGCATCCGTCGTCGCCGTGACCCTGATCTCGGGTTCCGCCGTCGCCGCCTATGCCGCATGGGACCTGGCCAGCACCGTGAAGCCCACCGTGACCCTCGGCAACGAGGAAGTGCTCGAGGGCGTGCCCGACGTCGGCGCCATGGAGGGCGGGGTCAACCTGCTCGTCGTGGGCAGTGACAGCCGTCAGGGCCAGGGCGAGGCGTTCGGCGATCCTGACGAGGAGACCGCCGTCCTCAACGACGTGACGATGCTCATGCACATCTCCGAGGACCACACGAACGCCTCGGTCGTGAGCTTCCCGCGCGACATGCTCATCGACGTACCCGAGTGCACCGACCCCGAGGACCCGAGCAGCACCCTCTCCGAGCAGTACGGCGTGAAGATCAACACCGTGCTCTCGCACGGCGGGCTCGGATGCGTCGTGAAGACCGTCGAGACCGAGCTCGGCATCACCATCCCCTTCGCCGGCATCGTGCAGTTCATGGGTGTCGCCGGCCTGTCGGAGGCCGTGGGCGGCGTCGACGTCTGCGTCGCCGAGCCGATCGAGGACGAGTACACCGGAACGTTCCTCGAGGCGGGCACCCACACGCTCTCGGGTGTTGCGGCACTGCAGTTCCTCCGCACGCGCCACGGCGTGGGCGACGGCAGCGACCTCGCCCGGATCTCGAACCAGCAGGTGTTCCTGTCGTCGCTCGCCCGCACCCTGCAGTCGAACGGCACGCTGGGCGATCCGGTGAAGCTGTACTCGATCGCCAAGGCGGCGCTCGCGAACATGCAGCTCTCCGACAGCCTCATGGACCCCACTCGCATGATCTCCATCGCGAAGGCGCTGAAGGACACCGACCTGAACAAGATCGCCTTCATCCAGTACCCGACCGCCTACGCCGACGGGGGCGGAGCGGTCGTCCCGACCGATTCCGCCGACTACGTGCGCACGGCGCTGCAGAACGACCTCCCGGTGTCCTTCGACCCGGCCGCGCTGGCCGAGTCGGAGTTCGGCACCGTGGCCGATCCCAATGCTGCGCCGCCGGCCGAGGTCCCCGCCGAGGAGGTCCCCGCCGAGGAGGCCCCTGCCGAGACCGCTCCGGCGCCCACCGTGGAGGCGCTCCCCGCCGACGTCACCGGCCAGACCGCCGCTGAGACCCGCTGCTCCGCCGGTCGCACCCTCGACGACCAGTAGGGCCCACCTGGGCGGCCGGCGCCGAATCGTCATCCGCGGCATCCGCAGGTTATGATTGCTGTCGCGTGTGCGGGAGCATGCGCGAGGAGACGTCGCATAGTCCGGTCGAGTGCACCACCCTGCTAAGGTGGAGTCCCCGTAAGGGGACCGCGGGTTCAAATCCCGCCGTCTCCGCTCACGAGAAGCCCCAAGTGGCCCGGAATTCCGGTCCAGTTGGGGCTTCTCCTTTCCGGCCATGACACCGGACATGCCGAGACGGGCCGGCGGCCGCCCCGCCGGCCCTTCTCGACTATGCCGACACTCGATCGCTCGTGACGTTCGGGCCGGCCGGCAGGCTCACTCGGCCGCGGATGAAGATGAGGAGCACGAGTCCGGTGACGATGACCGCCGGGTTGCCCAATGCCGCGATGCCCGTGAGTGGGCTGTCCGCCGGATAGGTGGTCTGCAGGAAGATCGAGGGGTCAGTGGTCGCGTGCAGCAGGATCGGCCAGATGAGGTTTCCCGTCACCCGCAGAGCCAAGTACATGCACAGCCCGAACGCGAAGGTGTAGACGAGCTGGAGCAGCGTCGCGAGGGGCGACTGCCCCGACAGCAGATTGCCCGAATGCAGCACCGCGAACAGCGCGGCCGAGACCACGGCGACCACGATCTCGCGGTACCCCGCTTTGCGCATGAGGTTCACCACGAACCCGCGCGTCAGGACTTCTTCCGCGAACCCGATGAACAGTCCCGCGACCAACCAGGCGATCACCATGCCCGCTCCGGCCTCGCCGTAGTCGACCGTCGCGAACCGCAGCACGTTGAACAGGAGCACGACGGCAACCGCGATCCACATCCAGGCCCGTCCGCGGATCGGCTGAGGCCCGAACAGTTCGCGGAGCCACCCCGTCGACCACCCGAACGCGACGAGGATGAGCCCGCCGAGCGCGATGGGCAGCGCCGTGCCGACGAACACGATCATCGCCGGGTCGTCGACCCCTGCGAGCAGCGGTGCGAACAGCAACGAGCCCGCCTGGAAGAGCAGGTAGTAGGCGACCACGAGCAGGAGCGAACGCCACCACCCGCCCCGTTCCCAGAACCGTCTCCACCTCGAGGTGACGTCGTGCTCCGTCATGCCGATCCTTTCGCTCGGAGCCGTGCGGGCGCACCGCCCTGCGTTCAATCTATGCCCGCGGGTACGCACGTCGTCGGGCCCAGCCAGCACGTCGATCCCGCTTCGGGATGACTACAGCCAGCGCCGCACGCGAGCGCGGTAGGCGTCGTACTCCCTGCCGAACTTCGCGCTGAGATACCGCTCCTCGGGGCGGATGGCCCCCCACCACAACGCCACGACGCCGACCGGCGTGAGCACGAGTGCCCAGAACGACGGCCACAGCAAGGCCAGTGCCGCATCCAACGCGATCAGGCCCAGGTAGAGCGGGTTGCGGCTCACCCCGAACGGGCCCCGGTCGAGGATCGTGCGCGTCGAGCCACCGGGCAGCAGGGCTGTTCGATGCCGGGCCATGAGCCAGATCGCCCACCCGTTCCAGACGGCGAAGGCCAGGATGAGGACGACCGCCACCGATCGTGAGAGCGTGACCGGCAACGCGATCGGGTCGCCCACCCCGGCGGTGATGCCGAGGCCGATCAGGAGCGGAACACCAAGCGCCACAGGCGGCCAGATCCGATATGCCGGCGCGTCGGCCATTCCCGCAGTGTAGCCCGAGGCGGCTGACCCGGGGCCGCCCTCAGCGCGCCCCCGCGCGCTCCGCCGAATCGAGCACGGACTCCACGCCGAGCATGAAGAGCTCACGGTCGTCGAGGGCGCGCAGCCTGGGCCCGAGCGAGGCGATGAGCGGATGCCGCGCCGGGTCGACGAGCAGCGGGCTCTCGATCCACGGACTGGGCGCCGACGGCCCGGTTCCGCGCTCGCTGCGGCTTCGGGCGATGCCCGCCGCGCTCGACAGGGTGTGCGACGCCATGAGCGCGTAGTGGCTCACGAGATCCTCGCCCTCGAGGCCGGCGCGCGAGAAGGCGTCGAGCATGAACTCGATGACGTCGAGTTCATGGGGACCGCCGGTCGTGAGCACCGTCGCCTCGACGCCGATCGCCGGGTAGGTCGCGAACATCTCGAGGGTGGAGACGGCCACCTGCGTGAGCCGACCGCGCCAGTCGTCGGGCTCCGCGTCGACGCGCTGCAGGCTCATGCCGATGAGCTCGTCGAGGAGCGAGCGCATGAGCTCGTCCTTGCCGCGGAAATGGCGGTAGATGGCTGTCGGGTCGGCGCCGAGCTCGGCGCCGAGGTCGCGCACCGAGACGGAGCCGACGCCCGGCTGCGCGGCGAGCTTGAGTCCGGCGGCGACGATCGCGTCGCGGTCGAGGCGCGCCTTGCCTCCGCCGCGGCCCGCGCGGCCGGCGGTGGATCGCGTCGCAGTCGTCATCGGTGTCGCCCCCGTCGTGTCATGGCCCATGCTGCCACGCCCGCGACCCCCTGTGGCAGGGCGCCAGTCGCGGACGCGATGGAAGCCCAGCATAACGAAATGGACAACACCGATGTCAACGGTGTTGACATCGGTGTTGGGCGATGGGTACGCTCGCCGAGTCCGACCCGTTCGATGAGGAAGCGAGGGCGCCCGTTGCCTGCAGCCGACGTACTGTTCACCGGCGGAGCCGTGTTCACCGGAACCGGCGAGCCCTTGCACGGCCACGCGGTGGCCGTGGCGGGCGACCGCATCCTTGCGGTGGTGCCCGAGCCCGAGGCATCCGCGCACATCGACGAGCACACTCGTGTGGTCGACCTCGACGGCGCACTGCTGAGCCCCGGCTTCCAGGACGCGCACGTGCATCCGGTGAGCGCCGGCGTCGAGCTGCTCATGTGCAACCTGACCGAGGCGACGGATGCCGCCGACGCCGTCGCCCACGTGCAGGCGTACGCCGACGCGAACCCCGACGAGGCCTGGATCCAGGGCGGCGGCTGGTCGATGGACCACTTCCCGGGCGGTGCGCCCGTGCGCGCGCTGCTCGATGCGGTCGTGCCCGATCGGCCGGTGCTGCTCATGAGCCGCGACCACCACTCGACGTGGGCGAACACCGCGGCGATCCGGGCGGCGGGCCTCGACGCGTCCACCCCCGACCCGGCCGACGGCCGCATCGAGCGCGAGCCCGACGGCACCCCGGCCGGCACGTTCCACGAGGGCGCCGGCGCCCTGTTCGACCACGTGCGCCCGCCGATCGGCGCCGACCTCGCCTACGCCGGCCTGCTCCGTGCGCAGGAGGATCTGATCGCGCTCGGCATCACCGGATGGCAGGACGCATGGGTCGGCACCGGCCTCGGGGGTGTTCAGGACGTGGCATCCGTCTACCGCCGCGCGCTGGCCGAGGGCACGTTGAAGGTGCACGTCGTCGGCGCCCAGTGGTGGGAACGCGCGGGCGGTCTCGAGCAGCTCGACGAGATGGTGCGCCGACGCGCCGAGTTCGCCGCGCTCGACCACGGGCGCTTCACGCTCGGCACGACGAAGATCATGGTCGACGGCGTGGCCGAGAACCAGACTGCGGCCATGCTCACCCCGTATCGCGACGTGCACGGACACGACACCGGCAACCGAGGCCTCTCCTTCATCGATCCCGAGCGGCTGCGCGAGATCGTCACCCAGCTCGACGCCGCCGAATTCCAGGTGCACTTCCACGCCCTCGGCGACCGTGCGGTGCGCGAGGCGCTCGACGCGGTCGAGGCCGCACGCGAGGCCAACGGCGCCACCGACGGGCGGCACCACCTGGCGCACCTGCAGGTCGTCGAGGAGCGCGAGACCGCACGGTTCGCCGACCTCGAGGCGGTCGCCAACATCCAGGCGCTCTGGGCCACGCACGAGGACCAGATCGACGAGCTGACGCTCCCGTTCCTGCAGGATGGCGCCGAGGCGCGGCAGTACCCGTTCGGCGATCTCGTGCGCAACGGCGCCCGACTCGCGGCGGGCAGCGACTGGCCCGTCTCGAGCGCCGACCCGATGCACGCGATCCACATCGCGGTCACCCGGGTCGCACCCGGCCTGGATTCCGAGCCGCTCGGCGGCGCCCATCAGCGCCTCGACCTCGCCACCGCGATGGCGGCCTACACCTCGGGCTCCGCCTACGTGAACCACCGCGACCACGACACCGGCTACGTCCGCGAGGGGTACCTCGCGAACCTCGTCGTGCTCGACCCCGATCCGTTCGGCCTCCCCGCAGGCGAGATCCACCGCTCCACCGTGGTCGCCACGTGGATCGACGGCGAGCTCGCCTACTCCCGCACGAGCTGACCCCTGAGGAGCATCATGTCCAGCCCATCCACCCCCGCCCGGCGGCGAGCTCGTCGCACCGTCGCGATGGTCGCCGGCGGCGTCAGCGCCGCCCTCGTGCTCGCAGGCTGCACCGGCCCCGAACCCGACGCCGACACGAACGTCGACTGGGAGCTCACCGCCACGACCGACGCCCCATCTGGCGACATCGACTCGTTCTCGTGGGTGAGCTACGCCGAGCCCTTCTCGCTCGACTACGCCTACGCGTTCGACTACGCCGACAACCAGGTGCTCGCGAACGTGTGCGAGTCGCTGCTGCGGCTCAACCCCGACTACTCGCTGTCGCCCGGGCTCGCGGAGGCGTTCGAGCATCCGACGCCGACGACGTGGGTGTACACGATCCGCGACGGCGTGACATTCCACGACGGCACGCCGCTCACGGCCGCCGACGTGGTCGCCTCCATGAACCGCCACCTCGACCCCGCCGTCGGCTCGTCGTGGTACTCGGTGTACCAGAACGTCGCCTCGATCGAGCAGACCGGCGACCGCGAGGTCACCGTGACCGAGTCGCTTCCCGACTCGCAGTTCAACCTCGCGATGGGCGGTTCGGCCGGCGTCATCGAGTCGGCGGCCACCCTCGCCGAGAAGGGCGCCGACTACGGCAACTCGACCGGCGGCGTGAACTGCACGGGGCCGTTCAGCCTCACGGAGTGGAAGGCGGGCGAACGCATCACCCTCACCCGCTACGACGACTACTGGGACGAGTCGCTCCGGGCCAAGTCGGGCGAGGTCGAGTTCATCTTCATGAACGACGCCAATGCCCGCGTCAACGCCCTGGCCTCGGGCGAGGTCGACGGCGGCTGGATGGTCCCGTTCGAGGCGGTTCCGCAGCTCGAGAACTCGAGCGTCGGCGACATGCTCTTCGGCATGAGCACGGCGGTGTCGAGCCTCATCGTGAGCGATCTCGAAGGGCCGCTCGGCGACGTGAACGTGCGCGCGGCGCTGCTCATGGCCCTCGACCGCGAGGGGATCGTCTCCGCCGCCGCCAAGGGCTACGGGGAGGTGACCGATGCGCTCACGACCGAGTCCGTCTGGGTCGGAGCGAGCGAGGCCGGCCTCGCGACGGCCTTCGAGGGCCTCGCGGAGTATCCGTACGACCTCGCCGCGGCGAAGCAGCTCGTGGAGGAGGCCGGGGTCGTCGGCGAGGAGATCGTGCTCGTCACCGCGCCGATCAGCAGCGACTTCAACGTGATCGCGCAGGCGACCGCCGCGGCCGCCGAGTCGATCGGCCTGAAGGCCACCATCGAGACGATCACGCCGAACGCCTACACCGCGCTCTTCTCCGACCCGAGCGCACGCGAGGGCGTGGATCTCTTCTACACGTCCTGGTACCTGTCGAGCCCCGACCCGCTCGAGATGTACAGCGTGCTGCGCACCGGCGAGTTCAGCAACTACGGCGGATGGTCCGACCCCGAGTTCGATCAGGTCGTGAACGAGGCGATCGCGATCGACGACCCCGCGGCTCGCTCCGAGAAGACCGCCGAGGCCCAGCGCATCGCCAACGAGCAGCTCCCATGGCTGCCGCTGTACGCCGGTCCGATGCCCCTGTTCCTCGGGGAGCGCATCACGGGCGTCGCGCCGTCGATCGCGTTCCTGTACTACCCGTGGGCGGCCACCATTGGCGCCCGGTAGCGGCATCCGTCGGCACCTCGGCCGGCCAGGCGGATCGGCGGTCGCCTCATGACCGCCGGCCGCCGGGTGGCCGGCAAGCTCGGCGCCCTGCTCCTCACGTTGTTCCTGGCCTCGCTGCTGGTCTTCTTCTCGCGCTTCCTGGTGCCGGGCGACCCGGTGAGCTTCCTGCTCCGCGGGCGCAAGCCGACGCCCGAGGCGATCGCGCAGGTCACCGCTCAGTACGGGCTCGACCTCCCGCCATGGCAGCAGTACCTGCAGTGGCTCGGAGGCGTGCTGGTGGGCGACTTCGGCCGGTCGCTGCAGTACCGGCAGGACGTGACCACGGTGATCGGCGAGCGCCTGCCCGTGACGCTCGGGCTCGTCCTCATGGCCGGCGCCATGATCGCGATCGTCGGGCTCACGGCGGGCATCATCGCCGCGCTCAAGCGCGGCCGCGTGCTCGATCGATCGGTGCTCGTCTTCCTCACGATGCTCGGCGCGATCCCGTCGTTCGTCGGATCGATCGTGCTCATCGCGGTGTTCGCGGTGCAGCTCGGCTGGTTTCCGTCGTTCGGCTCGGGTGAGGGGTTCCTCGACACGCTGTACCACCTCGTGCTGCCGTCGATCGCCCTCGCGGTCGTGTTCGTCGTGCTCGTCGGCAAGGTGACCCGCTCGTCGATGGTCGACCAGCTCGGCCGCGAGCACGTCGAGGTCGCCACGAGTCGCGGTCTGAAGCGCGGCACGGTGATCCGCCGGCACGTGCTCCGCAACGCGATCGGGCCGATCCTCACGGTGAGCGGGCTCCTCGTGGCCGGCCTCCTCGTGGCGAGCTCCATCGTCGAGGCGGCCTTCGGGCTCGCCGGCATCGGTTCGCTCCTCGTGCAGTCGGTCGACCGCCTCGACTTCCCGGTCGTCCAGGCGATCGTGCTGTTCGTCGTGTTCGCGTTCGTCGTCGTGAACGCGATCATCGACATCCTCGAACCCTGGATCGACCCCCGGTCCGCCGCAGGAGCTGGTGCCAGATGACCGCCACTCCCACGCTCGCGCTCGAGGTGCTTCGTGCACCGCGCGTGCACCGTGCGGACGCCGCCTTCGTCGTCAGCCTCGGCGTCGTCGCACTGATGACGCTCGCCGCCGTGTTCGCCCCCTGGATCGCACCGTACGATCCCGACCAGGTCGACCTCTCCGCCGTGTACTCGGGACCCACCGCCGCGCACTGGCTCGGCACCGACGCGCTGGGCCGCGACCTCCTGAGCCGCATGATCTTCGGCGCGCGCACCGCGCTGCTCGGACCCCTGATCGTCGTCGTCTCGTCGACGATCCTCGGCATCCTCCTCGGGCTCCTCGCCGGCTGGCGGGGCGGGTGGATCGACGCCGTGCTCGGCCGCGTCTTCGACGTCGTCTTCGCATTCCCGGCGCTGCTCATCGCGATCATGGCGGTCGCGCTCTTCGGCAAGGGCCTCGTGGCGCCGGTGATCGCCATGAGCATCGCCTATGCGCCCTTCGTCGCCAGGCTCACCCGCTCGCTCGTCACCTCGGAGCGGAGCCGCCCGTACGTCTCCGCGTACCGGGTGCAGGGCTTCTCGGGGGGCTGGATCGCCACGCGCCGCGTGCTGCCCAACGTGACACCCATCGTCGGCGCCCAGTCGACGCTGAACTTCGGCTACGTGCTCGCCGAGCTCGCGGCCCTGTCGTTCCTCGGCCTCGGCGTGCAGGCGCCGACCGCCGACTGGGGCGCGATGATCAACGAGGCCCAGGCCGGCCTGCTCGGCGGGCACTTCCTGCCGGCGATCGTGCCCGCCGTGGCCGTCGTGATCGTCGTCGTCGCCGTCAACGTGATCGGCGAGGAAGTCTCCGACCGCATCGGCGGAGGGATCCCCGCATGACACTCCTCGACATCTCCGACTACACCCTCGACCTGCCCGACGGGACCCGCCTCCTCGACGGGGTTTCGCTCACGGTGGCCGTGGGCGAGACCGTCGGCCTGGTCGGCGAATCCGGCTCCGGCAAGTCGCTCACGGCCAGGTCGGTGCTCGGCATGCAGCCCCGTGGAGCGACCACCGGCGGCTCAGTTCGCCTCGACGGGCGCGAGGTGCTCGGTGCACCGGCCGGCGACCTGCTCGCGGTCCGGCGATCGAGCGCCGGCATGGTCTTCCAGGACCCGCGAGCGGGCATCAACCCGATGCGCACCATCGGCGACCACCTCACCGAGACGCTCCGGCTCGTCGACGGCAGGTCGAAGTCCGACGCCGAGGCGCGCGCCGTCGAGCTGCTGCGGGCGGTTCGCCTGCCCCGTCCAGAGGACCACCTGCGCCAGTACCCCCACGAGCTGTCGGGCGGCATGCTGCAGCGTGTCATGATCGCCGGCGCGCTCACGAGCTCCCCGCGCCTGCTGATCTGCGACGAGCCGACCACGGCGCTCGACGTCACCACCCAGGCCGAGATCATCTCGGTGCTCGGCGAGCAGCGCGCGACCCGCGGCATGGGCATGCTCTTCATCACGCACGACCTCAACCTCGCCGCCTCGATCTGCGATCGGGTCTACGTGATGAACGCGGGCCGGGTCGAGGAGGAGGGCGACGCCCGTCGGGTGTTCCGCAACCCGCAGGCCGCGTACACGCGTCGGCTTGTGGCGGCGACGCCGACGATCGCTTCCATCGGGCCGCTCGGTCCGGTCGTGATCGGCGAGGCGACGGATGCCGCATCCGCGCCCCGCAGCGTCGTCGAGCTCCCACGGGCGGTCGACGCCGAAGCCCCCATGCTCGACGTGCGCTCCATCGCGAAGACGTACCACCTGCACGGCAAGCCCCCGGTCCGTGCCGTGGTGGACGCGTCGATCGAGATCCCGCTCGGCAGCGCGCTCGCCGTGGTGGGGGAGTCGGGATCGGGCAAGTCGACGCTCGCACGCATGATCGTCGGCCTGGAGTCCGCCGACACGGGCGAGATCCTCGTCGACGGTGTCGTGCGAACGGCCATGCCACGCAGGCGGGCGGAGCGGCTCGCCCATTCCCGCTCGGTGCAGATGGTCTTCCAGGACCCGTACCTGTCGCTCGACCCCCGCATCTCGGCCGGCCGCGCCATCGAGGACACCCTGCGGCTGCACTCGACCCTCACGAGCCGGGACGCGCGGACCCGCGTGCTCGACCTGCTCGAGCAGGTCGGCCTCGGCGAGCGGCACGCCACCGCCGTGCCGCGCACCCTGTCGGGTGGTCAGCGGCAGCGGGTGGCGATCGCCCGCGCGCTCGCCGTCGAGCCCGACGTGCTCGTGATGGACGAGGCGACGAGCGCCCTCGACGTGTCGGTGCAGGCGCAGGTGCTCGACCTCGTCGCCGGCATCCGACGGGAGCGAGGCCTCACGGTCCTCTTCATCAGCCACGACCTCGCGGTCGTGCGCCGCGTGTGCGAGCAGACCGTCGTGATGCGCAGCGGCGAGATCGTCGAGCGCGGCGCCACTGCCACGCTGCTCGAGCGTCCGCGGCATCCGTACACGCGGCTACTGCTCGACTCCGTGCCGAGGCCCGACTGGGACCTCGATGCACTCGCCGCCATCGATCGCACCGAGGGAGTCCCCGCATGAACGCCACCATCGTCGACCGGTCACGGCGCCCCGCTCTGCGCACGACCGTGTTCGAGCGCTCGCAGCCCAGCCCCGCGGCGATCGCCCACTCGCTCGGCGGCACCGTGGCGGCGCCGTTCTGGCTCGACGATGTGCGGGGCCGGCGGGTCGACCACGGGCCGCTCGTGGGCGACGTCGAGGCCGACCTCGTGATCGTCGGCGCCGGCTACACCGGGCTCTGGACCGCGCTGCGTGCCGTCGAGCGGCAGCCCGGCCTGCGCGTGGTGCTGCTCGAGGCCGAGAGCGTGGGCTGGGCGGCATCCGGACGCAACGGCGGGTTCTGCGAAGCGAGCCTCACCCACGGCGACGAGAACGGCCGCTCGCGCTGGCCCGACGAGATCGACACCCTCACGCGACTCGGGCTGGAGAATCTCGACGAGATCGAGGCGACCGTGCGCCGCTACCGCATGGACGTGGACTTCGAGCGCACCGGCATGCTCGCGGTGGCGGTCGAGCCGCACCAGGTGCCGTGGATCGCCGGACCCGACTCCGACGACGGACGCGACGCCTTCCTCGACGAGTCGTCGGTACGCGCCGAGATCGCGTCGCCCACCTACCTCGCGGGCCGGTGGGACCGCCGCACGAACGCGATCCTGCATCCCGCGAAGCTGGCACTCGAACTCGCCCGCGTCATCGTCGAGGCCGGCGTGGTCGTGCACGAGCGCACGCCCGTGCGCCGCATCGACGATGCCGGTTCGCGCGTCGAGGTGGTCACCGACCGTGGCGTGGTGCGCGCCGATCGCGCCGTGCTCGCGACGAACGTGTTCCCGTCGCTGCTGAAGCGGAATCGGCTGATGACCGTGCCGGTGTACGACTACGTGCTCATGACCGAGCCGCTCGGCGACGACCGCCTGGCCGAGCTCGCCTGGCGCAACCGCCAGGGCGTGAGCGACCTGGCCAACCAGTTCCACTATTACCGGCTCAGTGCCGACGGCCGCATCCTGTTCGGTGGGTACGACGCGATCTACCACGCCGGCGGCCGGATCAGGCCCGAGTACGAGGACCGTCGCTCCTCATTCGAGAAGCTCGCGAGCCACTTCCTCACGACGTTCCCGCAGCTCGAGGGCACCCGATTCACGCACCGCTGGTCGGGGGCGATCGACGCGAGCACCCGGTTCTGCGCGTTCTACGGCCTCGCTCGGGGCGGAAAGGTCGCGTACGCGGCCGGCTTCACCGGGCTCGGCGTCGGTGCCGCCCGCTTCGCCGCCGACGTCATGCTCGACCGGCTGCGCGGCCTCGACACCGAGCGTACTTCGCTCGAGATGGTGCGCGACCGGCCGTGGCCGTTCCCGCCCGAGCCGGCCGCATCCATCGGCATCAACCTGACGCGCTGGTCGCTCGATCGAGCCGATCACCGCCAGGGTCGCCGCAACGTGCTCCTGAAGACGCTCGACGCGCTCGGCCTCGGGTTCGACTCGTAGGGCGCGAACGAGGGGCCTCGGGCGCACGCGCCGGAGGCCCCTCGTTTCAATCAGCCGTCGGCGTCGCCTACTTGAGGATGAACTTCGCGGCGATGCTGGACCCGTCGTCGGTCGTCATCGTGACCACGACGCATGTGCCCGCCTTCTTCGGCGTCGCCCAGTTCTGGACGAACTGGCCCGCAGTCGCGTCATAGCGCAGCGCGGTTGCGCCGGTCGTGGTGAACTCGATCGGGTCGGTGGCGGCCGAGGCGCCGGGGCAGGCGGTCGAGACCACCGTGAAGCGATCGATCGCGGCGGTGCTGGTCAGCTCGGTGGCACCCGAGAACACCTCGAACTTCAGGGGCACCGTGCTGCCGTTCTTCACCGTGTTCCACACGCCGCCCATGTCGACCGGATTGAAGAAGCCGGCGAGGTTCCACGCGAGAACCGTGTAATGCAGGGTCTGCGTCGCGACGTTGCCGGCGCGGTCGGTCGCGGTGGCCGTCAGGGTGTGCTCGCCCACGCCGGTGCCGTAACCGCTCACGACGCATGGCGACACCAGACCCGACAGCTCGTCGTCGGCGGTGCAGGACGGCGCCGGCGGCACGTCGCCGAAGGAGTACGCCGAGCCGAACGCACCCGAGAACGCGACGTCCGGCGCGGTGAGGTCGATGTCGATGTCGGACACCTCGCGCTCCGTGACGTTGCCCGCCAGGTCGGTCGCGGTGCCGGTCGCCGAGAGGTTCTCGCCTTCGCCGAGGTCGACGTCCCCCTCGCAGGTGTCGATCCCGGAGAGCGCGTCGTTGCAGGTGAAGCCAACATGGACGGGCTTGTTGTACCAGCCGTTGGAGTTGGGTCCATCGCCGGGGGTGAGCGTCGCGGTGATCTCCGGGGCGCTCGTGTCGACGCGTATCCCCGTCACAGTGGCCTCGGCGGTGTTGCCTGCGCGGTCGGTGGCGGTTCCCGTGCTCGAGACGGGGCCTCCCTGGCCGATGGTCGTGTCGCCAGTGCAGCTCTCGATGCCCGACAGGTCGTCGGTGCACTCGAAGTCGATGACCACAGCGGCCCGGTACCAGCCGTGGGGGTTGGGTCCATCGCCGGGGGTGAGCGACGAGGTGATCTCCGGGATGGTCGTGTCGATGTCGACGTTCGAGACGGTGTCCAAGGTACTGTTGCCCGCCCAGTCGGTCGCGGTGCCGGTGTACGACTGATCGGCGCCCTCGGACAGCACGGTGTCGGGCCCGCAGGACTGGATGCCCGAACCGCTGTCGGCGCAGGTGAACGCCACGCCCACGTTGGTGCGATACCAGCCGTTGGCGTTGGCGTTGGCGGGGCTCAGCACGTGGCTGATCGTCGGCAGGCCCGTGTCGCCGACCGTGTACGTGACCGTGGCGGTGTCGGCGGCGAGTCCGCCCGTGTCGGTGTGGTCGCACGTCGCGGTCTGCGTGCCGAGGCCGTGCACGAGGGTGCCGCTGATGGCGGCGGGGAAGGAGCTGGGGCCGTCCTCGGTGTCGGAGACGGCGCAGGTCGCCGCGGGAACGGATCCGATCTCGTAGGTCCCCGCGATGACGCCCTGCACCGAGACCGTCGGCTTGGTGTTGGCGGGCGGCGGCTGGGTGACCGTGATGGGGATGCTCACGTGGTTGACGTACGTGCCCCCACCCGCGGGGCTCGAGGTCACTACCACCGTGACGGTGCCGCTCACCGCGTTCGCGCCGGCCTTGAAGACGACCGGGAAGTCCGTCCCGCAGGCCGTGATCGAGAGCGGGTCGGGCGTGGCGGTGATGCCCGTCGGCGTGATCACGTCGAGCACCAGGGCGCTCTCACCCGCATCGATGTTGCAGCCGGGGTCGGGGTCCTGCTGTGCAGCGTTGCCAATGACGCGGATCCCCGCGCTCGCCGTCGCCTGGCTTCCGGCCTCCAGGACCAGTGCGTCGGCCACGGTGTCGCCGATCGTGTCCTGCAGGGTGTCGGCCTGTGCGACGAGGGTACTGCCGAGCACCCCTGCGATGGTGAGGAGGGCGACGGACGCGGCCATCCCCGCCCGCTTGAGCATGCGTTCCATGGGTTGTTCCACCTTCGGGTCGGTGCGGCGAGACCCGTTTCGGGCAGCCATTGGACCGACGCTACGTGCAGCGGAACGCACGAGAAAGGGCAGGGCGGTCGAAAATCCGGATATTGACCCGAACTGGGGGCGAGCGCTACTCGAGGTTGTCGACGGGCGTCGTCTCGTCCATCGGGTCGCCCTCGCTCGCGCTGGTGACCTTCGTGCCCTCCTCGGCCGCCTGCCGGTCGGCCTCCGCCGAGTCGACGAGCGCCTCGTCCACGTCGGGGTCCAGGGGCTGGCGCGGGTCGCGGTCGACGTCGAGCGGCTCCTCCAGCGGGTCGACGAAATCGGTCATGGTCGTGTTCCTCTCCTCACGGCCGCGGGACCGCGGCTCACTGCCTGACCTCGTCGGGGTCGAGGTCGACGTCGCCCGCGTCGTCCGGCCCGCCGGTGCCCGGCACCGCACGGACCCGCGAGGCGTCGATGTCCTCGTCCAGGCCGTCGGGGAGCGGGTCGCGCTGCTTCGCCGCGGTCTCGTCCTCGCTGCCCGGGCTGTAGCTCACGTCCTTGCGCGCCTGCTCGGCATCCGTGAGGGGGGCCGGGTCATCGGCACCGGCGTCGGGGTTGCGTCGCGCGGCGGTCTCGTCTGGCGTGCTCATATCGCGAGCGTAGGTCGGCGATCCGGCGGCCGGCAGGGCCTTGACAGCGGATGAGCGGATGCCGCGTGCCGCAGCCCGGTGTTCGCGCTGGCGGGCACCGTCACCGGCGCCTCCGCCGCCGTTCCCGAGCGCGTGTCGGTGGGTCGTCGCTAGGCTGGATCCCAACACGATCCAGGGGGATATGCCATGCAACGAATCATGACGTCCACCGCGCTCGTCTTCGCGGGTGCTCTGCTGCTCTCGGGCTGCACGGCGGGAGGCGGCGGCTCCTCGCCGAGCGCCGACCCGTGCGAGACGGTGCAGAGCGAGGTGCGCGATATCTCGAACGGCGCGCAGAACGCGCTCGCCGCCGGGGGCGACCCCTCCGAGGTGCAGTCGACGCTGGAGGACTACAGCGTCCGCGTCACCGAGCTCGGCGAGACGACCAGCGACGAGGTGAGCACCGAGCTCGAGGCCCTCACGGGTGCGCTCGACGACGCGGCCGAGTTCGCGGCGACCCTGCCGAGCGACCCCGAGGCCGAGGTCGACTCCGAGGCGGTCGCCGAGCACCAGACGGCGATCCAGGACGCAGCGACGTCGGCGAGCGAGGCCTGCTCGGCGGAGTAGCGATGGGCGTGACCGCGCGTGAGCGGCGCGCGGCATCCGATCAGCGGATGTCGCGCGCCGTCGTCATGATGCGGCCTTCTTCTTCGCCGCCGGCGCCTTCTTCTTCGCGCCGTCGCCAGAGCCCGACGCGGACTTCGACCCGCCCGAGGCGCCCGACTTCGACCCGCTCGCCGATCGCGTCGAGCTCGCCGACGCCGACTTCGACCCGCCCGACGCGGCCTTCGTGCCGCCCTTCGCGGCATCCGACCCGCCGCGCTTCGACGCGATCGACTGGCGCAGCGCCTCCATGAGGTCGATGACCTCGCCGCCCTCCTCCTGCTCGGGCTGCTCGCCGAACGTGGCGGCCGTATCGACGGCGTCGCCCTGCTCGAGCTTCGCCGTGATGAGGGTGCGCAGTTCCTTCTGGTACTCGTCGACGAATTGCTCGGGCTCGAAGTCCGACACGAGGCTCTCGACGAGCTGCTTCGACAGGTCGAGCTCCTTCGACGAGATCTTGACGGGCTCGTCGAGCGAGGGGAAGTTCGCCGCTCGCACCTCGTCGCTCCACAGGAGCGTCTGCACCATGAGCACGTCGCCGTACACGCGGAGCGCCGCGAGCCGCGTCTTCTGGCGCAGCGCCATCTGCACGATCGCGGTCTTGTCGGTCGACTCCAGCGTGCGGCGCAGCAGCACGTAGGCCTTGTTCGACGCGGAGTCGGGCTCGAGGTAGTAGCTCTTGTCGAACATGATCGGATCGATCTGCTCGGTCGGCACGAACTCGACGACCTCGATCTCGCGGCTGCGCTCGGCGGGCAGCGACTTCAGGTCCTCGTCGGTGATGATCACCGTGCGTTCACCGTCGTCGTAGGCCTTGTCGATGTTCTTGTAGTCGACGACCTTGCCGTCGATCTCGCAGACGCGTTGATAGCGGATGCGTCCGCCGTCCTCGTCGTGCACCTGGTGCAGTGACACGTCGTGGTCCTCGGTGGCGCTGTACAACTTGACGGGCACATTGACCAGGCCGAATGTGACCGCCCCCTTCCAGACGGCTCGCATGCCTACCAGTACACACCCCGGCGGATGCCGCGCGGTAGCCCCTCGCGGCATCCGCGCTCGGATTGCGAGGTGACGCGAATCGTTCCTTCCTCGTGCTCGGATGGACGATTCGCGTCACTTCACAAGGTGAGCCGGGCATGATTGGGGCATGGCCGAGGCACGCCAGCTCGTGGAGGTCGACGGCCGGAGACTCCGGCTGACGAACCTCGACAAGGTCATGTATCCCGAGACGGGCATGACCAAGGGCGAGGTGATCTCCTACTACGCGGAGGTCGCCCCGGTCATGGTGCCGCTCGTCGCGGGCCGTCCGGTCACGCGCAAGCGCTGGGTGCACGGCGTCGGCACCCCGGATGCCCCGCAGTCGGCGTTCTTCGAGAAGAACCTCGAGTCGCACGCGCCCGACTGGATCCGGCGGGGCGTGATCCACCACTCCGACGGCGACAAGGACTACCCGATCGCGGGCGATCGGGCCACGCTCGTCTGGCTCGCCCAGCAGGCCGCGCTCGAGCTGCACGTGCCGCAGTGGCGCTTCGACGCGCAGGGCCGGCCCGCGAACCCCGACCGGATCGTGTTCGACCTCGACCCCGGGCCCGGCATGGGCCTGCCCGAGTGCGCCGAGGCCGCCCGGCTCGTGCGGGACCTCCTGGCCGGCATGGGCCTCGACGCCATGCCCGTGACCAGCGGCAGCAAGGGCATCCACCTCTACGCGGCGCTCGACGGCCGGCAGACGTCCGACCAGGCCTCCGCCGTGGCTCGCGAGCTCGCGAAGGCCCTCGAGGCCGACCACCCCGAGCTCATCGTGTCGAGCATGCGCAAGACCCTCCGCGAGGGCCGCGTGCTCATCGACTGGAGCCAGAACAACGGCAAGAAGACGACGATCGCCCCGTACTCCCTGCGCGGCCGGTTCCGTCCGACGGTGGCGGCCCCGCGCACGTGGGAGGAGCTCGAGGACCCCGACCTGCGCCACCTCGAGGCGCACGAGGTGCTCGAGCGCGTGGCATCCGGTGACGACCCGCTCGCGGTGATCACGGCGGCGTCACACGACGGCCCGCTCGCGGAGTACCTGTCGATGCGCACGACCGGGGTCACACCCGAACCGATGCCCTCGTCGAGCTGGGGTCAGCCGTCGGGCGGCGATCCCCGCTTCGTGATCCAGGAGCACCACGCGCGCCGCCTGCACTTCGACCTGCGGCTCGAGCGCGATGGCGTGCTGAAGAGCTGGGCGGTGCCGAAGGGCGTTCCCGAGAGCTCGGGCGTGAACCACCTCGCCGTGCAGACCGAGGACCACCCGATGGAGTACGCGACCTTCGAGGGCACCATCCCGGCGGGGGAGTACGGTGCGGGCTCGATGACCATCTGGGACGCGGGCACCTACGAAACCGAGAAGTGGCGCGACGAGGAGGTCATCATCGACCTCGACGGACAGCCCGGCGGTCCGCTCGGCGGCCGCGTGCGCCTCGCGCTCATCCGCACCGACGGGTCGGGCGAGAAGAGCAGCTGGCTCCTGCACCGCATGAAGGACCAGCGGCCGGGTCACTGGAGCCCGTCGTCGAAGGCGCGGCACTCGAGCGAGACGGCAGCGGATGCCGCGGGCGGCGCCGCACGGGTCACGGATGCCGCCGATGCCGATGCCGATGCCGATGCCGATGCCGACGCCGATGCCGACGCCGAGCCCCGTGCCGACGCCGACGCCGACGCCGACGCCACCGCCGCCGCACCCGATGCGGACGGGGCATCCGACGCGGAGGACGACGACCCCGACGGACCCCACGAGGTCGAGCCGATCCTCGTGCGACCGATGCTCGCGACGTCGGGCACGCTCGGCATCGTCTCGCGGGGCGAGTGGGCCCTCGAGTGGAAGTGGGACGGCATCCGCGTGCTCGCCCGCGCCGACGGCGGCGGCATCCGCCTGCTGAGTCGCAGGGGCAACGACGTGACCGCCACCTACCCCGAGCTGGCCGGTCTGCCTCACGTGCTCCGCGGGGACGCGCTCGTCGACGGCGAGATCGTCGCGCTCGACGAGCTGGGCCGGCCGAGCTTCGAGCGGATCCAGCAGCGGATGAACCTCGCTCGCCCGCGTGAGATCGAGCGCGTCCTCCCCGCCGTGCCCGTGCGGCTGCTGCTCTTCGACGTGCTCGAGATCGCGGGCTCCTCGGTGATGTCCGAGCCCTACGCGCGGCGGCGCGAGCTGCTCGAGCGACTCGTGCGCCCGCGACGCGGCATCCCGGTCGAGCTGCCCGCCGCGGCATCCGGAACGCCCGAGGAGGCGTTCGAGGAGAGCCGTCGGCTCGGGCTCGAGGGGCTCGTCGCGAAGCGCCCCGACTCGCCCTACCGTCCCGGCGCGCGGTCGGAGGACTGGGTGAAGCTCAAGCTCACGCGCACCCAGGAGGTCGTCATCGGCGGCTACCGCAAGGGGAGCGGCACGCGCACCGGTCGCATCCGATCCCTGCTCGTCGGGATCCCTGGCGAACACGGCCTCGAGTACGCCGGTCGCGTCGGCAGCGGCTTCCGCGAGGTCGAGCTCGATCGCCTCCTCCGGCGCCTCGGAGACCTCGAGCAGGCGGCTTCACCGTTCCTCGACGTGCCCGCCCCCGACGCGTTGGACGCGGTGTGGCTGCGACCCGAGCTGGTGGGCGAGATCGAGTTCGGCGAATGGACCCGAACGGGCGTCGCGCGGCATCCGCGGTGGCGTGGACTGCGACCCGACAAGCCGCCCGGTGAGGTGGTACGCGAATCGTGATCCCGCCCGGTACTCTTCGTGCGTGGGCACCCTCTACTACGGCGATTCCGGCACCCCCATCGGAATCGAGGACCGTGCGCTGGCGCACGTCAAGTTCGCGATCACGACGAAGCTCCGCCGAGGGGAGAGCTTCACCCTGTCGTGGATGCACCCCGATGATCAGCCGCGCGGCCGGAGCACCATCTGGGTGCATCCGACCATCCCGCTGAGGTTCGTGTTCGACGAGCCCGAGGCCCCCGAGCTGAACCGCGAGTGGATCGAGGACCTCCTGCGGTCGGCGAACAGCACCGGCGGCATCCTGCTCGTCGTCGAGCACATCGACACCGAGGAGCCCCGGTCCGACACCCAGCCGGTGATCGCGGCCTGACCGCCGCCGCCTCGGGGCTCGCCGGCAGCGTCGGGCCTCGCCGGCAGCCTCAGGCCTCGCCGGCATCGTCGACGAGCAGGCCGAGCAGCGCAGTCTCCCTGCCGCCGCGCAGGCTGATCGTGCGCCCGCGCTCGTACGCGACGACCACGCGAGGGTCGACGTAGCTCGCCTTCGCGATCGTCGGCGTGTTGCCGAGCACCTGGCTCGCATGCTCGATGGCGTCGCGGATGGCCCGGCCGCGCGCCCGTGCGGTGCGCTCGACGCCGAGCTGGGCGAGCCGATCGGCCGCCGCGATCGTGCCGCGCAGCGTGCGGAAGTCCTTCGCCGTGAAGTCCCCGCCGGTGCGGGCGCGGATGTCGTCGTTCACGTCGGCGGCGATCGCCGCGCGCATCCGCCGGCCCTCCGACCAGGCGTAGAGCCGTGCCGCGGCCGACCGCTCCGCGTTGTGCTCGACGAACGTCGCGAGCGCGGCATCCGTCACCTGCACGTCCTGGGCGATGCCGCCCTTCGCGCGGAAGCGGAACCGCACCGTCTCGGGGGGATCGAGCCTGGCGTTGCGCACCAGCAGGGTCGTGAGGCCGCGGCTGCGGAAGCCCGCCAGCGACTCCTCGGAGCCGATCCGGATGGCCCCGAGGTCGAGCGTGCGGAACGCGGCGGCGAGCACCCGCTCGCGAGGGAGCGCCTCGAGGGCGAGGTCGCGCTGCACCGTACGCCTCGCCGCGGGCAGCACCTCGGCCAGCGCGGTCATGCGCAGGAACTTCTCCGCGTCCTGCTTCTCGCGCCACACCGGGTGGTAGAGGTACTGTCGGCGCCCCGCGGCGTCGACGCCGACCGCGAGGATGTGCGCGTTCGGGGCATCCGCGATCCACACGTCCTCCCAGGCGGGCGGCACGGCGAGCTCGGCGATGCGTGCCCGCTCAGCCCGCCCGGCGGTGCCGCCGTCGGTGTGCACGTAGCCGAAGCCGCGCCCCCGGCGAACCCTGGTGAACCCGGGCGAGACGTAGGGCTCGACCCGCCTGAGGCGCGGCATCCGGCTGGCTCAGTGGTTGCGCAGCGCCGAGATGAGCTCGGCCTTGCGCTTGCCGCTGTACCCGGTGATGCCGATCTCCTTCGCGCGCTTGCGCAGCTGCTCGACGGTCCAGTCCTCGTAGTCGCCGTGCTTGCCGCCCTTGCGGCCGACCGCGCTGCGACCCTGGGCCGCCGCCGCGTTCGAGATCCGCGCCGCCTTCTCCTTCGACGCGCCGTCCTCGCGGAGCTCCCCGTAGAGTTCGGGGTCCTTGAGCGATGCGTTCTTGCGTCCCGGCATGGTGGGTTCTCCTCTCCTTGCGTCGTTGCTGCGGTGTCAGAGCCCGCGGCCGCCGGTCACCGGCAGCACGGCCCCCGACACGTACGACGCGTCGTCCGACGCGAGGTACACGTAGGCGCCGGCCAGCTCGGCGGGCTGCCCGGCGCGGCCGAGCGGGGTGTTGCGCCCGAACTCGGGCAGGTGGTCGGGCCAGCCGGTCGCCGGGATGAGCGGCGTCCAGATCGGCCCGGGTGCGACGGCGTTCACGCGGATGCCGCGGGGTCCGAGCTCCTCGGCCAGCGCCTTCGTGAACGCGACCAGCGCCGCCTTCGTCATCGCGTAGTCGACCAGTTCGTTCGACGGGTCGAACCCCTGGATCGACGTCGTGGTGATGATGCTCGAGCCCGCCTCCATGAGCGGCACCGCCGCCCGGGCGAGGAACACCGGCGCGAACAGGTTCACCCGCACGACGTGCTCGAAGTCGTCGGTCGGGATCTCGTCGATCCCGCCGCGGTTGCGCTGGTGCGCCGCGTTCAGCACGAGCAGGTCGAGCCCGCCGAACGCCTGCTCGGTATGCGCCACCAGGTCCTTGCAGTGCTGCTCGCTGCGCAGGTCGCCCGGCAGCAGCAACGGGTCGGTGCCGGCATCGGAGATCCACTGCGCGGTCTCCTCGGCATCCACCTGCTCGCTCGGCAGGTAGGCGATCGCGACGTTGGCGCCCTCGCGGGCGAACGCGATCGCGACCGCCCGGCCGATCCCGGAGTCGCCGCCGGTGATCAGGGCGCGCCGCCCCTCGAGGCGGCGATTGCCGCGATAGCTCTGCTCGCCGTGGTCGGGCTGGGGCGCCATGCGCTCGGTGAGTCCGGGTGGCGCCTGCTCCTGTCGCGGGAACGGGTCGGTCGTGTGCTTCGTGGTCGGATCGATGAGCTGATCGTTGATCACAAGGCCCCCCTTCGATCGCCAGCCACGCTACGCGGCGCTCCCGACCGCCGCAGGGGGTTGACAAGGCCGAGCGGGGCGCGTGATCCGGCGGCCGTCGAGCGGCCTCGCGGGACCCGGCGAAGACCCCCAAGGCGCCCTCACGTGAACCCGCTGATCGACCGACGGATGCCGCGATCCGCATGAACTCGCGGATCCGGGGCCGTTCACCCGCTAGCACGCCCCGCGAACGGGGGTCAACCCCTAGCCGCCCCGGCCGGCGCGCCAATACCGTCGGAGACACGGACGTACCCTCGTCCCAGGTTCCGCCAAGCACCGGCGGAGCCGTCATCCGCTCCCGTCACCACGGGTGCGGATCTCGTGAAGGAGAGATCATGAACATCCTCGTCGCCATCCTCGCCATCGCAGCGATCATCCTGCTCATCACCGGCGGTGTGGTCCCCACGCTGAACTTCCTGCTGTGGGTCGGCATCGTGCTGCTGGTCATCGCGGCCATCGTGTTCCTCGTGCGCTACCTGAGCGGAAACCGCACGGTCTGATCCATCGCAACGCAACGTCAGGGAGCGGGCGGCCTTCGGGCCGCCCGCTCCTTCGACGTGGTCGTGAGATTGGTGGCGCGACGGGGCCCGCGTCGGCCTATGCTGATCCCGTGGGAACGTTGTACTACGGAGACTCGGGAACCCCGATCGGCATCGAGGACCGAGCGCTCGCGCACCTCAAGGTCGCGATCACGACGAAGCTGCGCCGCGGCGAGAGCTTCACCCTGTCGTGGCAGCACACCGACGAGCAGCCGCGGGGGCGCAGCACCCTCTGGCTGCACCCGTCGATCCCACTCCGGTTCGTCTTCGACGAGCCCGAGACACCCGAACTCAGCCGCACCTGGATCGAGGAGCTGATGCGCTCCGCCAACAGCACGGGCGGCATCCGCCTCGTTCCCGAGCACCTCGACACCGACCCGATCGCGACGATGCCCGACCAGCCGGTGCACGTCGGCGCCGACGTGCAGGAGATCGAGGTCGACACCGAGTCCCAGCCCGCCTGACCGAGCATGCCGCTCGACCAACGGGGGACGTCGTCGGAGGAGGAGCACATGGGCATGACGGAGGACACGGCTGCGGGCCGTGTGGAGATCGAACGCTGGTGGCCGCACCTCTCGATCGAGGCGAAGCATCGACTGCTCGCCGAGCTCGATGCCGACCTCGACGCCGAGACCGTGGCCGAGATCGAGTCGATCACCGGCGGCGCGGCGCCCGATCGGCTGACACCCGCCGAGCAGCGGTTCGTCATCACGCAGATCGAGGCGGTCGACTGAGGGTCGCCCCGGCCCGACCGGCTACGCTTCGATCGAGGGTCGACGCCCCGGTGCGCGCTACTCGGCGTCGATCGGGTCGTTCTCCGCGGGCTCCGGCACGAACTGCAGGCCGGCGGTGCTGTTGGCCGAGAGCAGCATCTGCTCGATCCACAGGCGGTTGAGCTTCGGCGGCCGGTTGCCGCTGAAGACGAACTGCAGGGGGATCGACTCGTGCAGCCAGATCGTGGTGCGGCCGCTGCCGTTCTCCACGCCGTGCTCCCAGGTCATCGCGAAGCTCTCCGAACGCCGCAGCTTGTTGAGGATCGCGACGCGCAGGTGGGCCAGGGTGCGATCCTCGATCTCGATCTCGCGCACGGAGGAGTTGTAGATGAACTTGCCCATGGCCAGACTCTAGTCGCCCCGGCGGAGCCTCGACACCGCCGACGAGAACGTTCGGGTAACGGGACCCGCGAGCCGGTCAACCCCCTGCCCGCGGCTGGCCTCACCGCCTAGGAACGAGGGCATGAAAGCGCTCACCTGGCACGCCGCGAAAGACGTCAGAGTCGTCGAGGTTCCCGATCCGGCCATCGTCGATCCGACCGACGTGGTCATCCGCGTCACCGCCGCGGCGATCTGCGGGTCGGACCTGCACCTGTACGACGTGCTCGGGCCGTTCCTGCATCGCGGAGACATCCTGGGGCACGAGACGATGGGCGTCGTCGAGGAGGTGGGTGCCGACGTCCGGCGCATCTCGGTCGGCGACCGCGTGGTGATTCCCTTCGTGATCTCGTGCGGGCACTGCTTCATGTGCGCGCGAGGCCTCACCACGCAGTGCGAGACGACGCAGAATCGCGCGCACGGCACCGGCGCCGAACTGTACGGCTACACCGAGCTCTACGGGGAGATCCCTGGCGGGCAGGCCGAGTACCTGCGGGTGCGCCGGGCCGACGCGAACGCGCAGGTGGTCGGTCACGACCTTCCCGATGAGCGGTACCTGTTCCTGAGCGACATCCTGCCGACGGCCTGGCAGGGCTTCAGGTACGCGGGCGTCCCACCGGGAGGCACGCTCGCCGTCCTGGGCCTCGGGCCGGTCGGCCAGCTCGTCACCCGCATCGCGCGCCATCACGACGTGCACGTGCACGCCGTGGACCCGGTGCCCGAGCGGCGCCTCATGGCCGAGCGGTACGGCGCGACCGTGCACGATCTGGGCGGCGAGGCTGCCGAGGCGATCCGCGATGCGACCGAGGGCCGCGGACCCGACGCCGTCGTCGACGCCGTCGGCCTCGAGGCGCACGGCAACCCCGGCACGGCGTTCGCGCAGTCGGCGGTGGGCGTGCTCCCCGATAGCCTCGCGAAGCCGATCATGACGAAGGCCGGGGTCGACCGGCTCGCCGCGCTGCACTTCGCGATCGAACTGGTGCGACGCGGGGGAGCCGTGTCGGTGAGCGGCGTCTACGCCGGCAGCCTCGACCCGATGCCCATGATGACGATCTTCGACAAGCAGCTGACGATGCGATTCGGCCAGTGCAACGTGCACCAGTGGCTTCCGGAGCTGCTTCCGCTGGCCGAGGGCTCGGCGGATCCGCTCGGGCTCGAGGACCTCGCCACGCACCGGGTCCCGCTCGAGCAGGCGCCCGAGATGTACGAGAAGTTCCGCAACAAGGAGGACGGCTGCATCAAGGTCGTGCTGAAGCCCTGACCCGATCGCCCGGTCCCGAGAACCGCTTCTGTCAAGCCCCTTCAACGCGGCTACGGCGGCGACCTAGCGTGAGGCCATCGCCGAGGTCACGAGCCGCGGCGCGAGGAGAGGCACCGACATGACCCGATATCGATTCACCGCCGGCTGCGTGGCCGGCGCCGCAGCCATCGCCCTCGTCCTGAGCGGATGCGCCGTCGGAACCGGCGGTGCCGCCGGCGGCGACGACGCCGACTACGATCCCGACGCCGACCTGAGCGGCGAGCTCTCGGTGATGGGCTTCTCGGGGGTCGACGAGGTGGCGACGTCCCGGGTGGAGTACGCGGAGGCCGAGCTCGGCGACGTCGAGGTCGAGCTGATCGAGGGCGACCTCGACATCCAGCAGTTCCTCTCGGCCGTGGCATCCGGTGAGCCGCCCGAGCTGCTCTACGCCGACCGCGACCAGATCGGATCGCTCGCCGCTCGCGGCGCCATCATCCCGCTCGAGCGCTGCATCGACGGCGAGGGGATCGAGATGGACCAGTTCCGCGAGTCGGCGGTCGAGCAGGTGACCCTCGACGGCGAGGTCTACGGCATCCCGGAGTTCAACCAGGTGCAGGTGACCATGGCGAACGCCGACCTGCTGTCGGCGGCCGGCGTGACGATCGAGGACGTCAACGGGTCCGACCGTGCGGCGATGACCGAGGCGAACAAGGCGCTCACGAAGTCCGACGGCGGATCGCTCTCGGTCATCGGCGTCGATTCGAAGCTCCCCGAGTTCCTCCCGCTGTGGGTGGCCGCCGCGGGCGGGTCGTTGCTCTCGGACGACGGGAAGACCGCGAGCCTCGATTCGCAGGAGGCGATCGACGCGCTCACGTGGGCGGTCGGCATCTACGACGACCAGGGCGGGTTCAGCCAGGTCAAGGCGTTCCGCGACTCCGCCGATTTCTTCGGCGAGGGCAACCAGTTCGCCACGAACGTGCTCGGCGCCATGCCGATGGAGCAGTGGTACATCAACGTGCTCAACGAAGTGTCGCCCGACGCGCCCATGGCGTTCGATACGGTGCGCACGACCTCCGGAGAGCCCATCGCCTTCGCCGGCGGATCGGCGTGGGCGATCCCCTCGGGCACCGAGAACGCCGCCGCCGCATGCCGTTGGGCGAAGGCGATGACCTCCGTGGACGCGTGGCGGGCAGCGGCCGAGGCCCGGCTCGCGGTTCGGGAGGAGGAGGGCAAGCCCTTCACCGGCATCCTCACCGGCAACTCGGTGGCCGACGAGGAGATCCGCGGCATGGTGACCTCCGGCGGTGAGCCGTGGGACTCCGGCATCGAGGCGATGTACGAGGCGAACGACCACACGGTGTCGCTGCCGGCCAACCCGGCCGACGCCGAGTTCGAGCAGGCCATGCAGGATGCCGTGAACAGCGTCCTGAACGGCGAGGCCACGCCCGAGGAGGCCCTCGCCGAGGCGCAGGAGTCGGCGCAGAAGGCGCTCGACGAGGGCTGGCAGACGCTCGAGGAGCGCGCGAGCGAATGACCTCGACGGCCATCCGCACGGGTGGCGGTGTCGCCGATCGGCACACCGCCACCCCGGAGGAGCGCGAACGCAACCGTCGTCGCGCGAGCCGGCGCAACGTCTGGTCGGCGATGCTGTTCCTCAGCCCGTGGATCGTCGGCTTCCTGGTCTTCACGGCGTGGCCGATGATCTACAGCGCCTACCTGTCGCTCACCGACTACGACGTCATCAACGACCCGAACTTCGTCGGGCTCGAGAACTACGCGCAGATGGCGACGGACCCGAAGGTGCTCCTCGCACTCGGCAACACGGCGTTCTTCACCCTCGTGCAGGTGCCGCTCTACGTGGTCGTCTCGCTCGCCCTCGCGCTGCTGCTCGATCGCGCGGGTCGCGCGTCGGGGTTCTTCCGCACCGTGTTCTTCCTCCCCAAGATGACGCCGCCGGTCGCCGTGGGCGTGCTCTTCCTCCTGTTGTTCAACGGCCAGAACGGACTCCTGAACACGGTGCTGGGCTGGTTCGGCATCGACGGTCCTGCGTGGACCACCGACCCGGCCTGGGTCAAGCCGGGACTCATCCTGATGTCGCTCTGGACCGTCGGGGCATCCGTCATCATCCTGCTCGCCGCCCTGCGCAACGTGCCGAACGAGCTGTACGAGTCGGCCAAGCTCGATGGCGCCGGGTTCTGGCGCACGTCGTTCAGCATCACCCTGCCGATGATCAGCCCCGCCCTGTTCTTCGTCATCATCGTGAACACGATCGCGGGACTGCAGACCTTCGACGAGGCGTACACCGCCTTCTTCGGCGCCGGCAACACGACCTACAGCAACGACGCGGCCCTGTTCTACGTGATCTACCTGTTCCAGCAGGCGTTCGAGTTCCTGAACATGGGCTATGCGTCGGCGATGGCGTGGGGGCTGTTCGTGGTCATCATGATCGTGACGGCCATCCAGCTCATCGTCTCGCGCCGCTTCGTCTACTACGAGGGGGATCGATGACCGGCGTCGACGTCGAACTGCCCGTCGGAGGCCCCGCCGGGCCCGCACCGCGGCGCGACGCGGCAGTGCCGGCCGCGGCCACCACCGTTCCGCCCACCGACGCGGCTGCGCTGCGCGGCGAAGGCCGCCGCAAGCGCACCAGGGCGAGCCGGGTGTTCGCCTGGGTCGCGCTCGCGCTCCTCGGCATCGTGTTCGTGTACCCGTTCGTGTGGCTCGTCAGCGCGTCGTTCAAGCCGCGCACCGAGGTGTTCGACAACCGACTCATCCCCGAGACCTTCACGCTCGACAACTACGTGTCGGTCTGGCAGGAGGCGCCGCTCGGACTCTGGCTGATGAACACGGTCATCGTGACGGTGCTCGCGGCGGTGACGGTGACGTTCTCGAGCGCCATGGTCGCGTGGGGGTTCTCGTACTTCCGCTTCCGCGGGCGGGGCGCGCTCTTCGCCCTGGTGCTCGGCACCATGATGCTGCCGGGTGCGGTCACCATGATCCCGACGTTCCTCATCTGGAACGGACTGGGGCAGGTGGGCACGCTCACCCCCCTCTGGGCCGGCAACCTCTTCGGCAGCGCGTTCTACATCTTCCTGCTGCGTCAGTTCTTCCTCGGCCTGCCGCGGGACCTCTTCGAGGCCGCGCGCATCGACGGCGCCTCGCAGTTCGGGGTCTTCTGGCGCATCGCCCTCCCGCTCTGCAAGCCCGCGCTCGCAGTGGTGCTCGTCTTCGAGGTGCAGGCGGTCTGGACCGACCTCATGCGTGCGCTCATCTACCTGCGCGACTCCGACACCTTCACGGTGCCCCGCGGTCTCAAGTCGCTCGTCGACGCGTTCGGCTTCGGCGGCGAGTGGCACTGGGAGATCATCATCACCGCGAGCGTCATCACGACCATCCCGATGATCATCGTGTTCTTCGTCGCTCAGCGCCAGATCATCGACGGTGTCGCGTCGTCGGGCCTGAAGGGCTGATCAGGCGTCGGCCGAACCGGTTCGTCCCGGTTCGGCCGACGCTGCCGCGGTCGGATGCCGCGGACGTCGGATCACCTGCCGGTCGGATCCAGCGGGTCGTTCGTCGGCCTGCCGGGGCGACGGGGATCGAGCGGGTCGATCGCGCGCTGCACCTCGTCCAGGTCGATGATGCCGGTGTCCTCTCGCACCATCGACGGCGGGAGGTCACGCAGGCGCCGACGCACGTCGGCGTCGACTTCGGGTGTGTGGAAATCAGGGGCGACGAGCTCGGGTGAATCGATCTCGCGGGCGTCGGGTACGCCCGCCTCCGTCGTCGGTTCGGTATCCCGACCGATCGACTGTTCCATGGTGATGCTCCTTCCAGTGCACACGGATGCACCGGGCATCCGGTATCTCCGACGGTACGCCGCCGCGCGGCCGACGGCGAGGCCTTGACGACACCGATCGAGCAGGTTACTGGCGGGAGATCACGTCTTCGGCGCCGGAGGGAGCATCGGGTCGTGGCGTTCGTAGCCGTCGCGGAACACGACCCGACCCTCGTCGACGAGCTCGACGTCGTCCCACGACACCAGGAACGAGCCGCGGTGCAGCCATCGCTGCAGACGGGCGATGACGACGGGGCCGTTCTCGCCCCGGCGCTCGTAGCCCCACGTCGAGACCCGGCTGCGCGGGCTCACGAGCACGCCCGTCACCACGGTCTCGGCGAGGAGCTGCGCCGGGGCGCCCGAAATCTCGAGCCGCACGTCGACGACGCCGCCGACCCGGCGTCCGTCGGCTTCGAGCGCGTCGGAGCCGAGCAGGTCACTCAGGATCATGGCGACCTCCGGGGATGCGGCCGATGATGTGCCGGCTCACCCATCGCTCGACCCACGAGGCGTCGAGCGAATCGGCGCCGACGCCGAGTCGCACGGTCGTGCCGACCGAGGCGACCAGCTTCCAGGGGATCGAGATGCGTCGCGCGGCGGGGGCGTGCCCGCCGAAGATCCGCATCAGCAGTTGCGGTCCGGTGAGGATCGCCGCCACGCTGGGCGCGGGCGAGCCGGGCTCGATGCGCGCGCCGAGTTCGATGCCGTCCAGCTCGAGGTCGTCGATCGTCGTGACGGGCGTGCCGTCGCGGTCGAGCACCTGACGGTCGAGGAGGTGCAGGTGCGCGTCGAGCACGCGCCCTCTCGGCGCCCGGGGATCGGGTCGGGGCATCCGCTGGGCTGATTCGTCGTTCATGCTCCGGCTCCCGTCACGATGAGCAGGGGGATCGCCGCGGTCGCGGCGACGAGGATGATCACGAGGTAGATCGTGCCGACGAGGTTCATGCCGCGGCCGTTGACCTTGTCGCCCATGTACTCGCGGTCGTTCGCGATGATGAGGATCGGCAGGTACGTGAGCGGCAGCGCCACCGCGGAGAACACCACCGAGTACTCGGTCACGAGGATGGGGTCGACGCCGGTGGCGAGGATGGCGACGGCGACGAGGATGCACACGATCATCGCGAGGTGGAAGCGCGCCGCCCTCGCCGGCCGACGGAACTTGCCCCACGACCAGCCGAAGTACTGCGCCAGCGTGTACCCGCTCGACAGCGTGGTCTCGAGGGCGGCGCCGAAGGTCGCCGCGAGGATGCCGACGATCGCGAACGAGAGCGCCACCTTGCCGCCGGCCTCGGCGACGGGCAGCACGACCTGGCTCAGGCTGGTGACGTCGATCGAGGCTGGGAGCAGCACGACGGCGGCGCATCCGGCGATCGCGATCGAGAGCAGGCCGCCGAGCGGGAAGCCGACGAGCACGTTCAGGCGGGACTTGGCGAGGTCCTTCTCCGTCCACTTCTCCTCGATGGCGCCCGAGGAGAAGAAGAACACCTCGTACGGGGTCATCGCCGCACCGAACAGCGCGATCGCGTAGAACCAGTACGTGGCGACGGGCTCGTCCGCGGGCGGCCCCGGCCGGAGGGCCTGGTCCGCGAGCGATCCCCAGTCGGGCGAGAGCATGAAGAGTGCCACGGCGAACACGATGAGGGTGAGGCCGAGCAGCCCGGTCACGTTCTCCAGCAGGTCGAAGCGCGCCCGCCAGATGACGATCCACACGCCGAACGCCGCGACGGGGATCCACCACATCGGGTCGACGCTGGTGGCGAGCTGCAGCGCGAGCGCGACGCCGCCGATCTCCGCGGTCACCGTGAGCAGGTTGATCAGGAACGAGGCCGCGAGGTTCGCGAGGCCAGCGCGCGGTCCGAGCCGCTCGCGGATGATCTCGAACGTCGCGCGGCCGCTCACGGCGGCGACCCGGCCCGACATCTGGGCGTACACGCAGATGCCGACCACGCCGACGAGCACCACCCAGGCGAGCCCCAGCCCGAACCGGGACCCCACGACGGCGTTCGTCACGAGGTCGCCGATGTCGACGAATCCGCCGATGGCGGTGAGGATGCCGAGGGCGACCGCGAAGAGCTTCTTCATGCCCGGCCGACCTCCGCCCCCGCCGACGGCTCCGCCCCCGCCCCCGCCGTCGACGCCGCTGCCGTCTGCGCTGCCGTCGACGCCTGCGCCTCGAGATCCTCGAGCTGCTCGGCGGCCTGCTCGAGCGACGGCAGCGTCGCCTCGAGGGAGCCGAGGCCCGCCATCGCGTCGCGGGCGTCGTTCACCGCGCGCAGCCCCTCGTCGAGCGCCTCGAGCACGGCCTCGCGGAGCTCGGCATCGGATGAGGCCGTGACATCCGTCTCGGAGGCCGCGGTCGAGGCGGCCACGAGCTCGCGCCGGGCGTCGCCGAGCGTGGCGGTGGCCGTCGTGGGGAACGTGCGGTCGTCGAGCTCCTGCTCGACGACCAGTGCGGCCGTCTGCACGGCGGCGAGGCCCTGACCGGTGGCGTCGTTCAGCGTCGAGGCGGCACTCGCGCAGCCGGTGAGCGCGGCCGCGAGCGCGACGACCGCGACGACCGCGACGGATGTCGCGACCCGGGCCACGGTTCGGCGCCGCCGCTCAGTCGCCGGTCTCATGGTGCGGGGTCGCGACGGGCTTGGACTCGGGCGAGCCCCGCTGGCGGAGGTACACCGAGGCGCCGACGATGGCGGCGACCGCGAGGAACTCGCTCTGCCAGTTCTGCATCGACTCGAACCAGAACTGCGCGGTGCCGAGGTACTCGAGCGTGGTCACGCCCGGCAGTCCGTGCTCCGCCTGCTCTGCCGAGTACGCCTCGGCGCCGCCGACGGCGTGCAGCCAGAGCGAGAGGCCGAACAGCAGGAAGAAGAAGATGGCGAGGGAGTTCTCGTACAGCACCAGGGCGAGGCCGCCGCGGCGCACCGGCCACGGGGCGTCGGGGTCGTCCTTCGCCGAGCGCGGGTCCTCGTCCTGCGGAATGCGCTGGCCGATCGGCTTGGACTCGGACGAGCCCTTCTGGAACAGGAAGATCGTGAGCACGACGTAGGCGCCCATCTGCAGGAACTCCGACTCCCAGTTCTCGAACATCGCCTCGATGAAGTCGCCCGATCGGAGATACTCGCCGAGCGGGACCGCCGCCGATCCGTGGGCGAGCTGGTCGTCGTTGTAGACCTGGAGCCCACTCGCGATCATCCCGCCGAGGCATGCGAGGAAGATCGCGAGGGAGACGATCAGCAGTGCGTGGTCGTGCAGCCAACGACCCGCCGAGGATCGGGTCGTCGGGGTGCTGCGTGCGTCCTTCGTCGCGGTCATGGTCCCTCCCGGTGCTCTGGCTCCGATGGTGCTCCCGCGCCGCGGCCCGGGCAAGCCCTTGACAGGCGGTTCGCCGCCGCCGCTCCGTTGTCGAGTTCTTGCGCACGCTGCCGTACCATGGCCGCATGTCGAGAAGACTCGCGGATGTCGCGCGCAAGGTCGGGGTGAGCGAGGCGACGGTGAGCCGCGTGCTCAACGGCAAGCCCGGCGTCTCTGCGTCCACGCGCGACGCCGTGCTCACCGCACTCGACGTGCTCGGCTACGAGCGGCCGACGAAGCTCCGCGGCGAACGCGCCAGGCTCGTGGGCCTCGTGATGCCCGAGCTGCAGAACCCGATCTTCCCCGCGCTCGCCGAGGCGATCGGCGGTGGGCTGGCCCAGAACGGGTACACGCCCGTGCTGTGCATCCAGACGGCGGGCGGCATCTCGGAGTCCGATTACGTCGAGCTTCTCCTGCACCAGCAGGTGTCGGGGGTCATCTTCGCGGGCGGCGCGTACGCGCAGGCGGACGTGAACCACGACCACTACGCGCGGCTCGTCGAGCTGAAGCTGCCCACCGTGCTGGTCAACGCGCCGATCGACGACCTGGGATTCGCCACCGTCTCGTGCGACGACGCCACGTCGATGGAGCAGGCGTTCGGGCACCTCGTGCAGCTCGGGCACGAGCGCATCGGGATCCTGCTCGGGCCCCGCGACCACATGCCCTCCCGCCGCAAGCACGCCGCCGCGGTGCGGATGGCGGCGCGCCTCGGCCTCGAGCTGGGCGACGACCGCATCGTGCACTCGCTGTACTCCCTGGAGTCCGGCCAGACCGCCGCGACGAAGCTCCTCGCCGCCGGCGTCACGGGCATCGTGTGCGCGAGCGATCCGATGGCGCTCGGAGCGATCCGCGCCGTGCGGCGGGCCGGCCTCCGCGTGCCCGAGGACGTGTCGGTGATCGGCTACGACGACTCCGCGCTCATGAACTGCACCGAGCCGCCGCTCACCACGGTGCGCCAGCCCATCGAGGCGATGGGTCGCATGGTGATCGAGCTGCTCATGCGGCAGATGTCGAGCGAGGCGCCGATCGGCGACGAGGTGTTCTTCGCGCCCGAGCTCGTGGTGCGGTCGTCCACCGCCCCTGCTCCGCGCTGAGGCCCCGGGCCCCTTCGAACCCGCAACGCAGGAGAATCGTCGCTGCGCTCCACGTGAAGGGCGCACCGTGACGAATATCCTGCGTTGGATGGTCCTGGACCCTCCGCGGCATCCGCTCGACCACCCGGGCCAGCGAAGATGCGCAGAACATCAGCAAACCGCTCTCGCAAGTTCACGAAACTGAACGCAAGCGAATGCCTGATTGTTGAAAAGTTGCATCAATCTGTTGCTCTCATTACGTTTCGGAGTATCGACGCCGCGGTCTCCGAAGGACGCGGCGCGCCGCCCGTCCACGGAGGAGAACCACAGCGTGACCATGCCACTCACGGAACCCGGCACGGTGCCCCCGACCCTCGTGAAGGATCCGCTGTGGTGGCGCAGCGCGGTGATCTACCAGGTCTACGTCCGCAGCTTCGCGGACTCGGACGGCGACGGCACGGGCGACCTCCGCGGCGTGCGCAGTCGACTCGGGTACCTCAAGGAACTCGGCGTCGACGCGCTCTGGTTCAACCCGTGGTATCCGTCGCCCCTCGCCGACGGCGGCTACGACGTCTCGGACTACCGGGACATCCACCCGACCTTCGGCACGCTCGAGGACGCCGAGCTGCTCATCACCGAGGCCCTCGAGCTCGGCATCCGCACGATCATCGACATCGTCCCGAACCACCTCTCGAGCGAGCATCCGTGGTTCCGGGCGGCACTCGCCGCCGGCCCGGGATCGCCCGAGCGGGGACGCTTCTGGTTCCACCCCGGAAAGGGACCGAACGGCGACGAGATGCCCACGAGCTGGATCTCGAACTTCCAGGGCGACACCTGGACGCGCACCGTGAACCCCGACGGCACGCCGGGGGAGTGGTACCTGCACCTCTTCACCCCCGAGCAGCCCGACCTCAACTGGAACCACCCCGACGTGCGGCGCGAGCACGAGGACATCTTGCGCTTCTGGTTCGACCGCGGCGTCGCCGGCGTTCGCATCGACTCCGCCGGCCTGCTCATCAAGGACCCGGCGCTGCCCGAGGTCCCCGCGGAGGTGCCCCCCGGCGGGCATCCCACCGAGGACCGCGACGAGGTGCACGACGTCTACCGCTCGTGGCGGCGCATCGCCGACTCGTACGAGGGGACGCGCGTGCTCGTGGGCGAGGTGTGGGTGCCCGATGCCCAGCGCTTCGCGGCCTACCTGCGGCCCGACGAGATGCACACGGCGTTCAACTTCGACTTCATGTCGCGCCCGTGGGATGCCGCGGAGCTCCGCGCCTCGATCGACCTGATGCTCGCCGCGCACGCGCCGGTCGGGGCGCCGAGCACGTGGGTGCTCTCGAACCACGACGTCACCCGGCCCGTCACCCGGTACGGCCGTGAGGACTCGAGCTTCGCCTTCGCCAGGAAGCGCTTCGGAACCCCCACCGATCTCGACCTCGGCCGCCGCCGCGCCCGCGCCGCCGCGCTGCTCACCGCGGCACTGCCCGGCTCCCTCTACCTGTACCAGGGCGACGAGCTCGGCCTGCCCGAGGTCGAGCTGCCGCGGGAGGTGCTCGAGGATCCGATGCACTTCCGCTCGGGCGGGGTCGACCCGGGCCGCGACGGATGCCGCGTGCCGTTGCCATGGCGCGGGGTCGCCGCGCCCTTCGGGTTCAGCCCGGAGGTGCCGGGCGGTGACGGCACCGTCGCCGCCCCGTGGTTGCCGCAGCCCGCGGAATGGGCCGCCCTGACCGTGCAGGCGCAGGAGTCCGACCCGGCCTCGATGCTCTGGCTGTACCGCCAGGCCCTCCGCATCCGAAGGCGCGAGGGCTCGCTCGGCGACGGCACGCTCACGTGGCTTCCGAGCGACCCCACCGCGCTGGTGTTCCAGCGCGGTGACGACGTCGTGAACGTCACCAACCTCGGCACGGCGCCCATGGCCCTGCCCGACCACGACCGCATCCTCCTCTCCAGCACCCCGCTCGTCGGCGGAATGCTGCCTCCCGACTCCACGGCCTGGCTTCACCGACCCGCCTGACCGTCGAGGCCGCAGCTCGCACCACGCCGCGGCAGTCACCCTCACCACACCCCGCACCACACAGCACCGAAAGGACTGGACAATGAAGTCACCGAGAACAGTCGCGATCGCCGGCCTCGCCGCATTCGCGATGGTGGGCGCGCTCGCCGCCTGCAGCGCGGGAGGCGGAGACGACAGCGGCAAGACGGAGCTCCGCGTCGCGACCTTCCCGCCCGGCGCCGACGCCGCCGCCTACGACGCGTTCGCCGAGCAGGAGGCGCAGTTCGAGAAGGCCAACCCCGACATCGACATCATCGGGGTCGAGTACGAGTGGGAGGGCCCCACCTTCGCCGTGCAGCTCGCCGGCGGCAGCCTCCCCGACGTGTTCACCGTGCCGTTCACCGATTCCAAGACCCTGCTCGAGAACGGCCAGCTCATGGACGTGACCGACGAGGTCGAGGAGCTCGGCTACGCCGACAAGTTCAACCCGATCATCCTCGACGCCGTGAAGGACGGCGACCGCATCTACGGGTTCCCCCGCCAGGCCTACGCGATGGGCCTGCACTACAACCGCACGCTGTTCGAGCAGGCGGGCCTCGACCCCGACAGCCCGCCGACCACGTGGGACGAGATCCGCAAGGCCGCCAAGACCATCTCGGAGAAGACCGGCAAGGCGGGCTTCATGGAGATGACGCAGAACAACACCGGCGGCTGGCAGCTGGTGGCGGCATCCGCTGCGCGTGGCGGCAGCATCCAGGAGGACAACGGCGACGGGACCTACACGTCGACCATCGCGAACGACGCCACCAAGGCGGCGCTGGAGTTCCTGCACGACCTGCGCTGGGAGGACAACTCGCTCGGCTCGAACTTCCTGCTCGACTGGGGCACGATCAACCAGGAGTTCGCCGCCGGCAACATCGGCATGTATTCGTCGGGATCCGACGTCTACACGGCGCTCGTTCGCGACTTCTCGCTGAACCCCGACGACTATGGCCTCACCGTCGTGCCCGTCGAGAACGGCGGCGGCACCCTCGGCGGCGGCGACATCGCGGTCGTGAGCCCGACGGTCGACGACGCCACGAAGGCCGCGGCCGTGACGTGGATCGACTGGTTCTACATGCAGAAGCTCCTCGACGAGGACGCAGCGGTGCTGGACGCCAAGACCCTCACCGAGAGCGGCCAGGCGATCGGCACCCCGCTCCTCCCCGTCCTCGATCGCGAGACCTACGAGGAGTCGCTGACGTGGATCGAGCCGTACATCAACGTGCCGCGCGACCAGATGACGCCGTTCACCGACGGCATCTGGGAGCAGACGCCGGTGGGCGAGCCGAAGGGCAAGACCCAGGAGATCTACGCCCTGCTCGACACGGTGGTGCAGGCGGTGCTCACCGACCAGAACGCCGACATCGACGCCCTTCTCGAGGCGGCGGACGTCGACGCCCAGGCCCTGCTCGACGAGTAGGAGACGGGCGGATGCCGCGAGCCGGACCTCCTCCCCGAGCGGCTCGCGGCATCCGTCGACCCGTTCCGTTCCGGCCGGCCCCCAGCGGGCCGGAACACCCACCGAAGGATTCCCGGATGACCCTCAGCACCAAGCACCAGGCGCCGACCGAGGGCGATCCCGTGCCCCGCCCCGCCTCCGGGCCGATGGTTCCCGCGCCGCCGGCTCGGCGACCCAGAACCCGCAACCTCCGCACCTGGGTACGCGGCGGCGGCCTCTCGACGCTCGTCTTCCTCGCGCCGATGCTCATCGTCTTCACGGTCTTCAGCTGGTCGCCGATCGTGCAGTCGGTGATCATGAGCCTGCAGGAGACGAACCTCCTCGACGCGCCCACCTGGGTGGGGCTCGACAACTTCGTGCACGTGCTGAACGACCCGCTGCTCGGCACGGCGATCCTCAACACGCTGTACTTCGCGCTGCTCGCGCTGCTCTTCGGGTTCCCGCTGCCGATCGTCGTCGCGGTGCTGATGAGCGAGGTGCGGCGAGCGAAGGGGTTCTACTCGGCGCTCGCCTACCTGCCCGTCGTCGTCCCCCCGGTCGTGGCGGTGCTGCTCTGGAAGGTCTTCTACGACGCGAGCCCCACCGGCCTCTTCAACACGATCCTCGGCTGGGTGGGCATCCCGCCGCAGCCGTGGCTGCAGTCGTCGGCGACCGCGATGCCGTCGCTCGTGCTCGAGGCGACGTGGGCGGCGGCCGGCGGCTCGATCATCATCTACCTCGCCGCGCTGCTCAGCGTGCCGCCCGAGCTCTACGACGCCGCCGAGGTCGACGGCGCCTCGATCTGGAACAAGATCTGGCACGTCACGCTGCCGCAGTTGCGCGGCATCCTCTTCATCATGCTGATCCTGCAGGTCATCGCGACGGCGCAGGTCTTCCTCGAGCCGTTCCTGTTCACGGGCGGCGGTCCGAACAACGCGACGGTCACCATCCTGCTACTCATCTACCGTTACGCCTTCCAGAACAGCCTCGGCGGCGACTACGGCGAGGCGACCGCGCTCAGCGTCATGCTCGCCATCGTGCTCGCGCTGCTCAGCTGGCTGTACTTCAAGCTCACCGAACGCTGGAGCACCTCATGACGACGACCCAGCCACCCGTCTTCGAAGGGGTCGACGCCCCGCATGCGGCGAGCGGCCTGCGCGGCGTCATCGGCCGTCGGCGAGCGGCTCGTCGTCCCGACGAGACGGGCGACCGCGGCATCGTGTCGGACCACGACCGCAAGAACCGCGGCGTCAAGGTCGGGATGGGCGGCGTGCACTTCGTGCTCTTCGTCGGCCTCGTGATCGCCGGACTCGGCCCACTGCTCTGGCTCGCGAAGTCCGCCGTCACGCCGACGCAGGACACGCTGCGCCAGCCGCTCGCGCTCTGGCCGAACGGGATCGACTGGGCGAACCTCCCGCAGGCGTGGAACGACGTGCACATCGACCAGTTCTTCTGGAACACGATCGTGATCGCCGCGGGTTCCTGGTTCTTCCAGCTGCTGGTCGCGACGACGGCGGGCTACGCGCTGTCGGTGCTGCGGCCGAGGTACGCCCCGATCCTCAACGGCGCGATCCTCGCGACGCTGTTCATCCCCGCCGTCGTGCTGCTCGTGCCGTTGTACCTCACGATCGTGAACCCGCCGCTGCTCGGCGACGTGTCGCTGCTCAACAACTACCTCGCGGTGTGGCTGCCGGCCGCGGCGAACGCGTTCAACATCCTGCTCGTGAAGCGCTTCTTCGACGCCCTGCCGCGCGAGGTGTTCGAGGCGGCGAAGACCGACGGGGCCGGCCCGTTCCGCCTGTTCTGGTCGATCGTGCTGCCGATGTCGAAGCCGATCCTCGGCGTCGTCTCGGTGTTCGCGATCATCGCCGCGTGGAAGGACTTCCTCTGGCCGATGCTCGTCCTCCCCGACCCGGCGGTGCAGCCGCTGTCGGTGCGGCTCCCGGCGGTGCAGCAGTCGATCGAGCTCGACGTGTTCCTCGCCGCGCTCGCGATCTCGACGCTCATCCCGGTGGTGCTGTTCCTCGTGTTCCAGGGCGTGTTCCTGCGATCCGCCGGCCTGGGCGGCGCGGTCAAGGGCTGACGGATGCCGCGGGCACGACGGATGCCGCGGGCGTCGGCGTAGGCTGGCGCCCGTGGAGCATCCGCGAGTGGTCGATCCGGAGCATCCGCTCGTCGAACGCGTGCGCCGGATCTGCTTCGCGCTGCCCGAGGTCGTCGAGGTCGAGGCGTGGGGCCGGCCCACCTTCCGTGCCGCCAAGCCGATCTTCGTGCACGTGGCCGCGATCGCCGACAACCCGCTCTCGATCATCGTGAAGACCGACCCCCAGGAGCACCTCGCGCTCGTCCAAGACGGCCGCTTCTACGGAGCGCCGTACTACGACCGGAACCGCTGGCTCGGCGTCGACCTCGATGCGCCCGACACCGACTGGAACCTGCTCGCCGAGGTGATCGAGACGTCGTACCGGCAGGTCGCGAACCGCCGGCAGCTGGCGGCCCTCGACGCGCTGCGGCCCGACCACGCCGACGCGTGAACCGCCATCCGCAAAGCGGAGCGTGCCCCCCGGATTGGGGCGGCGGAATCGGGGCCAGCACGGTGACATGGCACATGCCGCAGGGCCACGGTGGAGGATGACGCGATATTCCGTCGCGCCATTCGCCACCCGAAAGGACACCATGTTCTCCAGGACACTGACCAACGTGGGCGCGGGGGTCGCGCTCGCCGCGGCGCTGGCGCTCGGCACCGGAGCCGCCGCCTACGCGCACGAGTGCTACAACCCCAGCCGCTCCGACAAGGGCGACGCCAAGGCCGGCGCCAACTCGCAGGCCTGGTTCACGCTCGTCGTCTCCGACGCGATCCAGGGCGACGTGACCGGCGGCGTGCTCACCCAGCAGCAGGCCGACTGCATCAAGGCGGCCTACGCTGGAACCGGCGCGCCCGCCTCGTTCACCGTGATGGTGAAGGGCGCCGTCGGCCAGGACGGCGTCATCGCCGCGCACAACCCGAACCTCTCGCACTCCACCGACGGCAAGGGCATCGATCACGCCTTCGCCGCCTACGGCGAGCAGATCTTCGGCAGCTACGCCGCGTGCGGCGTCGAATTCTGAGTCGGTCGAACGCAGCGCTCGGAACGCCCCGCTCGCGAATGGGCGGGGCGTTCCCTGCGCCTCGAGGGGAGCGCCCCGGCCCCCTGGTACCCCGCCGCTCGATTGGCGAGATCGAACCGCGTGGGATAGAGTGGCGTGGTTGCCTGATCGCACGGATGCGAGGGCGACATCCCATGCGCCCGTAGCTCAACGGATAGAGCATCTGACTACGGATCAGAAGGTTGGGGGTTCGAATCCCTCCGGGCGCACACTGGTTGAGACAGTACAGGCCCCGGGTCACGCGATCGCGTGACCCGGGGCCTTTGTCGTCGGGTGCGCGGGCACGCATCTCCGGCGGAGTCAAGGGCTCGCTTCTCGGCTGCCCGCCCGATAGACATGAGACATCGGGTCGTGGGGAACCAGCCCGATGGCAGGCTGGCCGGTCTCGGGCTTCTCGAGGTCCCGGTCAGTCTGTGTGATCTCGGCCGCGAAGCCCGTCGCCGTCCCACGAGCCACCGTCCCCGGCGATCCGCCGTGTGCGAACCCCGACGCGAAACGGAGACGACCGAGTGAACGAATTGACATCGGCGCAACGCACCCCCGACCCGCTGAGTGATCGACGGGCCGTGCAGCTGCTGCTGGCCTTCGTGGCGGCGGTGGTCATCGTGCTCGCGTTGGCGACCGTGCCGCTGAGCATCACGGAGAGCATGACCACTCGCGAACCGACCGGGCAACGTCAGCTCGACCGCTTCCCGCGCTGACGCCCGCACGCGTCGGCTGAGCCACCACCCGGAAGCCGTGCCACCCCCGCTCGGGGGCCAGATGAGCCGTTTCATCAGGGATTCGTGCGTCGGAGGCTGGGAATCCGCCGAACATCGGCGGGTGCGCCGCCGACCGCCCGTGCCACGCGCCGCGCGCCCCGGCTATGCTCGGCACACATCTGGGTCCCGTGATCGAGAGTTCGGATAATGAGGGGTGCGCGTGCCGGGGGTCTCCCGGTGTCGTCGAACCGGGGTGAACGGCAGCGACGAGGTGCGGTCCGCTCCGGCAGCGCCGACCGTGGGGGGCACGGTCGGCCGATCGGTGAACCCGCATCGCCCGCCGAGCGCCTGGTTCGCGGCGGAGCCGCGATGCGGCGTGGCTCCGCCCTGCTCATCGCGATGGCCGTGGCGATCGTCGTGTTCCACGAGTTCACCTCGGCCTTCGCTGCCGGGCGTGCGCACGGCGGCGGGGGCATGGACGCGGCCCCGGGCGTCGCGATGCACGCCGCCGACCTCGTCTGGGCGTTGCCGGCGATCACGGCCGGCGCCGCCGTCGGTGCGGCGCTCGTGGTGGCCTCGGCATCCCGTGCCGGCATCGCCACGCTCGCGCACCTCGGGCTGCCGGGCCTCGGCCGGGACGCACGCGCACGCGCGAACGGGCTCACCTGGGGTGCCATCGCCGTGCTCGGCGTGCACTTCACGGGCGAGGCGTTCGACGTGTTCCCGGGCGGCCACTCGCTCGCGGCGATCCTGCTGGGCGCCGGACTGGGTCTCGGAACCTTCCGCCTGCACCGGCACGCCATCGAGCACGAGGCCTATCGCACGTTCAACCTCATCGCGATGCTCCTCGCCGTCGGGAGCCTCGCGAGCATGAGCATCACGCCCACCGGCGAATGGTGGACGCACAACTTCAGCACGCTCGGCACGTCCGACGACATCGCCGCCGCGTGCTTCAACATCGCGATCGTGGTCTCGGGCGCGGGCATCGCCGCGATGTCCGCCGGCCTCACCCGGGCGGTGGCCGAGCCCAGGTTCGAGGCGCGCCGAGGCGGGCTCGTGGCGATGCGTGCACTCATCGTGCTGATCGGCGTCAGCCTCGTGGGGGTCGGCCTCGTGCCGATCGACGGTGCGACCGACCTGCACAACGCCGCCGCGGCGACCGCCGCCGCGTCGTTCGCCGCGCTCTGCCTCGGCGTGCAGCTGTGGGCCCGGCGAATGCCGCGCTCGCTCGTGGCCGGCTCCTACCTGTCGATCGCGATCGAGGTGGTCGCGATGATCGCCTACGACGGCATCGGCGTGTTCAACCTCACCGTGTTCGAGATCGTCGCGTTCACGCTCGTGTTCGCGTGGCTCATCGCGCTGGTGGCGATCACGCACTCGACCCCCGCGACGACGGATGCCGCGACCGGTCGGCATCTCGTCCCCGCCCGAGCCGGCGCACGGCACCCGGTCGCCGGAGCGGCCGAGCACCCGGCGGCGCGGGCGACGACTCGGCGGACTCCGCCCGGACGGATCCCCTCACGCGTTCCGCGTCCGACGACCCGCACCGCCGCGTCCCACGACGTCCGCCGCGCGTTGCGGAGGGACGGAGCCGACGATCCGCCCGACGCCGCGGCGACCGCCTGACCGCGCGAGCCTCCGTCCACCACCTCGCAGCGCGGAATGCCGACGGGGCCCGAACGTGTTGTGATGGAGGGGAGCCCGGGATCCCGCCCGGGGCCGTCCGACGTCGGAGGAGTGCATGAACGACACCATCGCCATCGAGCGCAACGAGGACACGCGGCGCTACGAGCTGACCGTCGATGGCGAACTCGCCGGTTACGCGGAGTTCCGCGCCGAGCCGGGACGCATCACGTTCACCCACACCATCGTCCGCCCCGAGTACGAGGGCCAGGGTCTCGGCACGCGCCTCGCCAGGTTCGTGCTCGACGACGCCGTCGCGCGCGGCGAGCGGATCGTGCCGAAGTGCCCGTTCATCGCCGCCTACCTGCGGGAGCACGGCGGCTACGAGGCATCCGTCGACTGGCCGGCCTAGCCCCGGCAACGGCGTCGCGTGAACCCTGCACGAACGCTTTGACCCTCATTCGGGGCGATGCGCGCGGCCGGTGCCGCAGTTACGATTCGACCAAACCCGAGTCGGCCCGAACCCGACTGGTTCGTCGTGCGTCGACGACCTGGGCCCGATTTCGGTCGATCCCTCGGGTCGTGCTCGCCGAGCTCAGTTCGGGTCGCTCGGCGGGAGAGGCCTCCCTGGGAGGCCGCGGTGGGGTGGGAGGTAGGGTTCCCACCCCACCGTCCTGCCCGGCGTACGAGTGCCGTGTGGCCTGTAACTCTGCGGAAGTCTCTAGCTCACGGCAGTTGACTCGCGACCGTTTGCCCACATTCTGCCCACAGTTGCCGCTCCAGCCGCATGATTCAAGGCTGCTCCAACCGCATCGAGGTCGTCGTCGAAGAGGTCAGCGTAGATGTCCAGCGTCATCGCCGCAGAGGCATGACCCAGCATTCGTTGCACCGCTTTGACGTTGGCGCCTGCGCTAATCGCCAGGCTGGCCGTTGTGTGCCGTAGGTCGTGGGGCGTGACACGCTCGAAGGAGACGTCCGCAGCCATCGTCGCGCGCACGGCTCTCTCGAACCAGCCCGACTGGGAGCTGGGCGGCCGCACGTAGTAGCCACCGTCGCCGAAAAGCAGCGCGTCTCGAGATTTGCCCTCGCAAAGACGACTCACTGATTCTGCGAGGAACTGAGGGATCGGAACTGACCGACTCCGATGCGACTTGGGCGTTCCTACGACTATCCGACCGCCGACCCGCACAGCATTCTCGACGACGCTCGCCCTCAGCCGGAGTAGATCGAGATCGCGAACTCTGAGCGCCGTGGCCTCACCCCAGCGCAGGCCCGTGTATGCGAGGAATCTCACGAGCGTCGCCTGCTCGCCTGCGTTGCTCGCCAACGCGTCCACCTGATTATGGGAGAGGTAGATGTGCTTCCGTGCCTTCTTGCGGGGAAGATTCACCCCACGTGCAGCATTGGTTGCGACTCGACGGTCCTTCTCCGCTCGTTGAAGGATCGACGAAAGGATTCCATGCGCCCGCTTTGCCGTCGTAGCGCTCTTGGTCCTGGCGAGTCTCGTCACCCATGTTTGGACCTCGCTGTGCCGTACGTCTGCGACCGCCCGTCCACCCCAGACGGGCTCGACGTGAACACGCCATGCGCTCTCGATCGATCGTGCGGTCGACGGTTTCAAATGCGTCTGCGTGGCGAGCCATTCAGCGCCGAGAACTCCAATGGTTGCCCGAGCTGCGGTAGCGTCGATGAACTCTCCGCGGGCCTTCGCGACTTCGACGGATGACGCAAAGAGCTCCGCTTCCCGCTTGGTCTTGAAGCCCCGCTTATCGGTCTGAGTGCGATCTGGCTTCCGGTAGCGGACTCGGTACCGTCGGCCATTCGCCGTTTCGTACGCGCTGATCGTCGCCAACTGCGGTCCTTCCTGATTCGGTCCAACCAACCTCCCCTGGCCGGGTCTGCAGTCGCTAGATTCAGACGAAGCAGGCGTCGGATTATTGACGGATGAGTCACTGGGTGATCGCCGCATTGGTGCGCGACCCATACCGACCCGAGGTCGATTTCCCCCGAATGCTCTCACCGCTCTAGTCGGTGACCTTCCGATTTTCAGTCGGCTCGGATGCCGCCTAGTCTCGGGGGTCGGGATTGTCTGCCCAATGAATCCGGGGCATTCGGCGGCAACGTGATCACCGTGTGTCCCGATCAGTGGTGGTCAGTCGTGGGCAAAATGTGGGCACGGCTCTCGAGAGGCCTCGGGCGACCCTGTCCCGTGAGTCGACCTTCCAGACGGACATCCCTGTTGCGGTTGGCGTACCTGAGCGGGCATCTTCACCGGGCGAGGTATGCGGGCATCGCATCATTCGCGCACAAGCGAACGTTCGGCTCGGCGCGGACCATGGACGCACGAGGACCCTGATCGGACACCGCGCGAACTACGGCCTAGCAGACTGGAGTTACCGCAACAACAGATCTCCGAGCATCGAAGATCGTGCCGTTGGTGCTTGCCCTCGTCGGACTATGACGACCGAATGGCTCGTAGCGGATCCCTTCGCCCCATCGAGTCCATCCCGGCTGCGGCACCACCAGCGACGCGCATCCGGAGTAGCCGGTCTCGCCGATGGTCTCGCCGTCCTCAAACGTGACGACCACGCGGGAGCGTCCGAACGCCTTGCGCTCCTCGATTCTGCCTGCCACGGCGGCGGCGATGATGCGCCGTGCGAGGGCGATGTCCTCATCCGTGTAGCTCAATTCCCAGCGCCCGCCGTCATCGCCGACAGTCACGATGAAGAACTGCTCGGCAATGATGTTGATACGTCGCGCGCGGGGGTTGAGCGGTTCGACATCGTAGACGCCGATTCGGCCGCTGTGGACGTAGCCGAGGTCCTCAGTGCCGTCGGAACCGACCAGGTCGCGAGTCTACGCGACGACCTCATCGAAAACCCGCCAGTTGTCTTCGAAGTCGGGTTCGCGCTGCCGATTCACGGAAGCAACAGTAGAGGCGGGCCCGAGCAGAGAGCAGACGATTAGCGCACGCAAGACGATCCTTGGGTTCGCTTGCGGACGTCCGCAAGCGGATGCGCGGAATAACCGCGGGGCACGACTTTGGCGCGCCAACGCGAAGGGCGAAATCCGCCGTGATCCCTCCGAATAGCAGTCTCGATCGAGTTATCAACATGGCTAATATCGCGCCATGGCCCTATTTGGATACAAGCCTCAGTGCGACGACCGGTACGTGCCCGTGTCGCCGGCAGTGGCATACGCGACGCTGCGTTCGGTTGCCGAGAAGCAGTTCAAGCTGAAGGCCTCGGACGATTTCATGCTGACCGTCGAGCTTCTGACAACAGCGGCGAGCCTGTCTGGATTTGGAGAGCGGATACGCATCCAAGTCGTTCCGTCGGGCGTGGGCTCAGTGCTTCAGCTGACCGTGGAGCCAAGGGGTATGTCTGGAGGGCTCTTGCAGAGCACCGCGAACCGCCAAGCCGCGAAATCCGTGTTCCGCGCGGTCTCGGAGGAACTTCAGGACGGCCACCGCGAGCCGCCCCCTGCGTGAGCGCTCCTGACAATACGCAGGAGGCCAATGACGGATCCCGTTCAGGACGTCCGCGGACGGACCGCCTGTCGGGCAGGTCGGTTGGCCACCGCCCGTCAGCGGCGACATGCCACACGGGATGTGGCATCGGGCGCAGCGAATCTTCGAGGCACCGATGCCACGAGACGGGGTTAGTCATGCCGCAGAGGGGCCCAAGCGCTCCAATTGCGCTTGGAAGTACCTTCCCAATTCGGCTCGGAGGCTTTCCGCCGGTTGACCATAGAAGTCGGTTCGCGTTGCGAGGTGAGCCAGATCGCCCCGAATGGTCAGCAGCCATGTTTCAAGACGCATCCGATATTGGGATGCGAACTCGATGAGCTCACGTATCCTGACGGCTTCCGGGTCTACGAACAACTGATCCCCCTCATTGGACTGATCGTCGTTGACAATAGACAGCCCGATCAGTTTTCGGCTCATCTCCTCAAGGAACCGATCCAGTTGCTGTCCATGCTCTCGCGCAAATGCCTGAAGGACGAAATCATCCGAAGAACCAAGTCTCTGGAAAGCACTGGAAAAGATGGAGCGCAAGCGTGCGCGAATGTCTCGTTCTAAGTCTCGCATCTCTATGATTCGACCCTCGAGCACACTGATCGCAGCCGCATTACGTGACACGCTCCCGACGTCCTCGACGGTGGCCCCGCGCAGTTCCTGCGCCGGCGCGTTCTCCGGATCGTCGGCGAGCACCGTGTCGAGGACGGGGATCGCGGTCGCGGCGTCGTGCTCGTCGAGCGCCTCCTGCGCCTGCGCCACGCGCTCCTCGGCACTCGGCGGCGGCGGGGCGCCGTCCGCACCGGCGCGCTCGACGGCGAACAACTGCGAGTCCAGCCCGCGGAGGTAGAGCACCGGCGTGAGCCACTCCAGCGTGTCGCCGCTGGACCCGAGGATCGCCACGCGTCCGCTGCCGACCGCCTCGTCGACACCGCGCCCGTGCGCGACGGCGTTGTAGAAGCCCCTGCAGAACTCGATCGCCGCGCTGTCGGTGATCTCGAACTGCATGGCCGCGACCGCGCTGACGCCGCCGCGCACGAGCGCCGCCGCCGTCCCCGAGAACAGGTCCTGAGAGCTCGAAGTGGCCGAGGAGCATGAGTTGAGCACCACGAGCCGCGGCATGGGCCGGGCCTGCCGCAGTAGGACGACGAACCGGCTGCCCTCGACGCGGTGGGTCCGGCCGTCCTTGCCGACCAGCGCGAGGATGCCCTCTTCGCGTTCGAAGTCGAAGTCGCCGTGCCCGATGAAGTGGATGACGTGCCATTCCTCACTGAGGAGCAGTTCCTGCAGGGTGCTCCAGGTCGCGTCAGGCGCCCACTGCAGGTCAACGAGCCCTCGCTTGGCCGGACCCGCGAGCGCGGAGATCAGGTTCTCCTTCTCCTTATCGACGTCGAGCATGGCCAGCCCGCGCGGCGACGAGACGACGCCCAGAATGCGCACGGCGCCGCGGACGCGCAGGGGTGGCGGCGCCGTGGCCACGGGCACGTGGCGGACAAGCGGTTCACGCTGGCACACATAGGCATCTGCGTCGGAGTCGTACATGACCTCCCACGGCAGCGCCGCGAGCTCGGGGCACTCCGTCCTAAGCACGATCCGGAGCTCTTCCTGGGTGGCATCCGCCAGCGCACGGTTCGCGGCGTAGAGACCGGCGATTGCCTTGGGGCCAAATACTGCATTGAACAGTTCCCGACCAACTGTCTGCACCAGACCCTCATTACCCGAGACCGCTGCGCGCCGGCTGCTCACCGACGACAACAGGAGCGCGTTCTGCAGGTTCGGACGCTCATCAAGCAGCCGGTCGCTATCGAGGGTGAACGTCGCAGATGCCTCACCCGCGGGCGATCGCACGACCTGCACGACGTACTCGCCCCGCCCGCCTCCGCGGCTGACCCCGACTTCAAGGACATGCACTATCGCTTCCCCCTTTGCGTCATGCTAGCGCCGAGGGAATCCCGACGTCTCCGGGCCAGCCCTAGCGTTCCGGGTTAAGCGGAAGGGCCGGCGCCGTTCGCCGCGAAGTATGGAATCTGAATATTGAGGCAAACTGTCTGCTCATTCATTCGTCGCTGTCTGGTTCTGCGCGGCCGTCGGACCTAGGCTGCTCGTTCGACCCGGATGACGCAGCTGGACTCGGCTCTGACGGCCGACCCGTGGTCTCCGTCCTGAGTTCAACCGAGCCTGCCGCGATCGCAGATGGGGCGCTTGCGGCCGACAACAGGTCAGGAGTCGCATTCGCTGGACCCGCAGCGGGATTACCCTTTGTGGACTTCGCCGCCCGTGCCAGCAGAACGGCGGACCATGCGTAGCCGCCGGCCATTGCGAGCGGGGCGAGCGGCCACAACCAGCCGATCAGCTCGAGGAGCTCCCAGGTCTCCGTCAACCAGACGACGGAGACGAAGCAGAACACCGCCCCGGCGGCGATCACGAATGGGCCTGGGACCCGGAGACTCGCGTCGTACGGTAGGCCTACTTTCTTTCCGGCCACAAGGAGCCATCCTCCTACCACTATCAGGATGAGTCCAAAGGCGAAGTAGCCCCATCCATCGGTAGAGGTCGCCCCAGCCATCGGTATCGGTTGCCCGTTGATCGATGTCGCGCCTCCCCGACTGGCGAGAGAATTCGCAAGCGAGACGAGACTCGCTCCGACGGCGAGGGCGTATCCGCTGGCTGCGACCGCGCTGTCGCGATGAGGGCGGGTGAAGTGGTGGATCGCAAGGACTGCGAGGGCAAGTACCTGCACGAGCTGGCCCGCGCCGAGGTTCCAGCTCGAGGGTTCCCACATGAGTGTGAACCACGCGAGGACGGCGAGCAGACCAGCAGCGATCCACGCGGTCGTGATCGGCAGTGTGACGTGCGGGGTTGGCCCGTCGGGCGCGCGAATAATCTGCGGGCGGAGCGGTTCCGCGGGGTCGACCAAGGGCCGCCCTCGCACCTCCTCGCCGGGTTCGATGAGCTGGGCGGGGCGGTCATCTGAAAACCGGGGCCGGCCCTCTCTCACAATGAGCGCGGCAGAGATCGCGTAGCCGACCCCCATCCCGACGGTTGCCAACGACAGTATCCACACAGCGAGCGACATCCAGTCGTATGAGTCGGTTACCAAGATCACCCCGAATAGCACGTAGGTCACCCCACTCGCGATGACGAACGGACCAGGGAGGCGAGAACTGCTTGCGAACGGTGTGGCGCGTTTCCTGCCCGCGATGAGCAACCAGGCTCCGACAGCGCCCAACAGGAGGCCGAACAAGATCAGTGCCCATTTGACGTCCTCGTAACGGGAGGTGGTCAGCGCGACCAACGCGTAGAGATTGATGCCGACGCCGAGTAAATATCCAGAGGCGGCGATGGCGGCGTCCCGGCCCAGGCGAGCGAGGTGGTGAACCGCCAACACCGCGACAGCAACCGTCTGCGTGATCAGCCAGACGCGGTCCGATTCAAGACTGCCCAACCCGGGGACGGACACCCCGCTGGCCGTAAGGGCAAGCATTGCCACAGCGATCCAGGCCGACGCCACCACGATCGCGAACATCACAACCGAACCGCGCGCTGTGACGAGACGCGTACGTAGTGGCGGCCACGCCCCTCCGCCGAGCGATGTCGCTGGCGGGTCGTCAGACACCGTATCGGCGCTCGGCGGGACGGGCACCGCATCGGCCCCGGTTGGCCGCCTCGTCGGATGGCCCGCAGGTGGCCTTTCACTCCCGTGAGGATTGCGCGAGTCCGGATCGGGCGCCGGTTGCGGGTTGTCGGAGGCCGAATGCCGCGGCGCGATCGCCACCTCAGCGCCGGCGTCTTCGACCGCCACGTCGTCGCCTGAATCGATCTCGACCAGAACAGCTTCGGAGGCATTGCCCGTCGGCACGTCGTCGACCAGAACCCCCGACTCCGAATCGGAGACCTGAGTGAGGTCCGCCGGAGTCAGTACTTCGTCTACGATGCCCGTCGGCACGTCGTCGACGAGGACCTCCGACTCCGAATGGGACGCCTGTGGGAGGTCCGCCGACGTCGGCACCTCGTCGACTAAGCTAGTCGCCTTCGCATCCGCGATGTCGAACAGCCGCGCATCGCCGTCGCGGAGGAAGAGCACCGGCGTCCCGAATTCGTTCGCCATCATCGCGCCGATGATCGCCCGACGGGCAGGCGCCAGCGCCGCGTCGATCGCAAGGCCCCGGGCGAGGCCGGTGTACAGGCTCTCGCTGAACGCGATCGCGGCGTCATCGGTGATCTCGAACTGCATCCCGATGACGGCTGGGATGTCGAAGTTCACGAGGCTCGTGGCGACGCCGGAGAACGGGTCGACATGCGAGGTACGGGCGCCCTCGCAGGCGTTGAGCACGACGAGGCGCAGGCTTGTCTCGTCCTGGAGCATCGCGCCGATGTCCTCTCCTGAGACGTCATGGGCGCGACCCTGTGGCGTCTCCAGCACTAGCACGCCCGACTCGGTAGCCTCGTCGTAGGCACCGTGGCCGATGTAATGCAAGACATGGACCTCGTCGGGTTCGGAGATGCGGCGTCCGAGCTCCCCGAGGGTCGCGCGTTCGAGCCAGGTGAGCTCCACGAGTCCGGCCCGGCGCGGTCCCTCGAGCGCTCGCTCAAGATTGCGTCGCTCGGCGTCGGCGTCGAGCTCGGGATACCCCGACGGGCTGCTGACCATGGCGAGAATCCGAAGCGGTAGCCGCAGTTGCTGCGGCCGCATCGCGGAGTCCACGTCGAGCGCGCGTACGACCGGTGTCTGGGTCGACTGGGCGATGAACCGCGGCCGTTTGTACAGGAACTCCCACGGCAACCGCATCAACTCGGGCGAGCCGGAGAGCCGCAGGGTGATCCGCAGCCCTCGGTCGCGCTCCGCTGCGGCGCTCCGCGCGGAGTAGAACACTGTACCGATGTCGTCCTTGATGAGCGCGTCGTACAGCGTCGAGCCGAGGTCCTTGATCGCGAGCATCCGCGCGTCAGGCGAGCCGCTTCGCCGGCGCGCCAGCCCAACCCGCTGCACGAACTCGTCAAGCTCACCCTCGGTCACCGGAGGCGTAAACGAGCCGCGGGCGGTGCGTCCGTCTGGCGCCATAGCCAGCACCCTGTAGGACCCGTCCGCATCGCGGTCGATGCGCAACTGGAGGTCGTCGTACTCGCGGACGGCCATCAGCGTGGCCTCGGCCCGCCCCATCTCAGTGCGATGCGGAAGTTCGCTGCACCACCGGCGCGCGCGATCACGAGGTTCGAGTCCGCCGAGATCTTCACCGCGAACTCAACCTCAACCTCGTCTGGCCACTCCGCGGACTGACGGATCTCGGACACGATGCCCTTCACGATCGGGCCGACCCGCCCGACGACCTGCTCGAGGCTCTGGCTGGCCTCGATCACGGTCGATCGAGGGCCTCCTCCGCGCGTGATGGGCCCATCCGACACGTCAATCGTCTCGACGAGCACGACGCCGTCGCCCGTCTTGAACTCAAGTACATCCCCCACGATGCGGTCCCCCCGGCGCGAGTCTCGGAGCCTGTACCGCAAATACTCCTCCAACCGCCGGTCTTTCGCCATCCGGGACAGCCCGGAATCGCGCGGAAGCTAGCCGCGGGGCACCTTCGAGACCCGAGTGAGAACATTCGCGAGGCACTCGGGTGATCTCGCCGGGAATTGGCAGTGCCGGATCGCCATTAAGGGGGGCCAATGAGGCCGGCCCTTGTTCGCGTGCGGCGCGCGCTGCTCCGAGACTCCATCCCCAGCAACGGCCCTGACGCGACCGAGCAAGTCGCGATCCGATGGCCATCTCCAGGGTGTCCCGGCTTCGACCGCACGAGGCCGCTACCAACGGGCAGGAAGGCCCAAAGCGCGGCACTGACGGAGCAGCGAATCCGAGCATGACGTCGCTCAAGTCCGCAACTCGGTGCACATGCGCAGCGCCGTTGGTTGAGTATGCCGCTGTGCCCGAACACCGGTCCGTGAGAGGACGTCCGGAAGCGGATCCGTCTGCGGGCGTCCGTGCATGGGCCCCCGCCCGGTGATCAATAGCGATCTGTCTTGACCGCGCGGGGGCCCGCAACGCGCCCGCGGAAGGCACGACATCCTCCGACATGTCATCGGGGTGACGCTCGCGCCGCGCGTGGCGGCATTCATCCGCGCGCACGCATAGGGGGATGCCCGGCCCACTTGACGCGCCCGAGGCCGCGCTACCGCACGCCCCTGCCTGCGCGTCGCGCGGCCCGGTACCGCGCGAACGTCGCATACCACCGGAACATCTGAGGCATCAGCCAGTACGCCGCGATCGGAACGACGATGAGCGTGAGGACGAACGCCCTGACCACGGGATGCCAGTCCGGCATCATCGGTCCGAGCAATGTGCTGAAGATGGCGACGAGCGGGAAGATCGTGAGCCATATGATCAGCGCGCTTACGTGGATGTTGGGCCTCGGGGGCACAGGCGGATCAGGGAGCGCCTCGGGCGGAGGCGTAGGCCTATCGACGTTCGGCTCTGGCGGGTCGTGCTCCGGGGGTATCGCCGTCATCTTCTCGACTCCGCTCGGGGTGAGGCCACCGAGAAGGGCCTCGCCAGGATTGCCTCAGTGTCACATGCTTCGTGGATCGAGCTCGTTTGCCGTCGCCGGCGCCAGATCCTCCAACAGGCGCGCCCGAGGCGCCTCCCGTTCGCACGCCGTCGGCCTCAGCATTGAGGGCCGGCCGCACGACACTGGAGGGTGTCCGCTTGACGACCGTGTGGTGTGGCGCTGAGCAGTTAGCCAGTCGCCAACTTCGGGCAGGCCTTGAACGCCGGGAAGTTGGGGTCGGGCTCAATCAGTTCGAGGTAGAGCGGGACACTGGGGTCGATGACGATGAACACGCCGGTTCCGACCACCTTCACGTTCGGAAGGTCGTAATTGAACTCGACGAGCAACCCGGGTCCCTCACTTCCGGTGAACGGGACGAGGTTCCCTGTGACGAAGCCGGACGCGAGGAGCGGCTTCGCGAAATTGTCCGCCTGACTTCCGCCGGTGATCCCTGGCGGGGCGAGCTCTTCCTGGCCGGAGCACCACTGACCCACGATCTCGTGCACGGTGGCCGATGCTGGTGCGGCCTGAGCGAACACGAGGCCAACAGTCGCGGCCACGACAATCAGGGCACGTGCAAAGAAGCGTTTCTTGGTTTGGGGCATCTTCGCCTCCGGGTCGCAGTTGCGTCCGGTCGGGCGGCCGGACGTCCTCCGCGGGGCGACAAGGCGGGATCGGGTCACCGTCGTGGTCCAGCGACGTGGGTAGGTCGTCGCAGGACGTGCATCGCGCCGTAGGGGTCTCTCACGCCACTCCGCACGTTACACCCGGGCATGAGGTGCCGGGAATCGGTACTGAGCAAACCTCATATCCCCAGAATGGGGGTATGCGATCGGTGCCTGACCTGCGCCCGTATGACAATCCTCGTGCGGACGCCCGCCGACGGACCGTCTATCGGGCGGGAAAGCATGCCAAGTTCCTCACATGCATCGCCGTCGTGCCTCCGTCTCGAGCCTTCGACCGGTAGCGTGCTGGGTTCGCGCGCTTGTGCGCTCGCACAGGTGCTCAATGAGGAGGCGTCGTCCGTGAGTTCTGTTGTCGGCAAGGTCAGCGGTGTCGGAGTAGCGCTGCTCTTTCTCAGCGGATGCGCGAGCGGGGCGGGAGCGGTAGATCCGGGTGCGACGGCGGGAGCCATCGAGCTTGCCGTCTCGGAGACCTGCGCTGCAGACTCCGCGCCGGAGTGCGTCGACGTGAATGGGGAATACGTGATGGTGCCCGATGCAGGTTTCTCGCTGGCTGGAGTCGAGTCCATTGCGGTCGCCGGCGATGAGGTGGGCAACGCTGTCGATGTCACGCTCACGAGCGAGGGTGCGGCAGTCGTCGAGTCCGCCGCTGCCGAAGCCGCGCAGGCGGGCGACGACTCTCGGTTGGTGATCAAAGTCGGGGGCGAGGTGCTTTCTGCGGTGGCCGTTGCCGAACCGCTTGAAGGCGAGCACTTCCTGCTGGCGCTGCCTCCGGAGTTGAGCGCTGAGGAGTTCACCGAGCGAGTTGGGCGAGGCTGACCCTAACCCGGCATCGTCACGCGCCATCTTCACTGAGGGACCGGCTACCGGCAATCGGTCGGACGCCGAATTGCCCTGCGCGGCGGCCTCACATGGTGACCGCTCTCCGGCGGTGGGTCGCTTGTACACGGTCGGGGTGAGATGGCGGTCAGCACGCCGTTGACGAGTTGCTTGCCGGGTCGCTGAGGATCGCGTCGTGGATGGGAGGGATGGTCGCGTTGGTGTGGGTGCGGGCGTTGTCGATCGCGTCCTCGAGCGTCAGCGAGGCGCGGCGACTGGGAGAAGGAGTACCTCCCGAGTATCCACCGATTCTGGATCACCGTAGGGCGGCCATGGCCCAGTCGACGCGCGTGTCTTGCGCAGGTGTCTCACCGTTGTGTTTGATGCACCTATGGTGTCTGAGGATGAAGAGCCAGGGCAGTCGGTTGACGAGCGAACCCCACGTTGGCGTCGCGCGTGGCGACGGATGATTCTGGGCACCGCGGTGTCTGTAGTGCTGCTCGGCGCGGCGACTGCTGCTCTGGCCACGCCTGACTTCCAGTATTGGTGGTGGGGAGCAAGCGCCGATCGCACGGTCGAGCGAGTGAATCTATGGGGAGAACGGTGCACAATGGCCTTCAAGATCGATGCCAAGGGTGTTCCCGACACTGACCATGCGGTGGTAACGGCGCGCGAGGTCCTCCGGGCAATCGACTTCGAGGATCTGCCGATCGATCAATCCCTGCTTACAGAGAACCGCGCCCAGGCCGCAGCCGATCTGGAGCAGCGTGGGACGCAGGTGGACGCGGATGCTGACGCCATCAGCAAGTCTGTCGCGATCACGGTCCTAGATGGCGTCCGTGACCGCGGGCTCGACCCAGGACACGTCACTATAGGCGGAGACAGGTACTGCGGGCACGATGAAGGCAGCCGCAGTGACGGGAACTAGGGCGCGTTGGTAAACCCTGAGTTGAGCCAGACAGGGTCGCGGCGAAGCAGGCGCCGGCGTGGTAGTTGCGGGCGAGTTTGTCGCTTCGGGTGGCGATGCCGCGCCAGTTCTTGAGCTTGTTGAAGCTGCGCTCGACGACGTTTCGGCCCTTGTAGATGCAGCACGAGGGAACGGGCGAACCGGGGACCGCCCGCGATCGGAGTCACGGCACGGACCGCTTCCCCGAACGTCTGATTGGCCTGCAGCTCATCGACCGCAGCGGCAACCTCCGTGTCGACGAACTGGGAACCGGCGCCGGTACCCGGCAAGGAACTGCAAATTCGCGAACACCGTCGGATCGGGCTCGGACTGCACCCGGTACTCCCACATGGAGCGTCGCGCGTGCGCCCAGCGTCGCCTCCGGGGCCCGCGTCAGTACAACGTCGGCTGCACCAAGAACGCCAAGAGTGCGGCGAGTTGGAGAAGGGAATAGAGAAGCGGGATTGCGCTGAACACGAGCCCGACGACGCCCATCCACCTGGGTCGCGCGCGTCGCGCGAGCGCGACTATCCCTGTCACGGTGCCGGCGACACCAATGAGGGCGGTCGGGAATGACGCAATCCAGATCCTAGACAGGCCTGCTTCGCCCGACGGCGCCTCCGAAGACCAGATAATGCCTGCGACCTGGAGCAGCAAAGAAAGAATACCCAGCGCCAGGGCCGCGATAGCGAGCCTTGACGCCCGCGGCGTCGCAGGCTCAGACATGGCATGATCATAGCGACGACGGTCGACTCTCGGCGGTGACGCTACGAGCACCTCGGATAGCTCAGTGACGTCTCTCGCCTTGGGCGTGTTGCACAACCACTTCCGGCGCTTTGTGAGCGAGTCTTGTTGCGTGTCGCGTGATGTGATCTCGGATGAGGCGTGGACCGCCGTGATCGGGCCGTTGTTCCCAAAGGTGAAGGCGACCGGTCGGCCGCCGGTGGACCGCCGCACGGTGGTCGAGGCGACGGCGTGGCGGTTCCGCACGGGTGCGCCGTGGCGGGACCTGCCAGAGCGGCTCGGGAACTGGAACACGATCTATAAGAACTTCAACCGGTGGGCTGAAGCAGGGGTCTGGGCGCGGGTGCTGGAGAAGGTCCAGTCCCTCGCACAGCAGAACGGGGACCTCGACTGGGTCGCCTCGATCGACTCCACGATCGTGCGCGTACACCAGCACGGCGCGACACTCCCGCGCACCACAGGGGGCTCTGTCGAACTACAAGAAGTTCGGACTGGAGCCGCCTGACCATGCGGTCGGCCACTCTCGCGGCGGGTTGACCACCAAGAACCACCTGGTTTGCGACGGGAAGGGCCGCGCGCTGGCGTTCATCCTCACGCCTGGCCAGGCGGCCGACACGAGCATGCTCTCCGCAACCCTCGAACAGATCCGCGTGCCTGGCGGATCTGGACGTCCGCGGACCAGGCCCGATCGGGTGCTCGCAGACAAGGGCTACCCCTCCAGAGCGAACCGGGCGTGGCTGCGCCGGCACGGGATCGCAGCGACGATCCCCGAGCGTGATGACCAGATCGTGCATCGCCGCAAGCGACGAGGGCGACCGATCGACTTCGGTGACCAGCAACGAGAGCGGTACCGCGACCGCAATGTCGTCGAGCGATGCTTCAACAAGCTCAAGCAATGGCGCGGAATCGCGATGCGCTCAGACAAACTCGCCCGCAACTACCACGCCGGCCTCTGCCTCGCTGCGACACTCCACTGGCTCACCAGCGGCTTTAGCAACACGTCCTAGTAGAGGGTGACGCAGAGCCGTAGCTTTGGCGACCTCTCAGCCCGGCAACGCGCGCTTCCGTGGCAACAGAATGGCAACCTGTGGCGATTCACCCAACGGGGTGATCCGGCATGCCTCATCTCACGCGGAATTCCGGCGATTGGAGCAGAAGGCTGCATCATCGTTGCGTTCCGCTTCGGGTTCAAATCCCACCGGCAGTTATGCGGCTATCCGCGGACGCGAGCAAGAGCTACGCACGGTGAGATGCCTTCTTATTCGCCCCTCTTCTTCGGTGCCGGCGTCATGCGCGCTACCAACAGGTTCCGGCCAAGTCCCGTTTGGCGTAGTCGCGCTCATAGGCCTCGATCGATGCGCAGAATCCATCTGCGACCCCCGCGCTGATCGCTGACTGAATGTCCGCCCCGGGCGGCAACTCGGTCCACACTCCTGGGGCAAGCGCGACTGCCTGGGTAAGTGAACTCATTTCATACCAGTTCCTGACCTGATCTGGTAGCTCCGAGACGGGAACGATGTAGGGGTAGCCCTCGGGGAACCGGCCCGCCGGGACGGCCGGTTGCGGTGTCACCGAGTTGTCGTCCGCTGGTGCGTCCTGATTCGAGAGAGCTTCCAGTTCGTCCTCGAGGCCGTCAATTTCTGACTCCAACTCATCGACCCGACGTTCAGCGTTATCGAGTTCCGATTCCTGTTTGTTAAGTGTAGCGACGGATTCGGAGAGTTCCTGCGAAGGGCCGGCGCTGCCGATCGCTGCTCCCGCCAAGCCTCCGATAATCCCGCCGACGACAAGAGCACCCGCAGCGACGAGGACGATGGTCTTGGGCGAGGGGAGCGGCTGTTGGTCATTCTTTTCGCGATCGCGATCGCGATCGGGATCGGGATCGGGGTTTGTGGGGATCATCGTGCGTCCTCGACTGGGAGCATTGAGCTGCTGGCGCGGAACTCTTCGACCGCGGGTTCGACGCGGCACCCAACGATCTCCACCTGGTGCGCCTCGAGCGCCTCGAGAACCTCCGCGGACCACCTCAGTACGTGGGCTCTGTTGGTGTCCGGAAACCAGCCGGCAGCAACCGTGCTGATCATCGGAGATCCGCCCGAAAGCATCTGTTCTCGGGAACTTGCTCGCGTCGCATTCGGTCTCCGGTGCGTGTAGGGACGGACTAGCGAAACGCTAACGCGATGCGGGCTGAGGCGGGAGCCCCCGATCGGGTGAACACCCGGCACCCCCGGAAGAGTCGAGCCAGTCGATCGCTTGGGCGCGTCCCTGCGCGGGGTCGTGTCGCCGAGCCAGCGGGGAGGATACTCCGTGCCCACAATTTGCCCACAACCGACGAGCATCCATGAGTTCTAACCGGCTGAATTGTGAGCCGGCAGACCCGAAATCTAGCAGAAGTCATCGATCGGTGGCGCAGCGGCGGCGATATGAAACGGGTTCCCACCCCACCGTCCTGCCCGCCGCACGAGCGCCGGCGCGTGCCGTCGCCGCTGCTCCGGACATGACGAACCCGTCGTCCCGAGACCTGCTCCGGACGACGGGTGAATGGGTTGAGTTTCAGGTGCGGTAGAACCCGCTGTAGTAGCCGCCGACCCGCTCCCGGTAGGCGGCGTCATCCCACGTGGTTCCCTCGTCGAGTTCGGGTGAGTTCTTGATCTGGTCCTTGGTCAGGCCCACGTACACCTTCTTCTCGGCGTCATCGACGCGGTCGATCGTTCCCGCCGGCAGCAGCACCTTGCGGCCGAAGATCCACGGGCCCGTGTCGACGACGATCTGGCTCGTGCCGACGTCGTAGGTCGCGTCATCCACCTTGCCGATGTGGCCATCGGTGGCGTGCACTTCGTACCCGACGATGTCTGCGCTCTGCGCGGTGCGCGCCGCTGAGGTGCGGTACGTCCAGGCGTCCCATGTCGAGCTCATCATTCCTCCCTTCGCAGGACCCGTCAGGGCCCTGATCGTGTGGGTGTATGCCGCGACGGTAAGTCGGGGACCGACCCGAGCAAAGGGGGTTGACAGCGAGGAGCGAGCGCCCGCCACGATCAGGAGTCGGCCGCGGTCAGGAGTCGGCAGGGAGTGCGTCGTCGTCGGGTGCCTCGCCCACCGGCTCGGCGACGCCGAGTCGCAGCCGGTCGCACAGCTCGATGAGATCGCCCAGCTCGCGCTCGTCGAGGGCGTGGCCGACATGGCGGTCGATCGCGTCCATGTGGGTGAACGCCACCCGTCGGAAGAGCGCGAAACCCTCCTCGGTGATCGCGACGATGGTGCCGCGGCCGTCTTCGGGGTCGTGGGTCTTCGCGACGAGGCCACGGGCAGCCAGACGGTCGACCAGCCGGCTCACGCTGGGCTGCGTGATGAGCACCGCGCGGTTGAGCTCCTTCAGGCGCAGGCGCCGCCCCGGCGCACGCGTGATGTTGAAGAGCACGTCGTACTCGTTGAGCGAGATGATCTCGCTCGGGAACTCGGCCGCGAGCGCCCGCATGATCGTGACCTGAGCACGGAAGAGCGACTCCCATGCTGCGACGGTGATCGCGCGATCGGCCACCCTCGGCTCCCCTCGACGTGCTGAAGATCCGGTCGGAGGACCGGACTGATCCAAGGATAGGGAACCTTCGGCAGGAACGGGTGAGGGCCGGTCGTAGAGGCTGACGACCGACCCTCTCCCTTGCACCAAGAGTGTCCTGCAATCACATTCCGCACCGACCGCCACAGCAAACAGTCGGTGCTCTATGAATATATAACGGATAGGTAACGGGCGCTAGTTATCGTTCCGTGATTTTTCTCGAATCGGGATTCGCGGGCGTGTCGGGGTAGATCAGCCGCACGTCGCCGCGGCGTCGATCAGCTCCTGCGGCGGGGGGCCGTAGATCGAGACGCCGTTGCCATCGCCCGTGAACCCGCGGCTGATCGCCCACGCGGTGGCCCATGCCTCGTTCGCGGCACCGCTCTGCGCGTCGAACCGGTCGGAGCACCGCACGCTCACCGCGTGCCCGACCTCGTGGGCGACGAGTGCCTGCGAAAGGGGCGAGGGCCACTGCTCGGCCACCGAGTCGGAGAGCGTGATGGTCGCTGAGCCGCCGTGGTCGGTCGACCACGTCGCGGCACCGCCCACCGAGCCTCCCGACCCGAAGCCGTTGACGATCGGCGCCCAGTCGAAGTCGAGCAGGATGCCGCCCCCGAGCGACCTGGCGAACGCCTCCGCGGCGAGGCGTCGGTCGAGGAGCGGCCCCGCCCGCTCCTCGAGCTCGGCCTGGTTCGAGGCACGGAGTCGCGTCGCGGCGGCGACGTAGGCGACCAGGGCCCCGGATGACTCGGGCGATACGTCCTGCCGGGCGGCGACCGCGTCCGTCGCCGACCGGAACGCGACCACGTCGAGGGTGCGCGCCGAAGGGTTCTCCGCCTGGATCCGGTCGGCCGCCGCTCGTGTGGACGCGAAGAGGGCCGGCGCCGTGGCGTCCAGCGACGCCATCGCGGCCTGGAGCCGTTCGCGCAGGTCGCGCAGACCCGCCGCAGCGTCGAGGGCGGCACGGCGGTCGTGAACCAGGTCGCTCCGGGATTCGAGGACGTCCCACGGCCAGAACGGTCGAGGGCCGGGCTCGTCGGATACGCCATCGGCGGCGGAGGGTGTGTCGCCCGCCTCGGCGACCACGTGGTCGGCCGCCTGCGCCGCCTCTTCGAAGGGCCTCGAGCGTCACGGGATCGACCACGTCGGCGGTGGCGGCGTCGGCGATCGCGTCGGCGGTGGCCAGCGCCTCCCCGTGCTCGGCGATGGCGTCGGTGAGCTCGTCGCGCTGGAACTGCACCCGCTCGGCCGACGACGCCAGCTCAGAGTGCGCCTCGTCGTAGCTCCGATTCGCCTCGCCCTGCCATGCGACCGCGAGGCCGGCCAGCACGAGGACCGACGCACCGCCCACCGCCCAGCCGATCCGGCCCCGTCGCCGTACCACGATCAGCCGACCGCCATCCCGACGAACCGGTCGACCACCACGCTCGGGATGCCGCCGGCCACTGCCGAAGAGAAGCGCATCGCCGCGACCCCCAATGGAGGATGCGTCGCCCCGCGCTCCGCGGATCCGTCCCCACGCGCCCCCCGCTTGGAGGCTACTCGGGGGCGGGCCCGCGCGCGAGCGAGGGTCGGGCGCCCGGAGCGATCAGTAGAGGTCGGGCGAGGGCGTCGAGGCCTGGCGGATCGAGACGTCGGCGTGCCGGTCGAACCGGTAGCCGATGCCGCGCACCGTGCGCACGATGTCCTGGTAATGGGCGAGCTTCGAGCGCAGGCGACGCACGTGCACGTCGATGGTGCGCTCGCTCGGCGCCTCGTCGTCGGCGTCCCACAGGCTCTCGATGAGCTCGTGTCGATCGATGGTGCGGCCCTCGCGGAGCACGAGGTACTGCAGCAGCTCGAACTCCTTGTACGTGAGGCCGGCGGCCTCACCGTCGAGCAGCACCCGCTTGCGCGAGATGTCGATGATCACGCCGTTGGGGTGCCGGTCGGCGTCGTCGCGCGTGCCCTGGCCCTCGCGCTGCTTGGCGAGCGCGGCCGGGTCCTGGAGGGCGAGTCGCACCACGTCGACGTCGCGGCCGCCGGCGCCCTCGGGAGCCAGCGCCACGGCGGCGTAGGTCTCGGCCGACGGTGCGACCTCGGCGGTCAGCGCGCGCAGCGCCTCGACGATGCGGTGCAGCGTGGTGCCGTCCTCGAGGGCCTTCGCCTCGTCGATGCCGACGTAGAGCACGAAACCGCGGGCCTCGGTGCCCTCGGGCACGGCGCGGACGCGGGGCGCGCCCGTGCGGGCGGCAGCGGGAGCCGCCGACTGGACGGGAGTCGTGATGGTCTCGGCCGCACGCGGCGCGATCGAGACGGGGCGGGCCGGGGCGTCGGGCAGCGACGGGGCGGTGCGGACGGCGGCGGTACGGATGGGAGCGATTGCGAGAGACATGACGGGAATCCTTGTGTGAAGAAGGTGCGGCGATGGACCCCTGGTCGGTGGCGGGGTCGATGCGAAAGGCCGTTCGGCCGGGGAACCTCGGAAGCGGGTTCAGTGGAGTCGGAGCCGATCGGGATGCGGATCGGCGTCGGAACTCGGCGGTCGGGTCGCGGTCAGCGGCACATTCGACAACACATGGGCGCACGCGCCGGCATCATCATGCCGGTCGTCCTGAGGGCCTCGGGGGCGATCAGGGTGCGTGCGGTGTCAGTCATGGGGGAGAGTCAAACCGATACCCGAGCGTGTGTCAATTCATGACGGCGGGATGACGCGGCGTGACGACGCAGGGGGTGCACGGTGCGACGCGACATCCGGGAGGATCGGGTGAAGAGGTGTCGTGCTTGCAAGAATCTGCGAGAAATGGCGGTGCAGAAAAATCTTCAGCACTTCATGCCGCGTCAGCGCGTCATCGATCGAAGATCCTTCAGACTCCCGCTCGCGGTTCGCAGCGTCTCGCTCGCGGTTCGCAGCGTCTAGACGGTGCCGTAGAGGCGGTCGCCCGCGTCGCCCAGCCCCGGCACGATGTAGCCGTGCTCGTTGAGGTGCTCGTCGACGGCGCCGAGGACGATGGTCACCTCGCGGCCGTGCAGTGCCTCCTCGACGGCCTTGAGACCCTCGGGCGCGGCGAGGATGCAGATCGCCGTGACATCCGTGGCCCCCCGCGCGAGCAGGAACTCGATCGCCGCCGTGAGCGAACCGCCGGTGGCGAGCATCGGGTCGAGCACGAAGCACTGCCGGTCGCTGAGGTCTTCGGGGAGGCGCTCGGCGTAGGTGGTCGGTTCGAGCGTCTCCTCGTTGCGCGCCATGCCGAGGAACCCGACCTCGGCGCTGGGCAGCAGCTTCACCATGCCGTCGAGCATGCCGAGGCCCGCGCGGAGGATCGGGACGATGAGCGGCTTGGGGTCGGCGATGCGCACGCCTGTGGTCGGGGCGACCGGGGTGACGATCTCCACGGGCTCGACGCGCACCCCGCGCGTGCCCTCGTACGCGAGCAGCGTCATGAGCTCCTCGACCAGCGCGCGGAAGATCGGCGACGGCGTGTTCTCGTCGCGGAGCACCGTCAGCTTGTGGGTGATGAGGGGGTGGTCGGCAACGTGGACTCGCATAGGCTCGAGTCTAGTTGTGGGGGTTCACCGGGGAGGGAGTGCACGTGGAGCTGCCGAGCCACCGCGAGTGGATGCTCCTCGCGCTCGCCGAGGCGGAGCAGGCGCCCGCCACGAGGGACGTGCCCGTCGGCGCGGTCGTCGTGAACGGCGACGGCGTCGTGATCGCGTCACGGCGCAACGAACGGGAGCTGCTGGGCGATCCCACGGCCCACGCCGAACTGCTGGCCCTGCGCACCGCGGCCGAGTCGATCGGCGACTGGCGCCTCACCGACTGCACCCTGGTGGTCACGCTCGAGCCGTGCGTGATGTGCGCGGGCGCGATCCTCGCCGCGCGCGTGCCCACCGTCGTGTTCGGCGCGTGGGACGAGAAGGCGGGCGCGGCCGGGTCGCTCTACGACGTGCTGCGCGATCGCCGGCTCAACCACCGGGTCGAGGTGTTCCCCGGCGTCGAGGCCGAGGCATCCGCTCGCCTGCTGCTCGAGTTCTTCGAGGACCCGCTCAGGCGGCCGTAGCGCTGCTCCGACTCCCGCCCGGAATGCGGTCGCGCGCCTCGAGCCCCACGAGGTACTCGCCGAGCAGCGCAGCGGATGCCGCCTGCGCGCGCGGCCCGTACGACGCGCGCTCCTCGCGCAGCCGTTCGCGGGTCAGCCCGTACTCGGGCAGCTCGTCGCCCCACTCGCGCAGCCAGTCCTCGTGGATCGCCTCGTCGACCTCGGGATGGAACTGCACCGCGAGCAGCCAGTCGCCCCTGCCGAACGCCTGGTTCTCGTACTGGCCGGACGTCGCGAGCCGTTCGACTCCGTCGGGCAGGTCGAACGTGTCGCCGTGCCACTGCACGGTGGGCACCCCGGCGAAGTGGCGCACGGGCGATGCGGCGCCGGCCTCGGTCGGCTCGACGGTGAGCCAGCCGACCTCCTTGCGCGGCCCCTTGCGCACGTCGGCGCCGAGGGTCTTCGCCAGCAGCTGCGCGCCGAGGCACACGCCGAAGATCGGCGCCTCGGCGTCGATGCGCGCCGACAGCAGCGCGATCTCGTCGGCCAGGTAGGGGTATCGGTCGGTCTCGTACGCCGCCTCCTCGCCGCCGAGCACCACGACGAGGTCGGGTGCGAGGGCGTCGAGCGCCGCGACATCCTGATGCGGCGCGTCGACCGTGACGATCTCGTAGCCGTGCGCCTCGAGGGTCGGTCGCAGGTTGCCGAGCCCGATCGCGGAGTCGTGCCGGAGCACGAGGGCGGTGCGTCGAGCGGATGCCGCGAGCCGCACGGCCCCCGTCGCGGCATCCGTCACTCGAGGCCCTTGATCACGATGGTGTCGGTGGGCGGCGCCGAGAGGTTCGGATCGAAGTAGACGTCGGGCTCGATGTAGATGACGCGGGCGGAGGGCACCGCATGACGCACGCGCTGCTCGATGACGTTCACCGCGGTCGACACCTCGAGGAGCTTCTGGTCGGCGTGGAAGCCGACCTTCGCCGCGACGAGCAGCTCGTCGGGGCCGAGGTAGAGGGTCTTCATGTGGATGATGCGCTCGGCCTCGGGACCGTCGAGGATGGCCTGCTCGATCTTCACGAGATCGTCGTCGTTCGCGCCCTCCCCGACCAGGAGGCTCTTCGTTTCGATGCCGAGCACGATCGCGACGATGATGAGCAGCGTGCCGATGAACAGCGTGCCGATGGCGTCGAAGAGCGAGTTGCCCGTGAGCCACGTGAGGCCGACGCCGATGAACGCGAAGATGAGGCCGATGAGCGCCGCGATGTCCTCGAGCAGCACGACGGGGAGCTCGGGCGCCTTCGCGCGGCGCACGAACTGCACCCAGCTCAGCTTGCCGCGCACGTGATTCGACTCCACCACGGCCGTGCGCAATGAGAACGACTCGAGGACGATCGCGATCGTGAGCACGAGCATCGGCAGCCACGGCACGTCGAGCGGGTGCGGGTGCTGCAGCTTCTCGATGCCCTCGTAGATCGAGAAGACGCCGCCGACCGAGAACAGGATGATCGACACGACGAAGGCGTACACGTAGCGCTCGCGGCCGTAGCCGAACGGATGCTCCTTGTCGGCGGTCTTCTTCGCCTGGCGGCCGCCGAAGATGAGCAGCAGCTGGTTGCCGGCGTCGGCGAGCGAGTGCACGCCCTCGGCGAGCATGGATGAGGATCCGGAGAAGAACCAGGCGATGAACTTCGTCACGGCGATGCCCGTGTTGGCGAGGAATGCCGCGATGATGGCCTTGGTGCCGCCTGATGCGCTCATAGTGCCAATCCTAGGATGGTCGCATGAGTGCCGATGCGCCCTTGACGCTGCCCACGATCGCCTTCCTCGGAGCCGGGTCCATGGCCCGGGCCATCCTCTCCGGCCTCCTGCAACCCGGCATCGAGATCCCCGGCGGCATCCGCGCCACGAACCGCTCGCCCGAGCGCGCCGCCGAGCTCGAGGGACTCCCGGGGGTGACCTCGTACGCGACCGACACGGATGCCACGGCGAACCGCATGGCGGTCGCCGGAGCCGAGCTGGTGGTCGTCGCGGTGAAGCCGTCGATGGTGCCCGACCTGCTCCGCGAGATCGCCGACGCGCTGGACCCGGGGACGATCGTGGTGTCGGTCGCGGCGGGCGTCACGGTCGCGACGTTCGAGGAGCTGCTGCCGGAGTCGATCGCGGTCATCCGCTCGATGCCGAACACCCCCGCGGTCGTCGGCCGGGCGGTGACGGGGATCTCGGCCGGCACGCGTTCGAGCGACGACGACCTCGCGCTCGCCGTGCGGCTCTTCGAGACCGTGGGCGACGTCATCGTGGTGCCCGAGTCGCAGATCGATGCCCTTTCCACGATCTCGGGCTCCGGCCCGGCCTACGTGTTCTACCTCATCGAGCAGCTCACCGCGACGGCGATCCACAAGGGGTTCACGCCCGAGCAGGCCGCGCTCATGGTGCAGGGCACGTTCCGGGGCGCGAGCGAGCTGCTGGCGGCATCCGGCGACACGCCCGCCGAGCTGCGCCGCCGCGTGACGAGCCCGAAGGGCACCACCGAGCGCGCGATCGCGGTGCTCGAGGAGGCGCACCTCGCGGAGGTGTTCGATCGGGCGACGGATGCCGCGCTCGCCCGCGCCCGCGAGCTCGCGTCGGGGGCCTGACGCAGAACCTGCTGCGGACATCAAGCGCGTCGGGCACCGGCCGGGAGTCGCGTGAACATGCGGCCCGCGCGTCCGCTACCGTGTGCACATGGAAGCGTCGGAGGTCGTCTCGGTCGTCACCGAGGTGATCGGCTGGATCGCCCTCGGCATCGGTCTCGGATGCCTCCTCCTCGCCCTGCTGATCCGGCTCGCCGACGGACGGTGGCTCCGCACGGAGGCGGTCGTGCTCGACCAGGAGCACGGCTCGACCGTTCGCTGGTTCGCCGAGGGCGCGTTCCACCAGCGCCGACTCAGCGAGGAGGAGCGCGCGCACGTCGAGAATCCCGAGGAGGAGCCCGCGTACTACCGGAAGCGCGAGCCCGATCGGCTGCAGCTGCACGAGCCGCCGGCGGGCCGCCGCATCATCCGGTGGCTCGGGATCGTGCTGCTCGTGATCGCGGCGATCGCCGGGATCGTGAACCTCGTGCTGATGCTCGTCGCCTGACCGGCCTCAACCGGTCTCCTGCTGCATCCGCAGCTCCTCCCACTCCCGCATGAGGCCGGGCATCCTGGCATTGATGAAGCGGTAGAACCGCGCCATCTCCCGGGCGCGCAGCGAGCCCGCCGAGTGCTCGTCGCCGATCGCGTCGGCGGCCCGGTCGCCGAGGTCGGCGATCACGCCGTAGACGGGGCTCTTCGCCATGAGCGCCGTGTACCAGGCGTCGTCGAGGAACTCCCACCGGTCCCGTCGACTCCCCGGCTGCGGCACGCGGTGGAGGATGCCGATCTGCTCGAGGTAGCGCACGGCACCCGAGATCGCCGCGGCGCTCACGCCGAGCTGGTCGCCGAGCTCGCTCGCCGTGAGGCCGCCCCGCTCGGCGACGAGCAGGGCCATGAGCACACGGGCCGGCATCCGAGGGAAGCCGGCCGCGGTGAGGACCGCGGCCGACTGGTCGACCGCCGCCTTCAGGCCCTGCTCGTCGCGTGGCATCCGGTCAGTCTCTCATCCGCCGCTCGCGAGCTCTCGGCGGCGCATGGACCAGACCGCGACGGCACCCGCGGCGAGGCCGATGGCGAGCATCCAGAACCCGCCGGTCCAATCCGTCTCCCCACCGGCCGGCACCGGTGAGTGGGCGAACGGACTCAGGTCGACGAGCCATTCGGGGGCCTGGAGGATCGGACCCCAGACGCCGAGGATGGCGGCCACGCCGACGACCGTCCAGCCGACGGCGATGGTCGCGCGCGGCACGAACGCGAACACCAGCAGCGTGAGCCCGAGGAACACGAGGCATGCCGGCAGCTGGGCGGCCGCAGCCTCGAGCACGTTCGGGATGAGCGACTCCGGATCGGCTGCGGTGCCCGCGCCCGCGATGCCCGCGAGTGCCGAGGCCGCGAGCACGATGACGATGACGATCACGCCGACGATCCAGTACTCGAGCAGCCAGCGCAGCCGCGGTACGCGCGTGCCGAGCACGAGCTCGGCGGTGCCGTGCGCTTCCTCCTGACGCGCGCGGATGCCCACCTGGACGGCGCAGCACGCCGCGAGGATCCCGACGATGGAGTAGAAGACGGCCACGAACGCCTCCTCGATGGATGCCTCGCTGCCGATCGCGCGGCGCAGCGTATCGAGGATCTGCGGGGCGTCGGTCGCGGCCTGGTCGACCACCGACGAGAGGGAGGTCGCGAGCAGGCCGGTGGCGATGCCGCCCGCCGTCCAGGACAGCAGGATCGGCGTGTTCAATCGCCAGGCCAGGCCGAATGAGCTCGACAGCACGGGCCCGGCCGTCGCTCGGCCGGCCCGACCGGCGAGCAGGCTCGCGCCCTGGTCGCGGACCGCCTGCAGCGCGAAGACGAGCCCGATGAGCGCGGCCGCGAACGCGAGCGGGATGAGCAGCGGCGTGAGGTCGTTCTGGACGTAGGCGCCGGTGAACTGCCCGTAGCCGATCGGCGAGAGCCAACTCGGCCATGCCGGTGTGACGTGCAGCAGGTCGTCCGAGGGCGTTCCGGCGGCGTCGCCGATGCCGCGCAGCAGGTACGCCGCGAGCACGAAGGTGACGGACAGGCTGTTCGCCCCACGCGACGTGCGGAACAGTTGCGCCGTGAACAGGCCGAAGGCGACGAACGCGATGCCGGAGACCGTGATCGCGGCGCCCCAGACCATCGAACCGGTCGCGTCGAGGCCGTTGGCGATGAGCGCGAGCGCGATGAACAGCCCGAGCGCGACGTTGGCGAGCACGCCGTGGATCACCGTCGCGGTGGTCGGGAGGATGCGGCCGGCCGGGGTCGCGGCGATGGCCTCGGCGCGGCCCTCCTCCTCTTCCTTGCGGGTGTGGCGAACCGCGAGGAAGGTGCTCATCAGGCCGCCCATGAGGGCGAGCCACGCGAACAGCAGGAAGAACGCGAACGCGCCGTCGTCGATGCCGTTCGGGGTGCCGCGGAACACGAGGATGGTCCGGGTCGCGATCGCGACGCCGAGGATCTCGCGCCGGTCCTGCTCCTCGCCGTAGGTGGAGAACACGGCGCTGATGGACGCGTACGCGAGCAGCGCGGTGCCGAGGATCCACAGCGCGAGCTGCAGGCGGTCGCGACGGATGCGCTGCCGGAGCAGCACGAGGAGGCGGGTCATGCCCGTGCCTCCTCCTCGACCGGGGCGAGCTCGTCGCCGTAGTGGCGCAGGAAGAGGTCCTCGAGCGATGGCGGCGCGACGGTGAGACCCTGCACGCCCAGTCGGCCCAGGTCGGGCAGGAAGTCGGCGACCCGGTCGCTGTCGACGGTGAAGCGCACCCGCCCTTCGTCGATGACGAGGTCGTGCGTGCCGGGGAGGGCAGCGACGGCGGCCTCCTTGGCCGGGTCGTGGACGAACGCGATCTCGGTTCGGGTGAGGTGGCGGAGCTCGGCGAGCGTGCCGCTCTCGACGACCTCGCCCGCGCGGATGATGGTCACCCTCTCGCAGAGCTCCTCGACCTCGGAGAGGATGTGGCTCGACAGCAGCACGGTCGCGCCGTCGCGCGCGACCCGGTCGATCTCGCGGTTGAAGACCTGCTCCATGAGCGGGTCGAGCCCGCTCGTCGGCTCGTCGAGCACGTACAGTTCCGCCGGGGTCGCGAAGGCGGCCACGAGGGCGACCTTCTGTCGGTTGCCCTTCGAATACGCGCGCCCCTTCTTCTTCGGGTCGAGCTGGAACACCTCGAGGAGCCGCTCCTTGCGTTCGCGATACGCCGTCTTGTCGGTCATCCCGCCGCGCAACCGCGTGAGGAGATCGATCGCCTCACCTCCGCTGAAGTTCGGCCAGAGGGCGACGTCGCCCGGGACGTAGGCGACGCGCCGGTGCAGGTCGGCGGCGTCGGTCCACGGGTCGCGCCCGAACAGCGTCGCCTCACCCCCGGTCGCGCGCGCGAGTCCGAGCAGGATGCGGATGGTGGTGGACTTCCCGGCGCCGTTCGGACCCAGGAAGCCGTGGATCTCTCCGGCTTCGACCGAGAAGTCGAGGCCGTCGAGGGCGATGGTGCGCCCGAAGTGCTTCTGGAGCCCTCGGGTGCTGATCACGGTGGTCATGCGCGCGATGTTACGCCGGATTCACAACTTTGTGAAGATTCCGAATGCGAGCTTCACCGTGATCGGCGCGACGTCACCCTGCGAGTTCGCGGAGCGATCGGGCATAGGCGCCGGGAGAGAGACCCGTCGCATCGCGGAAGTCGTGCTCGAGGTGCGCCTGGCTCGGGGTCCGCCGCGAGCGCGGCACCCGTTATCCGCCCATCCACTACGTCATGCCGTTCGTGAGCAGCGCCCTCGTGAGCGTGGCGACGGCGATCCTGATCGCGGCGACCGGGGTCGACGGGTTGGCGGAGGCCACCGTGCTCGGCCACCGACGAGGACCGACGGCCGCGCGGCATCCGCCCGCTACTCGAGCGCCGCGAACTTCTCGATGTCGCCCTCGGTGCCCGACACGATGATGAGGTCGTGGTTCGACACCACGGTCTTCTCCGTCGCGTACGTGAACGGCTTGCCCGGGCTCTTCACGCCGACCACCGTCACGTTGTGCCGTGAGCGCACGCCCGACTCCGTGAGGTTCTTGCCGCGGATCGGCTTCGGCGGGTACATCTTCACGAGCGCGAAGTCGTCGTCGAACTCGATGAAGTCGAGCATCCGACCGCTGACGAGGTGCGCGGTGCGCTCGCCGGCCTCGCGTTCGGGATAGATGACGTGGTTCGCCCCGATGCGCTGGAGGATCTTGCCGTGCGAGGCGGAGATCGCCTTCGACCAGATCTGCGGGATCCTGAGGTCGACGAGGTTGGCGGTGATGAGCACGGATGCCTCGATGGAGGAGCCCACGGCGCACACGGCGATCGAGAAGTCCTGGGCGCCGATCTGGCGCAGTGCGTCGATGTTGCGGGCATCGGCCACCACCGCGTGCGTCACGCGCTCGGCCCACTTCTGCACGAGCGTCTCGTCGTCGTCGACGGCGAGCACCTCGCGCCCGAGCCGGTCGAGCTGTCCGGCGGTGGCGGCGCCGAAGCGGCCGAGGCCGATCACGAGCACCGGCGCGTCGTGTTTGATCCGATCAACCAACGATGGGCCTCTCTTCCGGACGTCGGTACAACTGCCGACGCTGGCTGGCCGCCAGTGCCGCAGCGAGTGTCACTGTACCAACCCGCCCCATGAACATGGTGGCGGCCATGACGTACACCCCGCTCGGTGGCAGGTCCGCGGTGAGCCCCGTGGAGAGGCCGCACGTGGCGAACGCGGAGATGACGTCGAACAGCACGTAGTCGAACGGTTCCTTCGTGATCTGGAGGATCGCGATGGACGACACGGCGACGATGGTCGCTCCCCAGAGCACGACGCTCACCGAGAGGCGGAGCATGTCGCGCGGGATGCGTCGGCCGAACGCCTCCATCGCGGGCGCCCCTCGCGCCTCGGCGAACGCGGCGAGGAACAGCACGGCCAGCGTCGTCACCTTGATGCCGCCCGCGGTGGAGGCGGAGCCGCCGCCGATGAACATGAGCATGTCGGAGACGAGCATGCTCGAGCCGTTGAGGTCGTGCATGTTGATCGTCGCGAAGCCGCCCGACCTCGTCATGGCCGACATGAAGAGCGACTGGAAGATCGTCGGCCCGGCGTCGATCTGCCCATAGGTCCGCGGGTTGTTGTACTCGAGCAGCAGGAACGCGCCGGCGCCGAGCACGAAGAGGATCACCGTGGTGGTGATCGTGAGCTTCACGTGCACGCTCCAGCGGCGCGGGGTGCGCCAGGATCGTGCGAGCGCGAAGATCACGGGGAAGCCGAGGCTGCCGAGGAAGACGCCGATCATCAGCATGGTCTGGAACCAGTAGTCGTCGATGAAGGGTTCCATGCCGCCGGGGTTCGGGCTGAATCCGGTGTTCGTGAAGGCCATCGCCGAGTAGTAGAAGCTGTACCAGACCGAGTGGAACAGGTCGTATCCCTTGCCGAGCATGCTGGGCAGCATCGCGATCGCGATCGACACCTCGATGACCAGCGCGCTGATCGCGACGGTGGCGAGCAGCCCGCCGACCTCGCCGAGTCGCACCGCCTGGCGCTCGGCCACCGGGCCGACGTGGATGCGCGACGGGTTGGTGTCGCTCGCCGCGAGCAGCTTGGCGCGCAGTCCGAGCCGGCGCGAGATGACGAGGCCGAGGATGGATGCCAGCGTGAGCACGCCCACGCCGCCGATGTTGACGCCGATGAACACGAGGGCATTCCCGAACGGCGTCCAGTAGGTGGCCATGTCGACGGTGGCGAGGCCCGTCACGCAGATCACCGACACCGCGGTGAACAGCGCATCGTGCAGTGGCGCGCCCGAACCCTCGCCGGCTCGCGCGATCGGCAGCGAGAAGAGCAGGGTGAAGATCAGGATCAGGCCCGCGAAGATGAGGATCGCGAAGCGGGACGGCGACTTCCTGACCAGCGAGTCGACGGCATCGCGCACTCGACCGAGCCATGACCGCCGATCGGATCGACCGAGGCGGCCCATCGCCCTCGAGTGCATCGAGCCCCCTCAACCGCCGTCACCGAATGCGTGAGTCATGGTACTCCTCGCCGGGAGTGACTACCCTTGACGCATGGCGGACATCTTCGACGTGGTGGCGGATACGACGCGGCGCGACATCCTCGCCGTGCTCCTGGATCGCGAGACCTCCGCCCCCGGTTCCGGCGGCGAGATCAGCGTGTCCGAGATCGTCTCGACCCTCGGCCTCAGCCAGCCGACCGTCTCGAAGCACCTCAAGGTCCTGCGCGAGGCGGGCCTCGTCGGCGTTCGCGAGGAGGGCCAGCACCGCTACTACCACCTCGACCGCGGTCCGCTCGAGGTGCTGGAGGACTGGCTCATTCCGTTCGTGTCATCGGATGCCGCCGCGGATGCTGCGACGCTCGCCGGCGCGGCGCCCGCCGACGACCTCACGCTCAACCAGGACCAGCTGGCGTTCGCCTCCGCCATCGGCAAGGCGTTCGCTGAGACGGCACACCAGGTCACGGCGGTCGTCGGGCAGAAGAAGCGCCGCTAGCCGCCGACGTCCGCCCCGGCCGGCCGAGCCAGCACGGTCAGTGGGCTGCGAGCAGCGCGAGCACGAACCCGACGCATGCCGCCGCGGACGTGAACGTGCGCACGTGATTCCACGCCTGCCACCCGGGGCGGAACTCGGTCCATGCCGACGCGAGCGCCGAGGCATCCGCTGCCGGCGCCGCCGCGAGTCGGTTGTTGCGGGGGACGTTGGCGCCACCGGTCACGCCGATCGCGCCGACGAGGTAGAGGACGGATGCCGCGACCGCCCACCAGGTGCCGCCGCCGAGCGCACCGACGAGCGCGAACACGATGAGCGCCACCGCGAGCAGGCCCGTGCCGAACAGGGCGAGCATCAGCGGGGGGCGCACCGCCGTGACGTTGAGCTCGCGCATGGCCCGCGCGGCATCCGCAGGCGGCAGCCGGTCGAGGCCCTGCGTCACGAACCCCGAGAACGCGGAGAAGACCCCGGCGACGATGCCGGTGCCGAGGATCGCCACGATGAGCAGCACGTCGATGAACACGGTCATGCGCACAGTCTGCCGTGCACCGGGGTCATCCTGTCGTGCCCGGCGTCAGCGCAGCGGCTTGATCATCTCCAGCTCGAGGCCGCCGGGTTCGAGCTCGTACTCGCGGCTCCGCCCGGTGAGCGTGAAGCCGAGCTTCTCGTAGAAGCGCCGGGCGCGGGGGTTGTCCTCGTGCACCTCGAGGCGAAGGGTGTCGGCGTAGTCCATCGCCCAGCGCTCCACGGCGTCGAGCAGCAGGCGCGAGACACCGGCCGCGTCGCCGCGGTACTCGGGAGCCACGTACACGCCCACGAGGAGCGGGCCGGTCGCGGCATCCGGGATGTACCCGCCCATGTGGCCCACCCAGCGGTCGCCGTCGATCGCCACGATCGAGGTCTGACCGGGCGTCGTGCCCCGAGCGCCGCGCAGCCGCCACGCTGCTTCGTCGACCCGCAGCGCGTGCTCGAGGGTCTCGCCGTAGGCGAGCGGAGTGTCGCGCAGCATCTCGAGCCGAAGGGTGCGCACGGCCTCCCAGTCGTCCTCCGTCGTGGTGCGGATGACGAGGTGGTGCGAGCGCATTCCTCGACGGTAACGCATCGTGATGGGCGTGCCCGCCGAATCCGGTAGACTATCCCGAGGCTTTCCCGCCTCTGGCTGCGGCACGCGTGGCCGACTCGATCTTTTCTGTGAGGTTTCGATGGGTTCCGTCATCAAGAAGCGCCGCAAGCGCATGGCGAAGAAGAAGCACCGCAAGCTGCTTCGCAAGACGCGTCACCAGCGTCGCAACAAGAAGTAGTCGTCCTTCGCACGACCGGCAGAGCGTCAGGCCCGACGGCCTGGCGCTTTTCGCTGTGCTCCCGCCGCGTAGGGTGGATCGCGTGACCCGCGACATCCGCCTGACCCTCATCGGCAAGCCCGGCTGCCACCTCTGCGACGACGCACGCGAGGTCGTGCAGGCCGTGATCGCCGAGGTCGGGGCCGCGGATGCCGCGACGCGCATCGCGTTCGACGAGCGCTCGATCCTCGACGACGCGGCCCTCGCCGAGCGCTACGCCGAGGAGATCCCGGTGCTGCTCGTCGACGGCGAGGTGCACGACTTCTGGCGCGTCGACCCCGTGCGCCTGAAGACGGCGCTGCTCGCAGGCTGAGGGCGCCGGCGTCAACCCATTGCCGTGCACGCCCATTCGGGCGTTGACTGTGCGCATGACGTCCCTCTGGACCGACCTCGCCACCGCCGACGAGACCGAGCCCGCCCCGACGGCGCGTTACGAGGGCGCCGTCATGCCGGGCGATCGCTTCGACGTGGCGGTGGTGGGCGCCGGGATCACCGGACTCGCGACGGCCATCATGCTCCAGCGCGGCGGGTCCCGCGTCGTGGTGCTCGAGGCCCAGCGGGTCGCGGCGCTCGCGACGGGCGCGAACACCGGCAAGGCGAGCGTCCTCCAGGGCGCGATGCTGCAGCGCATCCGTCGATCGCATTCGGCGCGCGTGGTGCGCGCCTACGCCGACGCGAACCTCGACGGGCTTCGCTGGATCGCGGAGTTCGCCGAGCACCACGGCGTGCCCACCTCCGAGGAGACCGCCTACAGCTACGCCGCGACCGACGGCGGGCTCGACCTCGTCGACCGGGAGCTCGACGCGGCCTTCGAGGCCGGCCTCCCTGTCGAGCGCGTCGAGCGGATGCCCGTGTCGTTCCCGTTCGTGGGAGCGGTCGCGCTGCCCGGTCAGCTGGGGCTCGACCCCTACCGGCTCGCGGTGGCGATGGCTCGCGCGTTCGTCGCCGAGGGCGGCGTGCTCCTGGAGGGCATGCGCGTCGAGGCGGTGCACGCCGGCCGGCCGGTCGAGCTCCGCACTCCGCACGGCACCATCCGGGCGGATGCCGCCGTCATCGCGACGGCCGCGCCGACGCTGCTGCGCGGACTGTACTTCGCGAAGACCCGCCCGCTCCGTTCGCATCTCACGTCGTACCGGGTCGAGGCGCCGCCGCCGCCCGGCCTCTTCATCACCGTCGACGCCCCGACGCGATCGGTGCGCACGACCCCCGACCGCGACCCCGACGCGCCGCCGCTGCTGATCGTGGGCGGCAACGGGCATCCGGTCGGCCGGGTCCCGTCGACCGAGGCCCGGGTGCGCGACCTCGTGGCGTGGACGAAGCGGTACTTCCCAGCGGCCGACCTGACGCATCGCTGGGCCGCGCAGGATTACGAATCGGCGAACCTCGTGCCGTTCGTCGGCCGGATGCCACGGGGCCTCGGACGGATCTGGGTGGCGACCGGGTTCGCCAAGTGGGGGCTCACGAACGGCGCCGCCGCGGCCATCCGCATCTCCGAGGAGCTCCTCGGCGTGCCGTGGCGCGATCGTCGCGATTGGATCCGCGTGCTCGGCACCCGGTCGACGGCGCCCGCCGACGTCGGGCGCGGGGCGGCGGAGGGGGCCCGGGTGGCGCGGGCGATCGCCGTCGGCTGGGGTGGCGCGGAGGCGCACCCCGCCCCGGCGCATGCGCCGAGCGAGGGCGAGGGCGTGGTGGTCTCCCGCAGGGGCGTGCCGTACGGGATCTCCACGGTCGACGGGCGCACGTGCGCCGTGCGCGCCGTGTGCACCCACCTCGGCGGCGTGCTGCGGTGGAACGACGCCGAGACGACATGGGACTGCCCGCTGCACGGATCGCGCTTCGATGCATCCGGCATCCGCATCGAGGGACCCGCCGTGCACGACCTGCCGCAGGAGCCCCGCATCCGCGAGACGAACTGAGGCCTCCTCGCGAAGCGATCCTTGTCAGGCCGATGAGCGCGTGGCAGCGTGGAGCAGGGACCGTCGGAGGTCGACGGCGCTTCGGGGGAAGGTGCGACACGTGGCACGTGCATTCAGGGGGAAGATCGAGTTCGACGTGCGGGACTCGGTCGGGGATTGGGACGCCTTCCTCCCGGCCAAGGCGCCCGACGGCGCGCCGAACGTCCTGGTGGTGCTCTTCGACGACACCGGACAGGCGGCCTGGTCGCCGTATGGCGGGCGCATCGACATGCCCACCCTCGACCGGCTCGCGGCGAACGGGCTCACCTACTCGCAGTGGCACACCACCGCCCTGTGCTCGCCCACGCGGTCGACGTTCCTGACCGGCCGCAACCACCACTTGAACGGCTTCGCGTCGATCTCGGAATCGTCGACGGGATTCCCCGGCTACAGTTCGCACATCCCGAAGTCGAACGCCACCATGGCCGCAGTGCTCCGCGATGCCGGGTGGAGCACGTACTGGGTGGGCAAGAACCACAACGTGCCGATCGACGCCTGGACGGCCGGCGGCTCGAAGAAGGACTGGCCGCTCGCGCAGGGCTACGACCGGTTCTACGGGTTCATCGGCGGCGAGACGAACCAGTGGTATCCGTCGCTCGCCGAGGACAACCACTACATCGACCAGCCCTACATGCCCGAGGAGGGGTACCACCTCTCGAAGGACCTCGCCGACAAGGCGATGGCGTTCATTCGGGACTCGAAGCAGACCGACCCCGACAAGCCCTGGTACCTCTGGTTCTGCCCCGGCGCCAACCACGCGCCGCACCACGCCCCCCAGGAGTACATCGACAAGTACGCGGGCCGGTTCGACGACGGGTACGAGGCCTACCGCGAGTGGGTGCTGCCGCGCATGATCGAACGGGGCATCCTGCCGGAGGGGACCGAACTGACGCCGTTGAACCCCATGGCCGACGGCACGTTCTCCGAGGCGGACCGCGTGCGACCGTGGGACTCCCTCTCCGATGAGGAGAAGCGGCTCTTCAGCCGCATGGCGGAGGTGTACGCCGGGTTCTCGGAGTACACCGACGCGCAGGTGGGGCGCATCATCGACTACCTCGAGGAGTCCGGCCAGTTGGACGACACCCTCGTCATCTACGCGGCCGACAACGGCGCCTCCGGGGAGGGGAGCCCCAACGGCTCGGTCAACGAGGGGAAGTTCTTCAACGGGTTCCCCGACACCATGGAGGAGAACCTCAAGTACCTCGACCGGCTCGGATCGCCCGACACCTACAATCACTACCCCACGGGATGGGCAGCGGCGTTCTCGACGCCGTATCGCATGTTCAAGCGGTACGTGTACCAGGGCGGCATCGCGGACCCGCTGGTGATCTCCTGGCCCAAGGGCATCGCCGCGCGCGGCGAGATTCGCAGCCAGTACCACCACTCGACCGACATCGTGCCCACGATCCTCGAGGCATGCGGCGTCGAGTTCCCCGATCATGTCGACGGCGTGCAGCAGGCGCCGCTCTCGGGCGTCTCGATGGGGTACAGCTTCGGCTCGGCGGACGCGCCGACCGCGAAGGAGACCCAGTACTACGAGATGTTCGGCAATCGCGGCATCTGGCATCGGGGATGGAAGGCGGTCACCGAGCACGGACCGATCTCGGGGCTCGGCGACTACGACAATGACCGCTGGCAGCTCTTCCACACCGAGGAGGATCGCGCCGAGGCCGTCGACCTCGCCGAACAGCACCCCGAGAAGGTCGAGGAGCTGAAGGCGCTGTGGCTCAGGGAGGCGCAGGCGAACAACGTGCTGCCGCTCAACGACCTGAACGTCGTCGGCAAGGACCTCGAGACCTTCCTCACCATGGAGTTCTCGATCCCGGTGCCCCCGAGTGGACAGTACGTCTACTACCCGGGAACCAGCGAGATCCCCGAGCGCAGCGCGGCGAACACCCACGCGGTGTCGTTCCGGGTGCTCGGGCACGTGGTCACGACCGACCAGACGCAGGGGGTCATCTTCGCGCAAGGCTCTCGGTTCGGTGGGCACGCGCTGTTCGTGAAGGGCGGCCGGCTGCACTACGTGCACAACTTCCTCGGGATCGGCGAGCCACAGTTGCTGTCGGCGACGATGCCGCCGGCGGGCGAGCACGTGCTGGGCATCGACTTCAGGAAGGAACGCACCGGCGAGCACCGCGAGTCATACGGCACCGCGACGCTCTACATCGACGACCGGGCGGTCGCATCCGAGGAGATCCGCACGATGACCGGTCACTACGCGCTGTGCGGCGAGGGGCTGTGCATCGGCTACGACTCGGGTGACAGCGTGTCGGCCGCGGACTACTCCGGACGGTTCGACTACGCCGGCGGCGAGATCAAGAAGGTGGTCTTCGACGTGGCCGACGACGCGTACATCGACCTCGAGCAGCACCTCGCGGCGGCGTTCGCCCGTGACTGACGAGCCCTTGCCGTCGTGGACGGACGGCGCCGCCCGGGACGCGATCCTCGAGTTCGTGGCATCCGTCACCGAGGGCCCCGACGCCGTGCCCGTCGAGCAGCGCGTCGCCGTGTTCGACAACGACGGCACGCTCTGGACCGAGAAGCCGATGCCGACGCAGCTGCACTACATCGTGCAGCAGTGGCGCGCCGCGGCCGAGGCCGATCCGTCGCTCGCCGAGCACCAGCCGTACCGCGCCGCCGTGAGCGGGGACCTCGGCTGGCTCGGCGCGGCGATCGACAAGCACTACGACGGCGACGAGTCCGACGTCTCCACGGTGATCGACGCGATCGCCCGACTCACCGACGGCATGAGCGTCGAGCAGTACGCGAGCTCGGTGGCCGAGTTCTACCGCACGGCCAAGCACCTCACGCTGCAGCGCGCGTACCGCAGCGCGATCTACGTGCCGATGGTGGAGCTCATGCGCTTTCTCGAGGAGCACGGATTCACGTGCTACATCGTCTCGGGCGGCGACCGGGACTTCATGCGGCCGATGACCGAGGACTACTACGGCATCCCGCCAGAGCGCGTGATCGGCTCGGCACTCGGCCTGCGGTACGACGAGGACGGCGCGCAGGTGCGCTACACGGCGGAGTTCGACTTCCTCGACGACGGCGACGAGAAGCCCATCCGCATCTGGAGCCGCATCGGACGACGCCCGCTGCTCGCCGCGGGTAACTCGAACGGCGACGTGCCGATGCTCGACTTCATCCGGCGGGGTGCGGTGGGACTCGCGCTGCTCGTGCACCACGACGACGACACGGGTCGCGGCGATGCGCCCTACGACCAGGGTGCCCAGAAGGCGCTCGCCGCGGCATCCGATCGGGGCTTCACCGTGGTGAGCGTCAAGCGGGACTGGTCGACCGTCTTCGTCGAGGCCTGATGCCGGCGGCGGATGCCCCGAGCCGACGACCGCGGCTGTTCCCGACGCTCGCGGGGTACCGACGCGCGTGGCTCGGGCGCGACCTGCTCGCCGGGCTCTCCGCCGGCGCGGTCGTGATCCCGCAGGCGATGGCGTACGCCACCATCGCGAACCTGCCCGTGCAGGTGGGCATCTACACGTGCATGGTGCCGATGCTCGTGTACGCCGCGCTCGGCGGCTCGCGTGCGATGAGCGTGTCGACGACGTCGACGATCGCGACGCTCACCGCCACGACCCTGGTCGCCGCGGGGGTCGCGGCGGACTCCGACGACCCGATCCCCGACCTCATGGCCCTCACCCTGCTCGTGGGGGTCATCCTGCTCGTCGCACGCCTGTTCAAGCTCGGGTCGCTCGTCGAGAACATCTCGAAGGCCACCATCACGGGCGTGCAGATCGGCGTCGGAGCCACCGTTGCGGTGGGCCAGCTGCCCAAGCTGCTCGGGGAGACCGAGAACTTCTCCGGGCACGGGTTCATCCGCTCGATCGTCGCCGTCGTCGAGGCGCTGCCCGGGGCGAACCTCGCGACGATCCTCCTCTCCGCCGGATCGATCGCCGTGGTGCTCGTGCTGAAGCGCTGGCTGCCACGGGTGCCCGGCCCGCTCATCGTGGTCGTCGCGGGGATCCTCCTCGTGGCGTTCGCCGGCCTCGACGACGCGGGTGTCGAGCTCATCGCACCCGTGCCGCAGGGCTTCCCGCCGCCCGAGCTGCCGTCCTTCGCCCACGTGGGCGCCCTCGTGCCCGGCGCGCTCGCGATCGCGGTGATGGCGCTGCTCGAGTCGGCCGCGGTGGCCCGCGGCATCCGCAAGCCCGGCGAAACGCAGATCGACAGCAACCAGGAGCTGCTCGCCACGGGCGCGGCGAACACGATCGGCGCCTTCTTCCAGACCCTGCCGTCCGCCGGCGGATTCTCGCAGAGCGCCGTGAACCAAGGCGCGGGCGCGCGCACGCAGCTGTCGTCGATCGTGACCGTGGTGCTGGCGCTGCTCGTCGCGCTCTTCCTCGCGCCGGTGCTGAGCCTGCTGCCGCAGGCGACGCTCGCGTCGCTCGTGTTCGTGGCGGTGATCGGGCTCGTCGACCTCGGGGCGCTCGTGCGCTTCCGACGGATCAGCCGGGACGACTTCTGGATCGCGACCACCACCGCCGTCGTCGGCCTCACGGCCGGACTGCTGCCCGCCGTCGCGGTGGGCGTGGTCGGCACGTTCTTCGTGGTCTTCCGCGAACTGAACCGGTTGCGGGTCGTTCCTGGCGCCGTGGTCGACGGGGTGCTGCCGATCCGCCTCGAGGGACCGCTCTATACCGCCAACGTGCTCGCGAACGAGAACGCGATCCTCGACCAGGCGGCGGCGCACCCGGGGATCCGCGCCGTCGCCGTGGAACTGACGAGGTTCTCGACGACGTCCATCACGGTGCTCGACACCCTCGCCGACCTCGATCGCGAGCTCGCCGGGCAGGGGATCGAACTGCGCCTCGCGGTCGCTGCCGGCGGCGGCACCGAGGTCGCGCGTCGCACGAGCTGGTTCCGCGGGCTCGAGGCCGGCGGGCGCCGGTTCGACACGCTCGACGCGGCCGTGTCGGGGCGCTGAGTCGCCTCGCGCCGGCTGCGTCACCTCACCGGGAGGTCGTCCGGGTCAGGCGTCTCGCACGCAGCGGAACCCGATGTGCGATGTCGCCGTGTCGTCGGCCTGGGGCGAGCGCGCAGCGGGTCGGTAGCGCAGGCAGTACTCGGGTGAGCAGAGGTGCGAGCCGCCCTTCAGCACCCGGCGCGGGATGCGCGAGCCCGGTTCGGCGGATGCCGCCGCGAGCAGGTTCTCCCGGCCGGCCGCGTCGACCGGCGCGACGCCGGGCACCTCGTGTCGCGGCGTGTAGAAGTCGGTGGTCCACTCCCACACGTTGCCGGTGACGTCGAAGAGCCCGTAGCCGTTGGCCGGGAAGGTCATGACGGGCGAGGTGCCGACCCAGCCCGCGGCACCGGTGTTCTCATAGGGGAAGTGGCCCTGCCACTGGTTCACCATGAGGCGTCCGTCGGGCCGCTCCTCGTCGCCCCAGGCGAAGCGGGCGCCGTCGAGGCCGCCACGCGCCGCGTACTCGAACTCGGCCTCGGTGGGCAGCCGCCTGCCCGCCCACCCGGCGTAGGCCGTGGCATCCTCGAGGCTCACCTGCACCACCGGGTGCGTCGGCTTGTCGTCGACGGATGACTCGGGGCCGAGCGGATGCCGCCAGCTCGCGCCCTCGCCCCACCGCCACCACTGCCGCCAGTCGCGCAGGTCGACGGGGCCGGGGGTCGGCGTGAACACGAGACCGCCCGGCACGAGGTCGCGGGGGTCGACGCCGGGGAAGTCGGCCGGGTCGAGCGGGCGTTCGGCGACCGTGACGTAGCCCGTAGCCGCGACGAACGCCGCGAACTGCTCGTTCGTCACGGGGTGGAGGTCGATCTCGAACGCGTCGACCGCGCGCTCGTGCACCGGCGTCTCGTCGGGATAGAACTCGGCCGAGCCCATGCGGAAGGTGCCCCCCTCGATCCGCACCATGCGCGTCGCGTCGACCGTCATCCTCCGAGCCTACGTCTCAGCGCGCGGCCCTAGGCCCCGCCCCGCGCCCCGCCGCGCCCCGCCGCCCGCCCGCTGCCCTCGCCCCACCTCGCCGCGCCCTCGCTGCCCTCGCCTCGCCGCCCGTCCGCCCTTCTCCGGCCGCCGAGATGACGCCAAACGTCCGTGGGCTTCTCCCGAAGGACGGTTTGCGTCATCCCGCCGCCGTCGCCCCGGCCCGCCCGCTGCCCTCGCCCCGCCGCCCGCCACCGCCCGGTCACCTCACCGCCCGTTCCCCTCTTATCCGGCCGCAGAGATGACGCCAAACGTTCGTGGGCTTCTCCCGAAGGACGGTTTGCGTCATCTCGCCGCCCGGGGAGGGTCGGGCGGGCGGCGGCCGCAGTCGTCCTCCACAGGCGAGCTGCACGGGGGAGGCAGCCCCTCATGTGGGTTTCCGCGCCGGCGTGTCGGGCCACGCGAGAACATGCGGGTGTGACCGCACGAATCCCCGTCCCGCCCTGGCTCGACAGCACCCCGTTCTCGCTCGCCGACGGGCGAGCAGCAGGGCTCGGCGACGAGCGGATGCGGGGCCGCGACTTGGTCCGGCCGTTCCGCGGCGTGCGCGTCGTCGCATCGGCGACCCCCGACTTGGAGCTGCGCTGCCGCGCCTACTGCGTCCGGATGCGCAGCTGCGAGGTCTTCTCGCATCGCACGGCGGGGGCCCTCCATGGCCTCCCCATCCGGCCCCGCGACGACGGGCGTCTCGACGTCGCGGCGTTCGAACCGCACGGGGTCCCGAGGGCGTCGGGCGTCCGGGGCCACCGAGTGCGGCATTGCGACATCCGTGCCGAACTGGTTCGCGGGCTGCAGATGGTGTCGGCCGTCGACGCGTGGTGCCAGCTCGCAGCGGAGCTCGGTCACCGCGACCTCGTGGTGCTCGGAGACGCACTCGTGCGAAGGTCGAGTCCGATCGCCACGATGGACGTGCTCGCTGCCGCGGTCGGGCGTCGAGGCGCTCGTCGAGGTTTCCGTCGTCTCGTGCATGCACTGCGAGCCGTGCGCGCGCGAACGGACTCGCCGGCGGAAACGCTGCTGCGGCTGGATCTCGTGGAGTACGGGCTGCCGGAGCCGGAGATCAATGTCGACATCCTCGACCGGCATGGTCGCCGGATCGCCATCGGGGATCTCGTCTACCGCGATTACCGCGTGATCGTCGAGTACGACGGCGAGCACCATCGCACGGATCGCAGGCAGTACGCGAGGGACGTCGACCGGCTGGACGACCTCGCCCGAGAGGGCTGGCGGGTCATCCGATTCAACGCCGAGCATGTCGGCGTCAGGCGCCGCGAACGCCTGATGCGCGTGCACGAGGCGCTGGTCGCGGCCGGCTGGCGCCCCGGGGCGGCGTGAGATGACGCGAACCGTCCATCGTGCGCGGTATCACGACGATTCGCGTCATCTCGACGGATGCCGCGCGGTTCGAGCGGGGGCGGGTCGGGGGCGGGGCGGGCCGAGGCGGGTCGGCGCGGGAGCGGGCTACGGCAGCAGGCGCGTCGGGCCGCGGAAGAGGTACGTCGTCTCGCGGATCGAGTGCTCCTCGAGCATGAGCATCAGCACGCGGGCGAGGCCCATGCCGAAGCCGCCGTGGGGCGGCACGCCGTAGCGGAAGAAGTCGAGGTAGAACTCGAGCTCCTCGGGGTCGAGCCCCTTCTCCTTCGCCTGCTCGACGAGGAGGTCGATGCGGTGCTCGCGCTGTGCTCCCGTGGAGATCTCGACGCCGTTGTAGATGAGGTCGTACGAGTTCGTGAGGCTGGGGTCGCCCTCGTGGCGCATGTGGTAGAACGGCCGGATGCTCGAGGCGTAGTCGGTGACGAACACGAAGTCGTGCCCGTAGGTCTCCTTGACATGGGCGGAGATCTGGCGCTCGCCCTCGGGGTCCATGTCCTCGTCGGTGCGGGGGATCACGTAGCCGCGGTCGGCGACGATCTGCTTCGCCTCGGCGAGCGGGATGCGCGGGAACGGCAGCGTGGGGACCTCGAGCTCGATGCCGAAGAGCTCGGCGATCTCGGCGCCGTGCTTCTCCTTCACGGCGGTGATGCCGGCGACGAGGAGCTCCTCGTGCATCTGCATGACGTCCTCGTGCGAGTCGACCCAGCTCATCTCCGCGTCGATCGACGTGAATTCCGTGGCATGGCGCGAGGTGAACGAGGGGTCGGCGCGGAACGCGGGCCCGACCTCGAAGACCTTGCCGAAGCCGGCCGGCTGTGCCATCTGCTTGAAGAACTGGGGGCTCTGGGCGAGGTAGGCCGTGCCGTCGAAGTAGCCGACCTCGAAGAGCTCGGCGCGCGACTCCGACGCCGAGGCCATGAGCTTGGGCGTGTGGATCTCGACGAAGTCGCGCTCCACCCAGTACGTGCGCAGGGCGTGCAGGAACGTGGTCTGGATCCGGAAGATGAGGTTCTGCTTGGGGTGGCGCAGGTCGAGGAAGCGCCAGTCCATGCGCTTGTCGAGGCTCGAGTCCGCGGCGATCGGCGTCTCGGGGTCGGCCTCGGCGACGACGGCGAGCGACGCGATCTTCACCTCGAGGCCACCGAGCTTCACGCGCTCGTCGTGCTTCAGCTGGCCGGTGACGCTGATGAACGACCCGTGGGCCAGCGCCGAGATCTCCTCGGTGACCGCGAAGGCGTCGGCGGATGCCGCGTCCGCCGATTCGGGATCGAGCTCGCGGGTGGCGGGGTTCACGAGCTGCACCGCGCCGGACTCGTCGCGGAGGATGACGAACTGCACCTTCTTCTGATCGCGCACGGTCTCGACCCATCCGGCGACGGTGACGGGGCCGTCGGGGAGCGCGGCGAGATGCTTGACGAGGGTGCGGTTGTTCACGATCGACCATCCTACCTGCGCGTGTCCGGCCGATATCGTGACGTGAGGGCGCAGCGGATGCCGCAACACGGCCGGTCGGCGCGAGAGCGCGCAGCCAGGTCGCGGCCGCGCGCAGCCAGGTGGAGGGAGCACGCCCATGCAGGACACCGACCGTCGGGTGCCGATCGACGCGCAGAAGGTGGACGCCCCGCTGTCCCAGTTCGCGGTGTTCCTCGTCGTGACGATCCGCCCGGCCGCGGCCGATCTCCACGCCGTGCGCGACGTGCTCGCCGCTCTGGACGACCTCGCGAAGACGGTCGGCTTCCGCGACATGGCGGCGAACCTCTCGTGCGTGGTCGGCATCGGCTCGGCCGCGTGGGAGCGATTCGGTCGCCCCGACCGGCCCGCCGAACTGCGCCCGTTCATCACGATCAAGACCGCCGCCCATTCGGCGGTCGCGACCCCGGGCGACCTGCTCTTCCACATCCGAGCCGACCGAGCCGACCTCTGCTTCGAGTTCGAGCGCCTGCTGCTCGAACAGCTCGGCGACGCCGTCGACGTGGTCGACGAGGTGAACGGCTTCCGCTACTTCGACGCGCGCGACCTGCTCGGCTTCGTCGACGGCACCGCGAACCCGAGCGGCGCCGGCATGGCCGAGGCGACGCTCATCGGCGACGAGGATCCGGCGTTCGCCGGCGGCAGCTACGTGGTCGTGCAGAAGTACCTGCACGACCTCGCGGCCTGGAATGCGATGACGACCGAGCAGCAGGAGGCCGTGATCGGCCGCCGGAAGGCCGACAACGTCGAGCTCGACGACACCGAGCCGCAGCAGGCCCATAAGACGCTCGCAACGATCACCGACGACGATGGCACCGAGTTCGAGATCCTGCGCGACAACATGCCGTTCGGCAGCCCCGCGTCGGGCGAGTTCGGCACGTACTTCATCGGCTACACCCGCCGGCTGTGGGTGATCGAGCGGATGCTGAAGCGCATGTTCATCGGCGACCCGCCGGGACTGCACGACCGCATCCTCGACGTCTCGACCGCCGTGACCGGCGGCACGTTCTTCGTGCCGCCGCTTCACCTGCTCGAGGCGCTCGGCGACGGTGACGGATCCGCGGCGCGGATCGCCCCCGCCGATCGCCACGCTGATCGCCCCCGCCGATCGCCACGCTGAGCGCCGGCCGGAGCCGCGACCCTCGGCGGATTCAAAGGGAATGGCTCTCTAGACTGGAGACCGTGCCGGCCGAGCAGATCCATCTCGTGCGCCATGGCGAGGTGTTCAACCCCCAGGGCGTGCTCTACGGCCGACTCCCCGGGTACGGCCTCTCGAGCCTCGGGCACGAGATGGCGCAGGCCGCCGCCGACGACCTCGTCGCTCGCTCGCGGCCCGTCGGCGCGCTGATCTCGTCGCCGCTCCAGCGCACGCAGCAGTCGTCGGAGCCGATCGCTCGGCTGTTCGGCCTCGAGGCGGCACTCGACGACCGCGTCATCGAGCCCGAGAACCGCTTCGAGGGCAAGCGCATGAGCGGACGCGACAGCGCGCTGCGCGACGTGCGCAACTGGGCGTTCCTCGTGAACCCGTGGGAACCCAGCTGGGGCGAGCCGTTCGGCTCGATCGCCCGTCGCATGCTGCACGCCATGGATGACGCCTGGAACTCGACCGAGGCCGGCGACGCCGTGATCGTGAGCCACCAGCTGCCCATCTGGATGGTGCACCGGCGCGTGGCCGGCAAGTCGCTCGCGCACGACCCGCGCCGCCGTCGCTGCGCCCTGTCGAGCATCACGACGTTCGAGCGCCGCGGCGCCGTCTTCGTCGAGGTGGACTACCGCGACCCGGCGGCGGGGCTCAACGTGCGCGCCACCGACGTGGGGGCGGTGTGATGGTCCCGGCATCGCGCGTGCGTACACGCCTGCGCCCACGACCCGCGGCGGCGATCGCGGCCCTCGTCGCGGCATCCGCCCTGCTGCTCACGGGGTGTGCGAGCGACCCGCTCGCCGACCAGTTCCGCGAGGGCAGCGGCAAGAACTACATCGCCGGCGACGGCACCATCTCGGAGTTCGCGGAGCCGCAGCGCGGCGAGCCGATCGAGTTCTCGGGCGACACCGTCGAGGGCGGCACGTTCGACTCCGCCGACACGCTCGGCGAGGTCACCGTGGTCAACTTCTGGTACGCCGGCTGCGCCCCCTGCCGCGTCGAGGCGCCGATCCTCGAGGAGGTGTCGCAGCAGTTCGGCGACGACGGCGTGAGCTTCGTCGGCGTGAACGTGCGCGACCAGGCAGGCACGGCGGCCTCGTTCGAGGAGACCTACGGCGTGACGTACCCGTCGATCCTCGACGTCGAGTCGGGCGCCGCGCAGCTCGCGTTCGCGGGGCCCGTGCCCGCCGCCGCCGTGCCGACCACGATCGTGCTCGACCAGGAGGGCCGAGTCGCCGCACGCGTGCTCGGCCAGCTCACCGACGCCTCGATCCTCGAGTCGATCATCGACGGCATCCTCGCCGAGCAGGCCTGAGGGCGGGCGACGGGCATCGTGGGCGGCATCGGCGAGATCGTGCTGAACGGCCAGTTGCTCGCCGCCGTCCCCATCGCGCTCGCCGCGGGCCTCGTCTCGTTCCTCTCCCCGTGCGTGCTGCCGCTCGTGCCGGGGTACCTGGGCTACCTCGGCGGGTTCACGGATGCCTCGGCCGAGGCGTCCGAGGAACGACGCAACCGCCGCCGACTCGTCCTCGGCGTGCTGCTGTTCATCGCCGGGTTCACGCTCGTGTTCGTCACCTTCAACCTGCTCGCGGGCGTCGCGGGCGCATGGTTCAAGGCGTACGGCGACCTCATCACGCGCGGCCTCGGCATCGTGCTCATCGTGATGGGCCTCGTGTTCATCGGCCAGTTCACGTTCCTGCAGCGCACGTTCAAGCCGTCGTGGCGTCCGGCCACGGGCCTCGCCGGCGCTCCGCTGCTCGGCATCGTGTTCGGGCTCGGCTGGACCCCGTGCATCGGACCGACCCTCGCCGTGGTGCTCACGCTCAGCGCCGACTCGGCGTCGGCCGGACGGGCGGTGCTGCTCGGGCTCGCGTACTGCATCGGCCTCGGCATCCCGTTCCTGCTCGTGGCGCTCGGCTTCGGGTGGGTCACGGGCTCGCTCGCGTTCTTCCGGCGGCACATCCGCACGATCAACCTCATCGGCGGCTCGTTGCTCATCGCGATCGGCCTGCTCATGGTGTCGGGCCTCTGGACCATCTGGATGTACGAACTGCAGGCGGTGATCACCGGCTTTGTCCCCGCGATCTGATCCCGACGCGCTCTCGCGCCCCGGGGACCACATCGACTCGCCCGAGCGCGAGCCCGACGCATCCGTCACCCAGCCCAAGCTGGGCTTCGTGGGCTGGCTGCGGTTCGGGTGGCGCCAGCTGACGAGCATGCGCACCGCGCTGCTGCTGTTGCTGCTGCTCGCGATCGCCGCGGTGCCGGGCTCGCTCGTGCCGCAGCGCTCGAGCGACCCGAACGGCGTCACGCAGTACTTCGCCGACAACCCCGACCTCGCGCCGGTGCTCGACGGCTTCCAGCTGTTCGACGTGTACACGTCGGCGTGGTTCTCGGCGGTGTACCTGCTGCTGTTCCTCTCGCTCATCGGATGCGTCATCCCGCGCACGAAGCACCACTTCGAGGCGCTCCGGGCCCGGCCGCCCCGCACGCCCGCGCGACTCTCCCGGCTGGCCGGGTACACCGAGCGCGCCTTGCCCGGCGCGGCGCGAAGCGACGCGGCGCAAGGCGAAAGGCGGCAGCAGGAGCCGAGCGACGCATCGCGTCGCTCGGCGTATCCGGCAGACCTTGAACCGCGAGTGGACGCGGCAATCGCCAAGGCAGCGGAGCAGCTCAAGCGGGCGGGCTACCGGGTCGAGCGCTACGACGTGCGCGGCGAGGCATCCGTCTCGGCCGAACGCGGCTACCTGCGCGAGACCGGCAACCTCGTGTTCCACACGGCGCTGGTCGGCGTGCTCGTGGCCGTGGGCATCGGCGGCGGGTTCGGGTTCTCGGGACAGCGCGTCGTGGTGGAGGGGCAGTCGTTCGTCAACACGCTCGCGGCCTACGACTCGTTCAACCCGGGCCGCTTCTTCGACGACACGACGCTCGACCCCTACCGGCTCTCGCTCGAGGAGCTCGACGCCGTGTACGAGACGCGCAACCAGGAGGCGATCGGCCAGCCCATCGACTTCACCGCGACGGTCTCGGTGCAGGCGCAGGGCAAGGAGTCGCAGCCGGGTGTCGTGAAGGTGAACGAGCCGCTGCGCGTGCACGGCACCGACGTCTACCTGCTCGGCAACGGATACGCGCCCACGATCACCGTGCGCGACCCCGACGGCGAGGTCGTGTTCACCGACGCGGTGCCGTTCCTGCCGCAGGACGCGAACCTCACCTCGATCGGCGTCGTGAAGGTGCCCGACGGCCTCGAGGAGCAGCTCGGCATGGTCGGGTTCTTCTACCCCACCCAGACGACGCTCGGCTCGGGCGCCTACACGTCGAGCTACCCCGACCTCGTCTTCCCGGTGCTCACGCTGAACGTGTACCAGGGCGACCTCGGCATCGACGGCGGCGAGCCGACCTCGGTGTACACGCTCGATCCGTCGAGCATGGAGCAGCTCACCGGCGGCTCGACGGGCGTCGAGTCGATCGAGCTCATGCCCGGCGAGACGGTCGACCTTCCGAACGGCCTCGGCTCGGTCACCTTCGAGGATGTGTCCGCCGGAGCAGGTGCCGATCCCGCCGCCGACGAGGGCGACTACTCGCAGAGCGTCAGCCGCTTCGCGAGCTTCGACATCCACGACGACCCCTCGCAGGGATGGGTGCTGGTGTTCGCCGTGCTCATCATCGCGGGCCTGCTGGTGTCGCTCTTCGTGCCGCGCCGCCGCATGTGGGTGAAGGCCGTGCAGCGCGACGGCGCGGTGGTGCTCGAGTACGCCGGCCTCGCCCGCGGCGAGGACCCGGGCCTCGAGGACGCGGTGGCGTCGTTCGCCGACCGGCACGCGGGCACGGCGACGGATGCCGCGGCGGCGACGCCCGCGCCCGAAGCCGCTCCGCCCGGCGAATCCGCCGATGACCGCCCGAATCCTTCGACGTAAGGTAGACCCGTGACGCTCGACGACATCTCCATCACCCTCGTGTACTCGGCGATGGCCGTGTACGCCATCGCGTTCGTCGCCTACGCCATCGACCTCGCGCGTCGCTCGGCCGTCGCGACCAGGGCGGCCGACGAGGCGAAGGCGGCTGCGGCGGCGGGTGTGGCGACGGCGGACTCGCCGGTCGCCGTCGGTGCGAGCGCGGGCGCGGGCGCCCCTGCGGGTGCGGTGGCGGCGGGCGGCCCGGGTGGATCGACGCCCACGTCGGCGAAGCCCGCCTCGGGCACGGTGCGTGGCGCGGCATCCGTCGCCTACGGCAAGTCGCCGGCGCTGCGCGTGGGCGTCGCGATGACCGTGATCGCCTGGGCGCTGCACCTCGCCGCCGACGTGACGCGCGGCCTCGCCGCGGGCCGCGTGCCGTGGGCCAACATGTACGAGTTCGCCCTCACGGGCACGCTCGTGATCACGTCGGTGTACCTGCTCGTGCTCGTCGTCTCGAAGCACGACCTGCGCTTCCTCGGCACCTTCGTCACGGGGCTGGTGCTGGTGCTGCTCGGCGTCGCCACGGTGAACTTCTACGTGGTCGTCGCGCCGCTGCCCCCGGCGCTCCAGTCGGCGTGGCTCGTGATCCACGTGTTCGTAGCGACCTCGGCGACGGGCTTCCTCGCGCTCGGGTTCGCGCTCTCGGTCGTGCAGCTGCTGCAGGCGCGGCGCGAGTCGCTCGTGGCCTCCGCGAAGGCCGTGAAGCAGAACTTCCTCGCGACCCTGCCCGACTCCGCGACGCTCGAGAACCTCGCCTATCGCGTCATCATCATCGGGTTCATCCTCTGGACCTTCACGCTCATGGCCGGCGCGATCTGGGCCGAGGCGGCTTGGGGCCGCTACTGGGGCTGGGACACCAAGGAGGTGTGGACCTTCATCATCTGGGTGGTCTACGCCGGCTACATCCACGCGCGGGCGACACGCGGCTGGCGCGGTTCGCGTTCGGCCTGGCTCGCCATCATCGGGTTCTCGACCGTGCTGTTCAACTTCACCGTGGTCAACTTGTTCTTCAAGGGGCTGCACGCCTACTCCGGACTCTGATCCACGGATGCCCCGGGGTGCCCGGTTGCAGGCTCGGCCCGGCCCGGGCATGCTCGCTCTATGAGCCGGGCCCTCCTCGAGCGTGATACGGAGCTCGACGAGCTCCGCGCCGCGGTGCAGGAGGCAGCGGCCGGGCGCGGCCGCGTCGTGCTGCTGCACGGCGAGGCGGGCATCGGCAAGACGAGCCTCGTGAACGCGCTGCGTGCCGAACCGCCCGATGGCGTCAGGGTGCTCGTCGGCTCGTGCGACGCCATGTCCACGCCGCGGACGCTCGGGCCGCTGCGCGACCTCGCTCCTGCGGTCGGACCGCGGCTGGGCGAGGCCCTGCGAGCGGGCGACCGCGAGGAGGTCTACGCCGCGCTCCGTGACGAGCTCTCCGATGCGCACGGCACCGTGCTCATCGTGGAGGACGTGCACTGGGCCGACGAGGCCACGCTCGACGTGCTCCGGTTCGTCGCGCGTCGGATCGCCGACCTGCCCGCGGCGCTCGTCCTCACCTACCGCGACGAGCTCGACCGCGACCATCCGCTGAGCCGCCTGCTCGGCGACCTCGGCCACGGCGACCGCGTCGACCGCATCGCGCTGCCCCACCTGTCGCCGGCGGCGGTCGGCGCGCTCACCGCCGACAGCGGGCTCGACCCCGCCCGGGTCTACCGGATGACCGAGGGGAACCCGTACTTCGTCAGCGAGCTCGTCGCGTCCGCCGACGAGGCGCGGGTGCCGCCGACGGTCGTCGACGCCGTGACCGGGCGCCTGCGCCGGCTCGATGCCGCGACGCAGGACCACGTCGAGCAGCTCGCCGTCGTGCCCTCGCTGGTCGATCGCGACCTGCTCGCCCGGCTCGTGCCGGGCTCGGAGGGCGCGCTCCGAGCCGCGGAGGAGGGCGGCCTGCTCGCGGTCACCCCCGACGGCGTCCGGTTCCGCCACGAGCTCACCCGTCGCGCGGTCGTCGATGCGCTGCCCACGTCGCGGCGCATCGAACTCGAGCGTCGCGCGCTCGCCGCGCTGGTGGCGTCGGGCGTCGCCGACCCGGCGCGGCTGGTGCATCACGCGCTGTCCGCGGGCGACACCGACGCCGTCGCGGAATGGGCACCGGCCGCGGCACGGGATGCCGCCGCCTCGGGCGCGCACCGCCAGGCGACGGCGCACTACCGGGCGGCGCTCGACCACGCCGACCGCTTCGAGCCGGCCGAGCGAGCCGATCTGTGGGAGGAGTTCGCGATCGAGTCGTACACGATCGGCGCGAGCGGTGACGCGATGGTCGCCGAGTCCGAGGCAATCGCGCTGCGTCGGCAGCTCGGCGATCCGCGCCGGCTCGGCGCGAGCCTGCGCTGGCTCTCGCGCTTCCAGTGGTTCGGCGGCCGTCGCGCCGACGCGGAGGCATCCGCTCGTGAGGCATCCGCAGTGCTGGCCGATGCCGGCGACCCGAGCCTGCTCGCGATGGCCCTGAGCAACGAGTCCCAGCTCGCCCTGCTCGCCCACGACTCGGCACGCGCCATGGAGCTCGCCGGCCGCGCGATCGCGATCGCTCGGGAAACAGGGGATCGCACGGTGCTCTCGCACGCCTTGAACAACCACGGCACCGCGCTCATGTTCCGGGCCGACGACGCCGGGATCGGCGAGCTCGTCGAGTCGGCCGAGGTCGCGTTGGCCGTCGACGACATGGAGGACGCGGCGCGCGCGTACGTGAATCTCGTGTGGGGGTTGCTCGACCAGTACCGGCTCGATCTCGCCGAGCAGCACCTCGCCCGTGCGATGGACCTCACCGAGCGGGCGGAGTTCATCGGCTTCGTCACCTATCAGCGGATGGAGCAGGGCCGGCTCGACCTCGCGCGAGCCCGCTGGGACGACGCGCTGGCCGTGGTGGAGGAGATCCCCGAGGCGCCCCATGCGCGGTGCGTCGCGCTGACCGTCGCGGGGACGGCGCAGCTGCGCCGTGGCGACGAGGACGCCGACGCGCTGCTGGAGGAGGCACGGCGCCTCGCCGACGAGCTCGGCGAACTCCAGCGTCGAGGACCGGTCGCCGCCGCCCGGGCCGAGGCCGCCCTGCTGCGCGGCGACCTCGCCGCCGCTCGCGAGATCGCCCGCCCGGAGTTCGACGAGGCCGACAGCCGGACCGCGAGCGCGCTCCGCGCCGAGCTGGCCTACCTGCTGCGCCGTGCGGGCGAGGACGTCGACGTGGCGGCGGACGACCCGCACCCGTTCGCCGTCCAGGCGCGCGGCGACTGGCGGGGCGCAGCCGATCTCTGGCACGAGGCCGGTGCGCCGTACCACGAGGCCGCGGCGCTCGCCGAGAGCCCCGACGAGGCCGACCTCCTCGACGCGCTCGCGATCCTCGACCGCCTCGGCGCCGGGCCGCTCGCGCGCCGGATCCGAGCGGACCTGCGGGGGCGCGGCGTGCGCAGCATCCCCCGCGGCCCGTCGAGCCTCACCCGTCGCAATCCCGAGGGGCTCACCGACCGCCAGGTCGGGGTGCTCGAACTGCTCGCCGAGGGCCTCACCAATTCCGAGATCGCCGACCGCCTCGTGGTGTCGGTGCGCACCGTCGACAGCCACGTGGCCGCGGTCCTCACGAAGCTCGGCGTGCAGAGTCGGCAGGATGCCGTTCGCGCGGCGCGCGAGCTCGGCCTGCTCTCGGCGTGACCCCGGGAGATCTCGGTAGTCGGCGCCGCCGATCTCGGTAGTGGTCGCCGATGATGCGGATCGCGCGTCGCGATGTGATGGTTCCACGGCCCGCGAACGGCGGACCGCCACGATCGACAGGGGATCATCATGAACACCGCACTCGTCGGCGCCGGGCACGTCACCGTCCGCCCGATCGGGCACTCGACGCTCCTCCAGCGCATCTCCCGCCGGGCGGGACTGGCGCTCGTGGCGTGGAGCCGCGGCGCCGAGCAGCGGCACAGCCGCGAGGAGCTCGCCGAACTGCACGAGCGCCGGCAGGAGGCCGAGCGGCTGCGCGAGGAGCGCTTCCGCAACGTGGCCATGGCGCGCATGATCTGACGCTACGGAGAGGTCCTCGTCAGTTCATGGTCCACGGTGCCATTCCAGTGCCTCGTGCCGTGCCAACCCGACCGGCAGCCTGCCGGCGAGAGGTCATCATCTGAAGATCTCCGCCACTTCGGCACTTCGGCACTTCGGCACTTCGGCACTTTGCCACTTCGGCACCTCGCTACTTCGCCACCGGATCGCCACGCAGGGGGTCAGCGGTCGATTGGCGGGCGGTCGGGTTCCGGGCGGTCGGATGCCGCGTGGTCGGGGTCGGTGGTCGGCGATCACTACCTTGCGACTGCCCGCCTCTCCGTCCCTGCGACCCTCCCCGCCTCAGCCGCACCGGCCCTCACCTCGCCACCTCTGCCGCACCCGCCACCCACTCGTGAGCCCGCGCCCGCCGCAACCGCTCGCCAACCCGTGCCTCACCTCGTGGTCCCCCGAACGAGGGCCAAGTGGTGAGAGCGTTTCCAACATTCGTCAGGTCACGAGCCCCATGATCATGCGGGACGTGCCGACGACCGTGGTTCCAGCACGGCTAAGTTGCAAGCGCTTGCATTAACTCCCGCTGCGCTGCTACGGTCGGCTCCAAGTCGGTGGCACGCGGTCGTGCCGGGAATCGGGAGTCAAGGATGACGCAACGGGCGCGCGCGCGCGGTTGGTTCGCTACAGCAATCACGGGCGCCCTCGCGGCATCCGCCATCGTCTTCGCACCGGGCCTCGCGGCCGCGGCCGAGGAACCCAGGACGTTCGCCCTGGTCGGCTCGCTGCAGTCGGAGCTCGGCTGCACCGATCTCGGCGCCAACGCGGGCGGTGACTGGGAGCCGGCGTGCGCCGCCACCGACCTCGCGCCCACCGACACGGCGGGCGTGTACTCGGCCGAGTTCACGATCCCGGCCGGCACCTACGAATACAAGGTCGCCGTGAACGACGGCTGGGCCGAGTCCTACGGCCTGAACGGCGGCGGTGACAACATCCCGCTGACCGTCGCGGGCGACACGCCCGTGCGCGTCGTGTTCGACGACACGCTGAAGCGCGTCGGCCTCGAGGCGACGGGCCTCCGTGGCGCCTACCAGGAGGCATCCGACGCCGCCCTCGTGGCCGACCCGGTGCGCCAGCCCGGCAGCGACGAGGTGTTCTACTTCGTGATGACCGATCGCTTCGAGAACGGCGACGCGTCGAACGACCAGGGCGGGCTCAGCGGCGACGCCCTCACCACCGGCTACGACCCCGCCCACAAGGGCTTCTACAACGGCGGCGACCTCGCCGGACTCCGATCGCAGCTCGACTACATCGACGGCCTCGGCACGACCGCGATCTGGCTGACCCCGAGCTTCAAGAACCGCCCGGTGCAGGGCGAGGGCGCGAACGCGTCCGCCGGTTACCACGGCTACTGGATCACGGACTTCACCCAGATCGACCCGCACCTCGGCACGAACGCCGAGCTCGAGGCGCTCATCGCCGAGGCGCACGCCAAGGGCATCAAGGTCTACTTCGACATCATCACGAACCACACGGCCGACGTCATCGACTACGCCGAGGGACAGCACTCCTACATCGACCAGGCAACCAGCCCCTACACGGATGCCTCGGGCACCGCGTTCGACCCGGGCGACTACGCCGACGGCAGCCAGCCCTTCCCCGCCCTCGACCCGGCCACGAGCTTCCCGTACACGCCGGTCGTGACGCCCGAGGACGCCGACCTCAAGGTCCCGGCCTGGCTCAACGACCCCTCGCTCTACCACAACCGCGGCGACTCCACGTGGGCGGGCGAGTCAGTGACGTTCGGCGACTTCGTCGGCCTCGACGACCTCATGACCGAGCACCCCACCGTCGTGAACGGCTTCGTCGACGTCTACCAGGACTGGATCGACCTCGGCATCGACGGCTTCCGCATCGACACGGCCAAGCACGTGAACTTCGAGTTCTGGGAGCAGTGGTCGACCGAGGTGCTCGACTACGCCCACGCATCCGGCAAGCCCGACTTCTTCATGTTCGGCGAGGTCTACGACGCCGACCCGCAGAAGCTCTCGCCCTACGTGCGCAAGACGGACATGAACTCCGTGCTCGACTTCACCTTCCAGTCGCAGGCCGTGAGCTTCGCGGCCGGCAACTCGGCGAAGAACCTCCAGTCCCTCTTCGCGGGCGACGACTACTACACGACGCCCGACTCCTCGGCCACGGCGCTGCCGACCTTCCTCGGCAACCACGACATGGGTCGCGTCGGCTACTTCCTGCAGTCGTCGGATGCCCCGCTGCAGCGTGACGAGCTCGCCCACGAGCTGCTCTTCCTCACGCGCGGCCAGCCCGTGGTCTATTACGGCGACGAACAGGGCTTCGCCGGCACGGGCGGCGACCAGAGCGCCCGCCAGACCCTCTTCCCGACGCAGGTGGCCGAGTACCGCGACCAGCCGCTCGTCACCGGCGACACGTTCGGCACCGGCGAGCACTTCGCGACGGATGTCCCGCTCTACGGGCACATCGCCGCGCTCGCCGGCCTGCGCGCGACCCACCCGGCGCTCGCGACCGGCGCCCAGGTCGAGCGCTACGTCGACAACGGCGCCGGCGTCTACGCGTTCTCCCGCGTCGACCGCACCGAGCGGGTCGAGTACCTCGTCGCGGCCAACAACTCGAACACCGCGAAGACGGTCGACGTGCCGACCCTCACGGAGGACGGCGCGTTCGAGGTGCTGTACGGCGACGCCGCGCCCGTCACGGCGAACGCCGACGGCGTGGCATCCGTCACCGTGCCGGCCCTCGCCACCGTGGTGCTGAAGGCCGACCGCACGGTGAGTGCGCCCGACGCGGCATCGGCCATCGCGGTCGCGACGCCCGCGGCCGGCGCCGGCGTCACCGGCATCGCCCCGGTCGCCGCCGACGTCGACGACGCCACCTGGCAGGAGACGAGCTTCGCGTGGCGCGTCGCCGGCTCCGACGAGTGGCACGCGCTCGGCACCGCCGAGGACACGAGCCCGCGCGTCTTCCACGACACGGCCGGCCTCGCGAACGGCACGCTCCTCGAGTACCGGGCGGTGTCGACGGATGCCGCCGGCCACCGCTCGGCGGCCAGCACCTACGCCTCGGTCGGCAACGCGGTGAACCTCGTCGAGGAGGAGGAGCCCGAGCAGCCGATCGACCTCGTGACGGTGCCCGGCAGCCACAACTCGGAGATGGGCTGCGCGGGGGATTGGGCCCCGGGCTGCGAGGCCGCGAAGCTCACGCTGCGTGCCGACGGCATCTACGCCGGCACGTTCGACCTTCCGGCCGACGACTACGAGTACAAGGTGGCGCTCAACGGCAACTGGGACGTGAACTATGGCGCGAACGGCGAGCAGAACGGCCCGAATGTCGGCTACACCCACGGGGGCGGACCGATCACCTTCTTCTGGAACCCCGAGACCAAGGTGGTCTCCTCGACCGCCGAAGGCCCCGTGGTGACCCTGCCCGGCAACTTCCAGTCGCAGATCGGATGCCCCGGCGACTGGCAGCCCGACTGCCTCGCCTCCCTCATGCAGGACGGCGACAAGGACGGCGTGTACACGTTCGCGACCGACGGGCTCGACGACGGATCGTACGAGGTGAAGGTCGCGCACAACCGCAGCTGGGACGAGAACTACGGCGTGGGCGGCGCGCCCGGCGGCGCGAACTACACGTTCGTGGCGACCGAGGGCAAGCTCGTCGAGTTCCGCTACACGCTCGCGACGCACGTGCTCGAGATCATCGTGACCGACCCGCCCCTCGCGGGCACGGGTGAATCGCGCGCGCACTGGCTGGGCGAGGACACCCTGGTGGTGCCGAAGACCTTCGCCGGCGCGGGCGATCCGAGCGGACTCACCTACACGCTCGAGCACTCGCCCGAGGCGACCCTGGCCGTCGCCGACGGCGAGGTCGTGGGCGGCGGCGAGTCGATCGAGCTCGAGTACGATCCGGCCGGCCTCACCGACGCGCAGGAGGAGAAGTTCCCGCACCTCGCCGACTCCGCGGTGCTCCGGCCCGTCGGGCTCGATCGCGACCGGGTGGCGGCGCTGCTCACCGAGCAGCTCCGAGTCGCACAGCGCCTCGACGGCGAGCTCACCGGCTTCACCGGCGTGCAGCTGCCGGGAGTGCTCGACGACCTCTACGCCGACGCACTCGCGTCGACGCCGCTCGGCGCGACCGTGACCGGCCTGGACTCGACGGTGCGCCTGTGGGCGCCCACCGCGCAGTCGGTTTCGCTGCAGGTGTGGGACTCCGGCGCGATCGGCGACCCCGCGGTCATCCCCGCGGAGTTCGACGCCACCGACGGCACGTGGAGCGTCGATGGCCCCTCGGTCGGCGACGAGTACCGCTGGTCGGTCGAGGTCTATGCGCCGACGACGGGCAAGGTCGAGGTCAACTCGGTCACCGACCCCTACTCCGTGGCCCTCACGACCAACTCGGCCCGCTCGGTCGTCGTGGACCTCGACGACGACTCGCTGCGTCCCGACCAGTGGGCCGAGACGCCCGCGCCGGTCGTCGACCGGCCGGTCGACCGCGCGATCTACGAGCTGCACGTGCGCGACTTCTCGATCACCGACGAGTCGGTGCCCGAGGCGGAGCGGGGCACCTACCGAGCGTTCACGCGCGACTCGGCCGGCACCGACCAGCTGCGCCAGCTCGCGGACGCCGGCATCAACACCGTGCACCTGCTGCCGACGTTCGACATCGCCACGATCGAGGAGCGCCGTGACCAGCAGGCGGTGCCCGCCTGCGACCTCGCGTCGTTCGGGCCCGCCTCCGCCGAGCAGCAGGCGTGCATCGACGGCATCCGCGACCTCGACGGCTTCAACTGGGGCTACGACCCGTTCCACTTCCAGGCGCCCGAGGGCTCCTACGCGGTCGACCCGAACGGCGGCGCGCGTGTGAGCGAGTTCCGGGAGATGGTGGGCGCCCTGCACGGCATGGGCCTGCAGGTCGTGCTCGACGAGGTGTACAACCACACCGCGGCATCCGGCCAGGGTGAGAAGTCGGTGCTCGACCGGATCGTGCCCGGCTACTACCAGCGACTGAACGCGGTGGGCAACGTCGAGACCTCGACCTGCTGCCAGAACGTCGCGACCGAGCACGAGGTGGCCGAGAAGCTGATGGTCGACTCCGTGGTGCTGTGGGCCAAGGAGTACAAGGTCGACGGCTTCCGGTTCGACCTCATGGGCCACCACTCGAAGCAGAACATGCTCGCCGTCCGTGCCGCGCTCGACGAGCTCACGCTCGAGGCCGACGGCGTCGACGGCAAGGCCGTGTACCTCTACGGCGAGGGCTGGAACTTCGGCGAGGTCGCAGGCAACGCGCGCTTCGAGCAGGCCACGCAGGGCCAGCTCGGCGGAACGGGCATCGGGTCGTTCAACGACCGGCTGCGCGACGGCGTGCATGGCGGCAGCCCGGTGGTCGGTGAGTCCCTCTTCGAGCAGGGCTTCGGCACCGGCCTGGCGGGCGACCCCAACGGCCGGCCCCTGGAGCGGACCGACATCCGCAACCTCGGTCAGCAGACCGACCTCGTGAAGCTCGGCCTCGCGGGCAACCTGCGCGACTTCGAGTTCACCGGCTACGACGGCGTGCTGAAGAGCGGCACCGAGGTCGACTACAACGGGTCGCCGGCCGGCTACGCCGACCAGCCCGACGAGGTGATCAACTACGTCGACGCGCACGACAACGAGACGCTGTTCGACCTCGGAGTGCTCAAGCTGCCGGTCGACCTGCCGATGGCCGACCGCGTGCGCATGAACACGCTGTCGCTCGCGACGGTGACGCTGTCGCAGTCGCCCTCGTTCTGGCACGCCGGCACCGAGCTCCTGCGGTCCAAGTCGCTCGACCGCAACAGCTACAACTCGGGCGACTGGTTCAACCGCATCGACTGGACCGGCCAGGAGTCGACCTTCGGGTCGGGCCTGCCGAGCGAGGCCGACAACGGCGACAACTGGGACGTGATGGGGCCGCTGCTCGCGAACCCCGCGCTCAAGCCGGGCGCTGCGGACATCGCGGCGGCCGAGGCATCCGCCCTCGACCTGCTGCGCGTGCGCGACGAGGTCGACCTGCTGCAGCTCGGCTCGGCCGAGCTGATCGACGAGAAGGTCTCCTTCCCGAACAGCGGGCCGGATGCCACGCCTGGCCTTATCGTGATGCAGGTCGACGACCTCGTCGGCGACGACGTCGACGCCGAGCTCGACGGTGCCCTGGTGGTGTTCAACGCCTCGCCCGAGGCGATCACCGAGCAGGTCGACGGGCTCGCCGGCCGGGAGTTCGCGCTCACCGACGCGCAGGCGAACGGCGCCGACGCGGTCGTGAGGACGACCGGCTGGGATGCCGCGACGGGCACGGTCACCGTGCCGGCCCGCTCGGTCGCCGTGCTCGTCGACGACCAGGAGCCCGCCGAGATCGGCACGTCGGTGACGGCGGTGCCGAACAAGGTCCTCGGCAAGGCGGGGTCGGCCGTGAAGGTCGGCGGTCACGTGGCCGCGGGCGACGGCACGGACGCGGTCGGCACGCTCACGATCCTCGACGGCGGCACCGCCATCGCCACGGCCCAGGTCGCCGCCGGCGATGCGGGACGCTTCGACGTGAAGCTGCCCAAGCTCGGCGCCGGGATGCACGTGCTGACCGTCGCGTTCGACGGGGCGGAGGGCTACGCCGATTCGCAGTCGGTGCCCATGGTGATCGTGCTCTGGTAGTGCACTGATTCAGGAGGGGCGTCGCGGCACCGTCGCGGCGCCCCTTCGGCGTGCCGGGCGCTCAGTCGACGGGGGCCGCCGTGGTCGCCGCGGCGTCCTCGAGCACCGCGTGCACGCGCGCGAGGCGCTCGATCCACCAGTCCGTGCGCTCGGCGTCGGCGGCGTACCGGTCGAGCCGTTCGGGGTCGGGATGCACGCGACGCACCTCGATCGACCCGCCCACGGGCACGAGCGGGTCGCGCGTCACGTCTGCGGCCAGCAGCGAGGCGGTGCCGAGCCCGCAGTCGTACTCGAGGTCGGGCACGGATGCCGCGAGCTGCGCCCCCATCGCGAGCCCCACGCTCGTGTCCAGCGCGCTCGAGACCACCACGGGCAGCCCCGCGGCCGCGATGATGCGCAGCGCCCGACGGATCCCGCCGAGCGGCTGCGCCTTGATGACGAGGATGTCGGCGGCGGCGAACTCGGCCACCGCGAGCGGGTCCCCCGACCGGCGCACGCTCTCGTCGGCCGCGATCGGGATGCCCATGTACTTCGTGCGCAGGCTGATCTCGGCGAGCTGGTCGATCGTCGCGCACGGCTGCTCCACGTACTCGAGGTCGAACGGCGCGAGGGCGTGGATCGCGTGCTCGGCCTCGTCGACGTTCCAGCCGCCGTTCGCGTCGATCCGGATGCGGCCCTCGGGGCCGAGCGCCTCGCGCACGGCGCGCACCCGCGCGACATCCGCGGCCAGGGTCTCGTCGCCGCCGGCGACCTTCACCTTCGCCGTACGGCATCCGGGGAATCGGGCGAGCACCGCGCGCACGCTGTCGGGGTCGACCGCCGGCACCGTCGCGTTCACCGCGATCCGGTCGCGCAGCGCGGGCGGCGGCGCGTTCCAGCCGTAGTCGATCGCCCCGGCGAGCCACGCGGATGCCTCCTCGTCGTCGTACTCGGCGAACGGCGAGAACTCCGTCCAGCCCTCCGGTCCCTCGAAGAGCATGGCCTCGCGCACGTCGATGCCGCGGAAGCGGGTCACGAGCGGGAGTGCGACCACCCGCGCCGAGGGGAGCAGCTCGTCGAGGGAGGGCAGGGGCGCGGCGTCGTCGGTCACCCTCCCATCGTGGCACCGACCGGCGCGCGGCATCCGGAAATCGCGAAGACCGCACCGCGGCACTGTGCCGCCGGCCGGCCCGAAGCCCCTCGGCCCGCGCAACGCAGGAGAATGGTCGTCGCGCTCCGTGAGCGGGGCTCATGACGACCGATCTCCTGCATTGGGGATGCCTCGCGCGAGTCGATGAGGCGCGGATGCCTCTGGGATGCCTCGGCCGTATCCATGAGACGGATGCCGCGCGGATGCTTCGACTGGCTCTCGGGGGCGGCCCGGCCCGCCGGCTGCGCTCGCGACGCTGGGTGGTCGCGGACGCCCGTCTGTTATGGTGGGCCGACTTGGGGGTGCACATGTCCGACGAACTCGACACGCTGGGGGTCGAGGCCACCGAGGTGCGCCCCGACTCCGCCGGTCGCAACGTGCTCATCGCCGTCATCGGCCTGGTGCTGGCCGTCGCGGCGCTGATCCCGCTCACGTGGGGCGCGATCTGGATCGGCTCGATCGTGTACGCCGGCGTGGTGGCGTTCTTCACGGGCGGCCCGCCGGCGACCGAGGTGTCCGCCACCTAGCGCCGCCTCGGGCCGGGGCCCGCGGGAATAGGCTGGTGGCATGGCGCGCGAGGTCTCCGAACTGTTCGATGCGAGCGAGTGGACGGATGCGGCATCCGGTGTCGCCGGGCAGCACGCCGGTGCGGGATTCACCGACATCACGTACCACCACTCGCACGACGGACGCATCGCGCGCATCGCGTTCGACCGGCCCGAGGTGCGCAACGCGTTCCGCCCGCACACGGTCGACGAGCTCTACCGCGCCGTCGAGGATGCCCGCACGAACCCGCGCATCGGGGTGGTGCTGCTCACGGGCAACGGCCCGAGCGGGAAGGACGGCGGCTGGGCGTTCTGCTCCGGCGGCGACCAGCGCATCCGCGGCCGCGACGGGTACAAGTACTCGGACGCCGAGACCGGACTCGTCGAGGGCACGGCGGGCGAGCACGGCGGCCGGGCGGCGGTCGGCCGCCTGCACATCCTCGAGGTCCAGCGGCTCATCCGCTTCATGCCGAAGGTCGTGATCGCGGTCGTGCCCGGCTGGGCCGCGGGCGGCGGTCACTCACTTCACGTCGTCTGCGACCTCACCATCGCGAGCCGCGAGCACGGCCGGTTCAAGCAGACGGATGCCGACGTCGGCAGCTTCGACGCCGGCTACGGGTCGGCGTACTTCGCCCGCCAGATCGGGCAGAAGTTCGCGCGCGAGGTGTTCTTCCTCGCGGAGGAGTACGACGCCGACCGCGCGTACGAGATGGGCGCGGTGAACCGGGTGGTGCCGCACGCCGACCTCGAGCGCGAGGCGATCGCGATGGCCCGCACGATCCTCACGAAGTCGCCGACGGCGATCCGCATGCTCAAGTTCGCCTTCAACGCGGTCGACGACGGCATGGTCGGCCAGCAGGTCTTCGCCGGCGAGGCCACGCGACTCGCCTACGGCACCGACGAGGCGGTCGAGGGACGCGACGCGTTCCTCGAGAAGCGCGACCCCGACTGGGGTCCCTACCCTTGGCACTTCTGAGCCGAGGCGCACGATGAAACCGCTCATGCAGGTGTCGGCCGCCGACGTCGCGGGCGTCACGCAGGCGTTGCGAGCGGCCCTCGAGGGCGGCCCGGCCGTGTGGCCCGTGGCGCACGCCGAGCGACATCCACCGGCGGAGGAGCCCGCCTGGGTCGTCGAGGATCGCGTCGCCCTGGTGGTCGAGACGAGCGGGTCGACGGATGCCCCGAAGCGCGTGCTGCTCTCGGCCGACGCGCTGCGAGCGAGCGCCGCGGCGACGGAGGCGGCGCTCAGCGGTCCGGGGCAGTGGCTGCTCACCCTGCCCGCGCACTACATCGCCGGAGCACAGGTGCTCGTCCGCTCCATCGTCGCGGGCACGGAGCCCGTCGTGCTCGAGGGGGAGCACTTCGACCCGGCCGCGTTCGCCGAGGCATCCGCTCGGCTCGACCGGCGGTTCCCGCGGTACACGTCGCTCGTGCCGGTGCAGCTCTCCCGGCTCGTCGAGGCGGCGAGGACCGACCGCACGGTGGCCGCCGCGCTGCACGCGTTCGACCGCATCCTGCTGGGCGGGCAGGCCGCGTCGCCGAGCCTGATCCTGGCGGCCGACACCCTCGGCGTGCGCATCACCCGCACGTACGGATCGAGCGAGACGGCCGGCGGATGCGTCTACGACGGGCGTGCCCTCGACGGCGTCGGGCTCCGCATCGTCGACGGCAGCGTCGAGCTGACGGGTCCGATGCTCGCCGACGGCTACCTCGGCGATCCCGACCGCACCGCGGGTGCCTTCACCACCGACGCCGACGGCACGCGCTGGTATCGCACGGGCGATCTCGGCGAGGTCACGCACGACGGCACGCTGCGCATCCGGGGCCGCGCCGACGACGTGATCATCTCGGGCGGCGTGAAGGTCTCGCTCGGCGACGTCGAGCGGGCGGTGCGGGCGGTGCCGGGGTTCGGCGACGCGATCGTCGTACGGGTTCGCGACCCCGAGTGGGGCGAGCGCGCGGCGGTGGTGGCGGTGCGCACGGATGCCGCCGCGGCATCCGATGCCCTCTCGACGCTCGCCGCTGCGACCGACGCGGCGGGGCTCACGCCCGCCGCCCGGCCCGTGCGCCTCGAACTCGTGGATCGGCCGCCGCTGCTCGCCTCGGGCAAGCCCGACCGCCGCGCCCTCGAGGCACTGCTGCGCGCCGCCGGGCCGGCATAGCCGGCAGGCCCCTCGCGCCGGGCGGATGCCGCTCCCGCCCCCCTCGCCACGCCCGGGAACCGGGAGGAGAATGGGAATGCGGACGCTGCGCCCGCATCCGACGCCCTGCGTCGGACCAGACGAGGAGGTCGTCATGCACAGCACAACACGATCGACCGACAGTACGCGCTACGCCGGCACCCCGGTGCAGATCGTCGCACTGGTCTTCGGCATCGTCTTCCTGGTCGTCGGAATCGCCGGGTTCATCCCGGGGCTCACGACGAACCTCGAGAGCCTGCAGTTCGCGGGTCACGAGTCCGGAGCGTTGCTGCTCGGGGTGTTCCAGGTGTCGATCCTGCACAACTGCGTTCACATCCTCTACGGCCTGGCGGGCCTCGGCTTCGCCATGACCTTCGCCGGCTCGAGGGGCTACCTGATCTGGGGTGGCCTGGTCTACGCGCTGCTCTTCCTGTACGGGCTGTTCGTCGCCGGCGACCACCCGGCGAACTTCATCCCGGTGAACGCGGCCGACAACTGGCTGCACATCGGGCTCGCCGTCGCCATGGTCGCGCTCGGGCTGCTGCTCGGCCGGCGCAGCGACCGGGTTGCGGGACCGTCGGCCACCGCGGGCACCGCGGGCACCACGCGCTGAGCATCGTCGAGCCGGGCGCCGGCCGGGGTGTCGACCGCCGGCGCCGTGCGGCCGCGCATGCCGCGACGCTCGCCGCCCCGCCGCGACATCGGAACGTCATGGGCACCCGAACTACCATGGCGATGTGGCACGCCCGAAACCCCAGCGCATGAACCCCGATGACATCCGGAACCGCGGCACGCGCGGCCGGTCCGGCAACCCCGCCAAGGGCGCCTCCGCGCCGGCCGCTCGCCGCGGTCCCGCGACCGCCGCCGACTGGGTGGCCGGCGCTCGGCTGCGCACCCTCCCGCTGGCGATCGCCCCGGTCGCGCTCGGCACGGGAGCGGGGGTCGTCGCCATCGCCGACGGCCCGTGGCATCCGGCCCGCGCGCTGCTCGCCCTCGTCGTCGCGCTGGCGCTGCAGATCGCGGTGAACTACGCCAACGACTACTCCGACGGGGTGCGCGGCACCGACGACCACCGCGTCGGGCCCGCCCGCCTCACGGGCTCGGGTGCCGCGAAGCCGAAGCACGTGCTCGCGGTGTCGCTCAGCTTCTTCGCGCTCGCCGCACTCGCCGGCCTCGCGCTCGTGATCGTGACCCAGCAGTGGTGGCTGCTCGCCGTCGGTGCCGTCGCGATCGTCGCCGCCTGGTTCTACACCGGCGGCAGGCACCCCTACGGCTACTACGGCCTGGGCGAGCTGTTCGTGTTCGTGTTCTTCGGGCTCGTCGCCACCGCCGGCTCGGCCTACGTGCAGGCGCTCACGGTGAACCTCGAAGCGTGGCTCGGCGGCGTCGGGGCGGGACTGATCGCGTGCGCGGTGCTGATGGCCAACAACCTCCGCGACGTCGCGCAGGACAAGGCCGCTGGCAAGCGCACCCTCGCGGTGCTCGTGGGCCCGCTCGCGGGACGCATCCTGTTCGCGGTGTTCATGCTCGTGCCGTTCGCGATCGTCGTGTTCTTCGCGCTGCTCTACCCGACCGCGTGGCTCGTGCTGTTCGCGCTGCTGCTCGCCGTGCCGGCGAGCGTCATCGTGCTCTGGGCGAAGACCCCGCGCGAGCTGCTGCTCGCGCTGCAGCTCGCGAGCTTCACGGCACTCGTCTACGGCGTGGGGCTCGGGCTGGCGTTCGCGCTCTAGGGGCGCGACGTACGGATGCCGCGGCTCACGCCTCGGCGTCGTCGCGGCGCTCGCGCCCGTTCGCGTCGACGGCCGCGTCCTCCTCATCGTCGTCGGCACGGGGAGCCGGCGTCTCGCGGTGCCGTGCGGCGTAGAGGTCGTTCGCGATGGACTCCCGCGGGCGGCGCAGGAAGACGAGCGACGCGCTCAGGCCGAACAGGGCCGCGACTGCGGCAGACACCCACGGGTTGACCCCGGCGATGAGGAGCACGGCGAGCGGCACGGCGAACAGCAGGATGCGCAGCGCGGTGTACCAGATCCAGACGGGCACGGATTTCACCTCAACAGTGTAGGTCGGCGCTCCTGAGCGGTCTCACAGCCGCAGTGCGGCCGGACGCGCCTACACTGTGAGCATGGCCCGGCTGCTCTTCGGACTCGGCGTCGCCGCCGTGATCTTCACGATCTACGCCGTCGCCGACTGCGCGTTCTTCGATCGCTCGCGCATTCGAGGCCTGCGTCGCGGCTGGTGGATCGTCGTGATCCTCTTCGTGCCCATCATCGGCGGGCTGCTGTGGTTCATCATCGGGCGCGGACGGGCCACTCGGGTCGGACCCTCGCGCGGCGGAACGGTCGCCCCCGACGACGATGCGGAGTTCCTGCGCCGCCTGCGCAGCGACGCCGAGCAGGACGAGCGCATCCGCCGCATGGAGCAGGAACTCGCCGAGCTCGACGCCGACGATCCCCTCAAGCCGACCACGCCCGGTGCGGGCAACGGGCGCAGCACCGGCGCCTCCGGGATTGCGGGGGGCTCGGCCGGCACGACCGGCTCCGCTGGCTCGGGCACCGCGGCATCCGGCGACGGCTTCGACACCGGCGACGCGCTCGGCACCGAGCGCAAGCGCCCCGATGCGCCCGACACGCCGGGTGAGGCGGGCCCGTCCGGCCGACCGAATGGCTGATCCGGCGCCCCATCGGGTGAGCGCCCGGTGGAGCCCCGCGAGCGACGCCGCGATGGCGCTCCTCAGCGCGTTCGCGCGTGAGGGCGTGCGCGACGTGGTCGTGGCGCCGGGCTCGCGATCGCAGGCGCTCGCCCTCGCGGCCGCCGAGCTCGAGCGGGTCGGCGCCATCCGGCTGCACGTGCGCATCGACGAGCGGGGTGCGGCGTTCCTGGCGCTCGGCACCGCGATCGAGTCGGGGCGTCCCGCGGTGGTCGTCACCACGTCGGGCACGGCCGTCGCGAACCTGCACCCGGCCGTCCTCGAGGCCCACCATTCGGGCGTGCCGCTCATCATCTGCTCGGCCGACCGGCCGGCGGAGCTGCGCGGCATCCGCTCGAACCAGACCACCATGCAGCCGGGCATCTTCGCCGGAGCGGTGCGCCTCGAACGCGACGTCGTCGCGCCAGAGGGAAAGGCCGGTGAAGCGGATGCCGCGGCGCGCCTCGCCCGCGAGGCCGTCGCCGCCGCGCTCGGCCGCGACGGCGACGGCGACTCCGTGCCGCACCCCGGGCCGGGGCCGGTGCACCTGAACCTGCAGTTCCGCGAGCCGCTCTCCGCCGTGCTGACGCTCGACACGCCGCCGTACCCCGACCACCCCCACGGGTCACGCCTCGATGCGGCGGCCGCACCCCGGGGCGCCGATGGCGCCGCGGTGATCGAGCCGGGCCCCCGCACGATCGTCGTCGCGGGCGCCGGCGCCGGCCCGCGCGCCGAGGAGTTCGCGCGCGCTGGTGGGTGGCCGCTCATCGCCGAGGTCACGAGCGGCGCGCACTTCGGGCCGAACCTCGTGGTGGCCTACCGCGAGCTGCTGCGCGAGCCCGGCTTCGGCGACGCCGTCGAGCGCGTGATCGTGTTCGGGCATCCGACCCTCTCGCGCGAGGTGCCCGCGCTCGTGCAGCGCGACGGCGTCGACACGGTCGTCGTGGCGCCCACGGGCATCGAGTGGTACAACCCCGGGCGGCGGGTGCGACGGTTCGAGCGCGCGGTGCGCGTCGCCGCGCACGATCCGTCGACCGACGAGCGTGCGTGGACGGGCCGGTGGGTGCGGGCGAGCCGCATGATCGTCGACGAGGGGCTGCCCGCGGCGGCGTCCGTTCGCAGCGGCGTCGACGAGACCGGGCACGTGTCGGACTTCGCGGCGCAGCGCGAGTACACGCGCGCCCAGCTCGCCGTCGTGCGCGCGCCGGTGACGCGCCGAATGCTCGTCGACGCGCTCTGGGCCGCGACCTGGCCGCACGACCGGCTCGTGTTCGGCGCCTCCCGGCTGATCCGGGACGCCGACCGTGCCGTGCCCGGGCGCCGCATCCCCGTGCACGCGAACCGGGGCCTCGCCGGCATCGACGGCACCGTGGCGACGTCGCTCGGCATCGCGATCGCGAGCCAGTCGCCGGCACCCGGTGATGCCGCGGCGCGTCGGGCGGATGCCCCGGGTGCCGCGGATGCGGCCGGTGCAGCGGATGCGGAGGGCGCAACGGATGCCGCGTCGCCGGCCGCACCGGCCCGCACCGGCGTCACCCGCGCCCTCATCGGCGACCTCACGCTGCTGCACGACGTCGGATCCCTCCTGCTCGGGGCGGGCGAGTTCCGCCCCCGCCTGCAGGTCATCGTGGGCAACGACGGCGGCGGCACGATCTTCGACGCGCTCGAGGTCGCGGGGTCGGCGTCGCCCGACGCGTTCGATCGCGTGCAGTTCACGCCGCAGCAGGTCGACCTCGCAGCGCTCGCCGCGGCCTACGGCTGGGGGTACGCGCGGGCGTCGACGCGCGGCGAGCTCGACGAGGCCCTCACCGGCCGCATCGACGGACCGCAGCTCGTCGAGGTGCCGCTGCCGCGCTGACACGATCCGCGCCGTCGCGCCGTCGCGCCGCCGCGCTCAACCGCATCGGCACGGTTCGCAGCTACGCGCTAACGCCCATACTTCGCAGCCACGCGCTGACGCCTATGCACGGAAGTCCGCCCGAGTCGAGGCCTTGCCGCGGCATCCGCTCGCTCGACAGGATGGAGGCCAATGCGACGCGGTGTCGCACTTGAGGAGCATGGCATGAGCAAGGAGTCGTACTGGACCCAGGACCCGAGCGGGCTGCTCCGCGTGGAGTCCGGGTTCAAGCTGGTCGCGTCGCCGACCGACGGGCATCCCGGATTCGATGGCAACAAGGCCGCGGGGCGGGCCGCACTGAAGGAGGGCGCCCTCGTGCTGGCCGACCTGCAGGAGCGGCTGTTCGCCCACCACCAGACGGGCGACGACGGGCGCCGCATCCTGCTCGTGCTCCAGGCCATGGACACGGCGGGCAAGGGCGGCATCCTGAAGCACGTGATCGGGACCGTGGACCCGCAGGGCGTGCAGCTCGCCGCCTTCAAGAAGCCCACCGATGAGGAGCTCGAGCACGACTTCCTCTGGCGCATCCGCAAGGAGGTGCCCGAGCCCGGCAACATCGGTGTGTTCGATCGGTCGCACTACGAGGACGTGCTCATCGCCCGCGTGCGCGAGTTCGCGACGCCCGAGGAGATCGAGCGGCGGTACGGCGCCATCAACGAGTTCGAGGCCGAGCTCGTCGGCGAGGGAACCGCCATCATCAAGGTGATGCTGCACATCTCCGCCGAGGAGCAGAAGAAGCGCCTGCTCGATCGCCTCCGACGGCGTGAGAAGCAGTGGAAGTACAACCCGAGCGATGTCGACGAGCGGATGCTCGGCCCGAAGTACCAGGAGGCGTACCAGATCGCCTTCGATCGCACCTCGACGCCCATCGCACCGTGGTACGTGGTGCCCGCCGACCACAAGTGGTACGCGCGGCTCGCGGTGCAGCACCTGCTCATCCAGGCGCTGCAGGCCCTCGAGCTGGAGTGGCCGAAGCCCGACTACGACGTCGAGGCCGAGAAGGCGCGGCTCATCGCGAGCTGACGTCCGCCTGCTCAGCCGCCGAAGGCCTCCACGATCGGCCGGAACTTCATGACGGTCTCGGCGAGCTCGTCGGTCGGCTCGGAATCGTGGACTATGCCGCATCCGGCATATGCCGCGATCGCGCCGTCGGGACCGATCTGCGCGCACCGCAGCGCGATGGCCCATTCGCCGTCGCCGTCGCCGTCGATCCAGCCGACGGGGCCGGCGTAGCGACCGCGGTCGAAGCCCTCGAGCTCCGCCAGCACCCGCAGCGCGACTCGCCGGGGCGTGCCCGCGACCGCGGCGGTCGGATGCACCGCCTGCACGAGGTCGAGTGAGCTCGAACCGTCGCCGAGCGTGCCCTTGAGGTCGGTGGCGAGGTGCCACAGGTTCGGCAGCTGCAGGGTGAACGGCTCGGGGCTCGCGTCGAGGCGGGCGGTGTGGGGCGCCAGTCGCTTCACGGCGCTGGCCACGGCGAGGGCGTGCTCGGCCCGGTCCTTATGCGACTCGACGAGGGCGGCGGCACGCTCGCGGTCGGATGCCTCGCCGGCGCCCCGCGCAGTCGTGCCCGCGAGCACGCGCGCCGACACGGTTCCGTGGTCGACGCGCACGAGCGTCTCGGGGCTCGCGCCGATGAGCCCGTCGACGGCGTACACCCAGGTGTCGGGGTAGTCCTCGGCGAGGCGGTTGATGACGGCGCGCAGGCCGTCCTCCTCATGCAGCTCGCCGACGAGCTGCCGCGCGAGCACGACCTTCTCGAGCTCGCCGTCGTCGATCCGGCGCACCGCCTCGGCGACCGCCCGCATGTACTGCTCGGGCGGCACGGCCCCGGGCCCGAATGCCACGCGGGGCACGCGGCGCTTCGGTGCCGGCGCGGGGATCTCGAGGGCGACGGATGCCGCGGCATCCGCTGCATCCGCGGCGTCGTCGACCGTGGCGAGTGCGATGCGCGTGACCCAGGCGCGTCCGTCGCGTCGGCCGAGCACGAGCTCGGGCACCACGAGCACGCTCGTGGACGCGGAGTCGTCGGCGAAGGCGAAGGCGCCGAACGCCACCAGCCCGGTGCCCGGGAGCCCGACGCGGTCGTCGACGTCGGCGGCGGCCGCGACCGACGTCCACGCGGCGGCGGCATCGGCGACGCGGCTCGCGCCGCTCGTCTCGATGCGCAGCGTCTCGCCGAGGCCCACGATGCCCTCGCCACGGCGCATCCAGAGCAGCGGATGCCGCGGGTCGGCGCGTGGGATCAGCGGCGCGAGCTCGTCGACGGGCTCGGTGCGCACGACGAGCCGAGTGGCGGCGAGGTGCGGCGCCGGGGCATCCGTCTGGGTCACCGCACCAGCCTACGTCGCGCGAGGAGGCCGCCTACGCGGCGACGACCTCGACGCCGTGCCAGAAGGCCACGTGGCCGGCGATCTCGGAGGCCTGCGCCGAGGGGGTGTCGTAGTACCAGGCCGCGTTCGGGTTGCGCCGGCCGTCGACCTCGACGTGGAAGTAGTTCGCGGTGCCCTTCCAGTGGCACACGCTGCGGTTGTCGCTCGGGGCGAAGTGCCGCTCGTCGATCGACTCGCGCGGGAAGTAGTGGTTGCCCTCGACGACGATCGTGTCGTCGGACTCCGCGAGCACCGCACCGTTCCAGATGGCCTTCATGGATCTCCTCCTCGCGAGCACGCGCCCGCATCGTTGACTCCAGTGATACGGAACGCGGTCGCATCCGGATGCATTCCGACGCATAGGGCCTCCGTGGAGGCTCGCAGGGGACTCACAGCGACCGGATCCGCGGGGATGCCGCGCCGTAGACTCGGAGCATGATGCGCGCAGACCTCGGCAAGGATCCGAGCCAGGTGTCGGCGATGTTCGACCGGGTCGCCGCCCGCTACGACCGCACCAACAACGTGCTCTCGGTCGGCAACGCGCCGCTCTGGCGGGTCGCGACGACCCGCGCGGTCGCGCCGAAGCCGGGGGACCGCATCCTCGACGTGGCTGCGGGCACCGGCACGTCGAGTGCGAGCCTCGCGAAGTCCGGGGCATCCGTCGTCGCCGCCGACTTCTCGCCCGGCATGATCGAGGTCGGCCGCCGTCGCCAGGCGAGCGTGCCGAACCTGGTCTTCGTCGAGGCGGATGCCACGAAGCTGCCGTTCGGCGACGGCGAGTTCGATGCCGTCACCATCTCGTTCGGCCTGCGCAACGTGAACGAGCCGAAGCTGGCGCTCGCCGAGTTCTTCCGCGTCGCCAAGCCCGGCGGACGCCTCGTGATCTGCGAGTTCTCGCACCCGCCGGTGGCGTTCGTGCGAACCGGGTACCACGCCTACCAGCGCTACGTGATGCCGCCGCTCGTGCGGCTCTCGAGCTCGAACGACACCGCCTACGAGTACCTCAACGAGTCGATCAACGCGTGGCCCGACCAGCCCACGCTCGCCGGGTGGATCCGCGAGGTGGGCTGGGTCGACGTCGAATGGCGCAACCTCACGATGGGCGTCGTGGCGCTGCATCGCGCACGCAAGCCGCTCGCCTGAGCACTCGCCCGGCCGGCGAGTCAAGCCCTCCGCGCTCGCCGTCGTCGACACGGCTCACGGGAAGCGCACCGGTAGGCTGGGAACGTGAATCCGAGCCATCCGGTCGCGCGACGCGGCTCCGCGCTCGCTGCCAACCTCGGCCTGAGCGAGCGCGTCTTCGCGTCATCGGCCGACCGTGCGATGGCGAAGGCGATCGACGACGGCATCGAGCGCGTCGAGGCCGGCCTCCTGCGTGAGGTCAGCTTCGCCGACTCGATCGCGGATGTCTCGACGCGCTACCTGCTCGAAGCGGGCGGCAAGCGCGTGCGCCCCATGCTCACGCTGCTCACCGCGCAGCTCGGCGCCGGCGCCAACGACGACGTGGTCACGGCCGCTGAGGCGATCGAGATCACCCACCTCGGCTCGCTGTACCACGACGACGTCATGGACGACTCCGAGCGCCGTCGCGGCGTGCCGAGCGCCCAGACGGTGTGGGGCAACTCGGTGGCGATCCTCACCGGCGACCTGCTCTTCGCCCGCGCGAGCCAGCTCATGGCGAGCCTCGGCGAGCGGGCCATCCGCATGCAGGCCGACACGTTCGAGCGCCTCGTGCTCGGCCAGCTGCACGAGACGGTGGGTCCCGCCAACGGCGAGGATCCGATCGCGCACTACATCCAGGTGCTCGCCGACAAGACCGGTTCGCTGATCGCCGCCGCGGCGCAGTCGGGCATCGTGTTCTCGGGCGCCGACCCCGCCTTCGAGAAGCCCATCGTGGAGTTCGGCGAGAAGATCGGCGTGGCGTTCCAGCTCATCGACGACGTCATCGACCTGTCGCCGCAGCCCGACGAGACCGGCAAGGTGCCCGGCACCGACCTGCGCGCCGGGGTCGTCACGCTGCCGCTGCTGCGTCTCGCCGAGCTCGCGAAGTCGGACGCGGCATCCGCAGACCTGCTCGACCGCATCGAGCGCGACGTGATCGTCATCGCGAATCCCGTCGACGGGTTCGACCCGCACGACACCAACACCCTCGCCTCGCGGATCGTGCCGTCGAAGGAGACCGTCGACGCGATCGTCGCCGAACTCCGCACGCACGAAGCTACGCGCGCTACGCTCGCTGAGGCCCACCGGTGGGCACGCGACGCCGTGACGGCGCTCGCGCCGCTGCCCCAGGGGAGTGTGAAGAAGGCGCTCACGCGCTTCGCCGAGACGATCGTCGAGCGGCAGAGCTGACAGGCGCCCAGAATTGATGGAGAGACCAGGCACGTGACGAGGAACAAGCTGCGACTCGCGATCGTCGGGGCGGGCCCCGCGGGCATCTACGCCGCCGACATCCTGCTGAAGGCCGAGCGGAACTTCGACGTCTCGATCGACCTGTTCGACCACCTGCCCGCGCCGTACGGGCTCGTGCGGTACGGCGTCGCGCCCGACCACCCGCGCATCAAGGGCATCATCACGGCGCTTCGCGAGGTGCTCGACCGCGGCGACATCCGCATCTTCGGCAACGTGCGATTCGGTGAGGACATCACCCTCGACGACCTGAAGAAGCACTACAACGCGGTGATCTTCGCCACGGGCGCCGTGCGCGACGCCTCGCTGAACGTGCCGGGCCACGACCTCGACGGGTCCTACGGCGCCGCCGAGTTCGTCGCCTGGTTCGATGGGCACCCCGACTTCCCGCGCACCTGGCCGCTCGACGCCCGCGAGGTCGCCGTCATCGGCAACGGCAACGTCGCGCTCGACGTGTCGCGCATGCTCGCGAAGCACGTCGAAGACCTCATGCCCACCGAGATCCCCGCGAACGTCGCGGCCGGCCTCTCCGCGTCGCCCGTGACCGACGTGCACATCTTCGGCCGCCGCGGCCCCACGTCGGTGAAGTTCACCCCGCTCGAACTGCGCGAGCTCGGCGAGCTGCGCGACGTCGACATGATCCTCTACGACGAGGACTTCGACTACGACGACGCCGCCCGCGCGGCCGTCTCGGGCAACAAGCAGGTCTTCGTCATCGACAAGGTGCTCAACCAGTGGCGCCAGCGCGAGGTCGGCCAGGCGTCACGTCGGCTGCACCTGCATTTCTTCGCGAAGCCGCTCGAGATCCTCTCCGACGGCAACGGCCGCGTCGGCGGCATCCGCTGGGAGCGCACCGCGCCCGATGGCGAGGGCGGCGTCGTGGGAACCGGCGAGATCCGCGAGCTGCCCGTGCAGGCCGTGTACCGGGCCGTGGGCTACTTCGGTTCGCCCCTGCCCGGCATCCCCTTCGACAAGAAGTTCGGGGTCATCCCGAACCACGAGGGCCAGGTGCTCATGCGCGACAAGGAGAGCGGCGACGCCCGCCAGATGTACGGCGTGTACGCCACCGGCTGGATCAAGCGCGGCCCGGTGGGCCTCATCGGCCACACGAAGTCCGACGCGATGGAGACCATCAAGCACGTGATCAACGACCTCGGCAACTGGTGGCGACCCGAGTCGCCGTCGGAGGAGTCGGTGATCGAGATGCTCGAGTCCCGCGGCATCGAGTGGACCGACCTCGACGGCTGGCACCGCCTCGACGAGCACGAGCAGGCGCTCGGCTCGGCCGAGGGCCGCAAGCGCATCAAGGTCGTGCCCCGCGACGAGATGGTCGACATCTCGCGCGGCGAGGTCGCGAGCTAGGCTCCGGCGCGCTCGGCGCGGCGCTCGTCAGGACTGGCGCCCGACCGGCGGCTCGCCCACGTAGGTGTGCGCTTCGCGGGCAAGCTCCGACCAGAGCTCGCGGTCGCTGACGCGCACCCAGTTGCGGCTCGGGCCGCCGTGCACTCCACTGAAGGGCTCGGCGACGCCGCGTGAGCGGAGGTCGGCCGATCGGGCCGCCGGCAGTTCGACGATCAGGTCGTCCTCGTCGAGGAACGCGAACAGGCGGCCGTGCACGAGCAGGCCGTCGGGCGTGAAGTCGACGTCGTAGTCCTCGTCGAGCAGCAGCTCTCGTGTCACCGCGTCGTACGTGCGGTCCGCTTCGTCGCCCATGGGGCCCCCAATCGTCCTTTGCTCAACTGTGTCAGCCCCGGCCGGTGGTGTCGATGGAGCGTGCACACATGACGAGCGGATGCCGCGGCTGCCGCTACGCTGCACATCATGCCGCTCGACTCCGCGATCACCGCCGTGGTCGCGTTCATCGTCGGAGCGGCCCTCGGCTGGTCGCCGCTCGCCGCGTGGACCCAGCGATCGACGAAGGGCGAGCGGATGCCGCTGCGCACCGTGCGCATCGCCGGCGCCGCGATCACCGCCGTCACGTTCGCCGCGCTCGCGCTGCGGTTCGGCCTCACGTGGATCCTGCCGGCGCTGCTCGCGTTCGCGGCGGCCTCGACGGTGCTCACCCTGGTTGACCTCGCCGAGAAGCGGCTGCCGAACGCGGTGATCTTTCCATCCCTGGCTGCCGTCGCGGTGTTGCTCGTACCGGCGACCTGGGCCACGGGCGACTGGATGGCGCTCGCCTGGGCGCTCGTGGGGGCCGTCGCGATGTTCGCGGTCTACTTCGTGCTCGCGCTGATCTCGCCGTCGTCGATGGGCATGGGCGACGTGAAGCTCGCCCTGGTCATCGGCCTGCTGCTGGGCTGGTTCGGCCTCAACGCGTGGCTCATCGGGCTGCTCGCGGCGTTCATCGTCGGCGGCGTCATCGCGCTGGTGGCGCTGGCTCTGCGGCGGGTCACCCTTCGGGGGTCGATCCCGTTCGGGCCGTCGATGCTCGCCGGGGCATTGATCGCACTGCTCTTCGTTGGCGCGTAGGCGATTCGGGGTACACCCGCGTACCCCCAGACCGGGGGACTGATGACCCCGGCTCTCGCAGTTTTCCGGGCTTTCCGTCGCAGGCATGCACTGCAAACGCTGGCATCCCCCCAAACGGGGGCATGGCTTTCCATGCATGTGCACAGTTACCGTCTATCAGCCGCCGGGCCCGCCGGCGGCAACTTCTATCTCCTCGAACCCGAAGGACACAGCAATGCTCAAGGCATACACGCGTGCAGTCGCGCGCATCAACTCCCTCCGTACCGAAGAGGATGGCGCGACCGCGGTCGAGTACGGCCTGCTCGTTGCCCTTATCGCCGCCGTGATCATCGCAGTGGTGATTCTTCTCGGTGGCGAGATCCGCGCCGCCTTCCAGACGATCGTCGACGGGATCCCGGGCGGCGCGCCCGCCGCCCCGTGAGTCGTTGCTCTAACGCACGCAGCCAGCACGCTCAATGACGCGCAAGCCTCAGGAGCGCGGAGCGGCAGCAGTCGAGTTCGCACTCGTACTGCTGCCGCTCGTTCTGCTCGTGTTTGGTATCTGCGAGTTCGGTTGGATCTTCAACCAGCAGGTCTCGCTTTCGAACGCCGCTCGCGAGTCAGCGCGGTACTACGCCGTGCACGAACACCTGGTGGTTTCGCCGGCAGATCGCGCAGCGCTCAAGGTTGCCGCTGAAGGGTACGGCGAGTCCGCTGCCCCGTCGGTGGATTGGAGCACGGGCGGTGTCACCGTGATCGACCACTGCGCCGAGTCGGACCCTTATGTTGAAGCAACTGCCGAGATTGACATGCCGTCCCTGACTGGGTTTTTCGACGCCATCCTGGGTGACGACCTCACTGGAAAGGGCAAGACGACATGCGGCGGCTAGGGACACTCGAGGACGAACGGGGCGCGAGTGCCGTACTTGTGGCTATCCTGCTTTCAGCGCTCATCGGATTTACGGCGCTCGCGGTTGATGTCGGTACGCTGTATGCCGAGCGGGCACAGCTCCAGAACGGCGCAGATGCGGCAGCCTTAGCGGTTGCAAAGGCGTGTGCGGCTGATGCCGCGTCATGCAGCTCGTCCGGTCAGGCCGTGCGAGCGAGCGCATTCTCGGGCGGCAGCATGAACGACGGTAACGCCGTGACAGCCGTTGACTCGCCGGTGATGCCGACACCGACCACTTCGGGCAAGGTAACGGTGCATACCGAGACGCCTGACCTCGCGCACCCTTTTGCAGCTGCGATCGGGTTCGACGCCACTGATGTGCCTGCGCAGGCGACAGCGGAGTGGGGTTACGTCGGTGGAGGAGAGTTCATCCCGCTCGCCATCGCGGAATGCGAAATCGAGCGCGGCATCGCCGATGCAGGTTCGATCGGTACGCCGTTCAAGCTGCTCACCGATGCAACGCCTTCAGGCGGCGGAGGTGGCGGGGCCGGAGGTGGCGGAGCCGGAGGCGGCGGCGCACCGTCGACCCCAGACCCCTGCGACGATGCAGATTACCCCGGCGGATTCAGTTGGCTGACCGATGACAATTGTCGGATCACGCTGAACCCGGACAACATCGTGCCGGGGGAGAACGGGAACAACACCGGCGGCACGGGGTGCGGCACGAGCTTCCTGAACGACCTTCTTGACGAGACCGTGCTTGTGGCGCTCTACGACGAGGTCACGGGGCTCTCCGGCACTGGTTCACACGGCGAGTACACGATCTCGAAGTTCGCCGCATTCCATATCACCGGCTACTCGGCCGTCATGCCATCGGGCGGTGCCACGACGGAGTACATCGGATCGCCATATGACGCGAGTCCGTACAAGTTCACGGGGAGTGAACGTGGTCTGCAGGGCTACTTCATCGAGTACGTGTCTGTCGCGGAGGCTCTTCTCCTGACCTCGGTAGGTAGTCCCTCCGACCCGATGTTCGTACGCCTCATCGACTAACAGCCATCCGACCCTACCCGAAGGCACCACCAATGAAGACCCGCATCATCGGCGCGATCGTCGCCCTGATTCTCGCTGCGATCGGCGCGTTCATCCTCGTGACTTACGTTCGTGGCGCTGACGCGCGCGCGGCCGAGGGGGCGGAGCTGACCGACGTCTACGTCGTCCAGGAAGAAATTCCAGAGGGTACGCCAGGCGAGTCGGTGGCGGAGTTCGTCAAGCTGGATTCGATGCCGACTCGCAACGTCGCCGAAGGCGTCGTGACGGATCTGGATGATCTCGGGGGCCTCGTCGTCGACGCCCCGATCCTGCCCGGCGAGCAGCTCCTCGAGGCACGATTCATCGATCCCGCTGAGCTTGCCGCCCGAGGCGACGTCGGCGTCCCCGAGGGGATGCAGCTCGTGTCGTTCACGCTGCCCGCGGACCGGGTGGTGGGCGGGCAGGTGCGGGCGGGCGACAAGATCGGACTCGTCGGTACCATCGAACCCGACGAGGTCGGCGATGAAGAAGACGTGATCAACCCGATCACGAGTTTCGCTTTCCATGATGTGCTCGTGACGAAGGTGCAAGGCGTCGTCACCCCTGACCCCGAGGCGGAAGAGCAGGTCGAGCAGGGCGCCGGCGACAGCATCATGTTGACCATCGCGCTGTCAGCGCACGATATCGAGCGCTGGGTCTGGTTCAGCGAGGGCGAGTCGGGCGGATGGGCACAGATGTGGCTGACGCTGCAGAACGAGCAGACGAACAACAGCGGCACCTCGCCGGTCACCGGAAGCAACGCATTCCAGTGACCCCGTTCCTCCTGGTGAGCCGCTCCGCCGAGTACGAGACTCGACTACGGGCGCTACTCGGCGAGCGACTTTCCGTGATACCAGGCGAGTTTCTCACCTTCGGCGCCGACTCCGTGGTGAGCCGCGTCCCGGAAACGCCGCGCATTGCGCTGCTCGGTCCCGTGCTGAACTACGAAGAGACGAAGGGGCTCGTCGACGCACTCATCTCGAAGCATCCGGAGCTCGGTCTCATCGTGGTCCGCGAACAGCGTTCCGATCTCGAAGACTGGGTCGATGAACTCGCCTTGCATGCGGTGCTCAGCCCGGCAGCGACCGACGAGTCGACACTCATGCTGCTCGACCGGCTCGCCGAATGGCTCGTCGCCAACGGGCGGGCCAGCGCACACGACTTCGACGTCCCACTCGGACTTGAGATCGATGACATGCCGTTCGTCGACCTGTCCCCTGTCGCTGAACCTGAGCGCGCGAGCCTCCCCCTCGAACCGGTTGAATCCGTCGAAGCCGTGGATCTGGAGCCCGAACAGACCGGGTGGGATTTTCCACCGATCGACTCGGGCACCCGAACTGAGGCGATCGCTGTCGTCGCGCCGAAGGGCGGACAGGGCAAGACGACGATCGCGATCAACCTTGCGACCGGGCTTGCTGAAGTCGCACCGAACTCGGTCGTGCTCGTCGATGCGGACCTGCAGTTCGGAGACATCACCGCCGCGCTCGCGCTCGACCCCACGGGCACCATCGTCGATGCGGTTGCGGATGGGGCGGCCGACGAGCTGGTGTTGAAGACCACACTCACGCACCACGATGACGGGTTCTTCGTCATCGCAAGCGCCCCCTCCCCTGAACTCGGCGACAGTGTCGCACCTCGCGCGTTGGCCAAGCTCATCGACCGGCTTCGGGCGACATTCCGCTACGTGATCGTCGATACGACGCCCGGCCTCGGAGAACATACCCTCGTCGCCCTCGAGCACGTCACCGATGCCGTCTTCGTGACCAACATGGGCGTACCGAGCCTGCGTGCGATGCGCACCGAATTCGAACTGCTCACGAAGTTGGGTCTCATGCCAGGGAACCGGCACATCGTGGTCAACCAGACCGACAAGCTCAGCGGTCTGACCACCAAGGATGTCGAGAACATCATCGGCGCCCCCGTTGACGTCGAGGTCCCGAGGTCATCGGCCGTGCTGCTTGCGAGCAATCGCGGTGTGCCGCTCATCCACGATGACGTTCGCGACCCCGCGGCGAAGGCGATCCGGTCGATCGTCCTGCGTATCGCACCCGAGGCATTCCCCAAACGCAGCAGAATCCAGAGAAGGCGGCGATCGAATGAACCTGAATGATCGGCTGAGCGCCCTTCGCGCAGAGCAGGAGGGCGCCGATGTGTTCGCGCCCGCACCGAGCGCACCATATGCCACCCCGTCCGGAGCGTCAATCCAACTCGGCGCTCAGGCCGCGGCGTTGCAGGCGACCGACCTGGCTTTAGGCAGCGCGGGCCTGACGGGCGACGAGCCCGCCATCTTCCATCCGCCGGCGCCACAGCCGCGACCGCGTCCAGTAGTCACCACCGACCCCCTCGCAGCGGTGAAGGAGAAGGCTGCTGAGGAACTGTTCTCGCGTATCGGCTCGCGACTCAACGACGCTTCGCTCACTGAGGAACAGCTGCACCTGCTGGCGCGAGCGGAACTCGCGGAGATCGTCGCCGCAGAGCAGCTCGCCCTTTCGACCGCTGAGCGCAATCGCCTCATCGACGACATCGGTGCCGACGTGCTCGGCTACGGCCCGCTCGAGCCACTTCTCGCCGACCCGACCGTGAGCGAGATCATGGTCAACCGATTCGATCGGCTCTATGTCGAGCGCAACGGCCGTCTTATCGAAACGCCGCATCGGTTCACTGGCGAGGCGCAGCTTCGGCGAGTGATCGAACGGATCGTCGCCCGCGTCGGCCGTCGCATCGACGAGTCATCGCCGCTCGTCGACGCGCGACTCGAGGACGGCTCGCGTGTCAACGCGATCATCCCGCCGCTCGCGGTCGACGGTGCATCGCTCACGATCCGCAAGTTCGCGGGCACCCCGTACAACGTCAACGACCTCATCGGCTTTGGCAGTCTCACACGCGAGGTTGCGACCGTGCTCGATGCCGCCGTGCGCGCGAAGCTCAACATCCTCGTATCGGGCGGAACCGGCACCGGTAAGACCACGCTGCTCAACGTGCTCTCGGCGTTCATCCCGGATGACGAGCGCATCATTACGATCGAAGATGCCGTGGAGCTACAGCTGCAGCAGGACCACGTCGTGCGGCTCGAGTCGCGCCCGCCGAACATCGAAGGACGCGGTGAGATCACGATTCGCGAACTCGTTCGTAACTCGCTCCGCATGCGGCCAGACCGCATTGTCGTGGGCGAGGTGCGCGGCGCCGAGTCGCTTGACATGCTGCAGGCGATGAACACCGGCCATGAGGGATCGATCTCGACACTTCACGCGAACTCCCCACGTGACGCGATCAGCCGCATGGAGACACTAGTGCTGATGGCGGGCATGGACCTGCCGCTGCGCGCGATCCGCGAGCAGATCGCATCGGCGATCGACCTCATCGTGCAGATCACCCGCCACAAAGACGGCGTGCGGCGAATCACTCACGTCACCGAGGTGCACGGCATGGAGGGTGACATCATCACCCTGCAGGACGCGTTCACCTTCGACTACTCGCCCGGGTACGACGAAGAGGGCCGCCTGCGTGGGCGAATCGAACCGACGGGAGTACGACCACGCTTCGCTGAGCGAATCGCAGACCACGGCATCGCGCTTCCTGTCGCGCTCTTCCAGCCCGACCTTCGCGAAATGCTCGGCGAGATCCGATGAACCCCATAGTGCTCGGGCTTGGCGTCGGAATTGCGCTACTGGCGCTGCTCGCACTGTTGTTCTTCGTCATCGCGCCCCCGGCGCCGAGGGTCGCCCGTGACCGTCGGTTGGCGCCCGGGGTAGAGCACGTCTCGGCTCTGACCAGAGTCACTCAGAAGACGACAGCGGCGATCGAGTCGGCCTCTTCGAAGCGCACGAGACGCTGGTTCGGTGCTGAACAACTCGAACTCGCTGGAATCAAGACGGAACCCTCTGGCTTCGTGGTGCTCGTCGCTTCGGCCGCGTCAGTTCTCGCCCTCGTTGGAGTTCTCGTTGGACTGGCCAGTGGGACCTGGGTCTTGTGGGCAGTCGGACTCGCAGTGTTAGCGCCCGTTGGAGCCAGACTCGTCGTATCGATGCGCACATCGCAACGCCAATCGAGGTTCGCTGATCAGGTCGACGACACCGTGCAGCTCATAGCCGGTGGACTGCGTGCGGGGCACGGTCTGAATCGCACTATCGGCGCTGTCGCGGCCGAGGCCGAGAAGCCGACCAGCGAAGAGCTTGCGCGCGTCGTGAACGAGGTGCGATTGGGTCGCAATCTTGCCGACTCGCTCGCCATCACTGCCAGGCGAATGCACAGCGACGACTTCGAGTGGGTCGCGCAGGCGATCGCCATCAACCAGGAGACAGGCGGCAACCTGGCGGAGGTGCTCGATCAAGTCGGTCGCACCATCCGCGAGCGCAACCAGATCCGACGACAGGTGCAGGCGCTGAGCGCCGAGGGGCGACTTTCCGGCATCGTCCTTGTCTCCCTGCCGATTTTCGTGTTCGTCTTCCTGCTCATCACGAATCCGAACTACCTGTCCGTCTTCTTCACGACAGTTATCGGCGTGATCGCCTTGGTGGTCGCGGTGCTCCTCCTGATTCTCGGGACGGTCTGGATGGCCTTCACGGTGAGAGTGAAGTTCTGAGATGACTGGACCTGTGGTGATCTACGTCATCATCGGAGCGACTGCACTCGCCATCGGAGCCTTCGTCTTCCTACTGTTCCCGGGCAAGCGTGCCGCTGCCTCTACCTCTGCCGAGCTCACCGAAGAGAATCCGTCTCTGCCCCCAGTCCAACAGTCGTCGATCGGTGCCTCGCTTATCGCCGCAGCCCCGCGCGGGTACATCGGATGGCTCGAGAAGCAGCTGGTTTACGCGGGGCGGCCGAGCGGCTGGTCGATCCCCGGGATCATCAGCTGGAAGATCATCCTGAGTATTCTGGGTATCGTCCTCGGCTTGCTCTTCGCGTTCAATGGAGGATTTCAGGCTTGGAAGCTGCTGCTCGCGATCGCGTTCACGGTGCTCGTGTTCTTTCTGCCGGACGTGCTCATCAACAGCCGAGCCCACGACCGGCAGGAGGCGATCAAGCTCGCGCTGCCCGATACGCTCGACCAGATGACGATCGCCGTCGAGGCGGGACTCGGCTTCGACGCAGCCATGGCCAAGGCCGCTCGCAACGGAAAGGGGCCGCTCGCGGAGGAGCTCATCCGCGTGCTGCAGGACATGTCGATCGGGCGTACGCGGCGCGACGCGTTCATGGAGCTCGAGCGTCGCACGCACACCGAGGATCTGCGACGCTTCATTCGCGCGGTCATTCAAGCCGACGCGTACGGTGTTGCGATCGGTGATGTCCTTCGGGTCCAAGCGGGCGAGATGCGGCTCAAGCGACGACAGCGAGCTGAGGAGCAGGCGATGAAGGTGACGGTCAAGATCATCTTCCCGCTGATCTTCTGTCTACTGCCCGTGCTCTTCATCGTGGTCATGACGCCGGCGGCGATCGGCATCATCGCAGGCTTCGCCGCAACCAACTGACGGCGCCCCCTGGTTCGAGCCACGCGATCAACCATCGATAGGCTGGCGGCGGGGGAGGTGCCGTGGCCGAGGAGAGCGTCGAGACGTGGCGTCCCGACGTGCTCGGCGAGGGGTTCGAGCAGCTCACGCTGCCGCTCGGGAGCGACGACGAGGGCGAGGTCGTCGCGACGCTCGTGCAGTACCGCTCGTCGGCGGCCGACCGGTTCCGGTGGCCGTGGGAGCAGCGGCCCGAGGCATCCGGAACCGACGTGCTCTACGTGCACGGCTGGACCGACTACTTCTTCAACACCGAGCTCGCACGGTTCTGGTCTGACGCCGGTGCTCGGTTCTTCGCACTCGACCTGCGTAAGTACGGCCGCAGCCTGCGTCCCGGCCAGACGCCCGGGTACATCACGAACCTCGCCGATTACGACGCCGATATCGAGGCCGCGCTCACGGCGATGGGGCACGGGGCGACGGATGCCGCGGGGGTATCCGCTCGGCCGTTGATCCTGCTGGGGCACTCCACCGGCGGCCTGACCCTCAGCCTCTGGGCGGCGCGGCACCCCGGACGTGCCGCGGCGCTCGTGCTGAACAGCCCGTGGCTCGAGTTCCAGGGCAGCCGGATCGGACGCGAGGTGCTGACGCCGGTGGTCGCCTGGGGCGCGCGCACCAACCCGATGGGCCCCATGCCGAACGTCGACCTCGGCTTCTACACCCGCACGGTCTCGAAGGCGTTCGACGGCGAGTGGGAGTACTCGGGCGAATGGCGACCCGAGCGTGGGTTCACGGTGTACCCGGCCTGGCTGACGGCGATCCTCGCAGGACACGCCACGGTCGCCGCCGGCATCGACGTGGGCGCCCCGGTCCTCAGCCTGCTGTCGGCGCGATCCACGATCCAGCCCAGGTGGGACCCCGCGATGTTCACGACCGACATCGTGCTCGTCGTCGACGACATCGCCCAGCGGGTGCTGAAGCTCGGCCCCGAGGTGTCGGTCGCGTGGATCGACGGGGCACTGCATGACGTGTTCCTGTCGCGGCAGCCGGCGCGGGCGGCTGCGTACGCATCGATCACGCGGTGGTTGCGGGGCTACGGCCCTCGCTAGTGGGCTCCGGATCGGCCATCCATGGGAAGCGCAGAGCCGGGCGGAAGATGAAGAGCGGGTACAGCGACACGCACGTGAGCGCGAACGCGAAGAGGACGACCGTATCTGCCTTCATCAGCACGACGATCGAGAGGTGCAATCCCAGTCCGAGCAGAACGGCGACGCGGCGACTCGATCGAAACCACAGGCCGAACGCGATGACCAACTCGACAGCGACGGTGCAGAGGGCAGCGACGGTGTAGAACTGCCAGGGGAGGTCGACCCAGACCCATGTCGAGAGCGGCGCGCCCGAGAGGAACACGACGTTCATCTTGCTGAGCGCCGAGAAGAGATAGCACACCGACAACTGGGTCATCATCAGCAACTGCGGCCACCAGACGACCGGGGGCCGACCGGGGGCCGGTCGCACTGACCAAGCAGTTCCTGCCTTCGCGAAGATCATGTACGCCATCAGTAGGGTCGCAAGCAGGCGATGGCTGCTGTAGATCTGCTGGTCCCAGAAGAAGAACGTCACACTGACCACCACTGACACAGTCGCCGCCCACTCCGTGTGCCACCCGATCGTGACCGCAACGGCTGCGACCAGGGCGACGACGACGACGGGGAGAAGCGCTGCGAGTGATGGTGTGAGAATGCCTGCAACCGGTGCGGTCAGCCCACCAGATGCGACGCCGGAGAGGATCTGATAGGCCTCGATCGAGTTGAGGATTGTGGCTATTCCCACGCCGATGCGGGCAATCGCTACGGGGCGTGGATCAGTTCGGATCTCGGTCAGTCGCATACGACGCTCCGCTCGCGGCCTGACTGCTCGACCCGCACTTCAACGGCTTCAGGAACAGCGATGCAGACCGCCTCCGGCAGCGTGGGTAGCCAATCGATGTCAGGCCGTACCTTGCCCACGGTCTGCTCGACATCATCGAGTTCTCGAACAGCACCTTCATCGTCGACGACAAACACACGGGCGCCCCCGAGGCCGGAGAACATCTGGAAGCCGAACTTCTGAGGAGGAGGGAGCATCAATGCGACGAAAGGCACCGCGATCTGGACTGCAATCACCGCCAGCACGGCCGCGCTGCCGACCCATGCGCCCTTCTTGCGAATCGGTGCCGGATCGCGGAGGGCGTCGAGCGACGAGTTCGCATCGAAGCCGGGGGGTTGGGACTGCACATGGACACGTTATGTGGTGCGCGCGTCGTCACGTACTCCCAATAAGCGGGACACACGTTTCCGCCGACCGGGGGCACGCGAGTGCCGAGACCCGAAGCCAACCGCAGCTGGGCGGAGACCGTCTCGTTAGGCGCGCGCCGCAGCGAACGGACCGCGCAGCGCCGCCCACTGCAGGAGCATGATCGTCTTCGCGTCGACGATGTCGCGGCCGATGCGGTCGAGGGCGTCGTCGAACGAGAGCTCGAGCACCTCGATGTCCTCGCCCTCGTCGGCGAGGCCGGCACGCGACCCGTCGGCGATCGTGCCGCGCACGTAGGGCGCCGCGAAGAAGTGCAGCCGCTCGGTCACCGAGCCCGGGCTCATGTACACGTCGAAGACGTGCTCGACGTCGCCCACCGGATGCCCCGTCTCCTCCTCGGCCTCGCGGCGGATGGCGGTCTCGGGGTCGTCCTCGTCGAGCAGGCCGGCCGCTGCCTCGATGAACATGCCGTCGGGGTGCTCGTTGACGTAGGCGGGGAAGCGGAACTGGCGCGTGAGCAGCACCGTGCGGGCCGCCACGTCGTAGAGCAGGATGGTCGCACCGTCGCCGCGGTCGTAGGTCTCGCGCTCCTCGGTGGTCCAGGTGCCGTCGGCGTGCTGGAAGTCGAAGGTCGTCGTGCGGGTCACGTACCAGTTGGACGTGAGCACGCGCACGTCGCGCACCCGCACCCGCGGGTTGCGGTCGAGGTCGCGGCCGACGCGGTCGAGGCCGGTGCGCCCACGGCGGTCGGGCACGTCGACGCCGGGCTGCGGCGTGCGCTCGTCGGGTTCGGTCGCGGCGTCAGCCGCAGGCATCCGCTCGCTCTCGGCCGTCACGCGGTCAGCGGAAGTTCGTGAATTGGAGGGCGACGTCGAGGTCCTTGCCCTTGAGCAGCGCCATGGTGGCCTGGAGGTCGTCGCGGCTCTTCGACGAGACGCGCAGCTCGTCGCCCTGGATCTGGCTCTTCACGCTCTTGGGCGCCTCGTCGCGGATGATCTTCGAGATCTTCTTCGCGTTCTCGCTGTCGATGCCGTTCTTCAGGCCGATCTCGATGCGGAACTCCTTGCCCGACGGGTACGGCTCGCCCTCGTCGAGCGAGCGCAGCGTGATGCCGCGCTTGATGAACTTCGACTCCACGACCTCGAGCACCGCCTTGACGCGCTCCTCGGTCTGCGCCTTGAGCAGCACCTTCTCGCCGCTCCACTCGACCGACGCGCCCACGTTCTTGAAGTCGTAGCGCTGGTCGACCTCTTTACGGGCCTGGTTGACGGCGTTCTCGGCCTCCATCTTGTCGACCTTGCTCACGATGTCGAACGTTGAATCTGCCATACGCCCGAGTCTAGCGAGCACGTGCAGGGCGAGCGGATGCCTCGGGCGGATGCCGCGGGCAACCGCCTGCCCGCGGCATCCGTCGGTCTCGAACCCCTAGCCTCGGAGCCAGGCCGTCGCCGCGCCCGGGAGGAGCCCGTCGACGAGTGGGACGCTCGTCACGAGCACCTCGCCGTCGGGCAGCTCGACGGGCGCGTCGCCGAAGTTCGTGAGCGAGTGCCAGCCGCCCGGCCGTTCGAACCACAGCACGTCGTCGGAGCCGCTGGGGTGCGCGTGCCACGTGAGCAGCTCGCCGTCCTGCAGGTCGCGACGAAGCCGGAGCGCCCGGCGGTAGAGGTTGAGCGTGGAGTCGGGATCCGCCTGCTCCGCCTCGACCGAGTAGTCGCCGAACCACGACGGCTGTGGCAGGTGGGCGCCGTCGGCGCCGAACCCGAACGAGCTGCCCGTGCGTGCCCAGGGCAGCGGCACGCGGCATCCGTCGCGCCCGACGTCGACGCCGGGACTGCGGAAGAACGTTGGGTCCTGCCGCTCGGCGTCGGGGAGGTCGGCGACCTCGGGCAGGCCGAGCTCCTCGCCTTGGTAGAGGTAGGCGCTGCCGGGGAGGGCGAGCATGAGGAGCGAGGCCGCGCGGGCGCGCCGCAGTCCCCGTTCGGCGTCGAGCTCGGGGGAGACCCCGCCCGAGAGCAGCCACTGGCGCCCGACCTGCCCGTCGTTGCCGTGGTCGTCGGGCAGGCCGTAGCGCGTCGCATGCCGCACGACGTCGTGGTTCGAGAACACCCACGTGTTCGACGATCCCGTGACGGTCACCGACTCGAGGTTCTGGTCGATGATCGCGCGGAACCCGTCGGCGTCGAAGTCGGCTCGCAGCAGGTCGAAGTTGAACGCCTGACCGAGGCTCGTGGGCGCCGCGTACCGGTGCCGGCGCGCGGGCTCGACCCACGCCTCCGCCACCGCGATGCGCGGGGGGTCGTACTCGTCGAACACCGCCCGCCATTCGGCGTAGATCTCGTCGAGCTCCTCACGGTCCCACAGCGGATGCGACCCCTCGGCGCCGATCTGCATGGCTGCGAGCTCGGCGTGCGAGCGCAGCGGATACGTGAGGTCCTTCGCGAGCGCGTGCGCGACGTCGACCCGGAACCCGTCGACGCCACGGTCGGCCCAGAAGCGCAGCGTCGTGAGGAAGTCGGCGCGCACCTCGGGGTTCGCCCAGTTGAAGTCGGGCTGCTCGGGCGCGAAGAGATGCAGGTAGAACTGCCCGTCGCCCACCGGCTGCCACGCCGACCCGCCGAACATCGACTGCCAATCGCTGGGCGGCTCGGTTCCGTCGGGCCCCTCACCGTCGCGGAAGATGTACCGATCGCGGGCCGCCGAGCCGCGTGGCGACGCGAGCGCCTCCCGGAACCACTCGTGCCGGTTCGACGAGTGGTTCGGCACGATGTCGACGATGAGTCGGATGCCGGCAGCGTGCAGCGCCGCGATCATCACGTCGAAATCGGCGAGCGTGCCGAGCTTCGGGTCGACGTCGCGGTAGTCGTCGACGTCGTACCCGCCGTCGGCGAGCGCGGACGGGTAGAACGGCGAGAGCCACACCGCATCGACGCCGAGCTCCACGAGGTACGGGATGCGGCTCGTGATGCCCGGCAGGTCGCCGATTCCGTCGCCGTTCGCGTCCGCGAAGCTGCGCGGGTAGATCTGGTAGACGGCGGCCTGGCGCCACCAGTTCGGGTCGCTCGCGAGCACGGCGGATGCCTCGGTCGTGCGGGTGTCGGTGGTGGAGTCGGTCATTCCGTTCCGTCTTCCTTTCCGGGTGGATGCCTCGAGGCGTCAGCGCTCGTCAGGACGCGCGGTCGACGAGCGCACGCGCAGCTCGTACGGCAGGGGCGTCGCCGCGGCGTGGGCTGGGGCATCCGCTTCGGGCTCGAGCTGCTCCATGAGGATCTCGACCGCCTTCTCGCCCTGCAGGCGCGGGAACTGCGCAACGGTCGACAAGCCGAAGAAGTCGGAGAGGTCGTGGTCGTCGATCCCGACGATCGACACGTCGCGGGGCACGGAGAGGCCGAGGTCGCGCGCCGCGAGGATCGAGCCGATGGCCATCTCGTCGGATGCCGCGAAGATCGCGGTGGGGCGGTCGTGCGGCACGCCGAGCAGCTGCTTGGCCGCGTGGTAGCCGCCGCGGATCGTGAAGTCGGCTGGGGCGAACAGGCGCTGGTCGATCTCGATGCCGGCGTCGCTCAGCGCGCCCTCGTAGCCGATGCGGCGATTCGTGGGCAGGTGGAAGTCGAGGTCGAACTCGAGGTCGCCTCCGATGTGCGCGATCCGCGAGTGCCCGAGTGCGATGAGGTGCTCGGTGGCGAGGCGCGCCACCGCGGCGTCGTCGATGGTGAGCGTGCGCACTCCGGGGATCGGGCCGCCGACGCCGACGAGCGGCTTGCCCAGGTCGTGCAGGCGGGCGACCTCGGGCTCGGTGAGCTCGAGCGACACGGCGATCACGGCGTCGACCCGCTGGCGCAGCAGGAAGTGCTCGAACACGCTCGACCGCTCCTGGCCGTCGCCCGAGAGGTTGTAGAGGGTGAGGTCGTACCCGCTGCGGAGGAGCGACTGCTGCGCACCCTCGAGCACCGACAAGAAGAACCAGCGATTGAGGAACGGGATGACCACGCCGATGTTGCGGGTGCGTCCCGACGCCAGGCTCGAGGCGTTCGACGAGACGACGTACCCCAGGCGCGCCGCGGCCTCGACCACCTTCGCCTTCGAGGCGGGGGAGACGTGCCCGCGGCCGCTGAGCGCGCGCGACACGGTCGCGGTGGAGACCCCCGCGAGCTTCGCGACCTCTTCGATGCCGGCCATGTGCTCCTCGTTCCCGGTGGCCGAGGGTCCCCGGTCTCGGCGCGTCATCCCCGGTCTGACCGAGTCAGGAGGCATCCTATCGCCTGACCGCGATCCCGGCCGTGACCGTCGTGTGCCCCCGATGGGGGAGGCCGATTGCGGGTTCCCCTGCGTGGCGCATTGCCCGTGCGCCACCACCTGCGGTAAAAAGGGCCGGGTCGGGGCTTGCTCATGGGGGCAGACCAGGCCCGCCAGCAGCAACTCGAAGGGAAGTTCGCGTGAAGTGGGTCAAGCGCATCCTCATCGCCGCGGTGGTCATCTTCGCGATCTTCTACGTTGTCACCCGCCCCGAGGATGCGGCGACCGCGGTGGAGGGTGCGACCGCCGCGGTCTGGTCCGGAGTCGAGGCAATCGGCCGGTTCTTCACCTCGCTCGCCACATGACGCCATGAGCGTGCTGTTCCTCGATCCCCGTGTCGAGCGCTACCTCATCGCCGACGAGGGCGAAGTCATCGTCGACGAGGTGCGCAAGCACTGGGCCGCGGTCTTCGGTCCGTTCCTCGAACTGCTCGCCATCATCCCGGTGGTGCTCCTGCTCGGCGCGTTGCCCTCGGGCGCGTACTGGGTTCCGGTGTTCGCCGCGCTGGCGCTGCTCCTGCACTCGCTGTGGCGCATGCTCGGCGTGCGGATGGACCGCTTCGTCGTCACGAACATGCGGGTGTTCCGCGTGCACGGGATCCTGTCGCAGCACGTGGCGACCATGCCGATCTCGCGCATCCTCGACATCTCGGTGCACACGCCGATCATCGGCCGCATCTTCAACTACGGGCACTTCGTCTTCGAGTCCGCCGCGCAGGAGCAGGGTCTTCGCGAGATCCGCTTCGTCGGCTCGCCGACCCAACGCGGGCTGACGATCCAGCGGGTCATCCAGCGGTCGGGCCTCCGCGGCGGGGGCGGACGCCCGCAGAACCGCCCGGCGCCGCAGCCGTCGCAGTACCCGTACACCGCACCGAATCCCGAGCTCACGCAGACCGCGCCGATCGACGTGCCATGGTGGCGCCAGGACGGGTGAGCCGGGGCGCGCACGGCCCGACGGGAGGCTTGCGGAGCGGCTGCGGAGGGGGCTGCGGGGGCCGCGGCATCCGCTCATCGGCGCTGATTTCTCGCCGCGCCAGTCCGCGGGTATCCTTGACAGGCCCCCGGTTGTGTGAGGAACGCGGTCGGGTGCGATCGGCGAGTTACCCAAGCGGCCAAAGGGATCTGACTGTAAATCAGCTGTCTACGACTTCGGGGGTTCGAATCCCTCACTCGCCACGTGTGAAAGCCCCGGTGACCCGGGGCTTTCGTCGTTCTCGGCGTCGTCGCAAATGTCGTGTGGGTCACGTCGCGGCGGGTCACGTCGGCGGCTCCCGATCGGCCCGGGGGCGTAGCGTGATGGGCATGAGCCAGCACGTCGCATCCCCAGCCTCCGCGGCATCCGCCGCCCTGCTCGACCTCGCGCGCGATATCGCCGTACGGGCCGCGGAGTTCGCGCTCGAGGCGCGGCGGGCCGGGGTGAGCGTCGCGGCCACCAAGTCGACGCCGACCGACATCGTGACCGCCGTCGACCGCGACACCGAGACGCTCATCCGCTCGCTGATCCTCGAAGCGCGCCCCGACGACGGGATCGTCGGGGAGGAGGACGCCACGCACATCGGTACGAGCGGCCTCGACTGGGTCGTCGATCCGATCGACGGCACCGTGAACTTCCTGTACGACATCCCCGCGTGGTCGGTGAGCATCGCCGTGGTCGAGGGTGCGGGTGGCGGTGCGATCGGCGGAACGACCATCGCGGGCGTGGTCGTGAACCCCGTCACGGGTGAGCTGTTCGAGGCCACAGCCGGCGGCGGCGCACGGCTCGCCGGACGCGACCTGGCGGTCAACGACGCCGTGCCGCTCTCCGCAGCGCTCGTCGGCACCGGATTCGGGTACGCGGCCGAGCATCGCCGTGAGCAGGCTGCCGTGCTGCTCGGGCTGCTGCCGAGGATCCGCGACATCCGTCGGGCAGGCTCCGCGGCGCTCGACCTGTGCGCCGTCGCGGCCGGTCGGATCGACGCCTACTACGAGCGCGGCCTCAACGCGTGGGACTACTCCGCCGGAGCGCTCATCGCCCGCGAGGCCGGTGCTCGCCTGGGCGGGCCCCGCGGCGGACACGAGAACAGCGAGCTGCTCGTCGCCGCGGCGCCCGGGCTCTACGAGGAGCTCGCCCGCGCGCTGCGGGAGGCGGGGGTCGACGCCTGAGGGGCCCGGCCTGGCGGCAACGGTGCCCGGCGGCCGGCCGGTTGACGGGTGCTGCCGGTGCAGCGTGGAGGTGCGCAGAAGGGACCGCTCTGCGCTCGTCCGAGCGGCTCGTGCGCTCGCCGCCGGCCTCCGTCGCGGACGACCCGCTCGGCGTGTCGCGGATTCGCGCGCGCCCGCTGCCGGGCGCGGCATCCGCGGCCCTGTGCGGATGTCGTGCTCGACGACGTTCGAGACGGACGGGAATCTCCGCGTCGCGTGGCGCGGGCCGACGAGAACGGTTACGCTTTACCAACCCGTTATCTCGACGTCGAGTCGTGATGCTCACCTCCCAGTCCCTTCCCGCCCCCGAAACGCTGAAGGTCCCCCCACGTGCTCGAGTCCCCCCTCGTGCCCGACGGTTCTGCGCCAGGCACCCAGGTCCCATTGCGGCCTGAGCGACCCCTGACGAGACGGGAGATCCGGGAACGGGAGACGGCCGAGGCCCAGCGCCTCGCGGCCGCGGCGGCCGCCGCCGCATTCGCCGCACCGCCGCCCGCCGGGTATCCGGTGCAGCAGGCGCAGGCCGGCTATCCCACGCACCAGCCGCCCGCCCCGGCCGCCACGGCGATGCAGCAGCAGACCGCCCCAGCCGCCACGGCGATGCAGCAGCCGCCCGCCCCGGCCGCCACGGCCATGCAGCAGCAGACCGCCCCAGTCGCCCCAGCCGTGCAGATCTCGGCGCCGCAGGCTCCCGCACCCGCCCAGCCCGCCCCCCAGCGTCCCGCCTTCGACTCCATCTTCGGCGCCGCGGATGCCGCGTCCCATCAGGCCGTCGAGACCACAGCGCTTCGGCGCCGTGGCGTCGACACCTCCCCACCCTCCGAGGCCGAGCAGGCCGACCGCTCCTCCGGTCGCAGCTCGGCCTCCTCCGTTTCCCCCCGCCGCTCGACGGCTCCCGGCGCCGGCTCGGCCGCTCGCCGCGACGAGGCACCCGGATTCGACGCGCTGTTCGCCGGGCTCGGCGACGACGATGCCGACTTCGCGAGCGATGCCGACGTGGACGCACCTCGCGGCCGTCGCGGCGATCACGGCGGCCGGAGCGCGCGGGCGGATCGGAAGGCGGCGAAGGCTCCCAAGGCGGAGAAGGCCCGAAAGGCCCCCAAGGCCGAGAAGGCTCCGAAGGCAGGCAAGGCCGGCAGGCGATCGACCTCCGGATCCGCTCCGGCCGGTCCACGCCGTGGCGCGTCGATGCCCGCCGCGCTCGACGCGATCGACGGCGACCTCGCGAGCCTCGTCGGCGGAATCACGGGCACGGCCGGGATCGCCGCCACCGCGGCCTCCGCGTCCGCTGGGCTCGTATCCGGTCCCGTAGCCCGCGCTTCCTCAGGCGTCGTGCCGCCGGCCGACGCGGCCGCCGGATTCGCCGCGGCGATCGCCGCCGCCGCCGGTGCGCTGCCGACCGTGGATCCGTCCACGGGTCCGTCGCGGGCGTCCCTCAACCTCGAGGCGGCCCCGCTCCGCGGCCGCGATCGACTGCGTGAATCCGACCCGTCGCCCGTGGTGCCGGCCGACGTGACCGGAGTCTCCGAGCTGCTCGGGTTCGGAGCGACGCCGGAGCCAGTCCGTCCGGCTTCCGCGGCCGACGCGACCCCGTCGACGCGCCGCTCGCCCGAGCTCGCCGCTACGCCTCGAGGCGACACGCTCCGCGCCGACGCCTCCCGGGCCGGTGCTTCGCGCTCCCGCGGATCCCGTGTCGGAGCGGTGCGCTCCGACGTGCGGCACGGCGCGGCGGCTCGCCGGATGCCCGTGCCCGCCGCGAGCCGCCCGAGCACGCGCCCCGCGGCATCCGCCCCCACCCGTCGGCGCCGCGCGGCCGGCCGCATGGTCAGCATGGTCGCGATGAGCTTCGCGGCGCTCCTCGCCGTGGCCACGACGATCCCGTCGCTCTCGCTGCTGTCGCCCGAGGATGTCCAGGCGCTGGCTCTCGCGAACTACGGCACCGACTCGATCGACGGGCAGCGCGTGGTGGTGAACGGCGACATCGTGGCGCAGAGCATGCAGCGCGAGGGCTACGAGCACCAGACCATCCAGGAGTACGCGGCGGCCGCCGGCATCCGCGCCGCCGGGGACTTCACGAACAACCCGGCCGGCACGATCCAGTGGCCCTTCGCCGTCGGCGTGCACATCGGCGACCACTTCGGCTACCGCAACTGCGCCGGGTGCTCGAGCGACCACGGCGGCCAGGACTTCAACCCGGGCCTCGGCGCCGAGATCCAGGCCATCGCCGATGGCACCGTGGCCGTGTCGACCGACTCCGGCGGCTCGCTCGGCGTCGTCATGATGATCGACCACGTGATCGACGGCGAGCTCATCACCAGCGTCTACGCGCACATGGAGTACGACTCGCGCCGCTTCGAGGTGGGCGACACCGTGCACGTGGCCGACGTGATCGGCACGACCGGCGACACGGGCATGTCGACCGGCCCGCACCTGCACTTCGAGATCCGCATCGGCGGCGTCGACGGCACCAAGGTCGACCCGCTCGAGTGGCTCTACGCCAACACGAACTAGCGGATGCCGCGGCGGCCCGCCGCCCTTCCTGGCCGGGCTGCGCACCCGCCTGGCCGCGTCCGCGCGCGCACCGAGCGGCCATCTCAGCCGACCTCCTCCGCGGAGGCCACGAGCGTTTGCATGATCAGCCGCGGTCGGATGCTCCAGGCGAAACTCGTCGCGCTCTCGTCATGCATTCCTCGACAAGGCGGCCATCCGGTCGATCGTCCCTCGATGATGTAGGGCCGCTGACCGACGCAGATCAGGGCACGCAGACTCCCCTGATGGACCGCAAGCATGGTCACGTCATCCAGTTCATCCGCGCGAACGGCGGCGCCCTCTCGTACCGCGAGCTCGACAGGGGTGGCATTCCGCGAGCCGCCGTGTCGGCAGCAGTGTCGGATCACGCAATTCAGCGGGTCCGGCGCGGATGGTTCGCCATCCCCGATGCCCCACGAGACGTCGTGCGGGCGGCTCGCGTGGGCGGCGCGGTCACGGCGGCATCCGCAGCACGTCTCGAAGGCGTCTGGCTGCTCGGCGATCCGCTCCTGCACGTGAGGGTCCCGAGCAGCACCGGGAGGCTCAGGAACCCGGATGCCTCCGACGAACCGCTCGACCGGCGGCGCCATGCGGTGTGCCTGCACTATCGCACCGTCCCCGTGATCACGGGCGCGCGGGATGCCCTGCCGATCGCCCTCGCCGAGATGCTCGCCTGCGCCGAGCCGACGGCGGCGATCGTGGCCATGGACTCGGCCGTGTCGGTGGGAGCGATCTCCGTCGGCGACCTCGATCAGGTGCGAGCACTCGCCCCCTCATCGCGGAGATCTCTCGTCGATCGCGTGAACCCGGGGTCCGCGTCGGGCATCGAGACGATCGTGCGGCTGTTCCTCCGCACCCACGGCATCCGGCATCGGGTGCAAGTGTTCATCCCACGGGTCGGCCACGTCGACCTGCTCGTCGGCGATCGGCTCGTCATCGAGGTCGATGGCGAGGGATTCCACACTGGCCCCGAGTTCGAGGCCGACCGGCGCCGCGACTTCGAGCTCGTCATGCGCGGCTACACCGTGGTGCGACTCAGCTATCGGATGGTGCTGAACGAGTGGGACGCGGTCAGCAGCGGCATCCTCGAGCTCGTTCGGCGAGGCGGGCACCGGTGGGGACACCGCGCTGCCGAGCATTCCGCCGCTGCGGTGCCGTTCCGTCGCCTCGACCGGCTTGCGTTCGCATGACGAGAGCTCATCGAGCCCGTATGGAGGATGCAGCACTCGTCTCGTCATGCAATCGAGAGGAAGCCGGGGGAGCGGATGCTGCGGCGCGGCGCCCGGCGGGGGGAGCGGATGCCGCGGCGCGCGCCCGGCGAGCGGCGCGCCGCCGCGGCATCCGTGCGTGGGGTCAGGCGCGGAGCCAGGCCGTCGTGTCGTGCGGGAGGGAGCGGCCGTCGAGCGGGCCGCTCGCGAGCAGCAACTCGCCCTCGGGGAGCTCGACGGGCTCGGTGCCCGTGTTCGCCACCACGACGACGTCGCCGTTGCGCAGCGCGACGATCGCCTCGGGGAACCCGGACAGCCACTCCAGCGATCCGGCGCCGAGGTCGTGCTCGCGGCGCAGGCGGAGCGCGTCCTGGTAGAGCGTGAGCGTCGAGCCCTCGACGCCGCGCTGGCGGTCACGGGCGAGCTCCGCCCACTGCGCCGGCTGCGGGAGCCACGGATCGCCGTCGGGGCCGAAGCCGTAGTTCGGCGCGTCGGCCTCCCACGGGATCGGCACGCGGCATCCGTCGCGGCCGTAGCGCTCGCCGTCGGTGCGGAACCACGTGGGGTCCTGGCGGGCGTCGTCGGGCAGGTGGATGACCTCGGGCAGGCCGAGCTCCTCGCCCTGGTACAGGTACGAGGAGCCGGGCAGCGCGAGCATGAGGGCGGTCGCGGCGCGGGCGCGCCGCACGCCCGGCGCGTACGCGGGCAGGCCCTTCGAGCGGGGGCCGAGGCCGTGGCCCTGCGGGTTGGCCTCGCTGACGGAGAGACGCGTGGCGTGGCGCACCACGTCGTGGTTGGAGAGCACCCAGGTCGACGGAGCGCCGACGCCCCCGAACGCGGCGATCGAGGCGTCGACGACCGTGCGGAGGGCCGCGGCGTTCCACGGCGTCTCGAGGTAGGCGAAGTTGAACGCCTGGTGCATCTCGTCAGGACGGACCCACTTGGCGACGCGGGGGAGCGGGTCGACCCAGGCCTCGGCGGCGAGGATGCGCTCGCCGGGGTACTCGTCGAGCAGTGCGCGCCAGTCGCGGTAGATCTCGTGGACGCCGTCCTGTCCCCAATAGGGCGCCCTATCGCCGGCCTCGTCGCTGATCGCGGGCTCGAGTGCGACACCGGTCGCGTCGACACCGACGGATTCCCGAGTCGCGGAGACCGAGGGACCCGCCGCGGAACTCGCCGCAGCGACGGCCGCCGCCGCGCCCGCCGCCGCCGCGCCACCCGCCGCAGCGCCGGCCGCGGAACGGGCCGCCGACCCGACACCGGCGCCGACGAGCTCACCCGCCGACCCGACCGACACCACCGATTCGGCCGACCCGACCGACGCGCCCGCGCCAGCCGACAACACCACCGGCTCGACGACGCCGCCCGCGCCGCCCATGCTGCCGCCCTCGGCAGGAGGCGTGTAGTCGGGCAGGCCGTCGGCCTTGATCATGCCGTGGGCCACGTCGACACGGAATCCGTCGACTCCGCGGTCGAGCCAGAAGCGCAGGATGCGGCGGAACTCCTCGCGCACCTCGTCGTTCGTCCAGTCGAAGTCGGGCTGCGAGCTGTCGAAGAGGTGGAGGTACCACTGGCCGGCGGTGCCGTCGGGCTCGACGACGCGCGTCCAGGCCGGGCCGCCGAAGACCGACTCCCAGTTGTTCGGGGGCTCGTCGCCGCCGGGGCCGCGGCCGTCGCGGAACAGGTAGCGGGCCCGCTCGGCGCTGCCGGCCGGGGCGGCGAGCGCCGCCTGGAACCATTCGTGCTCGTCCGACGAGTGGTTCGGCACCAGGTCGATGATCACGCGGATGCCGCGGGCGTGCGCCTCGGCGAGCATCGCATCGAAGTCGGCGAGCGTGCCGAATCGCGGGTCGACGTCGCAGTAGTCGGCGACGTCGTAGCCGGCGTCGCGCTGCGGAGACGTGTAGAAGGGGGAGAGCCAGATCGCGTCGATCCCCAGTTCCTGCAGGTCACCGAGCCGGCTCGTGATGCCGGCGAGGTCGCCCATGCCGTCGCCGTTCGCATCGGCGAACGACCGGGGGTAGATCTGGTAGATCGCGGCAGTGCGCCACCACTCGGAAGTCATGACGGAAACTGTACGTCATCTCGATACATCATGGAAACGCTTGCAGCAACGGCCCGTAACGTCATCATCACGAACCGGTATCAATGCTGGGCCTCCGGTTTGGTAATGGACGCCATGCAGGGTATACCTGTAATCGCTTGCATATCGCGAGCACTCCACACGGAAGAACGGCCTTTCGGGCACGGTGCGCGGTTCCGGCTTCGGAACGGGGAACACAGCTCCCTCACCAGGCGAAGGCGCCGACTCCACGCACACTGAGAAGGGCACACCAATGAGGGTGAACACGAAGAGCCTCCTCGCTGCCGGGGCCGTCGCGGTCGTCGCGACCCTCGGTCTCGCGAGCTGCTCGGCCGGCGACAGCGGATCGGGCGGCGACGCTTCTGCCGCCAGCACGCTGACGGTCTGGGTCGACGCCGAGCGCGTCGACGCGCTGAAGGGCGCGGCCGAGGCCTACACCGAGAAGACCGGTGTCGAGGTCGAGCTCGTCGGCAAGGACAACGCCGACATCAAGGATGACTTCATCCAGCAGGTGCCGACGGGCAAGGGCCCCGACATCACCATGGGTGCGCACGACTGGCTGGGCGAGCTCTCGACGAACGGCGTCGTGGCGCCGATCGAGCTCGGCGACTCATCCGGCGACTACCTCCCCGTCGCGATCGACGCGGCGACCTACGAGGGCCAGACCTACATGCTCCCCTACGCGGTGGAGAACATCGCGGTGCTCCGCAACGCCGACCTCGTTCCCGAGGCCGCCACGAGCTTCGACGACATGATCGCCAAGGGCCAGGCCGCCGGCCTCACGCAGCCCTTCGTTGTGGAGCAGGGCGCCGAGGGCAATCCCTACCACCTGTACCCGTTCCAGACCGCGTTCGAGGCCCCGGTGTTCGGCACGAACGACCAGGGTTACGACCCCGCCGACCTCCGCCTCGGCGGCCCCGGCGGCGAGCTGTTCGCCACGTGGCTCGGCAGCCAGGGCAAGAACGGCACGGGCGTGTTCAACACCGACATCGACGGCGACATCGCCAAGCAGGCGTTCATCGACGGCACGGCCGCCTTCTGGCTCACCGGTCCGTGGAACGTGGGCGCGGCGCTCGACGCCGGCGTCAACGTCGCGATCGACACCGTGCCCAGCCCGACTGGCGCCCCCGCCTCGCCGTTCGCCGGCGTGAAGGGCTTCTTCGTCTCGGCCGAGTCGGAGAACAAGGTCGCCGCGAACGACTTCCTCGTCAACTACATCGGCACGGAGGACGTGCAGCTCGAGCTCTTCGAGGCCGGCAACATCCTCCCGGCGCTCTCGTCCGCGGCTGAGACCGCGTCGAGCGACCCGATCATCGCGGGCTTCGCCGCCGTCGGCGCCGAGGCCGTGCCGATGCCGGCCATCCCGGCCATGGGATCGGTGTGGCAGTACTGGGGCATCGCCGAGGCCGACGTCATCAACGGCGCCGACCCCGTCGCGACGTGGCAGAAGCTCACGACCGACGTGCAGGCCGCGATCACCAAGTAACGAGTGAACGACTCCGGGTCGGATGCCGCTGCGGCATCCGACCCGGAGCACTCACGTTCGACGAGAAGAGCGAGCAGGATGACCACCACGATCGACGAAGACGTCACGGCGGAGACGCCGCAGAAGCCGACGAACCGGCAGCGACGGGCCGCGAACATCGCCGATGCGGCATCCGGCGGCCTGAAGATGATCCTGCTCAAGATCGTGATGCTCGCCATCCTCGACGCGATCGCGGTGTACGCCGTGTTCGTGCTCGTGATGAACAACCAGTGGCTGGTCGCCGCGGTCGTCGCCGTCGTCGCCGCGGCCGTCAACTGGATCTACTTCTCGCGTCGCAAGCTCCCGGCGAAGTACCTCACGCCGGGCCTCATCTTCCTGGTGCTGTTCCAGGTGTTCGTGCTCGTCTACACCGGCTACATCGCCTTCACGAACTACGGCACCGGGCACAACGGCTCGAAGGAGCAGGCCGTCTCGTCGCTCATGGCCTCGTCGCTGCAGCGCGTCGAGGACTCGCCGGCCTACCCGGTGACGGTCGTCGACCGGGCCGGCACCCTCGGGCTGCTCGTGACCGACCCCGACGGCGACGCCCTCATCGGCACGAACGACACGCCCCTCGACGAGGTCGACGCCGAGTTCGACGGCGAGAAGGCCGTGGCGGTCGACGGCTGGACGACGCTCCAGTTCGCCGACGTGATCGCCCGCACCGACGAGATCACCGAGCTCGCCGTGCCGGTGTCCGACGACCCGAACGACGGCGCCCTCCGCACGCCCGACGGCTCGAGCGCCTACCAGTACGTCTCGACGCTCGAGTACGACGAGGCATCCGGCACGATGACGGATGTCACGACGGGCACGGTGTACTCCGATATCGGCACCGGCGCCTTCACCTCCGACGACGGCGAGGAGCTGCTGCCCGGCTGGCAGATCACCGTCGGCTTCGACAACTTCGTGCGGGCCGTCACCGACCCGCGCCTCGCGCAGCCGCTCGTCTACGTCACGCTCTGGACGTTCGCGTTCGCGCTCATCTCGGTCGCCTCGACGTTCTTCCTCGGGCTGTTCCTCGCGATCGTCTTCAACGACGTGCGCATGCGTGGCCGCAGGTACTACCGGGTGCTGATGATCCTGCCGTACGCCATCCCGTCATTCCTCTCGGCGTTGATCTGGGCGGGCATGATGAACGAGAGCTTCGGGTTCATCAACCAGGTGCTGCTCGGCGGCGCCGAGATCCCATGGCTCACCGATCCATGGGTGGCCAAGTTCTCAGTGCTGCTCGTGAACCTGTGGCTCGGCTTCCCCTACATGTTCCTCGTGTGCATGGGTGCGCTGCAGTCGATCCCCGACGAGCTGCAGGAGGCCGCGACCGTCGACGGCGCGAAGCCCTGGGCCGTGTTCCGCCTGATCAAGCTGCCGCTCCTGCTCGTGACCGTCGCCCCGCTGCTCATCGCATCGTTCGCGTTCAACTTCAACAACTTCAACACCATCTACATGCTCACCGATGGCGGGCCGCGCGACTCGAACGCCCCCATCCCGGTCGGCTTCACCGACATCCTCATCACGATGGTCTACAAGGTCGCGTTCACCGGCCAGTCGCGTGACTACGGCCTGGCGAGCGCGTACTCGATCATCATCTTCATCATCGTCGCCGTGATCGCGGTCATCGCCTTCCGCCGCACCAAGACCCTCGAGGAGCTGAACTGATGGCCAAGGAGACGAAGCAGCACCGGTCGTGGGTCGAGGGGCCGGTCGTCGAGGCCGAGATCCTCGCGGCGGGGCTCGACACCGAGGCGAGGCGTCGTGCGATCGCGGATGCGGACGCCGGCGGACCCGGCGGCACGGAGTACGTTCCCCCGCGCAAGCCCTTCAGCTTCGGACGATGGTTCCGCGCGACCGGCTGGCGCCACATCGTGGGCATCGTGATGGTGGTGTTCGCGCTCTTCCCGATCGTGTTCGTCGTGTCGTCGTCGCTGAACCCGCAGGGCACGCTCACCGGATCGAACGCGCTCTTCTCGAAGATCGGACTTGAGAGCTACGTGCGGATCCTCACCGACCCGCAGGTTCCGTTCACGCAGTGGTTCGCGAACACGATCGTCATCGCCGGCATCACGGCCGTCGGCACGGTGTTCCTGGGCGCGCTCGCCGCGTATTCCTTCTCGCGCATGCGCTTCACGGGGCGCCGAGTCGGACTCGTCTCCATCGTCATCGTGCAGATGTTCCCGCAGATGCTCGCCGTCGTCGCGATCTTCCTGCTGATGAGCGCGATCTCGGACTGGTTCCCGGCGATCGGCCTGAACACCCACATCGGCCTGATCATGGTGTACCTGGGCGGGGCGCTCGGCGTGAACACCTTCCTCATGTACGGCTTCTTCAACACGATCCCGGCGTCGATCGACGAGGCCGCGAAGATCGACGGCGCGGGCCATGCTCGCATCTTCTTCACGATCATCCTGCGCCTCGCGGCCCCGATCCTCGCGGTCGTGGCGCTGCTGTCGTTCATCTTCTCGGTGAACGAGTTCGCCGTGGCATCCGTGATCCTCATCGACACCGAGAAGCAGACGCTCGCGGTGGGCCTGACGAAGCTCGTGTCCAACCCTCGGTACGCCGACTGGAGTGCGTTCTCGGCCGGTGCCGTGATGGCGATGCTGCCGGTCGTGGCGCTGTTCCTCTGGCTGCAGAAGTACATCGTCGGCGGCCTCACGGCCGGGGCGGTCAAGTAGTCGAGCGGATGCCGCGGGCGACCTGCCTGCGGCATCCGTCTCGGACCCGCGCACGCCGATAGTCTGAGCCGACCCCCGACCCCCGGCTCGCGCGGCGACCTCTCGACGCGCGCGACCCTGACGATGGAGCCCGAATGGACGTCCTGCCGACCGCCCCTGCGCCGACACCCATACCGACCCTGCCGCCGTCGGCTGGGCCTGTGCCGGCGGCTGAGTCTGTGCCGGCGGAGGTCGCTGTGCACGCACCCGCGTCGCCCACCCGGCCGCACAACGTGCTCGCGTGGGTGAGTCTCGGGCTCGCGCTGTCGTTCGTCGTTCTCGGGCCGATCGGCTCGATCCCGGCGATCGTGTGCGGCCATCTGGCGCGCGGCCAGATCCGCCGCACCGGCGATCAGGGTGGCGCGGCCGCGCTCACCGGCCTCATTCTCGGGTACGTCTTCACCGGAATCGCGGTGCTCGGGATCGCCGCCTACGTGGCGTTCGTGGCGTTCGTGGTGGTGTCGGAGTCCGCAATCGGCTGACGCCAGCCGATTCGGAGCACACCTTGCGAGGTGATATCCTCGTACGGTTGCCGAGTTCGGCACACGCCCCGATAGCTCAGTGGTAGAGCACTTCCATGGTAAGGAAGGGGTCGTCAGTTCAATCCTGACTCGGGGCTCTGGTTCTCTTCGGTCCGACCGACGAGGCCTACCCGGCGGGGTAGCTCAGGTGGTTAGAGCACACGGCTCATAATCGTGGTGTCGCGGGTTCGAGTCCCGCCCTCGCTACAACAGCAGAATCTCGCGGATCTCAGGCCGTTCAGGTCGACGGATTTCAGCTCGCGTCGATTCGCGTGTCCACATTCTGACCACATCTCAAACCGACTGGGTGTGATTCCGACAATGGGATCGTGATCCGCCAACGTGTAGCCGTGCCGCGGTTCGGTGTCAGTCGAGCGCGCTCAGAACTCTCGACGCGGCCTCGTCGAGAGTCGACAGCAACGATATCGAGATCATCGTCGAAGAGGTCCGAGTAGGTGTCGAGGGTCTTCGCCGCAGAGGCATGCCCAAGCATGCGCTGGACTGCTTTCACGTTCGCCCCGGAAGCGACCGCCAGACTCGCTCTAGACTCGCTGGGGTATGGCCATCCACTCACTCCTGAGCGGGGACATGTTGGACGACGACCTCGAATTGGCCGCGATTGTCCATGATTTCCTTGTCGTTGATCCCGAGATATAGCGTGCCGTCGACGGGACAGGCGTAGCTCGTGGACGAGCCGACGGCGAATCGATCCTTGTCGTCATCGTCAGTGTCGAGCCATCCAATGAGCGAGGCGGTGTTCGCTGAGCCAAGGACCCGCAGCTCGGGGAGCTCGCCGTTTGTGAGCCCTTCCGGACCGACTCGCGACGCGTCCGAGGCGTCGTACCATCCCTCGCCCGACGCTGCAATGATCATGCGGTCTCCCGCTTGGCACGAGAGGTTGGATGAGGTGATCCCATTCATCGGCACCGTAACTCCAACCAGGGAACCGATCGATGGATTGCCCCCGCCGTACCATCGAGGCAAGAGGCTGATGGCCGCGATCACTGCCACCACCAGCACGCCTCCGAGACCGATCCAAAGCACCCAGCGGCGTCGGGCTCCGGACGGCGCGGACTCCGGCTCGGCGGATTCCGTCAAGGCACCCGCTCTCGCCTCAGTTGCCAGTGCCTGTATAGCAACTGCGTTGGGGCTGGCTTCGGGGTCCGCCTCCGACCTCGGCAATGGTCCGGCCTCGGATTCCGATTCGGGTTCCTCCATCGACGCGGCCTCGGGTTCGGAGTCCAGTGGCGCCTTCGGCTCCCGTGCGGGCTCCGGCTTCGGGTCGGGCGTTGGTTCGGGTTCGGGTTCGGCCTCCGGCAGCGACTTCGGCTCCAGAACAGGTTTTAGTTCGGGTTCAAGTTCTGCAATCGGCGCGGCCTCGGGTTCGGTGTCCAGTGGCGACTTCGGCTCCCGTGCGGGCTCCGGCTTCGGGTCGGGCGTTGGTGCGGGTTCAGCCTCCGGCAGGGACCGCGGCTCCACGACGGGTTCCGGGTCAGGTTCGGGTTCTGCCTCCGGCAGCGACGTCGGCTGCACTACCTTTTCCGGGTCAGGGTTGGGTTCTGGCTTCGTCGGAACTTCGGTCGACGCTGGCGCCTGAGTGATCGAGTAGAGGTGCGCATCATCGCCGCGGAGATAGAGCATCGGCGTCACCCATTCGAGTGTGCCGCGGCCGAGCCCCAGGATTCCGATGCGGCCGCTCCGAACTGCTTCATCCACGCCTCGGCCGTAGGCAAGCGCAGTGTAGAAGGCCCGTGCGAACGCGATAGCGGCCGAGTCGCTGATCGAGAACTGCATTGCCGCGACCGCGCGGATCCCGCTGTGCGCGAGTGCCGCGGCTGTGCCCGAAAAGAGATCGGTGGCGCCAGTTGCACCCGACTGGCAGGAGTTCAAGACGACGAGTCTTGGTGTTGGCTCGGCCTCGTCGAGCAGGTCTGCGAGAGCATTCGCCGGGACGAGATCGGCCCTGCCGTCCGGGCCGACGAACGCGAGCATTCCTTCATCGGACTCGGTGTCGAACGTACCGTGCCCGATGAAGTGCAGTACGTGCCATTTCTTCGCGAGAAGTCTGCTGTGGATGCCCTGCCATGATGCCTCCTCGAGCCACTCGAGGTGGATGAGGCCGTCGAGGAGCTGAGGCCGCAGCGCCTCCTCCAGGCGCTCGCGTTCAGCTTCGACGTCAAGCTTGGGCAGCCCGCGTGGCGAGGCCACCATGGCGAGGATGCGCAACGGCGGTGAAATCGCAAGCGCCGGCGACGCATGTGGCGCGGGGACGTGGCGTACAAGCGGCTCCTTCCGGCAGAGGTATACCCCGGCCTGAGGATCGAACAAAGACTCCCACGGTAACGTCGCGAGTTCCGGCGCCGTCAGGCGCAGCGCGATCTGGAGCGCCGTTCCTCGCTCCGAGGCGATCGCCCGGCTGGTGCGATACGCCGCGCCGACCGCGCCGTCGAACGTGGCGACGAATAACCGCTCTCCCATGGCACGTAAGACCACCTCCGTCGCTGGAAGGATGCGCCGTGCAGAGACCGCGGATGAGAGAACTGTGGCTTCCAAGAGCGGCCGGTGAGCGAGGAGTTCGTCGACGTCGAGCGTGATGATTCCAGTCGGCTCGTCGCCACTGGCCGACCGGAGCACGCGCACCGTGAAGGACCCCGGCTCGGGGCTTGGCCCGATCTCGAGCTCCATCACGGTGTCCATGAGCTGAGCCTGTCGCAGCGGTAACTCTGTCGCAACCGTGGAGGCCCTGAGCTCCGCTCGGATTGCACATGGCCTGGGAAGATGGACCTGCCGCGGAAGCTGCGCTGAAGAAGGTGTGAGTCCGCCGCCAACGAACGATGCAGTTCCTGCAGCCAATGCTGGCCCTCGCGCACGACGTCGGCCACCTCTGAGGAGTTGAGGCCAACCATGTGGGATGAGTACGCCGGTGTGCGACCCGTGGAAGCCGCTGATCAGGTCGACCACACGTCCATTGGCGTATTCGAGCAGGATGACAGCTACGGGCGCGTCAGCCGACCGGCTCGACTCCAAGGAGGCCGGCCGTTGCGTTTCTGATCCGGCCCAAGCGCGGCACCAAATACTTCAGCAACGGCCGACTCCGCGGACGAACCCGCCAAACCCTCTATCCGTCACGATGTCCTGATACCTCAACTGTGAGAGATGTCCTGATCCAGAACCGTCAGGCATGACCTGATGCATCACATCAAGAGCCGCCGATTGCGCGAGACGCGTGACCACATTCTGGCCACACTTGGCGTTCTCGTCGCATGACCGTGTAGCGGTCTCGTGAGCGAAGAGTAGCGAAGTCCCGAGCTTCGCGACGGTTGACTGCGGCAATTCGGGCCGCCGATACGAGCACACGGCTCATAATCGTGGTGTCGCGGGTTGGAGTCCCTCCCTCGCTACAGCAGAATCTCGGGGATCTCAGGCCGTTCAGGTCGACAGATTTCAGCTCGCGTCAATTCGCGTGTCCACATTCTGACCGCAGCTCGAACAAGTCAGCTCTGAGTCGGCGACGAGAACGTGATCCACGAGGGCGTAAGCGAGTCCCCAGTGGGTGTCAGTTCAGAATGGCTCACGCCAGTGCACCGCCGCATCGTCGAGTCGAACGTCGACGAAGTCGAGACCGTCGTCGAGCAGATCGGACTCTGTGCGTGCCTGGTGGAACTGATCCGCTCAGGGCGGTATCCAGCTCCTCCGGAACTCGAGGTCTCGGCACAGTTCGCCCCTTCGCGGTCGGTTATCCATCCGTCTCACGCGCCCCGAAAGCCGGTCGCTCAGCGCCCGCAATCCGGTCACATTCGGGCTGCGGTCTCGAGTTCGTGCATGTCAGGGCGTGCGCGGCATTTCGGTTGTTCTGCCCCGGGCAGGCATAGGCTCCGGTCCATGAACAGGCAGATCATCCGTACGGACAACGCGCCGAGCTCTCCGCTGTACAGCCAGGGTGTGCGAGCGGGTTCGACGATCTACGTGTCGGGAATGGTCGGGATCGATCCGGCGACCGGCGAGCTGGCCGGGTCATCGATTCAGGATCAGACACGGCAGGCGTTGCACAACTGCGAGGCCATCCTTCATGCGAGCGGCAGCACTCTTGCCGACGTGACCCTGGTCACCGTGTTGCTTGCACAACCTGCTGACTTCGCCGGCATGAACGAGGCCTACTCGGAGGTCTTCGATCAGCCTCTTCCGACCCGCGCCGTCGCCCGGCTCGGACCTGACTTGGGAGGCATCCTGGTGTCGATAATGATGACCGCGCATACGGCCAGCTGACCGCGTCGCTCACCACAGACCCCGTCTTCGGCCGCGTCGACAGCGGTCGAAATCATCGAGGATTTCATTGCGCCCGAAAGCCGGTCCCTCGATGAGAGTGCAGCGTCAGCAGGCGCCGTCGGCGGGTGTCGGTGGGCGAACAACGCCGGCCCCTAGGCTCATTGCATGAGTCGCGCGCGCATCCATGGGCTCCCTGTCCTCCGATTCACGAGGCGGTTGTCATCACGCCGTTGGGACGTCACCACCTCAATCATCGAGGATGCTCCGCCTCGACGCTGGTGCGTGACCATCGCCCCCAGAGGTGGCTCCGACGATGCCCATCGGGTCCCGTTCGCGATGGTTCACGTCGAGCGAGCTGACGGCAGCGTCGAAGGCGCCTGGTCCTCAGACCCCAGCGCGAGCACGCGATGGGCATATTCACGAACTGTCGACCTGCAAGCTGATGAGGCGATCCCCTCACTCGTTCTGCACGAGTCCCTCGTCCCTCGCCGTCTCGCATTCGTGCGACATCAGCTACCCGGGAACCGTTACCGGGACATCCCATCGTGTTGTCGCTGGCTGACGAGGCCTACCCGGACGAGGCTTCGCCCATCCAATGAGGGATCGGTCAACGGCGCACTCGATAGCACAGGTGAAGCACTCGGTTGCCCTGAATGACTACGTTCGGGTCCTCCAGCAGGTGCTGCGAGTCGACGGAGCCGAAGTACCGCTTGCCGGACCCGAGCACGACGGGCGCGACGTCCATGCGTACCTCGTCGACCAAACCTGCGGCGAGCGCCTGGCCGCCCACGTCGCCAGCAGCGACCTCGACAGTGCGGTCACCCGCGAGCTCCCTCGCCTTGGCCACGGCCGCCTCGATACCGTCGACGAAGTGAAACGCCGCGTTGGAGTCCCAGCCCTCGGGTGCCGGCCGGTGTGTCACGACGACGACGTGGTCGATCCCGCTCGGAGGCGTCCCGTCCCAGCCGTCCGTGATGTCGAAGACGTGGCGACCGGCGATCGTCACCCCGATCTGGTCCCAGTACGGCCGGATGTGGTCGTAGGACGCTTGCGACACGTTCAGTACGCCGCTGTCGTCCAACGGCACGTCACCGCTGACCAACCATTCGAACAGTGGACCGGGATCGTCGTTCTCAGCCGCAATGAAGCCATCCACCGACACCGACGCATTCATGACCACTTTCCCCATGGGTTCCTCCTCTGTTCAGAGTCCCAAGTCTTGTGTGTCGTGGGTGGTCGCTCTTGTAAGAAATCAATCGGCTGGCAGCGGCCAGCCATCCAGCGCGTGGCCGGGATGTTCGCGGAGGAAGCGTTGCCGGACTTCGACATACCGGGTCGGCGTGAGCCCGGTGAACTCCCGGAACTCGTGGACGAAATGGGCCTGGTCGAAGTAGCCTGCGCCAGCGGCAACATCGCCCCAGTCGATCGGTGCGGCCACGTCGAGCGCCAACACGGTGGCGGTGAATCGGTAGCTGCGCGCCAGCCGCTTCGGCGTGACGCCGATGACCTCCTTGAACCGCTTCGCCAAGTACGTGCTGCTGGCGCGTGTTGCCACGCCGAGGTCGCTGATCGGCGCCGCTCCGCCGGTCTCCGCGATGGCGCTGCTCATATGGCGGACGATGTCCAGGCCGTCGATCGCGCGCAGCCGACGCACCAGTTCCTCCTCGAGCAACTTCAGCATTTCCTGCGGTGCATCCGCCAACGTCAGTCGGTGTCGCAACTCAGCGATGGCGGGCTGGCCCCAGATCTGCTCCACCGTCGCCGGTCGGTCGCACAACTCCGCAGCGGGCATCGGAAGAAACGGGGCCAGCCCCCACGGCCTGAAGTGGACGCCCACCGACCGGGTCGGGGTTGGGTAGCCGAACTCCCAGGCACGGGTGGGCGTGGTGACCGCGCAGCCGTCGGCGTATTCGACGGTTTGTATATCGGTGCCTGCGCGGATGAGAAACGGCGCCCCGAGGTTGACGATGAGCAACGGCGCGGGCGCCGCCGGCAGCATCAACCGAGAGTATGGCGGGGCACCCTCCAAGTAGTAGAGGTCGTCGATCAGGCCGTCGAGCGGCGGACCGGGCACCTTGGACACGTACTCCACCCTGACATCATCGCCGACCGCTTTGTCTACGGTTGCGCCCTGCAGGAAGTCAGCCTGCCGTTCGACACCGCCGAAGAGCTCGCGGCAAGGCCACCCACGTGCCGGCAGGAAGCTCGACGGCGTCGAGGTCGTCGGGGGTCGTGTCTGTGACAGCGACACCGTGCGTTCGCGTTAGCCGAAGAGCGCTGCGACGATGTCGTGCGTGTACCCGTCTGGGCCGGCGTTGATCCAGTGGGTCGCAATCCAGATCCCGTCCCGAAAGAAGTGGGATTCGCCGGCGTTCCCGTCATCAGTTTTCGGGGTCTCATACACACACCGTGTGCCTTGCAGCTCCTCATAACAGGTCTGCCCGAGCTGCTGCAGGCGGGTGGGCAGTTCCGTCATCTGCAGTGGGCTGATGTATGCGATGTCGGTGAACAGGCCACGGTCGGTCGGCCCGCCTGCCGCCCACTTGCAGGTGATCGCGGACTGCGAGGTGACGGTGTGGTGGACATCCTCGTCAAAGTATCTCCCGCCCCACCATGCCGGATCGTTTGTCCATTCCGGGTTCAGGGTGAGGCCGTGGAAGTCGGGGGTGAGGTCGCGGGTGTAGATCTCCTCACAGGCATGCGGGATCCGGTCCGCATTCGCAGTCGGTTCGGGTGTCTCGATCGCGGCGGGCGGCTGCGTGACCACAGGAGCGCTCGTCGGCGTCGTCTCGGGGGCGGTCGCCGTCGGGCCGGCCGACGCGCCCGCCACAGTCTGCATCCCTCCTCCTGCAGCACCGAGAACCACGGATATGACCAACGCGGACACGATGGCCGCACCGATCACCGACGATGTGATCGTGATCCAGAACGCACGGCGCTTCGTGAGCGGCGTCCTGGCGGTGGCGTCGGTCATCGGGTTCCTCTCGTCCGGCCAAGTGGGATCGTACCGGCTGGGGAACTCATAGGAGTGCCGTTCGTGTCGCGAGCAGGCGCGCGGTCCTTCCCGCAGATAACTACACGGACGCAGGGCGCGCCAGGTCCTTCCGGTGACCCCTTGGGACCAGCTGAGACGGACGTGCAGTCGACATCCGGTCTGAGCCCGACGGACGCTCCCGACGTATTCACCCGGAGTGAGTCGACAGGTGGTGAGAGTCGCCCACACCTTGTTCGTATAGCGATCCCTCATTGCGGCATGACTTCCATTGCCACTTCAAGTGCGCGGGCGAGGTCAGGCAGGATCCTTCTTGCGCTGGCGCTCGTCATGGCCGTCGCTGGGAAGAAGCGATCGCGCCCCGCGATGGCCACCCCGATGATCTTGACGTTGCGCGCCATGATGTCGGTGTCGGCCCAGCGGTTGATGTACCCGGAGTAGTGCTCGACCAGCAGTTCCTCCACCTCGTGTTTGGTGAACCGGTACGTGCGCCACCAACTCACGATTGTGAGCGTCTCTCCGTCGATCCTCACTCGGATCATCACCGCGCGAACCGCGAGCAGAACACCCGGCAGCAGGAAAAGAGCAGGCGCCGGCCGTGAGAGCAGGTCAACGGGATCTGCGGCGGCGCTGAGGAAACCGATCGATCCAGCGAGCACCCAGAGGATGCCGATGCTGAGACCAACGATGCGCGCGACACGTCCGACGGCCCGCGGGGCCACATTCGTGGTCAACGGATGACCCTCCTTGAAGTCGTGTTCGCTGCGGCTCCCACACACGTGCTTCCACACCCGAACTGGGAGAATAGCGGCGCTCTGCGATCCGGCACCCTCAACGACGGTCGTCTCGTGCGCTGAACAAGCGGTGGAACCATCGGCGTAGTCTCGCGGGGGCCACGCGTGCCGGGATTGTCGTTCTGCCCCGTCTTGTGGTGGTGTGCGCGATTCCTCGATCGTCAAGAATGCGGACTTGGCACCGTACCGGGGCGACCGTGCCCGGCGTCGACGCCTCGATGTCGACCGTGAGCGACGCTTCGCGCACCCACTCGCGCGGCAAGTGTCGAACGCCGAGATGACGCGCGAGATCGCGCTGCAGCATCTCCGATACCGAGCGAACATGGCCAGATGCCGGTTTGGCCGTACCCGCGATCATGTCGAACGAGTACGCCGTGCCCGCGCCTGCGCGGACCGCTTGGGCAACATGGGCGAGTGGCCAGTCCGGGTTCGCTGGCGAATCGAAAACGAAGTGCCCGGAAATGCCATCTGCAACATCTGAGAGTTCACGTCGTCGAGCCACGTCCAGACCCTACGCGATTGATGGTCCGCATGTCTGCTCGTCGGCCGCGCCACGAATTGCCGGTCAACCTGCCGGGTCAGGGGCCTTCACGGCAGCGCGTGCGGCACGACTTTCACCCCACCGGGCAGGCGCCCGTCTGTGCCGTGTACGACCCGGTCAAGCGCAGCGTCGTCGCCGCGGTCACCAGTGGAAGCCACCGAAGTGACGTCCGTGGTTGCTGTGCGTGTGGCCGGGGCCGAGCTCCGCGATGCGGACGCGGGGTCCTCTCCGAGCATGGAAGAGGGCGTAGCCCGACAGGATGAGCATGGCCCATGCCGGCGCGACGGCCTCGAGGCGGGCGAGCACGCCGAAGACGAGTCCGACGGCGGTCGCGGTGACGCCCAGCACGACCTGGCAGAAGATGATCACCTCGGTATCGGCCTCCTCTCCGAGGTTGTGATACATCCACGTCGACCGCGTGCTGGTCGTCGCCGCCCCACCGGCTGCGGCGAAGACGATGACGACGCCGCTCAGGATCGGCAGCGCTTCAGCACCGCTGTAGTCCGCGATGAGCGCCGCGATGGCAGCGCAGACACCGAGCGCCGCCGCCGTCAGCAGGAGCCCGCGAATCGTCGCCCGGTGTCGACTCAAGGTCCACAACGCGGTGAACAGCAGGGTCCCGATCGCCGTGACCGCGACGATGTAGTGGAGGGCCTCGGATTTCTGCCCGTGCAGGGTCGCGCCGTGGACGCTGTAGAAGCTCGTTCCCAGGGCGATGGAGAGGAAGAGCACCTGGGTGACGAGGAATTCGCGAACCCAGGGGTTCTTCCGATCGGGTCGAGCCCGCAAGGCGGTGAGGATGCCGACCGGCACATTCCTGGTCGCCACGCCGGACCCGGTCGAGCGAATGCGGAGCAGGGAGAGCGCTGCGACGACCATCGCGGTGATACCGATCCAGAGGAGGGCGAGGTGGGCGTCCCTCCCGTTCGGATCGAGGAAGAACGTCGCCAGCACGACCGTGATCGCCAGGGTCAGCACCGCACCACCTGAGCTCTGCACGACGCCGAGCGCCGACTTCTCCGACGATGCGAGCGAGGAGGACATCACCTCCACCACGGCGATCGATGCGACACCCGACAACAGGCCCACGACCGCGGCGACGAGGAGGAGTGCGTTCAGCCACTCGGGGCTCACGAACAGGATTCCGATGCCGGTGACCGCGAACACGGTCGCGATCAAGGCCAGGATCAGCGCGAGCGACCTCGATACGGAACGCAGGCCCAGCACGCGCGGCGCCAGGATCACCCCGAGCAGGTTTGCGGCGATGTAGATGGGAAAGATCAGCGCCGCCGCGAAGGTGCTCCCGCCGAACGCGACGCAGATGAACGGGAGCACGACTGCCGCAGCGGTCAGGTGATTCGCGACCGCGAAGCTCACGCTCTCGGTCGCCGCGGCGACGAAGTTCCGCCGACCAGCTGCCGCGCGCATCACAGCACCAAGTTACAAGCGACGGAAAGGTCCGTGGCAACGCAAATCCGACGACCGATGCGATTCGAGCGCGCCATCCGGCATGCGACGATCGGGCTATGAAGCAACGTGAACGCCGTCAGGCACGCACGCGCTACGTGGTCATGGGCGTCGTCGGCGCGGTGGTCGCCGGGATCGTCGTCGCGGTGGGCCAGTACGGCATCGCCGCTGCCGCCGGGTGGTCGGCCGCCTGCATCGTCTACCTCGTCTGGATCTGGGCGACCATCGGCCGGATGGATGCCCCGACGACGAAGGCCCACGCCTACCGGGAGGATCCCACTCGCACGATGAGCGACGTGCTGCTCGTGCTCGCGAGCCTCGCGAGCCTCGTGGTGACGGTGTTCGTGCTGGTGCTGACGTCGGGGGAGGCGGGCGCCGAGAGCGACGTCCTGGGGGCGGTGGCCATCCTGAGCGTGGTGCTGTCGTGGTTCCTGATCCACACGCTCTACACCCTGCGCTACGCGGTGCTGTACTACTCGGGGCGCCCGGGCGGCGTCGACTTCAACCAGGTCGAACCGCCGGCCTACGGCGACTTCGCCTACCTGGCGTTCACCATCGGCATGACGTTCCAGGTGTCGGACACCAACATCTCGGCCTCGGTCATCCGGCAGGCGGCGATCCGGCATGCCCTGCTGGCGTACCTGTTCGGCGCCGTGATCCTCGCCACCCTCGTGAACCTGGTCGCCGGATTCGCGTTCTGAGGAGCTTGAACGACGACGAAGCCGTGGTTTGCCCATCGCGGTTCGGAGGCATAGTATCGCCATGCGCGATATGGGAATGACACGTTCGATAATCGAACATGTGCCCTCGCGCACCACACGACGATGTGAGGAGAGCCCCGTGCAGTTCCACCACCACGGCTACGTCTCCGGCGACCCCCGAGTGCTCCCGGCCGCCGGTGTGGGCCTCGATCGCCCCGAGGAGCTTCCCGACGAGGTCGACGTGCTCATCGTGGGGGCCGGTCCCGCGGGCATGATCGCCGCGGCCCAGCTGGCCATGTTCCCGAACGTCATGACCCGGATCGTCGACCGCCGTCCCGGGCGACTCGAGATCGGCCAGGCCGACGGCATCCAGGCCCGCAGCGTTGAGACGTTCCAGGCCTTCGGGTTCGCCGAGCGCATCGTCGCCGAGGCGTACTGGCAGACCGAGATGGTGTTCTGGAAGCCGGATCCCGCCGACCCGTCGCGCATCGTGCGGGCGAAGCGAACCCCCGATGATCCGAGCGGCGTCAGCGAGTTCCCGCACCTCCTCGTCAATCAGGCGCGCGTGCTCGACTACTTCGCCGAGTTCGCCGCGAACGCGCCGACGCGCCTGCAGCCCGACTATGGCTACGAGTTCGAGGGCCTCGAGGTCGCCGACGAGGGCGACGACGAGTACCCGGTGACGGTGTCGCTCGTGCACACCGCGGGGGAGCGCGAGGGGCAGCGGCGCACCGTGCGCGCGAAGTACGTGATGGGGGCGGATGGCGCTCGCAGCCGGGTGCGCGCGGCGATCGGATGCCACATGGCGGGCGCTCAGGCCAACCACGCGTGGGGCGTGATGGACGTGCTGGCGGTCACCGACTTCCCCGACATCCGCACCAAGTGCTCGATCCAGTCGGAGGCCGGCTCCATCCTGCTCATCCCGCGCGAGGGCGGCTACCTGTTCCGCATGTACGTCGACCTCGGCGAGGTCGCGCCCGACGACCACCACGGTGTGCGCAAGACCACGATCGACCAGGTCATCGCCACGGCGAACGAGATCCTGCATCCCTACACGCTCGACGTGAAGAACGTGGCATGGCACAGCGTGTACGAGGTGGGCCACCGCCTCACCGACCGATTCGACGACGTGCCGACGGATGCCGCGGGCTCGCGCACCCCGCGCGTGTTCATCGCCGGCGACGCCTGCCACACCCACAGCGCCAAGGCCGGCCAGGGCATGAACGTGTCGATCCAGGACGGGTGGAACATCGGCTGGAAGCTCGGCCACGTGCTGGAGGGTCGAGCCCCCGAGAGCCTGCTCGCCACCTACTCCGCCGAACGGCAGGTGGTCGCCCAGAACCTCATCGACTTCGACAAGCAGTGGTCGACGATGATGGCGAAGAAGCCCGAGGAGTTCGCCTCGCCGTCGGAGCTCGAGGAGTTCTACGCGCAGACGTTCGAGTTCCCCGCCGGCTTCATGACCCAGTACGCCCCGTCGCTGATCGTCGGCGAGGCCGCGCACCAGGATCTCGCGAGCGGGTTCCCGATCGGCAAGCGCTTCAAGTCCGCGCCGGTCGTGCGGGTGTGCGACGCCAATCCGGTGCACCTCGGGCATCACGCGACGGCCGACGGCCGGTGGCGCATCTACGTGTTCGCCGACGCGGCATCCGCCGGCGAGGCATCCGACGTCGCGAACTTCGCCGAGTGGATCGCGACGGCGCCGGATTCGCCGATCGCCGCGACGCCGGCGGACGCCGGTCGCGACGCGTGGTTCGACGTGAAGGTGATCTACCAACAGGACTACACGGGCGTCGACATCAATGCGGTGCCCGACGCGTTCAAGCCCCGTACCGGCCCGTTCGAGCTCATCGACTACGAGCGGGTCTACGCCACCGACCCCGCGCAGGACATCTTCGACGAGCGCGAGATCGACCGTGGCGGCGCCGTGGTGGTGGTGCGCCCCGACCAGTACGTCGCGCACGTGCTGCCGCTGACGGCGACCGACGAGCTCGCCGCGTTCTTCCGGCCGATCCTGTCGTCGAAGGCACCAGCCGCGGTGTGACTCCGGAGCCCGCCCGCGTGCGACCTCGGCGCCCGCCGCAGTGCGCCGTCGGGGTCAGGCCGCCCCGAGCGCGCTGCGGATCGAACGTGAGGCGCTCGCGAGCCGCTCGGCGATCTGGCCGTCCGACCGGGCGCTCGAGACGTAGACGACCGCGAGCGCCGCGGGTTGCCCGCTCGGCAGCTGCAGCGGCACGGCGGTCGATCGCAGGCCCGGGATGACCTCGTCGTGACTCGTGGCGTAGCCGCGGGTTCGCGCCTCCTCGAGCTCGACCCGGTGCGCGGCATCCACATCGCTCGGCCATTCGCTCGGCGGGAGCGCGGCGAGGATCGCCTTGCCGGGGGCGCCGACGCCGATCGCGTGCCGCGTGCCCGGGCGCTGCGCGACCGACGCCATCGCGTGTCGCGGCTCGATGCTCGTCAGCGTGACGATCTCGTCGCCGTCGAGCACGGCGAGGAAGCAGGTCATGCCGAGCTCGTTCGCCGCGCTCGTGAGTTCGGGCAGGGCCTCGGCCTGCAGGTCGTGGGCGACGCCCGCCGCGAGTGCCGCGAGCCGGGCCCCGAGAATGATCCGCCCGCGAGGGTCGCGCACGGTGAGCCGGTGGTGCTCGAGCGTGCGCAGCAGTCGATACGCGACCGACCGATGCACGCCCAGTCGCTGCGCGAGCTCGTCGATCGACAGCGGCTCGCGCGCATCCGCCAGGATCTCGAGCACGCGGATGCCGCGGGAGAGCGTCTGCGAGTGCGGCGCGGGGGTCGTGCCCTCGGTCTCGGCGGGCATGGTCCCCCTGGGGTCGGATGCGGGCGCATGGCGGTCGCGCACCGCCGGAAGCGATGCCGATTTGCGGTGCGTTCGATTATAGAACAGCGCGTCCGCAGTGGGTCAGGCGGAACCGATGCCACAGGCCGCGAGGATCAGGTCCGCGATCTCCCCGGGGTGGGTCAGGATCGCCAGGTGGCCGGCGTCGACCTCGATGGTCGTCGCGCCCATGCGCTGTGCGACGAATCGCTCGAGGTCGGGCGAGGTCGTCTGGTCCTGCTTCGACACCGCATACCAGCACGGCTTCTCATGCCACGCGGCCACGGTGGTCCGCGACGCGAAGAGCGTGTCGGCGATCCGTCCCTGCACGGCGTACAGCACGCGAGCGCGCACCGGATCCACTCCGCCGGCGAAGTGGTCGAGGAAGGCACGCTCACCGAGCTGGGCGAAGCCACCGGCGTGGACGATGCCGGCGCTGGCCGGCGGCGTCGGGAACCTCGCGGCCAGGGCGGCGTAGTCCTCGTCGACCTCGGGGGCTCGCGCTGCGGCGTAGACCAGGCCGATGACCTTCGGGTCGTCACCCGCCTGGCTGATGACGGTTCCCGCCCACGAATGCCCCACCAGCACCGTCGGGCCGTCGTGCAGGTCGAGCGCCCGGCGCGTCGCTGCGACGTCGTCATCGAGCGAGGTGAGCGGATTCTGCACCGAGGTCACGTCGAGTCCCGCCGCCTGCAGGATGGGGATGACCTCGGCCCACGAGGAGCCGTCCGCGTAGGCGCCGTGCACGAGCACGACGTGCTGGGCGGTGGCCGGCGCGGCGCCGGCGCTGGCCGCGGCCGACTCCTCGGCTCGTGACGGCGCGGGCGCGGGCGTGACGTCTGGGTCGGTCATGGTGTCGTCCCTCCGGATCGGTTGCAGTCAGTGTGCTGCGCCCGGCTGCTCGCCGCAATCACGGCCCGCTGCGAGACGGGCGGCGCCCCCGCACGCCGGAGCGGGCGGGGGCGCCGTGGCGCGGCATCCGGTCAGGAGTGCTGCGGCAGGATGTCGAAGGCGACGCGGCCGTCCTCCGAGACCCGTGCGTCGAGGGTCTTGTCATCGAGCGCCACGGCGGCGTCCTCCCCGAGGAAGACGTGCGCGCCGGCCTGCTCGACCACGGCGTCGCGTTCCTCGGGCGTCGGCACGATCGCCACGGAGAACTCCGTTGCCTCGGGGCTCTCGATGTCGATGCGGAGGCCGGTGCCGTCGGGGCCGCCCCTGCGGGAGACGATCTCCTTCACGACGGTGCTGGCGGTGTCGGTCAGTGTGAGCATGTGCTCCTCCTCTGCGATCACGAAGTGCCCCACCCTTCCGAGATCCCGGCCGGTTCGCCACCCCTTGAAATCGACGAGCGGATGCCGCACACTGGGCCACCCTCGCGCGGTGGGCGTGTCGGCGAGGGGTGCGGGTGCCCGGGCGCCGTCGCGAACCGAGCGTTCAACCGTTTCGACTTCCCCTTGTGCCGCAGCACCCGCGCAGTCGGCCGACGCCCGGCGCCCTGACGGCTCCCAGCCCGACGGACTACCCTGAAGCGTGACTTCCGGCGATGCTCCGGTCGAGGTCGAGGCTCCCGAGGAGCCCGCCACGACCTTCTCCGACCTCGGCCTCGAGGGTGCGGTGCTCAAGGCGCTCGACGACGTCGGCTACGAGACGCCGTCGGCGATCCAGGCGGCGACCATCCCCACGCTCCTCGCCGGCCGCGACGTCGTGGGCCTCGCACAGACGGGCACCGGCAAGACCGCGGCCTTCGCACTGCCGATCCTCGCGCGCCTCGACGTGTCGCAGAAGAGCCCGCAGGCGCTCGTGCTCGCGCCGACCCGCGAGCTCGCCCTGCAGGTCTGCGAGGCGTTCGAACGCTACGCCGCTCACCTGCGCGGCGTGCACATCCTGCCGGTCTACGGCGGGCAGGGCTACGGCGTGCAGCTCTCGGCGCTGCGCCGAGGCGTGCACATCGTCGTCGGCACGCCCGGCCGCATCATGGACCACCTCGACAAGGGCACCCTCGACCTCTCGGAGCTCAAGTACCTCGTGCTCGACGAGGCCGACGAGATGCTGAAGATGGGCTTCGCCGAGGACGTGGAGACCATCCTCGCCGACACCCCCGACAGCAAGCAGGTCGCCCTGTTCTCGGCGACCATGCCCGCCGCGATCCGCCGCATGTCGAAGCAGTACCTGCACGACCCCGAAGAGATCACCGTCAAGACCAAGACGCAGACGTCGGCGAACATCGCCCAGCGGTACCTCGTGGTCTCGTACGCGCAGAAGGTCGACGCCCTCACCCGCATCCTCGAGGTCGAGAACTTCGAGGGCATGATCGTCTTCGTCCGCACGAAGAACGTCACCGAGGAGCTCGCCGAGAAGTTGCGCGCACGCGGCTACTCGGCCGCGGCGATCAACGGCGACATCAACCAGGTGCAACGCGAACGCACGGTGAACCAGCTGAAGTCGGGCAAGCTCGACATCCTGGTGGCCACGGATGTCGCGGCCCGCGGCCTCGACGTGGAGCGCATCAGCCACGTGGTGAACTTCGACATCCCCACCGACAGCGAACCCTACGTGCACCGCATCGGACGCACCGGTCGCGCGGGACGCACGGGCGACGCCATCAGCTTCGTCACGCCCCGCGAGCGCGGGCTCCTCGCGCGCATCGAGAAGGCCACGCGCCAGCCGCTCGTCGAGATGCGGCTGCCGAGCGTCGACGACGTGAACGTCACCCGGCTCGCGCGATTCGACGACCGCATCACGGCGGCGCTCGAGCAGGCCGACCGGGTCGAGGGGTTCCGCGACATCATCGCGCACTACATGCGGCACCACGACGTGCCCGAGGTGGACGTCGCGGCGGCGCTCGCGATCGTCGCGCAGGGCGAGTCGCCGCTGCTCCTCGAGCCCGAGCCCGAGCGTCCCCGCCGGGCGGAGCGCGAGCGATTCGACCGCGACGACCGCGACCGGGGCGGCCGAGGCGACCGGGGCGACGGGCGGGGTGCGGAACGCGCCCGAGGCGAGCGCCCCGAGCGGCGTCCCCGGCCCGGCGCCAAGCCGATGGCGACGTATCGCATCGCCGTCGGGCGGCGGCACAAGGTCGAGCCGCGGCAGATCGTGGGCGCGCTCGCGAACGAGGGCGGCCTCAGCCGCGACGACTTCGGGGCCATCCAGATCCGGCCCGAGTTCTCGCTCGTCGAACTGCCGGCCGACCTCTCGAGCGAGACCCTCTCGCGGCTCGACGGCACGCGGATCTCGGGCCGGCTCATCGAACTGCGCCCCGATCGCGGTGGACCGCAGCGGCGCACCGACCGGGGTGACCGCGGTCGCGACACCGAAGGCGACGGCGACCGTGCGTCCTTCCGGAAGCCCCGCCACAAGAACTGACGCCGGTCACCGCTCGGCGTCGTCGGAGGCGTCCGATTCGTCCGAACCCTCTGAACGGTCCGATCCATTCGAGGCAGCATCGCGCCCCAACCGCGGGAACATGAGCTTCGTGTACCCGGCGGAATGCACGGCGAGCGCGAGCGCACTCGCCACCAGCACTCCGGCGCCGGCCATCCACGTCACGTGCCAGAAGCCCGAGACGATGCCGGTGAACGCGAAGAACACCGCGACGCTCTGCGCGACGGTGACGAGCTTCGATCCCGACGCGCGTCGCATGAAGGCCTCCTGGTGCGTGACGAGCACCAGCCCCGCGAGGAGCGGAATGGCGACGGAGAACGCGACGACGCAGATCACGGCGGAGAGGTCGAGCGAGGTCACGGTGAGGAACGGCTGCACCATGACGATGCCGATGCCGACGAGTCCGCCGTACATCAGGTTGTTCTGGCGGATCCACTCCAGTTCGAGCCCGGGCTGCCGACTCGCCTCCGCCCACTTCCGTTCGTCCTCGTCCACGGTCTCCTCCCGTCGCGCCGCACGGCGTGGGACCGGAGCCTAGCAGGACCCGGCACGCTCCTCGTGGCGTCCGCAGCTCGATCGTGCGGCGGCGCGCAACCGACCACCCGCGATGTCAAGCGGGACGGCCGAACATGCGTCATCCTCGTCTTCCGCCTATCCTCGTAGGAGTGCCGTGACCCCCGAACCGGGGTGACGGCCGCGCGCTGGAACGGGTCGGTGCGCGTGGAACGAGGTGGGACGTGTCGGACGAGCAGCAGGCTGAGGAGCCGATGCGTCGACCCCGCGGACGCCACCGCGGTCGCCCGGCCGTGGTCGCCCCGGCGGGCGACGGGTGGCGTGCACGCCTCGCCGCCGCCGCGGCGCCGGTCGTGGCATCCGTCGAGCCTCGCATCGCGGTCGCGGCCGAGTGGCTGTTCGAGCGCCGCCTGCATGTGCTGATCGTGGCGGCGTCGGTGGCCACCATCGCGATGATCGGCGGCGCCGTGGCGCTCATCTCGTTCGCCGGCGCCCCGCAGCCCGAAGACGAGGCCGCGACCGTCGTCGAGACGCCCCGGCCGACGTCGACCGATCCGGCTTCGCCGAACACGTACGCGCCGATCCTCCCGAGCCCCGGACCGACGCCGAGCGTCAAGCCGACCGCACCGGCGACGCCCGCGCCGTCCCCCGATGGCGACCCCGACGCCCCGGCGACCGAGCCGCCGGCCGAGCCGACGACCGAGCCCGTCACCGAGGAGCCCGCCGGTCGTCCCGATCCGCCCGGCCACACGAACAAGCCCGACAAGCCCAAGCCCTGACGACTCGAGCACCGCGTGCGGCGCCGCACGAGCGGATTCCCCACCCAGCGCAAGGGGTTACGTCCGATCGGCGCGTGGGATACGTTCGCCCGATGGATTCGCCGAGGAAGGTCGTCGTACGAGGGCGCGAGTATCGCGTGCACGAATCGGGGCGCGCCGACGCGGACGGCGCTTCGACGGTGCTCCTCCACGGCATCGGCATGACCCACCGCTCCTTCGCCCGCGTGCAGGAGGCGATGCCGGCCGGGCACCGCGTGCTGAACCTCGACCTCGCGGGCTTCGGCCGCTCACCGGCGCCGCGGAGGGGCCTCAGCGTCGAGCAGTACGCCGCCGATCTCGCAGAGGTGCTCGCCCGGGTCGACGCGTGGCCCGCGGTCGTGGCCGGCCACTCGATGGGCACCCAGTTCGCCGTCGAGCTTGCCCGAATCCGTCCCGCCGAGGCTCTCGGGGTCGCCCTCATCGGGCCAGTGGTGGATCCCGCCCGCCGCACGCTCCCGCAGCAGGCGGCCGACCTCGCGCGCGATACCGTCGGCGAGCCGCCGTCGGTGAACGCGCTCGTGCTCGGCGACTACGTCCGCGCCGGCGTACGCTGGTACCTGAAGGAGCTCGGCGCGATGATGGACTACCCGATGCTCCAGCGGATCCGGGAGAGCTCGGCAGAGGTGGCGGTGATCCGCGGCGAGCGGGATCCGATCGCCCGTGAGCGGTGGTGCCGACGGCTCGTGGCGGCGAGCGGCGGCCTCGCCGAGCTCGTCACCATTCCCGGCGAGCACCACGTCGTGCCGCGCACGGCGCCGACCGTGGTCGCGCGCGAACTGGTGCGTCTGGCCGAGCGCGTGGACGGCCGGCTCCCGGACGTCGCGCCCACGCCTCGAGCGGCCGCCGGATGACACGGGCGCCAGGCCGCTCGCTTCAGCTGCCTGGTGCGCCGTCCCACCCGTATTCGGCTTCATCACATTCCGCATTCATTCGCCGTTCAGATTCACGTGGTCGGCTAGCGTGAACCCGACGCCCACCGACGTGCGTCTCCGCCGATCGATGGGACGAAACGTGGACACCCGTACGGCCGAGTACCCCAGGCCGGATCATTTCCTCCTCCACATCAGTGACACGCACCTGCTCGCAGGCGGTGGCCGGCTCTACGATCGCGTCGCGAGCGAGGAACACCTGCGCACGCTGTTCGAGGAGTTCGAGGCATCCGGTGCCAGGCCCGAGGCCATCGTGTTCACCGGCGATCTCGCCGACCGTGGCGAGCCCGACGCGTACGACCGGATCCGTCGCATCGTCGACCCCGTCGCCGACCGCCTCGGCGCACAGGTCATCTGGGTAATGGGCAACCACGACGACCGCCCGGCGTTCCGTCGTGGCCTGCTCGGCGACCCGGTGGGCGGCTTCCGCCCGGTCGATCGCGTCGACGACGTCAACGGCCTGCGGGTCATCACCCTCGATTCGACGGTGCCCGGGCACCACCACGGCGAGGTCGCGCCCGTCCAACTCGACTGGCTCGCCGAGGAGCTCGCGATCCCCGCGCCGCACGGCACGATCCTGGCGATGCACCACCCGCCCGTGCCGAGCGTGCTCGACCTCGCGGTCTCGGTCGAGCTGCGCGACCAGGCCGGGCTCGCCGAGGTGATCGAGGGCAGCGACATCCGCTCGATCATCGCCGGCCACCTGCACTACTCGTCGACCGCGACGTTCGCGGGCGTGCCGGTGTCGGTCGCATCGGCCAGCTGCTACACGCAGGACCTCAACGTGCCGGTCGGCGGCACCCGCGGCCGTGACGGCGCCCGCGCGTTCAACCTCGTGCACGTGTACCCGACGACGGTGCTGCACTCGGTCGTGCCGCTCGGGGCGTTCCCGGCGCTGGACTGGATCGACGCCGACGAGAGCGCCCGCCGTATCGCGCTGTCGGGCATCGGCATCGCGGATGCCACGACGCCGCCGGCGCCGAAGGAGCCGCCGTTCACCATGCCGATCCCCGTGCTGGCCTGACGGCACCGGGAGCGCGCGGGGATCCCGCGGGGTGCGATCGGGCGGCGGTCAGGCCGTCAGGTCGGACCCGACCGCCAACGCGGTCACCGGCGACGTCGCGCTCGCGGGAGCTGCGACCTCCGACGGCTTCTCCCACGGCGCGGCGAACGGGAAGTACCGCTCGAGGAAGTCGATCACCGCCGCGGTGCGCTGCTCGACCGAGATCTCGGGGAAGCTGCCGTCGTTCAGGCAGAACATGTCCTGGTCGCGCCGCTTCAGCAGCTGCTTCATTGCGGGCAGCGCCTTGCGCAGCGTCGTCTCGACGTACTTGACGCGGGCGTCGGTCTGCACGACCGCGCGACCCGTGAGCAGCGCGTAGTAGTGGTAGAGCGAGTTCGTCACCGAGATGTCGGTGGCCGCGCGGAAGCGGCTGGCCGCGGTGCGCCGGAACTCCTCGGGGAACGCCTCCTCGAGGTCGGCCATCACGCTGCGTCGCAACGGGGCGGCGCAGTGCTCGAGGTGCCGCGTGGTGACCTTGCCGAACCGCTCACGCAGCAGGGCCCGGTTCACGCGGGCGGCGTTCTCGAAGCCCGAGCGGCTCGGATGCGTGTCGCCGAGGCCGATCCGCGTCGAGGCCTCGACGAACTTCGTGATGCCGCCCGGCGAGAAGAACAGCGACGGGCTCACCGGCCGTCCGAAGAACATGTCGTCGTTCGAGTAGAGGAAGTGCTCCGCGATCCCGGGGATGCGGTGCAGCTGGCTCTCGACCGCGTGCGAGTTGTGCGTCGGGAGCACCGACGTGTCGGCGAACATCTCCTCGCTGCGCACGATGGTGACCTTCGGATGCCGCGCGAGCCACGACGGCGCCGGCGAGTCCGTCGCGATGAAGATGCGTCGCACCCACGGCGCGAACAGGTACACCGACCGGAGCGCGTACTTGAGCTCGTCGATCTGCCGGTAGCGGGCCTCGGAATCGTCGCCCTCGCCGACCACGTAGCTCTGCATGCGCTTGGCGCGCTCGCGCACGAACTCGTCGCTCGACCCGTCGACCCATGAGAACACCATGTCGATCTCGAAGTCGACGTCGCTCGCGAGCGGGTCGAACATGTGCTCGAGGGTGGGCCAGTCGCGCCCGTGCAGGTGCACCGTGTCGTCGATCGCCTCGGACCGGGGGAGCGTGCGCCGCATGAGCGCGTTCTCGACCGGGGCCTCGATGGTGTCGTCGCCGAAGCGCCAGAACTCCAGTTGCACCGCGGTCTCGCGGCCGTAGCGAAGTCGCCCGACGGGCTCGACGCGCGGACGGTAGAGCCGCAGCACGGTGGGCTTGCGGTGCGCGGAGAGTCGGCCGTCGGCGAGCAGTACCGGCAGCGATCCGGCGCCGGCGTCGGGCGGGACCGGCGCGGCGTAGAACGGCTCGTTCGCGAACGCGTCGGCGAAGGCGCGGGCCACGGCCTTGCGATCGGCGCGGTCGACGGCGACGACGAGCCGCTCGTCGTTGCCGCGCACGAGCAGGAACCGGATGCCGGCCGCGTCGAGTGCCTCGCCGATCGCCAGCAGGTCCTCCACCATCGACTCACGCGGCGTCATGTGCCCGTTCCGCAGCGCGTACTGCCCCTTGCGCAGCACGAGGTCGTCGCGATCGAACCGCGCCATGCGCGGCGCCGACGCCACCAGCACGAGTTCCGAGGCATCCGCGAGCCGCATCGGCGGTGCCTTGGCGGGCTCCCGCCTCGCGAACGCGTGCCCGGTGTGGTCGTGGTGGTCGGCAGGTCGATCGCGGTCGGAACTCGTCACGGAAGAATGGCCTCCAGGGGTCGGGTGAGGGCGTGCGCGGATGTCGCGACTGCTCTGATCATACGCAGCGCCGCTCGACGCGCCGACCGGATTGACAGGACGGGCACCCGACCCCCTCGATTCCGGGGTGACCGCCCGCGCGGCTGGGAGTTTCACGAGGATCGCTCGGCTGGGGACGGCAACCGGAGTACGCTCGGAAGGAGCAAAGCCCGTGTGCCAAGACCTCGCGTGCGGCGACCTGGAGAGTGGGTCGTCATGACCGCCGAGATCGCCCCCATCCGTCGAACGCGGAGTGGCGCCGCACCGGGGTCGTCGCCGCGAGCGCAGGCCGCGAACAGCGACTTCACCGACCTCGCGCGCGTCATCAAGTCCACGGGGCTCATGCGTCGCCGCTACGGGTACTACTGGACGAAGCTCGCGCTGATCCCCGTCGCCTTCATCGTCTCGATCGGCGTGTTCATCTGGATCGGCGACTCCTGGTGGCAGATGTTCACCGCCGTCTGGTTCGCGTTCCTCTTCACCCAGACCGCCTTCCTCGGACACGACGCCGCGCACCGCCAGATCTTCCGCTCGGGCAAGTGGAACGACTGGGTGAGCCTCATCCTCGGCGGATTCGTGGGCATGAGCTACGGATGGTGGCAGCACAAGCACACCCGCCATCACGCGAACCCGAACCAGCTCGGCATCGACCCCGACATCGACCTCCCCGTCGTCGCCTTCACCCCCGAGCAGGCCGGCCGGCACCGGTCGCCGTTCATGCGCTGGGTCATGGCGCACCAGGGCGCGTTCTTCTTCCCGATCCTGCTGCTCGAAGGGCTCTCGCTGCACGCCTCCAGCGTGCACCGCGTGTTCATGAAGGAGCACCTCGCCCACCGGCCGGCCGAGATCGCGTTCCTCGCGGTGCGCATCATCGGCTTCCTCGCGCTCGTCTTCCTCGTGCTCTCACCCGACAAGGCGGCCGTGTTCCTCGCGATCCAGCTCGGGCTGTTCGGCTTCTACATGGGCGCCTCGTTCGCGCCGAACCACAAGGGCATGCCCCTCGTGCCGAAGGAGATGCGGCTCGACTTCCTGCGTCGCCAGGTGCTCATGAGCCGGAACATCAGCGGCACCCCGTTCCTCGACTTCATGATGGGCGGGCTCAACTACCAGATCGAGCATCACCTCTTCCCGTCCATGCCGCGCCCGCACCTTCGCCGGGCGGCGCCGATCATCGCCGCGTACTGCCGGGAACACGGCGTGACCTACACGGAGACCACCCTGTGGCAGTCGTACGGGATCGTCCTGCGATACATCAACCGGGTGGGACTCGGCGAGCGCGACCCGTTCGAGTGCCCACTGGTCGCCCAGCGGGCGAGCATCTGACTCGTCGCCGGAGCGCGTTTTCGGGTGGCGCTCCGGCGACGTCCTCCTCCGCGGCCCCCGCGGCGTGACGTCACGTGACGCCCCGTTGACGCGTGTGACGGCGGGTGCCGTCGTGTGACGAGCGCCCTCGCGGCATCCGCCCCGCCTCCCTAGCGTCGAGAGCCGGGAGGTCGAACACATGACACGACTCATCATCGGGGCGATGGTCCGGGCGATCGGCGCGTACCCCTCCGGCTGGCGGGTGTCGGGGGCGCACCGCGATCCGCGCGGCGACGCCGCCGTGCTGCGCCGGGCCGCCGAGGTGGCCGAGGCCGCGCGCCTCGACTACCTGTTCTTCGGCGACTGGCTCGCCACGGGGCACGACCTCGAGTTCCGCGACCCGTACCTCGTGGCGCGTATCGACCCGATCTCGGCGATCACGTACCTCGCGGGCATCACCAGCCGCATCGGCCTGATCGCGACGGCGAACACCAGCTACGCCGACCCCTACTCGCTCGCGCGGGCCACCGCGTCGATCGACCTGCTCTCGGGCGGTCGCGCCGGACTCAACCTCGTGACGGGAGCGGAGCCGCGCGCCGCCGGCAACCACGGGCAGGACTTCCACGCCGCCAACGAGCATCGCTACGACCGGGTCGTCGAGTTCGAGCACGTGCTGCGCCGGCTCTGGGACTCTTTCGAGGACGACGCGATCGTGGCGGATGCCGCGACGGGCGTGTTCCTCGATCCTGGCAAGCTCCACGCCACCGACTTCCACGGCGCGCACCTCAGCGTCACGGGTCCGCTGAACGTGGCCCGCCCGGTGCAGGGACACCTCCCCATCGTGCACGCGGGCACCTCGCCGCGGTCACGCCTGTTCGCCGCGCAGAGCGCCGACCTCGCCCTCGTGGCCGTGAACGGCCTCGAGCACGCCGTGGCGATCCGCGAGGAGCTGCGCTCGCTCGCGTTCGAGTCGGGCCGCGACGACCGCACCCTCAAGGTGATCGCGCCCGTGCTGCCGATCGTGGGGGAGACCCGCGGGCACGCGCAGTCCATCGCCGACGAGCTCAGCGAACTGGTGCAGATCGCCGAGGACTGGCCGGACGGCCCGCCAGCCGCGTTCCCCGCGAAGCGCTCGCTCGCCCAGCTCACGGCGCTCGTGGGCGTCGACGTGTCGGAGCTCTCTCCCGACCGGGCGGTCACGCCGTCGCTCGTCGCCGGCTTCTCGGCCGCGGGGCAGGAGCTCGTCGACATCGTCGCCGAGCGCACGGGCCGGAGCCCGTCGGGGGAGCGGCCCCCCACGCTTCGGCACCTCGTCGTCGCGGCATCCGTGAACGCGTCGATGGTCGTCGGCACGGCCGTCGAGATCGCCGAGGAGTTCGAGGCGTGGGGCGATGCCGGCGCCGTCGACGGCTTCAACGTGCTGTCCGCCGTGCAGCCCGCGCAGTTCGAGGCGTTCGCCCTCGGCGTGGTCCCCGAGCTGCAGCGGCGCGGCGTCCTCCCGACCGAGTACGAGGGCGAGACGCTGCGGGAGCACCTGGGGCTGGGCCGTCCCGACAACGTCCACGTGACGCGCGATGACGTGTCGTTTCGCACCGTGACCGGCCGTGACGGCGTGGGTCTGCGCACGGTTGAGCGGTCGCCGCGGCATCCGTAGCTTCGTCGATCACACCCCCACCAGGGACCGACCGCACCATTCCCCATCGAAGGAAGACCACCGCAGATGTCCACACCACGCACCCGCCGCCTCGCCCTCGCCGGCACCGCCGCACTCGCCGCGATCGCGCTACTCGCCTCGTGCGCCGGGCAGTCCGCCGGCACGGATGACGCCGCCGCCGGCGACCCCGTCGAGGGCGGCACGCTCACGTACCTCGAGCACCAGGCGCACACGACGCTCTACCCGCCGCAGGCCGGCTTCTACCCGAACGGCGGCATCGTGAACAACCTCACGGCCCGCCTCACCTGGCAGGACCCCGAGTCGCTCGAGATCGAGCCCTGGGTCGCCACCGAGTGGACGGTGAACGCGGATGCCACGGAGTACACGTTCGACCTGCGCGACGACGTGACCTTCTCCGACGGGACGCCGCTCGACGCAGCCGCCGTCGCGAAGAACTTCGACACGTACGGCCTCGGCAACGCGGAGCTCGGCCTCACGATCTCCGAGGCGATCAACAACTACGCCTCGAGCGAGGTGGTGGACGCCGACACCGTGACTTTCCGCTTCTCGGCCCCGGCGCCGGGCTTCCTGCAGGCGACCTCGACGATCAACTCGGGGCTGCTCTCGCCGGCCACGCTCGACCGCAAGCTCGAGGACTTCGGCGCCGGCTCGTCGACCGAGATCGTCGGCTCGGGCCCGTTCGTCATCACCGAGGAGGAGATCGGCACCTCCCTCCACCTCGAGGCGCGTGAGGACTACGACTGGGCGCCGCCGACGTTCGAGCACCAGGGCCGCGCCCACCTCGACGCGATCGACCTCGTCGTGACCCCCGAGGACAGCGTGCGCATCGGGTCGCTGCTCGCGGGCCAGGCCGACGTGATCCGCTACGTGCAGGCGTTCGACGAGGCGCAGGTCGCGGGCGCCGGGTTCGACGTCGTCGCGGCCCCGACGCGCGGCGTGAACAACTCGCTCGGGCTGCGGTTCACGAACCCGCTGCTCAGCGACATCCGGGTGCGCCAGGCCCTCGTGCACGGCGTGGACGCGCAGGAGGTCGTGGACACGATCTTCACCGAGAACTACCCGGTCGCCACGTCGGAACTCGCCGCCACGGCGAAGGGCTACACCGACGAGTCCGACGCGCTCGCGTTCGACCCCGAGCAGTCCGAGGAGCTCCTCGACGAGGCCGGCTGGACGATCGGTGCCGACGGCATCCGGGAGAAGGACGGCCAGCGCCTCTCGCTCACCGTCTACGAGGCGAAGCCGCAGCCGCTCTCGAAGCAGACCCTCGAGCTCGTGAGCCAGCAGCTCGCGAAGATCGGCGTGGAGCTGAACGTGAAGGCCGCCGACGCCGGCAGCTACGCCGTCGACATCCTCGACCCGCTCGCGACGCCGCTCTACCACTCGATGGTCGGACGCGCCGACAACGACGTGATCAAGAGCCAGTACCACACCAAGAACCGCAACACGCTGCTCTCGGACGACGCCGAGCTCGACCGCCTGCTCGAGGCCGTGGCCTCCGAGCCCGACCCCGCCAAGCGCGACGAGGCGTCCGCCGCCGTGCAGGACTACCTCACCGAGCAGGCCTACGTGATCCCGCTCTTCGAGGAGCCGCAGGTCTACGGCGCCGCGCCCCACGTGCACGGCTTCACGACCGAGGCGGTGGCACGTCCGCTGTTCTACGACACCTGGCTCGACAAGCAGTAGCCGGCACCACGGTGCGGCGGATGCCGGGACACGACCCCGCGCATCCGCTGCACCACCTCCCGCTCGATCCATGCACCACCCACGCATCCGGAAGGAGCTCGGCATGGCCTACCTCGCACGCCGCACCGGGCAGGCGCTCCTCGTGCTCGCCATCGCGTTCACCGCGACGTTCGTGCTGCTGCAGGCGCTGCCGGGCGACGCGATCCTCATCAAGTTCGAGAGCCCCGAGCTGGGCCTGTCGCCCGAGCAGATCGCCGACATCCGCGCGAGCTACGGCGCCGACGTGCCGGTCGTGCAGCAGTTCCTGCACACGGTCGCCGGGTTCGTGCAGGGCGACTTCGGCTACTCGGTGCAGTACGGCACCCCCGTGCACGAGCTCGTCGGGTCCGCCCTGCCCGACACGCTCGTGCTCGCCGGCCTCGGCTTCCTCACCGCCGTGCTGATCGCCGTCGCCCTCGCGTTCCTCTCGACGCTCGCGCCGTTCGCCTGGCTCCGCCAGGCGCTCCGGGCGCTGCCCGGCGTGTTCGTGTCGGTGCCGGTGTTCTGGCTCGGCATCGTGCTCATCCAGGTCTTCTCGTTCCAGCTCCGGCTGGTGCCCGTGATCGGCGCGGATCCCGCGCAGGCGCTCATCCTGCCGGTGCTCACCCTCGCGATCCCGATCTCGGCGCCGCTCGCCCAGATCCTCGCCCGCTCGATCGACGAGGTGCAGCTCTCGCCGTTCGTCGCCGTCGTGCGCGCCAAGGGAGCCGGTCCCGCGCGGGTGCTGTGGCGCGATGTCGCCCGCAACGCGTTGCTGCCCGCGATCACCATCGCGGGCGTGCTGATCGGCGAGCTCATCGGCGGCGCGGTCGTGACCGAGACGGTGTTCGGCCGCGCGGGCATCGGCCGCCTCACGGAGCAGGCGGTCGCGAACCAGGACGTGCCGGTGCTCCAGGCGATCGTCATCCTCGCCGCGCTCGTGTTCGTGCTCGTGAACCTCGCGGTCGACCTCGTGTACCCGGTGCTCGATCCGAGGCTGAAGCGGAAGGCGGTGGCGGCATGAGCGCACCGGTCGAGATCACCCCGCGTGCGGATGCCGCGGCATCCGCCGCCTCGCCGGCCATCGCGCTGCCCGGTGTCGACGGCAGCGTGCCGACGCCGGCCGCCGCGGCCGCCCTCGCGTCGCCCCTCGGTCGCGGCATCCGCGGCATTCGCGGCCTGCGCGGCGTCCGCGCGCTGCGCGCGCAGCACCTGTCGCTCCTGGTCGCGTGGCTCGTCATCGCGATCGTCGTCGCCTGGGCCGTGGTGCCGTGGCTCTTCACCGGACAGGACCCGATCGCCGGCGTGCCAGCCGAGAAGCTGCAGGGCCCGAGCCTCGCGCATCTCTTCGGCACTGACGCCATCGGCCGCGACCTCTTCACGCGTGTCGTCTACGGCGCGGTGCACTCGCTGTCGGGCGCGTTCGTCGCGGTCACGGTGGGACTCGTCGCGGGCACGCTGCTCGGCGTCCTGGCCGGCTCGCTGGGCGGCGCCGTCGACGCGGTCGTCATGCGGCTCGTCGACGTGCTGCTCGCCATCCCCGGGCTGCTGCTCGCGCTCAGCATCATCATCCTGCTCGGCTTCGGCACCGTGAACGCCGCCATCGCCGTGGGGGTCGGCTCGATCGCGGCGTTCGCCCGCGTCGCGCGGTCGGAGGTGGTGCGCGTGCGCCAGGCCGACTACGTCGAGGCCGCGTTCGGGTCGGGCGCGCGGCTGCACGCCGTGCTTGCCAGACACGTGTTGCCGAACTCGCTGACCGCGGTGATCGGCCTCGCCGCGCTGCAGTTCGGTGCCGCGATCCTCGCGATCTCGACCCTCGGATTCCTCGGCTACGGGGCGCCGCCGCCCACGCCCGAGTGGGGACTGCTCATCGCCGAGGGCCGCAACTACGTGGCGACCTCGTGGTGGCTCACCGTGCTGCCGGGTCTCGTCGTCGTCGTGGTGGTGCTCTCGGCCAACCGCATCAGCCACTCGCTCGGGAGGACCCGATGACCGCGCTCCTCGAACTCGACGGCCTCGACGTCGCCTACGCCACGGCGTCCGGCGCGCGTCGGGTCGTGCATTCCGTGTCGTTCGACGTGCAGACCGGTGAGGTCGTCGCGCTCGTCGGGGAGTCCGGGTCGGGAAAGACCACCACGTCGAGCGCGGTGCTCGGCCTGCTGCCGGCGGGCGGCCGCCTCGACGCCGGCGCCGTCCGGCTCTCGGGCACCGACATCGCCGGCTGGAGCGACCGTCGCCTGCAGGGCGTGCGCGGTGCGCGCATCGGGTACATCCCGCAGGACCCGGTGTCGTCGCTCAACCCCGTCCGGCCCGTGGGCGTGCAGCTCGCCGACACGTTCCGCATCCACGGTCGGCGCGACCCCCGCGACATCCGGAACTGCGTGCTCGAGCTGCTCGAGCGCGTCGGCCTCGACGACCCGGCGCTGCGCGCCCGCCAGTACCCGCACGAGCTCTCGGGCGGCATGCGCCAACGGGTGCTCATCGCGAACGCCGTCGCCCTGGAGCCCGAGCTCGTGATCGCCGACGAACCCACGAGCGCACTCGACGTCACCGTGCAGCGGCGCATCCTCGACCTCATCGACGAGCTGCGCCGCGAGCACGGCACGGCCGTGCTGCTCGTCACGCACGACCTCGGTGTCGCGGCCGAGCGCGCCGAGCGCGTCGTCGTCATGCAGCACGGCCGCATCGTCGAGCAGGGCACGACCGCGGCGCTGCTCGACGCCCCGACCGAGGCGTACACGCGGCATCTGGTCGCGGATGCCCCGGGGCTGGCCGAGCAGCCGTTCCGGCACCCGCGGCCGCCGATCTACCTGCGCGACGCGGGCGTCGCCGCGGCCGAGAACCCGTTCGCGCTCGTGGCATCCGGACTCTCGAAGTCCTACTCGCTCGGCCGCGGGCGCGAGCCGTTCCGCGCGGTCGACGACGTGTCGTTCCGCGTGCTGCGCGGCACCACGCACGCGATCGTGGGGGAGTCGGGCTCGGGCAAGACCACGACGGCGCGCATCGTCTCGCGATTCGTCACGCCCGACTCCGGCCGCGTCGAGCTCGGCGGCACCGACGTGACGCAGCTCTCGGGAGCGGCGAAGCGCGAGTTCCGGCGCCGCGTGCAGCTCGTCTACCAGAACCCGTTCGCGTCGCTCGATCCCCGGCAGACGGTCGCCGAGATCATCGCCGAGCCGCTCCGCAACTTCGCCGTGGGCGACCGACGGGAGCGCGCCGTGGCGGCGCAGCGCCTCATCGACCGCGTCGCGCTGCCCGCGGACGTGGCGGCACGACGACCGACCGAGCTCTCGGGCGGCCAGCGCCAACGCGTCGCCATCGCCCGCGCCCTCGCGCTGGAGCCCGAGCTGGTGGTGCTCGACGAGGCCGTGTCCGCGCTCGACGTCACGGTGCAGGCGCGCATCCTCGAGCTCCTCGAGCGCCTCCAGGGCGAGCTCGGCCTCAGCTACCTCTTCATCTCGCACGACCTCGCCGTCGTGCGGCGCATCAGCCACTCGGTGTCGGTCATGCGTCGCGGCCGCATCGTCGAGAGCGGACCGACCGAGCAGGTCTTCCGCGCCCCGCAGCACGACTACACCCGGGAACTGCTCGACGCGGTGCCCGGGAGGAAGGCCATCGCATGACCCGCATCGGATTCTTCACCCGCCTCCTCGACGAGGCGCCCGCCGCCGAGCGCTACCGCATCGCCACCGAGCAGATCGTCGCGGCCGAGCGCCACGGGTTCGACTCGGCCTGGGTGGCGCAGCACCACTTCCACGCCGCCGAGGGCGGACTGCCCTCGCCATTCGTGTTCCTCGCGCACGCCGCCGCGTCGACGAGCCGGATCCGGCTCGGCACCGGCGTCGTCACGCTGCCGCTCGAGGATCCGGTGCGCGTCGCCGAGGACGCCGTGGTGCTCGACCTCCTCTCGGGCGGACGCGCCGAGCTCGGGCTCGGCTCGGGGTCGACGCCCACGTCGTTCCTCGCCTTCGGCGAACGCTCCGACGATCGCGGACGCGTCTTCGGCGAGAAGCTCGACGCGCTCGTCGCCGCGCTCGCGGGCGGCGAGCTCGGCGATGCGGCGAACCACCTGCAGCCGCCGGGCCGCGACCTGCTCGGCCGCGTCTGGCAGGCCACGTTCTCGGGCTTCGGCGGCACGCGTGCTGGCCGGGCGGGGCACGGCCTCATGCTCTCGCGCACCCAGCCGAGGCCGGCGGATGCTCCGCGGCGCACGCTCTCGGAGCTGCAGCTGCCCGTGGTCGACGCGTACCGCGAGGCGTTGCCCGACCGGGTGCCGCCGCGCATCCTCGCCTCCCGCACGCTCTTCGTCGCGGATTCGCGCGACGAGGCGCGCCGCTGGGCCGAGCGCGGACTCCGCCGCGCGGCCGCCGGGTTCGCCCGCGCCGGCCAGCCGCCGCTCGGCGACACCCTCGACGAGCTCATCGCGTCGTACGACACCCATGTCGGCACGGTCGACGAGGTGGTGGATTCGCTCGCCCGCGACTCGGTCGCGGCCGAGGCGACCGACGTGGCGTTCCAGGTGCACTCCGTGGATCCGCCGCACGAGCTCGTGCTGCGCTCGATCGAGCTCATCGCGACCGAGGTGGCGCCCGCGCTGGGCTGGGGCGGCGCGCACGCGGCCGACGGCGTGGCGCTCGCGGCATCCGCCCGCTGAACGCCGTGCGTCGAATGGACGACATCCGGCGCCCCCGCGATCGCCCGACCGCCGAATCCCGTCCCCTCAGGAGGGCGGCGGCCCTCACCAGTGTCACGAACGTCACGAACGAAAGGAATCGAACACCATGACCGACCTCATCGACCGGCTCGCCGGCGTGCGGCCCGGGGGGAGTGTCGACGCGCTGCGCCGTCACCGCCCGGCGACCCGCGACAACGCCCAGGCGAGCTACGACGCCCTCTTCACGGAGATCGACGAGACGCACGCGACCCGTGCCGAGCGCGCCGCCGTGGCGCAGTTCGTCGCCGTGCTGCACGACGACGAGGTGGCGGCCGCCCATTACGCCGCACTCGCTCGCGACGCCGGCGGCGACCGGCTCGCCGACGCGATCTCCGACGTCGCCGGCGCCGCACGCGCGACGGGGCCCTACGGCCGCTACCCAGCCGACGGGCCGCTCGCGGGCGAGAGCGTCGACGGGCCGCGGTTCCTCCTGGACGACCACGGGCACGCCGAGCTCGGCGACCGGCTCGCCGCCGCGCTCGAGCACGCGCACCTGCTCGTGTTCCGTCCACGCGAGTCCTCGCCCGCGGCGCTCGTCGCCCTCGCCGACGCCGGATGGTCGACCGACGGCATCGTCACCCTCTCCCAGCTCGTGTCGTTCCTCGCGTTCCAGCTGCGCGTGGCCGCCGGGCTCCGACTGCTCACGAACGAGGAGGCGGCCGCATGACCGGCTCGACCACCGACCGGGCGGCCACCGCCGCCGCGGCGTCCACGACGGCCGCGGCCGCCACGACCACGACGGCTCCGGCCGCGGATGCCGCGCGCACCGAGCCGGCGCGCATCCTGGCACACCCCGGGGCATCCGTGCCCGACGCCTTCACGCAGGCCGAGCTCGGCTGGCTGCCGTGGCTCGAGCCCGCCGACGAGGCGACGCTCACCGAGCGCCAGTACGCGGGCCTCGTCGACCGGTCGCGCGCGTCGAGCGACTACTTCCGGCTGCTCGTGCGCGACCCCGACATCCTGCGAGCGCGCACGCTGACCGACAAGGACATCTTCTACAACGCCGCCGACGGGCTGCCCCGGGCCGAGCGCGAACTGGCCGCGGCGGCGACCAGCCGCTTCAACGGCTGCATCTTCTGCGCGTCGGTGCACGCCCGGTTCGCGTCGCACCACTCGAAGCGCCACGACGACGTGCAGCGGCTCCTCGACGACGGCACCGATGCGGCGCAGGATGCCGCGTGGCGCGCGGTCATCGACGCGGCCGTCGCCCTGGCGGCCACCCCGTCGCGGCTCTCCCCGTCGCACCTGGATGCGCTGCGCGCCGCGGGCTTCGACCAGCAGTCCGTGGCGGACGTGATCCACTCGGCCGCGTTCTTCAACTGGGCGAACCGGCTCATGCTCTCGCTCGGGGAGCCGGAGGAGCCGGCCGGCGCCTGATCCGGGCCCCGTGCACCTGCGGCCTCCCCGAATGGACGGCATTCGGCGGTTCGGGCGCGCCCCGACCGCCGAATCCCGTCCACTCGCCGGCGCGGCGGCGCGCGGTTCGTGACCGAATGTGTCGCGACGTGACACCGTGCGACATCGGGTGTTGAGGCCGCCACCGCGCCGCCGTAGGTTCGTCGCCAACCGATCCGAGGAGTCCCCGTGACCGCCACCGACCTGCGCACGGCACCCACGCGCGTCCCGGTGGCGCGCGAGGCGTCGACGGATGCCGCGTCGGCACGCCGGGGCCCGCTCGCCGCCCTCGCCGACGCGGGCCTCGAGGTGCCCGTGCTCGGCGGCGGGACGGTGCGGCACGTGAACCTCGACGTCGCGGCATCCGCCCCCGCGCTCGACGCGGTCGCGGCGCACGTCGCCCGCGTGCTGCCCTACTACGCGAGCGTGCACCGCGGCAGCGGCTACCCGTCGCAGGCGACCACGGCGCTCGTCGAGGACGCGCGCGCGACCGTCGCGCGCCACGTGGGCGCCCGCGACGACGACCTCGTGGTGTTCACGCGCAACACCACCGACGCGCTCAACCTGCTCGCGTCCGCCGTGCCCGGCGAGACCGTGGTGCTCGACCTCGAGCACCACGCGAACCTGCTGCCCTGGCACGACCGCCGCGTCGTGGTCGGCGAAGGCACGATCAGCGCGACGCTCGCAGCCCTCGACGACGAACTCGGGTCCCGGCCCGCCGCGCTGCTCTCGGTGACCGGCGCATCCAACGTCACGGGCGAGGTGCTCCCGGTCGGGGAGCTCGCCCGGCTCGCACACGCGCACGGTGCCCGGCTCGCCGTGGATGCGGCGCAGCTCCTGCCGCACCGGCGCGTCGACCTCGCGGCATCCGGCATCGACTACCTCGCGTTCTCGGGGCACAAGGCGTATGCGCCGTTCGGCGCCGGGGCGCTCGTCGGCCGGGCGGACTGGCTCGACGCGGCCCCGCCCCACCTGGCGGGCGGGGGCGCCGTCGAGTCGGTGCGGGTCGACGCCGTCGACTGGAAGCAGGGCGCCGACCGGCACGAGGCCGGTACGCCCAACGTGCTCGGCATCGCCGCGCTCGCGCGGGCGCTGGTCGAGCTCGAGCGGCTGGGCGACGGGCCGCGCCGCGAGCACGAGGCAGCGCTCACCGCGCGCCTGCACCACGGGCTCGCGAGCATCCCCGGCGTGCGGGTCATCCGCGGATTCTCCGACGCCGACGACCGGCTCGGCATCGCCACCGTCGAGCTCGAGCGCGGGTCGGTCGGACTGGTCGCGGCGGCGCTCGCCGCCGAGCACGGCATCTCCGTGCGTGCCGGGCGGTTCTGCGCGCACCCCTTCTTCGACCGCGTCGCGACCCGCGCCAACGGGCTCCGGGCGAGCCTGGGCGCGGGCTCCTCCGCCGACGACGTCGACCGGTTCCTCGCGTCGCTCGCACGGCTCGTGGCCGACGGCCCCGCGCACGCGTACGAGCGCACCCCGGCCGGCTGGTGTCCGCGCGTCGACGACCGGCCGCGAGCCGTCATCGACTGACCGGCCCCGACGACCACGACCCGCACCGACCCGCACCGACCCGCGGCACAACCACGCGCCCCCCGTTCCGGGCCATTCCGCACGCGCCGTCCATGCGCCACACTGAGCGCATGGGATCAGCGTTGACCACCATCGGATTGCCCGTCGCCCTCGGCATCATCATGTTCGGCCTGGGCCTCTCGCTCACCCCGCGCGACTTCGCGCGGGTCGCGAAGCATCCGAAGGCGGTGATCATCGCCCTCATCTGCCAGCTCCTCGTGCTGCCGGCCCTCTGCTTCGGCCTGGTGCTGCTCTTCCAGCTGCCCCCCGTGCTCGCCGTCGGCATGCTGCTGCTCGCCGCCTCGCCCGGCGGCACCACCGCCAACCTCTACAGCCACCTGTTCCGCGGCGACGTCGCCCTCAACATCTCGCTCACCGCGATCAACTCCGTCCTCGCCGTGTTCACCCTTCCGCTCATCACGAACCTCGCGATCGCGTACTTCCTCCCCGGCGACGAGTCGCTCGGGCTGCAGGCCGCGAAGGTCGTCGAGGTCTTCGCCATCGTGCTGGGGCCGGTCGCGCTCGGAATGCTCGTGCGCTGGTGGAGGCCCGCCTTCGCGGACCGCATGGACCGGCCGGTGCGCATCGCCTCGGTCGTGATCCTCGTCGTGGTGATCGCAGGGGCGATCGTCTCGAACCTCGAGCTCCTCCTCGAGAACGCGGGCCGGCTCGCCGGCATCACGGTGGTCTTCTGCGTGCTGAGCCTGACCATCGGCTACCTGGTGCCGCGGATGCTCCGCGTCGATCGCCCCCAGTCGATCGCGAGCTCGTTCGAGATCGGCATCCACAACGCGACCCTGGCGATCGTGATCGCGCAGACCGTCATCGGCAGCGTGGAGATGAGCCTGCCGGCCGGCGTCTACGGCGTGCTGATGTTCTTCGTCGCGCTGGCGTTCGGGTTCCTGATCCGCGGCCGCGCCGCCACCGGCGACGTGCACGCGCCCGACGGATCGGAGCGGGACGAAGCTCGTCGGGCATCGGCGCCGGATGCCGCGGAGGCGGCGCCGCCCGAACGATGAGCCGCGCGGCGGCGGGTCCCACGCCCGCCGCCGACCGGGCCGGAGGTCCGGGGGCAGGAGATGGACACGGACAACGACGACCCGCTCGAGCACCGCCGCGACGAGCTGCGGCGGATCGTCTACGGGATCCCTGGGGAGCCGGCACCCGAGGTGGCGGCCGAGCTCGCAGCCGTCGAGGCGGAGCTGGTGTCGCGTGACCGCGGCGACGAGTCCGACGCATCCGCCCCCCGCGATCACGCCGACCCCGATCGCCGCGCGCCCACGGAGCGGGCCGGCGATCGGGCGGAGACCGTCGAGCCGCTCCAGCCGGCCGTTCCGGCTGCGGCCGTCGCCGAGTCGGAGCCGCCCGAGCCGCCTTGGCCGAACGGCCCGGACGGGCCGGGCGGGCCGGATTCCGGCGGGCGGCGTCGGCCGACCCGCACCCGGCTGCTGGCCGCGGCGGTCGCGGTCGTCGTGCTCGTCGGTGGCGGCATCGCCCTGCTCGGCCCCGTGCGCGACGCCCTCTCGCCGCCGCACGGACTCGGCGTGTTCGAGCGCGAGCAGACGCCGGAGGAGCTCGATCGCTCCGACGAGGTGGCGACCGGCGCGGGCCTGCAGACCTCGGCCATCGCCTCGCTGCGCTCGCTCGGGCGGGCGTTCGGCCACGACTTCTGGGTGTTCCGCGACGACCGGCGCGTGTGCCTGCTCTCGCGGCGGGAGTTCTTCTTCGGGTGGGTGGAGACGTGCGCGTCGATCGAGGTGTTCGCGGCGCACGGCCTCACCCGGCGGATCCCGGCCGACGACATCCGCGACGGTGCCCGTCCTCGGCGGATCGGGCCCGGCGACGTGGTCGTGGTCACGTGGGGACCCGAGTCGACCGAGGTCGAGTGGACCGTCGAGCCCTGACGGACCGCCCGGTCGTTCGTAGACTGGGAGCCACGCGCACGGGAGGGGACGCATGCAGCCGCTGGTCGAGAGCGACATCCGCGAGTCGTTCGGCAACGCGACCGACTCGGAGCTCGCCCAGCTGTCGCTGCCGCACGACTTCCTGCTCATCGAGTGGGCGCACCTCGACGCGTTCGCGTGGCGCGACCCGCGCATCGCCGCCCGAGGCTACCTCGTGACCGAGCTCGAGGGCGCGCCGGTCGGCGTGGTGCTGCGGGCCGCGAGCTCGAACGGCTCGCACCACCGCGCCGCGATCTGCAACCTGTGCCACACCCAGCAGCCCGCCGACCAGGTAGTCATGTTCTCGGCGCGACGGGCGGGCCCGGCCGGGGAGCGCGGCGACAGCGTCGGAACCTACATGTGCAGCGACCTCATGTGCCAGGAGACCGTCAGGCTCGGCCGCCCGGCGGCCCCGTCGGAGGTGCTGCCGAGCGTGCACGAGCTCGAGCGCATCGAGGGGCTGGCGCGGCGAACGCGGGCGTTCGTCGCCGACGTGCTCGGCGCGTCCTGACGCGGGCGCCGCACGCGACGGCCGCCGAAGGGGCCTCGGGCGCCGGAGGCGCCGGGGGATCAGGGCGCGTCAGCGCGCGGCATCCGGAGCCAGCGGCTCGAGGGTCGGCCGCTTCGCCGTTCGCCCGTCGCCCGAGGAGCGGCCCGTGAGCCGGCGACCGATCCACGGCAGCACGAACTCGCGGTAGTACGCGGCGGTGTTCCGGCTGCGGGCCCCGGGGGGCGCGGCGGCGACCTCGGCGACGCCCCACTCGTCGGGCACCGCGACCCCGAGGGCCGTGAGCACGTTGCTCGCGACGCGCGCGTGCCCGAGCGAGTTGAGGTGCAGCTTGTCGGGCGACCAGTAGCGGATGTCGCGCAGACCGCGGTCGTTGAAGTTGTCGACGAACGTCACCCCGTCGAGTTCGGCGAGGTCGCCGAGCGCGGCGGTGAGGCGCACCCCGCGGGCGTCGAAGACGCGCCCGAGCGGCAGGTGGTCGGTGGGGTTCGCACCGCTCAGCATGAGCACGTGGATGCCGGCGCCGCGGATGCGGTGCACGGCCTGCCGGAACCGGTCGGCCACCCGCTCCTCGGGCATTCGCGGGCGCAGCATGTCGTTGCCGCCGCCGTTGAAGCTGATCACCTCGGGGCGCAGGCCGATGGCCACCTCGAGCTGCTCGTCGACGATGGGACCGAGCTTGCGGCCGCGGATGGCGAGGTTCGCGTAGCCGATCGGCTCGTGTGCGGCCGCGGCGAAGCCGAGCGCCACGAAGTCGGCCCATCCGCGAACGGTGCCGTCGGGGAGCTCGTCGCCGACCCCCTCGGTGAAGCTGTCGCCGATCGCCGCGTAGCTGTGGAACATGGCTCAACGCTAGCGCGACGGATGCCGCGGCATCCGCTCGGTGGCGGAGTCGAGCAGCGCCGACCGCCGTCGCGACTCAGTGCGACTGGCGCTCGTGCTCGAGCTCGCAGTCGGCGCCGGGGTAGAGGAGGGTCTCGTGGCCGTCGTCGAACCGCACGAGGTACGGGGGTCCGCCGTCGGGTCCGCGGACCTCGAGGATCTCGCCATGACGGTCGGCCTGGCCGACCAGCTTGCCGTGGATGACGAGGCGTTCGCCGACCGCTGCGTGCATCGTTGCTCCTCCCGCTCGTTCCAGCGTACGCCCGGGCCCGGCGCCGCGGAAGGGATGGCGGTGAGCCCGAGGATGGCGTCGGGCGGGGTCGCTCGCTAGGGTGGCCGAGTGGGTCATCCGTCCCACTTCTTGACGGTCCACCGATGAACGGCGAGGTTCCGATGGTCGATGCGCGCATGCCCGAGTTCCCGCGGGGGTTCCGCTGGGGTGCGGCCACCGCCGCGTTCCAGGTCGAGGGCTCGACCGGTGCCGACGGCCGCGGCGACTCCATCTGGGATGTGTTCGCGCGCATGCCCGGACGCGTGGTCGACGGGTCGAACGCCGACGTCGCGGCCGACGGATACCGTCGGTGGCGCGACGACGTGGCACTCCTCGCCGAGCTCGGGGTCGACGACTACCGCTTCTCGATCGCCTGGCCGCGGGTGCAGCCGACCGGCTCCGGGCCGGCGAACGAGGCGGGCCTCGACCACTACGCGCGGTTCGTGGACGCGCTGCTCGAGGTGGGCATCCGGCCCGTCCCCACGCTCTACCACTGGGACCTGCCGCAACCGCTCGAGGATGCGGGCGGATGGCTCGTGCGCGACACCGCCGCCCGCTTCGCCGACTACGTCGAGCTCGTGCTCGGTCGGCTCGGCGACCGGGTCGGGCATTGGATCACGCTGAACGAGCCGGCCATGACGACGTTGCAGGGATACGCCCTCGGCACGCTCGCGCCCGGTCACGCGCTGATGATGGGGGCGCTGCCGACCGCGCACCACCAGCTCCTCGCGCACGGGCTGGCCGTGGGGGCGATCCGGGCGGCCGGCGAGGCCGAGGTCGGCATCGTCAACAACCACACGCTCGTCGTGCCCGCGAGCGACGACGATGGCGACCTCGTCGCCGCCGGTGCCTTCGACGCGGTGTACAACCGGATCTTCGCCGACCCGCTGCTCGCGTCCGGCTATCCCGACCTCTCCGGCCTGGGCCTCGAGCGGATGCCCGGGCTCGAGGACGGCGACCTCGACGTGATCGCCGCCCCGATCGACTTCTACGGGCTCAACTTCTACAACCCGACCCGCGTCGCCGCGGCATCCGCCGGCTCGGCGTTCGCGGCGGCTGGCCTCCCGTTCGAGCCCGTCGAGTACCCGGGGGTGCCGGTCACGGGCTTCGGCTGGCCGGTCGTACCCGACGCGCTCACCGAGCTCCTCGTGACGCTGCGCTCCGACTACGGCGACGCGCTGCCGCCCGTCGTCATCACCGAGAACGGGGCGTCGTATCCGGACGACGTCGTCGACGGCCGCGTGCACGACGCCGAGCGGATCGCGTACCTCGACGGCCACGTCCGGGCGGTGCACGCCGCGATCGAGCGCGGCGTCGACGTGCGCGGTTACCTCGTCTGGTCGCTCATCGACAACTTCGAGTGGGCCGACGGGTACACGCAGCGGTTCGGGCTCGTGCACCTCGACCTCGATACCGAGGAGCGCACGCGCAAGGACTCGTTCGACTGGTACCGCGAGCTGATCGCGGCCCAGCACGGCTGACGCCCGCGATCAGTCGACGGCGAGCAGTGCCGCCCAGAGGTCGGCGCGGGCGTGGAAGCCCGAGAGGTCCCGGCCCAGCAGCCGCTCGGCGAGCGCCACGCGGCTGCGGACGGTGTGCCGGTGCACGCCCAGCGCCTGCGCCGTCGCGTCGAACTGGCCGCCGTGCTCGAGCCAGGCGCGCGTGGTGGCGATCAGCGCCGTGCCGTTCGCCGCGTCGTGCTCGGCGAGCGGTGCGAGCGTCGCCAGCGCGACCGCCCGGGCGTCGGTGCGGGCCAGGAACGCGAGCACGCCCTGCCGGCTGATCTCGTCGAACGCGACCACGCCGGGCGTCGATTCACGGGCACGTTCGAGCGCGCGCAGCGCCTGCTCGTGCGCGAGCGCCACGCCGTCGGCGGCGACCGCGTCGGAGATGCCGACCGGCACCTCGAACTCCGCCGCGACCTCGTCGGCGAGGGCGGTGTCGGAGTCCTCGAGCAGGAGCACCACCGTGTCGTCGTCGCGACCGAAGAAGAGCCGGCCGCCGCGCTGCTCGACGCGGAGCTCGAGCAGCTCGGTGAGGCGGTCGACGTGCTGTGCCGGGACATCCGCCACCGCGACGCGGAACGGCGCCCCGGGCAGCGGACCCCACATCTCGCCGGCGACCCGCTGCGCCAGTTCGGTGTCGCCGGCGAGGATGCCGCGGAGCAGGCCGGTGCGCAGGTGGCCGCGGGCCCGGTCGAGGTCGCGGTTCTGCTCGAGCGCGAGCCCGGCCAGCGCGATCACCGACGTGACCACCTCGCGGCCGGCCTGGTCGAGCTCCGCAGAGTCGCCGATGGCGAGCACCCCGCGCAGCGACCCGCCGCCGCCGAGGGTCTGCAGGGTGATGCGCTGCGGGCTGCCGGCCGACTCGCCCGCGACGAGCGTTCGGCTCGCGCGCTGCCCGCGTCGCAGCATCGACCGCGCCTCGCCCACCACCTCGCCGAGCGCGGGCTGCTCGAGACCGCCGTCCGGCGCCTCGCGGTCGAGCGACCCCGCCGCGTCGACCAGGCCGACCCACGCGCCGAGGCGGTTCGAGAGCTCGCCGAGCGTCGCCGAGAGCCCGTCGGGGCGCAGCGCCGCGAGTGAGATGGCGCGCTGGGCGGCGAGCGCCCATGCCTGGCGGGAGTACGCGTCCTCGGCGAGCAGGTCGGCGACGAGCCGGGCGATGGCGATGAAGGGCACCCGATAGGGCACCTCGAAGAGCGGGAGCCCCTGCCGCCCGCACGCCTCGACGAGCGCGTCGGGGGTGCCCGCCCGGATCACCTCGGTGCCGAACCCGAGCGCGGCGATGCCCGCGTCGCGGAGACGCCGCACGTAGGCCTCGGCGAACGCGGACTCGGACTCGCGCGCCTCGGCGTCGGACTCGAACTGGGTCCCCGTCGTGAGCAGCACGTGCCCGGTGTCGAGGAACGGCGTCGGGTCGGCGAGGTCGGAGCTGTGCGCCCAGGCGATCGGCGCGGCGAGCGCGCCGGTCGGCAGGTCGGGCGCGGGCGTGAGCAGCGAGAGCGCCAGCTCCTGGCGGTCGAGCAGGGTCTGCACGGTCGGCTGCACTGGTGCTCCGCGGGGTGGTCGGGCGACGGATGCCGCGACGCGGCGCCTGTACGCGATGTCCAACGGGATGCACCTGAGTGTACACGCGGGCGCAGCGGCATCCGTCGTTCCCGACCTAGCATGGGCGGCATCCGCCACCGTCGTCACCTTGCATCGGAGCAGCCATGACCCTCGTCGACACCCCGGCCACCGTCGCCGGAGGACCGGCCCTCGCCCAGGAGCGCCGCCTCGTCACCGCCATCCCCGGCCAGCGCTCGCAGGAGCTCATGGCGCGCAAGGCCGAGGCCGTCGCCGCGGGCGTCGGCACGACGATCCCCGTCTCGGTGGTCGCCGCCGGCGGCGGCGTCGTCGTGGACGCCGACGGCAACTCGCTCATCGACCTGGGCTCGGGCATCGCCGTCACGGGCGTCGGCAACGCGAACCCCCGCATCGTCGAGGCGGTCGCCGCGCAGCTCAACGCCTTCACCCACACCTGCTTCACCGTCGCGCCGTACGACGGCTACGTCGACGTCGCCGAAAAGCTCAACCAGCTCACTCCAGGCGACCACGTCAAGCGCTCCGCCCTCTTCAACTCGGGCGCCGAGGCCGTCGAGAACGCGGTGAAGATCGCCCGCCACTTCACGAAGAAGCAGGCCGTCGTCGCGTTCGACCACGCGTACCACGGCCGCACCAACCTCACCATGGGCCTGACCGCGAAGAACATCCCCTACAAGAGCGGCTTCGGCCCGTTCGCGTCAGAGGTGTACCGCGCACCCCTCAGCTACCCCTTCCGCGACGGCGGCCTCTCGGGCGTCGAGGCCGCGGCCCGCGCCATCACGCAGATCGAGAAGCAGGTCGGCGCCGAGAACCTCGCCGCGATCATCATCGAGCCCATCCAGGGCGAGGGCGGCTTCATCGTGCCCGCTCAGGGCTTCCTGCCGGCACTCGTCGAGTGGGCCCGCGCCAACGACGTGGTGTTCATCGCCGACGAGGTGCAGACCGGATTCGGCCGCACGGGGGCCTGGTTCGCGAGCGACCACGAGGGCATCGTGCCCGACCTCGTCGTCACCGCGAAGGGCATCGCGGGCGGACTCCCGCTCTCCGCGGTCACCGGCCGTGCCGAGATCATGGACTCCGCCATGCCCGGCGGCCTCGGCGGCACGTACGGAGGCAACCCGCTCGCCTGCGCCGCCGCGCTCGCCGCGATCGACGCGTACGACCAGGACGGCCTCATCGAGCGCGCGAAGCAGATCGGCTCCGTGCTGCTCGGCCGCCTGAACGCGCTCCGCACCGCCGACGCCCGCATCGGCGACGTGCGCGGCCGCGGCGCGATGGTGGCCATCGAGCTCGTCGACCCCGCCTCCGGCGCTCCCGATTCCGCGTTGACCGCGAAGGTCGCGGCGCACGCCCACGCGAACGGCGTGATCGTGCTCACGTGCGGCACCTACGGCAACGTCATCCGCTTCCTCCCCCCGCTCACCATCTCCGACGAACTGCTCATCGACGGCCTCTCGGTCGTCGCGGAAGGACTCAAGAACGCATGACCGACGTGCTCGCGGCGACGACGAGGTCGACCGCCCACGCGGATGCCGCGGCATCCGACTCCCACATCGCCACCCCGTTGACCGACGCGCGCGCCCAGCTCGCCGAGGCGATCGGGCTTCTCGGGTATGAGACGGGCCTGCACCAGATGCTCGCGACCCCGCGCCGCGAGCTCACGGTGGCCGTGCCCCTGCGGCTCGACTCGGGTGAGAGCCGGCTCTACGTCGGCCACCGCGTGCAGCACAACTTCTCGCGCGGCCCCGCGAAGGGCGGCCTGCGCTACGCGCCGAACGTCAACCTCGACGAGGTTCGGGCGCTCGCCATGTGGATGACCTGGAAGTGCGCCCTGCTCGACGTGCCGTACGGCGGTGCGAAGGGCGGCGTGGCGATCGACCCCCGCGAGCACTCCATGGCCGAGCTCGAGCGCGTGACCCGCCGCTACACGAGCGAGATCCTGCCGATCATCGGCCCGGAGCGCGACATCCCCGCGCCCGACATCGGCACCGACGAGCAGACGATGGCCTGGATCATGGACACCTACTCCGTGAACTCCGGCTACACGGTGCCCGGCATCGTGACCGGCAAGCCCATCTCGCTCGGCGGATCGCAGGGGCGGGCGAGCGCGACCAGCCGTGGCGTCACGCACATCGCGCTCGCCGCGCTCCGGCACGCAGGCCTCGACCCGGCCCGCTCCACCGCCGCGGTGCAGGGCTTCGGCAAGGTGGGCGCGGATGCCGCGCGCTTCCTCTCCGACGCGGGCGTGCGCGTCACCGCCGTGAGCGACCAGTACGGCGCCGTGGTCGACACCGGAGGCCTCGACATCGAGGCGCTCACCGACCACGTGCGCGACACCGGCACGGTCGTCGGATTCGCCGGCGGCGAGGAGCTCGACGGCGCTGACCTGCTCACCCAGGACGTCGACCTCCTCGTGCCCGCAGCGGTCGAGGGCGTGCTGCACGACGGCAACGCCGGTGACGTGCTCGCCCGCGTGATCGTCGAGGGCGCCAACGGCCCGACCACGCCGGCGGCCGACCGCATCCTGCGCGAGCGCGGCATCCTCGTGGTGCCCGACATCCTCGCGAACGCCGGCGGCGTGATCGTCTCCTACTTCGAGTGGGTGCAGGCCAACCAGGCGTACTGGTGGCGCGCCGACGAGGTGGAGTCCAGACTGGAGGAGCGGATGCTCAGCGCCTGGCAGCACGTGCTCGGCTACGCCGAGGCCCGCGACCTCTCGCTCCGCACCGCCGCCACGGCACTCGCCGTCGAACGCGTCGCCGAGGCGCACCGCCTCCGCGGCCTCTACCCCTGACCGGGAATCTCCCCACCCGCCGGCACACACGAAACGGAACACGCAGCATGACCGACACCCTGCAGGACACCACGGAATCCACGCTCCTCGCCGGCGTCGCCGACGGGCTCTTCATCGGTGGCGAATGGGTGGCCGCCGAGGGCGGGAAGACCCTCGCGGTCGCCGACCCGTCGACGGGCCGCACCATCAAGGAGATCGCGGATGCCTCCGTCGCCGACGGCATCCGCGCGCTCGACGCGGCCGTGGCCGCGCAGGACGCGTGGGCCGCGACGGCGCCGCGCGAGCGGGGCGAACTGCTCCGCCGCGCGTTCGACCTGCTCCAGGAGCGCAAGGAGGACTTCGCCCTCCTGATGACGCTCGAGATGGGCAAGCCGCTCGCCGAGGCGCGCGGCGAGGTCGCCTACGGCGGCGAGTTCCTCCGCTGGTTCAGCGAGGAGGCCGTGCGCATCACGGGCCGCTACGGGCTCAACCCCGAGGGCACCGGCCGCATGATCGTGTCGCAGCGCCCGGTGGGCCCGTCGTTCTTCATCACGCCGTGGAACTTCCCCCTGGCGATGGCCACCCGCAAGATCGCGCCCGCGCTCGCCGCCGGGTGCACGGTCGTCATCAAGCCCCCGGCCCTCACGCCGCTCACGACCATCGCGTTCGCCCAGCTGCTCGAGGAGGTCGGCCTGCCGAAGGGCGTCGTGAACGTCATCCCGACCTCGACGTCGTCGAAGGTCTCGGGCCCGATCATCGCCGACCCGCGGCTGCGCAAGCTCAGCTTCACCGGCTCCACCGAGGTGGGCCGCGCCCTCATGCAGCAGGCGGCACAGGGCATCCTGCGCACCAGCATGGAGCTCGGCGGCAACGCCCCGTTCGTCATCTTCGACGACGCCGACCTCGACAAGGCGGTCGACGGCGCGATGATCGCGAAGTTCCGCAACATCGGGCAGGCGTGCACCGCCGCGAACCGATTCCTCGTGCACGAGTCGGTCGCCGACGAGTTCGCGAAGCGGGTCGCCGACCGCGTGAAGGCCATGAAGGTCGGTCGCGGCACCGAGGACGGCGTGAACATCGGGCCGCTCATCGACGACAAGGCCGTGGCATCCACCGACGACCTCGTGCAGGACGCGGTCGGGCGCGGGGCCACGGTGCTCACCGGAGGCAGGCGCATCGACGGTGACGGCACGTTCTACGCGCCGACCGTGCTCGCGGGCGTGGCGGCGGGCAGCCGGCTGCTCTCCGAGGAGATCTTCGGACCGGTGCTCGGCATCACCACCTTCGCCGACGAGGACGAGGCCGTGCGGCTCGCGAACGACACCGAGTACGGCCTCATCTCCTACGTCTTCACCCAGGACCTCGCCCGTGGGCACCGCATGATCGAGCGCCTCGCCACCGGGATGATGGGCCTGAACACCGGCCTCGTCTCCAACGCGGCGGCGCCGTTCGGCGGCGTGAAGCAGTCGGGCATCGGCCGCGAGGGCGGCTTCGAGGGCATCCACGAGTACCTCGACACGAAGTACACGCTCATCCCCGTGAACTGAGCGCGCGCGAGGGGCGGCGCATCCGCGTCGCCCCTTTCGCATGACATCGGGACGACAGGAAAGCAAGGGACATGGAACGCATCGACTGCGACGTCGTGATCGTGGGCGCCGGGGCATCCGGCCTCACCGCCGCAACTCGGCTGAGGGACGCCGGCCGCTCGGTCGTCGTGCTCGAGGCCCGCGACCGCGCCGGAGGCCGCCTCTGGACCGACGACGTCGACGGCGCCATGCTCGAGATCGGCGGCCAGTGGGTGTCGCCCGACCAGGACGCGCTCATCGAGACCCTCGACGAGCTCGGCCTCGAGACCTACCCGCGCTACCGCGAGGGCGTGAACATCTACATCGGCCCCGACGGCGAGCTGAAGCGGTTCGAGGGTGAGATCTTCCCCGTTCCCCCCGCGACCGAGCAGGAGATCGTCTCCCTGATCGACAAGCTCGACGCCCTCGTGGCCCAGATCGACCCCGACCGTCCGTGGGACCACCCCCGGGCGAAGGACCTCGACGAGATCTCGTTCGCGCACTGGCTCGAGACCCAGACCGACGACGAGGAGGCGCGCGAGAACATCGGCATGTTCATCGCGGGCGCCATGCTCACCAAGCCCGCCCACGCCTTCTCCGCGCTGCAGGCCCTGCTCATGGCGGCATCCGCGGGCTCGTTCTCGAACCTCGTCGACGCCGACTTCATCCTCGACCGTCGCGTCGTCGGCGGCCTCCAGCAGGTGCCGCTGCTGCTCGCCGAGCGACTCGGCGGCGCGGTGCGGCTCGGCCAGGCCGTGCGCACGCTGCGCTGGCACCCGGATGCCCCCGAGCGGGGCGTCGTGGCCGTCACCGACGACCTCGAGGTGCACGCCGGGCACGTGATCCTCGCGGTCCCGCCGATCCTGATCAGCCGGATCTCCTACGACCCGCCGCTGCCCCGCCGCCAGCAGCAGCTGCACCAGCACCTCTCGATGGGCTTCGTGATCAAGGTGCACGCCGTCTACGAGACGCCGTTCTGGCGCGAGGCGGGCCTGTCGGGCACCGCGTTCAGCCCCTACGAGCTCGTGCACGAGGCCTACGACAACACCAACCACGAGGACCCGCGCGGCACCCTCGTGGGCTTCGTCGCCGACGAGGAGGCCGACGGCGTCTTCTCGCTGAGCGCCGAGGAGCGCAAGGCCCGGATCCTCGAGTCGATGTCGCACTACTACGGCGAACAGGCGCTGCATCCGGTGGTCTACTACGAGAGCGACTGGGGCTCGGAGGAATGGACGCGCGGCGCCTACGCCGCGAGCTTCGACATGGGCGGACTCGCCCGCTACGGCGCCGACCTGCGCACGCCGGTCGGGCCCATCCACTTCTCGTGCAGCGACATGGCGGGCAAGGGCTACCAGCACGTCGACGGCGCCATCCGGGTCGGCCGCGAGGTCGCCGACGAGATCCTGGCCGCGTCATGAGCGACGCGACGGATGCCCCGACGCGACGCATCGTCGTCGGGTACACCGCGAACGACTCCGGCGCCGACGCCCTCGCCCTGGCGACCCGGCTCGCGCGGGCGAGCGAGGCCCTGCTCGACGTCGTGATGGTGCTGCCGAGCGAGGCGCACAACAGCATCGTGCCCACCGACACGGGGTACGAGCGGTACCTCAAGGAGCAGTCGCGGGAGTGGCTCGCCGAGGCATCCGAGTCGCTCGACGACGACGACCTCGATGTCGCCCAGTTGCTGCACATCCGCTACGCGGAGTCGTTCGCCGAGGGACTCATCGCGGCCGCCCACGAGTTCGGCGCGGCGCTCATCGTCGTCGGCGCCGCTCGCGGCGGACTGCTCGGGCGTTCGCGCATCGGCTCGGTCGCGAACGAGCTGCTGCACTCCTCCGACGTGCCGGTCGCCCTCGCGCCCGTGGGCTCGCGCGACGTGCACGTCGCGCAGGGCGTCACGCGCGTGACCGCCGCGATCGGCACGCGCCCCGGCGCGGACGCGCTGCTCGACGCATCCGTTCGCTTCGCCGTCGCCGCGCACGCGCCGCTGCGGCTGGTCTCGCTCGTGTCGATCGACCTGCCCGCCGGCATCGACGAGGGGCTGGCGGCGCTGACCAGCACCGTGCACGCCGACGAGGTGCTCCTCGCGGCACGGCGCGAGCTTCCCGGTTACCTGGACGCGACCGCGACGGTCGCGACCGGGGCCACCGTCGAGGAGGCCGTACAGGGCCTCGACTGGCACGACGGCGAGGTCGTGCTCGTCGGCTCGAGCCGCCTGGCGACCCCCCGCCACCTGTTCCTCGGTTCGACCGCGGCGAAGATGCTGCGCGAACTCCCGGTGCCCATGATCGTGGTACCGCGCACCACCACCCCCTGAAAGAGGATGCGATGACGCACCAGCCAGAACCACACGCCCCGCTGACGGAGGCGACCGTCGCCGTCGACGGCTCCGAGCACGGCATCACGAAGAAGGGGCTCTCGGCCGGCTCGGTCGGGCTCATCGGCGCGATCGTCATCGGCATCTCGTGCATCGCCCCCGCCTACACGCTCACCGCGGCGCTCGGGCCGACCGTCTCCGAGGTCGGCGTGCAGGTGCCGGCGATCATCCTCGTGGGCTTCATCCCCATGCTCCTCGTGGCCTTCGGCTATCGCGAGCTCAACCGGCGCATGCCCGACTCGGGCACGTCCTTCACCTGGGCGACCCGGGCGTTCGGTCCGTGGATCGGCTGGCTCGCCGGCTGGGGCCTCGTTGCGGCGACGATCCTCGTGCTGTCGAACCTCGCCGGGATCGCGGTGGACTTCCTGTTCCTGCTGATCTCGCAGGTCACGGGCAACCCGGAGCTCGCCGACCTCGCGACCAACCCGTTCATCAACGTGGCGGTCTGCCTGCTGTTCGTGCTCGGCGCCACGTGGGTGTCGTACCGCGACATGCAGACGACGCAGAAGCTGCAGTACTGGCTCGTCGGCTTCCAGGTCGTCGTGCTCGTGCTCTTCGCGGTGGCCGCCCTCGTCGAGGTCGCCAACGGCAACGCGTTCGACGCGACCGCCATCGAGTTGTCGTGGTTCAACCCCTTCGCCGTGGAGTCGTTCTCGGCGTTCGCCGCCGGCCTGTCGCTCTCGATCTTCATCTTCTGGGGCTGGGACGTCACGCTCACCATGAACGAGGAGACGAAGGGCTCCGAGAAGACCCCTGGCCGCGCGGCGACCATCACCGTCGTCACCATCGTGGTGCTGTACCTGCTCATCGCCGTCGCGCTCATCGCCTACGCGGGCGTCGGCACCGGCGAGTTCGGGCTGGGCAACCCCGACATCCAGGACAACGTGTTCTTCCACCTCGCGGGCCCGATCCTCGGCCCGCTCGCGGTGCTCGTCTCGCTCGCGGTGCTCACGAGCTCCGCGTCCTCGCTGCAGTCGACGTTCGTGTCGCCCGCGCGCACGCTGCTCGCGATGGGCCACTACGGGGCGCTCCCCGAGAAGTTCGCGAAGGTGAGCCCGCGGTTCTTCACGCCGGGCTACGCGACCATCGTGTCGGCCGTCGTGGCGTCGGTGTTCTACGCCGTCATGCGCTTCCTGAGCGAGGACGTGCTGTGGGACACGATCACCGCGCTCGGCATGATGATCTGCTTCTACTACGGCATCACCGCGTTCGCGTGCGTGTGGTTCTTCCGCCGGATCTGGTGGCGCTCGGTGCGGAACTTCTTCTTCACCCTGCTGTTCCCGCTCGTCGGCGGCGTGATCCTCGGCGTGCTGTTCTTCACCACGCTCATCGACAGCATGAACCCCGACTACGGCAGCGGCTCGAACATCTTCGGCGTCGGCCTCGTCTTCGTGCTCGGCATGGTGGTGCTGCTGTCGGGCGTCGCGATCATGCTCTGGCAGGCGTGGAAGCGCCCCGCGTTCTTCCGCGGCGAGACCCTCTCGCGGGCGGCCGCCGAGGACTGACCTCCAGCCGATCGGCCCCCGCCCGGCTGGGAACGCAGAACCGCCCCCGCGACACCGGGGGCGGTTCTGTCGTACGAGCGGATGCCGCGGACGGTCAGGGCGCCCCGCGGTCGCCCCGTCGGGCCAGGCCCGACAGCCCCGCGATGAGCAGCAGGCCGCCGAGCACGAGCAGGACGGTGAGCCACAGGCCGGCGGGCGTGAGCGTCGCCCACCAGTCCGCGACGAGCTCGATGCGGGCGGGATCGAGCACGATCCACAGCACGATCGCGGCGATCGCCGCGAAGACCAGGCCCCAGATGATCCCGGCCCAGCGGATGCGCGGCCCGAGCTCGGCGGGGTCGGGCCGGACCGGAGCGACGGATGGCTCCGGCCGCAGCGCCTCGTCGAAGCCCCGAGGCTCGGTCGTGTCGTCGTTCATGGTCGGTTCTCCTCCGGCTCGAATTCGGTCACGGTGACCTCGGTGGTGATGGCCTGGATGCGGATCACTGCGTCGACCTCGCCGGCCTCCAGGCCGGGGCCGATCTCGTCGCTCCATCGGGCGGTGGTCTGACCGGCCCCGAGGTCGACCTCGTCGACGACCGACCAGTCGCCGTCGGCGTCGAAGCGGGCGTGCGTGACCGTGCACTCGGCGCACCTGACGACCAGTGCCACTCGCGCTCCGTCGTGCAGGTCGATCGAGACGGATCCGACGCCCTGGGCGAGCGTCCACTCGACCGGTGCGGCCGCTCCGGCGACCTGGTCGTCGACCGTGAGGCTGACTGCGCCGATCGGCTGCACGATGCTCGTCGTGCGAGCCGACTCGGCGACGCCGCCCAGCACGAGCCGGGGAGCCGGAGGGACGACGGCCGTGACGAGCGTCGAGAGCAGCAGCACGATCGTCACGAATGCGAGGAAGCCGCTGCGGCGCCGGAGCGACCCGGCGAGCACCATCGCGAGCGCGGTCACGATCGCGCTCACCGCGAGCCCGATGGTCACGGCCTGGGGCGCCGGCTGGGCCGAGCCGAGCGCGGCCATCGACGCGATCGCTCCCGCGACCAGGGCCGCGCCGAGCGTGGCGACGACGTACGCGAAGCTCGTTCGCGGACGGGTGAGCCGGCGGATGCGTCGGGCCTCCTCGGCCTGCGCCTGGAACTCGAGCGCGCGGGCCCGGTTCTCCGCGGCGAGCTGCGCGCGGGCCGCGCGGTTCGCCTCGTCCTGACCGCGCCGCCAGGCGTCGTGCTCCGCACGCCAGGCGTCGTGCTGCACCTTCCAGGCGGCGTAGTCGTCGCTGCCGTGGTGTGCGCTCGCCGGCGGCGGAGGTGCCACGGGCTCGGTGGCCGGGGCGGCGCTCGGCATGGGGATGGTCGCTGCGCTGGCGGCGGCCGCGGAGTTGGTCGCCGCGGAGGCGCCCGTCGGGGCGGTCCCCGCCGATGCGGACGGCACCGTGGCCGTGGCATCCGACGGGACGGCCGCCGTGGGCGAGGCGCGCCGCGCGAGCCAGACGATGAGGGTGACGACGCCGGCGAGCACGAGCATGAGCCAGAGCACGCCGATCCATCGGAACGGCCCGAACCATTCGTCGGGGTCCCAGCTCCAGCCGCCGAACCACCACGGTCCGCCGAAGCCGAGGAGGCCGACGAGCACGAAGGCCGCGATGCCGACGAGCGCGCTGTCGAACACGCCGCGCAGCATCGATTCGAGGTGGATCCGGCCGGTCGCGTCGGGCAGCAGCAGCCACGCGGCGCCGTAGGCCAGGAACGCCAGCGGGAGGAACAGCGCGACGACGACGAGGACGCCCCGCACGATGATCGGGTCGATGCCGATCCGCGCGGCGATCCCGGCGGCGACGCCGCCGATCCAACCCGGTCGGCGCGGCACGCCGAGCGAGCGCAGCCACGCGAAGAAGCGGTCGTCGGAGGGGGGTGGGGCGGTGGCGCCGGCGGGGGCGTCGCCGGGTGCGCCGCCGGGTTCGCCCGTGGCGGGCGGGGTCGAGGTCGAGGTCATGGCTCGATCCTTCCGCTCGGACCGTGCGGCGGACCATCCGGAACCTCCCTGATGCGACCCTGATTCCCGGGCTCGGCCGTGTCGGGGCATCCGTTGGTCTGCTTGGATCGGAGCATGACCACGGCACCGGCGGCCCCAGCGCTCGTGCGTCGTCGCGACTGCCTCGTCGCGGGCGTCGCGGGCGGGCTCGCCGACCACCTCGGATGGCCCGTGCAGGCCGTGCGGGTGGCGTTCGCGGTGACCGCGCTCCTCGCCGGCGCGGGCGCGCTGCTCTACGCGTGGCTGTGGGCGTTCACGCCGTGGGCGGAGCCGCTCGGTCCCGACGACCGCGTCGTGCGGCGCGCGCCCGTGGCGATCGTGGCCACGGCCGGCGCGCTCGGCGCCGCGATCCTCGCCATCCTGCTCGCGATCCTCGACGACGGCCCGGCCGATGGCAACGCGCCCGACTGGCTCGTGCCCGCCGCGCTCGCCGTGCTGCTCGCCGCGGGCGCGGGAGCGTGGGTGAGCTTCATCGACCGGCCGGACCCCGCACGCGGGAGGCGCCTCGAGGTCTGGGTCCGCGCGGCCCTGACCGCCGTGCTCGCGCTGCTGGCGGTCGTGCTCGTGCTGGGGCCCGCGGCGCGGGCGTGGCCAGTCATCGCGGTGCTGGCCGCGTTCGGCGCGCTGCTCGGCATCGGCCTGGTGTACCTTCCCGCACTCGTCAAGCTCTGGCGCGACCTCGAGGGCGAACGCGTGCGGCGCATCCGCGACGAGCAGCGCAGCGCCATGGCCGCGCACCTGCACGACTCCGTGCTGCAGACGCTCGCGCTGATCCAGAACCGCGCCGGCGCGTCGAGCGAGGCCGGGCGGCTCGCGCGCGCCCAGGAGCGCGAGTTGCGCAGCTGGCTGCACGACGGGGATGCCCTCGCCGACAGCGACCTCGCGACCGACCTGCGCGACTTCGCGGCCGCGCTCGAGCTCGATTACCCGGTGCGCATCGACGTCGTCGCGGTCGGCATGTCGGACGAGCGGGCCAGCGGCGAGCTGGCCGCGGCCGCGCGCGAGGCGATGCTCAATGCGGCCCGACACGCAGGCGGCGAGGTGTCGGTGTACCTCGAGGGTTCGGCCCGCGCGGTCGACGTGTACGTCCGCGACCGCGGCCCCGGATTCGACCCGGCGAAGGTGGCGCCGGGCCGGCTCGGCGTGCGCGAGTCGATCATCGGGCGGATGCGCCGCGCCGGCGGCAGCGCGACCGTCCGTGCCGGCGCGGGCGGCGAGGGCACCGAGGTGCACCTGCGATTCGAGACGAGGGTTGAGCATGGCTGACACGCTCACCGTGGTCGTGGTCGATGACCACTCGATCTTCCGGTCGGGCCTGCGCGCCGACCTCGACCGCTCGATCGAGGTCGTCGGCGAGGCGGCGGATGTCCCGTCGGCGGTCGCCGTGATCGCCGCGACGCGCCCACATGTCGTGCTGCTCGACGTGCACCTGCCCGGCGGCTCGGATGCCTCGGTCTCGGGCGGCGCCGAGGTGCTGCGGCGCGTGGCATCCGAGGTGCCGTCGACGCGGTTCCTCGCGCTGAGCGTGTCGGACAAGGCCGAGGACGTCGTCGGGGTCATCCGTGCGGGCGCCCGCGGGTACATCACGAAGGGCGCGTCGGGCGCCGAGGTGAGTCGCGCGGTGCAGGCCGTGGCCGGCGGTGACGCGGTCTTCTCGCCCCGCCTCGCCGGGTTCGTGCTCGACGCGTTCGGCGCCGCCGTGGGGGAGACGGCCGCCGCGGACGACGAGCTCGACCGGCTCTCGGCGCGCGAGCAGGAGGTCATGCGGCTCATCGCACGCGGGTACGCCTACAAGGAGGTCGCGGCGACGTTGTTCATCTCGGCGAAGACGGTCGAGTCGCACGTGTCGAGCGTGCTCCGGAAGCTGCAGCTCTCGTCGCGGCACGAGCTCACCGCGTGGGCGACGGCCCGCCGCCTGCTCTGACCGGCGCTCAGTCCATCGGGGCCGGCGCTGCGCCCGTGTACGCCGCGAACGTGGTGTCGGCCGCCGCCCGGGCGACGTCGGGATCGGCCCCCATCGCGACGTGCGCGGCCGCCCACCGGTCGGCGCTGCCGCGCATGAAGCCGATGCCCTCCTCGCCGGCGAGCCACTCCTGCGCGTTCTCCGGCTTCACCTCGCCGGTCGTGAGGTGCTGCGCGAGCCCGAGCAGCGTCTGGTCCCAGCCGATGCCCGTCGCCGCGGGGCCGAACTGCTCCCACATCTCGACGCCGACATCGGCGCTCGGAGCGACGTGCTCGAGCTCGACGCGAGTGCGCCCCGCGCCGGCATCGGTGAGGCGCACGGTGAGCCAGGTGGTGCCGCCGCCGAACTCCCACGTGACCCCGAATGAGCTCGGCGCGTCGCAGGACTCGACCGTGCCGCTGGCGTTCCCCTCGATCGCGTAGCGGCCGCCGAGGCGGAGGTCGCCGCTCACCGGCAGGAACCAGCGGGGGAGGCGCTCGGCCGAGGTGAGGGCATCCCACACGTCGTCGATCGCGGCGGGGAACGTCTGCGCGACGGTCTGCACGTAGGTGTCGGCTCCCTCGCGGGTGCCGGTCGCGATACCGCGGTCCACGGCATCGAGCTGGGCGTCGATGTCCATCTCAGGTCTCCTCGTTCGATTCGGATCGGGCGGCGATGCGTCGTGCACGTGCGGAGCGGGCGAGCTCGGTGCCGAGGGCATCGAGCCGCGGGCGCCAGAAGCGCTCGAACGGCGTGAACCACTCGGCCGCCTCGGCGATGGGCTCGGGCTCCAGCGCGTAGAGGCGGCGCGTGCCCTGCGACCGCACCGACGCGAACCCCGCCTCGCGCAGCACCTTCAGGTGCTGTGAGACTGCGGGCTGCGTGATGCCGAACTCCCGCTGCACGGCACGCCCGACCTCGCCGGCGGCGAGCTCGCCGTCGGCCAGCAGCTCGACGATGCGTCGCCGCACTGGATCGCCGAGGATGTCGAGCGCGTGCACGTCCCCATCCTTCACCGACTGCTTATATAAGTCAACCCTGAAAAAGAGCGAGAATCTCAGGATGGAATGGCCGACGGCCGCTGCGGCCTCGCGAAACCCGCTCCGATCTCCGCGACTCCCGAAGCCGGCCCGGCCTCCGAGACTCCGGGAAGCCGCCCCCGGCTCCGCGACTCCTGGACGCCGCTCCGGCCTCGGCGACTCCCGGAAGCCGCCCCCGGCTCCGCGACTCCTGGAAGCCGCAGTGCTCCGGCCTCCGCGACTTCTGAAAGTGCTCCGGCCTCCGCGACTCCTGAAAGTAAGGACAGAACTCCTGAAAGCTAAGGACAGAACTCCTGAAAGCAAGGACAGAGGACGTGCTGCGCTCCCGTCCTTGGTTTCAGGAGTGGCTGGGGCGCTCCCGTCCTTGGTTTCAGGAGTGGCTGGGGCGCTTCGTTGTCCTTGGTTTCAGGAGTGGCTGGGGCGCTTCGTTGTCCTTGGTTTCAGGAGTGGCTGGGGCGCTTCGTCGTCCTTGGTTTCAGGAGTGGCTGGGGCGCATCGTCGTCGGGTTCGCGTCAGGCGGCGGATGACTCGGCGTCCGCGTCGCCCGCGTGCTCGTCCGCGTCGCCGGCGTGCGTGTCCGTGTCGACCTCGTACGCCGTGCGCCCCGCGACGACCGTGCGCACGACACGCGCCTCGAGCAGCACGTCGGCGCCCTCGGTGAACGGGTCCCGGTCGAGCACGGCGAAGTCGGCGGCGAGGCCCGGCGCGATGCGGCCGCGCTCGTCCTCCTCGAGGCAGCTGGCGGCCGCGTCGCGCGTGGCGTGCGCGAACGCGTCGGCGAGCGGCACGGCGTACTCGGGGTGGTTCGCCCCGAACGAGCCGTCGAGCGCCGAGCGGCGCGTGGCCGCGACGTACAAGTTCGGCAGCGCCTCGTGCGGGGCGGTCGGGGCATCCGTCGAGAACGCCAGGAGCGCACCCGCGTCGCGGAACTCGGTCCACGCGAAGCCGCGGTCGGCGCGCTCGTCGCCGAGCATCGCGGCCCAGTTCGCCCAGATCGCCGGGTCGGCGTGCACGGGCTGCATCGACGCCGTGACGCCCAGCGCGGCCATGCGATCGGCCGTTTCGGGTGCGGCGTACTCGAGGTGCTCGATGCGGTGGCGGCGCGGGCGCTCGCCGTTCACGGCGTGCGCATGCTCGAGGGCGTCGAGCGCGACGTCGCTCGCGAGATCGCCGATCGCGTGCATCGCGACCTGCAGTCCGGCGGCGTCGGCAGCCGCCACCACGGGCCGCAACCGCTCGAGGGGCCAGATCGGCTCGGCGTTCGAGCCGTCGCCGTACGGATGCCGCATTGCGGCGGTGCACGCGTCGATCACGCCGTCGAGCACGAGCTTGATGCCCGCGACCCTGAGCCACCGCCGGTGCTCGCCGGCGAGCTCCACGGCGCGAACGAGCTGGGCGAGGTTCTGCTCGTCGTCGCCGGTGTTCGCGACGAACCAGTGCGCGAGCAGCCGGATCGGCAGCGTGCCGCCGCGGCGCTGCGCGGCGCGATCGAACGCTGCGAGACCGAGCTCGTCGAACGCCATGTCCACCACGCCCGTGACGCCCGTCGCGAGGTAGGCCGCGATCGTGCGCTCGACGGCCGCATCGCGGTCGGCGTCGGTGGCGACGTCGGCGAGCAGCGTCCACACGTGCTGCTGCGCCGCCGTCTCGTAGAGCATGCCGTCGGGCTCCGCGTCGGCGCCGCGGCCGATGCGTCCGCCGAGGGGATCGGGGGTCTCGCGGTCGATCCCGAGCTCGCGCAGGGCGGCCGTGTTCACCCACACCGAGTGGTAGTCGTTCGCGTCGAGGTACACGGGCACGTCGGCGACGACGGCGTCGATCATCGCGGCCGTGGGCGCCCCGCCCGGCACGGAGTCGAACAGCCACCCCCGCCCGAGCAGACGCGGCGCGCCCGGGTCGGCGTCGCGCGCCGCGCGCAGTCGATCCTGGATCTCGGGCAGCGAGCGCGCATCGGTGAGGCCGACCTTGCCGAGCGCCTCGCCCATCATCACGAGGTGCGTGTGGGCGTCGATGAAGCCGGGCACGACCACTCGGCCGCCGAGGTCGACGACCGCGGCATCCGATCCCGCCCGCACGGCGGCCTCGGCGTCGGAGCCGACGAACGCGATGCGTCCGCCGTCGGTGACGATCGCCTCGGCCCAGGCGGGCTCGTCGGCGGTGAAGACGCGGGCGTTCGCATAGCGGGTGCGGGTCATGCGGCCACCTCCTCGGCGACGACGGGCGCCGGTTCCTCGGTGCGCTGGAGCCGGCTGGAGATGCGCGCGACGAGGAACGCGGGCACCGCCAGGACGAAGCTCGCGACGCCGAGCACGACGACGAAGCCCTGATAGCCGAGCGCCTCGACGAGCGCCGCCCCGATCACGGGCGTGAGGCTCGAGCCGACGAGGTACACCGCGAGGAGCGGCCCCGACCAGCGGCCGTCGGCGTCGAGGGCGGCGGCGGTCGCGACGAAGTAGAAGAACGCGATCGCGTACAGCGTGTTCCACGTGATGAAGACCACGATGAACACGGTCGGATCGGTCACGAAGCCCTCGACGATCTTCAGCGCGCCGCCGGCGACGAGCAGGACCGCGAGCGGCACGGCACGGCCGAGCCGGTCGCCGACGATCATGAGCAGGATCGCGCCGACGATGCCGCCCGCGGTCGCACCGCTCAGCGCGATGCCGAGGCCCTCGGGCGTGAGGCCCGCCTGGTCGGCGCCCATGACGCCGGCCATGGCCCAGAGCGAGTCCTCGCTCACCGCCCAGAGGGCGAAGGTCACGAGCAGCGCGAAGCCCGCGATCGTCTCGGCGCGGTGGGGGCGACGGGCGACGAGGCCGGATGGCGCGGCATCCGCGGCCGGTGCGGCGGCATGGTCGACGACGGGTGCCGACGGCAGCCACGCCGACGTGAACAGCACCGCCAGCGAGAACAGCGCCAGCGTGCCGAACACGCTGATCGGCACGAGCGGCAGCAGCGGGACCAGCGCCAGGATGACGGTGACGACGGCGCGATTCGCCAGGCCGCTGAACCCCGACACCCGGTCGGGGTTGACGAAGGCCGCGAGCGCGGCGCCCGACGACGAGACCGCACCGCCCGCGCCGATGCCGCCGACGAGCAGGCCGGCCACGACGACCCCGGGCGTGGGAACGAGGGCCGCGGCGCCGAAGCCCGCGGCGGCGACCACGAGTCCGACGCGCGCCACGAGCAGCCGGTGCGGCCCGGCACTCAGCTTCGCGGTGGCGAGGCCGGTCAGCGCGGTGAGCAGCAGCGCGCCGGTGATGAGCCAGTTCGCCGTGAGCACGTCGACCCCCAGCGCGGACTGCGCCGCGGCGATCATGTAGGGCGAGAGGTTGACGCCGAGGTAGCCGGCGATGCCGATCCCGAACGTGGCAACGGCACTGGGCAGCCGCAGCGGGATGCGGACGGACGGGAGGGAGTGGGACACGGGGGACCTCCGGGGGTTCGACACGACGGTGTGCACGAGCTAAACGAATAGTATTCGTTTATTATGCAGACGTGAGGCGGATTCGGGAAGAGGCAATTTCGAGACCCGTAGGCTGACGTGGACGAAGGAGGCGCCGATGCCGAGGCCGAGGACCCCGTTGCTGTCGACCGACCGGATCGCGGATGCCGCGATGGCGCTGGTCGACGAGGGCGCCCCGTTCGGCGTCAACGCGATCGCGCGCAGGCTCGGCGTGACCCCCTCGTCGCTCTACAACCACGTCGCGGGGCGCGACGAGATCATCGAGCTCATGCGCGGCCGGCTCGGGGAGCAGTACATGTCGGAGTCGTTCACCGGCACGTGGGACGAGGTCGTGGCCGCCATGCTGCGCGCCGAGCGGCGGATGTACGCGGAGCATCCGTTCCTCATCCCGCTCATCGTGGGCAAGACGATCACCGACCCGACCGTCATCGCGAGCTACGACCGTCTCGCCAGCGCGCTGGCCGATGCGGGATTCCCCGATGACGACGTGCTCGAGGTCGTGGCGATCATCGACGCCTTCTCGATCGGGTTCGGCCTCGACCTCGCGTCGCCCGACGAGATCTGGCGACCCGAGACCCCGACCCGGGCGCTCGGCCGACTCGTCGAGGGGTCCCCGCGCGGCGCCGCGCGCAGCGACCGGGCGTTCGAGGCGGGCCTCGAGATGCTGCTCGACGGCCTGCGCCTCCGCCTCGCCCGCTACGAGAACGACTGAGCGCGGCGGGACGTGGGCCGGCCGCGGTCCCATGGTCCAGCCCTTCCGCATGGGTCACCGGCCCCGCTAGCGTGAACGCGGGCGTCCGACGGCGGACGCGGGAATGGGGAATCCGCAATGGCTGGTATCGACGAGATCGTCGCCGACCTTCCGATCGGCGACATCGCCGCGAAGCTCGGCGTCGACGAGGCGACCGCGAGGAAGGCCGTCGACGACGCCCTGCCCGCCCTCCTCGCCGGCATGGGCGCCAACGCCACGGACCCGGCGGGCGCCGCGTCGCTCGAGCGCGCGGTGAAGTCGCACGACCCGTCGCTCGTCGAGGGCGGAGTGAACCTCGCCGACGTCGACGAGGAGGACGGCCGCAAGATCGTGAGGAACGTCTTCGGCGACAAGACCGACCAGGTCGTCACCGCCCTCGACAAGAAGGAGGGCGGGGCCGGCGACCTCATCGGCAAGCTCCTGCCGATCCTCGCGCCGATCGTGCTCGCGTTCCTCGCGAAGCAGTTCTCGAAGAAGCAGGAGGGCTCGGAGCCCGCGGGGGAGGCCTCGGGCGGCGGTGGCGGCGGCGGCATCGGCGACGTGCTCGGCGGGCTCCTCGGCGGCGGCTCGGGCTCGGGCGGATCGGGCGGAGGCGGCGGCCTGGGCGACGTGCTCGGCGGCCTGCTCGGCGGCCGGGGCTCCGGCGGCTCCGGCGGCGGCCTCGGTGACCTGCTGGGCGGGCTCCTCGGCGGCGGCAAGCGCTGAGACGCGTGGCGTGACGGATGCCGCGGGCGTGCGCCGCGGCATCCGTCGGCCGCTTCGCGACCCCCTGCCGCCGCGAGGCCGCCGCATAGACTGTCGGGGTGCCAGTGAACCCCGAGCTGCAGGGGCGGGTCTTCCCGCCCATCGAGCCCTATCTCGTCGGCCGTGAGAAGGTGCGCGAGTTCGCCCGTGCCGTCTTCGCCACGAACCCGATCAACCACGACCTCGACGCGGCGAGGGCCGCCGGCTACGACGACGTCGTCGCGCCGCCAACCTTCGCCGTCGTCCTCCAGGAGCACACGCTCGCGCAGCTGCTCGCCGAGCCCGACGCCGGGATCGACTTCTCGCGCGTCGTGCACGGCGACCAGCGGTTCGTCTCGAGTCGGCCGATCGTCGCCGGGGACCTGCTCACGCCTACGCTCACCGTGTCGAGCGTGAAGACGCTCGGCGGCCACTCGATCGTCACCGCCGAGTCGGCCATCACGGATGCCTCCGGGGCCCATGTCGTGACCGCCATCTCGGCGCTCGTGGTGCGAGGTGAGGACTGATGCCCGGCACGCCCGCCTTCGACGGCCTCACCGTCGGCGACATCGTCGCCGAGCAGTCGTTTCCGCTCACGCGCGACTCGCTCGTGCGCTACGCGGGCGCCTCGGGCGACTTCAACGCGATCCACTACCGCGACGACGTCGCGCACGCGGTCGGGCTGCCGGGCGTGCTCGCGCACGGCATGCTCACCATGGGCTTCGCCGTGCAGCCGGTCGTCGACTGGGTCGGAGACCCGGGTCGCGTCGTCGACTACGGGGTGCGCTTCACCCGCCCCGTCGTGGTCGACGCGAAGGTCGGCGCCGTCGTCTCGGTGGTCGCCAAGGTCGGCCAGCTCGACGCGGAGGCTCGCGTTGCCCGCATCGACCTCACCGTGAAGGTCGGCGAGGAGACCGTGCTCGGCAAGGCGCAGGCGCGGGTCTCGCTCGACTGATGGCGCACGACATCCCGTTCTCCGAGCTCACGACGCTGCAGGTCGGCGGTCCGGCCGGCCGGCTCGTCACCGCGACGACCCAGCGCGACCTGGTCGACCTCGCGCGCGAGGCGTGGGACGCGCGCGAGCCGTGGCTGGCGCTCGGCGGCGGCTCCAACCTGCTCGTGGGCGACGCGGGCTTCGACGGCACCGTGATCCGGGTGGCCACGAAGGGCATCGAGGTCCTCGCGCGCGGGAACGGCGCGGCCGCGGGCGCGCTCGGTGAGGGCACCGACGGCGCCGGGAGCACGGCATCCGTTCGCCTGCGCGTCCAGGCCGGCGAGAACTGGGACGACCTCGTCGCGTGGACGGTCGAACACGGGTACTCGGGGTTCGAGGCGCTCTCGGGGATCCCGGGGTCGGTCGGCGCCGCCCCCGTGCAGAACATCGGCGCCTACGGGCAGGAGCTGGAGGCGACGCTCGTCGCGATCGAGTTCCTCGACGAGGGGGCCGATGCGCCGCGCCGCATGGGCGCGGACGAGCTCGAGCTCGGGTATCGCACGTCGGTGCTGAAGCGGGGCCTGCGCGGGGTCGTGGTCTCGGTCGAGTTCGAGCTGCACGACACCGCGCTCGAGCGCGCCGTGCTCGGCGAGGCCCTCGGTCAGCCGATCGCGTACGCGCAGCTCGCCGACGCCCTGCACGTGAACCTCGGCGACCGGGTGCCGATCCTCCGGGTGCGCGAGAGCGTGCTCGGCCTGCGTCGGTCGAAGGGCATGGTGCTCGATCCGGCCGACCCCGACTCCGTGAGCGCGGGCTCGTTCTTCACGAACCCCATCGTCACCGAGCGCGTGGCGCGCACGCTGCCCGGCGACGCGCCGCGCTGGTACCTCGAGGAGGAGGCCGCCGACGAGATCACGCCGCTCGTCGGCGGCGTCGACGAGTCGCCCCTCGACCAGTTCCTCGCGCACCAAGCGTCGCTCGAGGCATCCGGCACCGCTCCGGATGCCGCGCCCGCCGCGCCGCTCGTCAAGCTCTCGGCCGCGTGGCTCATCGAGAAGTCGGGCATCCGCCGCGGGTTCGCCCTGCCGGGTTCCCGCGCCGCGGTCTCGTCGAAGCACACGCTCGCCATCACGAATCGCGGCGGCGCCTCGGCCGAGGAGATCGCGCAGCTCGCCCGCTTCGTGCGGAGCCGCGTGCAGGCCGAGTTCGGCATCCTGCTGCAGCCCGAGCCGATGCTCGTGGGGGTCGAGCTGTAGCCGTCCCACAGCCGAGCTCGGCGATCTCGCCGGGCAATCCTCAGCGGCCGCCCGGCCCTTCGGCCTCGGCGCCACCGGTGGCCGGCCGGTACACGTCGAGCACTTCCGGCGCGATGCGGACGGTCGTGCGGTAGCCGGGCGCGGGATACGCCGCCGCGGCCTCCGCGGGCGCCGCGATCGCGACCTCGCCGTCGTGCGCGAATCCCGGCGGCTGACCCTGTCGGGGTCGCACGACGACGTCGAGCGATTCGGCCGTGAAGGACTCGATGCGCCGGGGGAGCAGCCGCAGGGCGCGCAACACCGCGCTCGTGCGTCTCCCGAAGGCGAGCGATGCGACCGCACGTGCGCGGGACTCCGCATGCAGGATCCGCACGTCGAGCACGCCCCCGTCGAGCCGCCGCCGCTGCAGGGGCGCTGCGGTGCCCGGGTCGTTGCGGCCGACGCCGACGAAGAGGGTCCACACGCGGGCCCGCCGCCCGTTCACGACGACGGTGACCGGCTCCGAACGGCGCAGCACCCGACTCGCCGCGACGATCGCGGCGAGCCACTTGCCCCAGCGCTCCTCGAGCTGCTCGCGCACGGCGACGAAGTCGGGGTAGATGCCCACCGACGCGGCGTTCAGCACGGTGATCGGGTCGTCGTCCCCGAACGCGAGCTCCGCGACATCCGCCCGCACGCCCTCGCCCCGCTGCAGGGCGTCGATGGCCAGGTCGACGGATGCCGCGCCGGCCGTGCGGGCGAAGTGGTTGAACGTCCCGCCGGGCACGACCAGCAGCGGGAGCCCCGCGGCGACGGCCTCGTGGGCGACGGCGGCGACGGAGCCGTCGCCGCCGCAGGCCCCCAGGATCCGCGGCCGGTCGCGGCGCGCGAGCGCGGCGCGCACCGCCTCGCGGGGCGACTCGTCCTCCTCGAGCACGTGCACCTCCGCGGCCGGCAGGCGCTCGGCGATCACGGGAAGCGGATCGGCCCGCACGACGCTCGTACCCGAGGCGCGGTTGACGACGATGAACAGCCCGGCGCCGTCGGACGAGGCAGGGAGTCGGCGGTCCACCCCGGTCGGCTTCGGCGCCTCAGGCGTTCCCGGCCTCGGCGGCACGACGAGTGCGCCGACGCCGGCGACCGCGGCGCCGAGGGCGAGGCCGCCGACCACGTCGGAGAGCCAGTGCGCCCCGGTGTGCATCCGCGAGTAGCCGACGCCGAGGGCGACGGGCGCGATCGCCGCGCCGATCCGCGGCTGCTCGAGCGCGACGCCCGTGGCGAAGGCCGCCGCGCTCGCCGAATGTCCCGACGGGAACGACGGCGTGGTCGGATGCTTCGCCAGGCGTCGCCCGATGGGAACGTCGGCGAGCAGCGGTCGATCGCCGCCGAAGACCTGCTTGGCGATGAGGTTGGTGAGGGCGCTCGCCCCGAGCAGTGAGAGCAGGCCCCGCACGGAGGCGCGGCGTCGGCGTGTCACGGCGAGCACGCCGGCGAGCGTCCACCACAGCACGCCGTTGTCCGCGAACCCCGTGAGCCGCGACCAGAAGGCGTCGACGTGCGGGTGGGTATGGCGCCGGTTCACGGCGCGGCCCGCCGCGGCATCCGCTCGTCGGACCCACTTCGGGAGGATCCGGGTGCGCCGGACCGCGACGCGAACGCTCGTGAAGACCACGCGGCCAGCGTAGGGGCGCGGCGCCGCCCGTGTCAGGCCGTTGCGCTGCGCCGCCGGAGCCGATAGGCGCGGGTCAGAGCAGGCCGAGCTCCATGGCGCGCGTGACCGCGCGGGTGCGGTCGTTCACGCCCAGCTTCTCGAATGCGTGCAGCAGGTGGGTCTTCACCGTGGCCTCGCCGATGTAGAGCGTGCGCGCGATCTCGGGATTCGAGCGGCCCTCGGCCACGAGGGCGAGCACCTCGTGCTCGCGCGGCGAGAGCGCGGGCGGCGCCACGGTGGTCGCGTCGGCGCGCACGCGCGACACGAGCTTCGCCGCGATCGACGGCGCCAGCACCGTCTCGCCGGCAGCGACGGCCCGGATGCCCGCGAGGATCTCCGCCTGCGGGGCGGCCTTCAGCAGGTAGCCGCTCGCGCCGGCCTCGATGGCCGCGAGGATGTGGTCGTCGGTCTCGTACGTGGTGAGCACGAGCACGCGCGTGCCGTGGCCGGCGGCGACGATGCTCGCGGTCGCGCTCGCCCCGTCGACGCCGGGCATGCGCAGGTCCATGAGCACGAGGTCGGGGTGCTCGGATGCCGCGAGCTTCACCGCCTCCGCGCCGTCGGCGGCCTCGCCCACCACGTCGATCCCGGGCGCCTGCTCGAGGAGGCCGACGATGCCGGCGCGCACGATCGGGTGGTCGTCGGCGACGACGATGCGGATGTGGTCGGTCACGCGGTGCCTCCCGTCGGATGCGGACGCGGATGCGGGTGCGCATGCGGAGGCGGGGCATCCGCTCGCGGCACGACGACCCGGAGTCTCGAGCCGCCCTCGGCTCCGGGACCGAATTCGAACGAGCCGCCGACGAGGGCGGCGCGGTCGCGGATGCCGGCGAGGCCGAACCCGTGCTCGCCCGGCACGACGTCGCCGGGGCCGATGCCGTCGTCGGCGACCGTGAGCACGACCTGGTCGCCCGCCGCCGTCACCGAGACTGTCGCGGACCGTGCCTTCGCGTGCTTTCGCACGTTCGCGAGCGCCTCCTGGGCCGAGCGGAGGAGCACGACCTCGAGCTCGCGGTCGAGCCCCGTTGCATCCGCGGTCACCGTGACCGCCACCCCGGTCTCGCGCTCGAACGACGTCGCGAGCCGCCGCAGCGCCTCGGCGAGCCCGGCGTCGGCCTCGACCGGCGTGAGCGAGGCGACCAGCCCGCGCGCCTCCGTGAGCGCCTCGCGTCCCATCTGCTCCATGAGCTCGATATCGCTGCGCGCGGATGCCGCGGCCTCGCCGTCGACCCCGGCGAGCCGGTTGCCCGCCCGCTGCGCCACCATCACGAGGCCCGTGAGGCTCTGCGCGATCGTGTCGTGGATCTCGCGGGCGAGGCGCCCCCGCTCGTCGGTCACCCCCGCCTCGCGGTGCATCGCCGCGAGCTGGCCCTGCGCGGCCTGCAGCTCGTCGAGGAGCCTGGCCCGTTCCTCGCCGTAGCGCGCGATCCGCGTGATCCACAGGCCGAGGGCGATGCTGAAGCCGACCGACAGCACCGCGACGCCGAACCCGGTGAGGGTCCCGGCCGGCCCGAACCGGACCCCGTAACCGATCACGATGGCCACCGCGAGGGCGATGTTCGCGATGAGGGCGCTCCTGACGTTCGGTGCGGTCGTCCACACGAACGGGAAGAGGAACGCCTGCAGGATGGCGAACGCCGGCTCGAACGCGGTGCCCACCGCGAGGACGGCCGCGAACAGGAACGCGATCACGAGGTGGTGCCGCATCGGCGCACCGTCGATGAATCGGCGGGCGTAGGCGAAGTAGACGATGAGGAAGGCGCCCGCCGCGGCCCAGGCGCCGACCTCGTTGACCCCGTAGGGCGGCTCGGTGAGGGTGAGCACGACGAGGACGCTCGCGACGACGATCGCCGCGAGGTCCCACCATCGCACGCTCAGCATGAGGTCACCTTCTCACGACGGCCCCGGCCGCCGGTATGCCCCGTCAGGCGTCGCGCCGGATCCACCGGAAGGTCAGCCGGCTCACGACGAGCCCGATCACGAGCCAGGCGACCAGGGCGATCGCGACCCACCCGAGGTCCCATTCGCCGTGCTGCTCGAGCACCTTGAAGTCGTCGGGCAGGAAGACCGCGCGCATGCCCTGCGCCATCCACTTCAGGGGGAACAGGCTAGCGATGTTCTGCATCCACTCGGGCAGCTGCGAGAACTGCAGGTACACCCCCGAGATGAACTGCAGCACCAGCACGATGGGGATCACGACGGCCGTGGCGCTCTTGCCGCTGCGGGGCACCGCCGAGAGGGCGATGCCGCAGAGCGCGGAGGTGGCCACGCCGAGCACGAACACCCAGGCGAAGGTGAGCCACGCCTCGCTCGTCGTCGGAAGCGCGATCCCGAGGATCGTTCCGGCGACGAGCAGCAGCAGGGCCGCCTGCAGCACCGCCGTGACGAAGACCTGGCCGATCTTGCCCAGGAAGTACGACACCGGCGAGAGCGGCGTGCCGCCGAGCCGCTTCAGCGTGCCGTCGCCCTTCTCGGTCGCGATGTCGACGGCGAGGTTCTGCACGCCCGAGAGCAGCATGCCGGCGGCGAGCATGCCGGGGAGGTAGTAGGCGCCGACGGACACGCCCTCCATGCCCGGTCCGGGCACGATGTCGCCCGAGGCGCTGAACGCCGCGGTGAAGATGCCGAGCATGATGAGCGGGAAGAGGAACGTGAAGAAGACGGCATCCGGCGACCGGAAGTAGCCCTTCGTCTCGAAGCCGATGCGCGAGACGCCGACCCGGAGCATGCCCGGGCGGTTCCCGCCGTCGGCGCCGCCGCGGCGCGTGCCGCGGGTGCCGATGGCGTGCGCCGGCGCATCCGCACGGCGGGCGTCGGCTGTCGTGGTGGTGGGCGTGGTCGTCGTGTCGCTCATGCGAGCGCCTCCTCGTCGTCGTGCGCCTCGGCCCCGGCCGAGTGCACCAGTTGCAGGTAGATGTCCTCGAGGCTCGGGCGGATCACCTCGAGCGCGTCGGGCTCTCCGCCGTGCCGGGCCACGACGGAGGCCACGAACTCGGCGGGCCGCTCGGTGCGTGCCTCGTGTGGCGTGCCGTCGGACTCCCGCCACCGCACGATGGGCACGCGGGCCGATGCGCCGCCGAGCTCGTCGACGAGGCCGACGTCCAGGAGTCGTCCGCCGAGGATGATCCCCGCGCGGTCGCCGAGCTGGGCGGCCTCGTCGAGGTAGTGCGTGGTGAGCAGGATCGTCGTGCCCTCGGCCTTCAGGCCGCGGATGAGCTTCCAGAATTCGCGGCGGGCCTCGGGGTCGAACCCGGTGGTGGGCTCGTCGAGGAAGAGCAGCTCGGGGCGGCCGATGATGCCGAGGGCCACGTCGACCCGTCGGCGCTGGCCTCCCGAGAGCTTCGACACCCGGGTGCGAGCCTTCGCGACGAGGCCGACCGCGGCGATCACCTCGTCGACGTCGCGCGGATCGGGGTAGAACCCCGCGAGGTGGGTCAGCTGCTCGCGCACCGTGTAGACGCCCGACTCGGTCGCCGACTGCAGCACGATGCCGAGCCGCGCCTTCCAGTCGAGGTCGCCGTGGGCGGGATCGATGCCGAGCACGCTCACCTCGCCCGCGCTCCGCAGGCGGTAGCCCTCGAGGATCTCGACGGTCGTCGACTTGCCGGCCCCGTTCGGGCCGAGCAGGGCGAAGGTCTCGCCGCGGGCGATGTCGAGGTCGATGCCGTCGACGGCGACGACGTCGCCGTACGCCTTGCGCAGCCCGCGGATCCGCACCGCGGCATCCGTGTCGGCGGGAAGCCCGGCGGAGGTGGTGCCCGAGTCGGGCGCTGTCGTGTCCATGCTGCCGAGCCTGCCGGTTCGCGACGACTGGCGGCAGCCCCCGTGCGGTCGATTCCGACCTCCACCGATCGGTGGATGCCGGTGGCGGCCGCGCGCCCCTCAGCCTCCGTCGAGCGCGGCGAGCCGGCGCTCGAGGAACCGCCGCTCCGGCCCGGTCGGCGCCAGCCGGATCGCGTCCCGGTAGCGGGCGGCGGCGTCCGCCGGGCGACCGGTCCGCCGCAGCAGGTCGGCCTGGGCCGCCGCCAGCAGGTGGTGATCGCCGAGGCGAGCGGATGCCTCGAGCCGGTCGAGCTCCGCGAGCGCGAGCTCCGTGTCGCCGGCCAGGCCGTGCGCGACCGCGCGATTGAGCTCGACGACCGGCGATGGGGAGGCGGCGAGCAGCGCGTCGTACCAGCCGACGATCCGCGCCCAGTCGGTGTCGTCGGCGGTGCGTGCCCGTGCGTGAACGCCCTGGATCTCGGCCTGCACGCGGTAGACGCCGATCGTGCCGGGTTCGCTCGAGGGGCTCGCCAGCAGGGCCAGCCCCTCGGCGACCTCGGCGTGGTTCCATCGCGAGCGGTCCTGCTCGTCGAGCGGCACGAGCTCGCCGTCGGCGTCGACCCGCGCGGCCGAGCGCGCGTGCTGCAGCAGCAGGAGCGCCAGCAGGGCCCGGGCCTCGTCGGCGTCGGGCAGCAGCTCCACGACGAGCCGCGCGAGCCGGATGGCCTCCTCCTGCAGGTCGAGGCGCAGCAGGCGATCGCCCGACGAGGCGAGGTAGCCCTCGTTGTGCACGAGCATGAGCACGGCGAGCACGCCGCCGAGCCGCTCGGGCAGCTCGTCGCCCGCCGGCACCCGGTAGGGGATCGCCGCGTGCCGGATCTTGCGCTTGGCGCGCACGAGCCGCTGCGCCATCGTCGACTCCGGCACCAGGAAGGCGCGCGCGATCTCGCCGGTGTCGAGGCCGCCCACCGTGCGCAGGGTGAGCGCCACCCGGGATTCGATCGGAAGGGCCGGGTGCGCGCAGGTGAACACGAGTCGCAGCCGGTCGTCCCACTCGGGCTCGGCGGCCGCCAGCTCACCGGGGTCGTCGGACGCGCCACCGCCCGACAGCTCGTCCATCACCATCCACTCCCTGACCTTGCCGGTCTCGACGCCTCGGCGCCGCAGCACGTCGAGCGCTCGGTTCTTCGCCACCGTCGTGAGCCATGCCCCGGGCGTGCGCGGCACGCCCTCGGACTCCCATCGGAGCGCCGCCCGCTCGAACGCGTCGGCCGTCGCGTCCTCCGCCACGTCCCAGTCGCCGGTGGCGCGGATGAGGGTCGCGACGATGCGCGTCCACTCCTCGCGGTAGGCGAGGGCGACCGCGGCGGCGGCATCCGCGGCCGCATCCGCTGCGGCGCCCGCGTCGGGGTCGGTCATCCGGTGCGGTCCGGGTTCGAGCGTCCCACCGAGGGCTCGGTGCGCCGGCCGCGGTCGGCGGCCTCGCGCTCCTCGCGGGCCGTCGGATCCTCCGCGACGTCGAGCGGCCAGATCGGCCGCAGCTCGATGCGTCCGAACCGCGCCATCGGATGCCGCCGTGCGATCTCGATCGCCTCGTCGAGGTCGCGGCAGTCGAGCACGCCGAACCCGGCGATCCACTCCTTCGACTCGGTGAAGGGCCCGTCGGTCACGAGGAGCTCGCCACCGCGCACGCGCACCAGCGTCGCATCCTGCACCGGCCGGAGCCGCTCACCGAAGACGTGCACGCCTCGCGCGTCGACGTCGGCGGCCCAGTCGGCGATGTCGTCCTCCTCGGCCACGAACGGTTCGGCCTCGGGATCGGTCGCCACGAACATCATGTATCGCATCAGGGTGTCTCCTCGGATCGCTGTTCCACACGGTATGCAGGCACGACGAACAGGGGAAGGGCGTTTCGACAGCTCGCGGGCGATTCCCGCGAAACCGCATCGGCCGGTTCCGGGCGGATGCCGCACCCCGCCGGGTAACCGGCGATGCCGGAACCGGTCGGCTGGCTCAGTGCGGCAGCACGAGCGAGACGCCGAGGGCGATCATCACGACGGCGATCCCGCCGTCCAGCACCCGCCACGCCTTCGGGCTCGCGAGCACGCCGCCGAGGAGCCTCGCGCCGTAGGCGAGGCCGAAGAACCAGATGATGCTGGCGGCGCCGGCGCCGGCCGCGAAGGCCCAGCGTCCGTCGCCGTGCGTGTTCGCGACCGAGCCGAGCAGGAACACGGTGTCGAGGTACACGTGCGGATTGAGCCACGTCAGCGCGAGGCACGTGAGCACCGCCGCGAGCAGCGTGGTGCTGCGGGCCGCGCGGGTCGCGGTCGCGATCCCGCTTCCGGATACCCCGCGGCCTGCGGATGCCGCACCGCCTCCGGATGCCGCGAGTGTCCCCGTCGAGGCATCGGCCCGCCCGGGCGCACCAGCCGCCGCCTCGGCCGCGACGAGGGCCTCGCCGCTCGGCCGGAGCGCGCGTCGGGCGGCCAGCAGGCCGTACCCGACGAGGAACGCCGCGCCCGCCCACCGGATGACCTCGACGAGCCACGGCACCGCCTGGAGCACCGCGCCGATGCCCGAGACGCCGACGAGGATGAGCGCGAGGTCGCTGAGCGCGCAGATGGCCGCGACCGCGAGGACGTGCTCGCGCCGGATGCCCTGTCGCAGCACGAACAGGTTCTGCGCCCCGATGGCGATGATGAGCGAGAAGCCGAGGCCGAGGCCGGCGAGCAGGGACGGGAGTGACACGGCTTCGACGCTAGGCCCGGTCGGCGCCGACAATCCAGCTCAAGATTCTTCAGCAGCATTAGTATCGCTTCAGATGGACATCCCGCTCGACCTCGCCCGCACGCTCGCCGTCGTCATCGACGAGGGCACGTTCGATGCGGCGGCGCGGCGGCTGCGCATCACGCCGTCGGCGGTCTCGCAACGCGTGAAGAGCCTCGAGCAGCGGCTCGGGCGCGTGCTCGTCGTGCGGTCGAAGCCGGCGCAGGCGACCGAGGCGGGTGCCGCCGTCGTGCGGCTCGCACGCCAGCTCGCCCTGCTCGAGCACGACGCGCTCGCCGCCTTCGGCGTCGACGCGGCGCCCGATCGTCCGGTCTCGGTCGCGATCGCCGTGAACGCCGACTCGCTCGGCACCTGGTTCCTGCCCGCGCTCGCGCGCGTCGCCCCGCGGCATCCGGTCGTCTTCGACCTGCACCGCGACGACCAGGACTTCACGGCGGGCCTGCTCGAGTCGGGCACGGTGACGAGCGCCGTCACGTCGCAGGCGAGACCGGTCGCCGGATGCCTCGTGCGCCCGCTCGGCGTCATGCGGTACACGGCCGTGGCCACGCGGGCGTTCGCGGCGCACTGGTCGCTCGCGCTCGCCGGCGACCGGCCCGAAGCCCGGAGCACGGATGTCACGGCGGCGACGCCGACGCATCCGCTCGCCCGTGCCCCGGTGGTCGACTTCGATCGCCGCGACGACCTGCAGCGCGACCACCTCGCCGCGTCCGGGGTCGACCCCGACGCCCCGCCCCGGCACTACGTACCCGCGTCGAACGACTTCGCGGTGGCCATCAAGCTCGGGCTCGGCTGGGGCATGCTGCCGGCGTTCCAGTCGGATGCGGAGCTCGGGCGAGGCGACCTCGTGCGACTCGACGGCGCCCCGATCGACGTTCCGCTGTACTGGCAGCAGTGGAACCTGCGCTCACCGCTGCTCGACGTGATCGCCGACGCGGTCATCGCAGAGGCCCGCGAGGCACTGCGCACCTGAAGGGCCCGGTCGGGTCGGCCGATCGGCCGGGGATGTCGAACACGCGCGCCGCCGTTCGTCGCACTGGCATAACGTGTGCGCGAGAGGAGCATTCGATGGAGATCATGATGTTCGTGGTGGCCGACCCCGGGATCGACGGTAGCGACGTCGACCAGGATGCGGTGGCCGAGTGGGACCGGGTGATGGCCGAGCGCGGCGTGCTGAAACGCGCCATGCGACTGCGCCCCGTCGATGAGGCGAAGACCGTGCGCGTGCGGGGCGGCGAGGTCATCGTCACCGACGGGCCGTTCACCGAGTCCAAGGAGTGGATCGCCGGCTACTGCCTGCTCGAGGTGGCCGACCTCGCCGAGGCGGAGGCGATCGCACGGGACGACCAGCTGGCTCGGTTCGGCGCGCTCGAGCTCCGACCGGTCTGGCCGCTCGGGATCGGGGCCTGACATGGAGTTCATGCTGTTCATCGCCACGGACCCCGAGGCGCGGCCCGGCGCGGAACCCGGCGGGCTCACGATCGACGAGTGGGTGGCGGAGGTGGCGGCTCGTGGCGCGTCGATCGCGGGGGATCGCCTCCGGCCGCCCGAGGACGCGAGGACGGTCCGCGTGCGTGGCGGCGACGCGATCGTCACCGACGGGCCGTTCACCGAGTCGAAGGAGTGGATCGCGGGCTACGACGTGATCGAGTGCGCCGACCTCGACGAGGCGATCGGGATCGCGTCGCGGCATCCGATGGCCCGGGCCGGACGCATCGAGGTGCGCCGTGCCTGGCCGCTCGGCGCAGCCGACGAGTAGGCGCGCGCTCGAATGGACGCGCGCGCTCGAATGGACGCACGACGCGTCTAGCGCCTCGCTCCGCGCCCTGCAACCCCCTGCCGCTCCGGCTTCGTCGGGCGTTCACTGGAACCAGAGCGCGGCAGACCGCCACGCCCAGGAAGGAGTTCGACGATGGGTGTCGACGACCGCATTGAGAACACTGCCGAAGACCTCAAGGGCAAGACCAAGGAGGCCGCAGGCAAGGTCACGGACAACGAGCGACTCGAGGCCGAGGGCAAGATGGACCAGGCCAAGGCGGACATGAAGAACACCGCCGAGGACGTGAAGGACGCCTTCCGCGACGACCGCTGACGGCTCCGGCACGACCGAAGTCGTACTGACGCCCGCGCCACGCATTCGTTCGTGGCGCGGGCGTCGCCGTGTCGGCCGTCGGCGCAGCAGCGCACGGGCGTTGCCGCGAGCCGCGGCATCCGTCGCCCGGCGTCAGCCGAACAGGCGCTGCAGGCGCTGGATGCCCTCGAGCAGGGGGCCGTCGCCGAGCGCGTAGCTCAGGCGCAGGTAGCCGCTGGGGCCGAACGCCTCGCCCGGCACGGCGGCGACCTCGGCCTGCTCGAGCATGAGGTCGGCGAGCTCGAGGGACGTGGCGGGGGTGGCGCCGCCCCACTCGCGGCCGAGCAGGCCGGAGACGTCGGGGTAGACGTAGAACGCGCCCTGCGGCACCGGCACCGTGACGCCCTCGATCTTGGAGAGCTCGGCCACGATCGTGCGGCGGCGGCGGTCGAAGGCGCGGCGCATCTCCTCGACGGCGTCCTGCGGGCCCGTGAGGGCGGCGATCGCGGCGCGCTGCGAGATGTTCGACACGTTCGACGAGAGATGCGACTGCAGGTTCGCCGCGCCCCTGATGACGTCGTTCGGGCCGACCATCCAGCCGAGCCGCCATCCCGTCATCGCGTACGTCTTCGCGACGCCGTTGACGAGGATGGCCTGGTTCGCGAGCTCGGGCACGGCCTCGACGATCGACACCGCACGCGGGGGCACGCCGTCCTCGTCGTCGGCGTAGGTGAGGTTCTGGTAGATCTCGTCGGACACGACCCAGATGCCGTGCTCGAGCGCCCATTCCCCGATGGCCTTCACCTGCTCGGGCGCGTAGACGGCGCCCGTGGGGTTCGAGGGCGAGACGAAGAGGAGCACCTTGGTGCGGTCGGTGCGCGCCGCCTCGAGCTGCTCGATCGTGACGAGGTAGCCCTGGTCGGCACCCGCGAAGACATCGACCTGGCGACCGCCGGCGAGCTTGATGGCCTCGGGGTAGGTGGTCCAGTACGGCGTCGGCACGAGCACCTCGTCGCCCTCGTCGAGCAGCACCTGGAACGCCTGGTACACGGCCTGCTTGCCGCCGTTGGTGACGACGACCTGGCCGGCGCCGACCTCGAGGCCGGAGTCGCGCAGGGTCTTCGCGGCGACCGCCTCGCGCAGCTCGGGCAGGCCGGCCGCGGGCGTGTAGCGGTAGTTCCTCGGGTCGCGGGTGGCCGCGAGCGCGGCCTCGACGATGTACTCGGGCGTGGCGAAGTCGGGCTCGCCGGCCGCGTACGAGATGACCGGGCGGCCCTCGGCCTGGAGGGCCTTCGCCTTCGCATCGACCTTCAGGGTCGCTGACTCGGCGATGGCGGCGATTCGGGCGGACAGGCGCGGCTTCTCGGTCACCCTCACAGCCTAGGGCGAGCGGATGCCGCGTGGCACGGCCTCCACGCGACGAGCGGACGGATGCCGCAGCATCCGCCCGCTCGTCGGGACGATGGTCCCGCGTCAGCCCTCGGCGGTGACCGTGTCGATCGTCACGGCGACATCGGGGTGGTCGCTGAACACGCCGTCCATGCCGGCGTCGACGAACACCTGCAGCTCGCCGGCCAGGTCGCCGGGCGCGTTCGGGTCGCTCGACGAGCGGAACTCGACCGGCAGGAACTGGTTCTCGAGCCGGAACGTCCAGCCGTGCACCGTGAGCCCCGCCGCGTGGGCGTCGGCGATCACCGGCCTCGGCGCGCCCAGGGTGCCGGCCGGGGTGCGCGGGATCATGACCGACTTCTCGAGCCCGACACCCTCGGCGTAGGTCGCGATCTGGGCGAGGCCGGCAGGCGTCACGAGGTCGGCGTAGGTGCGCGGGTCGCCGGCTGCGGTGAAGTCGTACGGACGACCCGACGAGCTCACGAGCTGGGCGAGCGTGACGTCGGTCAGGGAGTCGAGCTCGCGCAGGTTGCCGACCTCGAAGCTCTGCACGATCACCGGCGCGTCGGCGCGGTCGACGCCGTTCGCCTGCAGGGCGGCGACGAGCGGCTCCTCGAGCGAGAGTCCGATCGAGTCGAAGTACGTCGGGTGCTTCGTCTCGGGGTAGACGCCGACCTGTCGCCCGTCGCAGCTCACCGAGTGCCGGGCGAGGTCGATGACCTCGTCGAGCGTCGGCACCTGGTAGAGCCCGTCGAAGGCCGTGTTCGACGGGCGGGTGATCGGCAGCCGCTCCTTCGCGCGCAGCGTCCGGAGCTCGGCGAGCGTGAAGTCCTCCGCGAACCAGCCGGTGACGCTCACGCCGTCGATCACCTTGGTCGCCTTCCGCGGCGCGAACTCGGCGCGGGCGGAGACATCCGTCGTGCCGCTGATCTCGTTCTCGTGGCGGGCGACGAGCACGCCGTCCTTCGTCGAGACGACGTCGGGCTCGATGTAGTCGGCGCACTGCACGATGGCGGTCTCGTACGACGCGAGCGTGTGCTCGGGGCGGTGGCCGCTGGCGCCCCGGTGGCCGACCAGGGTCACGTCGGACGGCTCGATCTTCACCTTGTCGAGGTCGACGACGGCGAACTCGGTGTCGTCGGGCGTGCCCGGGATGCGTGCGTCGTTGCCCGGGAAGTTGTTGTCGTTGCCGATGAGCAGGTTCCCGTCCTTCAGCTGCAGCACGGTCTCGAAGGACTGCACGGGGAGGGAGAACACGGCCCCGGTGCCGTAGCCGTCGCCCGCACCGATGCCGTCGGGGTTCGCGATGCGCAGCGCGTCGAGCACGAGGGTCTTCTCGAGGTACCCCTGCGCGTCGGCGCGCCGCAGGTCGACCTCGTAGACGCGCTTCGTCACCGACTGCGCGCCCTCGAAGTCGTCGCGCTCGATGAGGAGCAGCACGTCGTTGCGCACGGTGAAGGCGTCGCCGATGACGTTCGCCTCCTGGTCGGCCTGGTAGCTCCACGTGCGACCGGTGTACTCCCCGCGGCGGGTGTCGAACTCGTGGATCTCGCGGCGCCGCAGGTCGGCGTCGTCGGCGTAGGAGCCCTCGATCACCGGGTAGAGGTAGCGGCCGTCCACGGATGCCGCGAGCGCCTCGAACCCGCGGCTGGCGCGTACGCGCGGCGTCTCGCCCGCCTGGAGGTAGGGGTTCTGCGGCGACTTGGCGCCCGTGAGCGAGAACGGCTTCTCGAGCAGCGTGCCCTCGGCGTCGAAGTGGAGGAGGAACGGGCCGAACTCCTCGCCGACCCAGAACGTGCCGTCCTTCGCGCGCACGACCGACTCGATGTCGAAGTCGGCACCGGTGAGCAGGCGGTCGGGCGTGCCCTCGTTCGCGACGGGGAAGTCGAGCACGTCGTTGCGGTCGTTGTACGAGATGAAGCGCTCGACGACGATCGAGCCGTCGCCACCGTCGGCGGTCTGCCAGGCCGGGCGCACCAGGTAGTTGCGCAGCAGGAAGTCGGCGGAGTTCGACTTCGTGCCGAACCCGTTGTCGGGCTGGGCCCAGAACGTGCCGTCGCCGTTGTCGATCGCGGCCGAGAAGCCGGGGATCACCTGGCCGGCCCATGGGCCCGTGCGACCGTTGGCCGGCGAGGCGAGCGCACCCGATGCCGGGCCGGGCTCCAGGTGATCGGCGGACAGCGTCGCGCGGGCGACGAGGGTCGGCTCGAACGCCTGGACGAAGGGCGACTGCGAGGTGCCCTCCGACGCGCCGTTTCCGGCGGCCATGGCCGGTGCGGGGACGAGGATGGCGGCCGTGGCGGCCGCCGTTGCGGTCAGTGCGAGGAGGCGCGGCAGGGCGCTGCGTGTTCGGTTTCGGCTCATGGCGCGAGCCAATCGGCGGCATCCGACCTCGAGGTGGCCGGGAGGCGACGTCACCGCGGCCGCTCGGTGAACGCACAGGTGGGGCACAGAGTGGGACATCTGTCCCACTCTTGCTACGCTGCTCCACGTGATGGCGCGAACCCGACGGGGTGTACTCGCCGGCGTCGCGCTCACGGTGCTCGTGGCGCTGGGCGCCGGCGTCGCCGTCGTGCTCGGCGACGAGCTCGGCATCCGGAGCGAGCCCGCCGACATCCCGGCCGAGACGCTCGTCGCCGCGCCCGAGACGCCCACCATCGCACCGCCGGCATTCACGGAGGTGGTCGCGCCGACGTCCGCACGCATGGACCTCGCCGTCTCCGAGCTGCGGGACGCGGTCGCCGACGCCGCCGCGACCGACGGCACGGCCGCCATCGAGGTCGTCGCCGGCGACGGTCCCGATGACGACGAGTCCTACCGGGTGGAGGGCTCGCCCGACGCGCTGCGCATCGTCGCGGCATCCGAAGCCGGCGCCGTGCTCGGCGTGTACGATCTCGCGGCCGCCGCCCGCGACGGTCGCGCCGTCGACGAGCACCTCGGCGAGACGGTGGACTCCCGGCTCGGGTTCCGCATGGTCGACCTCGGTGCCGTCGGCGTCGCGGTGGACGAGACCGCCTGGACGGCCGGCGACGACTACTCGCACAACTCCAAGGCCTTCGCCGACGTCATCCTCGCCGACGCCCCCTACGTGGACGAGGCGGCGCTCGAGGTCGCGCGCGCCGACTTCGAGGTGTACGTGCGCCACGCGCTCGCCGAGGGCTACAACGCCATCGCCATTCCGGGATTCATCGAGTACCTCACGTTCTCGGGCGTCGGCGACGGCGACGACGTGTACGGCCCCGACGACGCGCACGTCGCCCGGGCCATCGCGATGCAGGACGCGTTCGGGCCGATGTGGCAGTACGCGCACGACGTCGGCCTCGATGTCTACTTCCGCACCGACATGCTCGCGCTGACGACGCCGCTCGAGGAGTACCTGGTCGAGCGCTTCGGCTCCCTCGGCACCGAGGACCCCGCCTTCTGGGACGTCTACGCCGCCGGTCTCGACGAGCTGTACGCGTCGATGCCGTACGTCGACGGGGTGCTCGTCCGCATCGGCGAGGCCGGACGCGTGTACGACCTCCCCGGCTGGGACTACTACTCCGATCTCGCCGTCACGAGCGTGGACTCGGTGCGCGCGATGCTCACCGCGTTCACCGCCCAGGCGGAGCGCGTCGACCGCGAGGTGATCTTCCGCACCTGGAGCGTCGGCGTCGGCGCCGTCGGCGACATGCACACGAACGACGCGTCGTACGAGGCCGTGCTCGACGGGATCGACTCCGATGCGCTCATCGTCTCGACGAAGTACACCCTCGGCGACTTCTACAGTCACCTCCCGCTCAACCACACCCTCGAGATCGGCGACGAGCGCCGCATCGTGGAGTTCCAGAGCCGGCGCGAGTTCGAGAACTTCGGGGCGTTCCCGAACGACCTCGGCGTGCTCTACCGCGAGGCGCTGCAACGCTTCATCGCCGCGAACCCCCACGTCGAGGGCATCTGGACCTGGACGCAGGACGGCGGGCCGTGGCGCGCCGGCCCGCTCTCGCTCGAGCTGAAGGCGGGCTTCTGGCAGCTCTACGAGCTCAACACCGAGCTCGCCGTGCGGCTCGCCCGCGACCCCGACGCCGACCCCGCCGCGATCACCGCCGACTGGGCGCGCCGCTGGTTCTCCGACGACCCCGCGACGGTGCGGGCGATCTCCGAGGCGATGTCGAGGTCGCGCGCCGCGATCACCGACGGTCTCTACATCGGCCCGTTCGCCGATCGGCGGGTGTTCGCCATCGGGCTCGAGCCGCCGCCGATGATGTGGATCTTCGAGTGGGACATCGTCACCGGCGACAGCGCCGTGCTCGACGTGATCTACGAGATCAGCCGCGATGAGCTCGACGAGGCGATCGCCGGCGGCGACCGGGCGATCGCGGCGGTCGAGCGCATGCGCGCGGCGATCGAGGCGACGGATGCCGCGAGCTGGCGCGATCCGGCGCTCCGCACGGCGTTCCTCGACACCCTCGACTACCAGGCGTCCACGTACGCGATGCTCGGCGACGACCGCGAGATGTTCCTCCGCCAGGCCGAGTGGCACGACACCGGCGACCCCGCCGCGCACGAGCGGTGGGATGCCGCGCGGCGCGCGTTCGAGGCATCCGCCGCGGCGCACGTGGCCGCGTACGCCGGCGACCCGTCCTATCCCGCCTACAACCTCACCGCCGCCGAGCTCGGCGTCGCGCGCGCGGAGCGGGACCTGCCGATGGCCTGGGCCGCGCGGATCCTGCTCGTGCTGCTCGCGGCGTGGGTCGCCTACGGGATCGCGTCCGGAGCCGCCCGAGCCGGATGGCCGGGCGCCGGCGCCGCGCGTGCGCTCTGGGTGGCGGCCACCCGGCCGTGGCGCGCCGCCGACGTGACCGAGGGACTCGGCCGCGCCGATCGGGTGCTGCTCGTCGCGGTACCCGCCGTGGCGCTCGTCGCCAGCCGCAGCATCCAGACCTGGTTCCTCGCGCCGTCGCACCTGCTCGTGACGCTCGGGGCGTGGCTGGTCTTCGTGCTCGTGCTGCTCCTCGCGCTCGGGCGGCGGTCGGCGTGGCCCGTGCTCGCCGCGGTCGGCGGGGCCGCCATCCTGAGGGTCGTGCTGCTCCTCGTCGTGCTCTCCCCGACGGGACCCGGCGGGTACTGGTTCCACTTCTGGACGGACCCGCTCGCTCGGTCCGCGTACGTCACCATCGCCTTCGCCGCGTTCGGCTGGGTGCTCGTGGCGGGCGCCTGGGCGCTGGCCGCCCGGCTCGGCGTGCTCCGCGCGGTCGGCGCCGTCGTCGCCGCGATCGGAGCGGTCCTGGCGGTCTTCGGCGGCCTCATCGGCCTCATCGGCCTCGAGTCGGCGCTCACGGCGTGGAACGACGAGATGGCGCTCCTGCCGTGGGGCCTCTCGCGGATCCTCGGCATCAGCGTGTACCTCGACATCCCCGCCGACGCCGCGTGGTGGGCCGCGATCGCGGGGGTGGTGCTCATCCTGGTCGGCCTGCTCGTCGTCGCCCTCGGTGGGCTGCGCGGCCGGGCGCGCGGGAGCGCCTCGCCCGCCTGAGTCCGACGTATCGCGACTGCGTCAGAGGTTCTGCCCGATGTCCCAGAGCCGGTCGGGGCGGCCGTCGATCGCCTCGGAGACCGCCAGGGCCTGGTCGTCGGAGAGCGAGGCGACGTAGTCGACGACGCCACGGCCGACCCCGAGCCGCAGGACGTCGCCCGCGTCGGGGATCGGCACCCCATCGGGCTTGGCAGCCCGGACCCTCGCGTAGCCGTCGGCGGCGAGCTCGACGAGCTCCTTGAGGCGTTGCGGCACCCGCTCGCGGTCGAGGTCGTCGGTGACCCAGGCGGTGAGGCCCTTCACCGCGCGGGTCAGCACTCGGCTCAGCCCGCGCTGGTACATCACGACGTCGGACCGGTCGAGGATGAAGTGGCGATGGACGAACTTCAGCACCTCCACCTCGTGCCAGGCGAGCCGGTCGAGGGTGACCGTGCCGGTGCGCGCCTCGTCGGGTGGGGCGGGGACCACCGACGTCTGCAGGTGGCTGATCCAGCCGTTCGTGAACGACGAGAGCGCGCGCTCCGAGGCGATCGAACCGTCGAACGGGATCGCGAGGAGTCCGTCGACGAGGTCGTCGGCGACCACGTCGACGGCCTCGGCGAACGCGTCGTCGTCGGCCACCCATGCGTCGCTGCGATGCAGCTTGCGCCGCAGCGCCTCGAGGGCCGAGCCCGGGGGAGCGGAGCGGAGCACCAGGTCGTCGTCGTCGACGCCGCGGAGCTCGCCCGACCCCTCGACCCAGCCCCGGAACTCCCGCGCCACCGCGCCCTGGCTCAGCAGGCCCGCGCGGTAGAAGTCGTCGACGTCGTGGATCGAGTACGCGATGTCGTCGGCGATGTCCATGATCGAGCACTCGAGCGACTGCACCAGCGGCGGGAGTCCCCGGCGTGCCTCCGCGAGGTCGGCGGCGTCGAGGTCGTAGGCCGAGAACTTCGCGACCTCCACGCCGCCGTCGACGCGCCGCATCCCGCGGGGCAGGGGGCCGCTGCCCAGGGCGGCGGCATCGACGAACCGGGTCCACGGGTACTTCGCGACCGCCGCCCGGACGGCGGCCGTGAGGTTGAGCCCGTGCGGGGCGTCGCCGGTCACATCGAGCGTGGCGATGATCCGGTAGGTCTGCGCATTGCCCTCGAAGCCGTCGGCGAGTCCGAGCGTCTCGCGGGCGAGCCGGTCGAGGACCCGTTCGCCGACATGGCCGAACGGGGGGTGCCCGAGGTCGTGCGCGCTCGCGGCGGCCTGCACGACGACGGCGTCGCAGCCGTGCTCGACGGCGAGCGCGTACGCGGGGGATGCGGCATCCGTCAGTCCGACCGCGATCGCCCGCGCGACCGCGGTCACCTTGATCGAGTGGGTGAGTCGGTTGTGGATCAGCGGGCCCGCGCCCGGCTGCGCGATCACCTGGGTCACCGCGGACAGGCGGGAGAAGTACGGGGAGAACCGGATCCGCTCGAGGTCGAGCCGGAACTGCGAGTGCTCGCCGGTGACCTCAACGCTGCTGCGCGGCTCGACGACGCGGCGCGCCGCCCGCTCTGGCACCATCCGGACCCCGTTCGTCGAGCCGCCGGCGACGGAGGCCGCGCCGGGACTGCTTCCAATCTAGGCCGACGCCGCGCGCACACGTGAACCGCGGCATCCGCTCGTCGGAACGGATGCCGCGGCCGGTGCAGCTCGTCAGCGCGCGCTGGTCTTCAGCTCGCGGCCGTGCACCGTGAGCGCGTAGATGATGAGGACGTCGAGCGTGAGCACGATCAGCGACCACCAGGGCGCCGTGGCGATCGTGAACAGCTGCCCGACCGCGTTGATGCCCACGAGGATCACCGCCACGACGCGGGCCCACGTGGCCCCCGAGAAGAGCGCGCCGGCCACGAGGATCAACGCGATGCCGGTGATCAGGTGCCACCATCCCCACCCGGTGACGTCGAAGACGATCAGCCCGCCCTCGACCTTGGCGAAGTACGCGCTCCCGGGTGCGAGCAGCGCGGTCAAGCCGTGCAATGCACTGAACACGCCGGCGATGAGCAGGACGATGCCGGCGAACCAGCCCCATCCGACCCAGCCGGTCACCTCGTTGTCGGCCATGGGACCACACCCCTTCGATCGGATGAAGCGCCGGGCGGGCGCGTCGGCGCGGTGCTGCTGGGCCTCACGGTAGGACGACTGCGGTTGCCGCGGCATCATGCCGATCGCGTGAAACCGCGACCAGCACGACGCCGTCGGACGTGTCGGTCAGGACCGTGCGACCTTCAGCTCGCGGCCGTGCACGGTGAGCGCGTAGATCACGAGGACGTCGAGCGTGAGCACGATCAGCGACCACCACGGCTGCACGGGAAGCAGGAAGAGCTGGCTCACGCCGTTGATCGCGGCGAGGACGATCGCGGTCACGCGGGCCCATCCGGCGCCCGTGAACAGGGCGAGTCCCACGAGGATCAGCGCTGCGCCGATGATGACGTGCCACCAGCCCCAGCCCTGGACGTCGAGCAGCACGAGTCCGCCCTCGCCGAGGATGAAGTACGAGCTGCTCGGAAGGAACACCGCGATGAAGCCGTAGATCGCGTCGATCACGCCGGCGATGATCAGGATGATGCCGGCGAACCAGCCCCATCCGACCCAGCCGGTCACCTGCGTGTCACTCATGGGTACCACTCCTTGCCTCCGCGTGATGCGCGCGGCGCTCGCCGGCGCGTTGGTGCTGCCGTCACGCTACGACCCCGGCGGATGCCCCGGCATCACGCGGATCGCGTGAAACGCGGTCGCTCCCGTCGGGCGCCGGCACGCCGCATCCGCTCGGTTTTGCTCTGCCTCTGGCGTCGCATACACTTGGTGAGGTTGTTGAGTCAGCCAAGCTTTTCTGCGCCTCATTTCCGGCTGAATCCCAGAAGCACGTAGTGAGCTTGTGCTGTCGAGACACCTGTGGAAGGCTCCCCGGCGGAGTGCCCATAGGGCGGTGGCTCAATTGGTAGAGCAGCGGTCTCCAAAACCGCAGGTTGCAGGTTCGAGTCCTGTCCGCCCTGCGAGCCGGCAGTGAATGCCGGCCCACGAAAGGTGTACGAGGTGGCACGCAAGATCATCGACGAACCCAGCGAGGATGTCGTCGCCAACGCGAAGCGCGACCGCGCAGCGCGTCGGAACCCCTTCGCGAGGATCGCCCTGTTCATCCGGCAGGTGATCGCCGAACTGAAGAAGGTCGTCACCCCGACGCGCAAGGAGCTGGTCAGCTTCACGGTCGTGGTGCTCGTGTTCGTCATCATCATGATGGCGCTCGTGTGGGGCCTCGACCAGATCTTCGGCTGGCTCGTGCTGTACGTCTTCGGAACGCCGGGGGCCTGATCGGGCCGCTCGGCCCGAACAACCGGCCGCCCGAGGGCGGAACGAGGAAAAGGAATCACAAAGTGTCGAAGACTGAGCGCGACGACGTCGACTGGGCCACGGCCGCCGAGCAGGCCGCCGATGACGACGAGGCCCAGGAGGGCAACTCGCTCGAGCACGACGAGCTGTCCGTCGAACCGGCCGAGCACCGTGCGGTGCACATCGTCGACGACGAGGGCAACGACATCGACCTCGATGCCGTGCTGGACGCGATGGCCGAGGCCGCCGATCCCGAGGCCGACGCCGTGATCGACGACGCCCTCGACATCGACTCCGAGGACGAGGTGCTCGCCGCCGCAGAGGCGACGCAGGAGGAGGCCGAGGACGTCGTCGACCCGTACGAGGAGTTCCGCGCCGAGCTGCGCTTCCTCCCGGGCAAGTGGTACGTCATCCACTCCTACGCGGGCTTCGAGCGTCGCGTGAAGGCGAACATCGAGCAGCGGCGCGAGTCGATGGCCATGGCCGACTACATCTTCCAGGTCGAGGTGCCGATGGAAGACGTCGTCGAGATCAAGAACGGCCAGCGCAAGATGGTCACCCGCGTGCGAATCCCCGGTTACGTGCTGGTGCGCATGGACCTCAACGAGGAGAGCTGGTCGGTCATCCGCCACACTCCCGGCGTCACGGGCTTCGTGGGCAACGCCCACAATCCCACCCCCCTCCGCTTCGAGGAGGCCTTCGGCATGCTGAAGAGCCTCGTCGAGATCAAGGACGTCGCGCCCGTCAAGGGTGCGAAGGCCGGTGCGGCCGCGGGTGCGGCCCGCGCCATCCCCGCCGAGGTCGACTTCGAGATCGGCGAGACCATCACGATCAAGGACGGCTCGTTCGCGGGCCTGCCCGGCACGATCAGCGAGATCAAGCCCGAGAGCGGCAAGCTCACGGTGCTCGTCTCGCTGTTCGAGCGCGAGACCCCGGTCGAGCTCAGCTTCGACCAGGTCACCAAGCTCTAGCCCTCCCAGCACGCACGCAGCGACCCTCCGGTATACTCGGGGGGTTGTGCTGCGTCAGACAGTGCTGATTCGACACATCGACCACCGCGACCCGGATCCGCCGGGCCCCGCGGGAGAGTGCCCCGCAGCGGGGCGTTCGATCAGAAAGAGAGAAATCATGGCACCGAAGAAGAAGGTCACTGGTCTGATCAAGCTTCAGATCAAGGCCGGCGCCGCGAACCCGGCCCCGCCCATCGGCCCGGCCCTGGGTCAGCACGGCGTGAACATCATGGAGTTCTGCAAGGCGTACAACGCGCAGACCGAGTCGCAGCGTGGCAACGTCATCCCCGTCGAGATCACGGTCTACGAAGACCGCTCGTTCACCTTCATCCTGAAGACCCCACCGGCCGCCGAGCTGATCAAGAAGGCCGCCGGCGTCGCCAAGGGCTCGGGCGTCCCGCACACCACCAAGGTCGGCAAGCTGACCCAGGCGCAGGTGCGCGAGATCGCCGAGGCGAAGATGGTCGACCTCAACGCGAACGACCTCGACGCCGCATCGAAGATCATCGCGGGCACCGCTCGCTCGATGGGCATCACGGTCGAATAGTCGCCGCGGGTCGACGAGCGCCGTCGCGCGTCTCACGGCCCGAACGGATGCCGCGGCATCCGACACCGCAGAACTCTCATTTCGTGGCAGCGCCCGCCAGGCGCAGATGACCACACTCTCTCAAGGAGAAGCAACATGGCACAGAAGTCCAAGGCCTACCGGGCCGCGGCCGAGAAGATCGAGGCCGGCAAGTACTACACCCCCACCGACGCGGTCGCCCTCGCGAAGCAGACCGGCTCGGCGAAGTTCGACTCCACGGTCGAGGTCGCGCTGAAGCTCGGCGTCGACCCCCGCAAGGCCGACCAGATGGTGCGCGGCACCGTCATCCTCCCGCACGGCACCGGCAAGACCGCCCGCGTCATCGTGTTCGCGACCGGCCCCGCGGCCGAGGCCGCGATCGCGGCGGGCGCCGACGAGGTCGGCGGCGCCGAGCTCATCGAGAAGGTCGCCGGCGGCTACACGTCGTTCGACGCCGCCGTCGCCACGCCCGAGCTCATGGGCCAGGTCGGACGCCTCGGCAAGGTGCTCGGTCCGCGCGGCCTCATGCCCAACCCGAAGACCGGCACCGTGACCCCGAACCCCGCCAAGGCGGTCGAGGAGATCAAGGGCGGCAAGATCGAGTTCCGCGTCGACAAGCACGCCAACGTGCACTTCGTCGTCGGCAAGGCCTCGTTCTCGCAGGAGCAGCTCAACGACAACCTGAAGACCGCCCTCGAAGAGGTCGTGCGTCTCAAGCCGTCGAGCGCCAAGGGCCGCTACATCCAGAAGGGCGCCGTGTCGACCACGTTCGGCCCCGGCATCCCGCTGGACGTCAACGCCATCTGAGCCACCCGAGTCGCCGACTCATGCGAGTCGCGACCCATGCGAAGGGCCCGCCGGTTCGCCGGCGGGCCCGTCGTCGTCGTTCGGACATCGCCCCGCTCGCACCTCGCGGTGTCGGTGGGTCGGCATAGCCTGACGACATGAGCGAACGAACGAATGTCGTCATCGCCTCGATCGGCACACTCGGAGTGGCCGTGCTCGCCGCGATGTGGATGGCCTCGATCGGCGCGTGGGGCCCCGCCGTGTACGCCCTCGTGCTCGCGGCGGTCGTCGTGTGGCTGCTCGTGTCCGCCGAACGACGCCGCGGTCGCGAGCGCACCGGTGAGGAATCACCGCACCACGGCTACGAGGTCTACTAGTTCTGAGCGCTCCGCTCCGCGCGCGAGTGCGAAGGGCCCGCCGGTTCGCCGGCGGGCCCTTCGTCGTTCCTCCTCCGTGTGCGGGTGACCGCGAATCAGTGCGTGATCGCGTCGTGGTGGGCACGCATGCTCGGCCGGATGGCGAGCGCGGCGACGATCACGACGACCGCCCCGCAGATCCACGACATCCACGCCGGGCCGAAGGTCATGGCGTCGGCGTATCCGCCGACCCACGGCGAGATGATCAGCAACAGGCCGAGGGCGCCCTGGACGTACTCCATGGCCACCATGCCGGGGAATGCGAGGTTCACGAGCCCCGAGATGATGAGCAGCACGCCGAGCGTGGCCATGATCGCCACCGACGCTCCCATCGCGGGCATGAACATCGTGGAGAGGGCTACGACGAGACCGGCGGCGATGGCCACCCAGTCCTCCCATCGCGTCCATTTCTTCATAGAAACCAACCTCCTTGCCGTCGGTGGCTCCCATTCGGGGGTCACCTCAACGGTACGACCGTTCGAGCGGCCGGGCAATCGTCTCGTCGTCGCTCAGAACGCGATCCGGAAGCCCCGCTCGCCGCCGGGCTCGACCTCCGAGACCTCGGTGGTGCGCACGACGGCGCCAGGCGGTCCTTCGGCGAGCCAGTCGAGCATCGCCTGCACGGATGCCTCGTCGCCCTCGACCTCCGCCTCCACCGCGCCGTCGGGGCGGTTGCGCACCCACCCGGCGACGCCGAGCCGCTCCGCCTCCAGCCGCGCGGTGTAGCGGTAGCCCACGCCCTGGACCCCGCCGTGCACGATCACCCGCCTGCGGATCACCCTTCCAGCGTAGGGGCTGGAGGCCGGTCGGCGAGGAGTGGCCGGGTGCCGTCGCCCGGGCGGACCTTGCGGATGCCGTCGGATCGGCGGTAGCGTTCCCGCACGATGACGGCGCCGGCACCGGCTCCGAGCGGGGCGCGACCGGCGGGGGAGCGACATGACCTCGTCCAGCGCACTCGACGCCGGCCGCGCGGCAGCGGCTGAACGTCGCTGGTCTGACGCGCACGAGCTCCTCGCCCGGGTCGACGCGACGGATGGGCTTGCGGCATCCGACCTCGAGGTGCTCGCGACGGTCGCGCTCCTCCGTGGGGAGCCGGCGGCCTCGGTGGACGCACTGTCGCGGGCGTACGAGGGCCATCTCGCGGGCGAGGACACGGCGGGTGCCGCGCGCTCGGCGGGCTGGCTCGCCCTCGATCTCATCGAACTCGGGGACTTCACGCGAAGCGTCGTGTGGGCGAAGCGCGCGATGCGGGTCGCGGACGCGATGGCGGAGCCGGGTGCGATGGCCGGGTTCGTGCGGTTGGCGCCGGCGGTCGCGCAGCTCGGCAGCGGGAATCCGGAAGAGGCGAGGCAGGAGTTCGAGGCGGTGCTCACGATCGCGGAGCAACACGACGACCGCGAACTCGCTGCCGTCACGAGGCTCGGCCTCGGCAAGACGCTGATCGAGACCGGTGCCTCCGCGGAGGGGTTCCGATGCTTCGATCGTGCCATGACCGCTGTCGCGGCCGGCGACGTCGCGCCGGTGTCGGCCGGCGTCATCTCCTGCGCCCTGATCTCCGACGCGATCATGGCGTTCGACCTGGAACGCGCCGGCGAGTGGACCAGCGTGCTCGATCGATGGTGCCGCGATCAACCCGAGCTGATCACGTTCAGCGGGCAGCGTCACGCGCTGCAGGCAGCGCTGCTCCTGATCCGGGGCGCCTGGGCGGAGGCATCGACAGCTGTGGAGCTCGCGCTGTCGCGCTTCCGCGCGGGCGACTACCGGGCCGTCTACGGCGCGCCTTACCAGCTCGCCGAGCTCGGACGGCTGCGGGGCGCCTTCCATTCCGCCGAGGAGTCCTACCGGAGAGCCGGCGAATCGGGATGGGAGCCGCAGCCGGGACTCGCGTTGCTCCAGCTCGCCCTCGGGAGGACGCACCGCGCACAGGACGAGATCCGACGCAGCGCAGCGGGCGCCGACCCGTTCACGCGCCGGTTCCTGCTGCCCGCCGTGGTCGAGATCGAGGTCGCCGCGGGCGACGTCGATGCAGCCCGCCGTGCTGTCGACGAGCTCCGGGCGGCGGGCCGGTCGACGCCCACCCCGATGCTGGCCGCGACCGTCGCCGCTGCGGAGGCGCGCATGCAGCTCGCTGCGGGCGACCCGTCGGCGGCGCTCGGCGCGGCGCACGACGCGACTCGCGCGTGGCAGTCGATCGGCGCCCCGTACGAACGCGCGCGATGCATGGTGACGGCCGGGCGCGCCCTGCTCGACCTCGGCGATCGCGACGCCGCACACGCCGAGTTCCGGGGCGCGCGCGACGTGTTCGCCGCGCTCGGCGCCGATCCCGCCCTCGCGGAGCTCGCCGACCTGATGGGGGATCGCCGCGCGGGCGTGCTCACGGCGCGCGAGCTCGAGGTGCTTCGGCTCGTCTCGACCGGGCTCACCAATCGTGCGATCGGCGCGCGGCTCTCGCTCAGCGAGAAGACCGTCGCACGTCACCTCAGCAACATCTTCGGCAAGCTCGGGCTCTCGACACGAGCGGCCGCGACCGCCTACGCCTACGAGAACGGGCTCGTCTGAGCGGGGTCGTCGGACCGCACGAGACAACGCACTACACAGCACTACACAGAATGACCCATGCGAACGGCAGCCGAAGATGGGCGCTTCGGTCGACGCGGCCGAGCGGATGCCGCGCCTACGGTTGCGGCCATGGACATCCCGATGATCGCCGGCACGGTCTCGACCGTCGTGTTCGCGGTCAGCAACCTGCCGATGCTGCGCAAGGCGCTGCGCACGCGGGATGTCTCGTCGTACAGCCTCTCGAGCCTGGCGATGATCAACGCGGCGAACGCCGTGTACTCGCTCTACGTGTTCAGCCTGCCGATCGGGCCCATCTGGGCGCTGCACGTGTTCTACCTCGTCTCGTGCGCGATCATGCTCGTGCTGTGCCTCGGCCAGAAGCGCGCCGCGCTGCGGCGGCGCGACGCGCACCTGCCTGCGGAGGATCCGTCAGCGTACGATGTGACGTCATGGGGGAGATGAGCGACTACATCGCGGGGCTGGAGGCGCCCGACCGCGACCTGATCGAGCGGATCCGCGCGCGAGCGGTGTCGCTGGTGCCCGAGGCGGTGGAGGGACGGAGCTACGGCATGCCGGCCCTGCGGTACCGCGACTCGCCGCTGCTCAGCCTGATGTCGACGAAGGACCACATCGGCCTCTATCCGTTCAGCCCCGAGGTGGTGTCGTCCATCGAGGGCGAACTCGGCGGCTTCTCGTGGTCCAAGGGCACGATCCGGTTCACGGCGGAGCATCCGCTGCCCGACTCGGTCGTCGACCGCATCATCCTGTTGCGGCGCGACCAGATCGACGCCGCGAAGAAGCGCTAGGCGCGCACTCGCGCACGAGCGCGGGCCCGGATGCCACGCGCGGAGGTTGTGCGCGGCACCCGGGGCGTAGCAGCATGAACGCATGGGCGACCGCGAGGACTTCCTGGCATGGGTGGACGACACGCTCGTGGCCGCTGAGCGTGCCCTGCTGAACGGCGACGCCGCACCGCGTAAGGCCGCGTGGTCCCGGCGCGAGCCGGTGGGCGTGCTCGGAGCCTGGCGTAACGCCCAGGGGCGGGAAGCCGTGGTCGAGGCGTTCGACGTGCTCGCGATGAGCTTCTCGGACTGCACGTCATACGACCTGCAGCTGATCGCGGCCGACGTCGTCGGCGATGCCGCCTACACGGCCGGCTACGAACGGGTCACGGCGTCGATCGATGGCGAGCCGCGCACCTTCACGATTCGCGCGACCCAGGTGTACCGGCGTGAAGACGGCCGGTGGTACGTCGCCCACCGCCACGCGGACCTGGCCTAGCGCGCACGGCATTCACGGTTCCAGCCCAGGCCGACGAGCCCGGCCGGCCCGGATGCCGCCGCCGGACGCGCGAGGCGCCCCGGGACCGATCGATCCCGAGGCGCCCCCCGTCGCGGACAGCCCGCTACTTCACGGCCGTCGGCTCCGCGACGGGCTCGCCGCGGTGCGCACGAAGGCGCTCCGCGACGTCGATCGCGTCGCCGGCCGGGGCGTCGGACTTGCGGTCGGGTCGCGCGAGGAACAGGTACGCGAGTCCGGTCGCGAGCACGACGCCGAGGCCGATGAGCACGATCCAGTCGGTGACGACGTCGCCCGATGCGCCGGGCGTCGCGAGGAGGATCATCGCGAACACGCCGTACGCGAGCGCCGCGACGTTCACGACGATGCCCCAGCGGCCGAGCGTGAACGGACCGGCCGGCTTCCAGCCGCGGAAGCGCTGGCGCAGCGACGCGAGCACCACCATCTGGAAGGCGACGTAGATGCCGAGCACCGCGAACGCCGTGACCGGGTAGAGCAGGTCGGCGTTCAGCCACACCAGCACGGCGATGAGCGCCGGCACGGTGCACGCGACGATGAGCGCGTTCGCCGGCACCTTGCTGCCCTCGGTCACCCTGGAGAGCCAGCGGTGGCCGGGGATCATGCCGTCGCGCGCGAACGAGAACAGCAGGCGGCTCGCCGCCGCCTGCAGGCTGAGCACGCAGGAGAGGAACGCCGTGACCGCGATGACGAGGAAGACCTTCGCGCCGACCGGCCCGAGCGTCGCCTCGAGGATGGCCGGGATCGGGTCCGCGTCCTCGCCGGACACGATCGCCTGGAGGTCGGGCGCGGCGAGCACGTAGCCGCCGAACGAGAACAGGGCCGAGACGCCGCCGACGAGGATGGTGAGCACCATGGCGCGCGGGATGCGCCGGGCCGGGCTCTCGACCTCCTCGGCCACGTCGCCGCACGCCTCGAACCCGTAGAAGAGGAAGAGGCCGGCGAGGGCCGCGCCGAAGAACGCCGTGACGTAGCTGCCGTCCCCCTCGACGCCCATGGTGTCGAAGAACACGCTGAACTCCTGCTTGCGCTGGAAGACCAGCAGGTAGAGGCCGAGCCCGATGACGCCGATCAGCTCGGCGGCGAGGCCGATGCGGGCGACCCTCGCGAGCCACTTCGTGCCCGTGAAGTTGATCGCGAGCGCGACGAGCAGCAGTCCGAGGGTGAGCCAGAGGGTGGTGTCGGCGGTGTGCTCGATGCCGAACAGGCTCGCGGCGAAGCCGGAGCCGTACTCGGCGACCGCCGTGATGGTGACGATCATCGCCCAGATGTAGACCCACGCCGCCATCCACGCGTACCGGCGACCCCACAGGCGCCGGGCCCACGGGTAGATGCCGCCGTGGATCGGGTACTGCGACACGACCTCGCCGAATACGAGCGAGACGAGCAGCTGCCCCGCGCCGACGATGACGATCCACCAGATCGAGGGCGGACCGCCGACGGTGAGCGCCACGGCGAACAACGAGTAGACGCCGACGAGGGGCGAGAGGTAGGTGAAGCCGAGGGCGAAGTTCGCCCAGAGGCTCATGGAACGGTTGAACGAGTCCTCGTAGCCGAGGACCTGGAGGTGCTCGCCGTCGCCGAGTTCGGCGGGCTTCGCGGGTTCTGACATCGTGACCTTTCGAGATCGTCATTGATCGCGCCCGCCCACCCCGGACGCCAGTCGGTTGCGCCAGCATGCCATACCTTCGGCTTCAAAGCTATAGCACCGGATGATTTATCGTGGTCGGTGCACGCGCGAGCAGCGGATGCCGCGACGACGACGCACGTTGCCGCCCCAGGAGGGGCGGGGCTAGCCTGATGGCAGGCATCGGACGGGGGCGGCGTCCACCCGCCATGCGCCCGGCGCCATCAGCGCTTGGAGGCGTCATGACCACGCCGACGGCCCTCGACCGGGGCCGCACCGCGTATCGGGAGCACCGCTTCGCCGACGCCGTCGCCGGGCTCGACGAGGCCGATCGCGAGCACGCCGTCGCGGCATCCGACCTCGAGCACCTCGCCATCGCGGCCATCCTGCTCGGACGCTTCGAGGAGGGCATCGACGCGCTGACGCGCGCCCACGAGGCGTACCTCGCCGAGGAGGACGTCGAGGCCGCCACGCGGTGCGCCACATGGCTGGGCATGCAGCTCATGGGCCTCGGGGACCGCGCCCGCGCCGGCGGATGGTTCGCACGCGCGCAACGACTGGTGGAGCAGGACCCGGACGGCCGACCGGACCACGGGTTCCTGCTCATCCCCGAAGGACTCGCCGCGTTCTACGCGGGCGACGGCGAGCGGTCCGCGGCCGCGTTCCGGCGAGCATCGCAGCTCGCCCGCGATGCGCACGACAGCGACCTCGTGGCGCTCGCCGACCTCGGGCTCGGCCAGGCGGAGATCATGCTGGGCCGGCCGGAGGTCGGCCTCGCGCTGCTGGACGAGGTCATGGTCGCGGTCACCGCCGGAGAGCTCTCGCCCGTGCCCTCCGGCATCGTCTACTGCGCGGTCCTGCAGTGCTGTCGCCTCGCGTTCGACGTGCAGCGCGCCAGGGAGTGGACCCGGGCGCTCGACCACTGGTGCGACGAACGACCCGACATGGTCGCGTTCAGCGGGCAGTGCCATGCGCAACGCGCCGCGCAGTTCCTCCTGCACGGGGCGTGGGCCGACGCGCTCGCCGCCGCCGTGGAGGCGCGGGAGCGATCCGAGCGGGGCGATCACGACGGGCTCTTCGGAGCCTGGTACCAGAACGGCGAGATCCATCGACTCCGCGGCGACGCCGTGGCGGCGGCGGCATCGTACGAGCAGGCCGCCCGGACGGGCTTCGAGCCGCAGCCCGGGCTCGCCCTGTTGCGGCTGGCGGAGGGCGACGCCGACCTCGCCCGCACGATGATGCTCGCCGCGGCCGGCCGTGTCGGCCCCGCGGAACGGCGGCCGCTCCTCGGGCCGCTGGTGGAGGTCCTCCTCGCCGCGGGCGACGTCGCCGGAGCACGGGCGGCCGCCGACGAGCTCGCGGCGCTGAGCGCGGCGAGCGGCATGCCGATGCTGGCCGCGATCGCCGAGCAGGCGGAGGCCGCCGTGCGGTTCGCCGAGGGCGACGCCCCGTCCGCGCTCGCCACGTCCCGGCGCGCATGGACGCGGTGGAGGGACCTCGAGGTCCCCTTCGAAGCGGCGCGGTGCCGGGTGATCGCGGCACGCGCCTGCCGGGCGCTCGGCGACGAGGCCTCAGCGGCCATGGAGCTCGACGCCGCGCGGGCGGTGTTCGTCGAGCTGGGAGCCCAGCCGGCGCTCGCGGCGGCGGAGGCCGAGTCGTCGGCCGCGCCGCACGCGCGGGACGACGGGCTGTCCCCTCGTGAGGTCGAGGTGCTGCGGCTCGTGGCGGCCGGCGACACGAACCGCGAGATCGCGCGAGAGCTCTACCTGAGCGAGAAGACGGTCGAGCGTCACCTCAGCAACATCTTCGGCAAGCTCGGACTCTCGTCGAGGTCGGCGGCGACCGCGTACGCCTTCCGGCACGGACTCGCGGACTGACCGACACCTGCGTGGAATCCCCCAGCGCCCGCGCGCGAATGGGGGATCGGCTCGACGCGGGCCACGTCGGGTCGCCGTAGCGTCCGGTCCATGAACGAGACATCGCACGACACCCAGGGCGAGTCCGGCCGCGTGCTCGACACCGTCGTCATCGGCGGCGGGCAGGCCGGACTGGCGATCGCCTACCACCTGGTGCAGCAGCACCGCGACCTCGTGATCCTCGACGCGCATGCGCGCATCGGCGACGCGTGGCGCCTGCGCTGGGATTCCCTGCGCCTGTTCACTCCGGCCAAGTTCGATGGCCTCCCGGGGATGCCGTTCCCGGGCGACCGGCTCGGGTTCCCGTCGAAGGACGAACAGGCCGACTACCTCGAAGCCTATGCGCAGCACTTCGGGCTTCCCGTCCGCACGGGCGTCCACGTGGATCGCGTGCGCCGCGACGGCGAGCGGTTCGTCGTCGAATCCGGTGTCCGCCGCTGGGAGGCCGAGAACGTGGTGTTGGCGACGGGGGGCTACCAGGTGCCCCGGGTCCCCGAGTTCGCCGGCCGGATCGGATCATCCGTGCTGCAGCTGCACTCGAGCGACTACCGGACCCCGGCGCAGCTGCGACCCGGGCCCGTGCTCGTCGTCGGGATGGGCAACTCGGGCGCCGAGATCGCGCTCGACGTGAGCGGCTCGCACGACACGACCATCGCCGGCACGCCGACGGGCGAGCTGCCGCTGCGCCACGGCCGTGCGGCGGCGCGGTTCGTGCTGCCCGCGGTGCGGTTCGCCGGACTCCACGTGCTCACCCTGGGCACGCCGATCGGTCGGCGCGTGCTGCCGAAGCTCGCGGGCCGCGGCGCGCCGCTCATCCGCACGAAGCGCGCCGACCTCGACGCGGCCGGCGTCGCCCGGGTCGAGCGCTTGGTCGACGCCCGCGACGGGTCGCCCGTCACCGCCGCGGGCGACGTGCTCGACGTGGCGAACATCATCTGGTGCACGGGGTACCGGGACGACCTGACCTGGGTCGAGCTCCCCGCCTTCGACGACGACGGGACGATGCTGCAGCGCCGGGGCGTCGTGGACGCCGTCCCCGGCCTCTACGTGATCGGGCGGGAGTTCATGTACGCGATGGCCTCGGCGACCCTGCCCGGGGCGACCCGCGATGCGGCCCACCTCGCACGTCGGATGCGGGCGCGTCGCGCGGCGCCGACGAACGCCTCGACGGTCGCCGTCGACACGTCCTCGTGACGCGATGAGCCCCCGACCGCAGCGGCCGGGGGCTCATCGCGTCCATCGAACGCCGGCGGCGTCAGCCGATGCGGATCATCTTCTTGTTGACGAACTCGTCGGCGCCGAACCGGCCGAGCTCGCGGCCCGAGCCCGAGCGCTTGATGCCGCCGAAGGGCAGCTCGGCGCCGTCGGCGAGCACGACGTTGACGAAGACCATGCCGGCCTCGATGCCGTCGGCGACGCGCAGCGCCTGCTGCTGGTCGGTCGTGTACACGTAGGAGCCGAGGCCGAACGGGATGTCGTTGGCGATGCGCACCGCTTCGTCCTCGTCCTTCGCGCGGTAGACCTGCGCCACCGGCCCGAAGAACTCCTCCTTCGAGGCGGGGTTCTCGGGCGTGACCTCCGTCAGCACCGTCGTCTGGAAGAACGCGCCGTCGCGGGTGCCGCCGTGCACGAGCTTCGCGCCGTGCTCGACCGCGCGCTTGACCTGCTCGTCGAGGCCCTCCGCCGCCTTGAGCGACGAGAGCGGCCCGAGCGCGGTCTCGGACGAGGTCGGGTCACCCGTCTCGACCTCCGCGAGCTTCGCGGTGAACTTCTCGAGGAAGGGCTCGTAGAGCTCGTCGGCCACGATGAAGCGCTTGGCCGCGTTGCAGGACTGGCCGTTGTTGTCGAGGCGGGCGTCGACGGCGTTCTGCACGGTGGCGTCGAGGTCGTCGGTCGACAGCAGGATGAAGGGGTCGGACCCGCCGAGCTCGAGCACGACCTTCTTCAGGTGGCGGCCGGCGATCTCGGCGACGGCGGCGCCGGCGCGCTCGGAGCCGGTGAGCGAGACGCCCTGCACCCGCGGGTCGGCGATGACCTGCTCGATCTGGTCGTGCGAGGCGTAGATGTTCACGTATGCGCCCTCGGGGAAGCCCGCGTCGTGGAAGATCTGCGCGATCGCGGCGGCCGACTCGGGGCACTGCTCGGCGTGCTTGAGCAGGATCGTGTTGCCGATGATGAGGTTCGGGCCGGCGAAGCGTGCGACCTGGTAGTACGGGAAGTTCCACGGCATGACGCCGAGGAGCACTCCGAGCGACGAGCGGCGGATGACCGCCGAGCCCTCACCGGCCAGGAGCGTGATCGGCTCGTCCTTCAGGAAGTCGGCCGAGTGGTCGGCGTAGTACTCGTAGATGGCGCCCGCGAAGTCCGCCTCGGCGAGGGCCTGCTCGATGGGCTTGCCCATCTCACGCACGATGATCTCGCCCAGCTCCTGGCGGCGCTCGACGTGCAGCTCGCCCACGCGGCGGATGAGCGCGGCGCGCTCCTCGACCGTGGTCGACTTCGACCACGTGCGGTGCGCGTCGTCGGCGGCGGCGATGGCGGCATCGAGCTCGGCGTCGGTGATGGTCGGGTACGTCTTGACCGTCTCGCCGGTGGCGGGGTTGGTCACGGCATAGCTCATGGGAGTTCTCTCCTTCTCAGGTGCACGCACGCCAGAGGCCGTCTGCCGCGGTGCAGTCGCTCGTCCGTCAAAGATATAACACTAAATCTTTGGTGACGAGCCGGATGCCACGGGGTCGACGCGCACCGTGAAAGGGGTCCCGGGGCAGGCCACCTCGGCCGAACCCGAGCCGGCCAGGCGGCCGACCTGCAGCGCCGGATCGGTCGAGAGCACCACGCGGCCCTGCTCGTTCACGAGCGCCAGCGGCGCCTCGACGTCGAGGAAGTCGCGGAGCAGGGCGCCCTCGAGGCGCCGCACGGCGACGTCGGCCCCGACCACGCCGACCATGCGCTCGCCATCCCGTGCGTGGACGGGCATCGTGAGGGTGAGGATGTAGTCGCAGGTGCAGAGGTGGTCGACGTACGGCCCCGTGACATGCGCATGCCGGGTGGTCGCGGGGATCCGGTACCACTCGAGGGCACGGAAGTCGCGGAGGTACTCGGCGTAACCGCGCGTCGAGAGGTCGAGCCGGGTCGGCTCGTCGGTGGAGCCGAGCACCGGGTTGTCCGCCAGCGGGCCGAGCCACCACGCGAAGTGCACGCCGCGGCCGCGCACGACCTCGCCGTCGGCGATGAAGCCGGCACCGACGAGCATCGGCTCGGGCTCCTCGAGGCGGGGCAGCACGAGTTCGGCGACCGCGCCGTCGAGCGCGGCGGCTCGGAGGTCGGGGCCGGCGTCGAGCAGCGATTCGATGGGCTCCCGCCAGGCGGCGAGCTGGTCGAACACGCCCCGGAACACGTCGGCGACGGCCTCGGCGACCTCAGTCGGCGTGCGGCTCATCGAGGGCACCCCCTCGCTCGACGCGGTTCTTCGCGGCGAGCAGCCGCCGGGCGAGCAGCTCGACGAGCTCGCCGGCCGCCTCGCGCGCGCGTGCACCGCGACCGCGAGCCACGGCTCGCACGATCCGCCGGTCCAGGTCGGCGACCTCGACGCGCGCCGACTCGGCGGCGAGGCCGAGCAGCAGCAGCGGGCCGAACTCGGCCTGCAGCCGGATCTGCTCCCGCACCAGCCGCGCCGACTGGCTGAGCACGGCCAGCTCCAGGAGGAATCCGCCCTGGTTCGTGCGTGCGGCAGCGGCCGTCGAGAAGTCGGCGCCGCTCAGCCACCCGGCCAGGTTGGCCGCGTCCTCGGCGGAGGCGCGCTCCGCGGCGCGCTCGGCCGCGCCCGCGAGGATCGCGCCGAAGTAGACGGCCATGTCGCTGAGCTCGACCTGGGCGAGTCCGCGCAGCCGTGCGGTCAGGATGCCGCGGTGCTCGACGTCGTCGCGCACGACGAAGCTGCCGCCCTCGCGTCCGCGGCGGGTCTCGACGAGTCCGGCGACGCGGAGGATGCCGAGGCCCTCGCGCACGGTGATCAGCGCGACGCCGAACCGGCGCGCGAGCTCGGGTTCGCTGGGAAGGCGCTCGCCCGGGTCGAGGACCCCGAGCACGATGCCGTCGGTGAGGCGCTGGGCGACCTGCTCGGCGCGGCCGGCATCGGCGAGCTGGGCGAACACGGCTTCGCGTGCACCGGGACCCACCCTCGTCTCCATGCGTCCACGTTAGTCGAGCGGAATCCCGTCGAGCGGCGCCGCGCCCGAAAAAGATTCGCTATAGGATGAATCGCATGCGGCCCCTCGGGCCGTTTCATGCGAAGGCGGATGATCCATGCACGAGCCAACCCAGGCAGCGCCGTTCGGCGTGCTCGCGGGCGTTCGCGTCGCGGACTTCTCACGCGTGCTCGCGGGCCCGTACGCCACCATGACCCTCGCGGACTTCGGCGCCGACGTCATCAAGGTCGAGCCTCCCACGGGTGATGACACCCGCCACTGGAAGCCGCCCGTCGATGCAGCGGGGGAGGCCACCTACTTCGGCAGCGTCAACCGCAACAAGCGCTCGGTCGCGCTCGACCTCACGACCGACGCGGGCCTCGCCGAGGCGCGCCGGCTCGCGGCATCCGCCGACGTCGTGGTCGAGAACTTCCGGCCCGGCGTGATGGATCGCTTCGGGCTCTCCGACGCCGACCTGCGCGCCGTGAACCCGCGCCTCGTCTACTGCTCGATCACCGGGTTCGGCCCCGACGCGACCCTCGCGGGGTACGACCTGCTCGTGCAGGCGGTCGGGGGCCTCATGTCGATCACGGGCGAGCCCGACGGCGAGCCGTCCAAGGCGGGCGTCGCCCTCGTCGACGTGCTCTGCGGGCAGAACGCCGTCGTCGGGATCCTGCTGGCACTGCGCGAGCGCGACCGCACCGGCCTCGGCCGGCGGGTCGAGGTGAACCTCCTGCAGAGCCTGCTCTCGGCGCTCACGAACCAGGCGGCCTCGACCCTGGCCACCGGTCGTGCCCCGCGACGCCTCGGCAACCAGCACCCGAGCATCGCGCCGTACGCCGTGTTCCCGGCCGCCGATCGCGACCTCGTCATCGCGGTGGGAAACGACCGGCAGTTCCGCGCGCTCGCCTGGGTCCTCGGCATTCCGGGGGTCGCCGACGATCCCCGCTACGCGACGAACGAGACCCGCGTCGAGCACCGCGACCACCTACGCGCCGAGCTCGAGGCCGCCCTCGCCGCCCACGCCGCCGAGCACTGGGTGCGGGCGCTCGCCGACGCCGGCGTGCCGGCGGGCCTCGTGAACGACGTCGCCGAGGCGCTCGCCTTCGCGGAGTCGCTCGGCCTCGATCCGGTGGTCGAGCTCGGTGCCAGCCGCACCGTCGCGAACCCGATCACCATCTCCGGCGCCGCGCCCGGCTACCGCACGCCGCCGCCGCGGCTCGACGAGCACGCCGGCGCCGACTGGCTCCGCCCTTCCGAGAAAGGACCCACCGCATGACCACGGCCCCCCGAGTCGACCAGGTCTTCGACCTCGACGGCCTCCTCAGCGACGAGGAGCGCGCATGGCAGCAACGAGCCCGCGCCTTCGCGCAGGAGCGCATCCTCCCGATCATCGAGGACGACTTCGAGCAGCGGCACTTCCGCCGGGAACTGGTGCACGAGCTGGGAGCGCAGGGGTTCCTCGGCATGCACCTCGAGGGTTACGGATGCGCGGGCGCCGGCGCTGTGAGCTACGGGCTGGTCTGCCTCGAACTCGAGGCCGCCGATTCGGGCTGGCGCACGTTCGTGTCGGTGCAGGGCTCCCTCGCGATGAGCGCCATCCGCCGGTACGGCTCGGAGGAGCAGAAGCAGCGCTGGCTGCTTGGCATGGCGAGGGGCGAGCTGATCGGATGCTTCGCCCTCACCGAGCCGCAGGGCGGCTCCGACCCCGCCGCGATGACCACGACCGCGCGCCGTGACGGTGACGACTGGGTCATCGACGGCGCGAAGCGATGGATCGGGCTCGCGTCCGTGGCCGACGTCGCCGTCGTCTGGGCGCGGGTCGACGATCCGACCGGCCCCGAGGGGGAGAACGCCGCCGGCGAGGGCGGCGCCGCGGTGCGCGGGTTCCTCGTCCCGACGACGACGCCCGGTTACGCGGCGACCCCGATCGAGGGCAAGCTGTCGATGCGGGCGTCGGTGCAGTGCGATGTGGTGTTCGACGGGGTCCGCATCCCCGCCGACGCCATGCTGCCCGAGGCATCCGGACTCTCGGGGCCATTCGGCTGCCTCAACGAGGCCCGGTACGGCATCGTCTGGGGTGCCATGGGCGCGGCCCGCTCGTGCCTGGAGGCGGCCCTCGAGCGGTCGCGCGAGCGAGAGGTGTTCGGCAGGCCGATCGGCGCGAACCAGCTCACCCAGGCGAAGCTCGCCGACATGCTGCTCGAGCTCGAGAAGGGCATCCTCCTCGCCCTGCACCTCGGTCGCCTCAAGGAGCGCGGGCAGCTCACGCCCGCCCAGATCTCGGTCGGCAAGCTCAACAGCGTGCGCGAGGCACTCGAGATCGCGCACCAGGCCCGCACCATCCTCGGCGGCGACGGCATCACGAGCGCCTACCCGGTGATGCGGCACGCCGCGAACCTCGAGTCCGTCCGCACGTACGAGGGCACCGACGAGATCCACCAGCTCATCATCGGCCGCGCCCTCACCGGCCTGAACGCCTTCTGACCGGCGACCGGGCCGTGCCGTCCCACCCATCGTGATCGCCGACGATCGTCGCGATTCCACCGGCACGTCGTGACATCGCGGCGTGCGTTCCAACCAGAAGGAGAAGTGATGAAGGCAATGGAGCCTCGTCTCACCCGAGCCGTCGTCGAGTGGACCGGATGGGGCCGCACGGCCCGGCCCGCGCGCGACGACGCCCGGCTCATCGCGCGGTTCGGCGGCGAGGCCGGTCCGGCGCTCGCCAAGGCCGCCCGCCGGCTCGAGGCGGACTACTCGGCGGGCTCGGCCGAGTTCCGCGCGCGGCACCCCGAACTGGGCATCGACGCCGTCGACGCGCTCGCCTGGAGCACGGCGCACGAGGGCGGCCGCGGCTAGCCGCGCACGATCCTGACGCATCGAGGCGGCCGCCCACGGGGGACGGCCGCCTCGATTGCGTCTCGCCGGTCAGTTGATGCCGGGGATGATCAGCCAGCGGTTCACGAGTACCAGCCAGACGGCGATGACCACGATCGCGGCGATCGTGACGCCCCGTCCGGTGCGACCGCCCGCGAAGAGGGCGACGACGAGCGCGATGAGCGTCGCGACGCCGAGCACGACGGAGCCCCACGGGATCGCGGGGATGAACAGCGACAGCAGGAACAGCGCGGCGACGATGACCTCGATGACGCCGACGATCGTGTTCCCGCCACGTGCGCGGAGACGCCAGATACCGTCGACGAGCGCGAGGACGCCACCGATGAGGGCGATGAGGAGGAGCCAGGACAGCGTGATCATGGAGTTCCTTCGGGTTGGTGTGGGGGGCACCGCGACGCGGGAGGGGACTCCCACGACGCCGCCACTCTATCGACGCCGCCGCCACGGCTGTGAGGGGTTGCGCTCGACACGCCGTGACGTGTATGCCGCGCGACGCATGCGTCGCGCCCGGGACGCGCGTCCCGATCTGCGACGACCCGGAATGCAACGTGGGGTCACACGGTTTCACCGTGCCGTTGCCCACGTGCTGGACTCGTCGTGGCCGGGGCGACCGATCGAAGCTTCCGGCACCCACGCCACACGTCACGAACGTCACGAACGGAGCACCACCCCATGTCTCGCACCCGGACCCTGCTCGGCCTCGTCGCCGCATCCGCCGCCGCCCTCGCCCTCGCCGCGTGCTCCTCTGGTGCGCCCGCCGCGACCGACGCCGCATCGGGCGACGAGTACGGGCTCGTGACGGCGGGCACGCTGACCGTCGCGACCGAGGGCACCTACCGTCCGTTCAGCTACCACGAGGACGGCAGCGGCGACCTCACCGGCTACGACGTGGAGGTCGCCGAGGCGGTGGCCGACAAGCTCGGGCTCGAGATCGAGTTCCAGGAGACCCAGTGGGACGCGATCTTCGCGGGCCTCGACGCCGGCCGGTTCGACGTGATCGCCAACCAGGTCTCGATCAACCCCGAGCGCGAGGAGCAGTACCTCTTCAGCGAGCCCTACACCGTCTCGCCGGGCGTGATCGTAGTGAAGGAGGGCGACTCGTCGATCTCGAGCTTCGACGACCTCGCCGGCAAGACCACCGCGCAGTCGCTCACGAGCAACTGGTACGAGCTCGCCCAGGAGTCGGGCGCGAACGTCGAGGCCGTCGAGGGCTGGGCGCAGGCCGTCGCGCTGCTCGAGCAGGGCCGCGTCGACGCGACCATCAACGACAAGCTGACCTACCTCGACTACGTGAAGACCAACGGCCAGTCGGGCCTCGAGGTCGCGGCCGAGACCGACGACCCGTCGCTCAGCGCGCTCGCGTTCACGAAGGACAAGGCCGACCTCGTGGCGGCGATCGACGCCGCCCTCGCGGAGCTCCGCGAGGAGGGCGTGCTCGCCGAGCTCGGTGACAAGTACTTCGGGGCCGACGTCTCGGAGTAGGCTCGCGCCCGTCTTCACGAAGGGGGTGTCGCCGTGGCATCCGGCTGGCAACTGTTCCTGGAATCGTTCTGGCCGATCGTCTGGGGCGGGCTGAGCGGCACCATCCCGCTCGCCCTGGCCTCGTTCGCGATCGGCCTGGTGATCGCGCTCGCCGTCGCGCTCGCCCGGATCTCGAGGAACCGCGTGCTCTCGGGCATCGGGCGGTTCTACGTCTCGGTGATCCGCGGCACGCCCCTGCTCGTGCAGCTGTTCGTGATCTTCTACGGACTGCCCGCGGTGGGCATCGTGATCGATCCGTGGCCGAGCGCGATCGCGGCGTTCTCGCTCAACGTCGGCGGGTACGCGGCCGAGATCATCCGCGCCGCGATCCTGTCGGTCCCGAAGGGGCAGTGGGAGGCCGGGTACACGATCGGCATGTCGCACGCCACCGCGCTGCGACGCATCATCCTGCCGCAGGCCGCCCGGGTCTCGGTGCCGCCGCTGTCGAACACGTTCATCTCGCTCGTGAAGGACACGTCGCTGGCCTCGCTGATCCTCGTGACCGAGCTGTTCCGCGTCTCGCAGGAGATCGCGGCGTTCACGCAGGACTTCATGCTGCTCTACCTCGAGGCGGCGCTGATCTACTGGCTGTTCTGCCTCGTGCTCTCCAGCGGCCAGAACGCGCTCGAGAGGAGGCTCGATCGCTATGTCGCCCACTGACGACGGCGTGCCGCCGCAGGGGCCGGATGCCGCGGGCGACCCGCTCGCCCCGCAGGCCGCGCCCGACGACTCCGTGCTGCTGACGGCACGGGGCATCCGCAAGTCGTTCGGCGACAACGAGGTGCTGCGCTCGATCGACCTCGAGGTGCGGCGCGGCGAGGTCGTCGTGCTCATCGGGCCGAGCGGGTCGGGCAAGACGACCGTGCTGCGGTCGCTCAACGGGCTGGAGACGCCCGACGGCGGCACGATCGCGTTCACCGGCGGGCCGGAACTGGACTTCTCGGCTGCGGTCCCGAAGTCCGGGCGCTTCGCGCTGCGCGACCGATCGGCGATGGTGTTCCAGCAGCACAACCTGTTCCCGCACATGACGGTGCTGCAGAACGTGGTTGAGGGCCCGATCCGGGTGCAGCGGGTGCCGAAGGCGCAGGCGCTCGCGGAGGCGTCCGCCCTCCTCGAGCGGGTCGGGCTGGCCGAGAAGCGCGACGCCTACCCGTTCGAGCTGTCGGGAGGGCAGCAGCAGCGCGTCGGCATCGTGCGCGCGCTCGCCCTCAAGCCCGACCTGCTGCTCTTCGACGAGCCGACGAGCGCGCTCGACCCCGAACTCGTCGGGGAGGTGCTGTCGGTGATCAAGGAGCTCGCCGACGAGGGCTGGACCATGGTGGTCGTCACCCACGAGCTCGGCTTCGCCCGCCAGGCCGCCGACGAGGTGCTGTTCATGGACGGCGGCGTCGTGGTGGAGCGCGGCGCGCCGGGCGACATCTTCACGAAGCCCACCGAGGAGCGCACGCGTCGGTTCCTCGATCGGATCCTCCGGCCGCTCGACTGAGCGCCGCCCCGGGCGCTCCCGAGCGATCGCATCGGGCCAGGGCGTAGCGTTGGGGGATGGCCGCCCGCACCCACGGAGTCTCCGCTCCGGGCATGCGGGCGAGGCGCCTCCTCGGCGTCTTCCGCGTGCTCATCGCCGTCGTCGAGGTGATCGCCCTGGTCGGCAACTTCGAGTACGTGCTCGGTTTCCGGTTCTTCGCCACCGCCAACTTCTTCAGCTACTTCACCGTGCAGTCGGCGATGCTCGCCGTGGTGACCCTCTGCATCGCGGCCGCCTATGCGCTGATGGCGCCGAACGATCCGCCCTGGCTCGGCATCCTGCGCACCATGGTCACGGTCTACCTGCTCGTGTCGGGCCTCGTCTTCGCGCTCATCGTGGCCCAGGCGTCGTCACGCGACTACCGCATCGAGGTGCCGTGGTCGGACACGTTGCTGCACTTCGTGGTCCCTGCGCTCGCCGTGGTCGCCTGGACGGCCGACAGCATCATGGCGGTGAACCCGCGGGTGCCGTGGTCGACCATCGGCTGGGTGCTGGTGTACCCCTCGCTGTGGCTGCCGTACACGCTCCTGCGCGGGGCCGACGTCGGGTGGTACCCGTACTTCTTCCTCGACGAGGCCCAGGTCGGCGGAGCGGTCGGCGTCGCGGCCTACTGCGCGCTCGTCCTCGTGATCTTCGTGGCGATCACGGCGGTGCTGGTCGCGATCAACCGCGCGCTGTGGCGTAGGGCGCGAGGTCGGCGAGGATCGCCGACTGGAACTCCGGATCGTCGAGCGCTTCCAGTCGCGTCGCCTGCGTCGCCGCGATGACCCCGACGAGGATGGGCTCGCCCGTCTCGCGTCCGAGGTCGAGCCACGCCGCCACGGTCGACGGCTCGCCCACGACGGTGAGCACGTCGGGTGCGGCCGCCAAGCCATCCGCGCCATCGGGCGTCGCGGCACCAGCCGGCGATCCCGATCGCCAGAACGCCTCCTCGAACCGCAGCCACACCACGTCGACGACGCCCGTCTCGAGGCGGGCGATCGCGCGCTGGTGGGCGAACGGCAGCACCGGCGAGAAGCGCAGCGTGTCGGACTTCAGCACGCCGATCGGCACCGTGACGATGGCCCGGTCGGCCGTCAGCGACTCGCCCGAGTCGAGGCGCAGGCTCACTCGCCGGTCGTCGTGGGCCACGCGCGTCACGACGCTCGAGACCGCGATGTCGACCCGGTCGGCGAGGGCGTCGAGCAGGTCGGAGAGCCGGCCGGTGACGAGCTGCGACCCGGACGGGAACGCCGTCGTCGGCACGGTGCGCGCCGAGACCGCGCTCGACGGCGCGCCCGTCGCGGGTTGCACGCCACTCGCGATCGTGTGCGCGAGCCACGACGCCGGGCTCACCTCGTCGGGGCCGGGCACCGTCGACATCGGCACGGTGCCCGAGCCGACGAGTGCCGCGGCGAGGGAGACGTCCTCGGGTGCGGCGTCCGCCCAGGCGCGTGCTGCGTCCACCGCGTCGACGCCCGTCGGCGGGATCGCGACCGCGACGCCCTCGCTCGTGCGCGCCTCGACGACCCCGTCGAACTCGACGGTGTCGACGGATGCCGCGCGGAGCGCCTCGGCCATCGGCTCGTCGTCGGGCACGAGCACCGGGCCGAGCTCGACGGGGCGGTCGAAGCCGTCGACCTCGACCGACCACACGCGCCCGCCGACCCGGTCGCGGGCCTCGACGACGACGACCTCGAATCCGGCATCCACGAGGTGCACGGCAGCGGTCAGCCCCGCGATGCCGGCACCGATCACGGCGACCCGCTCGCCCGGCTCGGCGATCCGGGCGACCTGCTCGGCCGCCGCGAGGCCGGAGTCGCGAGCGCCGGTCAGCGTGCCGGGATCGGTCGCGGAGCAGGCCTCGCCGGCGATCCAGAGGCGCTCGCCGACGGGCTCCGCGAGCGATTGGCGCAGGCTCGTCGTGGTGCCGACGGCGTCGTACGAGAACGCACCGCGAGCGAACGGATCGGAGCCCCAGCTCGAGCGGCGCATCGCCGTCGGCAGCGGCACGCCGTCGGGGGGCAGGGGGGTGGGCGTCGGGGTCGGGGTCGGGGTCGCGCTCGGCGAGGCGCTGGGCGACGGCCTGGCATCGGGCCAGCTGCAGCTCGAGAGCGCGACGGCGGCGATCCCGGAGAGCGACGCGGCGAGGAAGGTTCGCCGGGCCATGCCGCCGGACGCCGCCCGAGAGTCCATGGCATTCAGGCTAGCTGACGGCCCGTGCGGGGGTCGGCGCGGCGTGGCGTCAGGCGTCGGCCGCGGCGGCGACGGCACTGAAGGCGGCCGCGAAGCGCGGCAGGCCCGCCTCGATCGTCTCCATCGTGGCGGTCAGCGAGATGCGGAAGAATCCGGGGGTCTCGAACATGCGCCCCGGCAGGACGAGCACGCCCTCCTGGTCGAGTGCTCGCGTGAACTCGACGTCATCGGCGAGCGGCGACTCGGGGAACAGGTAGAACGTGCCCTCGGGCCGGGCGACCCGGTAGCCGATTTCGCGCAGGGCGGCCACCATCACGTCGCGCTTGCGCTGGAAGAGCGGGATGTCGAACGCGAGCGTCTCGAGCTTCGGCAGCGCGTACTGCATGGACGCGTTGGGGAAGAGCCAACCGCCCGAGATCTGCACGGTCTCGATGGCGTCGCGGAAGGCCTCGCGGCCGGGCATCGTCGGCGGCACGGCGAGGTACCCGATGCGCTCGCCCGGTGACAGCAGCGTCTTGCCGTAGCTGTAGGCGAGGAAGCTCCACGGGTAGAACTCCACGGGGCTGCGGAAGCGCGCCCCGTCGTAGACGATGCGGTTGTAGGGCTCGTCGGAGATGAGGAAGATGCGCCGTCCGTTGCGCTCCGACGCCTCGTCGAGGATCGCCGCGAGGCGCTCGAGCGTCGACGGCGGGTAGATGCGACCCGTGGGGTTGTTCGGGCTGTTCACGATCACGACGCGCGTGCGCGGCGTGATGGCGGCGGCGATGGCGTCGAGGTCGAGGTCGAGCGTCTCCCGGTCGATCGACACCTTGACGGGCACCATGCCCGACTCCAGCACGATCGGCTCGTAGAGGAACCACGGGGGGAGGCTGTAGACCACCTCGTCGCCTGGGTCGCCGACGATCTTCAGCGCGGTCGAGATGGCCGCGAACCCACCGGTCGTGAGGTGCACGTCCGCGGCCTCGAACGGGATCCCGAGGTGACGGCGCAGCGACTCGGTCGCCGCCTCGATCGCCTTCGCGTCGCCGAAGTTGTAGGCGAACCACAGCTCGTGCTGGGGGACCACCGACTCGCGGAGGATCTCGACGTAGGCCTGCGACGGCGGGTCGTGCGGGTCGCCGAACGTGAAGTCCAGCACCCCCGGCTCATGCCGGCGCTGCTCGTAGCCCGAGAGTCGGTAGAAGTCGTACAGCAGCTGGAACGGCGTCGCCGCGGCGACATCCACGACGCGATCGGAGGTCAGTCTGGCATCCATGAGCTCTTTCCCCAGGGGATCTGGGAGCCTCCGTGACACGGAGGTCCCGCGGATTCCCGCCCATGGTACTCCGCGACGACGCCCGGGCATCGGGGGTGCCCCCGAGCCCGGCCGCGTCGGGGTGCCGTACGCCGCGCGCAGTGCTAGGACGCGACGTACCCGTCGGCGATGTCGAGCGCCCGGTCGATCACGTCGAGCCCGCGCACGAGGTCGTCCTCCGAGATCACGAGCGGGGGCGCAACGTGCAGGCGGTTGAAGTGCACGAACGGCCAGAGGCCCGCCCGCTTGCACGCGGCGGCCACGGCCGCCATCGGCGCGGCATCCGGCCCGCTCGCGTTGAACGGCACCAGCGGCTCGCGGCTCGCGGGGTCGCGCACGAGCTCGATGGCCCAGAACAGCCCGAGTCCGCGCACCTCGCCGACCGACGGATGCCGCTCGGCCATCGCTCGGAGTCGCGGCTCGACGACGCGCACGCCGAGGTCGCGCACGCGCTCGAGGATCCCGTCGCGCTCGAACACCTCGAACGTGGCGACGCCCGCCGCGCAGGCGAGCGGATGCCCCGAGTAGGTGAGCCCGCCCTGGAAGGCGACCGTGTCGAAGTGCGACGCGATGCGCTGCGAGATTACGACGCCCCCGAGCGGCACGTAGCCCGAGTTCACGCCCTTCGCGAAGGTGATGAGGTCGGGCACGACGCCGAAGTGGTTCACCGCGAACCACTCGCCGACACGGCCGAAGCCCACCATGACCTCGTCGGCGATGTAGACGATGCCGTGCCGGTCGCAGAGCTCGCGAACGCCCTCGAGGTAGCCGGGCGGCGGCACGAGCACGCCGTTGGTGCCGACCACGCTCTCGAGGATGATCGCCGCGATCGTGCCGGCGCCCTCCAGGGTGACGACCTGCTCGAGGTGGGCGAGCGCGCGCTCGGTCTCCTGCTCGGAACTCTCGGCGTGGAACGACGAGCGGTAGGCGTACGGCCCGAGGAAGTGCGCGACGCTGCCGTCTGACGGCTCGTTCGCCCAGCGGCGCGGGTCGCCGGTGAGTGAGATCGCGGTGGCGGTGCCGCCGTGGTAGCTGCGATACATCGAGAGCACCTTGCGGCGGCCGGTCACCGCACGCGCCATGCGCACGGCGTACTCGTTCGCGTCGGCCCCGCCGTTGGTGAAGAACACCTTGTCGAGGTCGCCGGGTGCGACCTCGGCGATGCGACGGGCGAGCTCGCCGCGCACATCGTTCGCCATCGACGGCTGGATCGTCGCGAGGCGTCCCGCCTGCGCGTGGATCGCCGCCACGAGGTCGGGGTGCTGGTGCCCGAGGTTGAGGTTCACGAGCTGGCTCGAGAAGTCGAGGTACGCGTTGCCTGCGTAGTCCCAGAACGTCGAGCCCTCGCCCGCGGCGATGGGCAGCGGGTCGATGAGGGCCTGCGCGCTCCACGAGTGGAACACGTGCGCGCGGTCGTCGGCCCGCACCCGTGCGTCGGCGTCGAGGTCGGGCAGCGGATGCCGCGTGCCGTGCCGGTCGGCGTACGTCGCCGCCGCGGCATCCGTCGCCTGCGTCTCGGTGGTCAGTGTGTCGGTGGTCAGTGTGTCGGTCATACGGGGAGCTCCTCGCGGACGATCCAGATGACGCCAGTCGTCGGTATCAGCGCAGCGAACCGACGTCTGGCGTCATCTCGATGGGATGGGAGTGAGAGGGGTGTGGAGGTGGACGGGGGGTGGGTGGTTGGAGGGGAGGGGGGTGGTTGGAGGGGAGGGTGAGTGGTTGGAGTGGAGGGGGAGTGTGGGCGGAGAGCGGTCAGTGGTTGCTCGGGAAGCCGAGGTTGACCTGCGACTCCGACGGGTTCGGCCAGCGCGTCGTCACGACCTTGGAGCGCGTGTAGAAGTGCACCGACTCGGGGCCGTAGATGTGCGAGTCGCCGAACAGCGAGTTCTTCCAGCCGCCGAACGAGTACGCGCCGATCGGCACCGGGATCGGCACGTTCACGCCGACCATGCCGACCTCGATGTCGAACTCGAACTGGCGGGCGGTGCCGCCGTCGCGCGTGAAGATCGCGGTGCCGTTCGCGAAGCGGTTCGCGTTGATGAGCGCGACCGCCTCCTCGTACGACTCGACGCGCACGACCGAGAGCACCGGGCCGAAGATCTCGTCGTCGTAGACCTTCATGCCGGGCTTCACGCGGTCGAGGAGCGAGACGCCGACGAAGAACCCGTCGCCGTCGAACCGCTGGATCGTGCCGTCGACGACGACCGTCGCGCCCTCGGCCGACGCGCCGGTCACGTAGGAGGCGACCTTGTCGCGGTGCTCCCTGGTGATGAGGGGACCCATCTCGCTCGCGGCATCCGTGCCGTCGCCGATGACGAGCGCGCCCATGCGGCTGCGCACCGCCTCGACGAGGTCGTCGGCGACCTCGCCCACGGCGACGAGCACCGACACGGCCATGCAGCGCTCGCCAGCCGAGCCGTACGCGGCCGAGACCGCAGCATCCGCTGCGCCCTCGAGGTCGGCGTCGGGCATGACGACCATGTGGTTCTTCGCGCCGCCGAGGGCCTGCACCCGCTTGCCGTTCGCCGAGGCGCGCTCGTAGATGGACTTCGCGATGGGCGTCGAGCCGACGAACGAGACGGCGCGCACGTCGGGGGAGTCGAGGATCGCGTCGACCGCGACCTTGTCGCCGTGCACGACGTTGAGCACGCCGTCGGGGAGGCCGGCCTCCTGGAACAGCTTCGCGAGGAAGATCGCGGCGCTCGGGTCCTTCTCCGAGGGCTTCAGCACCACGGTGTTTCCACACGCGATCGCGGACGCGACCATCCAGAGCGGCACCATCACCGGGAAGTTGAAGGGCGTGATCGCTCCCACCACGCCCACGGGCTGCTTCAACGAGTGCACGTCGACGCCGCGCGCGACCTGCTCGGAATGCTCGCCCTTGAGCAGGTGCACGAGCCCCGCGGCGAACTCCACGTTCTCGATGCCGCGGGAGATCTCGCCCGCGGCATCCGAGAGCACCTTGCCGTGCTCGCTCGTGAGGATCGCGGCGAGCTCGCCCTGGCGCTCGACGAGCAGGTGGCGCAGCTTGAAGAACACGTCGGCGCGCTTGATGAGCCCGGTGGCCCGCCACCCGGGAAGGGCGGCGGATGCCGCGGCGATCGCCTGCTCGACCTCGCCGACGGACGCGAACGCCACCTCGTGCTGCTGCTCGCCGGTGGCCGGGTTGAAGACCGGACCGGTGCGCTGCGCGTCGGCGACCTCGCGGCCATTGATGAAGTGTCGGATGAGGCTCATGTAGGGTCCTTCTCGGGCTTTCCGGACAGATTGCCCGGGGTGTCGTCTCGACTGGCATCCCCAGTGTTGCAGAGGCAGGAAGGTTCGACCGATGGCAGTTCGTCGTGAAGACGAGACGATCCGGACGGATCGTCCGGCAGGCGCGGTCGTCGACGACGGGCTGCCGACCGTGCGCGAGATCCTCACCCTCGAGGCGGTCGCCCACGGCGTGCCCGAGGTGCTCGCGGGCGAAGAGGCGCTCGACGCGCGAGTGCGCTGGGTGCACGTCTCCGACAGCGCGGGCGTCGCCCGGCTGCTCGACGGCGGCGAGCTCCTGCTCTCCACCGGCTCGGGCTGGCCGACCGATCCCGCCGACCTGTACGCGTTCATCGCCGGTCTCGTCGAGGCGGGCCTCGCCGGCCTCGTGCTCGAGCTGGGCGTGCACTACCGCTACGTGCCCGCGGTGGTCGAGGAGGCCGCGCGCGAGCACGGCCTCGCCCTCGTGGCGCTCCACCGCGAGGTGAAGTTCGTCACGCTCACCGAGGCCGTGCACAGCCGCATCATCTCCGAGCAGACCGCCGCCCTGCGCGCCCGCGACGAGGTGCGCGAGCGCTTCACGGCACTGAGCCTGCGCGGCTCGCCCGCCGACTTCATCGTGCACCAGCTCGCGCAGACGCTCGGCGCCGCCGTGGTGCTCGAGAACCTCGCGCACGAGGTGGTCGCATCCGAGGTGCCGCCCGCCGCGGAGGAGGACCTGTTCACGAGCTGGGAGGTGCGCTCGCGCGACGCGCACCGTCAGCAGGAGGAGCGCCGGGGGCGAGGGGTCGCGGCGGGGCTCGACGAGTGGCTCGTCGTGCCCGTCGAGGCCCGCGGCATCCGGTGGGGGCACCTCGTCGCGCTGCCCGGTCCGGCGCACCCGGCGGGCCGCACGAGCGTGCTCGAGCAGGGCGCCATCGCGCTGGCGCTCGGCCGCCTCGCCGACGGCGACGCCGACGAGTGGGTCCGGATCGGCCGGCAGCGACTCGTCGACGGGCTGCTCGCCGGGCGGTTCGCCGGAATGGCGGGGGCGACCGCGCGACTCGAGGCCGCGGGGCTCCCCATCCTGGGCGCGCGCCTGTACGGCGTGGTGGCGACGGGGGCGCCCGTCGCGAACGGGGCAGCGGATGTCGCGGCGCGCACGCTCGGCGGTCGTGCGATCGACGGTGCCGCCCCCGATGCCGGCGCCTCCGGTGCCGCCCGCATCGTGCTGCTGTCGGTGCCGGTCGAGCTGTCGGACGCCGCCGCGAACGAGTTCGCCGCCGCCCTCGTCGGCGACGACGCGGCATCCGTCGACCGGCTCGTGCTCTCGGTGGGCGGGGCGGCCGCCGACCTCGACGGGCTGCTCGGCTCGGTGCAGGAGGCGCTCGACCTGGCGCGGACTCCGCGACCGCGAACCGTGCGGGGCATGGAGCTGCGTCGCGCCGAGGATCGCCCGCTCATGCGGCTCGTCACCTCGCTGCGCGACGACCACCGGCTGCTCCGGCACAGCGAGCGGATGCTGGCGCCGCTCATCGAGTACGACCTCGCGCGCGGCGGCGACCTGCTCACGGTGCTCGGCGCGATGCTCGCGCATCCGGGCAACCGCACGGCTGCGGCATCCGCGAGCCATCTCTCGCGGTCGGTGTTCTACCAGCGGCTCTCGCTCATCGGCGACCTGCTCGGCGTGGACCTCGACGACGGCGAGGCGCTCACGGCGCTGCACCTGGCGTTGCTCGTGCGACGCAGCGCCGCGACTTGAGCTCGGGAAGGAAATCTGGTTACTTGCTATTGACAAGTCCACTTGCAAAGAGCAAGCTGAATCGCATCACCGGAACATCGCACACCACGAACATCGGAGGACAACATGACCGCGACCAACATCTTCGTCAACCTGCCGACGACCGACCTCGAGCGCTCCAAGGCGTTCTACGAGGCGCTCGGCTTCCGCATCAACCCGCTGTTCACCGACGAGAACGCCGCGTGCGTCGTGCTCAGCGACACCATCTACTTCATGGTGCTGACCCGCGAGTACCTCGGGACGTTCACCGACAAGCAGATCATCGACCCGAAGACCCAGGCGCAGGTGTCCATCGCCCTCACCCGTGATTCCCGCGAGGACGTCGACGTCGCGCTCGCCAAGGGCCTCGCCGCCGGCGGCAGCGAGCCGCGTCCGGCGCAGGACTACGGGTTCATGTACTCGCGCGACCTCGACGACCCCGACGGCAACAACCTCTCGTTCCTCTTCATGGAGCCCGCCGCCGCCGAGCAGGGCCCCGAGGCCTACATGGCGCAGCAAGGCGCCGGCGCCCAGTCGACCTCGGCCTGACCGGGCCGGATCATGGCAACGCGCGCCGCGCGCGGCTTCGGCCAGTACAGCGGCGTCGCTCGTGCCGTCGAGCGGGTCGGGGAACGGTGGGCACTGCTCATCGTCCGCGACCTGCTCGTCGGCGCGCGCCGGTACGGCGACCTGAAGGCCGGCCTGCCGCGAATCCCGACGAACATCCTGGCCGACCGGCTGAAGGAACTGCAGGAGGCGGGCGTCGTGCGCCGCGTGCCGACCGTGCGCGGCGGCTACGAGCTCACCGAGCTGGGCCGCGCGCTGGAGCCCGTCGTGATCGCCCTCGAGCGCTGGGGGTGGTCGACGCTGGGCGAGCCCGCCGAGGGCGAGCGGGTCACGGCCGACGCGCTCGTCATCGCACTCGGCGCCGCCTTCAGGCCGGATGCCGCGGCGGCACTGCCGCCCACCGAGTACGTGCTGCACGTCGGCGACGTCTCCATCTCGGCGATCGTGGCGGGACGCGACCTCGATGTCGCCCCCGTCGGACCGGGCGCGCTGCCGCAACCGCGCCGCGCAATGCCCGACCCGGTGCCCGAGGACGTGCTCGAGCTCGCCGTCGAACCGACGGGCTTCCGCGACCTCGTCTCGGGCGTGCGCGGCGCCGTCGCCGTGAAGGGACCGCCCCCTGGCGTCGCCATCCTCGACGGGGGAAGCGCCCTGCTCGAGCGCTTCCGGCTGACGTTCCGCATCGATCCCGTCGCGCCGCCGACGGACGCGGCGAGCGAGGCGGGCGACGCGGCATCCGTCGCCTGACGCCGGCCGCCTCAGACCACGGGCAGCGCTTCGTGCGGCCCAGCGGGCAGTGAGACCACGATCGCGTCGCCCGGCCGCACGACGCCGCCCTCGACGACGATCGCCATGACGCCCGCGCGTCGGAGCGTCGCGCCCCTCCCGTCGCGACGGATGAGCCGCTTCATGAGCCCGGGCTGGAACCGCTCGATCTGCACGCACGGGTTGCGGAGCCCGGTGAGCTCGACCTCCGCGGCGTCGCCGAGGCGGATCCGCGTGCCGAGCGGCAGCGCGGGCAGGTCGACGCCGGCGATCGTCACGTTCTCGCCGAGCTCGCCCGGTGCGACCTCGTGGCCCTCGACGGCGAGCTCGTCGAAGAGCTCGAGCTGGATCAGGTGCACCTGGCGTCGGTTCGGCTCCGTCCATGTGCCCTTGAAGCGAGAGCGACGCCGCACGGTGGCGCCGGCGTGGGCGTCGCCCTCCACGCCGTGGCCCTCGACGAGCCGGATCTCGCCATGCAGCGGCTTCGAGAACCGATGGGCGTCATCGCGGGCGACCGCGACGACCGACGGCGACGGGATCTCGGCGCTCACGGTGCGACGTACACCTTGCGCAGCGTCTGCCGCACGGTCCAGATCGTGCGCATCCCCGACTCCAGCCGCACGACCGACCCGGGCGACAGCACGATCGGCGCGGCATGCGGATGCTCGAACTCCACCGTCGCGGCGCCCGCGAGCACGACGAAGACCTCGTCGGCCTCGACGTCGCGCATCGCGCCGACGGACATCTCCCACACGCCCACCATGCGCTCGCCGTCATCGTCGAGCACGAGGTGCCCGGTGGTCGGCGCGCCGGCGACGATCTGGTCGGGCTCGACCGGCACGTGCTCGAGCACGACGGATGCGGCATCTGCGATCACGCCCGGATGGAGGCGCGGCTCGCCGGTCACGAGTCGAACCCCAGGCCGAGGGCGTCGAGTGTCTTGAGGAGCATGTTGCGCCTCCCTCCCGTGTGGTCGGCGCGGTCGAGCGACCAGCGCGTCGCGTTGATGCCGATGGCGGCGGCGGGCTCGGGCGGGAACGGCAGCGGGCGCTCGCGCACCATCCGCAGCCGGGTGCGCTCGTTGTCGCGCTGCTCCAGCTGGTCGAGCATGACCTCGGCCGCGAACCTGGTGGCCGCGACGCCGAGTCCGGTGAAGCCCGCGGCGTAGGCGACCCGTCCGTCGCGGGCGGTGCCGAAGAACGCGCAGAACCGCGTGCTCGTGTCGATCGCGCCCGCCCATCGATGGCTGAAGCGCAGCCCCTCGAGCTGCGGGAACGTCGTGAAGAAGTGGGCGGCGAGCCGCTCGTACGACTCGGGGCGCTGCTCGTACCGCTCCCGCACGCGCCGACCGTAGTGGTACACCGCGTCGTAGCCGCCGAAGAGGATCCGGTCGTCGCGCGAGAGGCGGTAGTAGTGGAACTGGTTCGCGAGGTCGCCGAGGCCCTGCCGGTTCGACCAGCCGATCGACGCGAGCTGCCCGGCCGAGAGCGGCTCGGTCATGAGCACGTAGTCGTAGACGGGCACGGTCATCAGCCGGTTGCGCTTGAGCAGGCTCGGGAACACGTTCGTCGCGAGCACGGCGTGCTGCGCGAGCACGCGACCGCCCTCGGTGATGAGCGTCACCGCACCCGTCGATCCCGGCGTGTCGATGCGGCGCACCGGCGATCGCTCGAAGATCTCGACCCCGAGCTCCTCGGCCACGCGCGCGAGCTCGGCCGCGAGCTTCGCCGGATGCAGGAGGGCGCTGCCGCGCGTGTCCCAGACGCCGCCGAGGTACGTGGGCGAGTCGACCTCGGCGCGCACCTCGGCCTGGTCGAGGAGCCGCACGGAGTCGTCGCCGCGCGCGGCGGCCGCCTCGACCTCCTCGCGGAGCCAGGCGACCTGGTGCGGCTCCACCGCGACGCCGAGCGCGCCGTTGCGCTCGAACTCGAAGTCCATGCCGAACTCGGCCTCGGCGGCCCCGATCGCGTCGAGGTTCTCGATGCCGAGCCGGTCGAGCGTAGCCATCTCGTCGGGCCAGCGCGACATCCCGTTGTCGTGTCCGTGGGTGAGGCTCGCCTCGCAGAATCCGCCGTTGCGTCCGGATGCGGCCCAGCCGATGGTCTTGGCCTCGACGAGCACCACGTGGGCGTCGGGGTACCGGCGCTTGGCGAGCACCGCCGTCCACAGGCCCGTGTACCCGCCGCCGACGATCGCGAGCTGCGCGACCCGCTCGCCCGTGAGCCAGGGGCGCGGGCGCTTCGCCTCGTCGGCGAGGTCGTCGAGCCAGAACACCCGCTGCTCGGTCTCGGCGAGCGAGTGCTCGATCACGGATGCCGGCGGTCGGCGTCGTTCGAATACGGTCGTTCCCACGGCGATCACTCCAAGGCGGTCGGGGTGCCTCCATCCTCCCGCGCCGCGTGCGGCGGACGCCAGCGCCGCGGTGTCGCGACCTCCGCCGGTCGTCGGACAGGGTGGCCGGATGCCGCAGGCGGCCGCCGCGGCATCCGTCACCGGGACGCGCGCGACGCGCGCTGCAACTCCTGCTCGATCGTGATGAGGGTGCGGAAGCTGCGCACCATCTCGCGCGTCGACGCGAAGTTGAGCACGATGTGCGCGTCGTGCACCGGGTCGTGGAAGAGGTGCGTGGCGAGGATGCCGATGTGGCCGACCGGGTGGGGCAGGCCGCGCAGCAGCGGCATGAAGCCCTCGAACCGCACCTCCATCGTGCCGGCGCCGTAGCGGATGCCGGAACGGAACCGGTTGCGCGGCTCGGCGAGGTAGGCGAGGCTCGCAGGCGAGATCAGGTCGCCGCGGTGGAGGGCCGCGCTGAACGTCACGAGGTCGTCGGGCGTGGAGACGATGCCGCCTCCAGCCCAGTCGCAGCTCACGCTGCGGAACGTGCTGACCTCGTGCCGGCCGAGGCGGAACGGTGCGATCCGGGGCGCCGCTGCCGTCGAGGCACTGGTGTCCGCCGCCGCCGGAGCCGAGGCCGCCGGAGCCGAGGCCGCCGCCGAGGCGACTGCCGACGCGAGGTCGTTCGCGGGGATCGAGTGGAACAGCAGTGCGCTGTCGCGCATGCCGAGCGGGGTGAGGATGCGCTCGTGCAGGAGCTCGTGGAACGCACGGCCGGTGGCCTGCTCGAGCACGCGACCGAGCAGGACGTAGCCGGTGTCGGAGTACGCGAAGCGCCGGCCCGGACGGCCGACCGGGCGCTGGTGCCGTCGGCTGAAGTCGAGCAGGTCGGCCGGGCTCCAGAAGCGGTCGGGCTCGGCGAGCACGAGCTCCTGCATCGGGCGGCCCGAGGCGACCGGGCCCTCGAAGTAGTCGGCGACGCCGGCGGTATGGGTGAGCAGGTCGTGCAGGGTCGCCCCGGCCGCGACATCCGTGGCGGCCTGCGTCTCGAAGAGCCCCTCGAGCTCGTCGCGGGGGAGCAGGGCGCTGACGGGCGTGTCCGGTGCGAAGGCCCCGGCCTCGACGGCCTGCATCAGGAGGGTCGCGGTGAAGTGCTTGCCGATGCTCGCGACGTGGAACCGGCCTGCGCGCTCGCCGAAGCGGTGATCGATCCCGAGAGCCGGCGCGGACACGGCGACCTGGGGAGCCCCGAGGCTGCCACGTCGAGCCGCGACGCGGGAGAGGTGGCGATCGAGGCGAGTGCTGAACTCGGCTGCGGCGTCCATCTGCGAGAATCCCTTCGTCACGGTTCGTGATATCACGAACCGTTATATCACGAGTAGGAATATACATGAAGAGAAGGCGGAACGCATGGGCAACGTGATCCTGGGCCTCCTCCTGCTGCTCGGCCCGCAGACCCTCTACTCGCTGAACAAGCAGTTCGAGCAGGGCCCCTCGCTGTTCTACCGCGCGAGTTTCGGCAGCCTGCAGAGCGCCCTCAAGGGCCTGCACGCCGCGGGGAACGTGCGCATGCACGAGCAGACCGACGCGGGACGCCTCAAGAAGGTCTACGAGATCACGGATGCCGGTGCGGCGACGTTCCACGCCTGGATCCGCTCACCGATCGTGGGGGGCGACCTGGAGACGGCCGCCCTCTCGCGCCTCTTCCTGCTCGGACTCGTGGAGGACGAGGCCGAACGCCGCGTCGTGATCGACGGCATCATCGCCGGCATCGAGCAGGAGCTCGCCGGGCTCGAGGGCTTCGCACTCGCGCTCGACGCGCAGGCGGCGGCGATCCCCGACGTCTACCGCGACGTATTCCGCTACCAGCGGGCCACCCTCGACTACGGCGTCGTCGCCCACCGGGCCTCCCTCGAGTGGTTCCGGGGGCTCGCGGCATCCGATCGGGCGGGCTGACCCGGTTCCTCAGTCGCGCGGCGCGTGCGCCTCGAGGAACTGGTACACCTCCGTCTGGTCGACGCCCGGGAAGGTGCCCGTCGGCAGCGCCGCGAGCAGGCTCGTCGGCGTGCGGGCGGCCGGCCACGAGGCATCCGCCCACTTGTCGGCCAGGTCGCCGGGGGCGCGGCGGCAGCAGGACTCGTCGGGGCAGCGCGACACCGCACGATGGGGTGTCTCGCGCCCGCGGAACCACTTCACGTGCTCGAACGGCACGCCGACCGACACCGAGTACTCACCCTCCTTCGCCTTCTCGATGCGCGAGGTGCACCAGAACGTGCCCGAGGAGGTGTCGGTGTACTGGTACCAGGGGCTGAACCGATCCTCGACGTCGAAGACCGTGCGCGCCGTCCAGTTGCGGCACACGGTCGTGCCCTCGACGGCTCCCAGCGCGTCGGACGGGAAGCGCACCCGGTCGTTCTCGTACGCCTTGATGATGGTGCCCGACTCGTGCACCTTCATGAAGTGCACGGGGATGTCCAGGCGAGCGGTGGCCAGGTTCGTGAACCGGTGCGCGGCCGTCTCGTACGACACGGCGAAGGCGTCGCGGAGCTCCTCCATCGAGATGCGCCGCAGGTTCTTCGCCTCGGTGAGGAAGCGCACCGCCGCCTGCTCGGGCAGCAGGATGGCCGCGGTGAGGTAGTTCGTCTCGATGCGCTGGCGCAGGAAGTCGGCGTAGCCGCGCGGCTCGTCGTGGTCGAGCAGGTGGCTCGCGAGCGCCTGCAGGATGGGCGAGCGCGAGTCGCGAGACGGCGACTGCTGCGTGGGCAGGTAGATGCGGCCGTTGCGCTTGTCGGTCACCGAGCGGGTGGAGTGCGGCAGGTCGCCCACGTAGTGCAGCGAGTAGCCGAGGTGGCTCGCCATGTCGGCGACCAGCTGGTGCGAGACGGGGCCGCCAGTGTGGCCGACGGCCTCGAGCAGCTCGGCGGCCTTCGCCTCGAGCTCGGGGTAGAAATTGTCGCGGGCGCGCATCTCGGCGCGCAGCTCGGCGTTGGCGCGGCGCGCCTCCTCGGGGGTCGCCGCCCGCTCGCGATGCAGCCGGTCGATCTCGTGGTGCAGCGCGAGGATGGTCTGCAGCGTCTGGTCGCTCATGCCCTTCGCCACGCGGAAGGTCGGCAGGCCGAGGGCTGCGAACACCGGCCCGCGCTGGGCGCGCTCGACGGCGATCTCGAGCGCGGCGCGCTCCGACGGGGCATCCGCTCGCAACAGGTCGTCGACCGTGGTGCCGAGGGCGAGGGCGATGGTGCGGAGCATCGAGAGCCGCGGCTCGCGCTTGCCGTTCTCGATCGACGAGACCTGCGACGGTGCGCGGTCGATGGCGGTCGCGAGCTCGCCCAGGGTCATGCCGAGGGCGGTGCGACGGTCGCGGATGCGGCGGCCGAGCGTCAGCGCGTCGACCTCGTCGGGCTCGCCCCCGGGCTCGGCGACGGCGGCTGCGAGAGCCGTGCGAGCGGGGATGCGATCCGCGATGACCATGCATCGATGTTCACACGGGCAAGCGGATGCCGCAAACGGAAGAACTGCGGAAGTTCTGCGATTCCGCCGTGTGAGTGGCCCGACGGCGACCGTGCGGGTCCCCTGGGCGGTGAAGGATCGTGCTTCTGCGCTCGGTCGGTGCCCTCACCCTCCCAGCGCGGGCCGCAGCTCCCTCGCGAAGAAGTCCATGAAGCCGTCGGGGTCCGGGCCGCTGTTCGTGAGCACGACGTGGTCGTAGCCCACGCGCTCGTACTCGCGGATCGCCTCGAGGTGCTTCGCGGCATCGGGCCCGCACGGCATTGCGGCGGCGACGTCCTCGGGCCGCACCACCGTCGAGGCCGCCTCGAAGTTGGCCGGGTTCGGCAGCTCGCTCATGACCTTCCAGCCCGTCAGCGACCATCGACTCGACTCGAAGGCGGCCTGCACGGCGGCGTCCTCCGTCTCCGCCCAGGCGAGGCCCACCTCGCCGTAGGTCGGGCCGTCGCCGCCCGCGCCGCGATAGGCGTCGAGCAGCTCGGGCTTCGGCTCGGTGCCGAACAGGCCGTCGCCGAGCTCCGCGGCCAGCTCCGCGGCATCCGGACCACCCGCGGCCACCGCGATGACGGGCAGCTCGTCGGGCAGGTCGAACACGCGGGCGTCCTCGAGATCGAGGTACTCGCCGCGGTACGACCGGTACCCGCCCTGCCAGAGCAGCCTGATGATCTCGAGGGCCTCCCGCAGCATCGCCTGGCGCTCGGCGACGGCGGGGAAGCCGCGCCCGACGACGTGCTCGTTCAGGCGCTCGCCCGAGCCGACGCCGAGCGTGAAGCGCCCGTCCGAGACGAGCGCGAGCGTGGCCGCGGCCTGCGCGACGATGGCCGGGTGGTACCGCACCGTCGGGCACGTGACCCCCGTCGCGAGCCCGATCGCGTCGGTGCTCGCCGCGATCGCCCCGAGCACGGTCCACGCGAAGGGGGAGTGCCCCTGCGAGTCGAGCCACGGGTGGTAGTGGTCGCTGATCTCGACGAAGTCGAACCCGGATGCCTCGGCGAGCACCGCCTGGCGCACGAGCTCCTGCGGGCCGAAGCCCTCGGCCGAGAGCTTGTAGCCGTACTCCATGCGTCCCCCTCCGACCCGGCGACGCTACGCCGCCCGGGGTCCGCGGGGGAAGGTGCTTGCGCCCACCGGGATCGGGCGTCACAATGCCGCGCCGATCGGCGGCCCCGGAAGATCGCGCCCGCGTTATACGCCTCGCCTCCTCCGGTGGCAAGGGTCTTCTTCCCGGAGGGCAGCCGACCTAGCGTTTCGGGGTACACGAGCGGCGCCTCCAGCAGGCGACCCGGACTGGAAGTGAGTGGACGATGACGAACAGCACAACACCTGGCTACCCGGGTTCGAACGACGATTCACTCGGGGCCACGAGCACGACCGGAACGACCGGAACCACCGGAACGACGGGCACGACCGGAACCACCGGAACGACGGGCACGACCGGAACCACCGGAACGACCGGAACCACCGGAACCACGGGCACGACCGCGACGACCCCGGGAGCGCGTGAGGAGGCGGCCAACCTCGCCAACGAGGCCGGCGACGCCACCCGGCGCGTGGCGGGCGTCGCCAAGGAGGAGACGAAGGCCGTCGGGTCGGAGGCTCGCCGTCAGGCGCGTCGCCTCGCCGACCAGGTCGGCAGCGAGGTGCGCCAGCAGGCCGCCACCCAGCAGAGCCGCGCCGCAGGCGGGCTCCGCAACATCGGAGACGAGTTCTCGCACATGGCCGACGGAACCGGCAGCGGGACGGGCTTCGCAGCGGATGTCGCACGGGAGGCCGGCCAGCGCGTCGGCGCCGTGGCGCAGTGGCTCGACCAGCGCGACCCCAAGGACCTCCTCGAGGAGGTCAAGGGATTCGCCCGCCGTCGGCCCGGCGTCTTCCTCGCCGTCGCCGTCGGGGCGGGCGTGGTCATCGGCCGGCTGACGCGTGCGCTCGTCACGCCCTCCGACGATGACGACCGCGCCATCGCCTCATCCGGTCGCCCGGGGTCCGTCTACGGCACCGGCACGCGCACCGCGGCCACGCCCGGCGTTCCGGGAGTCGCCGACAGCGAGGTCGTGGTGACCGACACCGAGACCATCGTGACCGGCCCCACCGCCGACGCCCCGGTCGACCCCGTCACCGGCCAGTCGTGGCCCGCGGGCACCCCGGCCACCACGCGAGGCGGCATCTGATGACGAACCTGAACCAGCCGCGTGCCGGCGCTCCCGGCGCCGACCTGCCGACCCCGTCGGAGCGGCAGGCCGCGAGCACCTCGCTCGGCGACCTGCTCGCCGAGGTGAGCCGCGACATCTCGACGCTCATGCGCCAGGAGATCGAACTCGCCAAGGCGGAGCTCAGGCAGACCGCGAAGCAGGCGGGCAAGGGCGCCGGGCTGTACGGCGGCGCCGGCGTTGCCGGCTTCCTCGCCCTGCTGTTCGTGTCGATCGCGCTCTGGTGGGCGCTCGGCTACCTGATGGGCAACGCCTGGTCGGCCCTGATCGTGGCAGTGCTGTGGGGGATCGTCGCCGCGGTGCTGTTCTTCACGGGCAAGAAGGAGATCGAAGAGGTGGAAGGCATCCCCCAGACCGTCGAGACGGTCAAGGAGATCCCCGAGACGCTGAAGAGGAATGAGGAGAACCGATGAGTGACCCCGATGTGATCCGTTCGGATATCGAGCGGACCCGACTCGAACTTGGACAGGACGTCGACGCGCTCGCCGACAAGGTGAACCCGGCCAAGGCCGCCCAGCGCCAGACCGACAAGGTGCGCCGCGCTGCGACGCGTCTGAAGGACCGCGTGATGGGCACCGCCTCCGACGTCGTCGACTCGACGCAGGATGCCGTCGCCGGCGCGCCGCGCAAGGTCGCCAACGCGACGCAGGGCAACCCCGTCGCCGTGGGCCTGATCGCCTTCGGGGTGGGCCTCCTCGCAGCCTCGCTCATCCCCGCCTCGCGGGTTGAGCAGCAGGCAGCCGAGAAGGTGAAGGATGCGGCGGCCCCCCTCGTCGACGAGGCGAAGGACGTGGCCATGGAGTCCGCCGATCACCTGCGCGAGCCCGCGAAGGATGCCGCCGAGGCAGTCAAGGACCGTGCGAAGGAAGGCGTCGAGACGGTGAAGGAAGAGGGTCAGGACGCCGCGTCCCAGGTCCAGACCGACGCCAAGCACGCCGCCGACCGCCAGATGAGCTGAACCCCGAGGCGGCCCCACCAGGCCGATGCCCCGTCCGCGACCCGAATGGACCCTACCGCGGACGGGGCATCTCCATGCCGTCGTGGCGTTCGGCGACGAGTTCGGCGATCACGTGCCGCGCGTTGTCGGCCAACGGCGGATTGCGCGAGGCGTAGTAGGGGAGTTGCGCCAACGCCTGCAGCAGCACCCAGCCGCGGGCGCGCGCCCAGGTGGCGTCGTCGGCACCGACTCCGCGCCGGAACACGGCGCGTGCGGGAGCCGGGAGCAGGTTCCAGGCGACGCGAAGATCGCTCGCGGGGTCGCCGAGGCCCATCGCGCTGAAGTCGAGCACGCCGACGAGCTCGCCTCCGCGCAGCAGGAGGTTCCCGGGCGAGAGGTCCCCGTGGATCCAGGTGCGCGCCGTCGCGGGCGCCGCCGCCAGTGCGTCCTCCCAGACGGCGACGACGTCATCGCGTATCGATCGCAGCGGCTCCTCGAGGGCGGCGAGGTTGGCCCGCACGAGCTCGTCCTCCTCGTGCAGCGGGCGGGGCCAGGCCGTGGTCGGCGCCCCCGCCCGGTCGAGCCCGCGCATCGCGACGACGAACCCGGCGAGGTCGGCGGCCAGGCGCTCGGCGTGCTCGACCGCCCCGGCGACGGGGTGCACGCCGTCGATCCAGCGGCACACCGTCCACGGCCACGGGAACCCGTCGCCCGGCACCCCGAGCGCCGCGGGCACGGGCGCCGCGAACGGCAGCGCCGGCGCGATGCGCGGCAGCCACTCGAATTCACGCAGGAGCGGGTCGACCGCCCAGTGGATGCGCGGCATCCGCACCGACAGGTCGTCGCCCAGCCGGTACATCGCGTTGTCGGTGCCGGTGGAGGCGACGGGCTCGACGCGCAGCGACGCCCACTCGGGGAACTGCGCGGCGACCAGGCCCGCGACGAGCGCGGCATCCGTGTGCACCTCGTCGTCGTGCATGCGCGTCATCGCACCACGGTAGCGCCCGTGCCCCCGGATGCCACGGCGTCGTCACTCGCGTCTGCTCGCGCGCAACGACATGATGCTTGTCGTCGCTTGCTCCGCCTCGTTCCGGCTGCTGGAGTCACGTCGATGTGGCCGCGCCCCCCCGACCCGCCCTCGACAGGGCGACCGTGATGCACCGGCGACACATTTCGCGAGTCACCTGACGGCTCGATGACCCGAGTACGCACGATCGACGGATGCGTCCTCCCTCGCCACTCCCCGCGCAGCTGTCGAACGGGCCATTCACCACCGCGGACGCCCTCGCGGCGGGCGTGACACCGCGTCGGCTGCGGTCACGGTCGCTTGCGGCACCGTACCGAGGCGTCCGAGTCGACGCGAGGCGAGTCGCCACCGTCCTCGATCGCTGCCGGGCGTACGCCGCGATCATACGAGTGGGAACAGCATCTCTTCGACGTCGACCAGTGGACGACGGACGTCGCCCGGTTCAACGACCTCATCGACGACGGGTGGTGGGTCATCCGCGTCACGAAGCGGATGCCGCACGCCGAGTCGATCGCACGCACCACACGCGCCCTGCGCGAGCGTGGCTGGCTGGGCGCGACTGCTGCGTCGAGCTGACCACTGCTGTCGGTATCTGCGGGCGAGGGCGACGAGAAGTGCCATCTCGTCACCCCTCGAGACGCGCAGAGCGGGGTTCTTCCGCGTGGCAGAAGAACGCCCGAAGTTCACCCCCTGAATCGTGGGGGGCGGGGTGCCCGGCGCCCGCAGAGTGGAGGCACACACCCCGGACGGCGTCGAGTCAGACGCACGAAGGACGACACCGAAGCATCCGCACCGCTGCACCGAAGGAGCAACACGATGAGCACGAACCGCCCCGGCGACCAGACCCAGACCGCGGCCGAGCTGCAGCTCGAGTGGGACGCGAACCCCCGCTGGGACGGCGTCCGGCGCGACTACACCGCCGAGGACGTCGTCGCCCTGCGCGGCCCGGTCCGCGAGGAGCGCACGCTCGCCCGGCGCGGCGCCGAGAAGCTCTGGGAGGACATCCAGCGCAACACCGGCACCGCCTTCGCGCCCCAGGACGATCCGCAGTGGTCGGCCGCGCTCGGCGCGCTCACGGGCAACCAGGCGGTGCAGCAGGTGCGCGCCGGGCTGAAGGCGATCTACCTCAGCGGCTGGCAGGTCGCGGCCGACGCGAACCTCAGCGGCCAGACCTACCCCGACCAGTCGCTGTACCCGGCCAACTCGGTGCCGGCGGTCGTGCGCCGCATCAACAACGCACTGCTGCGCGCCGGCCAGATCGAGCAGGGCATCGACGACCGCGACTGGATGGCGCCGATCGTCGCCGACGCCGAGGCCGGATTCGGCGGGCCGCTCAACGCGTACGAGCTGATGGGCCAGATGATCGAGGCCGGCGCGGCGGGCGTGCACTGGGAGGACCAGCTCGCGAGCGAGAAGAAGTGCGGCCACATGGGCGGCAAGGTGCTCATCCCGACGTCGCAGCACATCCGCACCCTCAACGCGGCACGACTCGCGGCGGATGTCGCCGGCGTGCCGTCGATCATCATCGCCCGCACCGACGCGCTCGCCGCGACGCTGCTCACGAGCGACCACGACGAGCGCGACCGACCGTTCGTCACGGGCGAGCGCACCGCAGAGGGGTTCTACGAGGTGCAGAACGGCATCGAGCCGGTCATCGCCCGCGGCCTCGCCTACGCCGAGTACGCCGACCTGCTCTGGGTGGAGTCCGCCGAGCCCGACCTCGACCTCGCGCGGCGCTTCGCCGAGGCCGTGCACGCGAAGTTCCCGGGCAAGCGCCTGAGCTACAACTGCTCGCCCTCGTTCAACTGGAAGCGCCACCTCGACGACGACCAGATCGCGAAGTTCCAGCGGGAGCTCGCCTCGATGGGCTACGCGTTCCAGTTCATCACCCTCGCGGGCTTCCACGCCCTCAACCACTCCATGTTCACGCTCGCCAAGGACTACAGCGAGCGGCACATGAGCGCCTACGTCGAACTCCAGGAGGCGGAATTCGCCTCGGAGGCATCCGGGTACACCGCCACGCGCCACCAGCGCGAGGTCGGCACCGGGTACTTCGACCAGATCGCGACCGCGCTGAACCCCAACAGCGCAACCCTCGCCCTCGTCGGATCGACCGAGGAAGAACAGTTCAACCACTGACCCGTTCACGGGTATCGAACTCCGAGGAGAAGACCATGAACACCACGCCCACCATGACCCTCGAGCGAACGGATGCCGCGGCATCCGCCCCTCGCATCGGGACCACGCCCGCCACCGGCGGCTTCCAGACCTTCGAGCCGCGGATCGAGGTGACCGCCTCGCTCGGACCGCGCTACGACGAGATCCTCACGCCCGAGGCGCTGGCGTTCCTCGCCGAGCTGCACGACCGCTTCGCGCACACGCGGCACGAGCTGCTCGCGGTGCGCCTGCAGACCCGGGTCGACGCGGCGAACGGCCGCGACCCGCGGTTCCTGCCCGAGACCGAGTGGATCCGCAACGACCCGTCGTGGCGCGTCACCGGCACGGCACCGGGCCTGGAGGATCGCCGCGTCGAGATCACCGGCCCGACCGATCGGAAGATGGCGATCAACGCGCTGAACTCCGGCGCCAAGGTCTGGCTCGCCGATCAGGAGGACGCCACGAGCCCCACCTGGGCGAACGTGATCGAGGGGCAGCTGACGCTCCGCGACTTCCTGCGCGGCGCGCTCGAGTACACGAGCCCCGAGGGCAGGGAGTACCGGGTCACCGCAGCCGAGACGCCGACCATCGTGATGCGTCCGCGCGGCTGGCAACTGGTGGAGAAGCACCTGAAGTTCCACGACCGCGCCGGACGTGCGATGCACGCCTCGGGTTCGTTGGTGGACTTCGGGCTCTACTTCTTCCACAACGCGCAGGCGCTGATCGCGGCGGGCCGCGGGCCGTACTTCTACCTGCCCAAGCTCGAGTCGCACCGTGAGGCGAAGCTGTGGAACGACATCTTCGTCTTCGCCCAGGCCGCGCTCGGCATCCCGCAGGGCACCGTTCGCGCGACCGTGCTCATCGAGACGATCCAGGCGGCGTTCCAGATGGACGAGATCCTCTACGAGCTGCGCGACCACTGCTCGGGCCTCAATGCCGGCCGCTGGGACTACATCTTCTCGATCGTGAAGACCTTCCGTTCGCGCGGACGCCGCTGGGTGATGCCCGACCGGAAGTCGATCACGATGACCGTGCCGTTCATGCGGGCCTACACCGAGCTGCTCGTCGCGACCTGCCACAAGCGCGGCGCGCACGCGATCGGCGGCATGAGCGCGTTCATCCCGAACCGCCGCGACGCCGAGGTCACCGAGCGTGCGCTCGAGGCCGTGGCCGCCGACAAGCGCCGCGAGGCATCCGACGGCTTCGACGGCACGTGGGTGGCGCACCCCGACCTCATCCCCACCGCGCGCGCCGAGTTCGACGCCGTGCTGGGCGACCGGCCGAACCAGGTCGACCGCCTGCGCGACGACGTCGCCGTGACGGCGGCGCAGCTGCTCGACATCCCGTCGATCGGCGGCGAGGTCACCGAGGCCGGCGTGCACGACAACATCGCGATCGCGATCCGCTACATCGAGTCGTGGCTGCGCGGCACTGGCGCGGCCGCGATCGACAACCTCATGGAGGACGCCGCGACCGCCGAGATCTCGCGCTCGCAGGTGTGGCAGTGGCTGCACGACAACACTGTCACCGCCGAGGGCACCCGGATCGACCAGACGTCGATCGTGCGCATCATGGCGGCGGCCGTCGCCGAGCTGCCGCGCTTCGAGGGGGACCGCTTCGACGATGCCATCTCGGTGTTCCGCAGCGTCGCACTCGAGCCGGAGTTCCCGACGTTCCTGACCGTCGGGGCGTACGCCCGTTTCATGTGAGCCGCTGAGCCGAGGCTCCGCCGACTCGAGCGGGTCCGTCCAGGTCGAATCCGGAGACCCCGGAGATGCAACGACCATGGCGGGCCCGCTCGACCGCGCCTGCGACGGTGCCTGCCCGACTGCGACGGCGCCTGCGGCGGTACGTACGCGTCTGCAACGGTCTGCGAGAATCCTTGTCCATGTCCGACATCTCGATCCGCGTCGCCGAGCGGGCGGATGCCGCGGCGCTCGCCGAGCTCGCCGCGGAGACGTTCCCGCTCGCCTGCCCGCCGTCGACGACTCCCGAGGCGATCGCCGCGTTCATCGCGGAGCACTTCACGGTCGAACGCCTCTCCGCCCACCTCGAGGACGCGGATCGCGTGCTGCTCGTGGCCGAGGAGCCCGACGGTCGGATGGTCGGGTACTCCATGCTCGTCGGTCGCACGCGGGGCGAGCCCGGTGATGCGGATGCCGCCGCCGCCGTGTCGGCGCGACCCGCGATCGAGCTCAGCAAGTTCTACACCCGCGTGCTCGCCCACGGCTCGGGCGTGGTGGCAGGACCGCTCATGGCGGCGACGATCGACGCGGCGGCGTCGGCCGGTGCGGCGACGGCCTGGCTCGGCGTCAACGAGGAGAACGCGCGGGCGATCCGGTTCTACGAGAAGCACGGCTTCGCGAAGGTGGGGCGCAAGCGGTTCCGCCTCGGCGGGCGGCTCGAGGAGGACTGGGTGCTGGAGCATCCGCTGGTCTGAGCCTTGCCCTCCGGCAGATCGCTGACTAAGGTCAGCAATATGTCCGCCATTCCACTCCATCGCGACGCGATCGACGCCGTGCGCGCGTTCAACCGTGCGGTCACCACGCGCGTCGGGGCGCTGCAGGACCACTACCTCGGCAGCGACCGGTCGCTCGGTGCCTCGCGGGTGCTCTGGGAGGTCGACGGCTCGGGCGTCGATGTCCGCGTCATCCGCGAGCGGCTCGGCCTCGACTCGGGCTACCTCTCCCGGCTCCTGCGGTCGCTCGAGCGCGAGGGACTCGTGACGGTGGAGGGCGCCGCCGCCGACTCCCGGGTGCGGACGGTGCGCACGACCGAGCGCGGCCGCGCCGAGCGCGCGGAGCTCGGCCGCCGCAGCGACGAGCTCGCCGGCTCGCTGCTCACGCCGCTCAGCCCGGGGCAGCAGGCGCGGCTCGTGGAGGCGATGGCCACCGTCACGCGGCTCCTCGACGCCGGCCTGGTCGAGGTCGAGTCCGCCGACCCGGCATCCGACGACGCGCAGGCCTGCCTCGCGGCGTACTACGCGGAGCTCGCCCGTCGATTCCCGGGCGGCTTCGACCCCGGGCGCAGCCTGCACCCCGACACGCACGAGTTCCGGGAGCCGAGCGGCGGGTTCGTGCTCGCGCGGCTCCACGGCCGGGCGATCGGATGCGGCGCGGTGCTGTTCCACGACGAAGCTCCCGCCTACGTCAAGCGCATGTGGGTCGACGACGCGGTGCGGGGCATGGGCGTCGGGCGGCGCATCCTCGTGGCGCTCGAGCAGGCCGCACGCGATCACGGCGCGGCATCCGTGACCCTCGAGACGAACGCGAGCCTCACCGAGGCGATCGCGATGTACCGGGCGGCGGGGTACGTCGAGGTCGAGCCGTTCAACGACGAGGTCTACGCCGACCACTGGTTCGAGAAGCCGCTCTGATTGCGCGCCGCCTTCACGTGCTCGTAGGCGGCGAGCGCTGCGTCGCGGGTGGCCTTGAGGTCGACGATCGGCTCGGGGTAGTCGTCGGTGCCGACCTCGGGCACCCAGCGGCGCACGTACTCGCCGTGGGCGTCGAACTTCGTCGCCTGCAGCTCGGGGTTGAACACCCGGAAGTACGGCGCGGCGTCGGCTCCCGAGCCGGCCACCCACTGCCAGTTGAAGGGGTTGGAGGCGGCATCGGCGTCGACGAGCGTGTCCCAGAACCACTGCTCGCCGCGGCGCCAGTCGATGAGCAGGTTCTTCGTGAGGAACGACGCGGTGACCAAGCGGATCCGGTTGTGCATCGCACCGGTGGCCCACAGCTCGCGCATGCCCGCGTCGACCAGCGGCACGCCCGTGCGACCCACCTCCCAGGCGCGCAACGCGGACGGGTGCAGGCGCGGCCAGGGGAACGCGTCGAACTCCGCGCGCCAGTTCCTGGTCGCGAGGTCGGGCGCATGGAACAGCACGTGCCACGCGAACTCCCGCCAGCCGAGCTCGGTGAGGAAGCGCGCAGCACCCTCGCCGCCCGACCGGCGCTCGCGCACCGCGTGCCACACCTCGTAGGGGCTGAGCTCGCCCCAGCGCAGGTGCGGCGAGAGGCGCGACGTGACCTCCTTCGCCGGCTCGTCCCGGCCCTTCGCGTACGCGGAGAGGTCGTCGTCGAGGAACTCCCGCAGGCGCTCGTGGGCGGCATCCGACCCGGGCGTCCACGCCTCGCGCAGCCCGCCCGCCCAGTCGGGGCGGGTGGGCAGCAGCTCCCAGTCGCCGAGGTCGTCGGTCGCGGCATCCGCCGAGTCGATCGCGTGGGGCGCGGGCAGCGGATGCCGCGGCTCGGGCGCCGAGCGGCACGCCCGCCAGAACGGGGTGAACACCGAGAACGGCGTGCCCTGGCCGGTGCGGATGGTCCACGGCTCGAACAGCAGGTCGGCCGCGAAGCTGTGCACGATGAGCCCGTCGTCGTGCAGCGCCTGCTTCAGGCCGGCGTCGAGCTCGCGCTCGGGGCCGCCGTAGCGCCGGTTCCAGAACACCGCCCCGGCGCCCGTCTCGTCGACGAGCGAGCGGATGACCCGGTCTGCCGGTCCGCGGCGAAGCACGAGCCGCCCGCCGAGTGCGCCGAGCGCGTCGCCGAGGGCCGTGAGCGAGCCGTGCAGCCACCACCGCGCGGCGCCGCCGAGCGGGCGGATGCCCGGCGACTCCTCGTCGAGCACGTAGACGCACACGACCGGCGCCCCGCGCTCGACCGCCGCATGCAGGGCCGGGTGGTCGGCGACCCGGAGGTCGTCGCGGAACCAGACGATCGACGGTGCGTCGCTGTTCATGCGGCGACCCTAGCCGACGCCGCCGTCACGCGGAGGAGGGTTGCGCCCGCTCGGCGTCGCCTTCGGCCTGCCGCCCGGCCGTCGTCACTGCTCGTGCCGCCGCTCGCGCCGCCGCTCGTGCCGAGACCACGGCGATCGCCCACGTGCCGAGGCCCGAGGCGAGGAACACGGCGGCGAGGACCGCCCAACCGGCGAGCCCGAGGGTGAGCGCCGTCGACGTCACGAACAGCGGCGCCACCATGGCACCGAGCGAGTAGCCCATCGAGAACACGCCCTGGTAGGTGCCCGCCCGCACGGGGTCGGCGAGCTCGAAGCTGAGTCCCCAGCCGCCGGCCTGCGAGAGCACCTCGGCGAACGCGTGCGCGACGGCGGCGGCGACGATCACGGCGATCGCGAATCCCGAGGGCAGTCCGGAGGCGGCGGCGTAGATGAGGCAGGCGGCCGCCATGAGCCACGCGGCGATCGCCGAGACGCGTCCGGCACGGCGCAGGTCGTGGGTGCCGCGGGACAGTGGCACCTGGAAGAGCACCACGATCACCGTGTTGAGGATGAGCACCACGGCCACGAGCACCTCGGGCGCGTTCGTGTCGTTCGCGATCCAGAGCGGCACGCCCACCTCGCCGACGCCGAACTGCATGCCGAAGACGGCGCTGAGGGCCGTGAGCGCGAGGTAGCGCGGGTCGCGCCAGGGGGAGTGGGCGCGTCGGGCGAGGCGGCGTGCCCGAGCGGGTGCCCGGACATCCGTCGACCCGGTCGCGGTCGTGACGACCGAGGCATCCGAGGCCGGGCGCGTCGGCGCATCGACCCGATGGGGCAGCTTCACGAGCTGCGTCACACCGGCCAGGTACATCACGCCCGCGCCCACGATGATCCAGCGGTACGCCTCGGCCGTGCCCGCGAGCAGCGCGAGTGCGCCGATGCCCGAGCCGACCGCGATCGCGACGTTCGTCACCGTGCGCAGCACCGCCCGGGCGTGCACCCGCTGGTCGCCGTCGAACGCGCGGGCGATGATCGCCATGCGCGTCGAGTTCGCCGCCTGCTCGACGGCTCCGACGATCATGGCGATCACGAGTGCGCTCACGAAGTCGTGGGCGAACACGTAGCAGACGAGGCCGACGCCGTCGATCACCGAGAGCACCACGAGCAGGCGCCGGGCGCTCACGCGGTCGGCGAGCCAACCGCCGGCGAGCGACGAGAGCACGCCCGCCGCGCTCGCCGCGCCGAGCACGATCGCGACCTCGTGCGGGGCGAGTCCCACGATGAGCGTGAAGTACAGCACCGTGACCGTGAGGAAGATGCCGCGCCCCACCCGGCTGACGAGCGTCGCGATGACGAGGATCCGCAGCACCGGATCGGCGACGGATGCCACGAGCCGACGCAGGAGGCCCGGGCGGGAGTCGGCGGCGATCGTCCCGGGCCCGCTCCCGGGCGCGCGCCCGACCTGCTCGGCGTCCTCAGCCTCGTCGACCGCGGAGGCGGCCGCCGCGAGCTCGGGTTCGATGACGGGGACGGCGTCGGTGTCGGGTGAGGGGGATGCTGGGGCGGTGGGGGCGGGGCTCACGGATCCAGTTCTCCCAGACCGGGATCGGCGGCGAAATCGATGTAGCGTAGTGCTTCATGTTGAGGTACCTGCTGACCGAGGACGACGTGGGCAGCGTGCGCTTCGGCATCTCGCCGCTGTGCGAGCTCGGCCTCTCCCTGCGCGCCATCAAGGAGCCCGCGCGGTTCCCGCTCCAGCTCGGCTGGCTGCGGCGCACCGAGGAGGCTCGCACCCGCCTCGACATGCCCACCCTCATGGCCCTCATCGACGAGCGGATGTGGACCCCGGACTTCCTGAACCCGCGACCGACGTCGCCGTTGACCCGGCTCGACGACGAGCTCGAGGCGCTCGCCGCAATCCCGGCCGACGTGTTCCGTGGGGACCTCGTGGCCGTGCACGGGGCGGTGCCCGAGGTGTTCGCGGGGTCCGCGAGCGCCGCCATGCGGAGGGTCATCCGCGCGCTGCAGCAGCTCTGGGACACGTGCTTCGAGCCGTACTGGCCGCGGATGCGCGCGGTGCTCGAGGCGGACGTGGTCTACCGCGGTCGGCAGATCGCCCAGTCGGGGGTGGCGACGATGCTCAACGGGCTCTCGTCGCGCATCGAGTACGACCACGGCGTGGTGTCGGTGCGGCTCGCCGACCCCAACGACCGCACCCAGGCGATCGACGGCAACGGGCTCACGTTCGTGCCGACGATGTTCACGCGGCGCGCATCTGCACCCGTCGGCGACGGCCCGCCGATGATCATGTACTCCGCCCGGGGCCAGGGCGCCCTGTGGGAGGCGGAACGGGTCGCGAACCCCGCGGCCGTCGCGGCCGTGCTCGGCGAGACCCGGGCGAGCCTGCTCGCCGCGCTCGGCGATCCGGCATCGTCGACGGAACTCGGGGTGCGCCTCGGCGTCACGGCCTCGGCCGTGAACCAGCACCTGCGCGTGCTCCGCGACGCGGGGCTCCTCGTGAGCACGCGATACGGCCGCAGCGTGCTCTACCTGCGCAGCGAGCTCGGCACGGCGCTGCTCGAGACGCGCGCGGGCTGAGCGCGCGGCGGGGCGGGGACGCCCGACCGCCGACCCGCCCCGAGCGCCGACCCGACCCGCCCGACCGCCGACCCGCCCCGACCGCCGACCCGACCCGCCCCGACCGCCGACCCGACCCGCGAACCCGACCTACTCCGGATCCGCCGCGACCCGCAGCACGACCTTGCCGCGCACGTGCCCGTCCTCGATCAGGCGATGCGCGACCGCGCCCTCCGCGAGCGGCAGCTCGCGCTCCACGTGCACGCGCACCGAACCGTCGTCGATGAGCCGCGTGATCACCGAGAGGGTGCGGGCATCGGGTGAGACCGAATACCCCGTCGCGCGGATGCCGCGGACCGCCGCGTCATCGGCCAAGCTCGGCCACGACCCGGTGGGCACGTTCACGATCAGCCCGTGCGGTCGCAGCACCCCGAGCGACCGCGTGCCGGTGTCGTCGGCCGCGTTGCCGACGAGGTCGATCACGACGTCCTGGTCGGCGACGACATCCTCGAACCGCTCGGCCGTGTAGTCGACGACGTGCCGGGCGCCGAGCGAGCGCACGAAGTCCACGTTCCGGGTGGAGCAGGTCGCGGTGACCTCCGCCCCGAAGTACGCGGCGAGCTGCACGGCGAAGTGACCCACCCCGCCGGATGCCGCGTGCACCAGCATCCGCTGACCCTCGTGTGCACGCGCGGTGTCGATCACGGCGCCCCACGCGGTGAGCGCGGCGAGCGGCACGCCCGCCGCATCGACGAAGCCGAGCGAGGCGGGCATCGGCGCGACGCTCATCGACGAGACCGAGAGGAACTCGGCGTAGCTGCCGCCGAGGCGGGGCACGCGTCCCATGCCGTACACGCGGTCGCCGGGCTGCAACGGGTGCGCCGCATAGGGCACCGCCTCGACGACCCCGGAGAAGTCGTTGCCGAGCACCGCCGGATACGACGGGATCGCGGCCGAGACGCCGCGGCCCGCACGCGTCTTCGCGTCGATGGGATTCACCCCGGCCGCGACGACCCGCACGACCACCTCGTCGCTGACCCGCATCGGGCGCGGCACCTCGGCGAGGTGCAGCTCGTCGGCGTCCCCGGTGCGGTCGATCACGAGCGCCTGCATCGTCCCGGTCATCGGCACTTCCTCCCCGTCTGCGTCCCCACGCACAACTATGCTGCACACAGTGCGTCGCAGAGCTGACGGATGCGGCGGGGACGGGGAATTCCGGTGAGGCAGCTGTTCGGGGTGCTGCGGGTGCTCGCAGCAGTGGCGATCATCGTCGCGATCGTGGGCCAGTTCGCCCAGAGCTGGTCGATGGTGCCCGATCGCCTCCCGTTCGTGGTGAACTTCTTCAGCTTCTTCACGATCCTCTCGAACGCCGTGTCGGCGATCGTGCTGCTCATGGGCGCGTGGTTCTCCTTCACCCGCCGGGGCGACCCCTCCTGGTACAACCTGGTGCGGGCGTGCGTCGTGACGTACATGGCGACGACGTTCGTGGTCTACAACCTGCTGCTCCGGGAGATCTCCCTCGACCAGGCCACCACCGTGCCGTGGTCGAACGAGATCCTGCATGTCTGGGCGCCGCTGTACCTCGTCGCGGACTGGGTGCTGGCGCCGGGCCGACGACACGTCGAGTGGCGCCGCCTCTGGACCATCGCGATCTTCCCGATCGCCTGGGCGGTCTACTCGATGATCCGCGGCGCGCTCGTCGGCTGGTACCCCTACCCGTTCCTCAACCCCGCCCAGCCGGCGGGCTACGGCGGGGTCGCCGTCTACGTGATCGCGATCGCCGCGTTCATCCTGCTCGTCGGCGCGGGCATCATCGCGCTCAGCCGCACGCCGTGGCCCCACGAGCCCGAGGACGAGGCGCCTGCCGCGCCGTCCGACGAACGCGAGGGCGCCATCGCGGCGTGAACCGCGCGCGACGCCGGCGACGTCTCCGACGTCGACCGCCGCGGCCTACTCCTTCTGCAACCAGCGCGCCACGCGCTCTCGCAGCACCGCGGTCTGCGCCGCCTGCCCGTCGTCGCGCGCGGGCAGGAGCTCGAGCATCGCGTGCAGGCCGCCGGCCCATCGCTCGGAGATCGGGAACGGGTGCACGGGGTCGCGGGGCGCGGCCACGACGAGCGAGCGGATGCCCCGGGCATCGAGCTCGGCCAACTCGGCGTCGTCGGCGAACGCGCGATTGCGCGGGATCTCGACGAGGCGCATCGCCCGGCGCGCGGCATCCGGAGCCTGGAACTGCGCGAGCAGTGCCCGACCGCCGGCCGGCGATGCCGCGGCGACCTGCTGGAAGACGGCGCGCTCCTGGAACTCGGCGGCGCCCGCGGGCCCGGCGTCGGCGAGGATCTGGCCGATCACGGGGAACGGGCGCAGGTTGTCGGGGAGGAAGCGGTCGTCGAACGCGGGCCGCACGAAGACGGCGCGTCGCACGGGCAGCAGCCCGTCGAGTGCGATGCGGAGCGCGAGGGCGGCCCCCATCGAGATGCCGATGACGGTCACCGGCTCGGATGCCTCGAGTCCCACGTGGCCCGCCTCGGCGAGTGCTGCGGGGACGCGCTCGCACACCTCGGCCGCGAGGCGGTCGAGCTCGAAGTCGGACGGGCCGCCGACGGCCAGAAAGCCGCCGTGCGCGCGCACGTCGGGCGCGACGATGAGCTCGTCGGGGCCGGACACCGCCTGCACGACGGGCTCGAAGATGCCGAGGGGCTGCCGCCGGTCGGCGCCGAGCCCGTGCAGCAGGACCGTCGTCACGCGAGCGCACCCGGACGGTAGACCGCCCGCGCCGGGTCGTCGGGGCGCAGGGCCAGCAGCAGCTCCTCGGCGAGGCGGACGAGGATCGCGATCTGGTCGTCGTCGCGAGAGACCCAGAGGCAGCGCGGTTCCTCGGCGACCGGCACGAACTCGTCGTGCTGCTCCCACACGACGAGCGTGCGCTCGGCCCCCAGCACGTACTGCTGCCACCACACCTGGCGCAGGTACCCGCGCGGGATGCCGCGCCACGGACGCGAGGTCGTCTTGATCTCGCAGAGCTCGGGGGTTCCGTCGGCCGCGACCCGGATGCCGTCGGGCGTCGCGAGGTGCCGTCGATCGGATGCCGCGTGGAAGAGGAGCGACGAAGGCTCGATGCCGTGCGTGCGGCGCACCCACTCGGCGATCACGGGCTCGCGGGCGCGTCCGTGATCGGTGAACCGGCTGCCGCCGAATCGGCCGCGCGTGCCGTTCAGCTTCTCCCAGGCCGCGGAGCGCACCGCCGTGCGGGATGAGAGCTTCGCGGCATCCGTGGCGGTGATGCCCTGCGAGCGGGCCCGCAGCCATGCCACGCGGTCGCTGGCATCGGCCACGATGCGCAGCTCGTGCGCATACCGCACCGGCGGCGGGGGGACGCTGACCGCCGTCGCCGCGCCCTCGAGATCGAAGAGGGCGAAGGGCGTATCGGGCACCTCCCGAGCGTACCGCGGCCCGCCCCTGTCGGCCCGGGAGGCGCGGGCGTTTCCGCCCCGCCGATGCGGGCGTCTCCACCCCTCGAGCCGGGCGGCCGCGGGTGGGCGCCGGCTCGTCGGGGACGCGGGAATGGCCCGAACGGGCCACGCCGGAATGGCCGGAACGCGCGATGCCCCGGAGGTCGCGTCGGACGTGGAATCGAAGGATCGACCCGTCCGACCGGACGGCACGACCCGAGGGAGGGACCATGTCCACCATCACCGACACCCGATCGATCACCGGCACCCGAGCGGTGCACGCCGGCGAGGAAACCGAGCGACGCGCACGTGCGTCCATCGCCGTCGGCCGCACGCGCGGCTACTACCGCCTCCTGTTCGAATCCGGGCCCGTCGATGCGGCGACGTTCGCCGTGCTCGCCGGCATCCCCGAGTCGAACGCCCGCGCCTGGCTGGCGGAGCAGCTCGATGCCGGTCTGCTCCGCGCGGTCGACGCGCCCGACGGCACGCACGAGGAGCTCCTGCTTCCCGGCGAGTTCGTCCCGATCCTCCTCGGCGACCGCGGGGAGCCCGAGCTCGACGGCGCCCGCCGGTTGCTCGAGCAGCACCGCCACGAGCTTCCGCGCGTGCTCGAGGTGTAGTCCGAGCATCCCTCGCCTCCTAGACTCGGGGGCGTGGAGCCCGAGGACCAGGTCATCCGCTACGCGGAGCACGACGGGGCGTCCATCGCGTGGGCGGCCGTCGGCGACGGGCCTCCGCTCGTCATCGGCGGCTGGTGGTCGAGCCACCTGGAGCTCGACTGGCGCAACGCGAGGTTCCGGCGCTTCACGAGCGCGCTCGCCCGCCACCGCACCGTCATCCGGTACGACCGCCCGGGCACCGGTGTCTCCGACCGCGGCGGCATCCCGGCCCGGACGCTCGACGAGGAGCTCGCGACGCTCGAGGCGCTCGTCGATGAGGCGGCGCCGGGACGGATCTCCCTCTTCGGCGCGTCGTCGGGCGGCGGCGTGGCGTCGTTGTACGCGGCCCGCCATCCCGACCGCGTCGAGCGGCTCGTGCTCTACGGCTCGTATGCCCGCGGCGTCGACCTCGCTCCGCCCGCGGCCCGCGACGCGATGCTGTCGGTCATCGACCAGCACTGGGGCCTCGGCTCACGGGTCCTGGCCGACCTGTTCCTCCCCGACGCGACCGTCGACGAGCGCGCCGAGTTCGTCGAGTTCCAGCGTCGATCGGCGTCCCGCGAGGTCGCGCTGGCGTCGCTTCGCGCGGTGTACGACTTCGACTCCACCGGGCACCTCGGCGAGGTGCTCGCCCCCACGCTCGTGCTGCACCGGCGCAACGATCGGGCCATCCCGTTCGCCCTCGGCAAGGACGTCGCGCGGCGCATCCGCAACGCCCGCTTCGTCGCGCTCGAGGGCGACGACCACTTCCCCTGGCGAGGCGACGCCGACGCCGTCGTGCGCGAGACGCTCGGCTTCCTCGGCGTGCCCGTCGACGCGGCATCCGCCCCACGTCCGGCGGCCGAGGCCCGCCTGACGGATCGGGAGCGGGAGGTGCTGCGGCTCGTCGCGCGCGGGCGCACCGATGCCGAGATCGCGGCGCAGCTCGTGCTGTCCACGCACACGGTGCATCGGCACATCGCGAACATCCGCACGAAGCTCGACGTCCCCTCGCGCACCGCCGCGGCCGCGTGGGCGCTGCGCAACGAGGTCATCTAGGCCAGGTTGCCACCGTCGGCCGGATGCCGCGGCTGGCCGGTTCCGGCCACTGCGGGTTGGCCGGATCGGGCGATGCCCTCGACGTGGCATCCGCGTTGACTTGGCTCCCATGCCGCACGCCCGTGCGGCGGAAGGACGATGCGAGGAACCACCATGACCGACATCCTGACCCACACACGCACCGGCACCGGCACCGGCAGCGGCACCGAAACACCCACCGATGCCGACGCACGCACCGATGCCGAGACGCGCATCGACGCCGTCGCCCCCTCCGCCGAGGAGCTGGAGGCCGCCCGGATCGGCGAGTTCGCCGAGCAGCTCGTCGGCATGCTCGGCTCCGCGACGACGCTGCTCACCATCGAGCTCGGGCGCCGCTTCGGGCTGTATCGCGCACTCCGCGACTACGGCCCGATGACCGCCTCCGCGCTCGCCCGGATCACCGGCGCGGCACCTCGATACGCGAGGGAGTGGCTCGAGCAGCAGGCGTCCGCCGGCATTCTCGGCGCCGGCGACGCGGAGCCGAACGACGAGGCGCGACGGTTCTCGCTGCCCCCCCACCACGCGCCCGTGCTCGTCGACGAGACCCACCCGGCGCACGCCGCTCCGGTGGCCGGCCTGCTCGCGGGCATCGCGCTCGCGTTCCCCGAGGTCGTCGCCGACTTCCGCCAGGGCCGCGGCGTCGCGTTCGACGAGTACGGCGCCGAGCTGCGCCAGGGCCTCGGTGCGCTCAACCGCCCCGGCTTCATCCACGAGATGCGCGCCTGGGTGGACGCGCTGCCCGACCGCGCCGCGGCGCTCGACGCCGGCGGTTCGGTGCTCGATGCGGGCTGCGGCGTCGGCTGGTCGACGATCGCGCTGGCGAAGGCGTTCCCCGACGCTCGCATCGTCGGCCTCGACCTCGACGTCGCCTCGATCGAGGAGGCGCGGGAGCACGCCGCCGCCGCGGGCGTCGCCGACCGCGTGGCATTCCTGGTCGGCAACGCCGGCGACGCGGCGACCGTGCGCGCCGCCGCCGCCGCGATCGGCACCGAACGGGGATTCGACCTCGTGACGGTCTTCGAGGCGCTGCACGACATGGGCCGACCGGTCCACGCGCTCGCCGCCTTCGGCGGACTCCTGCGCCCGGGCGGTGCGCTGCTCGTGGCCGACGAGCGGGTCGCCGACGAGTTCCACGCCGATGCCGACCCGGTCGAGCGCATGCTCTACGCGATGAGCGTGCTGCACTGCCTGCCGGCGACCACCGCGGAATCCCCGTCGGTGGCCAACGGCACGGTGCTGCGCCCGCCCACCCTGCGCCGCTGGGCCGCCTCGGCGGGTTTCGGCCGGGTGGACGTGCTCGACATCGAGAACCCGTTCTGGCGGTTCTACCGCATCGGCTGAGGTAGTCGGGCGCGCGAAGCGCGTGACGAGCGACGCGGATGCAGCGGCAGAGCGCCTGTGCCCCGTTTTGGGGGCACGGGATACCTCTGGTTCTGGTGAATTTCACATGAACGCATCATTCACAATAGGTGGATGCGCCCCGATCACCTTCGGGATCGGGTGCGTCAATGGCGAGCTGTTGGGGACCGGGACGCTACGACGCGTCCCGACCCCGCTGCACCTGCTCCCACCCATACCCCCGTCGTCGTCGCCGTCATCGTCGCCTTCAACCGTCGAGACCTCCTGCACGAGTCGCTGACGGCAGTGCTGAACCAGACCCGAGCCCCCGACCGCGTGATCGTCGTGGACAACGCATCCTCGGACGGGACCGACTCCATGGTGGCGCAGGACTTCCCGTCGGTGGAGCTCGTGCGGCTCGGAACCAACTCGGGTGGCGCTGGCGGGTTCGCCGTCGGGCTGAGCCTGGCCGTCGCCGCCGGTGCCGACCACATCTGGCTCATGGACGACGACACGGTTCCGACGACGACGGCCCTCCAGGAGTCCCTGCGCGCGCTGCGCGCTGTGGCGGACGAGGCCGACCTCATCGCGTCGAGGGTCGTCTGGTCCGACGGGCGGGACCATCCGATGAACATGCCGCGCGTCCGACCCTTCGCACCGGGTCGCGATCACGCGGCGGCCAGGGCGTTCGGCGGTTACCCGGTGCGCTCCGCCTCATTCGTCTCCGTGCTCGTCGCCGCGGAAGCCGTGCGCAGAGTGGGCCTCCCGATCGCGGACTACTTCCTGTGGAACGACGACTTCGAGTACACCTCGCGGATCCTCCGGGCGGGACGGGGCTACCTTGCTCGCGGCAGCCTCGTCGTGCACAAGACCGCGGTGTTCGGCTCGACCGACGTCGATCCGGGACCTCGGTTCCGCCTCGAGGTCCGCAACAAGATCTGGATGCTGGCGAAGTCGCACGCCCTCGCCCCGCACGAGCGACTGGTGTACTCGGCGTCGACACTGCGGAGATGGGCACGGACGTTCGCGCGATCGGCCGACCGGCGACGGCTGACCGCGAACCTCGGCCGTGGACTCGTAGAGGGGTTCCGTGGACGTCCTCGCGGGAACGCGGAGGCTCTGGCCGTCGTCGGGATCGACATCACGGGAATCGCGAACCTCGAGGCGGCTGTTGCGGATCGGAGGTCGCGTGCTCTCCGTTGATCCGATCCCCTTCACCCTCCTCATCTCCGTCTACCACGGAGACTCTCCCCGGTTCTTCGCGGATGCCTTCACCAGTGCCGTCGTGGGTCAGACCCGCATGCCCGCGGAGGTGGTCCTCGTGCAGGACGGCCCGATCGCGGAAGACCTCGCAGCGGCGATCTCGGCCGCGATCGCCACGTCCCCCGTGGCGGTCACCCACGTCGTGCTCCAACACAACGCCGGCCTCGCCACCGCGTTGACGGTGGGGCTCGCCCATGCGAGCCACGACGTCATCGCCCGGATGGACGCGGACGACGTCGCTCTTCCGGAACGGTTCGAGCGCCAGCTGCCGCTGATCGAGAGCGGCTACGACCTGGTCGGCACCGGGATGTACGAGTTCGACCATGAGGGGCGGATTCTGGGAACCCGGGTGCCGCCGGTCGGCCGTGCGTCGATCGCGGCGGCAGCTCGCCTGCGCGACCCGTTCAACCATCCGACCGTCGTCTACCGGAGCAGCGCCGTCCAGCGAGCCGGCGGTTATCGCGACCTCGCCCTCATGGAGGACTACTTGCTGTTCGCCAGGATGATCCAGGTCGGCGCTCGTGTCGCGAACCTCGCCGAGCCGCTCGTGATGTACCGAGTGGATGCGGGCGCGTACAACCGGCGCGGCGGCTGGCGGCTCTTCGCGAGCGAAGTCCGGCTGCAGCGAGAGCTTCACAGCGGCGGGTTCACGACCGGATACGAACACGTACGCAACGTGATGGTGCGAGGACTCTACCGATTCGTCCCCACCGTCATCCGGCGACCCCTCTACCGGCTCGTCTTCGTACGCAGCGTCACCCTCGAGGAGGAGCAGAACGTCGTGATCGGCAACATGGGGGATGAGGTGGTGGCGTCATGACGAGGGCGGACATGCTCATCGTGGGCTCTGGCTTCTTCGGCATGACGGTGGCGGAGCGGATGGCCGAGCTCGGCCTCCACGTCGTCGTGATCGACCGTCGCGACCACATCGGAGGAAACGCGTTCAGCGAACCCGATGCCGAGACCGGCATAGAGGTGCACCGCTACGGCGCCCACCTGTTCCACACCTCGAACGGGGCGGTGTGGGAGTACGCGAACCGGTTCACGACCTTTACGCCGTACGTGCACCACGTCTACACGAAGCATCGCGGCGAGGTCTACCCGCTGCCGATCAACCTCGGAACGATCAACCAGTTCTTTCGCAGCGCCCTCGGACCCGAGCAGGCGCGTCAGCTCATCGCCGAGCAGGCGTCGGAGCTGAATTCGGAGGACGCCGCCGACCTCGAGCAGAAGGCGATCTCGCTCATTGGCCGGCCGCTGTACGAGGCCTTCATCAGGGACTACACCGCGAAGCAGTGGCAGACCGACCCGAGGGAGCTGTCTGCGGACGTGATCACGCGCCTCCCCGTCCGGTACACATACGACAACCGGTACTTCAACGACCGCTTCGAGGGACTGCCGACGGACGGCTACACCGCCTGGATCGAGCGGATGGCCGACCACCCCCGGATCGAGGTCCGGTTGTCGACTGACTTCCTGGACGAAGGCCACGACCTCAGCAAGTCGGCGACCGTCGGTCGGCTGCCCGTCGTCTACACCGGCCCACTCGATCGCTACTTCGACGATGTGGAGGGTCCGCTCTCGTGGCGGACGCTCGATTTCGAGCGGGAGGTGCTGCCGGTCGGTGACTTCCAGGGCACCTCCGTCATGAACTACGCCGATCCCGACGTGCCGTACACGCGGATCCACGAGTTCCGGCACTTCCACCCGGAGCGTGCGTACCCCGCCGATCGCACGGTGATCATGCGCGAGTACTCCCGCTTCGCGCAGCGGGACGACGAACCGTACTACCCGGTCAACACCGCGGCAGATCGAGAACGGCTGCTCCGGTACCGCGAGCTCGCACGATCGGAGCGCGACGTCTTCTTCGGTGGCAGGTTGGGCACGTACCAGTACCTGGACATGCACATGGCGATCGCGTCGGCGATGTCGATGGTGCAGAACAGGCTTCCCGAAGCGCTATCGCTCGGGGGGGTCCGACGTTGACCCCGCAGACCCGACCCGGCGAGACGCGCCGGGTGGTGCATCGCGTCGTGTTCCCCGAGCACCCCGACCCCCGGGTGCTCCCGCTGTACCTGGACGCGCAGGCCTGGACGTCGCTGCCCGCATCGGCCGATGCGGCGGCCGACCTCGCGCGGCGACGGGGCCTGCCGGAGTCGTCGCACACCCGGTCGGTCCGGCTCACGGACCTCGACGCCCGAGGGATGCTGCGCGGCCGGCGTGGCCTCGACGTGCCCGCATCGTCGACTGTGTCGCTCGCGACCTACTTCAACGCGTTCCCCGCGAGCTACTGGAGCCGATGGACCTCGCTCGAGGCGGTGACGCTTCGCGTGCGGACCAGCGGCACGGGATCGATCACGGTGCTGCGCTCGAACGCGCGCGCCGTCGTCCAGGTGGTCGAGTCGGTCGACGTCGCGGGCGACACCACGAGCGAGTTCGAGCTGCCGCTCACCGCCTTCCTGGACGGCGGGTGGCTCTGGTTCGACCTGAGGGCGGGAGCGCCGGGGCTCACAATGGTCGACGCCGATTGGCTCGCTCCGGAGAGTGCGAGCCCGCGCACGACGGGGACTGCCTCGATCGCCATCACCACGATGGACCGCGGGGCGATGTGCGTCGAACTCCTGTCGGGCATCGGATCCGATGCCGCGGCGCTGGAGGCCATCGACGACGTCTGGGTGGTCGACCAGGGCTCGACGCCCGTTGAAAATGCTCCGGGATTCGACGTCGCCCGCGACCGGCTCGGAGGTCGCCTGCGCGTCATTCAGCAGGACAACCTCGGCGGGTCCGGCGGATTCTCGCGGGGCATGCTCGAGGCCGTGCGATCGCAGCGGTCGGAGTACGTCCTGCTGCTCGACGACGACGCCGAGGTCGAGCCCGAGGGCATCCGTCGGGCGATCGAGTTCGCGAACTTCGCCCGTACGGCGACCATCGTCGGCGGCCACATGTTCGACATGTACGACCGGGCGAAGCTCCATGCACTCGCCGAAGTCGTGCGACCGCACGACTTCATGTGGGGGCCGATCACGCCCGGCCGGCACGACCTGGGCGACGCCAACCTCCGTCAGACGCCCTGGCTGCATCGCCGCTACGACGTCGACTACAACGGCTGGTGGATGTGCCTCATCCCGGTGTCGGTCGTGCGGGAGGTCGGCGCATCGCTGCCGGCGTTCATCAAGTGGGACGACGCCGAGTACTCGCTCCGGGCGCGAGCGGCTGGCGTGCCCACCGTGAGCCTCCCCGGAGCGGCCGTCTGGCATGTCTCGTGGGTGGACAAGGACGACTCCCACGACTGGCAGGCCTTCTTCCATGCACGGAACCGTCTGGTCACCGCCCTCCTGCACTCCTCCGAGCGGGGTGGAGGACGACTCTGGCGGGCCAACCTCGCCGACGACCTCAAGCACCTGCTCACCATGGACTACGCCACGGTCGCGCTGCGGCACGAGGCCATCCGGAGCGTGTTCGACGGCCCGGAGGGCCTTCACGACGACCTGCGGACGCGGCTGCCTCGCGTCCGCGAGCTCGGCCGGGGCTTCCGGGAATGGCAGCCGATCCGGGATCGGGCCGCGCTCGCCCGCGTGCCGTCCGGCCGCGTCGATGCCTCGGACCCGTCGAAGGTCGATGCGGGACCGAGCGGGATCCGCCTCGGGGTGTGGCTCGCGCGCCAAGTGAGCCGGCATTCGCTCGCGCCGGTGCCGGCGACGAGGAGCGCACATCCGACCGTTCACCTGGCCTTCCAGGATGCGCGATGGTTCGTCGTGCCGACGCACGACAGCGTCCTGGTCTCGCGCGCCGACGGGTCGGGGGCCACGTGGCACCTGCGGGAGCCCCGTCGGTTCCGCCGGATGCTGGCGGACTCGGCGCGGCTGAACCTCGCCTACCGGCGTCGCTGGAGCCGACTCCGGTCGCAGTACCGCGACGCGATCACCGACCTGACGTCGCTCGACGCGTGGGCGGCGACCTTGGACGGTGGAACGGCCACGGCCACCGCCCCGGTCGAGGAGGCGATCACGTCAGCGCGTCGAGGCCTTCAGGGTCGCGATCGCCTCGTCGGCGGTGCCATCGTAGATCTTCCGCCCTCGTCGTAGCACGATGCCGCGATCGCAGAGCTCCGACACCATTCCCAGGTCGTGGCTCACGATGAACAGCGTCTTGTCCTGAGCGACGAGCTCGCGGATCTTGTCCTTGCACTTGGCGCGGAACGGCGCGTCGCCCACCGCCAGCACCTCGTCGACGAGCAGGACGTCGAGCTCCGTGTGGATGGCGACCGCGAACGCGAGGCGGACGAACATGCCCGAGGAGTAGTGCTTCACCTCGGTGTCGATGAACTCGCCGATCTCGGAGAACTCGACGATCTCGTCGAAGCGCGCCTCGATCTCGGACTTGCTCATCCCGAGGATCGCGGCATTCAGGTAGACGTTCTCCCGACCGCTGAGATCGGGATGGAAACCGGCGCCGACCTCGATGAGGCCCGCGACGCGTCCGCGCGTGAGCACGGCGCCGGCATCCGGTCGGAGAACGCCCGACACCAGCTTGAGGAGCGTCGACTTGCCCGAGCCGTTGTAGCCGAGGAGCGCCACAGCCTCGCCTTCGCCGACGACGATGTCGACGTCGTCGAGGGCCTCGAACGTCGTCGAGATCTTCTTCCGGCGGATCCAGGCGACGAAGGTCTCCTTGAAGGACTGGGTGTGCTGCAGGCGGTACGTCTTGCGGACCCCCTCGATCACGATGCGGGGCTGGCCGGCCTCAGAGGTCTTGGGCAAAACGTCCCTCGAGTCTGCGGAAGACGAGCTGGCCGACCAGCATCGTGACGGCGGTGATCGCGAGCGCGAGCACCGTGAACATGCCGAGATCCTCGGGGCGCTCCATGGTCTGGCTCGTCGTCGGGTACCAGAAGGCGGAATGGAAGAGCTCGACGGCGGCGGTGAGCGGATTCGCCATGTAGAGGTCGTACATCCATCCCGGCAGGCTGTCGCGCACCATCGTGAACGAGTACAGCACGGGGGAGGTCCAGGTGGCGAAGATCCGGATGAGCTCGACGAGGTTCTGGGAGTCGCGATAGGACACGTTGATCGCGCCGAACAGCAGGCCGAGCCCGGTCGAGCCGAGCAGCACGATGAAGATCGCCACGACGGCACCGCCGAGCTGCAGGACCGTCGGCACCCAGCCGACCACCAGGCACGCGGCGAAGAGGATGACGAGCTGGGGGAGGAAGTGGACGAACGCGATGAACACGTCAGCGATGGGGAACAGCTCGCGAGGAAGATAGATCTTCTTGACGAGCGCCTTGTTGTTCACGATCGACTTCGTCGCATTGCCGAACGCCTCGTTGAACAGGTTCACGACGACGACACCCGAGAACAGGTAGATCGGGTACGACTCGATGCCATGGTTCAGGCCGAGGAAGACGCCCATCACGACCCAGTAGACGAGGAACTGGGCGCCCGGCTTGACGTAGGACCACGCCCAGCCGAGGACGGAGCCGTGATAACGGGTCAGCGTCCCCTTCCGCACGAGCAGGCGGAGGAGGTATCGATAGGCGAAGACGTCGACGATTCCACGACCGGTCCCGGGGACGCTGAACGCCGAGCGATCGAAGGTGGACGGCGCGGACATCCTGACGATTCTATGTGTGGTCGAACGCCGAACCTGAGCGTTCCCCGGGGCTGTCCCTCGTTCGGGTCACAGGCGCGCGAACCTGGGAAAACTCCAGTTCAGCAGGGTGTTATGCTGCTCGCTGCATCGCATGCCCGAACCGCCATCCAGAGAAGGCCGGAGAGGTCCTCCTGAACGATCGGCGGTGCGGAAGGATCACGTCCCGCATGTCGAAAATCGCGCCTGTGCGCCCGCTCTTCTCGCTCGTCTCGGCCGTGTACGGCGTCGAGGCCTATCTTCCGGAGTTCCTGGCCAGCATCCGCTCGCAGGTCGGCGGGCTCGACGACGTGGAGCTCATCCTCGTCGTCGACGGTTCGCCCGATGACTCCGAGGGCGTCATCCGTCGGTGGATCGCCGAGACTCGCGTGCGCGCGTCGGTGATCGTCCAGGAGAATGCCGGCCCCGGCGCTGCGCGGAATGCGGGTATCGCGATCGCCACGGGCGAGTGGCTGTCGTTCCCCGACCCCGACGACGTCCTGCATCCGCGCTACCTCGAGTCGGTCCGGTCGTTCCTCGCATCGGCGCCGCCCGAGCTCGACTTCCTCATGGCCCGGGCCCTGAGGTTCTTGGGATCCACGGCTGCGGCGAGGGACGACCACGCGCTCGGCTTCCGGTTCCGGCGGGGCACCCGCATCGGTTCGCCGACGCACGACCCGAAGCTGATCCACCTGCAGATCGCGAGTGCCTTCGTGCGGCGCGAGCCGCTCGTCGAGCACGTACCGGATGGCTTCGATGTCCGTGTCCGACCCACGTTCGAGGACGCGCACGTCATCGCCGCCTTCTGGTTGCGCGCAGGCGTCTCCGCGGTCGGCATCCTCGCGGACGCGATCTACTACTACCGCCAGCGCGAAGACGGCACGTCGCTCGTCCAGGGCTCCGCTCGGCAACTCGCGCGGTACACGGACCTTCCGAAGTACGGATATCTCTCCCTGCTCGAGGAGGCCGCCCGGTCGGGTCCGGTGCCGCGCTGGCTGCAGTACCTCGTGCTGTACGACCTGCAATGGCCGTTCCGGGAGGACCACGGAATGGCGTCCGCCACGGCAGGCCTGCCGGTCGAGGTCAGGGAGACGTATCTCGAGCATGTCGAGCACATCCTCGACTTCATCGACGACCAGGTCCTCCTCGAGTTCAACGCGACGTGGGTCCCGCTGCCGATCCGCCTCGCCTGGATCATGATGAAGACCGGCAGGGTTCCGGATGACCTCGGCGCGCACATCAGCCGCACGGACGCCCGGGAGCAACTCATCCAGATCCGGTACTTCACCGGATCATCGAGCCTCCGCGAACGGGTGGAACTCGATGGCGTCGAGTCCCCGCCCGTTTACGCCAAGACCCGTTCGATCGAGTACTTCGGCCGGGTGTTCCTCTACGAGCGCATCCTGTGGATCTCCGCCCTCAATGACGTCCGCATCTTCACCAACGGTCGATCGGAGCCGGACCGGATCCGATTCGGGGTCCTCGACGCGCCCTTCTCCGAGGCCACCGTCGGCCGCATCTGGCGTGGTCGCCAGCCGGCTCCCGCCGAGCAGCGCGCGGCGCTCGCAGCCATCGCTCCCGAGGCGCCGGCGGTCGTGCCCTGGAACCGGCCGCTCCGCCGAGGGTATCTCGCGCTTCGTTGGCGGGTCGATGTCGCCGCGGATCGGCTGCGGCAGCGGCGCTCGCGCCGATCGGTGGCGAAGACCCTCGCGGTCGCCCGTTCGTCTGCCGCGCGCCGCCGATACGCACAGGCGTGGGTGCTGATGGATCGGGACGACCTCGCCGGTGACAACGCCGAGTCCCTGTACCGGTACCTGCGGGCCGAGCAGCCCATGGTGAACGCTTGGTTCGTCATCCGCAAGGATGCACCCGACTATCGCCGCCTTCGACGCGAGGGCTTCCGCGTCATCCCCTTCGGGTCACGACAGCACATCGTGCTCATGAAGCATGCGGCCCACGTCATTTCGTCGCACGCGAACGGCTACGTGACGCACCCGTACGACGCCGCGCGATTCGGCAGGGGATCGTGGAAGTTCACCTTCCTGCAGCACGGTGTCACGACGAACGACCTGTCGCGGTGGCTCAACCCGAAGGAGATCGACCTGGTCCTCGCATGCACCGAACCCGAGTACCGATCGATCGTGGCCGACGGCACGCAGTACGTGCTGTCGAAGCGGGAGGTGGCGCTGACCGGCTTCCCCCGGCACGACGACCTCATCGCGGCGGCCAGGCGGGTTCCCTTCGACGAGCGGGACGTCATCCTGATCATGCCAACCTGGCGCAACTACCTGTTGAAGCGCGAGACCTCGGTCGGGTCGGCACGCGAGCTGGTCGACGACTTCTGGGATTCGACGTACGTGACCCAGTGGATGGCGCTTCTCCGCGACCCTCGCCTGCGGGACCTCGCCGAGCGGACGGGGAACCGGATCGTGTTCGCTCCGCACCCGAACCTGCAGACGCACCTCCGCCCGTCGCACCTTCCTCAGCATGTGGAGTACTTCTCCTATGCCGACGCCGACATCAAGAGCATGATCGGGAGGGCTGGCATCGCGATCACGGACTACTCCTCGCTGGCGACCGAAGCAGCGCTCACGGGCGTCCCGGTGGTCTACTTCCAGTTCGACCAGGAGGAATTCCAGCGCGGGACGCACGCGTACCGGCCGGGATACTTCACGCCCGAGCGGGATGGCTTCGGCCCGGTCGCCGGCGACCTCGATGCCGCCGTCGAATCCGTTGCGCGCGTGCTCACGGACCCGGCATTCGCCGCCCCGTACCTCGCCCGCATCGACGCGGCCTTCCGCTACCGCGACGAGCGCAACAGCGAGCGTGCCTTCCGCGCGATCCAGGCGCTGGACGTGCCGTGGCACGAACGCGATCAGTCGCTCTTCGACGGCACGACGACCGAGTACGACCCGGCCGAAGCATCCGGAGCCGTCGAACGCCCCACGGCCGACTTTGGCGCTGCGTCCGAGTCCCGCGACGGGGCTCGCGACCGCCACCGTGACCGCGACGACGCCTCGACCTTCGACGACGACCGCCAGCCCGATCTCGTCGGGACGTGACGATGACCGAACGCTCGACTCCAGTCATCTCCCTGATCTCGGCGGTCTACGACGTCGCCGATTACCTGCCCGCCTTCCTCAGCTCGCTCGACGCGCAGGGCGACCTCGGCGGCTGGGTCGAGGTGCTGCTCGTGAGCGACGGCTCGCCCGATGCGTCCGAGCGGATCATCGAGGACTGGATCGCGTCCACGTCGGTCGACGCACGCCTCCTCCGCAAGGAGAACGGGGGCGCCGGCTCGGCGCGGAACCACGGCCTCGAGCATGCGTCGGGCCGCTGGGTCTCGTTCCCGGACCCCGACGACGTGCTCGCGCCGGGGTACCTCCGGCACCTGCTCAAGGCGGCCGACCGGGCCGAACGCGACGCGGTCGGAATCGTGGCCGCGAAGGTGGAGCAGTTCAGCGACGATCCCTCCGCCGCCCGTGATGATCACCTGCTCGGGTACCGATACCGGGGCCGGCGACGGGTGGTGGACCTCGACGCGAACCCGACGTACTTCCACACCCACGTCCCGAGCGGACTGTACCGGCGCAGCGTGATCGTGGAGCGCGACATCCGCTTCGACCCGAGGCTCCGGGTGGCGTTCGACGACGCCACTTTCGCTGCGGAGTACGCCCTCGCCCTCGAGGCCCCGAGCATGCTGGTCGTGCCTGAGGCGACCTACCGGTACCGCCGACGTGCCGATGGCAGTTCACTGGTCGGGACGATGTGGAGCAAGCCGGCGAAGTACACCGAGATCCCGCGCCACGGGTACCTGCGGCTCCTCGAGGCGCGCGACCCCGCGCCGCTCTGGCTGCAGTCGCTCGTCATGTACGACCTCGAGTGGTTCTTCGTCGAGTACCTGGATCCCGCCTCCCCGAACCGTCGGATCGACGGTGCGACGGCTGCGGAGTTCCTCGACGTCCTCGACCGGGTGCTCGCCCGGATCGACATCGACCTGCTCGCCGCCTTCCCGCTGCATCGCCTGGCGGAGGACGTGCGCGTCGCCCTCTCCACCCGGAAGACCGGGTCGCTCCCCTGGAACGACGGTCGCGTGCGGCTCGCCGCTGACGGCGCGACCGCGAGGATCTCCTGCTACGCGGCATCCGTCGACGAAGCCGTGCAGGTCACCGTCGACGCCCGATCGATCACGCCGATCGCCGAACGGCGCACGCCGATCGAGTTCTACGGCGAGGCCTTCTGCGCCCGCATCGACCTCGAGGTGCCGCTCGGCGGCACCGTGGTCGTGCGCTGCGGGGTGGATAGAGTCCTCCCGCTGACCCTCGAGCCGAGTGGACGATCCCTCGGCGCATCCATCTCGCCGTGGGCGCTGGAGGACGCGCTCGCCGCCGACGCTCCGCTCTCACGTGTGCAGCACGCATGGGCGATGGTCCCGCGCCCGGCCAAGCGGATGGTCCGACCGGCCCTCTCGCTTGTGCGCTCGGTACGGGCGGCCGCACGAGGAGGCGCGCGCCGATGAGCGGGATCATGCACCGGGTGCTCAACTACGGCATGAACGTCCTGAAGATGCCAGGGCGGGTAAAGGAGCTCCACGAGATGACGGTGGAGTCCACTCGCCTTCAGGCGCGGATCCTCCGCGAGTTGCGCGACGCCGCGAGCGTGACGCTCGAGCGGGTGTGCTCGATCGACGGGGTGACCCCGTGGGCGGGCGGCCCGATCCGCGTCGTGATGCTCGTGCACTACCTCGAGGCGTGGGCGAGCCTGGAGCCGGTGTTCCGGGCGATGGAGGCGGATGACGCGTTCGAGGTCACCGTCGCGAGCATCCCGCGGCGATTCCCCGGGGCGCCCGGGTTCAGCGGCGAGCACGTCGTGGATGCGGAGCTGACCGCACGTGGGGTGCGGCACGTCCGACTGCCGTTCGCCGACTCCTCCGAGTCGCTCGACCTCCTCCGTGCGCTCCGGCCGCACGTCGTGTTCCGCCAATCGCAGTGGGATGCCGACGTGCCGCCCGGCTTCTCCACGAGGGCGCTCTCCTTCGCCCGGCTCTGCCTCGTGCCGTACGAGACGATGAACATCGTCGAGAACGTCCGGCACGCCGGAACCCCCACCGACACGGCCGTCGACACGCCCTACCACCGCGCGGCATGGCGGGTGTTCTGCGCCAACGACGTCGTGCAGCGTGCAGCGATCGAGGGGGCGACCCTCGGTGCGGAGCAGTTCGTCGTCACCGGGCACCCCAAGTCCATCGCGATCCGCGAAGCCGAGGGGCACTGGCCGATCGATGGCCCGCGACGCCCGCGGATCGCATGGTCGGCCCATCACAGCATCGGCGATGACTGGACCCGGTTCGGGCTGTTCCCCGCGATGTCCGAGGCCATGCTGCGGTTTGCCGAGACCCATCCCGAGTGCGACGTGGTCTTCCTGCCGCACCCGATGCTGCTCACGTTCGGCGGACACCACCAGTCGCCGGTCACGCAGGTCGAGGTCGATGCGTTCCTCGAGCGGTGGGCCGCGCTTCCGAACACCGCGACGTACACCGGCGTCGACTACCCCTCGGTGCTGCGCGCCTCGGATGCCCTGATCACGGACGGGCTCAGCATGCTGATCGAGTACCAACTGCTCGGGAAGCCGCTGGTCTTCGTGGAGCGCGACGGGCACCGGCCGTTCAACGACGTCGGCGACGTCGTCGTCACGGGAGCACACCGGATTGGGGACGTCGCCGCGGCGATCACCGCCGTGCACCGGTTCGCGTGCGGGGAGGTCGATCCGCTGCGCGACCGCCAGGCCGCGAACGTGGCCGACCTTTTTCCCCACCCCGACCCCGATCGCCTCATCCTCGACGCCATCCGAACGGGCTTGTCAGCCTCACGCCTCGAGGCGTGAGGGCGACGCGGATGCCGCGCCCCTGGCGGGTCGCGGCATCCGCTCGTCGATCGGGCGGCGACGGGCCGTCAGCGGCGCTCGGTCACCGTGCCGTGCGTGATGTGCAACCGACGCTCGGCGCGCTTCGCCACCGCGGAGTCGTGCGTCACGACCACGAGCGTGAGGCCGCGATCCCGCCAGAGGCCCTCGAGCAGGTCCATGATCTCGTCGCGCGTCTCCTCGTCGAGGTTGCCGGTCGGCTCGTCGGCCAGGAGCACGTCGGGCTCCTTGACGAGGGCCCGCGCGATGGCGACGCGCTGCTGCTGGCCTCCCGACAGCTCGCCGGGCACATGTCCGGCGCGGTCGGCGAGTCCGACCGACGCCAGGGCGTCGAGCGCTCGGCGCCGACGTTCCTCGGCCGGCACGCCGAGCGGCGCGAGCGCCGTCTCCACGTTCTCCTGCGCGGTGAGGGTCGGGATGAGGTTGAAGCCCTGGAAGACGAACCCGATCTCCTTCGCGCGGATGCCGCCGAGCTTGCGGTCGGGCAGGTGCGACAGCTCCGCCTCGCCGAGGCTGATGCGACCCGACGTCGGCCGGTCGAGGGCGCCGAGCATCTGCAGCAGGGTGGACTTGCCGCCGCCGGTCGGTCCCTGGATCGCGACGAGCTGGCCCGACGGGATCGAGAGGCTCACGTCGGCGAGGGCCGTGATCTGTCGCTTCGACTGGGTGTAGGTCTTCGAGACGTTCTCGAGCGTGTACATGATGGTCCTTTCCTGGAGGTGGGGAAGCGGCGGTCGCGGCTCAGGCGACGCTGCGGAGCGCCTCGGCGGGGCGGAGGCGCGCGGCGCGCCATCCGCCGATCGCGCCGGCGAGGAGGCCGCCGAGGACCGCGAGCCCGATCGCGATCGCGACGACCGAGATCGTGACGGGCGCGTTGAGCACGACCTCCGTGGTGGAGCCCGCGGCATCCGCGAGCCGATCGCCGAACGGCCCGGAGGCGGTCGCACCGCCGTCGCCGCCCGGTCCGGCCACGGGTCCGCCGGCCAGCGTGCCGGTGGTGGCGCTGCCGCCCAGGGTGGGCGCGACGAGGTTGATCACCCAGATGCCGGCGAGGCCGAGTGCGAGGCCGGCGGCCCCGCCGATGAGTCCCTGCACGAGCGACTCGCCCGCGACCTGCCCGACGACGCGGCGGTTCGACCAGCCGATCGCCTTGAGGGTGCCGAACTCACGCGTGCGACGCGTGACGCCCTGGATCGTGAAGAGGATGGCGATGAGGAAGGCCGCCGCGAGCACGGCCACCGAGAGCCACAGGCCGAGGTTCGCGATGAGGGTCGACGCGGTCGACAGCGATCCCGACACCGAGGCGGCCAGGTCCGCCTGCGTCGACACGGTCGCGTCGGGCAGCGCCTCCTCGATGTCGGCCTGCACCGCGGCGATCCGGTCCGAGGAGGTCGCCTGCACGTAGAGGTCGCTGACCTGGCCGTCCAGCCCGGCGATCGACTGGGCGAGGCCGAGGGGGATGTACACGTTCGACGCCGTCGCGGCATCCGCCGACGTCGAGGTCACCGTGCCGACGACCTCGAACTCCGTGCCGCCGACGTCGATCGTGTCGCCGACCGCGAGCTCGGCGCTGGTCGCGTAGCTCGCGTCGAGCACCGCGACGGCCTGGCCGGCGTCGGATGCCTCGAGCCCGCGCCCGTCCGCCAGCTCGACCGCCGACAGCGGCCCGACCGCGGCGCCGCCGGGGTCGATGCCCAGCACCGAGAAGCTGTTCACGTCGAAGGCGCTGCCGCCGGCGCCGTCGAACCCGCCGGTCGGCGCCTGCTGCGTCGTATCGCCCTCGGCGGGCGGCTCGCCCTCCGTGCGCTGCGCGAACTGGGGCAGCTCCCCGGAGAACGTCATGTTCGTGAGCGAGAGCGCAGCGGATGCCGCCTCGACGCCGTCGAGGTCGGCGACCGTGTCGAGCGCCGACGCGTCGAAGGTCGTGCTGCCGAACCCCGCGGTCAGACGTGACTGGCTGATCTCAGTGGAGTCGTCGGTGCTGGTGCCGTCGTCGGCGCCGAACTCGAAGCGGCCGGGTCCCGCTCCGGCTTCGCCCTCCTCCGGTGGCGTCGGGTCCTGCGACACGGTGAGGTCGGTGCCCACGCCGTACACGGACTGGAGCACCGACGCCTGGGCGTCGCGGACTCCGGAGGCCACGGAGTTCACGATCATGACGAGCGCGATCGCGAGCGCCATGCCGATCGCGACGATCGCGGTCTGCCTGCGACGCCCGGCGAGCTCGCGCCGGAGGTAGGTGAAGAACATGATTTCCTCGGAGGTCGGGGGAGGACGCACCGGACGGGGCGCCGAACGCGACGCTAGGGACGAGCCCTATGGGCGTTCCCTGCCGCACCCATGGATCGCCTATGGCCTCGGCTGCGGCATCCGCCCGGGAAAGCCATAGGGAACGCATAGGGGGACGCGGATACTGGAGTCATGAGCAGCAGCACGCCGGCGACCCAGCACCGAGCCCCCCAGATCGCCAAGGGCGACGGATCGATGGTGCGGGTGCTCGTCGTGGACGACGAGCACTCCTTGACCGAACTCCTGAAGATGGCCCTCCGGTACGAGGGGTGGGACGTGCGCACTGCGTCCGACGGGTCCAGTGCCGTGAGGGTGGCACGCGAGTTCCGCCCCGACGCGATCGTGCTCGACATCATGCTCCCCGACATCGACGGGCTGGAGGTGCTGCAGCGCGTACGCGCCGATGGCACCGAGACGCCCGTGCTGTTCCTCACCGCGAAGGACTCGCTCGACGACCGGATCGTCGGCCTCACGGCGGGCGGCGACGACTACGTCACCAAGCCGTTCAGCCTCGAGGAGGTCGTCGCGCGCCTGCGCGGGCTCATCCGCCGCTCGACGCTGACGCTCGCGCAGGCGAAGGACCCGGTGCTCACCGTCGGCGACCTCACCCTCGACGAGGACTCCTACGAGGTCGCCCGCGGCGGCACGCCGATCGAGCTCACCGCGACCGAGTTCGAGCTCCTCCGCTTCCTCATGCGCAATCCGCGTCGTGTGCTCTCGAAGGCGCAGATCCTCGACCGCGTCTGGTCGTACGACTTCGGCGGCAAGGAGTCGGTGGTCGAGCTCTACATCTCCTACCTCCGCAAGAAGATCGACGCCGGTCGCGAGCCGATGATCCACACGGTGCGCGGCGCCGGCTACATGCTGAAGGCCGTCGGATGACGCGTCCCGGCGATCCGGGCCACGCCGCCGCGTCTCGCGAGGAGGCGGCCACGCACGAGACGGCGACGGCTCCGGCGACGGGCGCGCACGGGACTCCGGCCGCGGATGCCCCTGGCCGCCGTCACCGGCATCCGTGGACCCTCCACCGCCGACTGCTCGTGATCCTGGCCGCGCTGCTCGTCGCCGTGAGCGCCGTCATCGGGATCGCGACGGTGGCCCTGTTCCACGCCTCGAGCGTCGAGCGCCTGGACTCCAGCCTCCGCGCCGCGTCGTCGCGTGCCGACGACGCCACCGGTCCCGGCATCCCGGGCGACCCGGGCCGCACCGTCATCGCCTTCCTCAGCGTGCCGGGCCAGCCCGAGGGCACGCTCGGCGGGATCGTCATCGGCGGCGAGGTCACGGCCGGGGTGATCGACGATGGGCAGATCCAGTCTCCCGCTCCGGGTGCCGCGGATGCCCTCGCCGACGTGCCGCCCGACCGGGCCGCGCACACCATCCAGGCCGGCACGCTGGGCGACTACCGTGCGCTCGCCGCCGAGTCGCAGCCGGGTGTCAAGATCGTGCTCGCGCTCCCCATGGAGGGCGTGAACGCCCAGACCACCCAGCTCGCGCTGACGGTCGCGATCGTCGCCGTGCTGGGCCTCATGATCGCCCTCGTGATCGGTTCCGCCGTCGTGCGGCGGGCGCTCAGCCCGCTCGCCGAGGTCACCGCGACGGCACAGCGCGTCTCCGAGCTGCCGCTCGACCGCGGTGACGTCGCGCTCGCCGAGCGGGTGCCCGTCGACGACGACCGCACCGAGGTCGGACGACTCGGCACCGCCTTCAATCGCATGCTCGAACACGTGGCATCCGCCCTGTCCGCCCGCGAGCAGAGCGAGCAGAAGGTGCGCCGCTTCGTCGCCGACGCCAGCCATGAGCTGCGAACGCCCCTCGCCTCCATCCGCGGGTACGCCGAGCTCACCCGCCTGCACGGCGGCGAGCTCCCGCCCGACGTGATGCACGCCATCGGGCGCATCGAGTCGGAGTCGGTGCGCATGACCGAGCTCGTCGAGGACCTGCTGCTGCTCGCACGGCTCGACGAGGGACGCGAGCTCGCCGCGCGTCCGGTCGACCTCGGCCGCGTCGTCGTCGAGGCGGTCGGCGATGCGCAGGCCGCCGGGCCCGATCACGACTGGGAGGTGCGGCTCCCGGAGGCCGCGACCGTCGTCACGGGCGACGAGCCCCGGCTCCGCCAGGTCGTCACCAACCTGCTCGCGAACGCCCGCGTGCACACGCCCGAGGGCACGAGCGTGGTCGCCATGCTCGAGCGCGACGGCGACGACGTGGTGCTCGCCGTGGAGGACGACGGCCCCGGCATCCCGCCCGACCTCGTCGGCTCGCTCTTCGAGCGGTTCGCCCGCGGCGACTCGTCGCGGTCTCGCCGCGCCGGGAGCACCGGGCTCGGCCTCGCGATCGTGCGGGCCGTCGTCGAGGCGCACCACGGCGACGTGTCGGTGACGAGCGAGCCGGGCGCGACCCGGTTCACCGTGCGGCTGCCCGCGTCCGGCCGCCCGGATGCGGATGCCGACGGCCCGGGCGCGAGCGCCGAGGCCGCGGAAGCGCCGTCAGTCGCCCGAGGCTGAGTCCGTCGTGGCCGGGGCGACGACCTCGGAGGTCAACCGGGCGAGCAGGCGTGCGAGCTCGTCGACGTCGTCGCCCGACCACGTGCGCAGCGACGCGTAGAGCTGCTGCTGCATCCGGGAGCCCTTCTGGCCGATGCTCTCGATCGCGGCAGGCGTCGCCTCGACGAATCGGGCGCGCCCGTCGTTCGGGTCGGCGACGGTGACCGCGAGCCCGAGCGCTTCGAGGTGCTTGACCTGTCGGCTGACCACGCTCTTGTCGATCTCGAGCGTGTCGGCGAGGGCGCCGGCGTGCATGCGCCCGCGGTGCACGAGCGCCGAGATGATCTTGTACCCGACCGGCTGGAGGTCGGGATGCACGGCGGCGGCAGCCTCCTTCCAGACGGCCCGCACCCGGACGAAGAGCAGCCGGAGCTGCTCCTCGACGGAGGCGATCTCGTCGTCGGTGGCCGCGCGGATGGCGGTCTCGGCGCTGGGGGTCATGCGGTGATCCTATTCGGCACGCGAGGCGCTGTCGCGGCCGCCGGCCGAGACGTCCTGGAGCGCCGCCATCGAGTCCGTCGCCGGATCGTGGGCGAGGCCGACCGGGGCCAGGGCGACGGATGCCGCGGCCGCGTCGATCGCCGCATCCTCGGCGTCCTCGAGCTCACGGGTGAGCTCGTCCTCGGCATCGGCGGATGCGTGGGTGGATGCCCCGGCCGCACCGGCTGCGCCCGACCGCTCGGCCGTCGCGCGCTGGACCGCGTTCTGGGTGCCGAGGGCGCCGTTCGGGATGAAGATCACGGCGATGAGCGTCACGATCGCGAGCGGGACCGCCGCGAGGAACACGCTGCCCACGCCCATGCCGTACGCCGACTCGACGATCACGCGGAGGAACTCGGGCAGGGCGCTGATCTGCGGGATCGTCCCGGCACCGAGGGCCTGCGCGGCCTGGAGCTGCTGCTCGGGGGGCAGGCCGCCGATCCCGCTCCTGATGTCCTCGGCCACGACGGTGCCGAGGATCGAGCCCATCACCGCGACGCCGATCGTGCCGCCGAGGCTGCGGAAGAAGGTGACCGCGCTCGTGGCGACGCCCAGGTTCCGCACCTCGGTGGTGTTCTGCACGACGAGCACGAGGTTCTGCATGAGCATGCCGACGCCCGCGCCCAGCACGAACATCGAGACGCCGACGTACCAGAACTCGGTGTCGTAGTGCAGCTGCGAGAGCAGCAGGCTGCCGACGACGAGGAGCACGCCGCCCGTGACCATGAAGCCCTTCCACTTGCCGCGACGGCTCACGAGGGCGCCGATGACGGTCGAGGAGATGAGCACGCCCGCCATCATCGGGATCGTGAGCAGGCCCGACTCGGTGGGCGTGGCGCCGCGCGCGAGCTGCATGTACTGGCTGAGGAACACCGCGGTGCCGAACATCGCGACGCCGACGGAGATCGACGCGATCACCGAGAGGGTGAAGGTGCGGTTCTTGAAGAGACCGAGGGGGATGACGGGCTCCGTGACCCGGAGCTCGACGATCACGGCGATGAGAAGCAGCAGGGCGGCCCCGCCGACCATGAGGAGGCTCGGCACGGAGATCCAGTCGAAGTCCTTGCCGGCGAACGTGACCCAGAGCAGCAGCAGCGAGACGCCGGCCGAGATGAGCACGATGCCGAGGTAGTCGATGGTCACCTTGGTCTTCGGGCGCTTGGGCAGGTGCAGCGTGCGCTGCAGGAGCACGAGGGCGACGATCGCGATGGGGAGGCCGACGAAGAAGTTCCAGCGCCATCCGAGGGTGTCGGTGATCACGCCGCCGAGCAGCGGGCCGCCGACGGTGGCGACGGCCATGACCGCGCCGAAGAGGCCGGCGTACTTGCCGCGCTCGCGGGGGCTGATGATGTCGGCCATCACGATCTGGCTGAGGGCCGCGAGGCCGCCGGCCCCGAGGCCCTGGAAGACGCGCATCGTGATGAGCGTGCCGGTGTCCTGCGAGAATCCGGCCACCGCCGACGCGACGACGAAGATGACGAGGGCGAGCTGCAGCAGCAGCTTGCGGTTGAAGAGGTCGGCGAGCTTGCCCCAGATGGGCGTCGACACGGTGGTGGCGAGCAGGGTCGCGGTGACCACCCAGGTGAAGGCGGACTGGTCGCCCTCGAGGTCGGAGATGATGAGCGGCAACGAGGTGCCGACGACCGTCGAGGCGAGCATCGACACGAACATGCCGAGCAGGAGGCCCGACAGGGCGGTGAGCACCTCGCGGTGCGTCATGCCGTTGTCGGAGAGCTTGGCGGGTGCGGCGGCATCCGTCGTGTTGCGCGCGCGTGTGCGCTGAGCGGTGGCCATGTGACTCCAGAAAATTGATTGACGGACGTCAACTATATCGGAATAGTGGACTTCGTCAACTATCGAAGGAGTGGCCGGCCGGCATCGACGACCGGATGCCGGCGCTCAGTCGAGTACGGCCACGGCTTCGATCTCCACGAGCGCGTCGGGGCGCCCGAGCGCCGCCACGAAGAGCACCGTGAGAGCGGTCGGATGCTGCCCCCAGACCCGCATCGACGCCGCGAAGCCCTCGTCGACCGACTCGCCGGCGGCGACGTACACGGCCATGCGCACGACATTGGCCTGGTCGGCGCCCGCCTCGGCGAGCACCGCCAGCACGTTGTGCAGGGCCTGCTCGGTCTGGGCGCCGAGGCCGCCCTCGATGATGGCGCCCGAGGCATCCGTGCCGTTCTGGCCGCCGACGTAGAGCGTGTTCGACGCCCCGCGCACGAGCACGCCCTGGCTGAACGCCGGGTTCGTGAACAGCGAGTCGGGATTCAGGTGTGTGATCTCCATGCCCTCCGGTCTACCGCGACCCCCCGACGACGAGGCGCATCCGGCCCGGCAGGGCGGAACCGGGCCCGCTGAGCGGGCCCGGTTCCGGTGCGTCCGTGCTACTGCACCGGCGCGTCGGGCGGGGGCAGCTGCACCTGGTCCTCCGGCTCGACGGTCACCCCCGGGAGGCCGCGCATCCGCTCGACCGCGTCGGGCGCCGCGCGCCCGGTCACGATGCCGAGACCACGAAGGGCCTCGTCCACCTCGAGCCCGGCGTCCCGCAGGTCGGCGAGCGCGTCGTCGACGCCGCGGCCCGTCACGGTCACGTGCACGCGGCGGCCGCCCGGGGCATCCGGCTCGGACATCGTCGGTCCTCCCTACGGGATGGGATTCGGCTCGAGCGGGCCCGGGTCGATGATCGGTCCCGGCCGCCACGGGATCGGCCGGTAGTCCCAGATCGGCCGACGACGCGTCGGCACGACCGCGAGGCCGGCGCCGACCTCCTGCGCGGAAAGCGGGAGCGGCAGCGCCGTGCGGACGAGCTCCTGCCAGAGCGCACGGCCGCGCAGGCCGGTCTTCCGGGCGAGCGTTGCCGCGACGCCGGCGACGTGCGGGGTGGCCATGCTCGTGCCGCTCTTGAACCCGTACGAGCCCTTCGAGACGGGCACGGAGGAGTACGTCGCGACGCCGGGCGCCGCGATGTTCACCTCGCCGCCATTGCCGTTCAGCCCGACGCACGAGAACGGAGCGCGTTGGAGCGCCTGGTCGAGAGCGGCCACCGCGAGCACCGATGGGCTGTTGGCCGGGGCGCCGACCGGCGCCCACCCGCTGTTGCCCGCTGCGGCGACGATGAGCGACCCGGCGTTCAGGGCCGCGGTCGCCGCCTGCTCGTAGTAGGTGTAGTACGTCTGGCCCACGGCGACGGCCGAGCCCAGCGACATCGAGATCACGTGGGCGCCCTGCTGGATGGCCCACTCGATGCCGGCCAGGATCTGGCCGCTGGTGCCGCTGCCCGAGTCGCTCAGCACCTTGCCCACGATGAGCCGAGAGCCGTGCGCGACGCCGTAGCGCCGCTGCGTGCCCGGGGGCGACTTCGGTCCGGCGGCCGTGCCCGCGCAATGCGTGCCATGCGAGTGGCCGTCCTGCACCGGTTGTCCGGGGATGAACGACTGGCTCGCGATCACGCGTCCGGCGAAGTCGGGGTGACCGAGGTCGATCCCCGTGTCGAGCACGGCGATCCGGATCCCCGCTCCCGCCCAGGGAGCGGTCGCCAGGATCGGCGGCACCGCGTGCACGGCCTTCAGGCCCCAGGTGTAGGTGTCGGTGTCGGCGTACGTCTCGGCCGCGTCGACCTCGTCGTCCTCCGTCTCTGCGTCGGAGTCGTCCTGCGCCACTGCGGGCGGCGCGTCGATGGCGCCGAACGGGTACACGTACACCTCGGGTTCCACCGCGAGGATCGGGCTCGCCGAGTCGCCGACCGCGCGCGACAGCGCGCCGAGCTGGTCGGGCGCGGAGTCGACGATCGCGATCCTGAGCTCTTCGAGGTAGACGTTCCCGGTCGCAGCCGCCGCCGGGTCGTCGAGGCCCCGGGACGTGCCGACGTCGAGGTCGGCCACGTCGCGCAGCTCGCGGGTGGCCGTGGCGTCGTCCACCGGGGCGAACGTGATGATCTGCCGTCCGGTCGGGCCCTCAGGTACCCGTCCGCCGGCGCTGTCAGTGTTCATGATCGGTTCCTTCGTTCAAGGGCGCCGACGGGATGCCCCGCGGATCGGGGCACGACGCCCGCGGTGGGCACAGTCTCGATCCGCGAGGAGCGCGCCGCATCGGGGGATGCACTGAAGCACCCATCATGCTAGGGCGGTCCGGACTCCGGTGCCCGGAGGCCGCGGACGCTTGGCGACGGCGAGGGCGACCGCGATTTGGCGGCGGCCGCGGCATCCGCTACCCTTGTCGGAGCCGAAGACCGCTGGTTGTCGTGCGCGCAGCACCGTGTTGATCACATGCTGGGAGCCGACCGAAGTCTTGCGAAAGCAAGTGCCCGCGCAGGTGTGACGAAGACTTCCCGTTCGATCGGGCCGAGCTCCGCGCAACTGCGCCGGAGCTCTTTTCTTTCTCCCGAGTTTGCCAGCGCTCCGAGGCCGTGCCCCGCTCCCGCGGGACGCGTTGAAGACACAAGGAGTGGCCATGGCGAACAAGGAAGCCTCGGTTGCCGAACTCACGAACCTGTTCGAGAGCTCGACCGCCGTTCTGCTGACCGAATACCGCGGCCTCACTGTTGCCCAGCTCAAGACGCTGCGCAAGTCCATCAGTGAGGACGCGAGCTACGCCGTGGTGAAGAACACGCTGACCAAGATCGCGGCGAACAACGCCGGCATCTCGTCGTTCGATGACGAGCTCGCCGGTCCTTCCGCGATCGCATTCGTGCACGGTGACCCGGTCGCCGTCGCGAAGGCGCTGCGTGACTTCGCCAAGGCGAACCCCCTCCTCGTGGTCAAGGGCGGCTATTTCGATGGCAAGCCCCTGACCGCCGAAGAGGTAGGCAAGCTCGCCGACCTCGAGTCCCGCGAAGTGCTGCTGGCGAAGCTCGCCGGTGCCTTCAAGGCCTCGCTGTTCGGAGCCGCATATCTGTTCAACGCACCGCTGTCGAAGGCCGTTCGCACGGTCGACGCGCTGCGTGAGAAGCAGGAGTCCGCTGCGTAGGCGCGAGCCTCTCAAGCGGTGAGTAACCAAGAATCTAAGGAGAAAAATCATGGCGAAGCTGTCCACTGAGGAACTGCTCGAGCAGTTCAAGGGCCTGACCCTCATCGAGCTCTCTGAGTTCGTCAAGGCGTTCGAGGAGACCTTCGAGGTCACCGCGGCCGCCCCCGTGGCCGTTGCCGGCCCCGCTGCCGCCGGCGGCGGCGCTGCTGCCGAAGAGGTCGAGGAGAAGGACTCCTTCGACGTCGTCCTCGAGGCTGCCGGCGACAAGAAGATCCAGGTCATCAAGGTCGTCCGCGAGCTCACCTCGCTCGGCCTCGGCGAGGCCAAGGCCGTCGTCGACGGTGCTCCCAAGGCCGTGCTCGAGGGCGCGAACAAGGAGACCGCCGACAAGGCGAAGGCCGCCCTCGAGGAGGCCGGCGCTACCGTCACCCTCAAGTAGTGGCCGCCCTCGAGGAGGGCAGCGACACCTGAGCGCGACCGTCACCCTCGAGTAGTCGTGAGCGCTCGCGAGAGCGCCGCAGCTTGAGGTGACCGGCGTCACCTGAACACACGGATGCCCCGTGCCGATTCATTCGGCACGGGGCATCCGTCGTCCTGGTCAGTCGTGCTCACTCCGAAGAAGGAGCGCGGCGAGCCCGGCGTAGGTGTTCGGTCCGGGGACGCCGTCGACCGGCCCCGCGTACCCGCCTCGCTGTGCGATGCGCTGCAGCGCCTTCCAGGTGTTCGGTCCGGGGACGCCGTCGACGGGACCCGCGTACCCGGCGCCGGACAGCACGGTCTGCACGCCCCTCCAGGAGTTCGGGCCGAGGACCCCGTTGTAAGGGCCGAAGTAGCCGCCGATGCGGGCGAGGACCTGCAGCGCCGTGTTCGTGGCCGGACCCGGGATGCCGTCGACGGGGCCGGCGTAGCCGAATCCCGCGAGGACGGTCTGGACGCCCTTCCACGACGCGGGCCCCATGACCGCGTCGATGGGACCGGTGTATCCGCCCTTGACGGCGAGCCGCTGGAGGCCCTCCCACGTCGCCGGGCCAGGATGGCCGTCGATGTGACCGGCGTAGGCGTACCCCTTGCCGGTCTGCTGGAGGCCCTTCCAGGTGTTCGGCCCGGGGACGCCGTCGTTCGGGCCGGCGTATCCGCCCGCCCGGGCGATCCGCTGGAGCGTGATGCCGTCGGCGGAAGCGATTGCCGCGCTCGAGGCGGCGGCGGTTTCGGTGGTCATGGTGCCCTCCTTCATCGGTGCTGGGCGTGCACGGACCGGATCGGTGCCGCAGGTCGCCCGATGCGGACGCTACGACGCCGCTCGTCAGGCGACCACCGGGCTGGCCCTGAGACATGCAGGCGACACGCGGATGCCCCGTGCCGATTCGTTCGCCACGGGGCATCCGTCGTTCCGAGCGCCCGCCGCGCCCAGGGCGCGCCTCAGCGATCGAAGCGAGCGCCCGCCGGGTCGGGCGGCAGCAGGAAGAAGACGAGCAGGATGATGCCGCCCACGAACGGGATGAGGCCGATGAACCACCATGCGCCCGACCGGTTGGTGTCGTGCAAGCGGCGCCACGAGAGGGCGAGCCACGGGATGAACGTCGCGATACCCCAGAGCGTGTACGGGATGAGTGCGGCCGTGTAGACCGGCGTGGGGACGCCGCTCTCGTTGACGGTCATGGGCGTGCCCATGGTGTACGAGATGCCGTAGAGCACGCCGCTGATGACGAAGTTGGCCAGGAACCACCACCAGAACTCGCTGCGGCTCGCGCGTCCGTGGAAGATCACGTACTTCTTGAAGAACCGGGTGAAGGCCTGCCCGAAGCTCGCGCCACGGAGCGGAGCGTCGAGCGGCGCCTGGCCGCTGTTGGGGGTGACGTCGGTCACGGGGAACTCCTCAGGTCGAGTGGAATCACGCCACGGCGTGGGTTCGCCGAGCTCAGGGTCATGATCGCGCGCCCCGGAGGCGGCGCCGGCGCGCCGCGCCGCAGCGGCGCAGCCCTGGGCCGCCGCCCGCTCAGCCGTTCCGGGCCCACGGCGCGCCCAGTTCCGCGAACGTGCGGCCTTCGGCGACGACGCGTGCGCTCCAGGCCTCGAGGTCGCGCACCACGCGGCGCGTGCCCTCGTCGCCCACCCGCCGGTCGATGAAGGAGGGTGCGATGGGGGTCGGTGCCGCGCTCGTGCGAACCGCCTCGAGCACGCGCATGAACGCGCCGGTCGACGCGGCCGGCACGAGCAGCGGCACGCCGTCGACGACGTGGTCGACGAGGTTGGCCAAGAGGCCGGTGCGCGCATAGCCGGTGGTCGTCGGGAACGCCGCTCCGGGTTCGAACAGCTGGATCACGTCGAGCGTGTACCAGAGCACGAGGCGCCCGGTCGTGCCCTCGATCACGATGCACGGCTCGCCGCGCCGCGACGCGGTGAGGCTGAGCGCGCAGGCCAGCGTGTCGCCGCTGACGAGGTCGACGACGAGCGAGGAGGTGTCGTCGGCCTCGATGTCGTTGGCACGATAGAGGTCGAGACGCACGCCGGTGACGTCCGGTTCACGAGTGGCGCCGGCGATCGCCAAGCCGGTCGCCACCGCGTGTGCGAGCGGGTTCGTCACCGCGCCGTCGACCACGGGCACCCCGTCGAGCTCGCGTCGGCCCGCCCACGGCGTGCGCCGCCAGTACTCCTCGGTGCGCACCCAGGTGGCGAGCGCACCGTAGCGCACCGGGTCGCCGACCGCGCCGTCGGCGACGAGCCGCCGCATCTCGGGCACGGCCGACGAGCCGAGGCTCTGGAATCCCAGCTGCACGACCCGGCCGGCCTCGTCGGCGGCGGCCAGCAGGCGATGGAACTCGTCGAGCGTGGGCGTCGGCGGCTTCTCGAGCAGCACGTGCGCGCCGGCCGCGAGCGCCGCCTCCGCGAGCGGGAGGTGCGTGTGCATCGGCGTCGACAGGACGACCACGTCGAGCGACGCGGAGGCGATCATCTCGCTCGCCTCACGGTAGGCGGGGGTGCCCGCGAGGTCGGCGCCGGGCGGGCGGTGGTCCGCCACCGCCGCGAGCACCGCGCGGCCCTGCCGTTCGAGCGCCAGGGCCGCGGCCACGTGGGTCGCGCCATGGCCGTGCGTGCCCGCGACGCCGATCCGCGGCATCCGCTCGCTCATGCGAGCCCGTCGGGGTTGGCGAGCAGCCCGCTCTCGAGGCCCTCGACGGTGGCGTTGGCGTTCGGGCCGAGCAACCCGGCGAGCCGCTCGAGCTCCCCGGGGTCGGTGACGGCCCGGTCGAGGAGCAGGGCGTCGAGGCCGAGTTCAAGCGTGCCGCCCTCGGGCACCGTGAGCAACTCGCTCCACGCGACCGCCGGCCCGATGCCGAGGTACTCCCCGACGCGCGCGAACCACGGCAGCGTGGGGCCGCCCGCCGGTTGGGCGAGCAGCACGGTCACGTGGCGACCGGCATCGACGACCGCGAGCCATGGCGAGGTGGACCCGTGCGCGGTCGCCTCGCCCTCGCCGTCGCGCGTGATCACCGTGGCATCCCAGCGGGGGAAGCGCCAGAACAGGCCGCCGTAGCCCGCGCCCTCGCGTCCGTTGGTCGCGGGGGACCCGAAGACGAGCGCGCCGAAGTTCGCAGCGAGCGTGCTGCGCCACCCCAGTGTCCAGGCGTCGCGTTCGCCCACTCGGGTGGGCCGGCCGGTGAGCACGCGCACCTCGCTGAGCTGCGCGACCTCGCGTTCGTCGATCCAGGTGAGCCGCTCCACCAGCGCGTCGCCGTCGACCGTGAGCTCGTCGCGTCGCTGCACGCCCTGGTTCTCGAGCATGATCGAGCCGACGTCCTGCACGTACGTGCGACCGCCCCAGTACGACGTGCCGTTGACGTCGGGCAGGGCCACGCCGATGCCGAAGTGGTGGAGGTGGTCGGTGGGGTGGCTGTCGGTGACCCGCACGCCGGCCAGGGTCTCGACCGGGTGGAGGAACGGCCGCGGCGAGAGCACCGAGTCGATGCTCGTGCCCTCCTCGTACCGCGCCACCACCCGATCGCCGATCCGCAGCACCGGACGGCCGGGGGACAGCCAGCCCGACGCCTCGGGCGCGGGTCCCGTGCTTCCGCGCACCTCGAGGATCGCCCGGTAGGAGAGCGGATGCGTCGCCGGCGCGCCTGACATCGCATCGCGGAGCCGGCGCCACGACTGTGCGCCGAGCTCGACGCGCGGAACGGACATCGTCGTGAGCGCGGGGGCTGCGAACCTGGCGAGGGGTATGTCGTCGATGCCCGTGACGGAGATCTCCCCGGGCACGTCCACGGCGAGCTCGCGAAGGCGCGCCAGCAGGCCGAGCGCGACGAGGTCGTTGAAGGCGATGACCGCGGTGGCGCTCGACGAGAGCACGTCCTCGGCGGCGCGATATCCGTCCTCCACCTGCGACCCGCCCGCGATGTCGAGCACCTCGACTCCGGCGTGCCGGGCGACGAACTCGGCGAGCCCGCGACGACGGAGTCCGTCGGCATAGGCCTGCGGCGGACCTGAGAGGTAGGCGATGCGCGAATGGCCGAGCGAGACGAGGTGCTCGCCGAGCGTGCGGACGGCGTGCTCGTAGTCGACCGACAGCTCCGCTGCCGGGTCGCTCGCGACCGGGCGGTTCACGACGACGATCGGGCCCGAGCGGGCGAGCAGCGCCTCGAGCCGCTCCGCAGGCATGCGGGGTGAGACGAGCACGAGTGCGTCGCATCGGGAGCGGGCCTCGACGGCGATCTCCTCCTCATCGGCGACGCGTTCGGCCGTGTCGGCCACGAGCACTCGGTAGCCGTCGAGGGCGGCCTCACGACTCAACCCCTTCAGCACGCCCTGGAACATCGGGTTCTCGAGGTCGGGGACGACGAGCGCGACGGTATTGCTGCGCCCGCGCACGAGGTTGCGCGCCATCTGGCTCGGCGAGTAGTTCAGCTTCTCGATCGCGTCGCGCACCCTGGCCGAGATGGCCGGGTCGACCGTCTGGTTGCGATTCAGCACCCGGGACACCGACGCCTGCGAGACGCCGGCGTACTCGGCGACCTGGGCGATCGTGACCTGCCTGGGCGAGTTGGGCAACGTGGACCTCCGTCGGGGAAGTGGCTGGGAACGACGCTACGCCGAGTGGGGCGCGAACGCGGTGCCGACGCGGGGTCGGCGGGGAGGTGAGCGGCTGCCGCGCAGGCAGACGCGGCAGCCGCTCGGGGTGACGGACCGGGAGGATGGGCCGTCGGCGGGGGATCAGACGGCGGCGTCGTCGAGCGCCTGCTGCAGCTCCGCGAGGAAGCTCGTCGCGGCCTGATCGGGGGTCAGCTCGCCGAAGAGCACCTTCTGGGTGTGCTGGTCGATGATCGCCTCGATCGCACCGCCGCCCGGGGGCGTGGCGGGCGGAGCGTCTCCCACCTCGGGGGCGAGGTCGTCGAGGAACCCGACCACGGTCTGGTTGACGTCGTCGAGCTTCGGCGTGATGTAGTCGCGGATCCTCTCGTTGGCCGGGACGCCGCGCTCGGCGAGCAGCAGGTCGGCGGCGTCCTCGCTGTTGGCCAGGTAGTCGAGGAACGTCGCGACCTCGGCCGGGTGCTCGGTCTTGGACGACGCCGACCAGAACATCGACGGCTTGTAGTAGGGCCAGCCGTCGGATGCGCCGTCGGTCGACGGCACGCGCAGGGCGACCAGGTCCTGCCCGCTCGCGTCACGGAGCGCCTGCACCTGGTTCGACCACCACGGGCCGAACGCGGACTGGTTCGTCGCGGTGAACGACTCGGCGAGGCCGCCGGACTCGCGCTCGATGGTCGCCGAGGGGGCGGGCGTCGCGCCGGCCTTCGTGGCCTCGAGCAGGAACTCCCACCACGACTCGAGGTCCTCCTCGGTGGCGGCGACCTCGCCGTCGGTCGTGTAGAGCGCGCTGTCGCGCTGGCGCAGCCAGTTGTTCAGTCCGCCGTCCTCGAAGCCCCACGACTGGGTACCCGCGATGGCACCGCCGCTGGCCTCCGCGACCTCCGCGGCGGTGTCGACGAAGTCGTCCCACGTCCACGTCTCGTCGTCGGGCAGGTCGACGCCGTACTGGTCGAGGAGGTCCCTGTTGGCGATGATCGTGTAGGAGTTGATGCCGACCGGCACGCCGTACTGCGTTCCGTCGAGCGCGCCGGTGCCGAGCACGGCCGCGGGGTAGTCCCCGGTGGAGAGCACCGAGGAGAGGCCGCCGAGGTCCATGAGCACGCCGTTGGCGGCGTACGTCGACAGCTGCTTCTCGTCCATCTGGATGATGTCGGGGATGTCCCCCGCCGCCACGGATGTGGAGAGCTTGTCCCAGTAGCCGGCCCAGTCGGTGTACTGCGGCTCGATCGTGATGTTCGGATGCTCCTCCTCGAACGCGGCGATGAGCTCCTCGGTGATCGCGTGGCGGGTGTCGTTGCCCCACCAGGTGAATGAGAGCGTGACCGGCTCGTCGGAGAGCTCGAGCTCGGGCGCCTCGTCGGCGGGGGCGGCGTTGCCGGCGCAGGCCGTGAGGGCGAGCGTCGTCGCTGCGCCGATGGCCGCGACGACGCCGAGACGGCGTCGTAGGTTGCCTCGCATGGTGGTGTCCTTCCTGGATGTCTCGTGGTGCGGGGGAGTGGTTCGTGCTGGTGGTGCCGTCGACGGGCGCACGACGATGCGCGCCGGCCGAGGATCGGGCAGGCCGATCACTTGATCCCCGTCGTCGCGATGCCCTTGATCAGGAATCGCTGGCCGAAGAGGAAGATCAGGAAGATGGGAATGAGCGACACGACGCTCATCGCGAACATCTCGCCGAAGTCGGTCGCGCTCTGGGCGTCCTGGAACGCATTCAGCGCGAGCGGGACGGTGTAGAGCGCCGGCTTCGTGAGGTAGATGAGCTGGCTGAAGAAGTCGTTCCACGTCCAGATGAACGTGAAGATCGTCACGGTCGCAAGCGCCGGCACCATGAGCGGGAGGATGATCTGCAGGAAGATCCGCGGATGCCCCGCACCGTCGATGCGGGCCGCCTCGTCGAGTTCGCGCGGGATGCCGCGGATGAACTGCACCATCAGGAAGATGAAGAACGCGTCGGTCGCGAGCAGCTTCGGCACGATGAGCGGCAGGAAGGTGTTGACCCATCCGAGCTGGGAGAAGAGCACGTACTGCGGCACGATGATCACGTGGATCGGCAGCATGATGCTGAGCAGCATGATGGCGAACCAGAAGCGCTTGCCCGTGAAGTCGAGCCGGGCGAAGGCGTAGGCGGCCATGGAGCACGATACGAGGTTGCCGACGATGCTGCCGAGCACCACGAGCGCCGAGTTCAGCAGGTACGTGTTGAACGGGTACGACAGCGCGTTCCAGCCGTCGACGTAGTTCGAGATCTCGAAGCTGTCGAAGATGATCCCCGGCTCGCGGAAGATCACGTCGTTCGGCCGGACCGAGCTCACGACCATCCAGATGACCGGGTAGAGCATCAGCAGCGCCGCCGCGATGAGGATGGCGTGCCGGATGAGGCTCGAGACGGGCTTGCGGAAGGCGTTCTTGCGGCGGTCGTCTCGGACCTGCTCGGGCGGAAGCCCGGTGACGACCGACTCCGTGAGCGGCGCGAGGTCGACGGCGGGATCAGTCTTGGTCATCGTAGAACACCCAATACTTCGAGGCCCAGAAGTTGATGGCGGTGAATGCGGCGATGATCACGAGCAGCAACCAGGCCATCGCGGAGGCATAGCCCATGTCGAGGTTCGCGAAGCCGCGCTGGTAGAGGTACAGCGTGTAGAAGAGCGTCGAGTCGACGGGCCCGCCGGTGCCGCCCGAGACGATGAACGCCTGGGTGAACGACTGGAACGCCCCGATGAGCTGCAGGATCAGGTTGAAGAAGATGATCGGCGTCAGCAGCGGCATCGTGATGCGCCAGAACTGCTGCCGGCGACTGGCGCCGTCGACCGCTGCCGCCTCGTAGTACATCGCGGGGATCTGGCGCAGCCCCGCCAGGAAGATCACCATCGGCGATCCGAACGTCCAGACGTTGAGCACCATCAGGGTGCCGAGCGCCGTGTCTGGATTCGAGATCCAGCCCTGTCCCTCGATGCCGAACCAGGCGAGGACCGTGTTCACGAGCCCGTCGACGCCGAAGATCTGGCGCCACAGCATGGCGATCGCCACGCTCGCTCCGAGGAGCGACGGCAGGTAGAACGCCGACCGGTAGAAGGACAACCCGCGCAGGCCCCGGTCGAGCGCCACGGCGAGCAGCAGCGCGAGACCGAGCTGCAACGGCACGGAGATGAACACGTACTGGAACGTGACCCCGAGCGACGTGTGCAACCGCTCGTCCTCGAGCATCCGCACGAAGTTGTCGATGCCGTTGAAGCGCGGCGGGCTCAGCAGGTTGTACCGCGTGAACGACAGGCCGAGCGAGGCCGCCATCGGACCGATCGTCACGAGCGCGAGGCCGAGGAACCACGGGAGCAGGAAGAGGAACGCGGCCCGGTTCTGATTGCGCTGCTTCGGCGGCGTCGAGCCCTTGATGCGGCGAAGCTCGCCGAGGGCGCTCATCGCCGCCCCGGCCCGGGCCGGAGGACCGGCCGCAGGGCGCCGGGTCGTCTCATCGGGAACACGTGGTCTCCAGTCGTCGTCGTTGACCGCTCTGAGAAAGCGCTATCTCAGCCGCTGGAGACGTTTCTACCCCACGATCACGGGATGGTGCAACCACGATCTTGGCGAATTCGTGCCATTGGCGCGAACTCGCGAGAAAGGGCTTTCTGAGCGCCTGCGCTGGATCGCGCTGTCGCTCCCGGCCGTCGGCCTCGCCGCCGCGGGCCCCGTGACCGACGACCACCCGCACCGGAGCCCGCGCTCGCCGTGGCGGAGGCCGTCACGGACGGCGACGCGAGCCCGAGGCATCCGGCGCCTCGGCCGGGCCGCACGGCCGTTCAGCGTGGGGCGCTCGTCGTGGAGCGCACCACCAGCCTGGTGGGCAGCGGTGCACCGGAGTCGGGCAGCGGATCGGCCGTCGCCTCGTCGAGCAGCCGCAGGACGACGTCGACCGCGAGCCGCCCCTGCTCGCCGGGGTACTGCTCGACGGTCGTGAGCTCGAACATCTCGGCGTACTCGTGGCCGTCGACGCCGATGACCGAGAGGTCGGCGGGCACGTCGATGCCCAGACGCTCGGCGGCCCGGATCGTGCCGAAGGCCATCTCGTCGGATGCGGCGAACAGCGCGGTGGGCCGGCGGCCCGGGTGGCCGAGGAGCTGGAGCGCGCCGGTGTGGCCGCCGGGCATGCTCATCTCGGCCTCGAGGATGTGCGCGTGCTCGCCCGCCGGGATCCCGGCCGCCGCGACGGCGTCGAGGAATCCCCGGCGGCGCTGCCCCTGCACGCTCGCCGGCATCGCGGCCGCGCCCGCGCCGGCCAGGTGCGCGATGCGCGTGTGCCCGAGGTGCAGCAGGTGCTCGGTGGCCAGCTGCCCCACCGCACGGTCGTCGACCGAGAGCCGGGCCGCGGCGCCGCCGCTCCCGCCGAGGCAGACGAGCGGCTTCTCGCGCCGGTCGAGTGAGGCGACCTCGTGTTCGTCGAGGTCGACGCCGACCGCGATCACGGCGTCGACGCGCTTGCGGGCGAGGAAGAAGTCGAACACCCGGGCGCGGCCGGGCCCCGGCTCGGAGAGGTTATAGAGCGTGAGGTCGTAGCCCGCGCCGAGCAACGCGCGCTCGATGCCCTCGAGCACCTCGCCGAAGAACCAGCGGTTCACGAACGGGATGATCACGCCGACGTTCTTCGTGCGACCCGTGACGAGGCTCGCGGCATCCGGCGACGCGATGTACCCGATCTCGGCGGCGGCGGCCTCGACCCGGCGCCTGGTGTCGTCGGCGACGTAGCCGCGGCCGGAGAGGGCGCGGGAGGCGGTGGCCTTCGAGACCCCCGCGAGGCGCGCGACATCGCCGATGGCGGCCATCAGCGCCTCCCTCCGTCGGGCTGCTCCGATGCAGAGTGTAGTGCTCGCGGGAGCGAATGTGGAACCGTTTCCGGATGCCCCATGCCGACGCCGAGATCCTGGCGCCCGCGGGCGGTGGGAGCGCTCTCGCGCCGGTTCCCGGCGGAACGACGTTCGGTATCCGAACCGTGACCTCCCGTCCCTTGTGAGGAATCACCCTGTTGTCCTACCGTGGAGGCTGGAACCGGTTCCCGGCTTTCCCCTTGCACCACACTCAACGAGGAGATGACATGAGACTCACACGGCATCGCCGTTGGATGGCCCCCGTGGTGGCGGCCGCCGCGGTCGGCCTCGCACTCACGGCCTGCACGGGCGACGTCGCCGAACAGGACGCGGCCGACGTCGATTGCAGCGACTACGAGACGTACGGCACGTTCGACGGCGCGGAGGTCACGGCGGCCGGCACGATCCTCGACCTCGAGGCCGACCGGCTCAACGAATCGTGGGCCGACTTCGAGACCTGCACCGGCATCTCGGTGGAGTACCAGGGCTCGAGCGAGTTCGAGGCCCAGATCGCGGTGCTCGCCGAGGGCGGCAACGCGCCCGACGTCGGCTTCGTGCCGCAGCCGGGCCTGATGGCGCGCCTCGCCGCAGGCGGTTGGCTCATCCCGGGGTCCGAGGGCGTCGAGGCGAACGTCGACGAGTTCTGGTCCGAGGACTGGAAGCAGTACGGCACCTATGAGGACACCTTCTACGGGGCCCCGCTCATGGCGAGCATCAAGGGCTACGTCTGGTACTCGCCCACCGAGTTCGAGGAGAAGGGCTACGCGATCCCTCAGACGATCGACGAGCTCATGCAGCTCTCCGCGGACATCGCCGCAGAGGGTGACCACAAGCCATGGTGCGTCGGCCTCGAGTCCGGTGAGGCCACGGGTTGGCCTGGCACCGACTGGGTCGAGGACTACGTGCTGCGCCAGGCCGGTCCTGAGGTCTACGACCAGTGGGTCACGCACGAGATCCCGTTCAACGACCCGCAGATCGCCGAGGCGTTCGATGGCGTCGGCGAGGTGCTGAAGAGCGACGAGATGGTCAACGGCGGCATCGGCGATGTCTCGACGCAGATCACGCAGTCGTTCCAGGAGGCCGGCCTGCCGATCCTCGACGGCGAGTGCTCGCTGCACCACCAGGCGTCGTTCTACGAGACCTTCTGGAACCCCGAGGGCGGCGACGCCGTGTCGGTGGCCTCCGACGGCGACGTGTTCGGCTTCCTGCTCCCGCCCGTGAACGCCGGTGACCCGCTGTCGGTCACGGGTGGTGGCGAGATCGTCGTGGCCTTCCGCGAGGCGGACGAGGTGGAGGCGTTCCGCACCTTCCTCTCGAGCGACACCTGGGCGAACAACCGGGTGAGCCTGGGCGGCGTGATCAGCGCGAACAAGGGCGTCGACCCCGAGAACGCGTCGAGCGAGCTGCTCGTGCAGTCGATCGAGATCCTGCAGGATCCCGAGACGACGTTCCGGTTCGACGGGTCCGACCTGATGCCCGGCGCCGTCGGTGCCGATTCCTTCTGGAAGGGCATCGTGGCCTGGGTCGGCGGCGAGAGCACCGCGCAGGTGCTCGACACCATCGAGTCCACCTGGCCGTCCAGCTAGCCGTCCGCGCGTCGCGCCCGGCGAGCGCCGAGGACGCGGCATGATCGAGGGGCGGGGTTGAAGGACCCCGCCCCTCGGCACCCCAGCTTCAACGACGAACCCGGGAGGCACGATGACCACGGCCGATCTCCTCGGCAAGATCCTGCAGGTGGTGATGGGGCTCGCGGTGTTCGCCGCGGTCGTCGGCCTCCTCATCTTCTTCATCGACAAGGCTCCGAAGAAGGGCCGCGACTACTGGCAGCTGGCGGGCTTCCTCACCCCGGCGCTGCTGTTCGTGGCCGTCGGCCTCGTCTACCCGGCGATCCGCACGAGCATCCTGGCGTTCCAGGACTCGTCGGGCGCCTGGACCCTCGACAACTTCGTGTGGACGTTCACGCAGCCCGCGGCGATCCGCACCCTGATCAACACGGTCATCTGGGTGCTGCTCGTGCCGACGTTCGCGACCGCGGTGGGCCTGGCGTACGCCGTGTTCATCGACCGGTCCCGCGGGGAGCGGTACTACAAGGCGATCCTGTTCATGCCGATCGCCATCTCGTTCGTGGGAGCGAGCGTCATCTGGAAGTTCGTCTACGAGTACCGCTCGGGCGAGCGGGAGCAGATCGGCCTGCTCAACGCGATCGTCGTCGCATTCGGCGGCGAGCCGGTGCAATGGCTGCAGACCGATCCGATCAACACCATCCTCCTCATCGTCGTGATGATCTGGGTGCAGACCGGGTTCGCGATGGTCGTGCTCAGCGCCGCCATCAAGGGCATCGCGACCGAGCAGATCGAGGCGGCGCAGCTCGACGGCACCAACGCGTGGCAACGCTTCACGAACGTCACGATCCCGGGCATCCGGGGTGCGCTGGTGGTCGTGCTCACGACGATCTCGATCGCCACCCTGAAGGTCTTCGACATCGTGCGCACGATGACGGCCGGAAACTTCAACACGAGCATCGTGGCGAACGAGATGTACACCCAGGCGTTCCGGGCGAGCGAGATCGGGCGCGGTTCAGCGCTCGCGCTCATCCTGTTCGTGCTGGTGCTGCCGATCGTCATCTACAACGTCAACGTGCTTCGCAAGCAGAGGGAGATCCGATGAGCAGCGTCGCCCCGGCGGACCTTCCCGTCGGCAAGAACCTCGGCACCCTCGAGGGCGTCGAGCAGGCCGAGTACGCCCAGCCCAAGACGATGCGGGTCAAGAAGCAGCTCACGTCCCGCACCGCGACGATCGCGTCGCTCATCATCGCCGTGCTCTGGACGATCCCGACCTTCGGGCTCTTCATCAGCTCGTTCCGGCCCGCGGAGCTCATCCGCACCACGGGATGGTGGACGATCTTCGCGAATCCGGGCTTCACGCTCGAGAACTACCGCGACGTGCTGTTCTCGTCGTCGCAGTCGTCGCCCCAGCTCGGCTCGTACATCGTGAACTCCATCGCGATCGCACTGCTGGCGACGCTCATCCCGCTCGTGTTCGCCTCGATGGCGGCCTACGCCTTCGCCTGGATGCGGTTCCGCGGCGTGGGCGTGCTGTTCATCATCATCTTCGCGCTGCAGATCATCCCGTTGCAGATGGCCCTGGTGCCGCTGCTGCAGATCTTCTCGACCGTGCTGCGGCCGATGCAGGCCTGGCTGCACGACGTGATCCCGATCATCCCCGAGCAGAACTACCTGCCGCTGTGGCTCGCCCACTCGATGTTCGCGCTGCCGCTGGCGATCTTCCTGCTGCACAACTTCATCTCGGAGATCCCCGCCGACGTGATCGAGGCGGCCAGGGTCGACGGTGCGACGCACGGCCAGATCTTCTTCCGGATCGTGCTGCCGCTGGCCGTGCCGGCGATCGCCTCCTTCGCGATCTTCCAGTTCATCTGGGTGTGGAACGACCTGCTCGTCGCCCTGATCTTCTCCGGCGGTACCTCGGACGTGGCACCACTCACCCAGCGATTGGCGGAGCTCACGGGCACGCGCGGCCAGGACTGGCAGCTGCTGACGGCGGCCGCGTTCATCTCGATCATCATCCCGCTCATCGTGTTCTTCAGCCTGCAGCGCTACTTCGTGCGCGGCCTGCTGGCGGGATCCACGAAGGGGTAGGCCCCGGGTCACCACCCGGACGGGCAGGGGGAACGGATGCCGCGAGCGGGGGCTCGCGGCATCCGCCATGCAACCCCGTGGCACAGATGGACGCGACGCGGTAGAACGGGAAGCATGCCGGCCTCGCCACTGGTACTCGGTCCGATGCTGCGGTTCGTCGATGAGACATCCGCCAGCATCTGGGTGGAGACGCGAGCCGACTGCCGCGTGACCGTCGAGGCGGGCGGTCGGGAATGGCACGCCCGCACCTTCGCCGTCCACGGCCACCACTACGCCCTCGTGGAGGTCGACGGCCTGGAGCCGGGCACGGAACGACCCTACGAGGTTCGGATCGAGGGCCGGCGCGTCTGGCCTGAGGCGGACTCCGCCTACCCGCCGCCGGTGATCGCGACCCGCACGCCGGGCCGGCCGGCGCGGATCGCCTTCGGGTCGTGCCGCACGAGCGTCTCGCACGACCGCCACGGCAATCGCACGCACGGCGTGGACTCGCTGCGCGCGTTCGCCCTCGCCGTCGCCGATGGCCGGGCGGACCGCCCCGACCTGCTCCTCTTCCTCGGCGACCAGGTGTACGCGGACTCGACCTCGAAGGAGATGCAGGACTTCATCCGACGCCGGCGCGACATCCATGAGGAGCCGGGCAAGGAGCTCAAGGACTACGAGGAGTACGGGCACCTCTACCAGCTCGCGTGGTCGGACGGGGCCAATCGATGGCTGATGTCCACGCTCCCCAGTGCCATGATCTTCGACGACCACGACATCCGCGACGACTGGAATGCCTCGCTCGACTGGAAGCGGAAGATGGAGGCCACGTCGTGGTGGCACGGGCGCATCGTCGCCGGCCTCGCGTCGTACTGGGTGTACCAGCACCTGGGCAACCTGTCGCCCGGGGCACGAGCGTCCGACGAGGTGTGGCGACGCATCATCGACCATGACGGGACTGACGAGCTCGACCTCACCGACGTGCTCGACGAGTTCGCCGAGCGATGCGACGCGGAACCCGACGGCTACGGCTGGAGCTACTGCCGGGACTTCGACGACGTGCGGCTGGTGGTCGTCGACTCGCGGGTGGCACGGGACCTGACGCCCTCGGCTCGTGGCCTGTTGGATGCCCAGGAGCTCGAATGGCTCGACGAGCAGATGCACGGGGGATTCCGGCACGTGCTCGTGGCCAGTTCGCTGCCGTTCCTGCTGCCCCTCGGCCTGCACCACGTCGAGGCCTGGGATGAGGCCATCGCGCAGGGCGCGTGGGGGCGACCGGCCGCGTGGATCGGCGAGCGACTGCGGCAGGCGGTCGACCTCGAGCACTGGGCGGCCTTCCAGAACAGCTTCCAGGCCGTCGCCCGGATCGTGACGGAGGTGGCCGACGGTGACCGCGGCCCGGCGCCGCAGACCGTGACGTTCCTGTCGGGCGATGTGCACTACTCCTTCCTGGCGGAGGTGGAGCGCGACAGCGGAGGCCGCATCCTGCAGGCCGTCTGCTCACCCGTGCGCAATCCGCTTCCGCGGCTGCTGCGGTGGTTCGCCGTCGTCATGTCCTACGGGGTGGCCACCCCGATCGGCGCATTGGCGGCGCGGTCGGTGAAGGTGCCCGATCCGCCCTTCCGGTGGCGCACCGTGAAGGGGCCATGGTTCGACAACAACCTGGCGCTGCTCGAGGACGGTCCCGGAGGGTTGACGCTGACGTGGCACACCGGCGTGGTCGACCACGGTGACGAGCGGCACCCCCGACTCGAGGAGGTGGCATCCGTCACCGTGCCGGCACGGCGCGAGGCCGCCCTGGTGTCGCGGGGCAGGTCGTTGCGCTGAGCGGCCGCGCTCGTCTCAGCTGCGAGGCGTGCTCCGGCGTCGGCCGGCCGAGAGCGACGCGAGGCCCAGCCCCAGCAGCGCCACCGCCGCGACCAGCGCACCGCCGACACCGTCGGTTCCCGTCGCCGCCAGCGTCGGCGTCGTCGTCGTCGACGAGGTCGTCGTCGACGGCTTCACGGCCGCGGCCGGGCATGGCTGGGTCGAGAAGTCCACGCCCGCGGAGAGCGGAACGGTCTCGAGCGGCACGAAGTTCCCGCCATTGCCGATGAACGGCGGCTCCTCCCAGGGCGGGATCGCCTCCCAGACGCCGTCGATCCAGGCGGTGTAGTCGCGATCGCCAGGCAGCGAGGAGAACGTCACCGTCGCGGTGCCGGTCGCATCGGCGACGACCGCCTGCGGCTCGCCGTAGGGCGTGCCGTCCGGCGCACCGACGTCGGTGACCCAGGCCACGTACTCGACGCCCGCGACGAGGTTCGACAGCGTTGCCACGGCCGTGCCCGCGCCGCCCGTGCTCGAGCACTCGGTCACGGCGACCGTGACATCCGGCTGGCACGGTTCGATCGCGAAGCCGACCCAATCGAAGCTCGGCACGGGCGCAGGCGCCGGCGCGTCGCCGTCGAACGGGTGCCACTCGGCGTAGGCGTAGTAGTTGCCCGGCGGCATGCCGACGAGTTCGATCTCCTCGGTCTCGCCGAACTCGTCGAGTGACCCGCCCACCGCGAAGTTCGGGCCCTGCACGTCGTAGGCGACGATCCCGGCCGCGACGAGCCCGGTGAGGGCGAGCAGGGCGCTGCCGTCGCGGTCCGTGCTGCACGAGAGCGGCGTCACCGCGACGCCGATGTCGAGCGGCTGCAGACTCTCCTCCTCGTCACGTGGCTCTGATGCCGCGTCGGTCGCGACCGCGTCGGCGACCGGACCGGATGCGACCGTGCCGCCCGTTTCCTCGGCCGCGGCGGGCACCGCCAGCGTGGTGACTCCCATCGCGGCCAGGCCGGCGACGAGCACCGCGGCGAGCGCGGCGCGCCGGATGGATCGGGAACGAGGCGACGGATGTCTCGCGGGCACGACGTCGTAGTCCATTTCTGCACTCCCTCGGGTCGGGAAAGCCGATTTCCCGCTCAAGCTACTCTCACGGCGCGGCACGCGGGCGACCCCAGTTCGGGGCAGGCCACGACGCCTCGGACGCCGCAGTGGCGGGCGCCGATCCGGACGCCCGCCACTGCCGCGTCAGCGATCACTCACCGCGATGGGGGAGCCCCTCACGACGAGCTCGTGCAACGAGCGCGGCGCCCCCGAGGCCGAGCAGCAGCAGGGCTGCCGTGATCGGACCCATCGGGTCGTTCACGCCGGTCGCCGCGAGGCCGGCCGGCTTCGCCGGCGTCACCGCCTTGGCGGGGCAGGGCTTCAGGGTGAAGTCCACGCTCGTCGCCAGGACGACCGACTCGACCGGCTCGGGCACCTCGATGCCCTCGGGCACCATCCACACGCCCTCGACCCAGGCCGTGTAGCTCATCCCGGGCGGGAGCGCTCCGGTCTTGACGTCAGCCATGTGGCTGGAGTCGCCGACCACGGTGTGGACACCGCCGTAGACGGTCCCGTCGACGTCGCCCTTCGCCGTCACCCAGACGTCGTACTCGACGCCCTCGACCAGCCCCGAGAGACGCAGCAGCGCCGAGCCCTGACCGCCATACGCCGGGCACTCGTTGACCACGACCGTGATCTCAGGCGGGCACGGATCGACGAAGAAGGTCGTGGACGCCAGGACGAGGCCCTCTCCGCTGCCGGTGCTGATACCGAAGAAGTAGTTGCCCGGTGGCAGGTCGCCGAAGGGCACGTCCAACGACGTGGATTCGACGTCCTCGAGGACTCCCTCGAGCAGGTACGCGTCGCCGCTGAGGATCCAGTCGTAGTCCTCGCCGACGACGAGGCCGGAGATGCTCACCAGGGCGGTGCCGTCATCGCCGAGGCTGCAGGCCGTGCCCGCCGCCGTCACGGCGAGGGGGCACTCGTCGACCCAGAACTCGATCGTCTGCACGAGTTCCCAATCCTGGACCTCCTCGGCATCGTTGTAGACCCAGACCTCGACGTAGTACCCGCCGGGAGGCAGGTGGTACGAGCCGGTGAACGAACCCTCGGTGTCGGTGATCGTCCAGTACTCGACACCGGATCCGCCCTCGGTGTACAGGTCGACGCGGTACTGCACCGTGTCGAGCAAGCCGCTCAGGGTGAACTCGAAGTAGCTGAGATCGCCGTCGACGCACGCATCGATGACGTACTCGAAGGTCGGGTTCGGCACGGCGAACGCGCAGTCCGCAGCGTAGATCGCCTGACCCTGCGCATCCCAGTTGTAGCCGGGGAACGACTGGACCTGGTCCTCGTCATCCAGGTAGCTGAACGGGGGGATGATGTCGCCCCACTCCGTGTGCTTCGGGATGTCGGGCCAGAAGATCGGACCCTGGTGCTCCTCGTAGTGCGCGTTCTGCGTGTTGTTGCTGCCCAGGATCGCGTCGATGCTCGGCTCGATGTCCACGTAGGGGTTGCGGTACGACGCCGTGCGGTGGCAGATCTCGACCTTGTCGACGACCTCACCGGGGGCCGGCGGCACGAGCAGCAACTGCACCTCGGCGGTCGCCGCATCCTCCGTCGCGGGCGCCGTCGCCGCCTCGGCCGGCGGTGCCGCAGCGGCCTCGTCGGCGGGCGGAGTCGCAGCCTCCTCGGCGGGCGGAGCCGCGGATTCCTCCGCGGGCGGAGTCGTGGACTCCTCCGCGGGCGGCGCTGCGGCCTCCTCGGCGAGTGGGCCGGCCGGCTCCACCGCCGGTGCCTCGACGGCCGTTTCCCCGGTCGCGACCGACGACTGGTCGGCACCCGTGTCGGGCTTGCCGGGGTCGGCGGCCGCAGGCGACGCGAGCGCGGTGATACCGAACGTCGCGAGGCCGGCGACGAGCAGCGTCGCCAGGAGCGCGCGTCCCCTCGGACGGGCGCGATGGGCCGGATGTTTCGTGGGCACGACACTGTGCAACATGGCAGCACTCCCTGGGTCGGACAAAAGCCGAATTTTGCTCAACGTATACCCGCGCCGACGCGGTCCGAACGACCCCAGTTCGGGGCGGGCCGGCGAAGCGGACGCCGGGTCGTGATCACGCGGTGAGCGAACGCGCCGCGCATCGGCCGTCCGGCTGGCGGTCGCGGGGCGGGCGCGACGTAGGGTGAATCCGTGAGCATGCACGCAAGCGCGCCCGGCGGCCAGTCCGGGAGGATGGGCAAGCCCCGCACGCGCATCAGCGGTGCCGACGAGTCGGCGCAGCGTGCGGAGAACGCCGAAGCTCCGAAGATCCCCCATCTCTTCCGTCGCATCTCCGAGCTGTTCGCGCCGCACAAGGCCGCCCTGATCACCACGGTCGTGCTCGTGCTCATCGGCGCGGCGCTGAGCGTCATCCCACCGCTGCTGACCCAGCGGGCATTCGACGACGGGCTCTTCCCGGTCGGCCCCGACGGCGACGTCACCGGCCCGAATCTCCAGGTGCTCACGGCGATCGTCGGCGCGATGATCCTCGTCTACGTCGTCTCGGCGCTGCTCGGCGTGTGGCAGACCTACCTCACCGCCACCATCGGCAACAAGGTCATGGGCGCCCTGCGCGTGCGCCTCTTCACCCATCTGCAGTCGATGGAGCTCAGCTTCTTCACGCGCACGAAGACGGGCGTCATCCAATCGCGCCTGCAGAACGATGTCGGCGGCGTGGCATCCGTGCTCACCAACACCGTCTCGAGCGTGCTGGGCAACACCGTCACGGTGATCTCGGCGTTCGTCGCCATGCTGATCCTCAGTTGGCAGCTCACGGTCATCGCGCTCGTGCTGCTGCCGTTCATGGTGATCGCGCAGCGACGCGTCGGGCAGGTGCGGGCCCGCATCGCCGGCAAGACGCAGGAGTCGCTGTCGGAGATGACCGCGATCACGCAGGAGACCCTTTCCGTCTCGGGCATCCTCCTCTCCAAGAGCTTCACCCGGCAGCGGAGCGAGATCGACCGCTACGCCGACGAGAACCAGAACCAGATCCGGCTGCAGGTGAAGCAGCAGATGACCGGCCAGTGGTTCTTCGCGATGGTGGGCATCTTCATGTCCGCGATTCCGGCGATCGTCTACCTCGTCTCCGGGTGGCTGATCGCCGGGGGCACGGCGGACGTCACGGCGGGCACCATCGTGGCGTTCACCACCGTGCAGGCGCGCCTGCTGTTCCCGCTCATGGGCCTCATGCGCGTGGCGCTCGACCTGCAGACCTCCAGCGCCCTGTTCGCGCGCATCTTCGAGTACCTCGACCTGAAGCCGTCGATCACGGATGCCCCCGGCGCCCGCGACGTGGCCGCGGGCCCGGCGCTCGGGCGCGTCGAGTTCGACGACGTCACGTTCCGGTACCCCGACGCCGACGACGAGACGCGTCCGACCCTCGACGGCGTCAGCTTCACGATCGAGCCGGGGCAGTACGCGGCGTTCGTCGGACCGTCGGGCGCGGGCAAGACGACGGTGTCCTACCTCGTGCCGCGGCTCTACGAGGCATCCGACGGCACGGTGCGATTCGCCGGCGACGACGTGCGCGACCTGCGCCAGGAGTCGCTCATCTCGAACATCGGCATCGTGAGCCAGGAGACCTACCTCTTCCACGCGTCGATCGCCGAGAACCTGCGCTACGCCAAGCCCGACGCGACCGACGCCGAGCTCGAGGCGGCCGCGCGCGCCGCGAACATCCACGAGACGATCGCCTCGTTCCCCGAGGGCTACGCCACCGTGGTGGGCGAGCGCGGCTACCGCCTGTCGGGCGGCGAGAAGCAGCGCATCGCCATCGCACGCGTGCTGCTGAAGGACCCGGCGGTGCTCGTGCTCGACGAGGCCACGAGCGCGCTCGACACGATCTCGGAGCGCGTGGTGCAGCAGGCGCTCGACGACGCCGCCCGCGGACGCACCACGATCGCGATCGCGCACCGGCTCTCCACCGTGGTGTCCGCCGACGTGATCTTCGTGATCGTCGCCGGTCGGGTGGTCGAGAAGGGCACGCACGCCGAGCTCGTGGTGTCGGAGGGCGTGTACGCGTCGCTCTACCGGCAGCAGGAGGAGCGGCCCGTCTTCGAGAACTGACGCCGGCCGCACCGCCGGCCCGGGCTGGGCCGGGTCAGCTCCGCCCGGCGAGCAGGTCCTCCATGAGGGCGATCTCCGCCTCCTGGCTCTGCAGGATCGAGTTCGCGAAGGGCACCACGAGGTCGTTCGAGGAGCGCGCGAGCGCGGCATCCGCCATCTCGATCGCGCCGCGGTGGTGGGCGATCATGAGCTCGAGGAACCGCCGCTCGGCGTCGACACCCGTCGCCGCGCGAAGGGCGGCGACCTGGTCGGGCGTCGCGAGCCCCGGCATCGGGGTGCCCGGCGCGTGGGCGTCGGCGTCGTGCACCCCGTGCGTCGCGGCGTCGTCGGCGGAGGCCCGCGTCATCCAGGTCATCGACGGCTCCGCGCCCGCCTGCGGCAGGCCCCAGCCTCGCAGCCAGCCGTAGAGCTGCCCCGACTGCTGGGCCTGGGTGGTTGCGATGTCGTCGGCGAGCAGCCGCACGTCGGGGTCGTCGCTCGCGTCGCGCACGATCATCGCGAGCTCGACGCCCTGCTGGTGGTGCACCTGCATGTCGCGCGCGAACCCCGCCTCTGCACTCGTGTCCGTCGGCGGCGACTCGGCGAGGGTGCTCAGCCGTCCGACCGAGAACGCGACGACGGCCACGACGACCACGGCGACGGATGCCGCGACGAGCACCGCGACGCGGCCGACGCGCGTGACGGGCGCGGCATCCGGTCGGGCCATCGCTAGGAGACCTTGCCCGGCGCGTCGACCGCGCCGGTGCAGAGGGCGCCCGGCTCGGGGACGGCCTGGCTCTGCCAGTACTCCTCGATGAACGCGGCGATGCGCGGGTCCTCGGCGTCGTCGACCTGCAGCTGGCTGTTCCACCCGCTGAGCACGATCGGCGCGGGCAGGTCGTCGAACGGCGAGAGGATCACGTAGGTCGACGGCAGCACCGACCGCAGCGACTCGAGCGCGGCATCCGAGATCGACGGGTCGTAGGTGACCCAGAGGGCACCGTGCTCGAGGGAGTGCACGGCGTTCTCGGCGGGCACGGGCTCGCTGTACACGCCGCAGTTCAGCCACGCCGGGTTGTGGGGTCCGCCGGCGGGCGGGGTCTGGGGATAGTCGACGATCCCCTCGACGTGGGTCGAGGTGTTGTCGAACGTCTGCACGCCCTCGACCTCGGCGCCGTCGCCGCCCGCGCTGTACGAGGCGGCCTGCGGCGTGAGCACGACCGTCGTGACGACGAGGGCCACCACGGCGACGCCGCCCGCGATGGCCGCGCCGATGCCGATGCGGCGGTTGCGCCGACCCCTCGCCTCCCGCAGCCGGTGCTCCTCGAGCTTCTTCGCGCGGGCCTCAGCGCGCTGCTGCGTGACGCTCGCGGCCTTCTTCGCAGACGGGGGGATGGGCGGGGTCGCGGTCACTCGGGGGCCTCTCTCATCGGGACGTTCGTTCCATACGAACGCATGCGGCTGGGAGAACGCCCGGCGAGCCGCGCCGGTCGGCCGGGCGAGGGGTCGGCCGCGCGTGCGGCGGCGAAGTCCCGCTAGTCTGTGTGCGTGAGCTCTTCCATGCCGTGTTGTCGTCGCTGAACGAGGCGACCCCTTTTCAGCGTCGCGCACCGCATCCGGCGCCCAAGACGCACTGACACGAGGAATGAACACGGCATGAAGTACGCAGAGTCGATCGTCGATCTCGTCGGCGACACCCCGCTCGTCAAGCTCCACCGCGTCACCGAGGGGGTGACGGATGCCACGGTGCTGGTGAAGCTCGAGTACTTCAACCCCGGCGGCTCGGTGAAGGACCGCATCGCCAGCCGCCTCATCGACGCCGCGGAGCGGGACGGCAAGCTGAAGCCGGGCGGCACGATCGTGGAGCCGACGTCGGGCAACACCGGCGTGGGGCTGGCACTCGTGGCGCAGCAGCGCGGCTACCGGTGCATCTTCGTGTGCCCCGACAAGGTCAGCGAGGACAAGCGCAACGTGCTCATGGCGTACGGCGCCGAGGTCGTCGTGACGCCCACCGCCGTCGCACCCGACAGCCCCGAGTCCTACTACGGGGTCTCCGACCGGCTCGCCCGCGAGATCCCCGGCGCGTTCAAGCCCGACCAGTACTCCAACCCCAACGGCCCGCGGTCGCACTACGAGACCACGGGGCCCGAGATCTGGCGCGACACCGACGGCAAGGTGACCCACTTCGTCGCCGGCGTCGGCACGGGCGGCACCATCAGCGGGACCGGCCGCTACCTGCGCGAGGTCTCGGGCGACACCGTGCGCATCATCGGCGCCGATCCCGAGGGCTCCGTGTACTCCGGCGGCACCGGGCGGCCCTACTTCGTCGAGGGCGTCGGCGAGGACTTCTGGCCCGAGGCGTACGACCCCGCCGTGCCGCACGAGATCATCGCCGTCACCGACGCCGAGTCCATCGCGATGACGCGGCGGCTCGCGCGCGAGGAGGGCATCCTCGTGGGCGGGTCGAGCGGCATGGCGGTCGTCGCGGCGCTGAAGGCCGCGGCATCCGCCGGGCCCGACGACGTGTTCGTCGTGCTGCTGCCCGACTCGGGCCGCGGCTACCTGGGCAAGATCTTCAACGACAAGTGGCTGCGCGCGTACGGCTTCGGCAACGCCCCCGCCGGGCACACCGTGCGCGACCTGCTGGCCGCGAAGGCCGACCGCACCGCGCCGCTCGTCTACGTGCACCCGACCGACACGATCCGCGAGGCCATCGACCGCATGACCGACACCGGCGTCTCGCAGCTCGTCGTGCTGTCGGCCGAGCCGCCGGTCGTGCTCGGCGAGGTCCTCGGCGCCCTCCACGAGGAGGAGCTGCTCGACCTCGTGTTCTCGGGTCGGGCGAAGCTCACCGACGACGTGTCCGCCGTCGTCGGCGAGGCGCTGCCGCTCATCGGCGTGAACGAGCCCGTCTCGACGGCGCGGGCGGCCTTCGGCGACGCCTCCGCGATGCTCGTCACCGACGGCGGCAAGGCGCTCGGCGTGATCAGCCGCACCGACCTGCTCACCTACCTCTCCTCCTGATCCACCGGATGCCGCCGCGGCATCCGTTCCGAAAGGCGCACGCACCATGCTGCTCGACGACGCACGCTTCGACACCCGCGCCATCCACGCGGGCCAGGAGTTCGATCCCACCACCGGCGCGGTCATCCCGCCCGTGTACCTCACCTCCACCTACGTGCAGGACGGCATCGGCGGCCTCCGCAACGGCTACGAGTACTCGCGCGGCGGCAACCCGACCCGCACCGCGCTCGAGACCCAGCTCGCGGCGCTCGAGGGCGGCATCCGCGGCCTCTCCTTCGCGTCGGGCCTGGCCGCGGAGGACGCGCTGCTGCGCACGGTCCTGACGCCGGGCGACCACGTCGTGATCGGCAACGACGTGTACGGCGGCACCCACCGCCTCGTCCGCCGGATCTTCGGCGCCTGGGGCGTCCGCCACACCACCGTCGACACCAGCGACCTCGACGCGGTTCGGGGGGCGATCGAGCTCGGCACCACCAAGGTGCTCTGGGTCGAGACGCCCTCGAACCCCCTGATGAAGATCTCGGATGTCGCGGCGCTCGCGGAGCTCGGCAACGAGGCCGGCGTGCTCGTGGTGGTCGACAACACCTTCGCTTCGCCGGCGCTGCAGCAGCCCGTCGCGCTCGGCGCCGATGTGGTCGTGCACTCCACCACGAAGTACCTCGGCGGCCACTCCGACATCGTGGGCGGAGGCCTCGTGTTCGCCGCCGGGCAGGAGGAGCTCGCCGAGCAGGTCGGGTTCACCCAGTTCGCGGCCGGCGCGGTGTCGAGTCCGTTCGACGCCTTCCTCACGTCGCGCGGCATCAAGACGCTCGGCATCCGGATGCAGCGGCACAGCGAGAACGCGCTGGCGATCGCGCGGCGACTCGAGGGCCACGCGGGCATCGAGCACGTGTTCTACCCGGGACTGGAATCGCACCCGGGACACGAGCTCGCCGCCCGCCAGATGTCGGGTTTCGGCGGCATGATCTCGATCTCGCTCACGGGCGGCGCCGAGGCGGCGCGCCGGTTCGCGGAGTCGACGACGCTGTTCCAGCTGGCTGAGTCGCTCGGCGGCGTGGAGTCGCTCGTCAACTACCCGTCGGAGATGACGCACGCCTCCGTGCGCGGCACCGAGGCGGAGGTGCCCGAGTCGGTCGTGCGCCTCTCGGTCGGCATCGAGGACGTCGACGACCTGCTCGCCGACATCGACGAGGCGCTCGCGCGCCTGTAGCGGCATCCGCCCGGCTTCGGGCATCCGCCCGGCTTCGGGGCATCCGCCCGGCCGACGCCCCGCGGTGCGAGAATTGGAGTGCTGGCGTACGGCACGTCACCGGCGCCCGAGGAGATGAGCTCCATGGCCTGGTTCTGGGTGATCCTGATCATCGTGGTCGTGCTCGCGATCGTGCTGTTCTTCATGTCGGTGAAGATCGTGAAGCAGTACGAGCGCGGCGTCGTGCTGCGATTCGGCCGGCTGCAGAGCGTGCGCGATCCCGGCATCCGCTTCATCATCCCGATCGTCGACGTGATGACCAAGGTGTCGTTGCGCATCGTCACGCTGCCGATCCAGTCGCAGGGCATCATCACGCGCGACAACGTGAGCGTGGGCGTCTCGGCGGTGGCCTACTACCGGGTGGTCGACGCGGTGAACGCGGTCATCGCGATCGAGAGCGTGAAGTCGGCGATCGACCAGATCGCGCAGACCACGCTGCGCAAGGTGATCGGACAGCACCACCTCGACGAGGCGCTGTCGGACACGGCCACGCTGAACGCGAACATCCGCGAGATCCTCGACGTGACGACGACCGCGTGGGGTGTCGAGGTGACGCTCGTCGAGCTCAAGGACATCCTGCTTCCCGACTCGATGAAGCGGGCGATGGCCCGGCAGGCCGAGGCGGAGCGCGAGAAGCGGGCGAAGATCATCGCCGCCGAGGGCGAGGCGCTCGCCGCGACCCAGCTCGGCGTCGCCTCGGACACTATGATGTCGCATCCGCTCGCGCTGCAGTTGCGCACGCTGCAGACGCTCGTGGAGGTCGGCGTCGACAAGAACACGCTCGTGGTGGTGCCCGCGCCGCTGCTCGGTTCGATCGAGGGGCTCACCGCGTTCATCGACCGCGAGTCGGCGGTCGCGCAGGTGCGCGGACGCTGACCACCCGAGAGTGGCAGGAAATCGACGACAGGTGTCGACCCTGCCATCGCGGGGCGTCGGTGGGATGCTCCAGAATGAGCGGGTGACTTCGAATCAGACCGGCACCGCGGCGGGCGACGACGCCGGCACGCAGCCGCACCGCGGCGGCTCCCTCGGCCTCGTCCAGGGCACCGCCCTCTACATCGCGAGCGTACTGGGCACCGGTATCCTCGTGCTCCCCGGGCTGGCGGCCGCCGCAGCGGGGCCGGCGTCCATCGTGGCCGTGGCCGCGGTGCTCGTCCTCTCCATTCCCCTCGCGGGCACGTTCGCCGCGCTCGCGTCGCGCTACCCCGACCCGGGCGGCGTGGCGAGTTACGTGCGTCGCACGCTCGGCGACACGGCCGCGCGCATGACGGGGTACTGGTTCTTCTTCGGCGTCTGCATCGGCGCACCCGTGCTCGCGGTGCTCGGCGGCGAGTACGTCGTGGCCGTGCTCGGCGTCGACCGGGCCGCCGTGCCGATCATCGCGTTGGCGATCTTCGTGCCGCCGTTCGTCGCGAACTGGTTCGGCGTGCGCGTCGCCGGCTGGGCGCAGTTCGTGCTCACCGGCCTGCTCATCGCCACGGTGGTCGGCGTGGTCGCCGTCACCTTCCCGGCGGTCGAGTCGTCGAACTTCCAGCCGTTCCTCCCCAACGGATGGGGCGGCGTCGGCGTCGCGATCAGCCTCTTCGTCTGGGCCTTCGCGGGGTGGGAGGTCGGAACGCACATCGCCGGCGAGTTCAGGAACCCCCGCCGCATCATCCCGCTCGCCACCGCCATCGCGATCGTGGTGGTCGGTGCGGGCTATCTCGCCCTCCAGGTGGTGACGGTGGGCGTGCTCGGCGACCAGGCCGGCGCGGGCGTCGTGCCCCTCCTCGACCTCGTCGACACGACCGCGCCGGGCATCGGGTCGACGCTGGTGGCGATCGTCACGGCGATCGTGTGCCTCGGCGTGATGAACGCCTACCTGCCGGCATTCGCGAAGCTGGGTGCCGCGCTCGGTCGCGACGGCGACCTGCCGCGGTACTTCGCGAAGGGCGCCGCCGCCGGCGAGGTGCCGCGTCGTGCGCTCATGCTCACCGCCGCGCTCGTCGCCGTGTACTTCGTGCTGATGCTCCTGAACGGCATGAACCTCTCGGCCTTCATCCTCATCCACACCAGCAACATGGTCGCGATCTACGCCGCGGGCATGGTCGCTGCCACCCTGCTGCTCCGCCGCTGGTCGTTCGGCTGGTGGCTGGCGGTCGTCGCCACCGTCATGACCGTCGGGCTGCTCGTGCTGGCGTGGGCGAACCTCATCGTGCCGCTGGTGCTCGCCGTGGCGGCCGTGGTCGTCACCGTGGTGCGCCGACTGCGGCGGCGCTCGCAGCAGCCCGCGGCGTCGCCGGCTGCGCGCGAAGCCGCACCGTCGGAACTCGTCGCCGCCTCGATGGCGTCCGACCTCCGCACCGCCTCCGAGACCCGCGTACAGGAGACCCGTTGACCGAGTACCGCGCCCACTTCGACGCCGAGATCGACTTCGTCAACGGGGGAGGGCTGCGGGCCGAGGGCTTCCGCCTCGACCTGCCGTCGGCCGACGTCACCGAGGCGCAGGTCGGCGAGCTGCTCGTGCGGCACCTCGGCCTCGCGCTCGTGGGTCGCGTCGCCCTCTCGAACCTCGAGATCGTCGAGGAGGCGCACCGCGGGTCGCGCGGCGTCGGCGATGCGTCGACGGATGCCGCGGCGGCATCCGCCGGGCTCGGCACGTCGGCGGGTGCGCGCGGCGAGCTCGTCGACCTCAGCCACCCCATCCGCGCGGGGCTCGTGACCTACCCGGGCATCCCGGCACCGACGATCACGCCGCACCTCACACGGGAGGCGTCGCGCGAGCACTACGCGCCCGGCACCGAGTTCGCGATCGACCTCATCACGATGGCCGGCAACACGGGCACGTACCTCGACAGCCCGTACCACCGCTACGCGGAGGGCGGCGACCTGGCGAGCCTCGACCTGGCCACGCTCGTCGGCGTGCCCGCCGAGGTCTTCCGGCTGACGGATGCCGCGAGCCGCGGCATCCCGGCCGAGGTGTTCCTCGACCGCGACCTCGCAGGCACGGCCGTGCTGCTGCACACCGGCTGGAGCCGACACTTCGGCACGCCCGAGTACGCGCACGGCTCGCCGTTCCTCACGGAGACGGGCGCTCGGCACCTCGTCGACGCCGGGGTCGCCATCGTGGGCATCGACGCGCTCAACATCGACGACACCGAGTCGGGCGGCGAGCGTCCGGCGCACTCCATCCTGCTCGCGGCCGGCGTGCACGTGGTCGAGCACCTCACCGCGCTCGAGCGGGTGCCGGTGCGGGGCGCGACGTTCACCGCGGTCCCGCCGAGGGTGGAGGGCTTCGGCACGTTCCCGGTGCGGGCGTTCGCCGAGCTGCCAGTCCGCTGAACCCGTCGCGCCGCGCGGCGCCGTGCAGTGGCATCCGTCGTCGCCGTGGGTGAGGATGGGGGAATGATCGCACCCGCGTACTCGCTCCGCGACGGCAACTGGATCCCGGCGATCGGGCTCGGCACCTACGGGCTCAACGACCAGGCGGGGATCGAGTCGATCGTGTCGGGCATCGCCGACGGGTACCGGCTGCTCGACACCGCGTACAACTACGGCAACGAGGACGTGGTCGGCGAAGCCGTGCGACGCACCGACGTCGACCGCAGCGACCTCATGATCACGACGAAGCTGCCGGGCCGCCATCACGGGTTCGACGAGACGCTCGCGAGCTTCGAGGAGTCGCGCCGCCGCCTCGACCTCGACTGGGTCGACCTCTACCTCATCCACTGGCCGCTCCCGCGCATCGACAAGTACGTCGACACGTGGCGGGCGATGATCCGGCTGCGCGAGAAGGGGCTCGTGCGCTCGATCGGGGTCTCGAACTTCACCGCCGACATGCTCGACCGCCTCGAGCGCGAGACCCATGTCGTGCCCGCCGTGAACCAGGTGGAGCTGCATCCGTACTTCCCGCAGGAGGAGCTGCGCGCCTACCACGACGAGCACGACATCCGCACCGAGTGCTGGAGCCCGCTCGCGAAGCGCACCGAGCTGCTGCAGGAGGGCGTCATCACCGCGCTGGCCGCCGAGAAGGGCGTCACCCCCGCCCAGGTGGTGCTGCGCTGGCACGTCGAGCTCGAGGCGGTGCCGATCCCGAAGTCGGCGGATGCCGCGCGCCGCCGTGAGAACCTCGACGTGTTCTCGTTCACCCTCGCGCCCGAGGAGGTCGAGGCGATCTCGGCGCTCTCGCGGGGACGCCTCTGGGGTGCCGACCCCGAAACCCACGAGGAGTTCTGAGCTCGCGGCCGGGGATAGGCTCGATCGAGTGAGCGACTCGACGAGGCATCCGAACACCGAGACGTCGGAGCAGTCGGTCGTTCCCGCCGCCGAGGCCGCCGCGTCTGCAGCGGCATCCGCTCACGCCGCGCCGGGTGCGGCAGCACGCGGCACCTTCTCGAAGCCGTATCGCTGGCTCTCGGTCGGCATGTACTCGATCATCTTCCTCGCCGCGTTCGAGGCGATGGCGGTCACGACGATCATGCCGCTCGTGGCACGCGACCTCGACGGCGAGGCGATGTTCGCGCTGGCGTTCGCCGTGCCGCTCGCGGCGGGCATCATCGGCATGGTCGTCGCCGGCAACTGGACCGACCGATCCGGCCCGCTGCCGTCGCTCGTCACGTCGGCGGTGCTCTTCGTGATCGGGCTCGTCATCGCCGGAACGGCCCTGAACATGGAGGTGTTCATCGTCGGCCGGTTCGTGCACGGGCTCTCGGGAGCGGCGGTGATCGTGCCGCTGTACGTGATCGTCGGTCGCATCTACCCCGAGCACCTGCGCGCCCGGGTGTTCGCCGGGTTCGCCGCCGCGTGGGTCATCCCGTCGATCGTCGGCCCCGCGCTCGCCGGCGTCGTGGCCGAGGCGTTCAGCTGGCACTGGGTGTTCCTGGGTGTCATCGGCCTCCTCGTGCCGGCGGCGGCGATGATGCTGCCGCCGATCATGCGGGTCCGCGACCAGGTGCAGGGCGATCCGTCGGTCGCCTGGAGCGTGAGCCGGGTGGGATGGTCGGTGCTCGCGGCGGCGGCCGCCCTGGCCGTCTCGCTGTCGAAGGAGCTCGGCGACCCGTGGCGATGGATCGTGGCGATCGCGGCCATCGCGGTGGCCGCCGTGGCCGCGCGGCCGCTCATGCCGCCGGGAACGCTGCGCGTGGCGCGCGGCATGCCGGCCACGGTGATGCTCAAGCTCATCGTGGCGGGCGCGTTCTTCGGCAGCGAGATCTACCTGCCCTACCTCTTCATCGAACGCTACGAGTTCTCGCCGAGCCTCGCCGGCGCCGTGCTCACCGGCGCCGGCCTCTCGTGGGCGGCGGCGTCCTGGCTGCAGGGCCGCCTCACCGATCGCGTGTCCGATACGCAGGCCGTCGTGATCGGGGCGGCGACGCTCACTGTCTCGCTCGCGGTGGTGCTGGTGGTGGCGGCGTTCACCCTGGCACCGGCCATCGCATTCGTGGCGTGGACCCTCGCCGGTGCCGCGATGGGCTTCATGTACCCCCGCTTCTCGGTGTCGGTGCTCGCCCTCTCCCCGGTGTCGGCGCAGGGCTTCAACAGCGCGGCGCTCACGATCTCGGAGTCGTTCGGCGCCGCGATCGCCCTCGCGATCACGGCCCTGGTGTCGAGCGCGGCCGGGGCGGACATGTTCACGGCCGACTTCGCGGTCACCTTCGCCATCGCCGTCATCGCCCTGCTGCTCGCGAACCGCGTCACACCGCCTGCGGCGACATCCCCGGCTCGCTGACCCTGTGACTGTCACATCTGTGACAGTCACATTCCTGCGCGGGCGTGTGCATAATGGGGTGCCGGCGAATGTGACCGTGCACATGCCGAGAGCCCGATCGAGGACGACGTGCCAGAGGAACTCCAGCGGGCCAAGGCCCCCAGCATCCGCGATGTCGCACGGTTGGCGGGCGTCTCGCACCAGACCGTCTCACGGGTGCTGAACAACCATCCGAGCATCCGGCCCGAGACGAAGCAGCGCGTGCTCGACGTCATGGAGCGGCTCCAGTACAAGCCCAACCGGGCCGCGCGGGCGCTCGTGACGAGTCGTTCCCGCACCATCGGCATCCTCTCGGCGTCGAGCACGCAGTACGGTCCCGCCTCGAGCATCGCGGCCATCGAGGAGGCCGCCCGGGCGTCGGGCTACTGGGTCAGCACGGCGAACATCGAGTCGGTGGACGCGCGGTCGATCGCCGACGGGCTCGCCCATCTCGCCGCGCAGGGCATCGAGGGCCTCGTCGTCATCGCCCCGCAGGTGCGCGTGTTCGACACCCTCGCACAGCTCTCCATCGACGTGCCGTACGTCAGCCTGCAGTCCACCGGGCGCGACCCCGACCACGCGCTGTCGGTCGACCAGATCGCCGGGGCGCGCATGGCGACCCGGCACCTGATCGGCCTCGGCCATCGCAGCATCTACCACCTCGCCGGGCCGCAGGACTGGATCGAGGCCGAGGCGCGCATGCGCGGGTTCCTCGAGGAGATGAGCGCCCAGGACGTGCCCACGACCGCCCCGATCCTCGGCGACTGGACGGCCGACTTCGGCTACTGGGCGGGTCGTGAGCTACTGACCGTGCGCGACTTCACGGCCATCTTCGCGTCGAACGACCAGATGGCCCTCGGCCTCATGCACGCGGTGCGCGACGCCGGCCTCGAGATCCCGCGGGACGTCTCGATCATCGGGTTCGACGACATCCCCGAGGCGGCGCACTTCTGGCCGCCGCTCACGACGGTGCGCCAGGACTTCGCGGAACTCGGACGCCGATGCGTCGCGCTGCTGCTGGGCGACATCGAGGACTGGCCCGACGACCAGGGCGGCACCATCGTGCCCGAACTGATCGTTCGCGACTCGACCGGGCGACCGGCGTTCTGAGACGTCGCGGTCCACGAGCCGTGCGCAGTCGGCGTTATCGTTCCGTGACCTCGATGAGTTGACAGTCCGATCGCGAATGTGGCTAACATGAGACTCGCCATGTGAACGGTCACATTGAGAGACCGAGATCGTGGAGCACCTCCCGCCTCGACGAAGGAGTCTCCCAGTGCCGAACACCGCCGCCCAAGCGACGCACGATCTGATGTGCGCGAGCGGCCGGGCCGGGAACGTCGCCGAGGCGGTGACCGCGTGAGCACCTACGGACCGCAGGTCGAGGTGGCGATCGCGCGGGTTCGTGCGGATGTGGCGAAGCTGCATGCGGAGTTGACGCGGTATGGGCTGGTGGTGTGGACGGGTGGGAACGTCTCGGGTCGGGTGCCGGGGGCGGACTTGTTCGTGATCAAGCCGTCGGGGGTCTCGTATGACGAGTTGGCGCCGGAGAACATGATCCTGTGCGACCTGGACGGGGTGGTGATCGAGGGCACGCCGGGTGCTGATCGGAGCCCGTCGAGTGATACCGCGGCGCATGCGTACGTGTATCGGAACATGCCGGAGGTGGGCGGTGTGGTGCATACGCATTCGACGTTCGCGACGGCGTGGGCGGCGCGGGGTGAGGAGATCCCGTGCGTGATCACGGCGATGGCGGATGAGTTCGGTGGGCCGATCCCGGTGGGTCCGTTCGCGATCATCGGTGACGATTCGATCGGGCGGGGGATCGTGGAGACGTTGTCGGGGCACCGCAGTCGTGCGGTGCTGATGCGCAATCATGGTCCGTTCACGATCGGGTCGAGCGCGAAGGACGCGGTGAAGGCGGCGGTGATGGTCGAGGATGTCGCCCGGACGGTGCACCTGGCTCGTGAGGCCGGCCCGTTGGTGCCGATCCCGCAGGACGCCATCGACCGCCTCTACGACCGATACCAGAACGTCTACGGACAGGCGAGCGACGCCCGCCGAAGCGGCACCGCGGGCAAGCCCGCCGGTCGCCGCCCCAAGACCACGGGAAAGGCGCCCGACGGCGCCTCCCCGAAGACCCCAGGGCAGGCGCCCGACGCCCGCCGGAAGGTCGCCGACCGACGATGAACCATCGCTCGGTCACCGAAGACTTGCGCACCCCGCCCCCACGGGCCCCGCGCGAGGGGAGACGGCTGGCATGGACGCGGCCGACTCCGACTGTCACCAAGACAACGACGTCCATGACGGACACAGTGAAAGGACACACCGTGAAGAACACGAAGAAGGTGCTTCTCGCCACGCTCGCGGCCGGTTCCATGCTCGCGCTTGCCGCGTGCTCGGGCGGCAGCGGTGGCGGTGGCGAGGGCGGCGGCGACGGCGGCCTCATCGGCGTCGCGATGCCCACGAAGAGCTCGGAGCGCTGGATCCAGGACGGCGACGCCGTCAAGGAGCAGCTCGAGGAGCAGGGCTTCACCGTCGACCTCCAGTACGCGGAGGACGACATCCCCACCCAGGTCTCGCAGATCGAGAACATGATCACCAAGGGCGCCGAGGCGCTCATCATCGCCTCGATCGACGGCACGACGCTGTCGCAGGTGCTCCAGGACGCCGCTGACGCGGACATCCCGGTCATCGCCTACGACCGCCTCATCCGCGACTCGGAGAACGTCGACTACTACGCGTCGTTCGACAACTACATCGTCGGCGTGCAGCAGGCGACCTCGCTCCTGAACGGCCTCGGCCTGACCGACCTCGAGGGCGCGCCCGCCGCGGACGCCCCCGCCGGTCCGTTCAACATCGAGCTGTTCGCCGGTTCGCCCGACGACAACAACGCCACGTTCTTCTGGAACGGCGCGATCGACACGCTCCAGCCGTACATCGACGAGGGCACCCTCGTGGTGAAGTCGGGCCAGACCGACTTCGAGCAGGCCGCCATCCTCCGTTGGGACGGCGAGGTCGCGCAGGAGCGCATGGAGAACATCCTGACCTCGACGTACTCCGACGGCTCGACGGTCAACGCGGTGCTGTCGCCCTACGACGGCCTGTCGCGCGGCATCATCTCGGCGCTCACCGACGCGGGCTACTCCGTGGGCGAGGGCTGGCCGATCATCTCCGGCCAGGACGCCGAGCTCGACTCGGTCAAGGCGATCAACTCGGGCGAGCAGTACGCGACCATCTTCAAGGACACGCGTGAGCTCGCGACCGTGGCGGTCGACATGGCCTCGGCCATTCTGAACGGCGAGGAGCCCGAGGTGAACAACACCGAGGACTACGACAACGGCGTGAAGGTCGTGCCGTCCTACCTCCTCGAGTCGGCCATCGTCGTCAAGGACAACATCACGGAGATCCTCGTCGACAGCGGCTACTGGACCGAAGAGGAAATCAACGGCTAGTCACCACCGGTGAAACGCCGGCCGGATGGCGGTCAACCCCGCGTGTCGGGGCCCGAGCGGGAGTACTCTCGCCTCAGGTCCCGACCGCGGAGGCATCCGTCATCCGGCCGGCCCCACCCGGCAATGAAGCAGGAGCAAGGATGACCACCAACATTCTCGAGATGCGCGGCATCACCAAGACGTTCCCCGGCGTGAAGGCCCTGTCGAACGTCACCATCGGGGTCGAGCGCGGCGAGGTGCACGCCATCTGCGGCGAGAACGGCGCCGGCAAGTCGACCCTCATGAAGGTGCTGTCGGGTGTGTACCCGCACGGCACCTACGACGGCGACATCGTCTTCGAGAACGAGACGGTGGAGTTCAGGGACCTCACGGACAGCGAGGCCAAGGGCATCGTCATCATCCACCAGGAGCTCGCGCTGAGTCCCTACCTGTCGATCGCCGAGAACATCTTCCTCAACAACGAGCTGAAGGGCCGCGGCGGCCTGATCGACTGGAACAAGACGAACTTCGAGGCGTCGAAGCTCCTCGCCCGCGTCGGCCTGCGCGAGAACCCCACGACGAAGATCATGGACATCGGCGTCGGCAAGCAGCAGCTCGTCGAGATCGCGAAGGCGCTCTCGAAGGAGGTCAAGCTCCTCATCCTCGACGAGCCCACCGCCGCGCTCAACGACGAGGACTCGGATCACCTGCTCGACCTGATCCTGCACCTGAAGGGGCAGGGCATCACGTCGATCATCATCAGCCACAAGCTGAACGAGATCAAGAAGGTCGCCGACTCGGTCACGGTCATCCGCGACGGCAAGACGATCGAGACGATCGCCAAGCAGGATGTCACGGAAGACCGCATCATCAAGGACATGGTCGGCCGCGACCTCGAGCACCGTTACCCCGACCACACGCCGCACATCGGCGAGGAGCTGCTGCGCGTCGAGGACTGGACCGCGCACCATCCGCAGGACACGTCGCGCGTGATGGTCGACAACGTGAACCTCCACGTGCGCGCCGGAGAGATCGTCGGCATCGCGGGCCTGATGGGCGCCGGGCGCACCGAGTTCGCCATGAGCCTGTTCGGCCAGAGCTACGGATCGAAGATCACCGGCAAGGTGTTCCTCCGCGGCAAGGAGATCAAGACCCGCACGGTCGCCGAGGCGATCGACCAGGGCATCGCCTACGCCACCGAGGACCGCAAGACGTACGGGCTCAACCTCATCGAGGACATCAAGCGCAACATCTCGATGGCATCGCTGAAGAAGCTCGAGAAGTACGGCCTCGTGCACGACAACGAGGAGTACGCGGTCGCGAACGAGTACCGCAAGTCGATGAACATCAAGGCGCCGAGCGTCCTGGTGAAGACCGGCAAGCTCTCGGGCGGCAACCAGCAGAAGGTAGTGCTGTCGAAGTGGATCTACTCCGATCCCGACGTGCTGATCCTCGACGAGCCGACGCGCGGCATCGACGTCGGCGCGAAGTACGAGATCTACACGATCATCAACCGCCTGGCCGCCGCCGGGAAGGGCATCATCGTGATCTCGTCGGAGCTGCCCGAGCTCCTCGGCATCTGCGATCGCGTCTATGCGCTCTCGGAGGGTCGCATCACGGGTGAGCTCCCCGTCGAGGAGGCCACCCCCGAGGCGATGCTCAAGCTCATGACCATGGAAAAGCCCCGCTAGCCGGCGCTGGCGGATACACCAGGAGACACCATGTCGAATCCGACCCCCACCACATCCGAGGAAACCCAGCTCCCCGGCGGCAACGTCAACCCCGTCGAGAACAAGTTCACCGACCGGCTGAGCCACGTGCTCGCCGACCTCGGCAAGAACGGCATCTTCATCGCGCTCGTCGCGGTGGTCGTGCTCTTCTCGATCCTCACCAACGGCATCCTGCTTCGCCCGCAGAACATCTCGAACCTCGTCGTGCAGAACGGGTACATCCTCGTGCTCGCGATCGGCATGGTGATGGTCATCATCGCCGGCCACATCGACCTGTCGGTCGGTTCCGTCGCAGCCTTCGTCGGCGCCTGTTCCGGCGTGTTCGCCGTGCAATGGGGCCTGCCCTGGTGGCTCTCGGTCATCCTCTCGCTCGGCATCGGCGCGCTCGTGGGCGTGTGGCAGGGCTTCTGGATCGCCTTCGTCGGCATTCCAGCCTTCATCGTGACCTTGGCGGGCATGCTCATCTTCCGAGGGCTCGCCCTGGTCGTGCTCGGCAACGCGAACATCGGCTCGTTCCCGGCTGAGTACCGCGCACTGGGCAACGGCTTCCTCACGGACGTGTTCGGCGAGTTCGAGCTCGATCCCCTCACGCTCGGCGTCGGCGCGCTGGCGATCATCGCCATCATCGTGCAGCAGGTGCGCACCCGTCGCGGACGCCAGAAGTACGGCCAGGACGTCGAGCCCATGGCGTGGTTCATCACGAAGCTCGTGCTCGTCTCTGCGGCGATCGGCTTCTTCGCCTACTCGCTCGCCGGGTACAAGGGCATCCCGATCACGCTGATCCTCCTCGCGGTGCTCGTGCTGGTGTACGGCATCGTGATGAACCGCACGGTCTTCGGCCGGCACATCTACGCGATCGGCGGCAACCGCCACGCCGCGGAGCTGTCGGGCATCAAGACCCGCCGGGTCGACTTCTGGCTGTTCGTCAACATGGGCACCCTCGCGGCGCTCGCCGGCCTCATCTTCACGGCGCGACTGAACCTCGCCGGGCCGAAGGCCGGTGACGGCTTCGAGCTCGAGGCGATCTCGGCGGCGTTCATCGGCGGCGCGGCGGTGCAGGGCGGCGTCGGCACGATCGGCGGCGCCATCATCGGTGGCCTGATCATCGGCGTGCTGAACAACGGCATGTCGATCCTCGGCATCGGCATCGAGTGGCAGCAGGTCGTCAAGGGCCTGGTGCTGCTGCTCGCGGTCGCCTTCGACGTGTACAACCGGCGTCGCTCCGGCAACTGACACGTGGTCTCAGGAGGGGGCGGATGCCGCGGCATCCGCCCCCTTCGTCGTGCGCGGCGGATTCGCCGGCAGCCGCACCTTCGTCGCGCACGCCGGCTGCGGCGGCATCCGCCCTTGCGTGCGCAGCGGATGCGCGTCTGCAGTCGCGTTCCGCCATGCACCGGACACCGTCGACCGTCGCTTGATCCCCTGCGTCGTTAGCGCTAACATCGTGTTCCGTTAGCGCTAACGAACCGCCCCACGACGAAGGAGTCCGCGTGCCCGACCAGGTGCAGGTTGCGATCGGCAGCGAGCTCGACGAGTTCGCCGACTTCGTCAGGGGCATGTCGTCGCCCGAGGACGGGGCCGAGGTCGCCGAGCGGATGGACCGCTGGTTCGGGGCCTTCGATCGGGTGCGGGCATGAGCGGCGCGGTGCGGTTCGCGCCCGACGCCGAGGCGATGATCGCGCGGGTGCGTGCGGATGTGGCGAAGCTGCATGCGGAGTTGACGCGGTATGGGCTGGTGGTGTGGACGGGTGGGAACGTCTCGGGTCGGGTGCCGGGGGCGGACTTGTTCGTGATCAAGCCGTCGGGGGTCTCGTATGACGAGTTGGCGCCGGAGAACATGATCCTGTGCGACCTGGACGGGGTGGTGATCGAGGGCACGCCGGGTGCTGATCGGAGCCCGTCGAGTGATACCGCGGCGCATGCGTACGTGTATCGGAACATGCCGGAGGTGGGCGGTGTGGTGCATACGCATTCGACGTTCGCGACGGCGTGGGCGGCGCGGGGTGAGGAGATCCCGTGCGTGATCACGGCGATGGCGGATGAGTTCGGTGGGCCGATCCCGGTGGGTCCGTTCGCGATCATCGGTGACGATTCGATCGGGCGGGGGATCGTGGAGACGTTGTCGGGGCACCGCAGTCGTGCGGTGCTGATGCGCAATCATGGTCCGTTCACGATCGGGTCGAGCGCGAAGGACGCGGTGAAGGCGGCGGTGATGGTCGAGGATGTCGCCCGGACGGTGCACCTGGCTCGTGAGGCCGGCCCGTTGGTGCCGATCCCGCAGGACGCCATCGATCGCCTCTACGACCGATACCAGAACGTCTACGGACAGAGCGGAGATGCACGCCGATGAGCGAGTCCACGAACCCGCAGGCCCGGGCCGATGCGCGAACGGCGATCCTCGAGGGACGCACGTCGCTCGGCATCGAACTCGGGTCGACCCGCATCAAGGCCTGCCTGGTCGGCGAGGATCCGACCGAGGTGCTCGCCGTCGGCAGCCACGAGTGGGAGAACCGCTTCGTCGACCGCGTCTGGACCTATTCGCTGGAGGACGTCTGGTCGGGACTCCGGGCGGCGTACGCCGATCTCGTCGCCGACGTGCGGCGGCGCTACGACGCGGAGCCGGAGACCTTCGGCGCGATCGGGGTGTCCGCGATGATGCACGGCTACCTCGCCTTCGACGCGGACGACGAGCTGCTCGTGCCCTTCCGGACGTGGCGCAACACGTCGACCGGGGTCGCCGCCGCCGAGCTGAGCGAGCAGTTCGGCCTCAACATCCCGCTGCGATGGTCGATCGCCCACCTGCACCAGGCGATCCTCGACGAGGAGCCCCACGTCGCGCGGATCGCCTTCGTCACCACGCTCGCCGGCTACGTGCACTGGCGGCTCACGGGACGCAAGGCGATCGGCGTGGGCGACGCCTCGGGGATGTTCCCGATCGACTCCTCGACGGGCGACTACGACGCACGGCTGATCGAGGTGTTCGACGGCCTTGTCGCAGACCGTGCGCCCGGACTGCACGTCGCCGAGCTGCTGCCCGAGGTGCTCTCGGCAGGGCGACGGGCCGGCGAGCTGACCGCCGAGGGCGCCGCCCTCCTCGACCCCTCGGGCGCGCTCCGGCCCGGCGCCGCGCTGTGCCCGCCCGAGGGCGACGCCGGCACTGGCATGGTCGCGACGTGCTCGGTCGCGCCGCGCACCGGCAACGTCAGCGCGGGCACGAGCATCTTCGCAATGGTGGTGCTGGAGCGGCCGCTCGGGCACGCCCACCACGAGCTCGACCTCGTCACCACGCCGGCGGGCGACCCCGTGGCGATGGTGCACTGCAACAACGGCGCGAGCGAATTGGCGGCGTGGGTCGGCGTGTTCGCGCAGTTCGCCGCCGCCACCGGCCGGCCCGTCGAGGCCGACGCCGTGTTCGAGGTGCTCTTCCGCGAGGCGCTCGAGGGCGAAGCGGATGCCGGCGGCCTGCTGGCCTACAACCACCTGGCGGGGGAGCCGATCGCCGGCCTCGCCGAGGGCCGGCCGATGGTGGTCCGCACCCCTGACAGCCGGCTCACGCTCGCGAACCTCATGCGCGCGCAGTTGTACGGCGTGTACGGCACCCTGGCGCTCGGCATGCGGGTGCTCGCCGGCGAGGGCGTCGAACTCGACCGGATGTTCGCCCACGGTGGCATCTTCCGCACCGCCGGCGTCGCCCAGCGCCTGCTGGCCGGCGCCCTCGACGCCCCGGTCGCGGTCGGCGAGACCGCGTCGGAGGGTGGCGCGTGGGGGATCGCGGTGCTCGCGTCGTACCTCTCCGCCGCCGGTGAGCTCGACCTCGGCACGTACCTGAGCGAGCGCGTGTTCGCGGATGCCGCGTTCGACACCGTCGACCCCGACCCCGAGGACGTCGCCGGGTTCGCCGCATTCCTCGACCGCTATCGCGCGGGCCTGTCCGCCGAGGCCGCCGCCGTCGAAGCGCTGTGACCCAGCGCGCCTCCGATTCACCGAACATCGCACCAGGGAGACACACATGACCCGCACGCCCCTCACCACCTCGCTCGACGGGTACGAGGTCTGGTTCCTGACCGGGAGCCAGCACCTCTACGGTCCCGAGACGCTCGAGCAGGTGGCCGACCAGTCGCGACAGGTCGCCGAGACGCTCGACGCGGCATCCGGCGTGCCCGTGAAGGTCGTGTGGAAGCCGGTGCTCACCGACTCCGAGGCGATCCGCCGCACCGCCCTCGAGGCCAACGCGGCCGACCACGTGATCGGCCTCGTCGCGTGGATGCACACGTTCAGCCCCGCCAAGATGTGGATCGCGGGCCTCGACGCGCTGCAGAAGCCGCTCGCGCACCTGCACACGCAGGCGAATGTCGAACTGCCGTGGGGCGAGATCGACTTCGACTTCATGAACCTCAACCAGGCCGCGCACGGTGACCGCGAGTTCGGCTATATCCAGACCCGCCTCGGCGTGCCTCGCAAGACGATCGTCGGCCACGCGTCCGACCCGCGCGTGCAGGCGGAGTTCGGCACGTGGCAGCGCGCCGCGGCCGGACTCGCGGCATCCCGCAGCATGAAGCTCGCCCGCTTCGGCGACAACATGCGCTACGTCGCGGTCACCGAGGGCGACAAGACGGAGGCCGAGCTGCGCTTCGGCGTGCAGGTCAACACGTGGGGCGTCAACGAGCTCGCCGACGCGGTCGCCGCGGCAGCCGAGTCCGACGTCGACGCGCTCGTCGCCGAGTACGAGGAGCTCTACGAGGTCGTGCCCGAGCTGCGCACGGGCGGCGACCGGCACCAGTCGCTGCGCGACGGCGCTGCGATCGAGCTCGGCCTGCGCTCGTTCCTCGAGGAGGGCGGCTTCGGCGCCTTCACCACGTCGTTCGAGGACCTCGGCGCCCTGAAGCAGCTGCCGGGCCTCGCGGTGCAGCGCCTCATGGCGGAGGGCTACGGCTTCGGCGCCGAGGGCGACTGGAAGACCGCCGTGCTCGTGCGCATCGCCAACGTCATGGGCGCCGGGCTTCCCGGCGGCGCCTCCCTCATGGAGGACTACACGTACGACCTCACGCCCGGCGACGAGCTCATCCTCGGCGCGCACATGCTCGAGGTCTCGCCGTCGCTCACCACGACGAAGCCGACCCTCGAGATCCACCCGCTCGGCATCGGCGGCAAGGAGGACCCGGTGCGCCTCGTGTTCACGGCCGATCCCGGCCCAGCCGTCGTGGTCGCGATGAGCGACATGCGCGACCGGTTCCGCCTCACGGCGAACGTCGTCGAGAACGTCGAGCTGCGGCATCCGCTGCCCAAGCTCCCCGTCGGCCGGGCCGTCTGGAAGCCGGCGCCCGACTTCCGGACGAGTGCCGCCGCCTGGCTCACCGCGGGTGCCGCGCACCACACCGTGATGTCGACCGCAGTCGGCGTCGACGTGTTCCGCGACTTCGCCGAGATGGCGAACGTCGAGCTGCTGGTGATCGACGAGCAGACGACCCTGCCCGGCTTCCAGCACGAGGTGCGCTGGAACCAGGCGTACTACCGGCTGGCGCAGGGGTTCTGAGCGAGGACGGCGTGAGCGACACGGATGCCCCGGACCTGCCGGTCGAGCCGGTCGAGCCGGCGGCGGCATCCGGGGTGCCGACGATGTTCGACGTCGCCCGTCGGGCGGGCGTCTCGCACCAGACGGTGTCGCGCGTGCTCAACGACCTCACGGGCGTCGCGGCATCGACCCGGCTGCGCGTGGAGCAGGCCATCGCCGAGCTCTCGTACACCCCGTCGCCCGCCGCCCGCGCCATGGCGAAGCGGCGCTCGGGATCGATCGGGCTGATCCAGGCGGGGCGACCCGACTACGGCCCCTCGAACGCGGCGCTCGGCTTCAACGAGGCGGCGCACGAGGCCGGCTACACCGTGACGCAGGCGAGCATGCGCTCGCTCGACGGCGAGGTGCTGCGGCAGGCCGTGCACCGGCTCGCGCTGCAGCGCGTCGAGGCGATCGTGCTCATCTCGGGCGAGCGCGAGGGCGTGGGCGTGCTCACGGGCATCGACGCGGGCGTGCCGCTCATCGTGGTCGCGTCGGAGCCGACGCCGGGCCTGCACCGGGTGTCGATGGACCAGTACGGGGGGGCCAGGATCGCGACCGAGCACCTCGTCGGGCTGGGGCACCGCGAGATCCGCCACGTCGCGGGTCCGGTCGACTCGATGGATGCCTCCGAGCGCCACCGGGGCTGGGCGGATGCCATGCGGACGCACGGGCTCGAGGTGCATGCCCCGATCGTCGGCGACTGGCTCGCGGCATCCGGTGATGCGGCCGGACGCGAGGTGCTCGCGGAGGGCACGGCGACCGCGGTGTTCGTCGCGAACGACCAGATGTCGCTCGGGCTCCTGCACGCCTGCCACGACGCTGGCGTGCGCGTGCCCGACGACCTCAGCGTCATCGGCTTCGACGACATCCCCGAGGCGGCCTACTTCACGCCCGCCCTCACGACGGTGCGGCAGGACTTCGAGTCGCTCGGCCGCGACATCATGGCCACGGTGCTCGACGTGCTACGCGATGAGCCGGATGCCCCCGACCGCACGTCGCGCGTGCCCGAGCTCGTCGTGCGGGGCAGCACGGCGGCGCCGACGCGCTGAGGCGCGGGTCGCCGCCGTATCCGCCGCGGCATCCGCTCGTCAGCTCACTCGGCAGCCTGCGCCGAGTAGTCGGGCAGTTCCTGCAGGGTCCAGCGGTTGCCGTCGGGATCCTTCAGCGTGACGAAGCGGCCCCACTCCTGCTCGTCGACGCCGTCCGCCTCCACGCCCTTGGCGCGGAGCTCGGCCAGCGCCGCGTCGGCGTCGGGGATCACCACCTGGATCACGTCGAGCGTGCCGGGCTCGAGCGTGGCGCCGAGGCCCTCGCCGATGGCGATCGAGCACGCTGAACCGGGCGGGGTCAGCTGCACGAAGCGCAGCCCCTCGTACACGGTGCGATCGTGGTCGGCGTTGAAGCCGAGCTTGTTCACGTAGAAGTCCTTCGCGCGGTCGACGTCGCTGACGGGCACGTGGATGAGTTCGATCTTCCAGTCCATGGGTTCGCTCCTCGTAGGGTGTTCGGCACGATCCGTCCCATCGAATCGTCCTCCTCCGAGGCTAGGCAACGATGCGGTCAGTTCTTGTCCGCTTGGTCGATCGAGCTCTCACGTGACGGCGCCATCGTGCGATGGAAGGATGGAGCGCATGGCACTGCACATCACCGGAGACACCGCGGCCGACGAGCTGCTCAGCACCGACGCGTTCGCCCTGCTCACCGGCATGCTGCTCGACCAGCAGGTGGCGATGGAGACGGCGTTCGCCGGGCCGATGAAGATCAGGGAGCGCGCCGGCTCGATCGAGCCCCAGGTCGTGGCGGCCTACGATCCCGAGCGCTTCGTCGAGCTGTTCAAGCAGACCCCGGCGGTGCACCGCTATCCCGGCTCGATGGCCGCCCGCGTGCAGGCGCTCGCCCAGGCGATCGTCGACGACTGGAGGGGAGACGCCGCCGCGATCTGGACGCAGGGCGACCCCGACGGCGCCGAGGTGCTGCGGCGCCTCAAGGCGCTGCCCGGCTTCGGCGACCAGAAGGCGCGGATCTTCCTCGCCCTGCTCGGCAAGCGGCTGGGGATCGAGGCGCCCGGATGGCGGGAGGTCACCGGTGCGTACGGCGAGGACGGGAGCCATCGCTCGGTGGCCGACATCGTCGACCCCGAATCGCTCGCCAAGGTGCGCGCGACGAAGCAGGCGGCCAAGGCGGCGGCGAAGGCGTCGAAGTAGGGGTCGCCTGCGCGGGCGAGCCCGCCGTCTCGCTTCGGCTGCGGCGTTTCGCAGTCGCAACGATCGCCCTGTGGCGTCACCCCGCCCCGCCCCGCCCTGACCTGCGCCGCGCCGGCTCGCAGCCTCGCCGTCTCGCACCCCCTGCCGTCTCGCAGCCTCGCGGTCTTGCACTCCGACCGTCTCACACGCCTGCGCCGTCACCGCGCCGCACCGGCCTGCGGGCGGCCGGCCGCCGAGCCCGGGGTCGAGTGCGGCGGTCGCTGCCCTCCGCGGATGCGTTCGCTCCGCGATCCGAAGTACCGAAGTACCGGACATTCGCGGGCGGGACATCTTTCCCGGCTGACGGAGCGTGTCGCGACCGCATTGCGTCGCGTATTGCCCAGCCGATGGCGTGGCACCGTCGCAGGAACCTCCGCGATCGAAGTCTCGAAGTCGCGATGTGGCGAAGTCGCAAAGTCGCAGAGTCGCGAAGGGGCAGTGCCGACGTGCCGAAGTGCCGAAGTGGCGAAGTGCCGAAGCTCGAAGTGCCGAAGTGCCAAAGTGCCGAAGTGCCGAAGTAGCGAGGTGCCGGACCAACGCCGTATCTATTTCCTCTCGGCTGACGGATGCCGCCGCCCGCCGCCCGCCGCCTACCTCCGTCTGCTGCTCGCCTCGGTGTCTGCCGCGTCCCGTCTGCTGCTCGCCGCCGGCTTCCACGCGCGCTCCGGCCTGCTGCTCGCCGCTCGCCGCAGGCTGCTGTCGCCGCCAGCCGCCGCGTGTGCGGCGTCGTTTGAGCGCTCACAATCTGAGCCGACGCAGGCTGTCGATCCACTGCGCAGCCTGTCGCGGACAGCACCCCGATGCCCTCCCATGGGCGCGGAGGCTCATGAATTCAGGGCAGGCGACCGCGTTACGCATCCGTTATGAAAGTTGTACTTGTGAGCGCTAACAAGTGAGCGCTAACATTCGAGGGCGGCCAGGACGGACTGGCCGCCCGGCGCACCAGGAAACGCAGCAGCGCGACGCCGCCGGCACCACTGAACAAGGAGGTTCACGCTGATGAAGAAGCTCATGGGAATCGCCGCAGCGGGCGCGATGCTCGTTGCGCTGGCCGGCTGCGCTGGCGGCGGGGGTGCCGCATCGGAGGGCCCCAAGGCCCTCGACGAACTCGTCGTGGGGTTCGCGCAGGTCGGTGCCGAGTCGGGCTGGCGCACCGCCAACACTAAGGACATCCAGGCGGCGTTCGAAGAGGCGGGCATCGAGCTCAAGTTCTCCGACGCGCAGCAGAAGCAGGAGAACCAGATCAAGGCGATCCGGTCGTACATCCAGCAGGGCGTCGACTACATCGCCTTCTCGCCCGTCGTCGAGACCGGCTGGGACGCCGTGCTCAACGAGGCCAAGGCCGCCGGCATCCCCGTGGTGCTGACGGACCGCGCCGTCGACAGCAAGGACACTTCGCTGTACGTCTCGTTCCTCGGCTCCGACTTCATCGAGGAGGGCAAGAAGGCCGGCCTCTGGGTGCTCGACCAGTACAAGGACAGCACCGAGAAGGTCAACATCGTGCAGCTCGAGGGCACGACGGGCGCCGCGCCGGCGATCGACCGCGCCGAGGGCTTCGCCGACGTGATCCGCCAGAACCCGAACCTCGAGGTCATCGAGAGCCAGACCGGCGACTTCACGCGTGCCGGCGGCAAGCAGGTCATGGAGGCGATGCTGAAGTCCAACCCCGACATCGACCTCGTGTACGCGCACAACGACGACATGGGCCTCGGCGCGATCGAGGCGATCGAGGCGGCGGGCCTCAAGCCCGGCGAGGACATCAAGATCGTCACGGTCGACGCCGTCAAGGACGGCATGCAGGCCCTCGCCGACGGCAAGATCAACTTCATCGTGGAGTGCTCGCCGCTGCTCGGCAACCAGCTCGTCGACATCATCAAGACCCTGAACGAGGGCGGCACGGTGGAGCCGCGCATCATCACCGAGGAGACGACGTTCGACCAGGAGCAGGCGATCGAGGCGCTGCCCGACCGCCAGTACTGAGTTCCGAGCGAGCGGATGCCGCGGCATCCGCTCGCTCACGCTCGGCGGGTGTGCGGACGTCCATGTCGCACACCCGCCGTGCCCTACTCTCGACCCACGGCATCGCATCGAGCCGATGCCTCCACAACCTCGATGGAGAGACTCGTGACCCAGGCATCCGTCGCCGTGCCGGTCATCGAGATGCGCGGCATCTCGATCACCTTCCCCGGCGTGAAGGCGCTCGACGGCGTCGACTTCCGCATGTTCCCCGGCGAGGTGCATTCGCTCATGGGCGAGAACGGCGCGGGCAAGTCCACGCTCATCAAGGCGCTCACGGGCGTCTACGGCATCGACGCCGGCACCATCACCCTCGCCGGCGAGCAGGTCTCGTTCAGCGGTCCCGCCCAGGCGCAGGCGTCGGGCATCTCGACCGTGTACCAGGAGGTCAACCTCCTGCCGAACCTGTCGGTGGCCGAGAACATCATGCTCGGACGCGAGCCGCGCCGCTTCGGCTCGATCGACTGGCGCGCCATGCGCCGCCGTTCCACCGAGCTGCTCGCGGGCCTCAACCTCGACCTCGACCCGGGATCCCTCCTCGGCGACCACTCGCTCGCGGTGCAGCAGCTCGTGGCGATCGCCCGCGCGATCGACGTGCAGGCGAAGGTGCTCATCCTCGACGAGCCCACCTCGAGCCTCGACGCCGACGAGGTTGCCGAGCTCTTCCGGGTCATCCGCTCGCTGAAGGAGCAGGGGGTCGCGATCCTCTTCGTCTCGCACTTCCTCGACCAGGTGTACGAGATCTGCGACCGCCTCACCGTGCTGCGCAACGGCAAGCTCGTGGGGGAGTACCTCGTCGAGGAGCTGCTGCGCATCGACCTCGTGCAGAAGATGATCGGCAAGGAACTCACCGCACTCGACGACCTCGAGCAGCGCGCCCGATCGGTGGTGGTCGACGAGTCGGATGCCGCGACCTTCGTGCAGGCGACGAAGCTCGGCCGCCGCGGCGCGGTGCATCCGGCCGACCTGCCGATCGCCGCGGGCGAGGTCGTGGGCCTGGCGGGCCTCCTCGGTTCCGGCCGCACGGAGTTCGCGCGCCTCCTCGGCGGCATCGACCGCGCCGACACGGGAGAGCTCGTCATCCGCGGCAAGGCCACGAAGCTCCGCACCCCGCGCCAGGCGATCTCGCACCGCATCGCGTTCTCGTCGGAGAACCGGCGTGACGAGGGCGTCGTCGGCGACCTCACCGTGCGCGACAACATCGTGCTCGCGCTGCAGGCCGACCGCGGGTGGTTCCGCCCCATCCCCGCCAAGCGCCGCGACGAGCTCACACAGAGCTACATCCAGGCGCTCAACATCCGTCCCGGCAATCCCGACGCCCTCGTGCGCAACCTCTCGGGCGGCAACCAGCAGAAGGTGCTGCTCGCGCGCTGGCTCGCCATCGCACCCCGGCTCCTCATCCTCGACGAGCCCACCCGCGGCATCGACATCGGCGCCAAGGCCGAGATCCAGAAGCTCGTCTTCAACCTCGCCGAGAACGGCATGAGCGTGCTGTTCATCTCGGCCGAGCTCGAGGAGGTGCTGCGGCTGAGTCACCGGATCGTGGTGCTCCGCGACCGCCACGTCGTCGCCGACCTCGAGAACGAGGGGCTCACCGTCGACTCGCTGCTCGCGCTCATCGCCGAGGGCTCGAACGACGACGACGATCCGGATGCCTCGGTCGCCGTCGCGGTCGGGGCGCTCGGCGCGAACGATCCCGTCGCGGCATCCGACCCCGACCCGACCACCACCGACTCCACAGGAGGAAGCCGATGAGCGCCCTGCTCGCCCGGCTCGTCGCGAACCGGCTGTTCTGGCCGATCGTGATGCTGCTCGTGCTCTTCACGATCAACCTGGTCGCGTTCCCCGGCTTCTTCGCCGTGACGCTGCGCGACGGGCACCTGTTCGGCAGCCTGATCGACATCCTGCGCAACGGCGCTCCGACGCTCATCATCGCGGTGGGCATGACGCTCGTGATCGCCACCCGGGGCATCGACCTCTCGGTCGGCGCCGTCGCCGCCATCTCCGGAGCGGTCGCGTGCTCGATCATCCTCGGGTCGCCCGAACCCGCGAACCCGGCGACGGTCGCCGTGGCCGTGACGGTCGCGCTGCTCATCTCGCTCGTGCTCGGCATGTGGAACGGATTCCTCGTGGCGGTGCTCGGCATCCAGCCGATCATCGCGACGCTCATCCTCATGACAGCGGGCCGGGGCGTCGCGATGCTCATCACGGAGGGGCAGATCCTCACCGTGAACAGCCCGCCGTTCAAGGCCCTGGGCTCGGGGTTCTGGTTCGGCGTCCCGATCGCCGTGATCATCGCCGCCGTGGTGTTCGGCGTCGCGGCGCTCGTCACGCGGCGCACGGCGCTCGGCATGTTCATCGAGTCGGTCGGTATCAACCCCGAGGCGAGCCGCCAGGCCGGGGTTCGGGCGAGGGGGCTGCTCTTCGTCGTCTACACGTTCAGCGCGTTCTGCGCCGCGATCGCCGGCCTCATCCTCACGGCGAACACGGCCGCGGCCGACGCCAACAACACGGGCCTGTTCATCGAGCTCGACGCGATCCTCGCGGTGGTGATCGGCGGCACGTCGCTCGCCGGCGGACGGTACTCGCTCGTGGGCACGCTCGTCGGTGCACTCGTCATCCAGACGCTCGTCACGACGGTGTACACGGTCGGCATCCCGCCGATCGCCACGATGGTGTTCAAGGCGGCGGTCGTGACGATCGTCTGCCTGCTCCAATCGCCGACCACCAACGAGGCGCTGAGCGGCTTCCGACGACGACTCGCCCTGCGAGCCGGCAAGGGGGTGGCGGCATCATGACCAAGCTCCTCGACGCTCCCGAGCGTCCCGTGCGCACCGGAGGCCCGGCCGGCCCGACCCCTCGCGTGAGTGTGGCGCGGCGCATCCGGAACCTGCTGACCAGCCCGAAGTACGGCCCGGTCACCGTGACGGCGGTGCTCTTCGTCGTGATCTTCATCGTCGGCGGCGTGCGCTATCGCGGCTTCTTCTCGGGCCAGGTGTTCCTCAACCTGCTCGTCGACAACTCCTACCTCATCGTGCTCGCCGTGGGCATGACCTTCGTGATCCTGACGGGCGGCATCGACCTGTCGGTGGGTGCGGTCGTGGCCCTCAGCGGCATGATCGCCGCGAGCCTGCTGCAGACCGGCTGGTCGCCCGCGGTGGTGATCCCGCTCATCCTCGTGCTCACGAGCGTGCTCGGGCTGCTCGTCGGCCTGATGATCCACATCTTCAAGGTGCAGCCGTTCATCGCCACCCTGGCGGCGATGTTCCTCGCGCGCGGGCTCTGCTACGTGATCAGCCAGAGCTCGATCTCCATCACCGACGAGACCTTCGTGCAGCTGGCCGTCACCCGCATCCCGCTCGGCGGCAACCTCTCGATCACCCCGAGCGTCATCATCGCCGTGGTCGTCGTGGCGATCGCCGTCTGGGTGCTCCACGCCACCCGGTTCGGTCGCACGGTGTACGCGATCGGCGGCGGCGAGCAGAGCGGCCTCCTCATGGGCCTGCCCGTGGCGCGCACCAAGGTGCTCGTGTACGTGATCAGCGGGTTCTGCTCCGGTCTCGCCGGCGTGCTGTTCACCTTCTACACGCTGTCGGGGTATCCGCTGACCGCGATCGGCACCGAGCTCGACGCCATCGCCGCGGTCGTCATCGGCGGCACGCTCCTCACGGGCGGCTACGGATTCGTGCTGGGATCCGTGCTCGGCGTGCTCGTGCTCGGCGTGATCCAGACGATCATCACCTTCGAGGGCACGCTCTCGTCGTGGTGGACGAAGATCTTCATCGGCGCCCTGCTCCTGGTCTTCATCATCCTGCAGAAGGTGCTGACGGCCAGGCGGCGCTGAGCCGCTTCCGCTCCGCGGCGCGGAGGACGCCCGGGCCCCGTGCCCGGGCAGGATAATCGACGTAACGAGTGCGCCCGAGGGCGCGGGGCAGGAGCGCAGCGCGAGTGAGCGACCGGGACGACAAGGCGCGCGTCGCGACGATCTTCGACGTCGCGCGGCTCGCCGGCGTGTCGCACCAGACGGTCTCGAGGGTGCTCAACGACCTGCCCAACGTTCGGCCGGCGACGCGGGCCCGGGTGGAGCAGGCGATCAAGCAGCTGCGGTACGTGCCGTCGCCGGCGGCCCGCGCGCTGGTGACGCGTCGCACGCGTACGCTCGGCCTAATCGTCACGGGTGCCCCCGACTACGGCCCGTCGAGCACGGCGCTGCACTTCAACGAGGCCGCGCGCGACGCGCGCTACTCGGTGATCACCGCGAGCATGCTCGAGACGGATGCCCCGAGCATGCGCTCGGCCGCCGAGCTGCTCGTGCGCCAGAACGTCGAGGCGATCGTGCTCATCGCCGCCCAGCGCGCCGCGCTCGACGCGCTCGATGGCGTCGAGCTCGGCGTGCCGATCATCGCCGTGGCCTCGGAGGATCGCGGGGGCATGCACCGCGTCTGGCTCGACCAGTACGCGGGTGCCCGGCTCGCGGTCGACCACCTCATCGCCCTCGGCCATCGGGAGATCCGGCACGTGGCTGGCCCGGCGAATGCGATGGATGCCGCGGAGCGCGTGCGCGGCTGGTCGGCTGCGCTCGGCGAGCACGGGCTGCCGGCCCGTGAGCCGCTCGTCGGCGACTGGTCGCCAGGCAGCGGGTACGAGCACGGACGCGCACTCGCCGCCGACCGCGAGATGACCGCGATCTTCGTCTCGAACGACCAGATGTCGCTCGGGGTCATGCATGCGCTCGCCGAGGCCGGTCTCTCGGTGCCCGGCGACGTCAGTGTCGTCGGGTTCGACGACATCCCAGAGGCGGCGTTCTTCGCCCCGCCGCTCACGACCGTGCGCCAGGACTTCGACGCGCTCGGCCGGGACGCCATGGCCGGGGTGCTCGCCGTGCTCGGCGACGACGACCGGCTGATGCCGCCGCCGAGCGTGCCCGACCTCGTCGTGCGCACCAGCACGGCGGCGCCGACGCGGGATCGGGTCGCCGTCACCTCCTGACGGTCGTCCCTCGCCGCGCGACTCCCCGCCACGGTCTCGCGGGAATCCAGCTGCGCCGCGGGAGTCCCTCCGGTGCGGGCTTCCGACCGGCGATAGGCATTCCCGGGCGAGGCCGTGCCGCGGCATCCGCTCAGTCGACGAGGAACTCCGCGATCGCGAGCGCCATCGTGCGCGGCTCCCACTGATGGTCGGCCGCGGGGATGGTGCGGCTGCGCGCGTTCGGCATCGAAGCGACCACGGATGCCGCGGCCGACGTCATGATCGGCAGGGTCTGCTCACCGACGAGCGCGAGGGTCGGTGCCGTGATGCCGCCCCACAGCCCGGCGCGAGGCGCCGACTGCGTCCAGGCGAGCGACTCCGCATCGGGCTCGAGGCTCGGGGCGATCTCGAGCATCGTCGACCAGCCGGGGCTCTGCTTCGCGCCCTCGAGCCACTCGGGCGGCATGTCGGCCATGTAGACCTCGAGCGTGCCGACTCGGTCGCCGGCCGCGATGCGCTCGCGGAGCTCCTCGAGGAACGCCGCGCCCTCCTCGCCGCCTTCGGGGTCGAGGGGCGCCTCGAAGAACACGAGCCTCGACACCGGCAGGCCCGCCGCGGCGGCGGCGAGGGCGATGGAGGCACCCGACGAGTTGCCGAACAGCGCCACCGCGTCATCCGCGCCCTCGGTGAGCTCGTCGGTGAGCGCGCGCAGGTCGTCGATCGTCTGGGCGAGCGTGATCGGGGCATCCGCCGGGCTCTCGCCGCGCCCGCGTCGGTCGTAGTTCACGACGGTGAACCCGTGGGCCGCGAGGTGCTGCGCCATCTCGCTCGTGGTCGGGTCGAACGCACGGAACTGCATCGCCCCGCCGATGAGGATCACGGGCGGCCCGGATCCCTCGACGTCGTACGCGATGCGCGTGCCGTCGGCGGATGTCGCGAACTCGGTCACTCGGGCCCCCTTGCGTCGGCGACAGGCTACGCCGCCCGGCCGACGTCCTCCACCATCGGGTTCGTCGGGCTGACGAAGTGACGCGAATCGTCGTTCGCGGCGCGCCGGAGGACGGTTCGCGTCACGTCACCGCGCACGGCGGGGGCGACACGCGGGCGGATGCCGCGACCGCGCACGGCGACACGGCGAGCGGATGCCGCGACGACACCCGGCGACACGGCGAGCGGATGCCACGACCGCACCGGGCGACACGCGCAGGCCAGCCCCGGCGATGTCGGTGGGTAGTGGCAGTGTTGAGGTCACAACACCATATGTAGGGGTAGCGGCATCCGATCGCCCCAAGGTGTCGGGATCACGACACGCCGGGCGATCAGTCCACAGGCGAGAATTCTCGAAATCCGAAGACTGTGGATAACCCGGCGGGGGTCCGCGGGAATCCGCGGGTCACGGGGCATCCGGTTGGGGATGGACGGTGGATAACCCGGTGGAAAACTACAGGGATGTAACTACAGCATGTTGTGGCGGTTCAGTTCCGCAGACACTAGATGTAGTATTGAAGAAGCGAAAACAGCAGTACGGGGGCGGGCTCCTCCGGGGCTCGAGAACACGAAGAGAACGAGGGGAAACCATGACGGTCACGGTCTACACCAAGCCTTCCTGCGTCCAGTGCAACGCCACCTATCGTGCGCTCGACAGCAAGGGCATCGAGTACGAAGTGCTCGACCTCTCGGAGGACGAGAGCGCCCTCGCCCAGGTCAAGGAACTCGGGTACCTGCAGGCCCCGGTCGTCATCACCGACGAAGACCACTGGTCGGGCTTCCGTCCCGACAAGATCGCCGAACTCGCCTCTCGTCTCGCCTGAGCCGCGGCCCGATACGGCAGCGGCAACGGATCGCAGAGCCGATCAACGGGAATGCGGCGAAGGATGCACCATGACGAACCTGGTCTACTTCTCGAGCGTCTCGGGCAACACCAAGCGCTTCATCGAGAAACTGGGCCGCCCGGCAGCGCGGATTCCGCTCCATGCGCGCGACGAGGCGCTGCACGCTGAGGACCCCTTCGTGCTGGTCGTGCCCACCTACGGCGGTGGCGACGGCCATGGCGCGGTTCCCAAGCAGGTCATCAGGTTCCTGAACGACCCGCGCAACCGCGCCCTCCTGCGCGGCGTGATCGCCGCCGGCAACACCAACTTCGGGAGCGCCTACGGCCTCGCCGGCGACATCATCGCCGCGAAGACCGGGGTGCCCCACCTCTATCGCTTCGAAGTATTCGGAACCCCTGACGACGTTCGCGCCGTCGATGAAGGATTGGACGCATTTTGGTCAACTCAGCGGCAACTGACGGCGTAGCGCTCATGGACGCGCCTCGCGTGGGCAGCGGGATGGACTACCACTCGCTCAACGCGATGCTCAACCTCTACGGCGAAGACGGCAAGATCCAGTTCGAGAAGGACCGCGAGGCGGCACGCGAGTACTTCCTCCAGCACGTCAACCAGAACACCGTCTTCTTCCACTCCCTGAAGGAGCGCCTCGACTACCTCGTCGAGAAGCAGTACTACGAGCCCGAGGTGCTCGCACAGTACGACTTCGCCTTCATCCAGCAGCTCAACGACCTCGCCTACTCGAAGAAGTTCCGCTTCGAGACGTTCCTCGGCGCGTTCAAGTACTACACGAGCTACACGCTGAAGACCTTCGACGGCAAGCGGTACCTCGAACGCTTCGAGGACCGCGTCGTGATGACGGCGCTCGGCCTCGCGCAGGGCGACGAGCAACTCGCCACCGACCTCGTCGAGGAGATCATCGGCGGCCGCTTCCAGCCGGCCACGCCCACGTTCCTCAACACGGGCAAGGCGCAGCGCGGCGAGCTCGTCTCGTGCTTCCTGCTCCGCATCGAAGACAACATGGAATCGATCGCGCGCGGCATCAACTCGGCGCTGCAGCTGTCGAAGCGCGGCGGCGGCGTGGCGCTGCTGCTCAGCAACATCCGCGAGTCGGGTGCCCCGATCAAGCAGATCGAGAACCAGTCGTCGGGCATCATCCCCGTGATGAAGCTCCTCGAGGACTCCTTCAGCTACGCCAACCAGCTGGGCGCGCGCCAGGGCGCCGGCGCGGTGTACCTGTCGGCGCACCACCCCGACATCATGCGGTTCCTCGACACGAAGCGCGAGAACGCCGACGAGAAGATCCGCATCAAGACGCTGAGCCTCGGCGTCGTCGTTCCCGACATCACGTTCGAGCTCGCCAAGAACAACGAGGACATGTACCTCTTCTCGCCGTACGACGTCGAGAAGGTCTACGGCAAGCCGTTCGGCGACGTGCCGATCACCGAGCACTACCGCGCCATGGTCGACGACCCACGTATCAAGAAGACGAAGATCAACGCGCGCGAGTTCTTCCAGACCCTCGCCGAGATCCAGTTCGAGAGCGGATACCCCTACATCGTGTTCGAGGACACGGTGAACAAGGCGAACCCCATCAAGGGCCGCATCAACATGTCGAACCTCTGCTCCGAGATCCTGCAGGTCAACACGCCGACGACCTACAACGAAGACCTCTCGTACAACCAGATCGGCAAGGACATCAGCTGCAACCTCGGTTCGCTGAACATCGCCCTCACGATGGACTCGCCCGACTTCGGCAAGACCGTCGAGACCGCCATCCGCGGCCTCACCTCGGTGTCGAACCAGAGCCACATCGCGTCGGTGCGCTCGATCGAAGACGGCAACGACAAGTCGCACGCCATCGGCCTCGGCCAGATGAACCTGCACGGCTACCTCGCCCGCGAGCGCATCTTCTACGGCAGCGAGGAGGGCATCGACTTCACGAACATCTACTTCTACACGGTGCTCTTCCACGCACTGCGTGCCTCGAACACGATCGCGATCGAGCGCGGCGAGGCCTTCGACGGGTTCGAGGACTCGAAATACGCGTCGGGCGAGTTCTTCGAGAAGTACACGGATGCCCCGTGGGTGCCCGCGACCGCCAAGGTCACGCAGCTCTTCGCCGACGCGGGCGTGCACATCCCGACGCAGGAGGACTGGCGCGAGCTCGCGGCATCCGTGAAGGAACACGGCATCTACAACCAGAACCTGCAGGCCGTGCCGCCCACCGGGTCCATCTCGTACATCAACAACTCGACGGCGTCGATCCACCCGATCGCGTCGAAGATCGAGATCCGCAAGGAGGGCAAGCTCGGTCGCGTGTACTACCCGGCGGCGTTCATGACGAACGACAACCTGGAGTACTACCAGGACGCCTACGAGATCGGCTACGAGAAGGTCATCGACACGTACGCCGCGGCGACGCAGCACGTCGACCAGGGCCTCTCGCTCACGCTGTTCTTCAAGGACACCGCGACGACCCGCGACATCAACCGGGCGCAGATCTACGCGTGGAAGAAGGGGATCAAGACGATCTACTACATCCGCCTGCGGCAGATGGCGCTCGAGGGCACCGAGCTGGATCAGTGCGTCAGCTGCATGCTGTGAGCACGGCGCACCGCTGAGAACCGCCACCCCGAGACATCCGCTCGCGACATCCGTTCAGAAGGAACTGACATGACCCTCACCGATCCGGTCAACTCGGCCAGCAACGACCCGGCACACGCCGGCAAGATCAAGCTGGTCGATCACGTCAACGCGATCAACTGGAACCGCCTGCAGGACGACAAGGACCTCGAGGTCTGGAATCGCCTGGTCGGCAACTTCTGGCTGCCCGAGAAGGTGCCGCTGTCGAACGACGTGCAGTCGTGGAACACGCTGACGCCCGGTGAGCAGCAGCTGACGATGCGCGTGTTCACGGGCCTCACGCTGCTCGACACGATCCAGGGCACGGTCGGTGCGGTGTCGCTGATCCCGGATTCGCTGACCCCGCACGAGGAGGCGGTGTACACCAACATCGCGTTCATGGAGTCGGTGCACGCGAAGAGCTATTCGTCGATCTTCTCGACGCTGTGCTCGACGAAGGACATCGACGAGGCCTTCCGCTGGTCGGTCGAGAACGAGAACCTGCAGAAGAAGGCCGCGATCGTCATGGAGTACTACCGTGGCGACGAGCCCCTGAAGCGCAAGGTCGCCTCGACGCTGCTCGAGTCGTTCCTGTTCTACTCGGGCTTCTACCTGCCGATGTACTGGTCGTCGCGGGCGAAGCTCACCAACACGGCCGACCTCATCCGCCTCATCATCCGTGACGAGGCCGTGCACGGGTACTACATCGGCTACAAGTTCCAGAAGGGGCTCGAGCTGGTCGACCAGGCCAAGCGCGACGACCTCAAGGACTACACGTTCTCGCTGCTCTACGAGCTCTACGACAACGAGGTGCAGTACACACAAGACCTCTACGACGGCGTCGGCCTCACCGAGGACGTCAAGAAGTTCCTGCACTACAACGCGAACAAGGCCCTCATGAACCTCGGCTACGAGCCGATGTTCCCGAAGACCGTCACCGACGTGAACCCGGCGATCCTCTCGGCGCTCTCGCCGAACGCCGATGAGAACCACGACTTCTTCTCGGGGTCGGGCTCGTCGTATGTGATCGGCAAGGCCGTGAACACCGAGGACGAGGACTGGGACTTCTGAAGGTCAAGTCGTCTATCACCTAACCGTCCTGCGGAGTCGGCGTGGCGCGCGGCGGGAAGCCGGCGTCGCGGTGCCGAGCAGGGCGTCCGGGAGACGACGGTTGGGTGCGGCGGCGATCATGAGTCACTGCGCGCACCTTCCCGGGTCAGAGATGGCCCGACCTGCGCACGATCGCGAGATTGGAGGCATGGAAAGGCGCACATTTCGGGCTCGCTGAGCCCAATCGCCGCTAACGTCCGCGTCAGTGGTTGTCCGTAGTTTAAACACGAAGGCCCTGCTGGCACCCGCCCGTAGGGAAGGAGCCCGGCAGAGCTCGCGCATTCTTGGTCAGAACGCGTTCGACTCTAGCCCGGACGCCATGAGGATTCAACTCAATTGGTTGTCCGGATCCGGGCCGTCGCCGGCAACGCCGGCAGATCGGAGAGTCGACTTGACCCTCGCAGAATCCCATGTCCAGACCTCGGTTCTGGAAGACGCGCTTGAAGCAGCCCGTCACCGCATCGAGGTGAGCCAGGCCGAGTTGGACGAGGCTCGCTACCGCCGCGACGAGATCGCGGCGGCTCTCAAGAAGGAGTTCCCCGGCTCCACGACCTACAGCAACGGCAGTGTCGCACACGGCGACGCGCTCAACCCGTTGAACGATGTCGATCTCGGGGTGGTGGTGCCGAACGCCGACGGAATCTACGGGCCCGGGCGACGCGGACCGTCGGAACTTAAGGCGCGCGCCGCCGCTGCGATCCGTCGCGAACTCAGCCCCATGTACGAAGACCTCCGTGTCGAAGTGGACGGGCATAAGCGTTCCATCCTCGTCCGGTTCCGCCAGCCTGTGACCGCCGGACAGCCGGACTTCACTGCGGATGTCATTGTCGCGATCGACAACCCCGACGCCGCGGGCCTGTTCATCCCCCGGTGGGATGCCTGGGATCGCTCGGACCCGATTGAACACACGCGTCTCGTCCGGGAGGCCAACGCTGCCAGTAGCAGCCGGTTCGCGCGAGTCGTCAGGCTCGTCAAGCACTGGAGTCGGCATCATGAAAGGCCGCTCTGCTCCTGGAACATCAAGGCGCTCGCACTGAGCTCTGTCCGGTTGCCGGGATCCATTCTTTCGGGCTTACGCGGGTGGTACGCGGGTGCGATTCACGATCTCGAGCGCGGCCTCACTCCCGACCCGGCAGGTGTCGCCGAGAAGCCGATCAGGCTCGGCGACGACTGGACGAGTCGGGATGTGATCGCTGAGTTGCGTACCGCCCTCGATCTGCTTGACAAGGCGCTCGAACTGGAGCGAAGGGGATACCCGGCCATGGCTCTCGAGAAGCTCGCGCAGCTCTTCGAGGACCCCGACATGTTTCCCTTCCCGCCTGCCGACGAGGTGAAGCGGGAAGGAGCGGCGCTCAACGCCGGACGGAAGTCGGGTGAGCTCGTCAGCGCTAGCTCAGCGACGAAGCCGATCCCGGCCCGCGCGTGGGCGCCGTGATCGGAAGCTTCGGCATCTCCACCGCTCATTGGTACGGCGCTGATCCCGAGTGGCGCGCCGCCCTCGAAGCAGATGCGCGGGGAATGCATGGTCGGCGGCTCCACATCGAGGAGGCGCCGACCAAGCTGACCTATTACCACCGTGGCCTCCATGTACCGGGACGCCAACTTCGAGTGCCCGCTCGGATCGAATTCCATCGGAAGCCTGTGTACGAAACCTACGGGCTCGAGCCACACGACTATCCACGGGTCTTCGCGGACCCCGATGCTCGGTCGAAGCATCGAATGGCGGACGACAACTCGCTCTGTCTCTTCTTCGTCAATGACCCAGCCACGAAACGGTGGACGTCGGACAAAGGTCTGCAATCGTTGATCGTCATGATCGCCGACCACCTTTTCCACGAGGACATCTGGCGCGAAACCGACGAATGGCCGATTCCTGACGCACCACATGGATTTCAATGATCTTGGCTCAGTGTTTGCCGCCCGCAGAAGAAGCGATCAGTGTCGATGCATGGGTCGGTGCGGGCGCCACAGTGCTCGCCGCGATTATCGCGGCAGTAGTTGTAGTTGTGGGCTACGTCGTGCAGCAGGGCAAGGCTCGGTCTGATCGGCGAGCTCGGACCTATGCCGAGGCTATTCGTGCGGTGCACGACTACCTCGAAGCGCCATACCTAGTCGTTCGCCGCGATGGATCGGCCGCGGCTCGAATCGCGATCTCTTCAAGCATCAGTGACATTCAGTCCCGGCTCCGGTTTTACGAGTCGTTGCTTAGTATCCAAGCTCCGCAGCACGTCGCGGACGCCTTCAGCGACCTCGTCAAGTGCGCGCGCACCGAAGCAGGCGGGCACATGACGGAAGCTTGGCAACGCCGACCACTACGCCGCGATCGCCACGCGCCGCGCGGCCAGCGCTTGGAGCATCCTCTCTCGGATGCGGCAATGACGAACGTGCTCGCGTCCATGCGTACCGACCTTGGATAATTCCACCTATCTACAGGGCCGACCGGTTCGGGGGCATGCGGATCGGAACCGGTGGTTCGGGTCACGGCAGCAGCCTAGACTGCGGCGTGCCGGAGACATCGGCGGTACTCCGCCGGACGGATGCACGGCCGGTCCGAACGACTCGCGAACGACTCAATCGAAAGGAGCTCGCATGACCTCACCATTCAGCCTCGAGGGCAAGACCGCTCTCGTCACCGGAGGCAACCAGGGTCTCGGGAGGGCGTTCGCATTCGGGCTCGCCGAAGCGGGTGCACGCGTCGCCATTGCCGGACGCAGCGAGCCGCGCAACGCGGCGATCGTCGCTGAAGCCCGAGGAGCGGGCTACGAATTCCTCGCGATCACCGCCGACATCACCGATGACGAGCAGGTCACCGAGATGATGGGCTCTGCCATCGATGGCCTCGGCCGGGTCGACGTCTTGGTCAACAACGCCGGAGCATGCATCCACAAGCCGTCGTTCGAGGTGACCGACCAGGAGTGGGACGCGGTCTGGGACTTGAATGTCCGGGCCTTGTGGAAGGCCAGCATCGCGGCTGGGACACACATGCGTGAGCTCGGCGGCGGCTCGATCGTCAACATCGGAAGCATGTCGGGGTTGATCGTCAACCGTCCCCAATGGCAGCCTGCCTACAACGCCTCGAAGGCAGCAGTCCACCACCTCACGAAGTCGCTCGCCGTCGAGTGGGCGCCCTACAACATCCGCGTGAACGCCGTGGCGCCCGGCTACGTCAAGACCGAGATGACGCCGGTCGACCAACCCGAGTTCACGCGGTACTGGATCGAGGATGCGCCCCAGCAGCGCTTCGCGCTCCCGGAGGAGATCGCACCGAGCGTCGTGTTCCTTGCCAGTGGCGCGTCCTCGTTCGTGACCGGCTCGATCCTCGTCATCGACGGTGGCTATACCGCCGTCTGACGGCACGGCAACTGGCGCGGTGCCTCATATTGGTGGGCGTCACACATTCGTCCGAACATCGGCCCTGTCGGTGACCGAGAATCGAAGCATGACGACGCCGGCGGATTTCATCGACCGGATCTTGAGGGCCGAGGGCACCGAGGTGCGGGCAAGCGCGAACGCCGACCGGATCGGGACGGGGCTGCGCTTCTACGGCGCCTCGGTCGGCGCCGTGCGCGGCGCAGTACGTGACGGGACTCGGCGTTATCCCGGGACGTCGCACGACGCGGTCACGGCGCTCGCCTCGGAGTTGTGGTCGGAACCGGTGTATGAGCGCCGGCTCGCGGCGATCGTCCTCCTGCAGCGCCATCTGGCGGTGTTGGGTGGGAGCGACCTCACCCGGATCGAGCAGTTCCTGCGCGACGCTCCTGTCCCCGAGCTGGTGGATCCGCTCGCCACCGATGTCGTCCGTCCCCTGCTCGAACAGTTGGAGGAACCGGATGCCACGCGCGCACGACGCATCATCCAACGGTGGTCAGAGGCGGACGAACCGAGCCTGCATCGTGCCGCCGGGTTGCTCTGAGTTCGGTGACGGCCGCGATCACGCGACCTCGATAGCAGTAATCGACGATGACGAGACGGTTCGGCATGGCAGCCGGAAGCGGAGTTCCGCCGCCTACAGTTCGAGGGAGAAGTAGAACGCCCGCTCTCCGGTGTCTGGATCTGCGCCGCTGAACCCATGGCGCTCGTAGAAGCGCTGCGCGTCGACATCTCCAGCGTCGACGTTGATCTCGATCGCCGAGATGCCGTTCTCTTCGGCTTCGGCGATCAGCCGGTGGATCATCGCCGAACCGAGGCCACGGCCCCGTCGATCCGGCGCGACATACAGTTCGTCGAGGAGGGCCACGGGTCCGTCGTACCAGACGTTGCTCCGCAGTGTCACGAGAGCGACTCCCGCCGCTGGCTCGCCGGCCAGGTAGGCGATGGTGCTGGGTCCGGCGAGCAGTGACTGCAGGCGTCCGGTCAGAATTGCCGTGCCGGGGCTGGGGGTGTCGAATTCGGTGTTGAAGTCGTGCAACAACCGCGCCACCGTTTCCGCATCGTCTGGTCCGGCGCGGCGAGCGTCACGATCTGCGGAAGACTCCGACATGAGCGCAAGAATATCCGCCTCTATCGACGCCTGCAGCTCGGTCGCATAGGGAAGCAAACCTGTCTCAAGGTGGAGCACCGAAGTAGCCAGACACCGCCGACAACATCGCCGGGTCGACGGTCGCCGTCGTGAGATTCAGTCGGCGGCCGGCTCTCGCGGCGGGTTGTACATGAACTCGAGACGGATGCCGTTGTCGTCCTCGACGAACGACGCGTAGTAGCGGTCGTTGAAACGCGGGTACAGCTTCGGCTCGCGCACCGCCGTCCAGCCCGCGCCGACCGCGATCTCGTGCAGGCGATCGACCTCGGCGCACGACTCGACGGCGAAAGCGAGGTGCTGCCAACCCACCCGCCCGTGCCGGTGCGGTCCGCTGCCCGCTTCGCGAGCGGGGAAGAGGATCAGCTCCTCCTCGCCCTTGTACCAGGACACCGACTCGTCCGCATCTTGCCGCGTACAGCCGAGCGCCTGCATCACCGGGTCGAACTGTGCGATAGAACGAGGAAGGTCATCGACAGTGATGCCGAGATGGTCGAAGAGAGGCACCGGGACATCCTATGGGAGTCGCAAAGTCAGGCGCGTCAGGGTGCGGACTGCGTGTGAGGAGGCACTGCGACGCGCCTACTCCACCAGCTTCCCGACGGTCGACACCTCGCGCATGAGCGTGGCGATCTCGGACGGGATGGGCGGGATCTCCTCGCGGGTCACGCCGGTTTCGGGCGACCAGACCAGGTTCACCTGCAGCGCGGCATCCGTCTCGGGGTAGTCGCTGCGGTTGTGGCATCCGCGGGTCTCCCGCCGCTCGAGCGCGGCCTCCAGGGTGGCGCGAGCGGCCAGCGCCGCCGACTTGAGGTCGAAGGCGTGCGCGAGGTCCTGGTAGCCGGCGATGTCGGGGTGCACGCCGATTTCGGCGATGCGAGCCTCGATCGCGTCGAGCTCGGCGAGTCCAGCCAGGAGACCGGCTTCGTCACGCACCACTCCGGCGTGCTCGGTCATGGTACTGCGGATGGCGCGCTGCAGAGCTCGCACGTTCTCCGGCCCGTCCGACGCGAGCAGCGCAGCGATCTCGTCGCGCGCGGTCCGCACCGCGGCCGCCGAGCGCTTCTGCGCCGGCAGCGAAGCCGAATACGACGCAGCGGCCTGCCCCACGATGCGGCCGAAGACGAGCAGCTCGATGAGCGAGTTGCCGCCGAGGCGGTTGGCGCCGTGCAGCCCAGAGGATGCCTCGCCGATCGCGTAGAGGCCCGGGACATCCGTGCCGTGGTCGTCGGGCCGCACCCACACGCCGCCCATCGAGTAGTGCGCGGTAGGCGCGATCTCGATCGGCTCCTTCGTGATGTCGAGCATCTGCAGCTCGAGCATGGTCTGGTAGACGCGGGGGAGGCGCTGCATGATCGTCTCGCGGGGCAGGTGCGAGACATCCAGCCAGACACCGCCATTGGGGGTTCCGCGGCCCTCCTTGATCTCGGTGTAGGCGGCGAGTGCGACGCGATCGCGCGTCGACAGCTCCATGCGCTCGGGGTCGTACTTCGACATGAAGCGCTCGCCGAGACCGTTGGTGAGGATGCCGCCCTCGCCGCGTGCCGCCTCGCTGATGAGGGTGCCGGCCGCGCTCTCGGGCTCGATGATGCCCGACGGGTGGAACTGCACGAGCTCCGGATCGCGCACGCGGCCGCCCGCCTCGACGGCGAGCCGCCACGAGTCGCCCGTGTTCTCATCGCGCCGCGACGAGGTGCGGCGCCAGATGCGGTTGTGGCCGCCGGCGGCGAGGATCACCGCGTCGGCGTGGATGAGGTAGCGCGTGCCGTCCTCGAGGTCGAAGCCGTAGGCGCCGAACACCGCACCGTCGTCGTTCACGAGGATGCGCGTGACGTAGACCGTATCGAGGATCGGCACGCTCAGCTGCGCGGCCCGGTTCACGAGCGTGCGCTGGATCTCCAGCCCCGTGTAGTCGCCCGCGAAGGCGGTGCGGCGGAAGGTGTGGGCCCCGAAGAAGCGCTGCGAGATGCGCCCGTCGTCCTCGCGGGCGAAGGGCATGCCGTAGCGCTCGAGGTCCTCGATGCCGCGGGCCGCGTTCTTCGTCACGATCTCGACCGTGTGCGGGTTCGCGAGCAGGTAGCTCTCCTTCAGCGTGTCGGCGGCGTGCTGCTGCCAGCTGTCGTCGGCATCCATCGTGGCGAGCGCGGCGTTGATGCCGCCGGCGGCGAGGGAGGTGTGGGCGTCGGACTTGGGGCGCTTGCCCAGGGCCAGCACGTCGACGCCCGCCTCGGCGAGCTCGATGGCGGCGCGCAGGCCGGAGCCGCCGGTGCCGATCACGAGGACGGTCGTGGAGATCTGGCGTTCTGCGGTGCTCATACCGTCCACGTTAGGCACGGCTTATGGATTACTCCAATGCATATATGCAGTGACGACAATGCGTGTAGGCTATCGACGTGAACCTCGAGCAGCTGCGCAGCTTCGTGGAGGTGGCCCGCTTCGGCAACTTCACCCGCGCCGCCGAGGAGCTCTACCTCGCCCAGCCCTCGCTGAGCCGCCAGATCGCCGCGCTCGAGCAGGACCTCGGTGCCCAGTTGTTCCATCGCGCGCGTGGCGGCAGCACGCTGACCGCCGCGGGCACGTCGCTGCTCCCGCTCGCGCGCCGCATGCTCGCCGATGCCGACTCGGTGCGACGCGAGCTCGCCGAGCTCGCCGGCCTCGAGCGCGGCCGGGTGCGGCTCGGCGCCACCCCGACCCTCTGCATCAGCCTCGTCGCCGAGGTGCTCAGCGCGTTCCACGCGGAGCATCCGGGCATCGACCTGCACCTGTCGGAACAGGGCTCGCGGCGGTTGCTCGACGAGCTCGGCGGCGGCGAGCTCGACCTCGCACTGATCACCACGTCGGATGCCGCATCAGCCGGTGCGGCCGAACGGTTCACGGTGACCGCGCTGCTCGTCGAAGAGCTCGTCGTCGTGTCATCCGCCGGTGCGCCGCCCGTCACGACCCGCCACGCCATCGGACTCGCGGATGTCGCGCGCCTGCCGCAGATCGTCTTCAGCTCGACCTACGACCTTCGCGCGACGACCGATGCGGCGTTCCGCGCGGCCGGCCTCCTGCCCGACGTGGTGCTCGAGGGCGCCGAGATGGACGCGGTGCTGCGGTTCGTGGAACGCGGTCTCGGGGTCGCGATCGTCCCCGCGATGGTGCTCATCGATCGCCCCGGGCTGCGATCGGTACGCCTCGAAGCACCGACCCTCGAGCGCACGATCAGCCTGGCGCGGCCGGCGGATGTCGCGCCGACCGCCGCGGTCGAGGTCATGCAGCGCACGATCGCCGACACCGCGACCACGTTCGCGGCGAGGGCCGGCAAGACGATGCGGCTCGCGAGCCGGTGACCCGTGCCGATGGCGGCGGGCTCAGCCGCCCGCGCCGCCCACGACGTCGAGGATCGCCTCGGCGATCTCGTCGGGAAGCACGGAGATCATGGCGTGCGGCGCATTCACCGTGATGAGCCGTCCTGGCGAGAACCGGTCGGCCACGTCCTGCTGCTGTGCTCGGATCCCGGCGAGGAAGTCGGGTCCGGCGGCGGATGGCAGCTCGATCTCCTCGGTGACGAAGACCGTGCCGGGCACCTGGGGAATGCGGTCGAGGGCCTCGAGTGCGACGATGTCGGCCGCGTAGACGTCGACCTTCTCGCGACTCTCTTCCCATGCTTCGGGCGCCAGACGCCATTCGGGAGGCAGCATGGCCTCCTCGAGCGCGTTGCTGCCGGGCAGTGAGGGGTCGAGCAGGACGACGCCGTCGACCCGCTCGGGATGCGTTCCCGCATAGGTCAGCGCGACGAGGCCGCCGAATGATCCGCCCACGAGAACCACCGGCTCGTCCGGCTGCACCTGCGCGAGCACGGCGTCGAGATCGGCGACGGTCTGCTCGATCGGGATCGGTCCGTCGACGCTCGAGCTCTTCCCCACGTTGGAGCGCTCGTACTCGCAGTACGTGACCTCGTCGGCGAGGCGCTCCTGCAGTTCCGGCGCGTGGGCCCAGTTCGGTGTGTCCTGGAGCATGATCAGCCCGTGCAGGTAGACGACGGTGGCCTCGCCGTCGCCCCAGCACGTCGTGAACAACGTTCGTCCATCCGGTGTTCGCGTGTCGCCGGAGAAGGTCGGCGCGCCGGGGTCGCCGTCGCCGGAGCCGCCGGTTGCCCGGACTGGGGTCGGCTGAGGGCCACCCGTGCCCCCCGCGCACCCCGTGAGCGCCGCCGCTGAGGCGAGCGCAGCAGCGAGCAGGAAGAGCCGAGCCTTCCTCATGTGGACACCATCCTCCGTTTCCTCGTCGAGCGCAAGCAGGGCATGCCGCTCGTGCCGATGGAGCCGTCGAGCGACGTGGTGATGCCGAGATGCGATGCGTACGGGGCCACGCGCACCGGACTAGCTTGAGGGAACGTGTCCGTTCGCGAGACCGACGCGCGCACCGCTCGCGTCGACGGCGTGGAGCGGCTCCTGGAGAGCTACCGGGCGCTGCCCGTGGCATCGGCGGTGCGCTTCGCGAAGCCCACGTCGAACCTGTTCCGTCCGCGCGCGAAGGCGGATGCCCTGCCGTAGCGGAGCGGCCGCAGCGCAGGTCACGACGGCGCCGCTGAACGCCCGAGGGCTGTGCCGTGCACAGGTGTCAGGGCGTGGCGGCCGCGTGCCCTACTGTCGTCACCATGGGTTCGACGGCGACCGCATATCTCACGGGCTTCGGCCGATACCTGCCCGGCGATCCGGTCGACAACGACGGGATCGCGGCGCGGCTCGGCGGCGACGACCCGGTGACCGAGCGCATCCGCCGCCGCGTCCTCGATGCGAACGGCATCCGGCAGCGGCACTACGCGCTCGACGAGCACGGTGAGCCGACCGAGCTGAACGAGGAGCTCGCCGTCAAGGCGCTGCGTGCGGCGCTCGACGACCGGGGGATCGACGCCGCCGACCTGCGGATGCTGGCGTGCGCGACGACCATGGGCGACGTGCTCGTGCCGGGATTCGCGTCGATGGTGCACGGCCGTCTCGGCGGTGGACCGATGCAACTGCTGTCCGCAGGGGGCGTGTGCGCCTCCAGCCTTGCGGCGCTCGATGCGGCCGCGAGCAAGATCCGGCTGGGCGACCATCCACGCGCCGCGGTCGTCGGGTCGGAGCTGGCGAGTCGCAGCCTGCGCCAGCGTCGCTTCGACGGTATCCGTGCCGGTATGGACTCCCACTTCCTCCGTTGGATGCTGTCCGACGGTGCCGGCGCGGTCATCCTCGAGTTCCAGCCGCACCCCAGCAGGCCGTCGCTGCGACTCGACTGGGTGCGGCACGTCTCCCTGGCACACGAGCACGACGTCTGCATGCGGTCCGGCATGGCGGGCGCCGAGCCCAGCGTGGGTCACACGTGGCAGGACGTCGAGATCGCCGACGCCGAGGCGGCCGGCATGTTCGTGCTGCGCCAGGACGTGAGCATGCTCGATGAGCTCGCCGAAGCCGGACTCCGGCAGTTCGAGGAACTCGTCGACATCGGACTCGTCGACGTCACGAACCTCGACCACGTCGTGTGCCACTACAGCACCAACGTCTTCCGCGATCTCGCCTTCGACGGGTTGCGCCGCCGGATCCCGACGCTCGACACCGACCGGTGGTTCTCGAACCTCGAGACGCGCGGCAACACCGGGTCGGCCAGCATCTTCATCGCCCTCGAGGAGGCCTGGCGCACGGGCCGATTCGCTCCGGGCGAGACGGTGCTGCTGGCCGTGCCCGAGTCGGGTCGATTCTCGTTCGCCTTCGCCCACCTCACCGTGGTCGCCCCATCCGATCAGCAAGGAGCACCGACATGACGACCAGCACCCCCGCCGCCCCCGCCGACCTCGCGCCCGCGGACCCCGGCACCCTCGCCGATCGCCTCGCGGAGGTGTGGATCGAGCTCGAAGAGCGCCTCGAGCGCGTGCCCGTGCTGAGCCGGCTCGCCGACGGCACCGTGACCATCCACGACTACGAGCGGCTGCTCTTCAACCTCCGCCAGCAGGTCGTCGACGGGTCGCCGTGGATCTCGCGCGCGGCATCCAACTTCGACATCGACCACTTCACGCTGCGGGCGGCGGCGATCCGGCACGCCGAGGAGGAGCACCGCGACTACCTCATGCTCGAACGCGACTACGTCGCGATCGGCGGCTCGCTCGCCGAGCTGCGCAGCGGGCGGAAGAACCTCGGCTCCGAAGCACTCTCGGGATACATGTTCCACTACGCCGACCGGCCGAACCCCGTGGGGCTGCTCGGGGCGATGTTCATCATCGAGGGGCTCGGTGCGAAGCGCGCTGCCGGGTGGGCCGCGAGGTTCCAGGAGGTGCTCGGGCTCGCCGACAACCAGGTGCACTTCATGCAGTACCACCAGCAGGCCGACAGCGAGCACACCGGCGACCTCGAGGCGATCCTGACCTCCGGGATCATCGACGACGCGGCCGCCGACGAGATCGTGCGCTGCGCGCAGGTGGTCGCCCGGCTCTACGCGCTGCAGCTCGAGGAACTGGACCGCTGACATGGCGGAGTTCGTCCGCTCCGACCCCAGCATGTGGGAGGCGGTGTACGCCGACCCCTCCGTGCCCCTCGACCGCGCACTGGTGCGACTGATCATCGACGACCAGCGGCGCCTCTCGCGGCGTTGGCTGTACCCGATCGCCCGAGTGGTGTCCCGCGTGCTCGTCGCGCTCATCTCGATCGTCAAGCGCGTGCTCCCGTTCCGGTGGATGCCGCTCCACACGATGGACGTGCTGTGCGTCTGGTTCCTGCGGCGGTTCGTGTCGCCCGACGCCGTCGAGCTGCTCATACGGCACTTCGTCGTCGAGACCAACCTCGTCAACTTCATCATCCGCAACACCCCGGTGGCGATGGAGCCGGTCACGCTGCGACCCGAGGCCCTCGCCGGGCTCGGCGACCACGCCGTCGTCGAGCACGACGTCAACGTCTACGACGTGCTCATCGCCCTCGATGCGGTGCAGCTGACGCGACCGGAGACGCTCGACTTCACGCAGCTCGACATCCCGCCGCTCGACGCCGAACGAGGGCGCCGCCGGCTGCTCCGCCTCGACATCCAGACCGCCCTGTGCTTCATGAACATCCCGTTCTCGATGGCGCTCACGGTCGAGGAGTACCGCCGAGCGGTGCACTCCATCCGATTCGACGACTCGTTCCTCGAGATCCTCGCCCTCGTCACCGACGACGACACGTTCCGCCACTGGAAACTCGCGGGCATGAGCCTCTGGATGGACTCCAACGTCGACGTGCCGCGGATGGTGTACCGGCACGCGCTCGTGTGCGAGTACGCGCACGCCCAGCTGGTGAAACTCGCGGGCGGAGCCTATCCGCGGGAGACCAGCGCCGAATTCGACTGACGCAGAATCGAAGGGTGACCACGTCCGCTGCCGAGTTCATCGACCGCACCCTCCGGGCCGAGGGCTCCGACGGCCGGGCTCACGCGGATCATGGCGCGGGCGGATGCCGCGTCGCCACGCATGCGAGACTGCACCGGTGGAGGACATGGAGCTGGCGCGCATTGCGGGCGGCACCGTCGCGCTCCATGACGCGCGCCGCGCGGCGCGGTGGAGTGTCGAGCTCGAGCCGTTCGAGATCGGGGTGTATCCGGTGACGCAGGAGCAGCTCGCCGAGTTGCTCGGCGAGACCGCGTCGCATCCGCGCCGCCCGGCGACCGACGTGAGCTGGCTGCGAGCCGTGCGATTCTGCAACGCGGCATCCGAGTGGGAGGGGTTCGACCCGGCCTACACGTACGACGGCGAGGACGTCACGTGGCACGTCGACGCCGACGGGTACCGCCTGCCGACCGAGGCGGAATGGGAGTTCGCGTGCCGCGCCGGGTCGAGCGGTCCGCACTACGGCCCGCTCGCCGAGGTCGCGTGGACGAGCGCCGACGGCGTGACCGCGCCGCAGGACGTCGGCGGCAAGCATCCGAACCTCAACGGGCTCTTCGACACGCTCGGCAACGTGTGGGAGTGGTGCTGGGACCTGCTCGACCCGGCGCGCTACGACGCGTACCGCGTCTTCCGCGGCGGCGGGTTCGCCGACGACGCGTGGAGCGTGCGGGCATCGACGCGTCGCGGAGGGGCGCCGCGGATGCACCACGAGGACGTCGGGTTCCGCGTCGCGCGCGGCGGCTTCGACGCGACGGATGCCGCGCAGGGCTGGTCCGCGCAGGCCGACCTCGAGCGGGCCGACCTCGACGGCCCGACGCCGTTCGGGTGGACGCCGCGACGCTGAGCACGCGCCGTCGGCATGTCTCCGACCGTGAGTCACCGCGAAGGGGGAGAGCCCGGACGGCCGGGCCGTACACTCCGGGGCGCCGCCCGACCCACCAGCGACTCCTGAAAATCAGGACGGACACGCAACGGATGATTGCGTCCTTGCTTTCAGGAGTTGCGTGGAACGAACGCTTTCAGGAGGTGCGGTGGAACGGACGCTTTCAGGAGTTGCGGTGGAACGAACGCTCTCAGGAGTGGCGGTGGAGTGGATGCTTTCAGGAGTGACGGTGGAACGAACGCTTTCAGGAGTGGCGGTGGAACGGACGGCGCCTCTTGCAGTGCGGGCTACCCCGCGTCGTCACGAGCAGCGCGATGACGCCGACCGCCAGCCAGATCAGGCCCAGAGGTCATGGCCTCGCTGCGCACGTCGAGCCAGAGCACGACGGTGAGCGCCACGCCGATCACGGGAAGCACGGCGTCTCACACGACCTGCCACGGGGTATTCACGCGCGGCGACGGATCCCGAAATGGAGCCCTACGCACGGACCAGCAGGTAGACCCCCGACGTCAGCGTCAGGACCAGCACGATGCGCTCGAACCAGACGGGCGAGAGGCGCCGTGCGACGGCGCGACCGCCGAAGGCGCCGAGGACCAGCGCGGGCACGAGGACGAGGTTCAGCAGGAGCGACTGCCAGGTCATGAGGCCGAGCCCGACCGAGAACGGGACCTTGAATGCGTTCACGAGCAGGAAGAACCACGCGGCCGTGCCGAGGATCGCCTGCACCGGCAGGCGTGAGGCCACGAAGTAGAGCGTCATCACCGGCCCCGCCGCGTTGGCGATCATCGTCGTGAACCCGCCCAGCGGGCCGAACACGTAGGCCAGCCCCCTCGGAACGGATCGCGGGCCGGCGGCCGTGCGGCGCTCGCGCAGCAGGAATGTCACGCGCAGCACGACGAGGAGGATGAGCGTGGCGCCGATGGTCCGGCGCACCGCCGTGTCGTCCGCGAACCAGAGGACGACGACGCCCAGCAGCACGCCCGCAATGACCGACGGGACGAGGCGACGGAGGATCGTCCAGTCGGCGTGGGCGTGGTACATCCGGACGGCGATGAGGTCGCCGACCAGCAGCAGACCCAGCACCGCGCCCGTGGACGCCTTCGCCGGCAGGACGGTGGCGAAGAGTGCCACCGGGATGGGGCCGAACGCGGGCATTCCGCTCTTCGACGCACCGACGGCGAGTGCGGCGATCGCGAGGAGCAGCCACTCGAGCGGCGTGAAGGCGGGCACCATGCCATCCTCGTACGGCGACCGCGTCGGTCCGATTCGGATGACGCGCCGGCGTCATGCTCGGTCAGGCGCGGGATGCCCCGCGTGCCGCCTCGGCAGCACGTTCGGCCCACTTCGGCGTCTCGCCGTAGCGCATCGGGGGTACGAGTCGTCCGGCCGCGCTGTCCTCGATGAGCTGTGCGAGCCGGCGCTCGCGGGTGGCCTCCTGCTTCGCCGTGAGCACCCAGTGCGTGACCTGGCGCCGGTAGGTCGGGGTCGCGGCGTGCCAGAACGCCGACGCCGCGGCATCCGCAGCCAGTGTCTCGGCGTAGCCCCGGGGCAGGTCTTGCGGAGGACTCTCGAAGGAGTAGACGCCCGATCGATCGTCACGCCGCCGCTCGTACGCGGCGATGCCTGCGGGGTGCATGCGCCCCTCGGCGGTGAGCTGCTCGACGAGGGCGATGTTCACCGACGACCAGTTGCTGCTCGGCTTGCGCGGGGTCCAGCGCTGCCGCCTGGCATCGTCGTCGATGCGCTGCGACACCGAGTCGATCCATCCGAAGCACAGTGCCTCGGGCACGGCCTGCTCCCACGTGAGCCCGCGTTCGGGCACGTGCCGCTTGTTGAGGCCCATCCACAGCTCGGTCTCGGTGGCGTGGTTCGCCTCGAGCCAGGCGCGGAACTCCTCGGGTCCCGAGAAGAAGATGGCGGGCCGATCGGGCGTTCCGCCGGGCGTGCCGATCCGCGTACTCATGTCACGAGTCTGCCAGCAGGCACCGTCAGAGCCCGTCGTGCCGGACTCCCTCCACGGTCCGACGCAACCCCCAGACGGGCCGGGTGACCGGACGCTACATTGACCCCGTCGACACCATGAAGGGGGCGCGCCATGTCGGATGCCGAACTCGAATACCTTCGCGAACAGGTCGCCCTCGGGGACGAGGAGGCCGCCGCGCAACTCGTGGAGCTGGCCGGCGAGCGAGAGGACGCATACGAGCTGCGGCTCATCGCCGAGAGCGGCGGCACCGACGCGATGGACCAGCGCGTGCAGCTCGCGACCGAGTCGGGCGACGTCGACGAGCTCCGACGGCTCGAGGCGGGGGGCAACCCGGACGCCGCCGAGGTGCTCGACGAGCTCTACGTGGAGGATCCGACCGACGACGGCACCTGACGCCCACCCCCGCGGAGTGCGACACTGAGTGCGTGGCCGAGGGGATCATCACGACCGACGACGCCGAGTTCCGCGGCATCCTCGAAGGGCGTTCAGCGGATGTCGCAGCCGTCGCGCTCGCGGCACGGCGACTCGTCTTCGACGTGCTGCCGCAGTCCGTCGAGGTGGTGTGGCCGACGCAGCGCACCTCGGGGTACGGCACCGGGCCGCGCAAGATGAGCGACCAGTTCGCATGGATCCTCCCCGCGGCGAGGCACGTCGCGATGGCGTTCCCCTACGGTGCGGAGCTCGACGATCCGTCGGGCCTGCTGCAGGGCACGGGCGCCAGGATCCGGAACGTGCGTCTCGCCACGCCCGACGACGTGGCGCGCCCCGAGCTGCGTCGCCTGCTCGAGGCGGCGATCGGGCACCGGGTTCCCCCGCCGCCTGCGGAGGTCACGGTCCGCTCCTGAGTCGTCGTCGTGTCGCGGCATCCGACACCACGCTCGTCGTCTGGTGCACACTGGTCGGGTGCAGCAGGATCGAGCGGATGCCGCCGGCGACGCCGAGCCGATGCCGCGTGCCTCGCGGGACGGCGAGTCGGCTCGGGTGACCACCTTCGAGTTGTTCTTCGACCTCGTGTACGTCTTCGCGTTCACCCAGGTGAGCGGACTCATGGCGGACACCCACAGTGCCCTCGGCGTGCTGCAGGCGCTCGTGGTGCTCGGGCTGCTCTGGTGGGTGTGGTGCGCGTACAGCTGGCTCGGCAACCAGGCCCCCGCCGACCGCGGCGTCGTGCAGGCCGGCATGTCCATCGCCATGATCGCGGTGTTCATCGTGGCCCTCGCGATCCCCGAGGCCTACGACGACCTCGAGGGCGGATGGTACGCGCCCCTCGTCGTCGCCCTGGCCTACCTGTTCGTGCGCATCGTGCACGCGACCCTCTACGTCATCGTCGCCGGCGAGGACCGTGCGCTGCGGCGCCAGGTGCTCGGCACGCAGGTCGTCGCGCTGGTGCCCTCGGGGACGGCCCTCATCGTCGGTGCGGCGATCGGCGGTTCGGCCCAGACGTGGATCTGGCTCGCCGCCTTCGTCTGGGACGTCGTCTTCACCTACGTGAGCTCGCGCGGCGGCGGAGGCTGGCGTCTGCACTCGCCAGTGCACTGGGCGGAACGGTACGGGCTCATCGTGATCCTGGCGCTCGGCGAGTCGATCGTCGCGATCGGCGTGGGGGTCGCGCAGGAGCCGATCGACGGGCCGATCGTGCTCGGCGTCTCCCTCTCGGTGACCCTGTCGCTCCTGCTGTGGCGCGCGTACTTCACGCGCATCGCCCCGGCCGGCGAGCACGCCCTGCAACGACGAACGGGTGCCAGGCGGGTCGTGTTCGCGCGCGACGCGTACACGTACCTGCACTTCGCCATCGTCGGCGGCGTCATCCTCGCCGCGCTCGGGGTCGAGGAGGCCATGGCGCACATCGCGGATCCCGAGGCGTTCGGCTGGTTCGGCGCATCCGCCCTCGGAGCCGGGCTCGCCCTCTACATCGCGGCCACCGCGGCGTTCGGCCGGATGTCGGGCCTGCGATGGCCCGTCGTGCGCATCGGCGCGGCGATCGCACTGGCAGCGGTGATCCCGCTGCTCGCGATCGTCGCCGCGATGTCCGCGCTGGTGATCGTGGTCGCGCTGCTCGCCGTGATGCTCGTGATCGAGGACCGCCGACCGGCATCCGGCCTGTATACGCCTCGCGATGCGATGGGTAGGCTGTAGGGGCGGGTTCGGCGACGCGCATCCCGGTCGGGATGGCGACGGTCGACCCGGCGGGCAGCCCATGAACCAACGCCCGAACGGAGCACCCACCGATGTCCTGGGATGACGATTCCTACGCCGACGAGTTCGGCGAGCGTCGCCCAGCGCGAGGGAAGGCCTCGACCACGGGGTGGCAGGTCGCTCGCCGTGCCGCCGGATACCTGGGCGTCGTTGCGGGAGTCGTCGCGCTCGTGGCCGGAGCGATCGTCGCCGTGAACTCCCTCGGGCTCGCGGCCAAGCCCGGCGGGTTCGGCGCGCCGCCGGCGAAGCCGGCGAACGTGGCGCTGCCGCCGGTCGTCTCGCCGACCGAGCAGGCCGAGGGGACCGATGCCGAGGGCGAGGGCGAGGGCGAAGGCGAGGGCGAGGGCGCGGGCGGGGCGACGCAGGAGTCGGCCGTGGTCTCGGGATCGGGCGTCTCGCCGATGTCCCAGATCGATCCCGAGTGGATGACCCGGGTCGCCGGGGCCACGGGGATTCCGGTACGGGCGCTCTCGGCGTACGCGTTCGCGCACATCTCGCTCGCCGCGGAGGAGCCGGAGTGCGGCCTCGACTGGACCACGATCGCGGCGATCGGTGAGATCGAGTCGGGGCACGGGAGCCATGGCGACTCGGTGCTCGATGAGAACGGGTACGCCCAGCCGGCGATCATCGGCCGCGCACTCGACGGCGACGGCGTGGCCACGATCAAGGACACCGACGACGGGGTCTTCGACGGCGACGCCACGTGGGACCGCGCGGTCGGTCCGATGCAGTTCATCCCCTCGACGTGGGCCAAGTGGGGGAGCGACGCGAACGGCGACGGCATCGCGGACCCGAACCAGATCGACGACGCCGCCCGGAGCGCGGCCCACTACCTGTGCGCGTCCGGGCCGATGACCAGCCCCGACGGCTGGCGGGCGGCCGTGTTCTCGTACAACCACGACAACGACTACGTCGACAAGGTCGCCAAGGTCGCCAACGGGTTCGCGGCCGACGCCGGGTAGGCCGCCGCCATGGTCCAGGTCCGCGTCCTCGGCGTCGCGCTCGATGCTGCCGGCCAGCACATCGTGCTGCTGAAGCCGCTGCTCGTCGAGCCAGGGGAGGGACGCGTGCTGCCGGTGTGGATCGGCGGCCAGGAGGCGACCTCCATCCTCATCGCGGTCGAGGGCCAGCAGGCGCCGCGGCCGCTGTCGCACGACCTCATCACGACGCTGTTCGCCGCCGTCGGAGCGAGGGTCGAGCGCGTCGACGTGACCCGGATCGAGGAAGGCACCTTCTACGCGGAGCTCACCCTCGCCACGCCGACAGGCCCGCAGGTGCTCGACTCGCGGCCGTCGGACGCCATCGCTCTCGCGCTCAGGGCCGACGCGCCGATCTGGGTCGCCGACGACGTCATCGACGAGGCGGGCATCCCCGCGGAGATGGTCGACATCGGCGACGATGAGGCGGAGAAGGTCGACGAGTTCAAGCGATTCCTCGACGACGTCGACCCCGAGGACTTCCAGGGCTGACGCGGACGGGTGGTCGCAACGCATCCGGCGGACTAGCGTGGGAGCGTGTCCGTTCCCGCGACCGACGCACGAACCGCTCACGCCGCCGGCGTGGAGCGCCTGCTCGAGAGCTACCGGGCGCTGCCCGCGACGGCTCCGGTGCGGCTCGCCAAGCCCACCTCGAACCTGTTCCGTTCGCGCGCCGACACGGATGCCCGCGGCCTGGACACCTCGGGCCTGACGCACGTCATCGGGGTCGACGCCGAGGCGCGCACGGCCGACGTGGCGGGCATGTGCACCTACGAGGACCTCGTCGCCGCGACGCTGCCGCACGGGCTGGCGCCCCTCGTCGTCCCGCAGCTGAAGACCATCACCCTCGGCGGCGCGGTGACCGGCCTCGGCATCGAGTCGACGTCGTTCCGCAACGGGATGCCGCACGAGTCCGTGCTGGAGCTGGACATCCTCACCGGCGCCGGAGCGGTGCTCACGGCATCGCCGGGCGAGCACGCCGACCTGTTCCGCGCCTTCCCGAACTCCTACGGGACGCTCGGCTACGCCGTGCGCCTGCGCATCGAGCTGGAGCCGGTGCGGCCCTTCGTCGCGCTCACGCACCTGCGGTTCAACGCGCTCGCCGACCTCGTCGCCGCGATGGACCGCATCGTCGCAACCGGCAGCCTCGACGGGATTCCCGTCGACTACCTCGACGGGGTGGTGTTCAGCGCCGACGAGAGCTACCTGTGCGTGGGCGTGCAGACCGCGGCACCCGGGCCCGTCAGCGATTACACCCGCCAGCAGGTCTACTACCGCTCCATCCAGCACGACGACGGGGCGACGGCCGACCGCCTCACCATCCACGACTACCTTTGGCGCTGGGACACTGACTGGTTCTGGTGCTCCGAGGCGTTCGGCGCGCAGCATCCGCTCATCCGCCGACTCTGGCCGCGGCGGTACCGGCGCAGCAGCTCGTACTGGAAGCTCATGAAGCTCGAGCGGCGGTTCGACGTGGGCGACCGCCTCGAGAAGCTCCGCGGACGCCCGCCGCGGGAACGCGTGATCCAGGACATCGAGGTGCCGATCGAGCGGTGCGCGGAGTTCCTGGAGTGGTTCCTGGGCAACGTGCCGATCGAGCCGATCTGGTTGTGCCCGCTGCGCCTGCGCGACGACGCGGGCTGGCCGCTCTACCCGCTCGAGCCCCGGCGCACGTACGTGAACGTCGGATTCTGGTCGACCGTGCCGGTGGGAGTGGCCGAGGGGGAGACCAACCGCCGCATCGAGCGGGAGGTCGCCGAGCTCGACGGGCACAAGTCGCTGTACTCCGACGCCTTCTACTCCCGGGCGGAGTTCGACGCGCTGTACGGCGGCGACGCCTACCGGGCCGCGAAGCAGCGATACGACCCCGACGGACGACTCCTCGACCTCTATGCGAAGGCGGTGCAACGACGATGACCTCGACAACGGACGACGCGGCGAAGACGGCGGAAGGGCCGCAGGCGGGGCAACGGCCGACGGCGTCGGCCGGAGCAGCCACGCCCAGCACGGAGCCGCCTCAGCCGCCCGGCCAGGACGGGAAGCTCACCCTCGCCGAGATCCTCGAGATGCTCGCCGGGGGACGGCTGCCGTTGCGGTTCACCGCGTACGACGGCAGCTCGGCCGGACCCCCCGATGCACCGCTCGGAATCGAGCTGACGTCACCGCGCGGCACGACATACCTCGCGACCGCACGCGGCGACCTCGGCCTGGCCCGCGCCTACATCGCGGGCGACCTCGAGATCCACGGCGTGCACCCGGGCGACCCCTACGAGCTGCTCAAGGCGCTCGCCGACGAGCTCGTGTTCCGGATGCCGCCGCCACGGGCGATGGCCCGGATCGTCCGGTCCATCGGCGTCGAGCACCTGCGCCCGATCGCGCCGCCGCCGCAGGAGGTCCCGCCGCGCTGGCGCCGCGTGGCCGAGGGGCTCCGGCACAGCAAGGCCAGGGACGCGGAGGCGATCCACTACCACTACGACGTCTCGAACACGTTCTACGAGTGGGTGCTCGGGCCGTCGATGACGTACACCTGCGCGTGCTACCCGCGGCCGGACGCCTCGCTCGACGAGGCGCAGGAGAACAAGTACCGGCTGGTGTTCGAGAAACTGCGGCTGAAGCCCGGCGACCGGCTGCTCGACGTCGGATGCGGCTGGGGCGGCATGGTCCGCTACGCGGCCCGCCGCGGCGTGCGGGCCCTCGGGGTGACCCTGTCGCAGGAGCAGACGACGTGGGCGCAGCGCGCGATCGCCGACGAAGGCCTCGCCGACCTCGCCGAGGTGCGGTTCGGCGACTACCGCGACATCCGGGAGGGCGGCTTCGACGCGGTGTCCTCGATCGGGCTGCTCGAGCACATCGGAGTGCGGAACTATCCGTCGTACTTCCGCTTCCTGCAGTCGCGGCTGCGGATCGGCGGCCTGCTGCTCAACCACTGCATCACGCGCCCCGACAACACGTCGCGCCCGTCGACCCGTGGGTTCATCGACCGGTACGTGTTCCCCGACGGGGAGCTCACCGGCTCAGGCCGCATCATCACCGAGGCGCAGGACGTGGGCCTCGAGGTGCTGCACGAGGAGAACCTGCGGCCCCACTACGCCCTGACGCTGCGAGACTGGTGCGCCAACCTCGTCGCCCACTGGGACGAGGCGGTCGCCGAGGTCGGGCTGCCGACCGCGAAGGTGTGGGGTTTGTACATGGCCGGGTCGCGGCTCGCGTTCGAGACCGGCGGCATCCAGTTGCACCAGGTGCTGGCGGTGCGCCGTGACGACCGCGGCGCGGCCGTCGACCTGCCGCTGCGGCCATGGTGGACGCCGTAGCCGGCATCCGCTGCGTCGATGGCCGTGATCAGCTTCACGCGACGGCCATGCACCCGCACAACCGGAAGAATGGGCGACATGGATGCCGCGCTGCCAGCCCTGACCGAGATGCCGTCGCCGCAGTACGTGATGTCGGCAGAGGGCCGTCGCATCGCGACCTACCTGTGGGGCGACGAGGACGCGCCGGTGGTGCTGTGCGTGCACGGGTTCGCGTCGAGCTGCCGTGACAACTGGGTGAACACGGGTTGGGTGCGCGATCTCACCCGCGCGGGATTCCGGGTGCTCGGCGTCGACCAGCTCGGGCATGGCGCGAGCGACAAGCCGCGCGACGCGGCGGCGTACGGCATGGACGCGCTCGTCGGCGACCTCATCACGGTGCTCGACACGTACCTGCTCGACACGGTGCGCTACGCCGGATACTCGCTCGGCGCGCGGGTCGGCTGGCAGCTCGCGGTGCAGGCGCCCGAGCACGTCGACCGCGCGGTGCTCGGCGGCATCCCCGACGGTCGTCCGCTCGCACGACTGCAGATCGAGCAGGCGCGGGCCTACGCCGCGCACGGCACCCCGGTCGAGGACAAGGTCACCCTGAACTACGTCACGCTCGCCGAACGGGTGCCAGGAAACGACCTCGGCGCCCTCGTCGCGCTCGCGGAGGGCATGCGCCTGGGCGACGCCGATCCCGATCCCGCGCATCCGCCGATGCAGCCGATCCTCTTCGCCACGGGCAGCGAGGATGCGATCCTCGAGCGGTCGAAGCTGCTGGCGGATGCCACGCCGAACGGCACCTTCGTCGAGCTGCCCGGCCGGCACCACTTCAACGCGCCGGGGTCGCGCGTGTTCCGCCAGGCCGGGGTGGAGTTCCTCGCCGGCTGAGCTCTGCTCGACGCGCTCCGAGTGCGCGCGCCCCGGGCGGTGGGAGCAGTCGGCTGAGCACCGACCGTCACCGCACCACGCGGAATCGAAGGTGCGTCGCGGCATCCGTGGCCGTGCACTCGGTGCGCTCCAGGCGCAGGTGCTCGTCGATCCCGGAGCCCGTGCCGAACAGCGGGGTCCCGCTGCCGAAGATCACCGGTGCGAGGTGGATCGAGATCTCGTCGATGAGGCCGGCTTCGAGGTACTGGCCCGCGATGTCCGCACCGCCCATGATCCCGACGTCGGCGGAGCCGGCCGCGGCTCGTGCGGCGTCGAGTGCGCCCCGGATGTCGCCGACGAAGGTGTAGACGCCGTTCGCCGGCACCTCCTCTGGGGTCCCGTGGCTGACGACGAACAGTGGAACGCGGTCGGGACCGGTCGGTCCATCCGCTCCCCACCACCTGATGGAGTTGTCGTACGTGCGCCTGCCCGCGATGACGGCGCCGAGCGTCGAGCCGGCGCGCTCGAGCAACGCGCGGTCCCGATCGTCGCCGCGGAATGCCCAGTCGTGCAGCACCTCCCCGCCGACGCCCATGCCCTCGTCGACGGTCATGCCGTCGGCCGCGATGAATCCGTCGAGCGACATGCTGATGTCGAAGATGACCGAACCCATGATCGTTCCCTCCGGTTCCTGATTCGTCCTACATCGGTACGTCGAACGGGAGGCGACCGCGATCGACGACGCGAGAGACTGGGATCCAACGCCCGATTCGCGAGGAGCAACGATGGAGTTCAACAGCGTCGGCACGACCGGCATCACGGTGTCCGATCTCTGCGTGGGCACGAGCCCGCTCGGCGGGATGCCGCAGACCTACGGCTACAGCGTCGAGGAGGAGCGCGCGGTCGCCACGGTCGAGGCGGTGTTCGAGACCGCGATCGACTTCATGGACACGTCGAACGAGTACGGCAAGGGCGAGAGCGAACGCCGGATCGGCTCGGTGATCGCGGCCATGGGGGGACTCCCCGAGGGATTCGTGATGGCCACCAAGGCGGATCCCGACGGCCGGGACTTCTCGGCGCACCGGGTGCGGCGATCGTTCGAGGAGAGCCGCGAGCGGCTGGGACTCGAGCGTTTCGACATCTTCCACCTGCACGACCCCGAGCGGTTCTCGTTCGAGGAGATCACGGCGCCGGGCGGGGCCCTCGAGGGCATGCAGCAACTCAAGGAGGAGGGACTGGTCACGGCGATCGGCGTGGCCGGGGGCGACCTCGAGGCGATGGACCGCTACGTCGACCTCGGCGTGTTCGACGTGCTGCTCAACCACAACCGGTTCACGCTGCTCGACCAGTCCGCGAGCGCGCTCATGACCAAGGCCGTGGAGCTGGGCATGACCTACCTCAACGCGGCCCCCTATGCCAGCGGGCTCCTCGCGAAGCCGCTCGAGCACGCGCCGCGGTACCAGTACCGCGAGCCCGACCCGGCGGTGATCGAGCGCACCCGGCGGCTGCGGGCGCTGTGCGATTCCCACGGGGTCGAACTCGCCGCCGTCGCCCTGCAGTTCTCGACCCGGGACCCGCGGGTCACGTCCACGATCGTTGGCGTGTCGCATCCGGACCGGGTGCGCGAGCTCGTCGCCAACCGCGAGGCCGTCATCCCCGAAGAGCTGTGGGCCGATCTCGCCGAGCTGATCTCGCCGAGCTGATCGCGCCGAGCTGATCTCGCACGACCGATCTCGCACCACTGATCCGGGGAGCGACTCAGCGCACCCGCAGGCCTCCGCGCCACCCCGGTCCGAGGCGGACGTGCGACGCCGCGATGCGACCGGTGCGTGCGAACTCGCCCCACGCCGCACGCAGCGGTACGCCCGCCTCGACGAGCGACTCGGCACCGTGGGGCGCCAGGAGTCGCGCGGGAGCCCACGCCGCGGTGTTCGGGAACAGCAGGGCGAGCTCGATGGCGTGGGCCGATCCGATGCTGCTGCCCTCCGGGCGCCCGTCGAACCGGGCGAGCTGCACCCGCGCGCCGGATTTCGCGAGGAGGCGGGCGAACCGTCGGGCGCCCCAGCCGTAGACGGCGTCGGTCACCACGCGCACGAGCGCGAAGCGGATCGCCGGGCCGATCACGGGCTTGGCGGTCAGCGACCTGAGCCTCGGCGCGAGCTCGAGGAAAAACGCGGCCTCCTCGGTCGTCGAGCACACGAGGACGTCGAGTCGCGGCGCCTGCCGTCGCCAGCCCGCGGCGACCTCGCGCTCGGGCGGCAGCGGCGCGTGCCCGTACTGGGGGCTGAACGGCATGCCCGAGCGCAACCCGAACCCGGCCGCCGCGCGACCGGCTCGCGCCTGCGCGGCGAACAGGTCGTCGAGTGCGGCATCCGCGGCGAGCGGGCCGGCGGCACGCCGCATCCGTTCCTGCAACCGTTCGCGACGGCGCCTGATGCCGAAGGGCCCGCTCTGCACGATCGCGCGCGTGATGAGGCCCTCGGCTCCGGAGGCCACGAGCAGGTGCGCGATCGCGTCGGCGCCGGCCGACTGCCCGAAGACCGTCACCCGCGCGGGATCGCCGCCGAACCCGCCGATACGCGAACGCACCCAGCGCAGCGCCGCGATGAGGTCGAGCAGGCCGAGGTTCGCCGGACGACCGTCGGGCTCGCCGTCGCCGAGGAACCCGAGCACGCCGAGCCGGTAGGTCACCGTGACGACGACGACCCGTTGCTCGCGCACGAGCGCGGACGGATCGTAGCCGCCGACGTCGCCGGCGCCCGAGACGTAGGAGCCGCCGTGCACCCACACCATGACCGGGAGCGGTTCCCCGGCCCACGCCGACGGGCGCGTGATCGAGAGTCGCAGGCAGTCCTCGTCGAACTCGACCCCGCGCATCGTGCCGCCGAACAGGCCGTCGCTCGAAGCGGGGGGTTGCGGGCATCCGATCCGCTGGTACTGCCGAGCGGATGCCTCGTGCGGGTCGGGTTCGACCGGCACCGGCGCCGCGAAGCGCTCGGCCCGGGCATAGCGGATGTTGCGGATCCGCGTGACCTCGCCGTCGTCGACGGCCGCGAACACGCCGAAGGGCGTCTCGACGGCGGTCAGGTCGCCCGGCCAGGAGTGCTCGCCCGGTCGTGGGCCGTCATCGAGGTGATCGGCGTTCGCGACGTGCTCGTCCATGCGATCTCCCCTCCCGCGCTCCATCGTAGGTTCCGAGTCCGAGCCTCGGCGCCGCGCGGGCGGCTCCGCAACCCCCTCCTGCGGCCTTGCGGGCGTCGGTAGCATCGGCGGTGCGAGTGAGGAGCGATCATGCCCACGTACCAGGTCGGCTACTTCGTCGGCAGCCTGTCCTCGACCTCGATCAACCGGGTCCTCTCGAAGGCGCTCATCCGGGTCGCGCCGGACGATCTCGTCTTCACCGAGATCCCGATCGGCAACCTGCCGCTGTACAGCCAGGACTACGACGCCGACTATCCGCCCGAGGCCACCGCGCTCAAGGACGCGATCGCGGCATCCGACGCCGTGTTGTTCGTGACGCCGGAGTACAACCGGTCGATCCCGGGTGCGCTGAAGAACGCGATCGACTGGGCCTCCCGCCCGTGGGGCCACAACTCGTTCGACCACATCCCGGCGGCCGTCATCGGCGCGTCGGCGGGATCGATCGGCACGGCGCTGGCGCAGCAGAGCCTGCGCGCCGTCCTGAGCTTCTGCAATGCGCGGCAGATGACGGCGCCCGAGGCGTACATCCAGTACTCGCCCGAGGTGTTCGGCGCCGACGGCGACATCGGCGACGCGAGCACCGAGGAGTTCCTGACGGGCTTCATGTCGGAGTTCCGGGAGCACATCCAGCGGGTGCTGACCGTCCTGCCGCGGTAAGCGTGCGCGTGGGCGGGGCGTCGCCGCCGCTCAGTCGCCCGTCTCGAAGTAGAGATGGGCGTGGAGGCGACAGCGCTCGTTGAACGGCGACCGGCAGCGCGGGCACTCGACCGTCGCGAGGTACGACGCGATCGTCAGCTCGGTGCCGCACGCGCCGCAGAGCACGGCTTCCCGTTCGCGCTCGGAGGCCTTCCACTGCCGCGCCGGGTGGTCGGCGGTCTCCTCGTGGCAGCGGTGGCACGGGTAGTACTCGTTGCAGCAGGCGAACCTGATCGCGACGATGTCGACCTCGGTGCGGTAGTGCACGCACCGCGTCATGTCGTCGACCACCGGCCCCAGCACGCGCGGCGCGACCCGGGAGGTCGATCGGTCGGATCCGGTCATGACCTCCATCGTGCCACCGAAGACGCGTCCGATCGGCGATGATCGTCGATGGGGGTGGGGCAGATGGAGATCTCCTCGTTCGAGGATGCCGGTGCGGTCGCCGCGGCGATCGAGGTCGTCGAGACCGGCGGAATCGTCGGCGCCCGTTTCGGCACCGTCTTCGGGCTCATCGTCGACGGCAGCCACGTGGGTGTCGCCGACGAGATCATGCACGTCAAGGGCGCAGCTCGCGGCCACAAACCGCTGGGCGTGTGCACGCGCCCGGGGCGCCTGCTGGAGCTCGTCGACGTCGGCGCGTTCGCTCCCGACGCGCGTCGCTTGGCGGAGGCGCCGTGGTTCGCCGAGCAGCTGGCGGCGATGGTGGCCGTGCGCGCCCCGGCCTCGCCGGGTTCCGGCATTCCCGACCACCTGCATTCGGACGTCGACGGCCGGCGGTGGGTGCAGGTCTTCGACCCGCTCCGGATGCCGGGGACCTCCACGCTCATGACTGCCATGTGGGACTCGGGGATCGAGTGGGTCGCCGCGACGTCGATGAACGAGAGCGGGCGCACCGAGATCGTGGACCCGGGCGCGGCCACCGAATTCGCCGAGCGGCACGGGCTGCCCATCCTCTTCGAGGCGGCGTTCGAGCATGCGGCCTCCGGATCGCTGCCGATCCTCGAGCTGGGCCCGGCCGGAATCCGACTGGATCGTCACGGGATCATCGCCCTCGCCGAGCTCGAGTCCGCCACGGGGGAGCACATCGATGCCGCGAGCGCGATCCCGGCGCACTTCCCGCCGATGGCCGTGCCGCCGGGCCTCCTCGAAGGGCTCTCACCCAACGAGGCGACCGCGGAGCTGCTCGCGATGCTCTATCCGGGTCCTCCGGCGGTCAGCCCTGGTGGCCCTTGAAGCGCGGGTTCAGGCGATTGATCACGTAGACCTTGCCGCGGCGGCGCACCACCTGCGCGCCGGTCTGGTTCTTCAGCGACTTCATCGATGCGCGGACCTTCATGATTCCTCCATAGTATTGAGAACTATTCTCAACAACACGGATGCCCCGGCGATTATGCCCGATCCACCGGGCGGCCGGCTCGCGGGCCCGGTTGCGTCGCGATCCACTCCCCGAAGCGCGTCGGCGTGATCGTGGCATCGTCGCCCGGCAGCAGCTCGCGCTCGTCGAGCTCGGTGCCGAAGTAGGTCGCGAGGGGATCGGCCACGACTTCGCGGGGATCGTCGCGGAGCCGGAGCTCCCGCTGCACGAGCTCCTCGAGCCGGAACTGCTCGGGCCCCGCGAACTCGACCACCCGGTTCACGGGCGAGCCGGTCGCCACCGTCGCGACGACCGTCGCGACGTCGTCGGCGGCGATCGGCTGGATGAGCGCGTTCGAGAGGCGCACGAGGTGCCGGCTGGTCGCGGCATCCGCGATGCTCGCGAGGAACTCGAAGAACTGGGTCGTGTGGACGATCGAGTACTCACGGCCCGACTGGCGGATGAGGTGCTCCTGGGCCGCCTTCGCCGCGAAGTAGCCTCCCTCGGTGCCCGCGAGGCGATCCGTGCCGACCACCGACAGCGCGACGTGGTGACGCACACCGGCCGCGGCGCCGTAGGTCAGCAGGTTCAGGGTGGAGCCGTAGAAGAAGTCGTTCGCACCCCGCTCGTCGAGGTATCCCGAGTTCGAGACGTCGACGAGGGTCTCGACGCCCTCGAGCGCCTCGGCGAGCCCCTCGCCGGTGTAGGAGTTCACCCCGGTGGACCGCGCGGCGGACGTGACGTCGTGACCCTCGGCCGCGAGCCGCGCGACCAGCCGCGTGCCGATGAGGCCGGTGCCGCCGATGACCGCGATCTTCATCGTCGTCCTCCTACTCGACGGGCGCCGAGACGCTCGCGACAGCGTCGAGCACGGATGCCGCGACCTCGTCGGGCGCCGACACGCTGAGTGCGTGCGAGACTCCGGCGAGCTCGCGGGTTCCGCGGGATCCCGCCCGCTCGGCCGCGAAGCGCTGCAGCTCGGCAGGGATGTTCAGGTCGGAGTCGCCGTACACGAACCAGGACGGGAGCTGCGTCCACGCCGGGGCATCCGTCGGCAGGCCCTCGGAGAGCGAGGCCTCGGTGACGGGTCGCTGGGTCGCGGCCATGAGGGCGGCCGTCTCGGCGGGAACGTCGGCGCAGAACTGCCGGTGGAACGCGTCGACGCGGATCGCGAGCTCGTTGCCGCCGGTCGAGACCGGGTAGGCGGTCAGCGTCTCGCCCAGCGTGCTGCCCGGGAACTTCGACGACAGCGACAGGGCGCTCTCGCCCGTGGCGGGAGCGAAGGCGCCGACGTAGACGAGCGCCCGCACGGCGTCGTTGTTCGAGGCCGCCTCGGTGATCACCATCCCGCCGTACGAGTGGCCGACGAGCACGACGGGTCGACCGAGCCCGGCGACGACGTCGCGCAGGTAGGCGGCGTCGATCGTGAGGCTGCGCAGCGGGTTCGCAATCGCGATCGCGTCGAGCCCCTTCGCCTGCAGGCGTTCGATGACGCCGTTCCAGCTGGCGGACTCGGCGAAGGCGCCGTGCACGAGCGCGATGACGGGTTGCTGTTCGTTCATGATGTCGCTTCTCTCTGTCGTCTCTCGGTCGTCTCCCGGACGTCGACCGACGATCGTCGTCGCCGTTCGCGTTGTTCCGGCACGGGTGCGGTGGCACTCGCGTTCACCAGCACAGACAACTCAGCGGTGCGCGTTGTGACAGCGGGCTTCGGTTCGCGGCGGATCCGCAGACTGCCGGGGCGTGCTCCGGGTTACGGTCGACTATGGCCGATGAACGAGGGAGCTCGCTCGGAGCGGTGCGCTGGCGACCCGGCCGACACGGGCGCCGAGAGCCCCCGGCATGGACGCGTTCGCTCGCGGAGGGCGAGGACGAAGGGTTCTTCGGACCGGGCAGCGCGGTCTGGGCCGTGAACGGCGCACTGCCGACCCTGGTCGCCGGCATCCGTGCGCTGCTGCTGCAGACACTGCATCCCGGTGCGATGGCCGGCGTGCACGACTGGTCGCGCTACAGCGAGGATCCGCTCGGCCGGCTCGACGGCACCGTGCGCTGGGTCGCGATGACGACCTTCGGCGACCGGCGCAGCGCCACTGCGGCATCCGCCTTCGTCTCGCGATTGCATGAGCACGTCACGGGCACCTACGTCGATGCCCGAGGGGTCGAACGCCCGTACGCGGCGAACGACGAGGAGCTGCTGCGCTGGGTGCACGACGCGTTCACCGAGGCGTTCATCGGCGCCCACCGGATCTGGGGCGGACCGATCCCCGGCGGGCCCGACGCCTACGTGCGGGAGTGGGCGCAGGCCGGCCGGTTGATGGGCGTGCAGGACCCGCCCACCTCGGTCGCGGCGCTGCACGAGGAGATGGACGCGTTCCTCGTCGAGGCGAAACCGGATGCGCGGGTCGCACAGGCGGTGGGCTTCCTGCGCAAGCCCGGGCTGCCGGGCCTGACGGGCCGGCTGTACCCGATCCTGTTCGGGGGCGCCGTCGCCTCCCTCGACCCGCACTACCGCGAGCTGCTCGGGCTGCGGCGTCCACGGTGGCCGGCGATCACCCTGACCCGGCTCGTCCTCGCGTTCGGCGTGCGCCTGCTCGGCCGCATGTCCCCGAGTGAGCAGAACGCGCGCGCCCGGATCGCGCGCCTCGACGGCGAGGCGGTGCCCGCCCCGGTGAGCGAGTGAGAACGCCGCCGCGCTGGGCTAGTCGGCCCCGGCCCAGCGCAGCACGCGGAGCGCGCGGAGGGTGTTCCAGCGGCTCGGCTCGCCCTCGGGCGCGTCGACCGCGAAGAACACCTCGCCGCGCCAGGGCACGCCGGCCGCCCAGCGTCCGTCGTCCCCTCGCTGGTCGAGCATCAGGTCCATCGCATCGGCGATGCGGGGGTCGGGGGTGCCCCCGGCCTCGCGGAAGTAGTCGAGCGCCCGCAGCACGTCGTAGAACCAGTACGGAGGGAACGAGAAGTTCGCGTAGCGGGGGAGCACGAGCTCGCCGGTGGACCGTCGCCGGAAGAGGCTGCGCTCGAGCAGGTACTCCTCGCCGCCTCGCCGGGCCTCGGCGATGGCGGGTTCCGTCGCCGAGCCGACCACCCGCTCGTAGGCGAGCAGTCCCTCGAGCACGCAGATCGTCGAGTCGAACGACGACCGGGTCGACCCCGTTTCGCGCTCGCAGTTCCAGCCGCCGTCGTCGAGCCGCTCGTCGAGCAGGCGCGCGATGATCCCCTCGCTGCCCTCGCCCAGCTCGCCGAAGTAGGCCGCCACGGCGAGGACGCCGCCGTTCACGCACTCCTCCACCTCACCGTGGAAGTACCCTCGGTGGTCGAACCACTTCCACACCACGCCCTCACGGACGCGCTCGACGGCCGCGCGCACGGCGGGGTCGCCGGGGTCGGCGCCGAGGCGGCGCAGCAGGTGCAGGGTCCAGTGGGTGCCCCGCCGGTCGCCGTTCTCGCCGTACTCGTCGCCGCCCCAGTACCCGTCGTCGTCCTGCAGCCCGAGGAGGCGGGCACCCCAGCCCTCGCGTGCGACGCGGGATCGCTCGGCCTCGACGCTCTCGTCGGGCGCGGCGAGCAGGTCGCGCATGACCTGCCAGCGGATCGACGGATCGGAATCGAGCAGCCACTCGGTGACATCCATGCGGCCATGGTTCCGGATGCCGCCGACACGCGCGACCCCTTGCGGGAGGCCGCTCCGTGGGTCGAGTGGCGATCGCCCCCGTCCGTGCGCCCCACCGCCGGGGCATCCCACGGATACTTGAAGGAGGCGACGGCGACGGCCTCGAGCGCCGGCGTCCGGAGGGAGCTGACGAGTGGACTGGTCGGATGATGATGTCGACTCCGTCATCGACGCGTGGTCGGAGATCCTGCCCGATCTCGACCTGACGCCGTTGGACGTCATGTCGCGCCTCCGCCGTGTGGCGCGAGACCTGCAGGGGATCCGCGAGCGGGCGTTCGCGTCGGCGGGACTCCGCGCCTGGGAGTTCGACATCCTCTCCAACCTCCGCCGAGCACCCGACGGCGAGTCGATGACGCCGTCGCAGCTGTCCGCGGCGACGAGCACGGCGACCGGCACCTCGACCTATCGGGTCGACCGGCTCGTGGCCCGCGGGATGGTCGCCCGCACCGATCACCCCGCCGACCTCAGGAGTCGGCTCGTCACGCTGCTGCCCGAGGGGCGCAGCGCCGTCGACGCGGCGATGCGAGAGCTCATCGGCGCAGAGGCCGAACTGATCCGCGACCTGTCGCGCGGCCAGGTCGCCACCGTCGTCGAGGCGCTGCGCACGATCGCGACCGTGTCGGCGCGGCCCGCACCGCCCCGCCCGAACGGCCGTCGCACGCGCTGACCCCGCGATCCGTGCCGCCGCGGCATCCGCGTGCTTGGATGTGCGCATGGGGGAAGCGAACGTCACGACGTACCTGCTCGACCGCCTCGCCGAAGCCGGCGTCGAACGCCTCTTCGGGGTCCCCGGCGACTTCACGCTCGCGATGCTCGACGACGTGGAGGAGCATCCGACGATCGAATGGGTCGGCTGCGCCAACGAGCTCGGCGCCGGGTACGCCGCCGACGGGTACGCGCGCATCCGCGGCCTCGGGGCGGTGTGCACCACGTTCGGCGTCGGCGAGCTGAGCGCGATCAACGCCATCGCCGGGGCCTACGCCGAGCACGTGCCGGTGATCCACGTGGTGGGCTCGCCCTCGACGGCGACGCAGGCGGCGGGGCGCGCGACGCACCACACCCTCGGCGACGGCGACTTCGGGCACTTCGCCCGCATGGCGGCCGAGGTCACGCACGCGCAGGGGCTGCTCACCGTCGAGAACGCGGCGGCCGAGATCGACCGCGTCATCCGCGAGACCCTCACCGAGCGCCGCCCGGGCTACCTGCTGATCCCGGCGGATGTCGCGAAGGCGTCGCTGCCGGCACCCGATGCCCCGCTCGCACTCGAAGACGAGGCGTCCGACGCCGCATCACTGGCCGCCCTGCGCGGCGCAGCCGCGGCGGCGATCACGGATGCCTCGTCGGTGTCGCTGCTCGCCGGCATCCTCGTGCATCGCATGGGCGCCGAGGCGGCGCTGCACGACCTGCTCGCGCTCGGCGTGCCGCACGCGGTGTCGCTGTGGGGCCGGCGCGTGGTGGACGAGAGCTCGGCGCACTACGTCGGCCCGTACATCGGCGCCGTGAGCTCGCCCGAGGCGCTCGCCGCGGTCGAGGACGTCGACGTGCTCATCACCGTCGGCGTGCAGTTCACCGACCTCATGAGCGGGTTCTTCTCGCAGCACCTACCCGAGACGACCATCGAGATCGGACCGCGCTCGGTGCGCATGGGCGACGAGGTGTTCGGCTCGGTCGCGATGTCCGACGCGCTCGCCGTGCTGGGGGAGGTGCTCGAGGAGGGCGGGCTCGTGGGGGACGCGCCCGACGCGGACGCCGCAGGCGCGGGCGGCGGCGCAGCGGACCCCGTCGAAGCTGCGGAGGTCGCCCCGAGGGCGGCTGCCTCGCGGCTCCCCGTGGTCGAGGTGACGGCCGAGGCGGCCGAGCCGGCGGATGCCCCGCTCGACCAGGCCGCCCTCTGGGACGCGGTGGCGGCACGACTCCGCGAGGGCGACCTCGTGATCGCCGACCAGGGCACGTCGTTCTACGGCATGGGCATGCACCGGATGCCGCATGGCGTGACCTTCATCGGGCAGCCGCTCTGGGCGGCGATCGGCTACACCCTGCCCGCGCTGCTCGGCGCCGCGCTCGCCGATCGATCGCGACGGCCGATCGTGCTCATCGGCGACGGTGCCGCGCAACTCACCATCGCCGAGCTCGGCACCCTGATCCGCGACCACGTGCCGGCGATCGTCGTGGTCGTGAACAACCTCGGCTACACGGTCGAGCGGGCGATCCACGGGCTGACCGCCGAATACAACGACATCGCACCGTGGAACTGGACCGCGGTCGTCAAGGCCTTCGACCCGACCGGGTTCACGCGCTCCGTCACGGCGCGTACCGCCGCCGACGTCACCGGCGCGTTCGAGCAATACGACCGGCTCGGCGGTCGGCGCCTGGTGTTCATCGAGGCCGTCGTGCCGCCGCTCGACGTGCCGCCGCTGCTCAGCGCGCTCGCCGAGCAGGCGAGTCGGGCGAACGCACGGCGCGACGACTGAGGCCCGGCGCCACGTGCGACGGGGCTGCAGCCGAGTCGGCCGCCCGCGCCTCACTCGTGGGCGAGCCACGCCCGGATGACCGCCGTGATCGCCGATCGCTTCGCCTCGAGCTCGGCCTCGGGCGGCAGCTCGAGGCTCGCGCGGATGTCGGAGTGCCAGGTGAGCAGGCCGGTGGGGTCCTCCGTGAACGTCGGTGCCGCGCCCTTCGTCTCGGCTCGCTCGGTGCCGAAGTGCAGGATGAGCCGCACCGGCCCGCGGCCGGCGGCGTTGATCGTGAGACGGTCGATGCCGTCGAGCGTGTAGTCGGGTGAGTTCCACTTCACGATCTCGTCGAGCTCGGGGGCGGCGGCGCGCACGAGGCCGCGAAGCGCCTCGACCTGCTCGCGTCGAGACGGCGGCAGGGCCGCGAGGTACTCGTCGACGGAGCGGTAGCGATCGGGAGCCATACCGCGGATGCTACGGGGTGGGTACGACGTGCGTCGGGAGCCCGGCGTCGACGAGGCGTCGAAGACGGGGGCGGATGCCGCGGCATCCGCCCCCGTGCCGCGCGACCCCCACCGCGCGTGCCGTCATCTACGCGTGCAGGTCGACGCCCTTCGTCTCCTTGACCAGCGAGACGCCGGCCAGCGAGATCAGCGCGGCCACGGCGATGTAGACGCCGATGGTCCACGACTGGCCGGTCGAGCTCATGAGGGCCTCGGCGATCATCGGGGCGAACGCACCGCCGAGGATCGCGCCGAGGGCGTAGCCGATGGAGACGCCCGAGTAGCGCACGTTCGCCGGGAACATCTCGGCGTAGAGCGAGGCCTGCGGGCCGTACGAGAGTCCGAGGCCGAACGTCATGACGAACAGGGCCACGAAGTACCAGACGATGTCACCGGTGTCGATGAGGAACCACATCGGCACCGCCCACAGCGCGAGGAACGCGTAGCCGATCTGGAAGGTGCGTACGCGGCCGAGACGATCGGAGACGTGGCCGCCCCAAAGCGTGAAGACGAGCCAGCCGAACGACGCGAGCGTCGTGGCGAGCAGCACCGTCGGGCGGTCCATGCCGAGCACCGTCACGGCGTACGTGGCGAAGAACGCGATGAGCAGGTACCCGGCCGCGTTGTTGCCGATGAAGATCACGGCGGTGAGGATGACCGACTTGGTGTTGTGGCGGAAGAGCTGGCGGAGCGGCGCGGCCGACTCCTTCTTGCGGCGCTGCAGGTCCTGGAAGATCGGGCTCTCCTCGACCGCGCGGCGGATGACGTAGCCGACGCCGATCAGGACGATGGACAGCAGGAACGGGATGCGCCAGCCCCACGCCATGAACTGGTCGGGCGTGAGGAGCGAGGTGATCACGAAAAGCGTCGAGGTCGCGAGGATCATGCCGACGGGCACGCCGATCTGCGGGAAGGCCCCGAAGAAGCCGCGGCGCGCCGTCGGCGCGTGCTCGACAGCCATCAGCGCCGCGCCGCCCCACTCGCCTCCGGCCGAGAACCCCTGCAGGATGCGGAGCAGGATCAGCAGGATCGGGGCGGCGATGCCGATCGCGGCATACGTCGGGAGCAGGCCGATGAGGGCGGTGGACAGCCCCATCAGGATCAGGGTGAAGACGAGCATCTTCTTGCGGCCCAGCCTGTCGCCGAGGTAGCCCGCCACGATCGCGCCGAGCGGCCGGAAGAGGAACGAGATCCCGATCGTCGCGAAGGCGAGCACCTGCGCGAGCCCGGGGCTCGCCTCGGCCACGGGCGCGAGGAAGAGCGGTGCGAGCACGAGGCCGGCGGCCTGCGCGTAGATGAAGAAGTCGTACCACTCGATCGAGGTGCCGACGAGCGTGCCAGCGAGGACCTTGCGCTCCTCCGCGGGCATCCGCCCGGTGGCCTGCGTTTCGGAAACAGTTGACGTCATGCGAACTCCGTTGTTCTGGCGTTTCTCAGTAGGGGAGGGGGAGCGCGGGGGTGGAGCGCTATTGGGTTTCCCGACCGATCGTTCGGTCAGGTATCCGAACCTAGCGCATCGTTCGAACGAGCGGAAGGCCCCTGCGACGAGCGGTAGTGCCACTGCGGCGAGCGGCGAGCGGGCCCCGACCGCGGCGGTATGCGATCACGCGCTTGACGCGTGCACAGTCCGGCCGAGATCGCCGGCGAGCCGACACTGAGCCGCACGACCGTCGGCAACCTGCTGGGACGATGGAGACCGCCGGCCTCATCACCCGCGGAGCCGGCTCGGGCTATCCGACCGACCGCATGAACGCACCGAGCTCGTCGGCGATGAGCTGCGGCTCCTCGAACGCGAGGAAGTGCCCGCCGCGGCCTGGCGCGGAGTAGCGACGCAGGTCGCTCGCCGCGCGCTCGGCGATGGACCGGGGGAACAGGTCGAACGGCGGCTCGCACGTCTGCGTCACCGCGACCGGCACGTTGATCGTCGGTCGCTCCGCATTCCGCGGCCAGTCGAGGTACTGGCGGAACGACGTGCCGATGGACTCCGTCACCCAGTACAGGGTCAGGATCGTGCACAGCGTGTCGCGGTCGAATCGCGACTCGAGGTCGCCGTGGCAGTCGCTCCAGGCCCGGTACTTGTCGATGATCCAGGCCGCCAGGCCGGCAGGGGAGTCGGCGAGGGCGGCCGCGATCGTGTCGGGGCGCGTGCCCATGATCCAGCTGTAGCCCGAGTCGGTCTCATCCCGAGCCTCGTCCGCGTCGAGGAAGGCCTGTTCCTCGGGGGTGATCGGGGAAGCGTCGAAGTCGGCGGGGAACGGGCCGTGGATCACGTGCAACCCGGCGACCTCGTCGGGGTACATGGTCGCGAGCCACCCGGATGCCGCGCCGCCGATGTCGCCACCGAAGGCGAAGTAGCGCTCGTACCCGAGCGTCTCGGTCATCAGGGTGTGGAAGGCCTCGGCGATGGCCGCCCGTGTCAGCGGACCCTCGGGCAGTTCGGAGTAGAGGAATCCCGGGAGGGACGGCACGACCACGTCGACGTCGAGCCGGTCGAGCAGCGGCAGCATCTCGACGAAGCTGCTCGGCCAGCCGTGGGCGAGCAGCACCGGCGGCCGACTCGGATCGCGGCGCACGTGCACGAAGTGCTGCCTGCGGTCGAGGAACTGGGGGTAGCCGTTGAGCCGCGCCTCCGCGGCGCGCCAGTCGAAGTCCCTCGCCCAGTACTCCACGAAGGAGCGCAGGTAGGCGGGGTCGGTGCCGGCGTCCCACCCGGGCGCGCTTCGTGTGGTGAAGCGGGTTCGCGCAAGCCGCCATCGAAGGTCGTCGACCACGTCGGATGGAACGGAGATCCTGAAGGCTTCCATCCCCCGACGGTAGCGCCGTGCGATCGACCCGGCCGCCGCACCCCGGCGAGCCGGGCGAGGCCTGGTCGTGGCGGCGACGTCATCGCAGGTCGAGTCGCATGAGCACGCGCGGGAATCCGTTCAGCACGGATTCGGTCGTGGCCGCCTTCGTGAACCCCGCCCGCTCGAAGAGCCTGCGGGTGCCGACGTACGCCATGGTCAGGTCGATCTTCGCGCCCCTGTTGTCGAGCGGATAGCCCTCGATCGCGGGCGCGCCGTGATCGCGCGCGAACTCGACGGCCCCTGCGAGCAGGTGGTGCGAGATGCCCTCGCCGCGATGCCCCGGCCGTACGCGGATGCACCAGACCGACCACACGTCGAGGTCGTCGACGTGCGGGATCCGGCGATTGTGCGCGAAGCTCGTGTCGGAACGCGGGTGCACGCCGGCCCAGCCGACGACCTCGTCGCCGTCGTAGGCCAGTACGCCCGGCGGTGGATCCTGGCGGCACAGCTGCCTCACGCGCTCGCCGCGTGCGGGGCCCGTGAGCGCCTGGTTCTCCTTCGACGACATCAGGCGGTAGCTCAGGCAGAAGCACACGTTCGCATCGGGCCGCTTCGGCCCGACCATCGTCTTCACGTCTGCGTAGACGGATGCGGGCCGCACCTCGATCGCCATGCCGCCACACTGCCACCGGCCCCCGACACCGGCAACGGCTTGCGGTCGTCGCTCGCGATTGGCAGGGTGGCGGGAACCGGCGAGAGGGGTGACGGTGACCGCCACGGATGGCCCGCGCACGCCGGATGCGCCGGAGGTCTTCTTCTGGCGGCGCACCGACGTCGAGGGCCTCGAACGGCTCGAGCTGACGGTGGCGCCCGATGGAATCCTCGCGACATCCACGGTGCTCTGCCTCGAGGACGGCGGATTCCGCCTCGACCACCGGTGGTGGCTGACCCGCGACTGGCGAGCACGGTCGCTGCACGTGGAGCGCTGGGGTACGGGCGGGCATCGCCGCCTCGTGCTCGAGCGGTCGGGCGACGGATGGCTCGTCGACGGCGAGCCCCGCCGCGACCTCGACGGCGCAGCGGAACCCGACCTGTCGGTCACCCCGTTCTGCAACACGTTCCCGATCCGACGGCTCCCCCTCGGCCCCGGCGCCCGCCTGACGCTCGACACCTGCTACGTCGACGCCGCCGCCATGACGGCGGAGCGCTCACGGCAGCGGTACGACCGGGTCGGGCCGAACCGCGTGCGGTTCGTCGACCTCGGCGTCGCGGCCGGGTTCGAGGCCGACCTCGACCTCGACGACGACTGGCTGGTGCTGCGCTACGCGGGCCTGTTCGAGCGCGTGGCGCCCGCCCCCGCTTGAACCGCCGCAGCCGCGGCCGTCACGAACTCCACGAGTTCGCGGGCCATGGGCTCCGGTTCCCATGAGTGGTCGGCGCCCGGGACCTGCTTCCAGGTGGCGCCGGGGATGGCGGCGGAAATCGCTGCGGCTGCGTCGAACAGCTCGGGAAAGGTCGAGTCGCCCAGCAGCACCTCGACGGGCACCCGGATCTCGCGGAAGAGCTCGGCCATCGGCGCCGACTCGACCCAGGCGAGCGACTCGCCGTCGGCGCGGTAGCTCACGACCTGGGCCACGTACTCGGGGTAGTCGGGCGACCGCTTCGCATCGTCGAGCCACTCGGGCGGCATGTCCTTCATGTAGTAGGCGAGCGCGCCTTCGAGGTCGCCGGCGTCGATGCGACGTTCCACCTCGGCGGCCCACGCGCGCGCGGGGCCGTCCTGCGGGCCGAATGGCGCCTCCCACAGCACGAGGCCGGCGACGGGGAGCCCGCGGGCCGCGGCCGCCAGGCTGATCGAGCAGCCCGAGGAGTGTCCGCAGAGCACGGCGCTCCCGCCCACGAGCTCGATCAGCGTCGCGATGGCCACGAGCTCGCGTTCGAGGTCGAGCCGACCGCCTGCCGGGCTCTCGCCACGTCCGAGTCGGTCGAAGACGACCGTGCGGATGCCGCGGCGGGCCGCGAGCTCGGCGGTCTCGGTCGTCCACGGGTCGATGGCGCGGTAGGGGCCGGCGCCGGCGACGAAGATCACGGCGGGTCCGTCACCGCGCAGGTCGTAGGCGACGCGGTCGCCGAGCGCGGTGGTGATGAAGTCGGTCATGAGGGAACTCCTATCAAACTAGACCGTACAGTTCCGTTATGGAGAGACTAGACTGATCAGTACTGGCTGTCAACGGGAGGCGGTTTCCGCATGGTTGCAGATGTCGACGCGGCGACGCCGCACACTGCTACGGGAGGTGGAGCACCCGCCGAGACGCTCGGCCGTTCCGAGCGCAAGCACCGCGCGATCCTCGAGGCCGCCCAGGGCATGTTCCTCGCCGGCGGCTACCTCGGCACGAACATGGACGAGCTGGCGGCGGCGTCGCGCGTGTCGAAGCAGACCGTCTACAAGCACTTCGGGAGCAAGGAGGCGCTGTTCGTCGAACTCGTCACCTCGATGACGGATGCCGCGGGCGACCGGGTCCACGTCGACCTCGCCGATCCGACCGAGGCCGACGAGGTCCCGTCGTTCCTCGAGGCGTACGCCGATCGGCAGCTCGACATCGTGATGACGCCGACGCTGCTGCAGCTCCGGCGCCTCGTCATCGGCGAGGTCACCCGGTTCCCCGAACTCGCCGAGGCGCTGTACGAGCACGGCCCGAAACGGGCCATCACCACCCTCGCGGCGATGTTCGAGCGATTCGACGAGCTCGGACTGCTGCGCGTCGACGACCCCACCGCTGCGGCGACCGAGTTCAACTGGCTCGTGATGGGCGAGCCGGTGAACCGGGCCATGCTGCTCGGCGACGCCGCGATTCCCACCGCGGCGGAGCGCGCGGCGCAGGTGCGCGGGGCGGTGCGAGTGTTCCTGGCGGCGTACGGCGCGCGGTAGCGGGCCGGAACCGAGGGGTCAGATCGGCAGCGGTCGGTCGTCGACGATCGCCTTCATGACGAGGGTCGATTCGACACGGCGGACGCCGGGCAGCGCGGAGAGCCGCTCGTCCCAGAGTCGTTGGTAGGCGGGAAGGTCGGGCACCGCCACGCGCAGCAGGTAGTCGGGATCTCCGAAGAGCCGCAACGCCTGGATCACCTCGGGGATCTCCGCCACGGCGGCGTCGAACGCGGGGATGGTCGAGCGATTGGCCTGGTCCATCGTGACGAACACGAGCGCTCCGAAGCCGAGTCCGACGACCTCCGGGTCGATGACGGCGCGGTACCCCCTGATCGCCCCGGACGCCTCGAGCGCGTGCAGTCGACGGTGGGTCGGCGACATGGTCAACTGCACGCGCGCGGCGAGATCGGTGAGGCTCAGTCGCCCGTCCTGCTGGAGCTCGGCAAGGATTCTCCGATCGATGGCGTCCATGGAGTGAATTCTTCCATGAGGCAGGGGCTGCATGGCGGAAGTTGGAAGCCTCTTCTGCGCGAACTTCCGTACCGTCGTCGTATCGGCGGAGACGGGAGGGCGCGGTGAACGCGGAACTGCTGCTGGCGTGCTGGGGCATGATGACCCTCATGGTCCTGGTGCCCGGCCCCGACTGGGCCTACATCATCGACGCGGGCACCCGGGATCGCACGATCCTCCCGGCGCTCGGCGGGATCCTCATCGGCTACCTCACGGCCGTGACCGCGGTGGCCGTGGGCGTCGGCGCTGCGCTGGCGGCGGTGCCCTGGGTGCTCGTCGGCCTCACGTTCGCAGCGGCGGGGTACCTGGCGTACCTCGGGGTGCGCATCCTCCGGCAGCCGCCGGCGATCGAGCCCGTGGCGGTCGGTCACGTCGAGCGGGTCGGGTCGGCTGGGCACGACGGTTCGGCAGGGCAGGTCGGGTCCGTCGGGCGGATCGGCATCGCACCAGATGTCGACAGGCGGTCATGGATGCGCTTCGTGCAGGGCGTCGGGGTGAGCGGGCTGAACCCGAAGGGGCTGCTGGTGCTGGTCGTGCTGCTGCCCCAGTTCACCGATGCGGCCGGTGCCTGGCCGATCCCGGTGCAGCTCGCCGCCCTCGGCCTGATCTTCGTCGGCAGCTGTGCGCTCGTCTACTCCCTCGTGGGTACGGGCGCGAGGATCGTGCTGCGAGCTCGCCCGTCGGCGGTTCGGACCCTCTCCCGCATCTCCGGCGGCGCGATGGTCCTCGTCGCCGTGGTGCTCGTCGTCGAACAGCTCGCGCATCTCGTCGGCGGCTGACGCCGCCGGGGTGCGCACGGCGGTACGGCTCAGGACCCCGCGCTCGCGCGGCGCTCCAGGGCCTCGATGACGGTCTCGGCGACATCGATGTCGTAGAGCCGCTCGACGCTCTGGAACCCGCCGGGACTCTCCGCGTTGATCTCCACCACCTGGCTGCCGATCACGTCGATGCCAACGAGGAACAGGCCATCGGCGACGAGCTTGTCGCCGATCGCCTCGACGATGCCGAGCTCGGCCTCACCGAGCTCGAGGGGCACCGACCGACCGCCGGTGCTGATGTTGGCGCGCGGGTCGTTGCCGGTGGGCACGCGTCGGAAGGCGGCCGGCCTGCCGTCGCGCTCGAGGATGCGGCCCTCCAGCAGGAACATTCGGACATCGCCGTCCTTGGCTCCGTCGATGAACTCCTGGATGATGGCGTAGCCGTCCTGCAGGACCGCCTCCGTCATCTGCGCGAGGTTGGTCTCTCCCGGGCCCTCGATCATGAAGACGTTGCGCCCCTTGGCCCCGTACAGCGGCTTGACGACGGAGTGGCCGACGTCGTCGACGAACCGTTCGATCGCCTCGGGATTCCGTGTCACCAGCGACCGTGGTCGGACCTTCTCCGGGAACTCCTCCAGGTAGAGCTTGCTGGTCGCTCGATGGAGGGTGTTCGGGTCGTTGACCACCGTCACGCCTCGGGCCGCGAGCATCTGCCCGAACACCACGCCCATCGGGCTGGCCCACGGGCGTTCCTGCAGGTCGTCGATCGACTCGTTGCGCAGGACGAGCGCATCCAGGTCGTCCATGACGATCCGCTCGGCGTCGCGCGCCTTGACCCCCTCCATGAAGCTCGCGAGGGTGTCGTCGCTCTTCCACCTCGCGGCGCGAGCCATGGCCGCGAACTGCCCGTCGCTGCTGCCGTGCTCGAGGTCCCCGACGCCGACATACCAGGTCTCGTGCCCGCCCCTGGCTGCGGCCCTGGCGAGTCGGGTGGTCGTGTACTCGTCCACCTCGGTGGCGACGTCGTTGACGAGGAATGCGAGTCTCATGCCGCCACGTCTCCCTCGTAGAGGTCGGTGACCGTCGCGCCCGCGCGCAGCTTCTCCAGACGCTCTTGTGCACCGGGCACGTCCAGCCAGCGTGGCCGGACCCACGGCGCGTGGAGCACCTCGCGGTCGAGCAGGTCCTGCACCAGGGGGATGTGGTCCAACGCGAGCTTGCCGACGAGCAGGACGTCGAGCCGGCTGCCCTCGCCGAGGGCGTCGAGGATGCGCGTGATCCCGCGCAGGTAGATCGCGTCCTTCACCCAACCGCCCCCGACGACGACCCGGATGGCGATGGACCACGCGGTCCGTGCCGGTATGCGGTGGTCGGCCCGCAGGGACTCGAAGATGTCCAGGAAGCCGGCGCCGTCGAGCATCTGGCCGACCGCGACCACTCGCGCCGCGAGCACGCGCAGCCGCCGCGGGTCCAACCCGCCGGTCAGGTACTCGGCGAGCACGGCGAGGCCCTCCTGGGTCTCGTCGTAGCCGGGCAGGCCGATGGTCAGCAGCGTGAGTGGCTGCCGGGCGCCGTTCTGGTAGGTGACCACGTGGGTGCCGACCTCGTGGTGCAGCAACGCCTCGACCCGGTCGGCTCGGAAGGCGGAGGACTCCGGGATGAGCAGGCGGCCGAACGACACCATCAGCTCGGAGATGTCGTCCCGTACCTCCACGCGGACCGGGAAGTCGGGGTACACGGCGCGGTAGCGCTCGAACTCCGCACGGGCCGCGTCGGCGAACGCCCCGGCCGTGACGGTCTGGGTGCTGGGCGCCTGCGTGGGGATGGTCTCGAGGAGCTCCGCCGCCGCAGCGGCCAGCGGAGGGGCCACCGTTCCGTAGAGCTGGAGTGACCCGTAGAGGAACCGAGACGTGTCGCGGTCCTCCAACGCGGTGATCTGCCGGGCGATCTCGTCCCGCTTCGCCCGGAAGAGGGTGTGCAGCGCCGGGTCGTCCACGTGCTCGACCTCGAGGTCGTACAGGTCACGATGCGCGACGTCGGGGTCGAAGTCCAACGGCCGCAGGCGCAGCGTGGGGGCCGTGCCGAAATCACTGCGTTCGAAGTCAGCCCACGCCTCCGCCGCGTTGAGCGGCGTGACGTTGACGAGCAGGTTCACGCGGCGCTCGATCTCGGTGAGCCGCGCGTCGATCTCGAGTGCGGGCGCCAGCTGCTCGGTCGGTGATGACATCTCACGAACATAGCCACCACGCGTTGTGGGCCCAACCCCTTGCATTGTCCGAGCTTCTCGGTTCCGAGCGGATGCCACAGCGAGTCCGGTCCGGCTCGCCGCCTGCGTCACTCGGGCCGGTTGCCGGCGTCGCCATTGATCGTGAACGGGGTGGTCACGCCGTCGTACATGACGTGCGCGACGAGCCCGTCGACCGCGTGGGGCAGCGTGTGGCAGTGGTCGCTCCAGATGCCCGGGTTGTCGGCGACGAAGGCGATCTCGTAGGACTCGCCCGGTCGTACGTCGAGCGAGTCGACCCACCACGGGCTTCCGGATGCCGCGACGTCATCGCGTGACAGCACCACCACGTGATGGCCGTGCAGGTGCATCGGGTGCACGTCGCCGGAGTCGTTGACGATGCGCATCACGACCACGTCGCCCTCGCTGACATGGAACATCGGCACGTCGGGGAACATCCGGCCGTTGATCGTCCAGAAGTTGCCGGGACGGCCGTCCATGAGGCCGAATCGGCGGGCGATCACGTAGTCGAACGAGCGGTCGGGCGTCGATGTGTCGAGTCCGACGGGGGTGGCGTCGCCGTAGGCGAGCAGGTCGAGCGTCTCCGAGGGCTGCGGCGCCTTCGGTGCGGATGCCGCGGCGTCGCCGATCACGATGCTGCGGGCGCCGCCGACGTGGAGCCGCACGGCGTCGCCTCGCGCGGGCGCCCGCACTGCGACATCCGCTCGCCCGCCCGCGGGGATGAGCACCCGCTGCCCCTCGACCTCGGTCGGGCCGTTCACCTCGTGCCCGTCGGTCGCGAGCACCCGGAACGAAGCCGCCGACCAGACGGCCGCGGTGCCCTGGTCGGAGTTGATGACGCGCACGCGCACGATCGAGCCGGGGTCCGCCGTCACCTGCTCGTCCTCGGCCCGCCCGTTGAGCGTGTGCTGGCCCCCGTAGACGTGCAGCAGCGCCGTGACGTCCAGGTCGGCTGCGACGGCCGGAGGTTCTGCGGGGTCGATGACGATCGCGCCGAGCAGCCCGCGCTCGACCTGTTCGTGGGACACCTGGTGCGAGTGGTACCAGTAGGTGCCCGCATCCGTCGCCTCGAACCGGTACACGTGCCGGCCGCCGACGGGGACGGCGTCCTGCGTGATGCCGGCGACGCCGTCGGCCGCATTGGGCACGTCGATGCCGTGCCAGTGGAGCGTGGCGCCGGCGGCGACGGACTCGTTGACGAACTCGACCTCGACGAGGTCGCCCTGCCGCGCGCGGATCTCGGGCCCGGGCGACTCGCCGTTCACGGTGTACCCCTCGACCGCGCGCCCGCCGGGCACGTCGATCGTCTCCTGCCGGGCGACGAGCTCGACGCGCACGTCGGCCGGCCGGGCGGGGTCGGCCGTCAGCGCGGTCACGTCGACCTCGCCCGCCGCTCCGGTGGTTCCGGATGCGACGGACGCGCCCGCCCCGACGGCGCCGTGGGCCGCGTGGCCGTCGTGCCCGTGGTCGCCGCCGCCCATGTCCATCACCGAGTACTCGCCGAGCAGCGTGGAGCTCCACGCGAGCGCGCCGGCGCCGAGCGCGGTCGTGACCGCGACGCCGACGACGGCGCACCGCAGGAGATCACGCCGCGACGGCATCGGTCGTCGCCTCCTCGGAGGTGCCGGCAGCCGCGCCAGCGGTGGTGCGCGACGAGCGGCGCACGCGCAGCGCGGCGACGGCCGCCGCGACCACGATCGCGAGCGCGTTGGCGCCGTGGATGAGGCCGAGGTACGGGACATCCGTGATCGAGAAGCCGAGCGTCACCTGCAGCAGTACGAGTGCGAGCGTGATCGCGGCCCAGAGCTTCGCGCCGCGCGCCCGGACGAAGAACGAGACGATGAGCAGCGCGACCGCGAGCAGGGGGATGACGACCCCGCCGACGATCCCGTGGATCCAGAACCCGAGCTCGCCGGAGCCGCCGGCGCCACCGCTCTCGAGCAGTGCCTTGTCGACGACGTCGCCGTTCGACACGCGGTTGAGCACGCCGCCGAACGCGAACGCGATGGCGGCCGCCTGCACGACGACGCCGCCCGCGATGATCCAGGCCAGGGCCGAGTAGACCTTGCGCATGATGTGTCTCCCTGTTCGTGCGGCGCGCTGTCGTGGCATCCGCTCGCCCCCGAGGTTCGCGCAGACCCTCGCGTGCCGGAACGCAGGGAACCGGATGCCGCGTAGGGGAGCGCCGCACAGGTGATGGAGGACAGCCGCTAAGGGCTGTCGGGGATGTCCCTCTCCCGACCGCGCCCGAGGAGGAGGACCATGGGAGTGTGCTCCGCAGGTGGGGATGGCTCGCAGCCCTGGCGCCGCTCGGAGCGGCGTCACTGCTGTACGTCGTGATCGCGCGCGGATTCCTCGCCGGAGCCGCGGATCCCGCCCTCGCCTGGCCCCTGCTCGGCATCCTGCCGTTGTTCGCCTTCAGCATGTGGCTGCTGACGGCCTCCACGGCCCGCTCCGCCCTGTTCCTCGCGTGGGCGGCGACCGCGATGGCGGCGGGCTCGGCGTACGAGACGTTCATGCTGACGAACCCCGACGTGATCCGGGAGCCGTGGTACCCGATCTTCAACCTCCTCGGATTGGCCGCCTCGACCGTCGCGTCCGCCGCGTTCGTCAGCATGTTCGCGACCTTCCCGACGGGCATTCCCGAGCGACGGTGGCAGCGGATCTCGGTCTGGCTGTTCTGGGTTCCGGTCGTCGCGGTGCCGTTCACGCTGCTGGTCGTGCCGCACGTCCTCACGGTGGAGGTGCACGCCGGCCAGGGAGCGGACATCCCGAACCCGTTCGCCCTGCCGGCCCTCGCCTGGGCGGGCCCGATCGTGACGTGGATCGCCTACTCGTGGCCGGCGGTGTTCCTCGCCCTCGCGGTGCTGGTCTCGCGTACGTTCTTCGGCGATCCCGAGGTCCGGGTCCGCACGCGTCCGATGGCCTGGGTCACCTTCGCGATCGTCGTGAGCTACTCGCTCACGCTGTTCCTGCCCGAGGACATCATGCTCAGCGCCGCGGTGCTCGTCATCCTCACGGCGGTCCCGCTCGTGGCGATCCATGGCATCCTCCGCTACGGCGCCTTCGACGTCGCCGCCGAGGATCGCGCGCGCTTCGTGACCCGGTCCGCCGACGTGCTCACCACCGTGCTCTACGGCATCGCGGTCGTCGCCCCCGCCGTGCTGCTCGCCGGGTCCTTGACGCCGCTCGGGATCGCGTTCCTCACGGCCCTCGTCGCCGTCGCCCTGCTCCCCGTGCGCGGGTGGCTGCAGCGGTGGTTCCATCGGCTCGTGTTCGGCGACCGCGACCGCCAGCTGGCGATGCTCAGCGAGCTCGGCGCCGAGCTCGAGCGCTCGGCCGATCCCGGTGAGCTCCTGACGCAGCTGGCGGCCGCCGTGGCCGACGGACTCGGCGCATCGTGGGTGCGCATCCGCCTCGCGGCGACGGATGGCGCGCTCGCCGCGTCGCCCGCGGGCGTCGCCGGCGACGTGGTGGGCGAGCCGGTCGAGGCGGCCGACCTCGTGCACGCCGACGAGGTCCTCGGCCGCATCGAGGTGGGGAAGCGCCACCGAGAGGAGTACAGCGACGCCGAACGCGCGCTGCTGCGCACGGTCGCCGGCCAGGCCGCGGCATCCGTCGCCAACGTGCGCCTGACGGCGCGGCTCGCCGAGCAGCTCGCGGAGCTCACCGCCTCCCGCGAGCGCCTCGTGGCGGCGCAGGACGACGAGCGCCGGCGGCTGGAGCGCGACCTCCACGACGGCATCCAGCAGGACATCGTGGCGCAGATCGCCGGCCTCCGACTGGCGCGGAACCGGCTGGAGCGCGGTCAGCTCGGCACGGCCGAGTTGAGCGAGCTGCAGCAGCAGGCCCGCCAGACCCTCACCGACCTGCGCGAGCTCGCGCACGGCATCCACCCGCCGGTGCTGAGCGACAACGGGCTCGTGGCCGCGATCGAGTCGGGTGCGGCTCGATTCCCGATCCCGCTCACCGTGCACGCCGACGCGCGAGTCCGCACCGAGCGGTATCCCGACGACGTGGAGACGACCGCCTACTACGTGGTGCGCGAGGCCCTGGCGAACACCGCAAAGCACGCGCACGCCAGCCAGGCGACCGTGGCCCTGGCCCGGACCGATGGGCGGCTGCACGTCTCGATCCGCGATGACGGATGCGGCCTGGGTGCCGTCTCCCCGGTGTCGAACGCGAGCGGCGGGCTCGCGAACATCCGCGACCGCGTCGCCGTGCTGCGCGGCACGGTCCGGATCTCCGGCGCCGGACTTTCCGGCGCCGGCACGACGGTGGACGTGGACCTGCCGGTCCGGGGATCCGCCGCGGCCGATCGAGGGGCACCGCAGAGCCCATGAGGGGATGGAGGACAGCCCCCACGCGCGGACATGGATGGCCCTCTCCCGCGAGGGCCATGGCAGGAGGACGATAGGACCGTGGACCGGAGGTGGGTGTGCCTCGCAGTGCTCGGCCCGATCGGGGTCGCCGCATTGGTCTACGTCGTCGTGATGCGTGGCTTCCTCTACGCCGACGTCACCACCGACCACGGCCTCGCCTGGCCGCTGCTCGGCGCGCTGCCGCTGTTCGTGTTCGGCATGTGGCTGCTCACGGTGTCGGCGTCGCGGATCGCCCTGCTCATCGCGCTCGGATCGACCGCGATGCTCGTCGGCTCGGCCTTCGAGACGTTCGTGCACTTCAATCCCGGGGTCCTGATGGAGCCGTGGTTCCCGCTCGTCAACGTCCTCGGCCTGACCACCGATGCGGTGGCCACGTCCACACTGCTGATCGTGTTCGCGACCTTCCCCGACGGCCGGCCCGAGCAACGGTGGCAGCGGATCGCGGTCATCTTCCTCTGGACCCCCGTGCTCGTGGGTCCGCTCACCCTGCTCACGTCCCCGCACGTCGTGATGTCGCAGTTCATCGGGATCAGCGGCGAGTCGATCCCCAACCCGTTCTTCGTGCCGTGGCTCGAGTGGGCGGAACCGGCGGTGCACTACCTCGTCGTCCAGGCGTGGGCGGCCGTCGCCCTCGGCCTCACCGTGCTCGCGTCCCGAGCGCTCTTCGGCGAACCGGAGGTGCGCGCTCGCACCCGCGTCATGGCCCTGGCGGTCGCCGGGGCGATCCTCGCGTTCGGGCTGTGGACCTTCGTGCCGGGCCTCTGGGGCGTCGAGTTCCTGGTCTACGCGTCGATGATCGCCATTCCGGTCGCGGCGATCCACGGCATCCTCCGGTACGGCGCGTTCGACATCGATCCCGGCGATCGCGGCGCGCGCGTCGAGCGCTCGTCGAACCTGCTCATCACGGTCGTCTACGCGGCAGGCGTCGCGACGCCCGCCCTGCTGCTCGCGCCCCCGCTCCGCACCCTGCCGGCGATCCTGCTCACGACGTTGCTCGCGGTCGTGCTGCTGCCCGCGCGCAGCTGGATGCAGCGGCGGCTGCACCGCGCACTGTTCGGCGACCGCGACCGGCAGTTCACGATGCTGAGCGAGCTCGGCGCGCAGCTCGAACGCGCCGGCGACCCGCGCGAGCTGCTCACCAGTCTCGCCGACGCGGTCCGCGACGGACTCGACGCGTCGTGGGTGCGGATCCGGCTGGCGTCGACGGATGCCGCGTTCGCCGCGGTGCCCATCGGCGTCGGTGGCGAGGTCGCGGGCGATCCGGTCGAGTCGTGCGACCTCGTGCGCGGCGAGGAGACCCTCGGGCGCATCGAGGTGGGGCCGCGGCGCCGCGGCGACTACGGCGACGCGGAGCGCGCACTCCTGCGAACGGTCGCGGGTCAGGCCGCGGCATCCGTCGCGAACGTGCGCCTGACGGCGCAGCTCGCCGAGCAGCTCGACGAACTGCGCGCCTCCCGGGAGCGGCTCGTCGCCGCGCAGGACGACGAGCGCCGGCGCCTCGAGCGCGACCTGCACGACGGCATCCAGCAGGACGTCGTCGCGCAGATCGCCGGACTGCGCCTCGCCCGCAATCGACTCCAGCGCGGGGAGCTCACGACGGAGGAGCTCGTCGAGCTGCAGGACCAGGCACGTGAGACGCTCACCGACCTGCGCGAGCTCGCCCGCGGCATCCACCCGCCCGTCCTGAGCGACAACGGCCTGGTCGCCGCGGTGGAGTCGGGGGTCTCGCGGTACCCGATCCCCCTCACGGTCGAGGCGGATGCCGCGGTGCGGGCGGAGCGGTACTCCGACGACGTGGAGACGACCGCGTACTACGTGGTGCGCGAGGCGCTCGCGAACACCGCGAAGCACGCGCACGCGACCCACGCCTCCGTCGAGCTCGCGCGCAGCAACGGCCACCTGCGCATCGCGATCACCGACGACGGTCGCGGACTCGGCGCCCTCTCGCCCGCCTCCGTGTCGAGCGGCGGCCTCGCGAACATCCGCGACCGCGTGGCGGCGCTCCGTGGCACGGTGAGCGTCTCGGCGGCGCAGCCGTCTGGCACGACCGTGCTGGTGGACCTGCCCGTGGACCGCCCCGATCGCCCGGCCGACCGTGAGGCGGATCCCGTTGGATGAGACGGGCACGCTGCGGGTCGTGATCGCCGAGGACAACTACCTCGTGCGGGAGGGGCTGCGCCGCCTGCTCGAGGACTCGGGCGAGATCGACGTGGTCGCCTCCACGGGCAACGCGACCGAGCTGCTCGACGCCGTACGGCGACTCGACCCGCACGCGGTGCTCACCGACATCCGGATGCCGCCGGGTCATCACATGGAGGGCATCGAGGCCGCCCGCGACATCCGTGCGGCTCATCCCGAGACGGGCGTGGTGGTGCTCTCGCAGCACGCCGACGAGAGCTACGCGCTCGCGCTGTTCTCCGACGGCTCGGCGGGGCTCGGGTACCTGTTGAAGGACCGCATCGGCGACCTCGAGGACCTCGTGCACGCACTCCGCGAGGTCTGCGCCGGCGGTTCGGTGATCGACCCGCAGATCGTGGACACGCTCGTGCGCCGACGCAGCGCGGGCGCGTCGAGTCCGCTCTCGGCACTGTCGCCGCGCGAGCTCGAGGTGCTGCGCGAGATGGCGCAGGGCAAGACCAACGCCGGCATCGAGCAGGCGCTGTTCCTGTCGTCGTCGACGGTCGAGAAGCACGTGAACGCGATCTTCACGAAGCTGCGGCTGCCCGAGTCGGGTGTGCACCGGCGGGTGGCCGCGGTGCTGGCGTTCCTGCAGAACAACGGCGGGTAGCAGCGGACGCGGGCCGGCGGCGCTACTCCCCGCCCTTTCGGTCGCGCATCAGGTGCTCGTCGAACCACGCCCGGACCCGCTCCTCGGGGAACTCCTCGAGCGAGTGGAACACCGCCATCACGTCGTCGGGGGTCGCACCCGCGCCGGCCTCCACCTGCACCCAGCGGGTGCCGACATTCGTACCGACGACGGAACCGTCGATGGTCGCCCAGCCGCCGTCGACGACCACGCAGCGGTCGGCGAACTCGGCCATCGTCTCGTCGCCCTCGGAGGACTCGGTGCCGACGAGGCGCCAGCAGGCGAAGGCGTCGGGATCGTACGGCCCCGATCCGCCGGTCGGCGTGGTGAGGATCACGAGCTCGCGGCCGTCGCGGTCGACGGCGACCTGGGCCGCGTCCGTCGACGCGGAGGTCAGCGTGATGGTCGTGCCGGCGAGGTCGGTGCCGAGCGGGTCGACCAGGCCGTCGAACGCCTGCTCCACCGACGCCCGCTGCGCGCGTTCCTCGGCGGCGGCCCGCTCCGCGGCATGCGCGAACACGGGAATCAGCAGCGGAGTCGCGATCAGCACCGCGCTGACGGCACCCGCGAACCTCCACCGACCCGGGAGTGCGAGCATCGAGAGCGAGCCGACGGCGCCACCGATCGCGAGGGCAGCGGGCATCCCGTACACCGTGTCGAACGGGATCCGGCCGCTTCCGATGATCGCCCGCCACACGCCCGCCGGCGGGAGGAGCGCCAGCATGATCGACGCGATCCAGCGCGCTCGGCCCGTCACCGCGCGGAAGAGCACCGTCATCGCGAGCGCACTGCCGACGAGCGTGACGGCCAGGAGGACGAAGCCCCACGGAGCTCGGAACAGCACGCCGACCACTGCGGAGGAGAGCAGCATCGTCGCGATTCCGGCGATCCCGGCCACGGCGAACGGGATGACGGCGAGTGGCCGAGACGAGCCCGGTTCCGCGGTCGGGGCTTGGGTCGGGGCGTCGGTTCGCGGCAGGGCACTCACGGCTCGACGGTAGCGGCCAGCGGCTCGGCCGGGAAGAGCGGCTCGTCGGGACGACCGGCCGCCGCTCTTGACACGCGGTCGGCCGCGTGCCTTAATGGAACCAGATAGTTCCAGAACCGATTGGTACGAGACATGACGACCGACGCGCTGAGCCGAACGTTCCAGGCCCTTGCCGACCCCACCAGGCGATCGATCCTCGCTCGCCTCGCAGAGGTGGGCGAGGCATCCGTCGCCGAGCTCGCCGCGCCCTTCGACCTGACGCAGCGCGCCATCTCGAAGCACGTCGGCGTGCTCGAGGAGGCCGGCCTGGTGGCGCGGAGCCGTGACGCGCAACGCCGGCCCAGCCGACTGCGCGTCGAGCCGCTCACCGAGGTCGACCGTTGGCTCGACGGGTACCGCGGCATCTGGGACGAGCGATTCGCCGCCCTCCGCGAGGAACTCGCGCGCGACGAGATCGCGAACCACGCCGAGGACGCAACCGATGAAGGGAAGACCCCATGAGCACGACCGAAGCCGACCGCGGGATCGCGGTCGAGATCGAGCAGGAGTTCGCTGCGGCATCCGACCGGGTGTTCGCATTCTGGACCGAACCCGAGGCACTCGCGCGCTGGTTCGCGCCCGTCGGCTACACGACCGTTGCGGCCGAGGCCGATGCCCGGCCCGGCGGAGCGTGGCGGCTCGACTTCCGCTCGGACGACGGTCGCCACGCGTACACCGAGCGCGGCGCGTTCCTCGAACTCGACCCTCCCCATCGCATCCGGCTCACGCTGACCCAGGTCGACGGCGGGCAGTCGAACCCCGAGACGGTCGTCACCGTCGAGTTCGACGAGGTCGGCACCCCGGATGCCCCGCGCACGCGCATGACGTTCCGCCAGACGGGCTACGCCGACGTCGAGCGTCGCGACCAGATCGCCGAGGGCTGGCGCGGCTGCTTCGCGAAGCTCGAGCGGGCGCTCGGGACGAACGATTCGCAGCAAGTATCGATTGACAAACGATAGAAAGATCGCGATAGTCGATGCATGCAGAAGATGGATTGGATCGTCGTCCCGCTCAGGGTGTTGCTCGTGCTGGTGTTCGTCGGCCTGCTCGTGGCGCAGTTCCTGAGCCTGCCCGGCGAGTTCCGGCAGACGGCCGAGGAGCATCCCGAGGCGGGGTTCATCCCGTGGCTGCTGCTGACGTTCGCGATCCTCGAGGTGCTGTGCATCCAGATCGTGATCGTCTGCACGTGGCGGCTGCTCACCCTCGTCAGGGCCGATCGCATCTTCAGCGAGGAGTCGTTCGTGTGGGTCGACGTGATCGTGTGGACGATGGTCGCCGCATGGGTGCTCCTCGCGGGAGTGTCCGCCTACCTCGTCGGCATCATCTACTTCACGCCCGAGCTTCGCGACCCCGGCACCCCCATCCTCCTGATCGGGATGACGCTCATCGGCGGCGTCGTGGTGCTGACGATCGTGGTGCTGCGCGCCCTGCTGCGGCAGGCCACCGTGCTGCGCACGGACCTGGAGGAAGTGATCTGATGCCGATCGTGGTGCGGATCGACGTCGAGCTCGCCAAGCGCAAGATGAGCGTGGGCGAGTTCGCCGAGCGGGTCGGGCTCACGCCGGCGAACGTGGCCGTGCTGAAGAACGGGCGCGCGAAGGCGGTGCGCTTCAGCACGCTCGATGCCATCTGCCGTGTGCTCGAGTGCCAGCCGGGCGACCTGCTCGAGTGGGTCGAGGAGGACGAGGCCGAGCCGGCGGGGGCCTCATAGCACGACGCTGCTGAGCACCTCGGTCGCGGCGATTTTGTAGGCGCCGGCCTCGTCGACGAGGCGATACGCCGTCACCTCCTGCACGACGCTCCCGTCGGTGAAGGAGTAGGTGAGCGTCGCCTGGCCCTGATCGGGCCCGGTCGCGCTCACGTCCGAGATCGAGACGACCGCGACCTCGTTCCAGAAGGCGTCGTAGGCGCCTCGTCCGCCGACGTGATTCTCCTGGTAGTCGACGGTCATCATCGTCCAGGCGGTGTCCAGGTCGCCGGGCATGAGTGCGTAGTAGCCCGTGAGCGTGTCGACCACCCGCTGCTCGGGGCTCGGCGGCGGCGGCGCCGCCTCGGGGGTCTCCTCGGGTGGGGCGGACGGACTCGGCGACGCCGGCGGCGGCGACTCGGTCTCGGGAGGCGGCGTCTCGGCAGCCGACGTCTCGGCGGCGGTCGGCTCCTCGCTGGCGGCCGGCGCTCCCGCTTCGCCCGCGCCCTGCCGCAGCGCGCCGAACAGGATCACTCCGCCGGCGATCAGGATGCCCACCATGACCAGGACGCCGACCAGCGCCCCCGATCGGCGGCGGGGCGGCGGCGCGGCATCCGCTGCCGCTGTGCGCTCGGGTGGAGGCGTCGGCGGAGCCTGCGTGAGCCACGCCAACGAGGGCGACGCTCCCGCCGCGCCCAGCCGTTCCGTCGTCGCCGTCGCTTCCGGCGCCTCGAGCCGCTCCGTCGCGGCGGGCGGCTGCTCCGGCGCGTCGAGCCGATCCCTCGCGTCGGTCGGCCCCGCCGTCTCGTCGAGCCGCTCGGTCTCGTCGAGCTGCCCCGTCGCGTCGGTCGGCCCCGCCGTCTCGTCGAGCCGCTCGGTCTCGTCGAGCCGCTCCGTCGCGTCCGTCTGCCCCGCCGCTTCGTCGAGCAGCTCGGTGTCGGCCGTGTGGCCGGCCTGCCGCGTCGCCTCGGGCGTCGGCGACGGGCCGACGCCGGCCGCGGCGACGAGCGGCGCCGTCGGGAGCTCGGATGTCGCGGCCGCCTCGGTGCTCTCGTGCATCGCGGACAACCGGGTGGCGATCGTCTTCATGCCGGGCCGTCGCCTGGGGTCGGCCGACAGCATGCTTCGCAGCAGCGGGGCGAGTGCGCCGGCGTGCTCGGGAGGCGGATGGTGGCCCCGCGCGACTCGGTGCAGCAGTGCGAGCGCGTTGACGTCCGCGCCGAAGGGCGGCGCGCCCTCGAGCATCGCGTACAGCGTCGAGCCGAGCGAGAACACGTCCGACGCGAAGCTCGACGGCTTGCCCTGGGCGACCTCCGGGGCGAGGTAGGCGGGAGTGCCGTGCACCATCCCCGTCGCGGTGATGGTGGTGTCGCCGAGCGCGTGCGAGATGCCGAAGTCGCTGATCATGGCCGAGCCGTCCTCGGTGATGAGGATGTTGCCCGGCTTCACGTCCCGGTGCACGATCCGCAGCTTGTGGGCGGCCGCCAGTGCGGAGCTCACCTGGGCGCCGATCCGCGCGGTCTCCCGTGGCGAGAGCGTGCCGTGCTCCCGGAGCAGGACCGACAGCGGCGTGGATTCGACCAGCTGCATCACGATGCAGGGCTGACCCTCGTGCTCGACGACGTCGAACACCGTCACGGCGTGCGGATGGTGCAGTCCCGCCGTGATGCGCGCTTCGCGCATGGCCCGATTCGTCGCGACCTCACGTTCGCGATCGCCGAGGTCGGGCTGCGTGCGCAGCATCTTGAGCGCCACCGCTCGGTGCAGGCGCTCGTCCCACGCATGCCACACCACGCCCATTCCACCTGAGCCGATCAGCTTGACCAGCCGGTAGCGGTCGGCGACGAGGGTCGTCGGACTGCTCATCGAGCTCGCTCCTTCGGTTCCCTCGACGGTACGCCCGCGCGGCCATTTGCTCAGGGGCCTTGCGGCGACGGCCCGGGTGTGGAAGCCGTCGCGGTGCTCGCACAACCCCTTCCGATCCGGCGGCCGCCGTGGCTAGCGTGGAACGAGCGGGGACGGCGCGCGGCATCCGTCGACCGACCGACCCGGAGAGGACTGCGACGCATGGACATCACCGACCCCGGCCCCGAGCCGAACGCGTTCGACATCGAGACCGCGACCAAGCAGAACGCCAACTACCGCACGGTGGCGTGGAGCGGCAAGTACCTGCAGGTGACGCTCATGTCGATTCCGGTGGGCGAGTCGATCGGCCTCGAGGCGCACCCCGAGACCGATCAGTTCCTGCGCCTCGATGCGGGCCGGGGTCGCGTGAAGATGGGCCCGTCGAAGGACGAGCTGAACTTCCAGCGGGATGTCTCCGACGGCTGGAGCATCCAGGTGCCCGCGGGTACCTGGCACGACGTCGAGAACACCGGCGACGAGCCGCTGCGCCTCTACACCGTGTACGCACCCGTGCACCACGCGGCCGGCAAGGTGCAGAAGACGGCGGATGACGCGGAGCGCGACGAGGACGCGGGCGCCGACGAGCCGCCGTCGTGGGCCGTCGAGCCCGAGGACGGCGAGCCCGACCAGCACGCCTGACGGCCGGACCGCGCGCCGCATCCTCGTGGGGGAGCAGCGGCCCGCGGTTCCGGAGCGCTCAGCCGGTGATCTCCGGCGAGACGTCGACGAGCACCTTGCCCACGGTGCCGGCCTCCACCGCGTCGTGGGCTGCCGCGGTGCGTTCGAGGGGGAAGCGCGTGAGCGGAAGCCCCGCCTCCTCGCCGACGCCGAGCGCCCCGTCGCCGAGCGCGCGGGTGATGTCCTCGGCGGCGGCCGCGAGGGCGGCATCGCCCACGGTGTAGAGCAGCAGGAACTGGTACCTGACGTTGAGCGAGAAGTGCCGGCGGACGTCGAGCGTCATCTCCGCGCCGCCGTCCGTCGCGTAGACCGAGACGGTGCCGTGGTTGGCGATCACGCTCGCGTTCAGCGCGGCGTTCCGCGCCGGTGAGACCTCCACCACGTGGTCGACGCCGTCGGGCGCGACCGCGCGGATCGCCGTCGCGGTGTCGCCCGTCGTGTAGTCCACGACGTGGTGGGCACCCGCCGCGGTGGCGAGCGCGGCCTTCGCGGGCGAGCTCACCGTCGTGACGACCCGGGCGCCCGACCACCGCGCGAGCTGGATCGCGGCGTGCCCGACGGCTCCGGCTCCGCCGGCGACGAGCACCGTGCGGCCCTCGAGTGCTCCGGGCCCGAGCCGGGCGGGTCCGCCGTCGGCGACCGTGAGGGCGCGATGCGCGGTCATCGCGGGCACGCCCAGCGACGCACCGATGTCGAAGCTCGCGGCATCCGGGAGCCTGACGACGCGTTGGGCCGGAACCACCGCGAACTCCTGCGCCGTGCCGGTCGGCCGACCGTGCGCCGCGAGGAACACCCACACCCGGTCGCCGGGCGCGAGACCGGTCACGCCGGAGCCGACCGCATCGACGACGCCGGCGCCGTCCTGGTTCGGAACCACCTCGGGATACGGCGTCGGCGCGCCTGCCCGCGCACCGGCCCGGGCCTTCCAGTCGGTCGGGTTCACACCCGAGACGACGACCCTCACCCGGACCTCGTCGGCCCCGGGTTCCGGGAGCTCGCGGTCCACCACGTGAAGGACGGACGAGTCACCGGTCTCCGAGTACGCCATTGCTCTCATGCTGGAGCCAACGCGACAGGGGCCGCCGTTCTTCCGCACGCGGCATCCGATCGCCGACGTGTCGTGCCGTGTCGTGTCGTGTCGTGTCGAAACCTTGACGGCAGCCATGCGCGCGGAGGACGCTGAACGCATCCGTCATCCGCAGAGGCGCGGGATGCCGCGCGAGGGGGCACGCCACATGGACCTCACGACCGAGCTCACGACCGAGAAGATCGCCCGCGCGTTCTCGAGCCATCGATTCGAGCTCGCACTGCCGCACCTCGCCGACGATGTCGTGTGGACGCTCGTCGGTGCCGACCCCCTCCTCGGTCGGAAGGCCGTGAAGAAGGCCTGCGAGCGCACTGCCGCCGACCTCGCCGGCGTCACGACCGAGTTCCAACGCTTCCGCACGGTGGTCGGCGAGGACAGCGTCGTGGTCGACAGCCTCGCCAGGTACACCGAGCCCGGCGGAGACGTCTCGATCGTCGCGTCGTGCGACGTCTACGACTTCGACGACGGGCGCATCACCGAGATCGTCTCGTACACCGTCGAGCTTCCGAGTTGACACCGGGGCCGCCCCGGTGGGTGGGCGGTTCCCGGCGGCCATCGCGCTGACGCGTCCCGAGCGCTCGCCGGGGAGCGCGCGGGAGTCCGGCGACTTGGCCGTCGGGCGCGCGGACGCGCACGTCCGCGTGTCACACGCGGGCCCAGGCCGGTGTCTCCATGTCGAAGGCACGAAACCGTGCGCGAGACACCTGGAGGAGACATGACCGGCACCGGCACCACCCGCGTACCCCCGACCGAGATCACCGGCCTGTACGGCGGGCTGGTGAAGATGATGAGCCGGAGGATGCTCGGCCAGGTCCCGGAGTCGCTCGGCGTGATGTGGCATCACCCGCGCGTGCTCAAGGACATGATGACCTTCGGTCGCAAGGTCGAGAAATGGGATCGACTCGACCCGAACCTCACGTCGCTCGCGAACATGGCGGCCGCCGCGACCGTCGGCTGCAGCTTCTGCCTCGACCTGCACTACTTCCTGGCGCACAACCACGGACTCGACGAGGAGAAGGCCCGCGACGTGCCGCGGTGGCGCGAATCGTCGCTCTACACGCCCCTCGAGCGGCGGGTCATGGAGTTCGCCGAGGCGATGAGCCAGACCCCGCCGGCGGTGACCGACGAGCTGTGCGCCACCCTGCTCGCCGAGCTCGGCGCTCCGGCGCTGCTCGAGCTCGGCGCGACGGTCGGGTACATGAACGCGGCGGCGCGCACGAACATCGCCCTCGGCATCCACTCGGCGGAGTTCTCGACGGCGTGCGGTCTGCCGCCGCTCGCGGCTCGCACGCCGGCTGGCGTAGCCTCGCAGGCATGAGCGGATGCCCGGCATGAGCGAAGACCCGTTCGTCACCCACCGCGGCCTGCTCTTCACCGTCGCGTACGAGATGCTCGGCTCGGCCGCCGACGCCGAGGACGTGCTGCAGGAGTCCTGGCTGCGGTGGGCCGACGTCGACCGCGGTCAGGTGCGCGACCCGCGCGCCTACCTGGTGCGCATCGTGACCAGGCAGGCGCTCAACCACCTCCGCACGGTCTCGCGCCGCCGCGAGGACTACGTGGGCGAGTGGCTGCCCGAGCCGCTGCTGACGAGTCCGGATGTCGCCGACGACGTCGAGCTCGCCGACAATGTGTCGATCGCGATGCTCACCGTGCTCGAGACCCTCCTGCCGACCGAGCGCGCGGTGTTCGTGCTGCGGGAGGTCTTCGACGTGCCGTACGACGAGATCGCCGAGGCCGTCGACAAGACCCCCGCCGCCGTTCGGCAGATCGCCCACCGCGCCAAGGACCACGTGGCGGCGCGTCGGCCGCGGGTGAACGTGGATCGCACCGAGCAGGCGGAGGTCGTCGCGAAGTTCGTCGCGGCCGTGAACTCGGGGGACGTGCAGGCCCTCATGGACGTGCTGGCTCCCGACGTGGTGTCCGTCGCCGACGGTGGTGGACTGGTGCGCGGGGCGGCACGGCGGCCGATCGTCGGCGCGGAGAAGATGGCACGGTACCTGGTGGGCGGACTCGCGAAGCTCGACCAGCCGTTCGTGGCGAGCGCGATCTGGGTCAACGGCCAGCCAGGCGTCCGCGCCGAGGTCGCCGGCGAGCTGGTCGGCGCGGTGAGCGTCGTCGTCGAGGACGGACGGATCTCGCGCATCTTCTCGATCGCGAACCCCCACAAGCTCGCGTGGCTCGACGAGGAGTCGGCGCTCACGCGCTGAACGCGTGCGCTCGTCGCGCTCCGGCCGGCGCCCCACGCGCAGCGCGCCGTCACGCTCGCCCGTGTCAACCCCACGCTCGGCACGAGCGCGACCGCAGCGAGGCCCCCTAGCGTGGACGCAGACGCGTCCGCGTGCGACGCCCGGCGGGTGGGAGGCACCTCATGACGGCTGCAGCGACACTGCTCATCCTCGGGGCGGACGGCGACCTCACGAAGCGCCTGCTGCTGCCCGGTCTCGGCACGCTCCTGGCGGCGCACGAGGTCGACCTCGAGGTGATCGGTTCGGGGCTGACGGAGCGAACCGACCGGGAATGGCGCGAACTCGTCGCGACCGTGTTCGAGTCCGTGCCCGAGCCGCGGCGCACCCGGTTGCTCGAATCCGCCCGATACATCCGCGGCGATGCGACGGACGCCGACGTGCTCGCGGGCCTGCTCGCGGCATGCGGCGACACCCCGATCGTGTTCTTCGCGCTGCCGCCGGCGGTGACCGCCCGAGTGTGCCTCGTACTGGACGGCCTCGACGTGCCCGACGGGCTGCGACTCGCCCTGGAGAAGCCGTTCGGCACCGATCGCGCCAGCGCGAAGCAACTCAACGCACTGCTGACGCGCATCGTTCCCGAGCGCCGGATCTACCGGATCGACCACTTCCTCGGCCGTGCGACCGTGCTGAACCTGCTCGGCACCCGTTTCGCGAACCGGATGATCGAACCCGTGTGGCACCGCGGTGCCATCGAGCGCATCGAGATCGTGTACGACGAGACGCTCGGCCTCGAGGGCCGCGCCGGGTACTACGACGGCACGGGCGCGCTCGTCGACATGATCCAGAGCCACCTCCTCGCGGTCCTCGCACTCGTCGCGATGGATCCGATCGACCGGGTGGACGAGGTCGTGCTGCGCGATGCGATCGCCGGTGTGCTTCGGGACACCGCCGTCTGGGGCGAAGATCCCGTCGCCGCGAGCCGCCGCGCGCGCTACGTCGCGGGCGAGGTGGATGGCCGGTCGCTCCCGGCGTACGCGGACGAGCCAGGTGTCGACCCCGACCTCGGAACGGAGACGCTCGCACAGGTCGTCGTCGCGATCGACACGGATCGGTGGAGGGGCGTGCCGTTCCTCCTCCGTTCGGGGAAGGCGCTCGGGCGGGCTCGCAAGCTCGTCCGTGCCGTGTTCCGCCCCGCGGAGCCGATCGAGGGACTCGAGGGAACGCCGAGGAGCGACTGGATCGAACTCGACCTCAGCTCGGGCGAGGTGCAGGTGGGGCTGACCATGAACGGCGGCGGCGACCCCTTCGCGCTCGAGCAGACGACCCTCGTCGCCCGTCAGGTGCCCGGCGCCCTGCTGCCGTACGGCGAGGTGCTGAAGGGCATCCTCAGCGACGACCCGACCCTCTCGATCCGCGGCGATGTCGCCGAGGAGTGCTGGCGGATCGTCGAGCCGGTGGCCGCCGCCTGGCGTGCGGGTCGGGTGCCGCTGGAGGAGTACCCGGCCGGGTCCGACGGACCCGACGGGTGGCGGGAAGCGACCCCGGGCTAGCGACTCGGGCGGCCGGGCATCCGTTGCCGCCTCACTCGATGTCGGGGCGCCGGCGATTCCAGTGGACGAGCTTGCCCGGCGCGGTCGACAGCCACAGCTCGCGGATCGTGTCGTCGGGTGCGAGGTCGAGGGCGAGCACGCCGACCACCTCGCCCGTGCGTCGGCGCAGGGCGAGCCCGGGGCGGCCGTTCACGTGCACGACCTCGAACGAGGCATCCGGATGCCGCGTCGGGAGACCGAAGAGGGACCGAGCGACGCGTGCGCGCCCGCGCACCTCCCCGCCGGACTCGTCGCCGGCGTCGACGACCAGGCGGGCATCGGGGTTCAGCACGCTCGCCAGCGCGAGGTCGTCGCGGCCACCGAGGGCGGCGAGGAGGCGAGCGGCGGGATCGTCACGACGCACGGGACGCCACGGCGCCGAGCTTCTGCGGGTTCATCATCCACAGCACCTGGTCGATGCCCTCGGGCGAGGCGACGACGCTGACGACCGCGAAGGTCGTGCCCTCCTTCGACAGGAGGACGGACGGCTGGGCGTTGACCTGGGCGTCGGTGATGATCACGCCGTCCCAGAAGTGCGTGTGGAACGCGCGCACGAACTTCGCGACCGTCACCCGGCCCCGCACCGGGAACTTCGACGCGCGCACCATGCCGCCGCCGTCGGAGTACGACACGACGTCCTCGGCGAAGAGCCGCTCGAGCTCGTCGAGATCGCCCGTCTGCGCGGCGCTCAGGAAGACGGTGAGCAGTCGTCGCTGCTCCGCCTGCGACACCTCGCGCCGGCGCTCGCCGACGAGGTGCTTGCGCGCGCGGCTCACGAGCTGGCGGCACGCGGCCTCCGAGAGCTGCACGATCTCCGAGATCTGCTCGTAGGTGTACGCGAAGGCCTCGCGCAGCACGTAGGCCGCCCGCTCGGTCGGCGTGAGCCGTTCGAGCATGACCAGCACGGCGAATCCGAGCGCCTCGGCTCGTTCGGCGCCGAGCGTCGGATCGCTGCTCGTGTCGACCGGCTCGGGCAGCCACGGTCCGATGTACGTCTCGCGGCGGGCTCGCGCCGACTGCAGTGCGTTGATGGCCAGCCGCGTCGTCGTGGTGGCGAGGAAGGCGGTCGGATCCTGCACGACCGAACGGTCGGTGCCCTGCCAGCGGAGCCACGTCTCCTGCACGAGGTCCTCCGCTTCGGTGGCGCTGCCGAGCATGCGGTAGGCGATGCCGAAGAGCCGCGAGCGCACCGCTCCGAAGGCCGCGAGCGCCTCGTCGAGGTTCTCATCCATGTCGTGGTCCTGTCCGTCGGCGGAGGGGGCCGCATTCGCCCCTCCAGCTCAGACCGCAGCGAGGGCGCGGATGTGACGGCATCCGAGGAGATTCTCCACCGGATGCCGCGGGCGCGCGAGACTCGATACGCAGTCGACGACGGCGGCATCCTGGATCAGGCGTCACGGATGCCCCGGCGGATCCGTTCGATCTCGGGGCGTCACCTGCAGCTCGTCGAGCAGGGCACTGCCGGCGGCCTCGCGTGCCACGGCCCGGCCGAGCTCCGCTGCGGCCTCGCGATACGAGGGGTCGTCGAGGACCTCGGCGACGGCCTTGGCGATCCTCCGCGCGGACGCCCGACGTGAGACCGCGACGCCGGCTCCGCGCGTCGTGACCCGGACGGCGTTGCCGGGCTGGTCGCGGCCGTGATGGAGGATGACGAGCGGCAGTCCGGCGGCGAGCGCCTTGATCACGGTGCCGTGGCCGCCATGCGTGACGACGAGGCGGGCCTCGGGGAGCACCTCGCGATGCGGTGCGGAGGCGACGACGGTGACATTCGCGGGCGCCCGGATCGCGTCGGGCGACACGGCTGGACCGGTGGTCACCAGACCCCGAACGGGCAGGCTCCCGAGCGCGTCGGCGATCCGCTGCAGGCACTCGACGTGGTTCTGGAACGTCGAGGACATGGCCACGAGCACGAGCGGTCCGTCGCCGGCCGGCGGGGTCCAGGCCTCGCCGGCCGCCCACGCAGGGTCGTCGAGGATCGGTCCGACGTAGCGGACATTGTCCGGAACATCGGCCGGGAAGTCGAAGGCGGCCGAGGTGAGCACGAGCATGCGGCGCGCACGGTGCATCTGGTCCCACGTGTGAAGGATCGGATCGAGGCCCCACTCGTGGCGGAGCTCGTTGATGGGCGCGAGCGCGTACGCGTCGATCAGGCGGACGGTTCCCGAGTTCACCGCCCGATCGCGCATCCGGCCGAGCGGCCCCCGGCCCGGCGCGAGTCCGGTGCCCAGTGGCGGCGCGCCGGGCGACGGCAGGGGATAGGTGTTCGGGATGAGCACGTCGAACGGGACTCCGCGCGCCTCCGCCGCGATCATGGCGCCGACCCCCATGAAGGAGGTCAGCACGAGGTCGGGCTGCAGCGACTCGATGGCCGTCGTCGTGTCCGCGGCCTGCCCAGGAGCCGGTCCGGTGATCATGCGATCCGACATGCCTCGAGCGAGGCTCGTCGGCGTGCGCAGCTCCCAATCGCGGAACTCGCCGGCGGGGCTCGCCGACCAGGACCGGTACTCCGCACCGGTGGCGCGGGACTCGTCGGCCATGGAGGCGTCCGCGAGCACAGTGACCCGGTGACCACGCTCGACGACTCGACGCGCCACGCCGAGCTCGGGCGGCACGGTGCCGCCGGCTTCGGTGAGCGCGAACAGGTAGGTGCGCACCGGGTGGCTCGCCGCGGGCCCCCCGGTGACGCCTGCCGACCCGGCGTCCGCCATGCGGGTCATGCTACGCAGTGGGCGCGAGGCGCACCACGTTCCCAGCGGTCGTCCTCGAAGCCGGGTCGCGGGATGATTGACGGAAGGATCGTCAGCCGAGGAGGCGACGCGCATGGCCTTCGACACACCGAACGGAACCCGAGGGGCCCGCCAGCCCGGCCGCAGCCGGCTCGAGCGGTGGGGCAACCGGAAGATGGTGGAGCGCATCCGTCGGAAGGGCACCAGGCGCGGGGACAAGCTGGTGCTCGTCACGATCGGGAAGCGGACCGGTGCCGAGCGGATGACTCCGGTGCGATGGTTCCCCGGGGAGGGCGACACGAAGCTCATCGTGGCCTCCGCGAGCGGCGCCCCGCGCAACCCCGCCTGGTACTACAACATCGCGGCCCACCCCGATCGCGTGCGGATCGAGTTCGCCGGAGAGCGCATCGAGGTCACCCCCGAGCAGCTCCACGGCGCCGACCGCGACGCGGCATGGCGCCAGGTCACGACCACGGCATCGGGATTCGCCAGGTACGGACGGATCACCGACCGGGAGATCCCGGTCATCCGGCTGACGCCGCGGGCGAGCTGACGGCGTCGGGCCCCGCACCCGGCTCCGATCCCATCCGGTCGGGAACTGTCCGAGCCCGGGCGTACGCTCCCGTCATGGCCGTCGAAGCGAGTGGGAAGTACGACGTGAAGCGGGAGCATCCGGAGCTGTACGCGCCCTCGGCGAAGGAGTTCACCGTCGTCGACGTGCCGCGGATGCAGTACCTCGCGGTCGACGGGCACGGGGATCCCAACACGGCTGCGCGGTATCGCGACGCCGTCGAGGCGCTGTTCGGCGTGGCGTACGCGGTGAAGTTCGCCAGTAGGCGAACGCTCCAACGGGACTTCGTGGTGGCACCGCTGGAGGGACTCTGGTGGGCGGAGGATCAGGGCGCCTTCGTCGCGCGCGACAAGGGCGCGTGGAGCTGGAGGCTGCTGATCGCCCAACCCGACTGGATCGACGATGGCGCCGTCGCCGCCGCGATCGACGTCGTGCGCGCGAAGGGCGTGACGGCCGGTGCTCGCGAGAACCCGGCACTCGACGAGCTCCGCCTCGAGCACCTGCACGAGGGGCCGTCGGCGCAGATCCTCCATGTCGGGTCGTACGACGACGAAGCGCCGACCCTCGCGCGCCTGCACGACGAGTGGATGCCGCAGCATGGCCTCACCTTCGGCGGCCCGCACCACGAGGTGTACCTCAGCGACGCCCGGCGCACGGCGCCGGAGAAGCTGCGCACCGTGCTGCGCCAGCCGGTTCGTCCGCTCTGACGGCGCGCGAATCCCGATCGATCGTGCGTTCCGCTAGGGCATCCGCTCGACGCGTCTCTCCTTTCGTGTCACAGATCGGCCTCCGCCGGCGTCGTATGGGTAGGAGGAGCTGAGAGGAGACGAGGATGCCGGTCGATCGGATGCCGCGTTCCGACCTGACGGGTCGGTGGTCACGCCGCCTCGCGCGCTCGCCGCTCGGCAGGCGCGGGGCGGGCGTGCTGGAGGACCTGCGTCATCGCACGGTGCCCGTGCACTGGTCGAACCTGTTCGGGGTGATCGCGCTCGCCTGCGTCGTGGTGATCATGGTGACCGGCGTCATCCTGACGTTCCACTACGTCCCGTCGAGTTCCACCGTCGTGTACGACGGGCGCGTCGCCACGCTGCACGGCCAGGAGGTGTCGAAGGCGTTCGCGTCGACGCTGCACCTCTCGTTCGAGGTTCCGGGTGGCCTGCTGATTCGGCAGGCCCACCACTGGGCCGCGCTGCTGCTGCCCGCTGCGCTGATCGCGCAGCTGCTGGTCACCTTCTTCACCGGGGCCTTCCGGCGGCCGCGACGCGCGGCCTGGGTGCTGTTGTTCCTGATCTTCGTCACCGCGCTCGCCGGAGGCTGGAGCGGGTACGCCCTCCCCGACGACATGCTCTCGGGAACCGGGCTTCGCATCTTCGAGGGGATCCTGCTCGGGATCCCGGTCGTCGGAACGTGGCTCAAGGACCTCTTCTTCGGTGGGCTCTTCCCCGGGCGGATCATCGAGAACCTCTACCCGATCCACGTCGCCGTCGTGCCGGTGATGCTGGTGGCGCTCATCGCGGTGCGTTCCGCGATCCTGTATCGGCAGAAGCCGCCGCAGTTCACGGGCCCCGGACGCACCGCCGCGAACGTCGTGGGCATCCCCCTCGTTCCCAACGCGGCGGCACGTGCCGGCGGGCTCCTCCTCATCGTCACCGGCATCCTGCTCCTGATCTCCGTCACCGTCACGATCAACCCGATCTGGCTGTACGGGCCGGCCTCTCCCGGCAATGCCGGCGCCGGGAGCCAGCCGGACTGGTACACCGGCTTCCTCGATGGGGCGCTCCGCCTGGTGCCGCCGGGCTGGGAGATCGTCGCGTTCGAACAGACCTGGACGCTGGCGCTGCTCGCCCCGCTGGCGGTGGTCACGCTCTTCCTGGGGCTCGTCGCCGCGTATCCGTTCCTCGAGGCGTGGATCACCGGCGACCAGCGCGAGCACCATCTGCTCGACCGCCCGCGGAACGTGCCGACCAGGACCGGGATCGGCGTCGCCGGCATCGTCTTCTTCGGCACGCTCTGGGCGGCCGGAAGCGCGGACCTCATCGCGGTCGCCTTCAGCCTCACGATCGAGGGCGTCGTGCTCGCGATGCAGCTCCTCCTGGTGGTCGGTCCGATCATCGCGTTCACGATCGCCCGACGGGTCTGCGTCGCCCTCCAGCGAAAGGACCGGGAACTCCTGTTGCACGGGTTCGAGACCGGACGTATCGTGCGCCTTCCCGGAGGCGAGTACGTCGAGGTCCACCAGCAGCTGGACGAGTACGACCGCTGGCGGCTGATCGATGTCGAGGCCGTCACGCCGCTCAGGTTGCGACCGTCCGGGGGCCGAATCCGCTGGATGCAGCGCCTGCGGGTGCGACTCTCCCGGTTCTTCCTCGAGGACCGGCTGGAGGCTGAGCAGCCTCTGCTGCCGGCGAGACCCGATCTCTCCTCAGTCTCATCTGCTCCGCACGACTGACTCATCTGCTTCGCACGACTGAGTGCGCGCGCTTGCGGAGTTCGGCCTGATCGGAGCGTACGCAGAAGGACGAGGGACGGCACTGGAGGGCATGATGTCCGAACTTCTCACCGTGGTCCGATCCGAGGAGCGCGACGATGTCGCCCCGGATGGTTCGGACGTCCGCATACTCGCGCGCGTCGACGCGGGCGGCACTGCCGAGTTCTCGCTCGCACCCGATTGCATCTCCCGAGCCGTCAGGCATCGAACCATCGAGGAGGTGTGGTTCGTCATCGAGGGACGTGGGAGCATCTGGCGGAAACGTGGTGACCTCGAGGAGGTCACGGATCTCGCGCCGGGTACGAGTGTCACCATCCCGGTCGGCACTTCGTTCCAATTCCGGTCGACTCCGGGCGTGGCGCTCCGAATTCTGGGGGCGACGATGCCGCCGTGGCCAGGGGACGGCGAATCCATCCCCGTGACGGGTCCCTGGACGCCTACGGTCTAGGGAGCAGTGCTGAGGCGAGCGTCTCGGCCAGCCAGGACTCGTAGGCCGCCTCCGACCAGCCGCAGTCGAAGACGAGCGCCACGTAGTTGGCCAGTCCGCAGACCGCGTACACGATGTCGCCGGCGCGCTCGGCGGTGACGCCCTCACGCAGGACACCGCGTTGCTCGAGCATCCGTCCGAACCCGTCGCGCAGACCCTGCCGGCGCTCGGCGGCGATCTCGTCGCGGAGCTCGACCAGCGACGCGTCGCTGTTGGCGGCGGCGTCGAGCACGCGAAGGAGGGGGCCGACGCGCGACCAGATCCCAGGCTGTGTCGCCGCGTACAACCGCAACTGTCGAACCGGGTCGGTCTCCTCGGTGATCCGCCGGATCGCGGGCCGTTCCGTGACCGGCACCTCAGCGCGCTCGGCGCCACCCGCGACCGCAGCACGGACGGCGTCGGCCAGCAGTCCCGCCTTTCCGCTCGCGGACCGGTAGACCGTCTCCACGGCCACGCCGGCCTCACCGGCGATCGCGGGGATCGTGGTTCCCGCGTACCCGCGTTCCACGAACAGCCGGCCGGCGACCTCGATGATGCGCGCCCGCGTTCGGGCCGCCTGCTGACGCCGGCGCGTCGCGTCGTATGGACGTCTTGACAGTTCTGACATTAAGGAGAATGATACTGTCATCAATATGAGCCGGGCAACGACGCGCCGGCCGTTCAGGGAGGTGGCCGCCATGAAGGTCATCGAATGCAGCACCGAGATCGCCCGCGCTCCGCAGGAGGTCTTCGACTACGTCACCGATGCCGCTCGGCTTCCCGAGTGGCAACCATCGGTGGAGGAGGCATCCGCCGAGCCGCCGGCGATCCGCAAGGTCGGCATGCGCGGGTGGGAGGTCCGCCGGGTACCGGGTGGCAGCCAGAAGGCACGGTGGCAGGTCACCGGGTGCGAGCCGGGAAGCCGATGGGCGGTCGAGGGCATCGACGGGCCCGTCCGTGCCCACGTCGACATCTCATTCGTGCCGACCGACGGCGGCACGCATGTCGACTACCGCGTCTGGTTCGAGGGGCGGGGCATCGGCAAGCTCATCCGGATGATGGCCACCCACGGTGCGGGCGCCGAAATGCCGGCGAGCCTCGCACTCCTCAAGCAGCGGCTCGAGCTGGTCGACGCGTAGCGCCCGGGCGGCACGGCACCCGGGCAGCCGGGCGGCGGGGCTCAGGCGTTCTCGAGCTCGGCGATGACGATCTTCTTCTGGCCCATCATCACCTGGACCTGCTCGGGCCGCTTGGTCAGCTCGCCCATGATCGCGGGGATGACCTGCCAGCTCACGCCGAACCGGTCCTTGCACCAGCCGCACTGCTCCGACTCGGGCACGTGCGAAAGCTTCGACCAGTAGTAGTCGATCTCCTCCTGGTCCGTGCAGGACACGATGAACGAGATCGACTCGTTGAACCGGAAGAGCGGACCGCCGTCGAGGCAGGTGAAGTCCACGCCGTTCAGGCTGAACTGCCCGTTGAGCACCTTTCCCGACATGCCTGCGAGGTGCTCGTCGAGCGACTCGTCGGGATACTCGTCGATGCGGATGACGCGCGAGTTCGGGAACACGTCGACGTAGTACGCCATCGCCTCCCGGGCCTGGTCGTCGAACCACAGGCATGGCTGGATGAATGAGAGCTCGGCCATCGGTGACCCCCTGTTCCTTCGCTTCGCGGGCCACGCTACGCCGATGGGCGGGCGGTATCGATCGGTCGAGACGGTGGCTGCGGTCGACGGGGATGACGGACTCACCGCCGCGTCGATCGCGACTTGCAATTCAAAGGTTGCACTTTCAGGAAGAGTCTGCAACCATCAAGTTGCAGGTAACGAACGGAGTGAACATGACCACGACTCGAGCTCGATCGACGCATGCCGGACGCGTGCTCGCCGTGCTGTTCGCCGGGGCGTTCGTGATGGGCTGCGCCGAGATGCTCGTCGTCGGCATGATCGACCTGATCGGAACCGACCTCGCCGTCTCGGTGCCCGCGGCGGGCGCACTCGTCACCGCCAATGCGCTCGGCCTCGCGATCGGCGGGCCGCTGCTGACGTTCCTGACGACGCGATTCGATCGCCGCCACGTGCTGCTCGGCGCCACCGCCGTGTTCGTCGCCGCCAACCTGCTGCCGGCGCTGGGCGCCGGCTACCCGCTGTTCGTCGGCGCCAGGGTCGTCATCGGCGCGGTGCAGGGCCTGTTCATCGCGGCCGCCATGGTGACGGCGACCTCCATCGTGCCTCCCGCGCGTACCGGGCGCGCGATGGCCGTGATCATCTCGGGCTTCGCGATGTCCAGCGCGTCGGGCCTGCCGTTGGGCACGCTCCTCGGCCAGGCGGTCGGCTGGCGCGGATCGTTCGTCGCGGTCGTCGCGGCCGGCGTCATCGTGCTGGTGCTCGCGATCCTCGTGCTCCCGTCGGTGCCGACTCCGCCCGACAGCGGCGCGGTCGGCCAGGCCCGGCACGCCTTCGCGCCGCGAGTGCTCGCGGTGCTGGCGGTGAGCTTCCTGACGTTCGCGGCCATGCTCGCAGCGATCACGTACCTCGTGCCGTTCCTGAACCAGGTGACGGATGTCTCGGGGCCGGTCGTGTCGGTGTTCCTGCTCGCGTACGGCGCCGCGACCGCGATCGGCTCGTTCGGCGGCGGGCGCTTCGCCGACGCGAACGCCTCGCGCTCGCTGATCATCGGCGCGATCGGCGTCACGGCGTCGCTCGCCATGCTGCTCGTCTTCGGGTCGAACCCGTGGCTCGTGGCCGTCGCCGTGCTCGGCATCGGGCTGTTCGGCATGGGCACGGGCCCATCGATCCAGTACCGCGTCGTCGGCCTCGCCGGTCCCGGCGCGCCGCTCGCGTCGTCGCTTCCGGCCTCCGCGGTGAACGCCGGCATCGCGTTCGGCGCGCTCGCCGGCGGGATGGCGATCGATGGCGGGGGAGTCCAGTTCGCCGTCGTCACGGGCATCATCATCGCCCTGGCGGCCGTCGCCGTCGCGTGGGCGACCAGCTTCATCACGGCCCCGGTCGCGGCATCCGTGCCCGACACCGAACCCCTTGCCACCCGATGAACGCACGACCACCACGAAAGGAACCATCATGGAGCACATGACCAGCAACCCGGCATCCGTCGTCGACGAGGGCCAGTTCACCGTGCGACGCACGATCCAGATCGCCGCCCCCGTCGAGAAGGTGTGGTCGGCGGTGACCCAGCCCGAGCACATCTCGCAGTGGTTCGGGAATGCCGTCTTCGACGGTTCCGGCGTCGGCGCACGGGGCACCCTCACGTTCCCCGACTATGGCGCCGTGCCGATCCGGGTCGAGGCGCTCGACGCGCCGCGGATGGTCGCCTACCGCTGGGGGAACGACGACGCCCTCGGGTCGCTGCCCGACGCGGTCGACGACGCGCATTCCACGGTGTTCACCTTCACCCTCGAGCCGGTGTCGAACGGCACGCGGCTCACGGTCGTGGAGACCGGGTTCGAGCACACCTCCGACCCCGCCGCCAACCTCGAGAGCCACCGCGAGGGCTGGGACGGCGAGCTCGACAAGCTGGTCGCCCTGCTCGAGGGCGGCGCATGACGATGCAGGCGTTGGTCCCCGTGTTCGCCGCACTCGGCGACGAGACCCGGTGGAGCATCCTGGCTGCGCTCGGCGAGGGCGACGCGTCGGCGTCCGCCCTCGCCGGGCGCCTGCCCGTCAGCCGGCAGGCGATCGCGAAGCACCTCGCCGTGCTGCAGGAGGTCGGCCTGGTCGAACCCGTGCGGGTCGGACGCGAGGTGCGCTACCGCGTGGTCGGGTCGGAGCTGAGTGCCACCGCGCACCGGCTCGATGCGATCGGCGCCGAGTGGGACCGTCGCCTCGCCGCGATCAAGGAGATCGCCGAGGGGCTCTGAGCGCCGCAGCCGGGCTGACCTCGCGACGACGTCGAATCCATCAGGCGGGATCGATCCGCAGCACCGTCGCCGACTCGCCGACCACGAGGTCGTCGACGATGCGGATGCCTCGCGCGAGCTCGTCGACCGCGCCGATCACCGTGCCGAACCGCTCGCGATCGCTGCACACGGCCGTCACGCTCACGTAGTGCGCACCGAGGTCCCAGGTGTAGGTCGCGAACGGCGGGGTGCGAGCGTCGGCGGGGAGTGGCACGGCCAGCTTCTCGCCCACACCCAGGTACCTGCCGCGGAACATCTCGGTGTCGGCCGGCATCCTCGCCATCGAAGCGCGTGCCGCCCGAACCTGCGGCGTGGCCGGCTGCACCTGCGCCATCACCACGAGCAGCTCAGGATCGGCCCTCCACACCCACGCCAGCACTCGGCCGGCGGCCTTGCGCATCAGGAGCGGCACCGCCTGGCTCATCGCCCACGCCGTGAAGCCGCCGCCCGGCCGGGACGGCGTGCCGAACGTGCCCGATGCCTGCTGCAGCAGCATCCCGATCGCGGCCTTCCGGTGCCTGCGTCCGCGGAACCCGAGCGAGTCGGTGACCGGCACCCACCGGGATCGATCGGGATCTGCCAGGAGACGGGGCATACGTCCAGCCTACGAGCGGAGGGTGACCGATGCGTCAGGCGGCCGCGAGCACCGCGTCGAGGCTCTCGCGCACGATGGCCAGACCCCGGGCGAGCTCCTCCTCGGAGATCGTGAGCGCGGGCAGGAACTTCAGCACCTCGTCGAAGGCGCCCGACGTCTCGATCACGAGCCCGCGGCGGAACGCCTCCGCCGAGATGCGGCCCGCGAGCGTGCGGTCGCCATCGCACGCCAGGCCGAAGATCAGGCCGCGGCCGCGCACGACGAAGCCCTGGTCGGGGTGGTCGGCGGCGATGCGGTCGAGCCCCGCGCGCAGCAACTCCGACTTCTCGGCGATCGCGTCGGTGAACGCCGAGTCGGCCCAATACGTCTCGAGCGCGACCCGCGCGGAGACGAATGCGAGGTTGTTGCCGCGGAACGTGCCGGTGTGCTGGCCCGGCTTCCACACGTCGACCTCGGGGCGCAGCAGCACGAGCGACATGGGCAGGCCCGAGCCCGAGATCGACTTCGAGATCGTGACGATGTCGGGCACGATGCCCGACTCCTCGAACGCGAAGAACGCGCCGCTGCGGCCGACGCCGGCCTGGATCTCGTCGAGGATCAGCAGGATGCCGCGGGCGGCCGTGATCTCGCGGAGGCGCTGCAGCCATGCCGTGCTCGCGACATTGATGCCGCCCTCGCCCTGCACCGCCTCGACGATCACCGCCGCGGGCAGGTCGAGGCCCGACCCCGGGTCGTCGAGCATCTTCTCGAGCAGGTCGAGCGTGTCGACATCCGTGCCGAGATAGGCGTCGTACGGCAGGCGCGCGACGTCGTCGAGACCGACGCCGGCGGCGCCACGATAGTGGCTGTTGCCGGTCGCGGCGAGCGAGCCGAGGCTCAGCCCGTGGAAGGCGTTCGTGAACGCCACGACCGTGGAGCGGCCGGTCGCCTGGCGGGCGACCTTGAGCGCGGCCTCGACGGCGTTCGCGCCCGTCGGCCCGGTGAACTGCAGCTTGTGGTCGAGTCCACGCGGGGCGAGCACGAGCCGCTCGAATGCCTCGATGAACGCCTTCTTCGCGGAGGTCGCCATGTCGAGGCCGTGGATGATGCCGTCGCGCTCCAGGTACTCGATGAGCGCGCGCGTGAACGCCGGGTTGTTGTGCCCGTAGTTGAGCACGCCGGCGCCGGCGAAGAAGTCGAGGTACTCGCGCCCGTCGGCGTCGACGAGCGTGGATCCGGTGGCACGGTCGAACACGGTCGGGAACGAGCGGATGTACCCGCGCACCTCCGACTCACGACGGTCGAAGACGTCCAGGGCGGTTTCGCTGCTCATGCAGGCAGGCTCCTCTCGAGGGGCGACGGTGGCGGTGAATCGACCCTACGTCCTCTCGATGTGCGTCCCGTGCACGGGGGAGTCCCAGTGGCCGCCTCAGTAGATGTGGAGCTTCTGCAGGAGCGCGAGCGTGTCGTCGAGGGTCTCGAACAGGTCCTTGTTGTGCTTGATCATCTTGCTGCGCATGTAGACGCGCAGCCACTGCTTGTACATGAAGTTCTCGTACCGGTCGAACTTCTCCTGCAGCGGCATGTCCTGCTGGCCGATGAGCCCGGCGAGGAACATCGCGCACTCGAACCCCAGTGAGATCGACTGGAAGTACGGTGAGCCGATCGCCGAGTCGCCGGCCAGGAACGCCGGCGAGCTCGCGAACGGATGATCGCCCGATCCGAGCGCCTGCCACTTGCGGCTGCTCACGTTGCGGGCGTGGTAGAGGTCGAGCGGGATGCGGATGATGTCGAGCTCGCCGAGGATCTCCCCGCCGGTCTCGCTCTTGATGCAGTCGATGAAGCGGTCCATCGACGCCGCGGCACCGGGGAGGTTGTCACGCAGCCACTGGCTGTCGAATCGCGAGGGCATCGCACGGAACTCGGCCTCGGTGATGTTCACGATGCCGGTCACGTGGCTGACACCCTGGTCGTAGTAGGTGCGGTACACCGCCGGGATGAACTTGTAGTGGTCGTTGGCGGCGTTCTTGTAGTACTTGCAGTACTCGTCGCAGACGTACGTCCGGCTGTAGAGGAACGTGACCACGAGTGCGTACTCGAGCCTCACCTTGAAGAGGTTGGCCTCGCCGCTCTCGCCGCCGAACGCGGGGGAGACATGATCCCGCAGCAGCGACCGGCTCCCCGTGCAGTCGATCAGGATGTCGTCGGGTCCGACCATCGCGAGCGCGTCCTCCGCCGTGAGCTCCCCGACGACGCGCTCGACCGGATGGGTTCCACGCTCGTCGATGAGCTGGCTGAGCGCCTGTTCGATCGCGTTGAGCGGGCAGAATCCCAGTGTCCATTCGAGCAGCAGCGACCTCAGGTCCGCCGCGAGCGACTGCCTGGACGCGACGCCCTCCTCGAGGTCGGTGCGATCGAAGACGGCCTCGACGTTCTCCTCGTCGATGTAGTCGATGCAGTAGCTCTCGACCGAATCCGCCACGAGGTAGGTGTCGAGCTTGACCATCCGCGTCCGCGTGTAGTGCGACCGCTTCTCGTAGAGACTGATCGAGTAGTCGCCCATGGTCTGCAGCAGTGCCGTCAGCATCAGCCCGACGGGCCCGCCCCCGATGATGTGGACCCGGCGCCGAGCCGACGTCGATTCGAGAGGCATTCGACCGCTCCTCACGTGAGAGACGCGGAAGCACCCGGTGACGCAGCGGTCCCGGGTTCCGCGCAGCGCAGCACCCCCCTTGGTGCGTGCCGCGGCCCAGACTACTCCTCGACGCGTCAGTCCTCGGGCATCGAGCGGCGGTCGCCGACCGGGGAGTCGGTGAGCGGGAAGGCCAGTGAGCCGGCGCGGGTCCACCACTCCATCACGTCGTACGCGAGCCGTCCGGCAACGACGGATGGGTCGCCGTCCGACAGTCGTGCGGCCTCGGCGGGGTCGCACGCGAAGATCGACATCCCCCGGTACGACGGGTCGCTCTGCTCGTCGAACGGCCCGTTCACGACCAGCACGCCCTGCCGCCGCAGTTCGGAGCGGTAGGCGAGGTGGCGCGCCTGGAGCGCGTCGAGCTCGTCGTCCGACATCCCGGGCGCATCGGCCGGCCGCCGAAGGACGACGACGGTGTAGACGTCGAACGCGTCGGGGATGTCGGGTTCGCCTGGCATGCCACGATGCTACGTCGCACCCACCGCCGCACCCGATCACCCGCCCGGCAACCGGTCGATCCCACGATCGTTGTGGGCGACGACCGTGCTGCGTTATGTTCGAGGCTTCGGATTCCATCCGCAGCTGGGTCCCCGTACGTCTCGGTGGACGGAGAAGATCGAACATGGCAGCTGACACCCGGCATCCGGCCGACCCCGTCACCTTCGCGGGCGGGGTGCTCGACCGCTATCGCCACGTGTGCGCATTCGTGAACGAACCGGGCGAGACGGATGCCGTGCTCGATCCGTTCATCAGGCAGGGGATCGATGGCGGCGACCGATTGCTGTACCTCGTCGACCCTTCGGAGTCCGCCGCACCCGTCAACCGGCTCCGGCACCTCGGCTACGACGCGGGAGCGCTCCTCGAGCACCACCGGGCGGAGGTGCGCACCTGGACCGAGACGTACCTGCGGGGCGGCCACTTCGACCAGGCCCAGATGCTCAGCCTGCTCGAGGACCTGCTCGTCGACCACGACTCGCCGCGCATCCGCATGTGGTGCGACATGGGCTGGGCGGCCGACCGCGCCGATGTCGCCGACCACCTCATCGAGTTCGAGGCGCGCGCGAACTTCATCCACGCGCACCACGAGCACATCGTGATCTGCTCGTACGAGGCCACCAGGTTCGACGGGTCCTTCATCATCGACGTCCTGCGCACGCATCCGATGGTCCTGATCGGCGGGATGCTGCAGGAGAACCCCTTCTTCGTTCCTCCCGCGGAGTTCCTGCAGGAGCGGGACCCGCGAACGGATCGTTGAGGCGGGTCGAGTCAGAGATGGATGCGACGTCGACCGGCGCCTCGCCCGCGCGGGAGCCGCGGCCCGGCGACGAGGACACCTCGGTGGCGGACTCCCGCCGGTGGCTGCGCGACATGGGCGCGCTCCTGGCGCTGCCGGCGATGTGGGTGGACCACGAACCGATCGAGATCGCCACGGGCCTGCTCAGCGTGCTCTTCGGCGTCCTCCAACTCGACGGCGCGTACGCGCGCTTCGACGATCCGCTCGGCGACAGCCGGTCGGTGGAGACGTGGCGACCCACGGGCCCGACGATGCCCGCCGAGTTGGACCGCGTCCTCGCAACGGACCAGACGCGTGCGCAGGGCGTCGCGACGACCGAGGTCGACGTGCGAAAGGTCGGCATCTTCCGGGTCACGAGCCTCCCACTCGCGCTGCCGTGGGAGACGGGCCGCGTGCTCGTGTCCGCCGGTCGGACCGACTTCCCGACGGCGATGGAGACGCACCTGCTGCGCGTCGCGGTCAGCCAGGCGGCGATCGCGATCCACACCGCGCGTCGCCTCGCGCGCGAGCAGGCGGCGCGATCGGTCGCCGAGGCCGCGCTGCTGCGACAGAACGAGCTCCTCCGATCGCTCGTCGACGACGTCAGACCCTCGCTCACGTCGATCGCCGCTCGGATCGAGGACGCGTCGCGCCTCGTTTCCGAGGTGGACTCGTCGCACGGAGCGCCGCCGCCCCCGGTCGATCGCGCCTCCCCGAGATCGCCGAGCGGTCGAGCGGATGCCGCGGACGTGCGGTCCTCCCTGTTCCCGTTGACCCGCCGGGAGATCGAGACCCTGGGGCTGCTCGCGCAGGGCCTGAGCAACAAGGAGATCGCCGGCGTCATGTGGTTGAGCGACCGCACGGTCGAGCGGCACATCACGAGCCTGTACCGCAAGATCGGGGTGGCACGACGCAGCGAGGCGACCGCCTTCGCCCTGCGCCACGGCCTCGGCTAGCTCGAGGTCGTGCACGGGTCGCGCTCGTGCGCAGGGAGTTGAGGGGTTCCCCCCATACGGCCCCGCCGCGGTCCGCGAGTTGCGGACTCCTACGGATACGGCCGGGCCGGCTTCGCGAGAGATTCGAGACATGGCAGACGCCGACACCATCTCCGAGGAGGACATCATGACCATCACCCAGCCCCGCCGCGGCGCCGACCAGCGCGACGACACCGCCATCCGGCCGTTCAGGGTCGAGGTTCCGCAGGCCGACCTCGACGACCTGCACCGCCGCATCCGCGACACGCGCTGGCCCGAGCACGAGACCGTCGGCGACGCGTCGCAGGGCGTGCAGCTCGACGTCGTGCAGGAACTCGCGAAGCGCTGGGCAGGGCACGACTGGCGGGTCGTGGAGTCCCGCCTCAATGAGCTGCCGCAGTTCGTGACCGAGATCGACGGCCTCGACATCCACTTCATCCACGTGCGCTCACCGCACGAGGATGCCCTGCCGATGATCGTCACGCATGGATGGCCCGGATCGGTCATCGAGCAGCTGAAGATCGTCGGCCCGCTCACCGATCCCACCGCGCACGGCGCGAGCGCCGCCGACGCGTTCCACCTCGTCATCCCGTCGCTTCCCGGGCACGGCTTCTCGGGCAAGCCCGAGGCGACCGGCTGGGACCCGATCCGCATCGCGCATGCGTGGGTCGAGCTCATGCGACGGCTCGGGTACGACCGCTACGTCGCCCAGGGCGGGGACTGGGGCAACGCCGTGACCGAGCAGATGGCGCTGCTGACGCCTCCCGGCCTCATCGGCATCCACACGAACATGCCGGCGACCGTGCCCGACCCGATCCAGGCGGCGCTGACGAACGGCGACGCGCCGCCCGAGGACCTCTCGCCCGAGGAGCGGGGCGCATGGGACCAGCTCGCGTTCTTCTACGCGCACGGGCTGGGGTACGCGCAGGAGATGGCCGGCCGGCCGCAGACCCTCTACTCGCTCGCGGACTCGCCGGTGGGCCTCGCGGCGTGGATGCTCGACCACGACGCCCGCAGCTACGACCTGATCGCGCGCGTGTTCGCCGGGGCATCCGAGGGCCTGACGCCCGACGACGTGCTCGACAACGTGACGCTCTACTGGCTCACGAACACGGCGGTCTCGTCGGCGCGGCTGTATTGGGAGAGCAAGCTCGCCTTCTTCGCCCCGAAGGGCGTGACGATCCCGACCGCGGTCAGCGTGTTCCCCGACGAGATCTACGCGGCGCCGCGCAGCTGGGCGACGCAGGCGTATCCGAACCTGATCCACTTCAACCGGCTCGACCGCGGTGGGCACTTCGCCGCGTGGGAGCAGCCGGAGCTGTTCTCGCAGGAGATGCGCGCCGCCTTCCGTTCGCTACGGTGACGAGATGACTGACATCCCGACGTTCCCGTCGATGCGCCAGGTCGACGCCGGCGCACTGAGCGTGGGCTACGCCGAGGCCGGACCCGCGTCCGGTCCGGCGGTCCTGCTCCTGCACGGCTGGCCCTACGACATCCACAGCTTTGCGGATGCCGCGTCGCTGCTCGCGTCCGCCGGCTACCGGGTGGTGGTGCCCCACCTGCGGGGCTTCGGCTCGACCCGGTTGCTCGACGACGCGGCGCCGAGGAACGGCCAGCAATCGGTGCTCGCGTTGGACGCGATCGCGCTGTTGGACGCGTTGGGGATCGAGCACGCCGTCGTCGCCGGCTTCGACTGGGGTGCACGCACCGCCAACATCCTCGCGGCCCTGTGGCCCGAGCGCTTCCGGGGGCACGTCTCGGTGAGCGGGTACCTGATCGGGAGCCGCGAGGCCAACGCGCGTCCACTCCCGCCGGCCGCCGAACTCGCCTGGTGGTACCAGTACTACTTCGCCACCGAGCGGGGTCGCGCGGGCTACCAGCAGTACCGGAACGAGTTCGCCCGGCTGATCTGGCAGACCGCATCGCCGCAGTGGGGGTTCGACGACGCGACGTTCGACCGCAGCGCGGCATCCTTCGACAATCCGGATCACGTCGACATCGTCATCCACAACTACCGATGGCGGCTCGGCCTTGCGGACGGAGCATCCGAGTACGACGATCTGGAGCGACGGCTGGCCCGACGCCCGTCGATCACCGTTCCCACCATCACCCTGGAAGGCGACGCCAATGGGGCTCCACATCCGGATGCCGCGTCGTACGGCTCGCTGTTCGTCGGCCCCTACGAGCACCGACTCATCACCGGCGGCATCGGGCACAACCTGCCGCAGGAAGCGCCGCGGGCATTCGCCGATGCGGTGATCGACGTCGATCGGTCGGCCATGCCGAGCCGATCCAACTGAGGAGGAAGTCATGTCCGATCACCTCGCCGATGAGAGCGCGATCGCCTCGGTGTCGCCGTGGGAGGCCCGCGGCAGCCTGATCCGGTCCATCGCCCACCGCCTGGCCGGCGACCGGGAGCTGCTCCCGGTCGAGGGGCGACTCGCATCGTTCGATCGCGCGACGAGCTGGCTCAATTCCGAGCCCCTGACGCCGGAAGGATTGCGGGGGCGGGTCGTGCTGGTCGACTTCTGGACCTACACCTGCATCAACTGGCTGCGCACCCTGCCCTACCTGCGAGCGTGGGAGGAGAAGTACGCCGACGCCGGATTGACCATCGTCGGCGTGCACACCCCCGAGTTCGGCTTCGAACGCGACCTCAGGAACGTGGTGGCGCAGTCGAGCAACCTCGGCGTCACCTATCCGATCGCGGTGGACAGCGACTACGGGGTCTGGAACGAGTTCGCGAACCACTACTGGCCCGCCGTCTACCTCGCCGATGCGGAGGGAAAGCTCCGATACCACCACTTCGGCGAGGGCGAGTACGCCCGGACCGAGATGGTGATCCAGCAGCTCCTCGTCGATGCCGGCGCGAAGGACCTCGACATGGACATGGTCATGGTCGACCCCCAGGGGCTGGAGGTCGCGGCCGACTGGCGTTCGCTGCGCTCGCCCGAGACCTACCTCGGGTACGGCCAGAGCAGCGGGTTCGTGGCCGAGGACTCCGCGTTCTACGACCAGCCGCACGTCTACGAGGGAGTGCGCGACCTGCCCCTCAACTCGTGGGACCTCACGGGCGACTGGACGGTCGCCCGGCATGCCGCGGTGTCGAACGAGGCCGGTGCACGGATCGCGTTCGCCTTCCACGGCCGCGACGTCAACCTCGTCATGGGACCGGCGACCGCCGGTGCGGCCGTTCCGTTCCAGGTCTCGCTCGACGGGCGTGCCGTCGACGGTGCCCAGGGAACGGACGTGGACGCCGACGGCCGTGGCGTGCTCACCGACCAGAACACCTACCAGCTGATCCGCCAGTCGGGGGAGATCGACGACCGCATCTTCGAGATCGAGTTCCTCGAGGCGGGGGCGGAGGCGTACTGCTTCACCTTCGGGTGATCGGCGCTGCCGCGCACCTCGGAACCGCGGGTTCGCAGGAGATCGGGCGCCATCCTCACGTCAGGGCGGGGATGGCGCCCATTCTCCTGCGTTGGAAGGTCGTCGATGCGAACGGCCTCAGTCGAATCGCCGCGGGTCGAGGAACGAGGCATCCGTGAACGGCTGCTCGCCGGTGACCGACTGGGCGACGAGCTCGCCGAGGGCGGCGGCGTGCTTGAACGAGTGGCCGGAGCAGCCGCCGCCGACGACGACGCGGGGTTGCGCGGTCGGCCCGACGACGAACTGGCCGTCGGGCGTGTGGGTCATGATGCAGGTCGTCACGCCGGATGGCTCGGGCTCGACGTCGGGGAACGTCGCCGCGACGAGCTCGCTGATCTCGTCGGTCTCACCCGGGTGGATGTCGCGATCGATCGCGTCGGGGTCGTCGGCGATGAAGGGTCCGTCGAACTCGGGTCCGACCTTGACGTCGAATCCCTCGAATCCGTCGCCGTCGTCGTCGCCGGGCGGCCCGCTGCGGCTGCCCGGCATCGCGCCGTGGCCCCAGATCCACGTGTCCCGGCCGGGCACGCTGCGGATGAAGACCGGCAGCACGTCGAGGTTCGCGCTGCGCCCCTCGCGGGCGCGGAACCAGGTCATCACGACGCGGTGCGGCGTGAGCGGCAGGTCGGGCACGAAGCGGGTGATCCACGGCCCGGATGTCACGGCCACGTGCCGCACCCGGTACTCCGCGTCGTCGGTGCGGATGGTGACGCCATCGGCGTCGGGCTCGACGGCGATGACGCGCGTGTTCGTGCGGACCTGGGCGCCGGCCGCGCGGGCGGCGTCGACCGCGGCCACGATCGCGGCTTCGGGCCGGACGACGCCGGCCTCCGGATCCCAGACGCCGACGTCGCCGGGATCCACGCGCGCGTGCGCCGGGAACCGCCGCGCGATCTCGTCGGCGTCGAGCCGCTCGACCGGGAGGTCGTGGGCCGTCGCGGCGCTGAGCGTGCCCTTGATGATGTGCGAGTCGGGCGGGCCGATCATGAGGCCGCCCGTCTCGAGGAACAGCCGCCGGCCGCTCGACGCCTCGAGCTCGCGCCACAGGTCGCGAGCGCGGCGCGCGATCGGCGTGAGGCCCGGATGCTCGAGGCAGGCCACCCGGAACAGGCGCGTCCGACCCGTCGACCCGCCCCACGCGTGCCCCGGCTCGAACTGCTCGAACCCGAGCACGTCGAGGCCGCGTGCGGCGAGCCGCCACGCGGCGCTCGAGCCGATCGCCCCGAGGCCGATCACGGCGACGTCCGCGTCGTAGCCGCTGCCCTCGCCGGTGTTCGTATCGCCCATCCCTCGATTCTCGTCGGCCGCACGCCGTGCCGGTCGCCGTATGACGAACGGCTCAGCGCGATCCGCCCGCGGCGAGTCGCATCAGGTCGGTGCTGAAATCGACGTCGGCGACCGACCGCTCGGCGTTGGTCGCGTTGCCCGAGAACTGATGCCGGTATCCCGACCAGGCGGTGTCGGCCATCGATGCCCCGACGCCGCTTCGCACGAGCACCGCCAGTTCCGTGGCTGCGCGCGCGATCCGGTCGCCGAGGGTCGACGACCCCCAATCGTCGGGCGCGGCGAACAGCGACGTGGGCACCGGCAGGGCACGGAGGAACGCGAAGAGCGGTCGGAGCTGCTCGTCGACCACCATCGCGTGACGCGGCGTACCGGCCGTCGCGGCGAGGAGGACGGGCGTGCCGATGAGCAGGTCGTTGTCGAGCACGTCGACGAACGACTTGAACAGGCCGCTGATGCCCGCCTTGTAAACCGGGGTGCTGGCGATGACGGCGTCGGCTCCGGCGAGGAGCTCGATCGCCGCCTGCAGGCGGGCGCCGGGGAATCCGGACACGATCGCCTGGGCGATCTCCACCGCGAGCCCGCCGAGCTCGATCACGTTCACGGTCGTCGGGCGTCCGGCCTCGCGCAGCAGGTCGATCGCCTTCTGCGCGGTGCGGTCGGCCAGCAGGCGGGTCGTCGAGGGATCGCTCACCCCGGCGGAGACGACCACGAGGCGCACGGGGGCGCCCGCGGCATTCGTCTCGATGGGATCCGATGTCGGGTTCGGGGGGATGGTCACGTGATGGTCCTTTGCATGGCGCGTTGCTGCACTTCCGCCGCGAGGCCGGAAGCGCCGGAGAGGACGGCGAGGCTGAGGTCGCGGAGCATCACGATCTGGTCGTGATCCAGCGCGCGGCCGAGGGCGTCGGCGACGTGGCGGGCGACCGCCGCGCCGACGCGACGCTGGGCTGCGAGGCCGTCGGGCGTGAGGCGGATGCGGCGCGCCCGGCCGTCGGCCGCATCGTCGACCCGTTCCACGAGGCCACGGGCCTCGAGCCGCACGATGAGGCGGGACATCCCGGGCTGGGTGATGAGCACGTCGTCGCCCAGCTCGGTGATCCGCAGCCCGTCGGGCTCCGTCGAGAGGGCGAAGAGCACGGCATACTCCCGCGTCAGGAGGCCCTCCCAGATGTCGGCGTCGGTGAGCTCGCGGGCGATCGTGGCCTGGGCACGGTAGTAGGCCTCCCAGGCCTCGTTCGCCAGTCTCAGCTCGTGCACGGCGGTCACGCCGCCAGCGGGAAGCGAGCGGGGGAGTCGGGGTCGCTGTCCTGGTAGGGGGACGCGCCCGAGAGGTTGTCGCCGCGGTTCGGGTTCGGACGCGGCTGCCGGGGATCGGCATCGCCGTACTTCGCGGTGACGAGGCTCGCGTGCGTCGGGGCATCCGGAACGCCGGGCGCGCGTCGCGCCGCCATCTCCGCGCGGAGCACCGGCACCACCTCGGTGCCGAGCAGCTCGACCTGCTCGAGCGCCACCTCGACGGGCAGCGCCAGGCCGTCGAGCGAGAACAGCTGCCGCTGGTAGTCGCCGAACCCCTCCTGGAACGTGAGGGTCTTGTCGATGACCTCCTGCGGGCTGCCGACGCTCAACGGCGTGCGCGCCATGTAGTCGTCGAGCGAGCTGCCCCTGAAGATCGGGTACTCCTCGAAGTACGGCCGGAACGCGGCGACGGCGTCCTGCGAGCGCTTCGCGATGAACGCCTGCCCGCCGAGGCCGACGATGGCGTCCTCCCTGCGGCCGTGGCCGTAGTGCTCGAACCGGTCGCGGTAGAAGTCGACGAGCGGCTTGAAGTGGAAGTTGGGCGCGAGCACGTTGTTCGCGAAGTATCCGTTGCCGTAGTACGCGGCCTGCTCGGCGATCTCGGGCGTGCGGATGGAGCCGTGCCACACGAACGGCGGCACGTCGTCGAGCGGGCGCGGCGTGGAGGTGAAGCCCTGCAGCGGCGTGCGGAAGCTGCCCTCCCAGTCGACGACGTCCTCACGCCAGAGGCGGTGCAGGAGGTTGTAGTTCTCCAGCGCGAGCGCGACGCCCTGTCGGATGTCCTTGCCGAACCACGGATACACCGGCACGGTGTTCCCGCGACCCACCATGAGGTCGAGTCGTCCCTTCGCGACGTGCTGGAGCATGGCGTAGTCCTCGGCGAGCTTCACCGGGTCGTTCGTCGTGATGAGCGTGACCGAGGTGCTCAGGATGATCCGCTTCGTGAGCGCCGCGATGTGCGCGAGCAGGGTCGGCGGCGACGACGGGACGAACGGGGGATTGTGGTGCTCGCCGAGCGCGAAGACGTCGAGCCCGACCTCGTCCGCGCGCTGCGCGATGCGCACGAGGTTGCTGATGCGCTCCGCCTCGCTCTGCGTGTAGCCGGTAGTGGGATCGGGGGCGATGTCGCCGACGCTGAAGATGCCGAACTGCATGGTGTCCGCCTTTCTGCGGTCGTTCGAGAGGGTAAACAACATGACTGAGCATGTATTCCCGCCACCATGCCGCGCGTCGCGAGAGAATGGATGGCGAACCGAAGGAGCCGACATGGGTGAGCCGACGACCGATTCGACGACGAGGGGGTCGACGCGCCCGGATGCCCCGGCCACCGCGGCCGTCGCGCACGAGCCCGGCCACCACGCGATGGGATGCCCCGAGTGCTTCGAGGAGCTGCAGCGCAACCGGGACTGGTGGAAGGCGCGACCCGAGGGTTCACGACTGGTCGGGCTCGTCGTCGCCCGCGACGACATGCCGTCGGTCGTCGAGCAGCGGAACGACCTGGCTCGCTTCGGCGTCTCCATCCTCGACTTCAAGCACCCGGCCCCCGAGGGCACGATGACATGGGAGCAGCGGTTCGGCCTGCTGTTCGAGACGTTGCAGGCGGGCGACGTGCTGGTGGTCGCGAACGAACGCGCCCTCGGCAGCACCGCTGACGAGGTCGCGCGCACGATCCGCACCCTGCGACGGCACAACCTCGTGGTCAAGGTGCTGAGCCACGGCGCGCCGCACCTGGAGCCGGCGTCGATCTAGGCTCCGCGCCGGCGCGTCCGATCGACGGCGTCGCCGTTCGTCCCTTGGCGGCCGACCGCGTCGCCCATACGCTGCTGGTGTGATCACCGACCACGACATCGCCCGGTGGCGGCTGCGTTCGCAGCTGCTGGCCGCACCGGTCGACGACGCCGACGACGTGGTGAGGTCCTTGCTGGCCGTGCAGGCCGAGAACCCGTCGCAGTCGGCCTGGGCGGTCGCGACCCGCACGAGGTCGCCCCGCCAGGACGACCTGGCCGGTGCGCTCGCCGGCGGGAGCGTCCTGCGGATCCACGTGCTGCGCTCGACGTGGCACTACGTGCACGCCGACGACGCGCAGTGGCTGCAGGAGCTGACCGCACCGCGGGTCATGCCGGTGTTCGAGCAGCAGCTGCGGCCGCTGGGCGACCGGGTGGATGCGCTCGGAGACACCGTCGAGGCGCTGCTCGACGAGGCATCCGATCGCACCCGCTCCGACCTCGCCGCGGCCCTTGCCGACCGGGGCGAGGACCTCACCGGCCAGCAGCTCATGCTGCTGCTCGGGCGGCTCGAGGTGCTCGGCCGCGTGTGCAGCGGCATCCCGCGCGACGGCGAGCACACGTACGCGCTCTTCGCCGATCGCGTGCCCGCGCCGAGGCGCCTCGACCGGGACGACGCACTCGCCGAACTCGCCCTGCGCTACTTCACCGGCCACGGACCGGCCACGGAGCGCGACCTCGCCTACTGGGCGACCCTCACCGTGACCGACGTGCGTCGCGGCATCGCCGCCGCCGGTGACCGCCTCGCGTCGTTCGAGCACGACGGGCGCACGTTCCGGCACGCGCCCGGCGACGCCCCGGCATCCGCGTCGCCCGCCGGCCACCTGCTGCAGGTGCTCGACGAGATGTACCGCGGGTACCAGGACTCGCGCTGGGTGATCGACGCGGAGGGCTCGGTGCCGCGGATGCGGGAGACCGCGATCGGGATGGCGCTCGTCGAGGGCCAGCTGGTCGCCGCGATGAAGCGCACGGTCACGACGAAGGCGGTCACCTTCTCGATCCGGCCGCACCGGGCGCTGCGCACGCACGAGCTCGAGGCCGTTCAGGATGCCGCGGCGCGGTACGCCGAGTACCTCGGCCTCGAGGCGAACGTCGAGCTCGACCCGGCTGGTCGAGACGGGCGGGGTGCGGATGCCTCCAGCTGAGGTTCGATCGCTGCGGGTGGCGCGGCCCGACGGTGCCGAGATCGCGGCCGAGGTCATCGGTGCGGCGGAGCATCCGGTCGTCCTGCTCGTCGCCGGCGGCGAGTCGTCCATGGACTGGTGGCGACCCGAGTTCTGCGACCTGATCGCGGACCACGGGTTCTGCGTGGTGCGCTACGACCAGCGCGGCATGGGGGAGACGACGCTCGGGCCGCCCGGGACCCGGCGCGACGGGCTGTCGGTGGCGGTCGACGACGCGCTCGCGGTGCTCGACGCCGTCGGCGCGGATGCGCATTGGGTCGGCTTCTCGGCGGGCGGATGGGTCGCGCAGCTCGCCGCGCTCGACCACCCCGACCGGGTGCGCGGGCTCACCCTCGTGTCGACCAGTCCGACGATGTTCGAGGCCGACGCCGACCTGCCCGGTGCGACCGCCCGCATGCAGGAGGTGTGGGCGAACCCGCTGCCCGAGCCCGACTGGAGCGACCCCGGCGCCGTCATCGAGTACCACGTCGAGGTCGACCGCGACTACGCGGGCGACGAGTTCGACGAGGTGCACGACCGCGCGATCTGGGCGGACACGGTGCGCCGGTCGCCCGGGATGCACCGCGACGAGGGCGGGGCGGACGTGTTCGAGGATGCTCCGCGGTGGCGGGAGCGGCTCGGCGAGATCGGCGTTCCGACCACCGTGGTGCACGGAACGGCGGACCCGGCCTTCCCGCTCGGGAACGGGGAGGCGCTGGCACGCGACATCCCCGGGGCGCGGCTGGTGACACTCCCGGGCGGAGGGCATGAGCTGCCCCCGTCGGCGTGGGATGCCGTGGTGGCGGCCGTCGTGCGTCGCTGAGCGGCACCCCGTGACATCCGGAATGGAACGGAGGAGGCTGGGGCGCATGGGCAAAGTGACGATCTCATTCGAGATGACGCTCGACGGGGTGTTCGACCAGATGGAGCACTGGTTCGACGAGAACGATCCGGGGCTGCAGCGGGCCTCCGACGAGCTCGTCTTCGGTGCCGATGCCGTGCTGCTCGGCCGGGAGAGCTACGAGTTCTTCCGCGAGTACTGGCCGGCGCAGACGGATGACCGCGGCTTCGCCGACCACTACAACGCGCTGCCGAAGTACGTCGCCTCGACGACGCTGACGGGCCCGCTCGACTGGAACGCGACCCTCATCGAGGGCGACGTGGCCGATTACGTGCGCGGCCTCCGCGACCGCTACGAGTCGATCGTCTCGCACGGGTACGGCGGGCTCGCCGCCACGCTCGTCGACGCCGGCCTCGTCGACGAGATCCACGCCGGCATCCATCCGTTCCTGGTCGGCAACGCCGAGGACCGGCTGCGGACGCCGCACCCGGTGGGGCTGCGCCTGCTCGACGTGCAGACCACCGATTCGGGCATCATCGCCGCGAGGTACGCGCCGGTGTAGCGAGCCGGGCCCGGTGCTCGGTCAGTCCTCGGGCTCGAAGAACAGCGCCGCGTGCTCGGCGGGCCAGTCGGTGGCCCGCCGCGTGCGGGCGTCGACGTGCGCCACGACCATGAGGCACGTCGCGACCGTGGTGCCCGCGGCATCCGTCATCGTGCACTCGATCATCGCGTCGGGGCCGCGGAACTCGCGCACGAACGACGTGATCGTGATCTCCTGGTCGGCGTTCACCGGCCTGATGAAGTCGATCTCCATGCGCCGGATCCACGTCATGAAGCCGAGCGTGCCGAGCGTGGGGAGGTCCCAGCCGGCGTACTTCGCCAGCCCCTCCATGCGGTGGTCGGTGAAGTACCGGGCGTAGTTGCCGGTGCTCACGTGCTGGAACGGATCGAGCTCGGAGAAGGCGATGCGGTGCGTGGTCTCGTAGACGACCGGCCTGCTCGTCATCCTCGCTCCTCGCTCCCGTCGGTGCGGCTCGCGGGGTCCGTCATCGGTGCCGGATGCTCGCTCGACCGCGTCGCGGAACACGCTACGCCGATGCGGCACGGTCGTCACGACATCAACGTGTGCCCGGTCGACGCTCATGGCAGACTCGGTCGCATCAGGACGGCCGCGTCAGCGCAGCCGCGTCAGGACGGCCGGGTCAGCTCGGTCGCAGCCGGAGGAGGGGTTTCGATGAGCACAGGGGATGATGCCGCACCGATCGAGTATCCCGACCGCGCCGGGTATCCCGACGGCACCGGATTCCTCGATGAGGGCAACGCGGCGCTCGTCGACGAGGTGACGGCCGACGCGCTTCGCGCGGTCGACCGGCCGTCGGCGGATGCCGAGTCGGAGATCGAGGTGCACCGCCTCGATGACCGAGGCGTCTACGCCGCCACGATCGACGGCCTGGAGGTGGCGAACCTCCGATACGACGAGGAGGACGGCCGGGTAGTGGTGCTCACGACCACCGTCGTCCCCGAGTTCCGCGGACGCGGCATCGCCACGGATCTCATCGCCGACGCGCTCGACGACATCCGCGAACGAGGCCGCACGGTCACCGTGCTGTGCCCGGTCGTCGCAGCGTTCATGCGGGGCAACCCGCAGTACGCCGATCTCATCGACTCGCAGCAGCCCGGCCGCTGAGGGCGCCTCGGGAAGACGACGGCGAGCTTACGTCTCCGTCGTCGGCCGCATGACGCGTCGCGCGACGTTCTCCGCGGCGTCGGCGGGAATCTCCTCGGTGATCCACGGACCGGTGCCCTCGCTCACGTCGATGATGCCCTCCTCGAGCCACGTGTAGCGGCCGTCGAGCACGCGGTCGGCGAGGCGTTCGTCCGCGGCATCCGTGTTGCGCCAGAGCTCGTCGAGGAGTCGCTCGGTGCGGTGTCGCGACTGCTCGGCGAACGTGGCGGCGAGCTGGAACGCGGCCTTGCCCTGCTCCGGCGTGTCGGCGGCGATCATCGCCGCGCGCACGCACGAGGCCGACACCGCGAACAGCTCGGCGCCGATGTCGACGACGCGGGCGAGGAAGCCCTGCTTGCGCTCGAGCCCGCCCTGCCACCGGGCCATGCCGTAGAAGGTCTCGCGCGCGAGCTTGCGACTCGTGCGCTCGACGTAGCGCAGGTGCGGCGCGAGTGCGCCGAACTCGTCGAACGCCGTGGGCAGGTCGCCCTTGCCGGCGACGAGTTGCGGCAACCAGCGGGCGTAGAAGCCACTGGCCGAGACGGCGGCCTTGAGCTTGCCGGCGAGGTCCTGGTGCGGGTCGATCAGGTCGCCCGCCGCCTTCAGGTGCGCATCGACGGCCTCGCGTGCGATGAGCAGCCGCATGATCTCGCTCGAACCCTCGAAGATGCGGTTGATGCGGAGGTCCCGGAGCGTCTGCTCGGCGGGCACCGCCCGCTCGCCGCGAGCCGCGAGCGACGCGGCCGTCTCGAACCCCCGTCCGCCGCGGATCTGGACGAGCTCGTCGGCGATCCGCCAGCCCATCTCCGACGCCCACAGCTTGGCGAGCGCCGCCTCGATGCGGATGTCCTTGCGGCCCTCGTCGCTGAGCACGCCCGACAGGTCGACGACCGCCTCCAGTGCGAACGTGGTCGCGGCGATGAACGAGACCTTGTGCGCGACGGCGGCGTGCTCGCCGATCGGCTTTCCCCACTGCACGCGTGCGTTCGACCACTCCCGGGCGATCTTGAGGCTCCACTTGCCGGCACCCGCGCAGATCGCGGGGATCGCCAGGCGACCGGCGTTGAGCGTGGTCAGCGCGATCTTGAGTCCCTCGCCCTCCTGGCCGATGAGGTTCTCCCGCGGCACCCGCACGTTCCGCAGCGAGGTCAGTCCGTTCTCGAGGCCGCGCAACCCCATGAAGGCGTTCCGGCGGTGCACGGTGATGCCCGGGGCATCCGCTTCGACGATGAAGGCGCTGATGCCGCCGCGGTGGTCGTCGGCCCCCTCCCCATGTGACCGTGGCACGCGGGCCATGACGACCAGCAGCTCTGCGACGACCCCGTTCGTGGTCCAGAGCTTGGTGCCGTCGAGCACGTACTCGGAGCCGTCCTCGCTCGGCACCGCGGTCGCCCGCAGCCGCGCCGGGTCGGAGCCGACCTCGGGCTCCGTGAGCAGGAAGGCGCTGATGGCGCCCGTCGCGCAGCGCGGCAGGTACTGGCGCTTCTGCTCCTCGGTCCCCGCCAGCACGAGCGGCTCGGGCAGTCCGACCGACTGGTGCGCCGAGAGCAGCGCGACGATGGCGGCATTCACGGTGCCGATCATCGTCAGAGCGTGGTTGTAGTAGTACTGCCCGAGCCCGAGGCCGCCGTACTGGACGGGGATCTTCATGCCGAAGCAGCCGAGCTCGGCGAGGCCTTGGTAGACCTCGTCGGGGATGCGCGCCTCGCGTTCGATCTGCGCTCCGTCGACGGTGCGCAGGAACGCCTCGAGGTCGGTCATGAAGCGCTCACCGCGTTCGCGTCGCTCGGCGGCCGGCCGAGGGTGCGGGTGGATCAGCGAGAGGTCGAACTGCCCCAGGTAGAGGCCCTTGGCGAAGCTCGGCTTCCGCCACTCCTGCTCGCGCGCGGCCTCGGCGACGGCCCGCGACTGCTGCTCGTCGACGTGCGGCGATGCGGGCACCTCGCCCTCGGAGACGGTGGACTCACGGATAGCGCTCACGCGAACCTCCTCGTTCGGGCCCAATCTACGCCGCCGCAGGGCGGACACGGCCATGACCGGCTGGATGTCGCCGGCCGGCGTGCGCGCGGTCGGGTCATCGTCCGTGGCCCACGTCCACGAGCCCCCGACCGAACGCGTCGATGTGTCCCCAGCGACCCGGGATGTCGAGCAGCTCGATGCGACCGGTGCCGACCGGCACCGCGGGATCCACCACCAGGTGCTCGCCGGTCGGCTCGAGTCCGAGCATCGTGCGCAGGAGCAGCAGCGGCGCCCCGGTGGACCAAGCCTGGGGGCTGCACGCGGTGGGGTACTGCACCGGATACCGGGTCAGGTCGCGCTCGTACCCGCCGAACGCCTCGGGCAGCCGGCCGGCGAAGAACTCCGCGGCCTCGAGGATGCCGGCGGCCACGCGGGCGGCCTCCTCCTTGAATCCGTAGCGGCGCAGGCCCCACGCGATGAACGAGTTGTCGAACGGCCAGACGGTGCCCACGTGGTAGCCGATGGGGTTGTAGCGTGCCTCGCCGTCGGCCAGGGTGCGGACGCCCCAGCCCGAGAAGAGGCGCGGTCCGAGCAGGTGCTCGGCGATCGCCGGCGCCTTGTCGTCGTCGACGATGCCGCTCCAGAGGAGGTGGCCGATGTTCGACGAGAGCGCGTCGACCTGGGCGCCGTCGGCGTCGAGGGCGAGGGCGTAGTACTGCCCGTCGTCGACCCAGAAGTCGCGGTTGAACCGCGACTTCAGCGCAGCCGCATCCGCTTCGAGTTCATCGGCATAGGCGGGATCGTTCCAGAACTCGCGGGCCAGCCGCGCCCCTCGCCGCTTCGCGTCGTAGGCGTACCCCTGCAGCTCGCACGTGGCGCGCGGGAACCCCGGCAGACGGCCGTCGTGATAGGAGATCGAGTCCCACGAGTCCTTCCAGCACTGGTTCTCGAGGCCGGTCTCGACGTTGCGCCGCCGATAGGCGACGTAGCCGTTCCCCTGCAGGTTCGCGTAGGCGTCGATCCAGCGCAGCGCGGCGCGGGCCTCCTGCTCGAGGCCGCGCACCAGGTCGGCGTCGCCGGTCCATCGCTCGTACTCGTCGAGGAGCACGACGAAGAGGGGCGTGGCGTCCGCGCTGCCGAAGTAGGGGGAGTGCGGCCGCTCCTCGAACGCCGTCATCTCCCCGTAGCGCATCTCGTGCAGGATGCGGCCGGGGTCCTCGTCGCGGAAGTCGTCGACGCGCGTGCCCTGCCAGGTGCCGAGCACCCGCAGCGTCGTCGCGGCGAGCTCGGCGGCGAAGGGCAGCGCCTGCAGGCTCGTAAGGATGCTGTCCCGGCCGAACATCGTCATGAACCAGGGCAGCCCGGCGGCGGGAAGGCTCCGGGTGCCGGCGATGATCGGCGAGAAGCGCAGGGCCGCGAGGTCGACGAGGCTGCGATGGTAGGTCGCCGTGAGCGAGTCGTTGTCGCTGACCAGCTTCGGGGCGCGCTCGATCCACTCGTCGAGGTCCTGGAGCATGTTCCGCAGTGGCGGCGTCGCGAGGGCCGGCCTCGGAACGAGGGGCAGGTCGTCTGGCCCGAGCACCGTCGGCACGACCCGGAGCTCGGTGGTCCACGAGCCATGGGGCTGGATGCGCACGGCGAAGCCGAGTCCTCGCTCGTCGAGGTCGGCCGGTTCGGTCGAGGAGATGGTGGTGGTGCGGCGGAAGGTGTCGCGCTCGTACGCCAGCACGAGGCATCCGTTCTCGATCCGCGCCGCGGTCGTGCCCTTCTTCTGCAGGGCGTCCTTCACCTCGAACAGGTCGGCGAAGTCGCACCCGGCGTCGATCCGCACCCTCACGTCGATCGACGTGTCGTCATGGTTCAGGAGCGTCAGCTGCTCGCGGAAGCCGCTCTCGACGACCCGCTGGCGGATCACCGTCAGCTTGGCGTCGATGTACACCGTTCCGGCGCCCGGCACGAGGAAGAACCGGCTCTCGAAGTAATGCAGGTCGTCGGTCGACAGCGAGGTCAGCGGCTCGTCGTCGACCGTGAGCACCCACCGCGACAGGAACCGCGTGTCGAACGAGAAGAAGCCGGTGGGGTCGGTGGCCGTCGCCGCGATGTCGCCTCGGCGGTCGCTCACCACGAAGGTGTTGCCGTCGAGGATGCGGATGAGCTCGTCGGTCATTGCGGCGGTCCTCCGGTTCCGGATGCCTCGCGGCCGGCGTCGCTCGGAGTGCTCGCCGTGCTCGCCGTGCTCGCTGTGCTCGCTGTGCTCGTCGTGCTCGCTGCGCTCGTCGTGCTCGCTGTGCTCGCCGTTTCGGCGCTCTCGGTGTCGGCGCCCGCCAGGTCGGCGGCCTCAGCGCCCGTCACGCGCGCCGGGTGCCCGGGGAAGAGCCGCTGCACGAGCACGAGCACCTCGGGGTTGCCCTCGACGAGGAGCGCACCGCGCAGGAACGCCGGCATGGCGCCGGTGCGGCCGTGGATGATCTCGTCGAGCAGCTCGTCGCCGATGGTGACCGTGCAGTCCGCCGGCACGTCCTCCGACGTGATCCGGATGTCGCCGCGATCGATGCGCAGCAGCCGATGCTCGACGGATGCCTCGTCGCCCACGTCGAACCGAACCGACGCAGTGACCCGCTCCAGCAGCGGCTCATGCCCGCGCCGGCCGATCTCGTCGAAGAACGCAGCGGTCGATGACTTCATCAGGTCCTCGGCGTCATCCTATGGTGCGCCGTGGACGAGCGACCATGGGCTTGCGGTGCCGGTCATCGAGCAGGTCGTGCATCGGTGAGTCGACGGTCGCCGCGTGGCCGGGCACGCGGAACGCCCCGCGTCCGTGGGTTCACGGTCGCGGGGCGTTCACGCTGCGTCGGGCGGGGGTGGTGCGCCTGCTCAGTTCATCTTGCGGCGGTAGATCGCGATGGCGAAGCCGTAGGCGACGACGAGGATGCCGACGAGCCAGCCGAGGGCGATCCAGATGTCGCTGCCGACGGGCTGTCCCGCGAACAGCGCCCGCATGGTGTCGACGATCGAGGTCACGGGCTGGTTCTCGGCGAACCACGCGACCGGGGCGGGCATCGAGTCGGTGGGCACGAACGCCGAGCTGATGAACGGCAGGAAGATCAGCGGGTAGCTGAACGCGCTCGCGCCGTCGACCGTCTTCGCCGAGAGCCCGGCGATCACGGCCAGCCACGTCAGGGCCAGGGTGAACAGGATCAGGATCCCGGCGACCGCGAGCCAGACCAGCACAGATGCCCCGGTGCGGAACCCCATGATCAGCGCGACGCCGATCACGATCGCGATCGACACTAGGTTCGCGACCACGGAGGTGAGCACGTGCGCCCAGAGCACGCTCGACCGCGCGATCGGCATGGACTGGAAGCGTTCGAAGATGCCTCCCTGCATGTCGAGGAACAGCCGGTACGCGGTGTACGCGATGCCCGACGCGATCGTGATGAGCAGGATGCCGGGGAGCATGTAGTCGATGTACGACTCGTCGGATCCGGTGTTGATCGCCCCGCCCAGCACGTAGGTGAACAGGAGCATCAGCGCGATCGGGGTGACCGCGGTGGTGATGATCGTGTCGGGGCTGCGGAGGATGTGGGTCAGCGATCGGCCGGTGAGGACGCCGGTGTCGCCGAGGACGTGGGTGGTCATCGTTGTTCCTTTCCTGCCGGGACGGAGCCGGCGGTGCGGTCGTCGTCGGCGGCGTCGGTGTCGCCGGTGTCGCCGACGAGCGCGAGGAAGACCTCTTCGAGCGAGGGCTGCTTCTCGACGTACTCGACCTTGGCGGCCGGGAGCAGTTGCTTGAGTTCTGCCAGGGTGCCGTTCCGGATGATCGTGCCCTTGTGCAGGATCGCGATGCGGTCGGCGAGTTGTTCGGCCTCGTCGAGGTACTGGGTGGTCAGCAGCACGCTCGTGCCACCCTCGGCGAGTCCCTTGACCGTCTGCCACACTTCGATGCGCGCCTGCGGATCGAGGCCGGTGGTGGGCTCGTCGAGGAAGATGATCGGCGGGTTGCCGATCAGGCTCATCGCGATGTCGAGCCGGCGACGCATGCCGCCCGAGTACGTCGACGCCTTGCGGTTGCCGGCTTCGGTGAGCGAGAAGCGAGCGAGCAGGTCGTCGGCGATCGCGCCCGGGTTCTTCAGGTGACGGAGCTTCGCGATCAGCACGAGGTTCTCGCGTCCGGTGAGCACCTCGTCGACCGCGGCGAACTGGCCGGTCAGGCTGATCGACTCGCGCACGTCAGCGGGCTGTCCGGCGACGTCGAAGCCGTGCACCGTCGCGGAGCCCGCGTCGGCCTTCAGCAGCGTCGAGAGGATCCGGACGAGCGTGGTCTTGCCCGCTCCGTTCGAGCCGAGCAGGGCGAAGATGCTTCCGGGCGTCACGTCGAAGTCGACGCCTCGCAGCACGTGCAGGTCCTTGAAGGACTTCTCGATGCCCTGCACTCGGATCGCGGATTCGGTGGTCATTTCTGCTCCTCTCGCTTGGCGTCGTCGACCGCCTTGGTCAGGCGGGCGCGCTCCTTGTCGATCCAGCGCTTGCCGGCATATGCCTCCGCGAACGCATCGGCGAACTCGACCGGGTCCTCGCCGACGATCGCGCTGATCGGCGTCCCGTCCGCGGCCGCGCGCTCCCAGAGATCGGCGAAGTCGCCGAGCATCGTGATCATCATCTCGGCGTCACCGTCGGTGATTCCGCCGTTGTACATGAGGTACCGCTCGAACGCCTTCGCGGCGGCGCGATACGGCTCGGGGAGGGCCTCGATGCGGGCCTTGTACTGCCGGTACTGCTTCTTCTGCTCGAGCGACCCCGTGAGGGCCTCGATCCACTTGGCGGCCATGACTAGTTCTCTCCTTGTTCCTGCTGGTGTTCGGTGTGGTCGTGGAGCTGCCCGATCCGTTCTGCGAGGAAGCCCCAGGACTTCCAGAACTCGTCGAGGTACTCGCGTCCCTGCGCGTTGAGCGAGTAGACCTTGCGGGGCGGGCCCTTCTCGGACGGGACCTTCGCCACGTCGACGAGGCCTCGCTGCTCGACGCGAACGAGCAGCGCGTACACGGTGCCCTCGACGATGTCGCTGAAGCCCTGCTCTCGCAGCCGTGCGGTGATCTCGTAGCCGTAGGCCGGCTGCACCGCGAGGAGCGCGAGCACGATGCCTTCCAACGTGCCCTTGAGCATCTCCGTCATCTGCTTTCCCATGAGTGCCTCCTTTCACTACTCGGTGTCACTGGGTACTACTAGATAGTAAGACGGAGTACCGGTAGATAGCAAGACTGAATAGCAAATTCTTTCGACACCGGATGCATCCCGCCCAGGAGCCCCGCACGTGGCGACGGTGCCATGCCGATGAGGCGCGGGCATTCACGAATCGACCGGCCGACGAACGACGCGCTGCGACGCCGCCGAGGCGTCCGATGTGCAGCCCGGTCCGGATGCCGTGACCCACCCCTCGGGTGCGGTGCCGATCAGAACGGCGGCTCGACGACGTGCAGACGAATGATGGTGATGTCCGCATCGTCGATGGAGGGAAAGCCGGCATCCCGCAGCGCCGGAATTCGCCTGACTCGAGGCGCGATCGCAGCGCGTCCGCGGACTTCCATACGCCGACGATCACCAGCGTGTCGTCGCCCACGGCGCAGTGGCGGCGGGGCTCAGTGTCGCCGGGCGTCAGCCGATCCGCGCGAGGAACGCGAGCACGCGATCCGTGAGGAGCCGTGTCGCGTCGGCGTCGTAGCTCGGGAGGCTGGAGTCAGCGAAGTAATGCTGGTCGCCGGGGTACAGGAAGAGCTCAGCGTCATCGGCCGTGTCGACCAGCTCCCGGGCGGCATCCACGTCACCCTCGTCCATGAAGTACGGATCGGCGTCCGCCCCGTGGATCTGCACCGGGACGCCGGCCGGCCACGCCCCGAACTCCGAGACGGGGAGGCAGGAGGAGAAGAACAACGCGCCCGCTGCGCCCGGGCGGGTCTGCGCGAGCTTCTGCGCCGGCACGACTCCGAGCGAGAAGCCTCCGTAGACGAGCTCGTTCGACAGCGCCTCGGCCGCGCGCTCGCCGCGCGCCATGATCTCGTCCCAGCCCACCTCGCGGGCGTACCCGACACCGTCCTCGATCGAGCCGAAGGTCCGCCCCTCGAACAGGTCGGGCGTGTGCACGGTGTGGCCCGCCTGACGCAGTTCGTCCGCGAAGGCGTCCAACCCCGCATTGGGGCCGAGCGCGTGGTGGAAGAGCAGTACCTCGGCCATCGTGATCCCCTCGTCCGCAGCTCGGTCTCCGATTCCGATCGAAAACTACTCGCTCGACCCGGACATGTCGAGCAGGCGAATCGGACCCGGGCTCACACGACGAGGAACGGGCGCACCTCCAGCCGCCGGTTGCAGGCCTTCGACCCGTCGGCCATGAGCGCGAGCGCGACGTCGAGGTCGGGAGCGTCGATGATCCAGAAGCCGGCCATGTGCTCCTTCGACTCGATGAACGGCCCGTCGGTGAACAGCGGCTCCTCGCCGCGGCCGTCGATGACGGTCGCCGTGCTCGGGTCGGCGAGGCCGGCCGCGAACACCCAGTGGCCACCCGCCCGGAGGCGGTCGTTGAAGTCGTCGATCGCCCGCATCTCCTCGGGCGTGCCGGAGTTGGTCCGGTCGTCGATCACGGAAACCAGGTATTGCATCTCACACCTCCGGGGACGTGGTTCAGGGCCATACTGCACGTGCGCCGCCTGCTACGCATACTGCGGTCGCCCGGTCGGCCGGTAGGTCTGCACCGTGATGCCCGTCGGGAACGTGCGCGATTCGAGCAGGTCGAGGGCGAAGTCCCTGCCCTGCTCGGGGAACAGCCGCGTGCCGCCGCCGACGATCACGGGGAAGACGATCAGCGTCATCTCGTCGACGAGCTCGTGTTCGAGCAGCCACCGGATCAGCTGGCCGCTCCCGTGCACCTGCAGCTCGCCGCCCGGCTCGGCCTTCAACTCGCGGATGGCCGACTCGAGGTCTCCGGAGAGCACGGTCGTGTCCGTCCACTCCGGGTGGGTGATCGTGTTCGATGCGACGAACTTCGGGCGCGAGTTCAAGGAGCTGACGAACGGATCATCGACATCGTCTCGGCGCACGCCGCCCCAATAGCCGGCGAACAGTTCATAGGTGCGCCGGCCGAACAGGAACGCGTCGGCCCGCTGGTAGTAGTCGCCGATGTAGGTCTCCGACTCCGCCTCCCCGAGCGGCAGGGCCCACCCGCCGCGGTCGAATCCCGGGTCGAACTCCGGATTGTTCCCACCGTTCGCCTGCATGACCCCGTCGACGGTGATCTGGGTGTTGGTGATCAGCTTCATGATCGTGGTCCCTCCTCGGGGCGCCCCTCGCGGGCGACCTCTCACCCCTGCTACGAACAGCCTCGCCGAGATCCGACACCGTCGAGCGAAATTGTCAACGGGCACGGATGCCGCGGGCGGCGCGGCATCCGCGGTGTCGGCTCTCTGGTTCTCGGGTTCACGCAGATGTACGAGTGTGCACCCGCGCACCTTGCGCATTGAAGAGGCAGAGCACCTCGAGTGCGTCGGGGCCGGGATTGCCGAATCCGTGTGGCACCCGGGTATCGAACTCGGCGGCCTCGCCCGCCTCGATGATGAGGTCGTCGTCGGCGAGCAGCAGCCGCATGCGCCCCGAGATCACGTAGATCCAATCCCACCCGGGATGCACCCACTGTCGAATGGGCTTCTCGGGCGATGGCGGATGCACCTGCTTGAACGCCTCCCACGAGCCCGCACCCCCGGAGAGCGGCACCGTCACGACGCCGTCCCGCAATCGCGGACGCGGGTGAATGCGCGGATCGCCCAGGGCGGGGGCTCCGACCAGGTCGTCCAAGGGCAGGCGATAGAGCCGCGCGAGGGGCAGGAGCAGGTCGAGCTGCGCTCGCCGGGAGCCCGATTCGAGCCGCGACAGCGTGCTGATCGAGATGCCGCTGGCCTCGCTGACGGCCCGCAGGGTCATTCCGCGGGCCTCGCGGATCGCACGCAGGCGGTCGCCGATGCCGGCCAACTCGTCGTGATTCGCCATGGTCCACCTCGTTGCCATTCCAGCAACTGATATTGCCACCGACCTGCCCGCGGCACCAGCATGAACCGCATGGGCAATGGACGGGAACTCACCGATGTCGTCGTCGTGGGCGGCGGGCCGGCCGGCCTCAGCGCCGCGCTCTCACTCGGCCGAGCGCGCCGACGGGTTGTCGTCGTCGACGCGGGCGAGCCCAGGAACATGACCGCTCCGCACATGCACGGGGTCCTCGGCCACGACGGACTCTCGCCGCTCCGGCTCCTCGAGCTCGGACGGAAGGAGGTTGCGGGATACGGCGTGCGTCTCATCCACGGCGAGGTGACGGCGGCGCGAGCAGACGGCGCCGTCGTCGAGGTCGAGACCGCGAACGAGACCATCCGCGCTCGACGCCTGCTGGTTGCGACCGGCCTCGCCGACGACCTGCCGGACATCCCGGGGCTCCGCGAGCAGTGGGGGCGAGGAGTCGTCGTCTGCCCCTACTGCGATGGCTGGGAGCACCGCGATGATGTCATCGGCGTCGTCGCGACCTCGCCCCGGAGCGTCGATCAGGCGCAGCTGCTGCGGCAGTGGTCCGACCGCGTCGTCTACTTCGCGAACGCGACCGGCGAGCCCGCGGCCGATGAGATGGACGCGCTCGTGCGCCGCGGCATCCGGTTCGAATCCGGCCCGGTCACGGGGCTCCGCGTCGACGATGACCGAGTGACCGGCGTGGAGGTCGGTGGACGTGTGATCGCCGTGGGGGTGGTCTTCACCGGGCCCACCCCTCGGCCGCGCGACGCACTCCTGCGTTCGCTCGGAGCGACGACGACGGAAGGCCCCCTCGGACCCTGGGTCGACATCGACGAAGACGGGCGCACGTCCGTTCCCGGAGTGTGGGCGGTCGGAAACGTCGTGAACGCGCGCGCCAACGTCTCCGTCTCCCTGGGTCTCGGCTCGCTCGTGGCCGGCGCCGTGAATGCCGATCTCGTCGCCGACGACATCGCCGGCGCCCATGGGCGGAAGTCGCCGTCAGGCGCCCGTTCCCAGTTTCGCCACCACGCTCGCACGTGACGCGTCCTCGCTGGCGAGAACGCCGCCGTTCGCCAGGTGATCAGCGGTGATCTCCTCGAAGAGGATGCGGACGTCCTCCCCGGGTTCCGAGCGGGAACCGTGTGGCTCAACACCTGGCACGCCGACGACGTGACCCTGCCTCGCGGCGGCTACGAGGAATCGGGTTGAGCGGCAGTCGCCTATGCCCGGGCTCCGACGGCGGCCGCCTCGGTGAGGACCGTCCGCACGTCGCGCGCCGGCCGGCCGAGCACCTCGTACACGCCCGTGGTGGTGGGCTCGTTCCGACCGTCGAGCACCTCGCGGCACAGCTCGGTGAGCATCGTCGCGACCTCGGGTCCCTCCTCCGCGGCGACGGCGGCATGGAACTCGTCGAACGTCACCGGCAGGTACACGACCTCCCGCCCGTTGATTTCGGAGAGCAGGCTCGCGATCTCCGCGAACGACAGCGACTGCGGCCCGGTCACCTCGAAGACGCGACCCTCGTGGCCCTCGCCGGTGAGCGCCTCGACGGCGACCGCGGCGAGGTCGTCGACGTCGATGAACGGCTCGCGCACCTCGCCGGCGGGAAGCGCCAGCACTCCACTGGATGCCGCGTCTCGGAGCATCCCCTCGGTGAAGTTCTGCGTGAACCAGCTGGATCGCACGACGGTGGCGGGGATGCCGGAGGCGAGCAGGAGGTCCTCGCAGCGAAGCGCGCCCGCTTCGCGGCGTCCGGACAGCAGCACGATGCGACGCACGCCGGCATCGCGTGCCACCTCGATGAGACGGGCGATGGCGACATCCGATCCCGCGACGGCGAGATCGGGAACGAAGGCCGCATACAGGCGTTCGACGCCCTGCAGAGCCTGCGGCCAGCCCTCGGGGTGTTGCCAGTCGAATGCGGGACTGGTCCCGCGAGCCAAGCGGCGCACGGCGTGGCCGCGCTCGTCGAGCAGGTCGGCGACGCGGCGTCCGGTCTTCCCGGTGGAGCCGATGACGGCGATCGTGGAACTCATGATTGATCCTTTCGGTTGATATGCGTCCACCCTCGCGGTGTGGGGGCGGACGAACAATCGCCGAGAGGCCGCATCTTCTTGCTGATCGTCCAGATCCTCGGACTCCTGGAATCCCGGCATGCCACTGTGGACGCATGGTCAATCCGCGCATCCCGGGCGATCATGTCGGCGAGCAGCTCGGCGATGGTCTCCACCTCCTGCGATTCACCGGCGCGCTCTACTGCCGCGCCGAGCTCTCCGCTCCATGGGGCGTGGAGTTCCCTCGCCTCGACGGGTACATGTCGCTTCCGGTCGTCTTGGCCGGCAGGTGCGTCCTCGAGGTCGGCGGCGATCGCCATGTCCTCGAGGCCGGCAGTGCGGCCCTCATCACGCGCGGGGTCCCGCACCGGCTGCTGAGCACAGCAGATGCCACGGCGACGCCCCTCTTCGACATCCCCGTCGAGCAGCTCAGCGACACGTACGAGCACATGCGCTTCGGTGGCGGCGGTGAGCGAGCGCAGGTCGCCTATGCGGCGATGCGGGTGGATGCTCCGCTCACGGCTCGCCTGATCGCGGAGCTTCCCGACGTCATCCGCGTCGACGCGTGGGAGGACGGCGAGGCGGGCGTCTTCCAGGCGGTGCTGCGACTCCTGGCGCGTGAGGCGGAGGTCATCGCGCCGGGAGGCGAGGCGGTGATGACCAGGCTGGCCGACGTGCTCGTCATCCAGGTGCTCCGCTGGTGGCTGCGCAACGCCGACCTGGCGGCGACCGGATGGCTCACTGCACTCCGCGACCCGCAGATCGGCCGCGCGCTCGGCCGCATGCACGCTCACCCCGACGAGGACTGGACCCTCGTCGAGCTCGCCAGGCAGGCAAACATGTCACGGTCGGCGTTCGCAGAGCGGTTCACCACCCTCGTCGGCGAGCCGCCGATGCGCTACCTGGCCGCGTGGCGGCTCGAGCAGGCGCACTCCGAGCTCGTCCACACCACCGATCCGATCGCGTCGATCTCGAGCCGGGTCGGCTACGCGTCGGAGGCCGCGTTCAGCCGGGCCTTCAAGCGTCACCACGGCACGACGCCGGGTGCCGTGCGCCGGTCGGCGGCCGCACCGCAGTCGCTGGTGCCGGTGCGAGCAGCGGCAGGGTCGACGCGCGAGGCGTGAGTGGGTGCGTGCTCCGGCGCCCACCCTGACGGCGCTGCTGCGTCGGCCGAATCCGCAATTGCAACTTATAGGTTGCAATTCGGACGAGAACCTGCAACCCTGAAGTTGCACGATCGAGCGTCAGCGGTTGACGCGTATCCGGCGGGGCGGCGGGAGAAGATCCCCAGCGCCTGCTCGCACGAACGATGACAGGAACGGAGGCGGCGTGATGCTGCTCGAGAACAAGGTCGCCGTCATCCACGGCGGTGGCGGATCGATCGGAGCCGCGGCGGCGCGAGTGTTCGCCCGCGAGGGCGCACGGCTGTTCCTCGCTGGGAGGAGCCTGCCGCGACTCGAGGCCGCGGCATCCGTCGCCAGGGCCGAGGGGGCGGATGTCTCGGTGGCGGTCGTCGACGCGATGGACCAGGCCGCGGTCGACCGGCACGTCGATGAGGTGGCGGATGCCGCGGGCCGCATCGACATCTCCCTGAACACGGTGGGATTCGACCACGTGCAGGGCCTGCCGATCGCCGAGACGTCGCTCGAGGACTACCTGCACCCCGTGGTCGGATACCTGCAGACGAACTTCGTGACGGCCAAGGCCGTGTCGCGGCACATGATCGCGCAGCGGAGCGGCGTGATCCTCACGGTCTCGACGCCCGGAGCGCGGCTCACCGGACGCGGGCTCCTCGGCAACGCGGCCCAATCGGCCGGGCTCGAGGGGTTCTCGCGCGCACTCGCCGGGGAACTCGGGCCTGTCGGGGTGCGGGTGGTCTGCGTGCGTCCGCACGCGATGTCGGATGCCCTCGCGACCTCGTACACGGGCGAGATGTTCGGACGCACCGCCGCGGCCGGCGGGATCCCCATGGACGAGTGGCTCGCCGGCCTGGTGGGCATGACCCTGCTCGGCCGACTGCCCGTGCTCGACGAGGTCGCGGAGTACCTCGCGTTCGTGGCATCCGATCGCGCACGCTCGATCACCGGGGCGATCGCGAACCTCTCGGCTGGAGCGCTCGTCGACTGAGCAGGGGTACGCCCCCATCCGCCCGGCGGCTCGTTCTCGGCGCGACGGCTGCCGGCGGGACCCGACGCAGGCTCATGGGAGTCGCTGTGAGGCGCGGGCGGCGGGCACCGGATCGGGGATGCCCGCCTCGGCGACGAGCCGGTCGAGCGCGCACAATTGGAGCATGGTCCAGATCTCCGACGACGACTTCGAGCGCATGGTTTCGGAGGAGTTCGACGCGCTTCCCGACGACATGGTGCGTGGGGTCGAGAACGTCGCGATCGTCGTCGAGAACCAGCCGGTGGGGGAGCGGCCGCGGCTGTTCGGGCAGTACCGCGGGCATCCGCTGACCACGAGAGGGGTGTACGGCTTCGGCGAGCTCCCCGACCGGATCACCCTGTACAAGAACAACCTGCAGGAGCACAGCGCCGACCTCGACGCGCTGCGCTCCCGCGTCCACATCACGCTCGTGCACGAGATCGGTCATTTCTTCGGGCTCGACGACGCTCGGCTCCGAGAGCTCGGCTGGGCGTAGCTCGCCGCCACCGCCCGATCCGTCAGTCGTCGGTCTCCGTGGCGATCACGTTCAAGTCGGCGTCCAGCGCGAGGTCGACCGTGCGTCCCTCACCGGTCAGCACGGAGACGTCATACGGGGAGGTCGTGTCGTCGTCCACTTCGAGGTCGACGATCCTGCCCTCGACCTCGTCGAGTGCGGCGGCGACCAGCGCCTCCAGCGTCTCGGCGTCGAGCCCGCCCTGCGGCGCTGCGTCGTCGGAATCGGCGGCTTCCGTGGAGATGACGGTGGTCGTGCCATCGGATGCCACGCGCACCTCGGTCTCGTCGCCGGCTCCTGCCCGGAACTCGACGTCCCAGTTCCCGTCAGGCCCCGCGTCGAGGCTCACGGCCGTGCCGTCCGCCTCGGATGACGCGGCGTCGACGATCCCGATGAGCTCGTCGGCAGAGGTGCTGCCACGATCGGAGTCGTTGACGGTCGCACCGTCGGCGTCCTCGCGGTTGTCGTCGTCGTCGTCCTGCTCGGACCCCGCGGTCGCCGACACACCGTCGCCATCGTCGTCACCCTCGTCGGCGATCGCGGCGCCGACGGCGATCCCGCCTCCGGCCAGGACGAGGGCGGCGAGGACGGATCCTCCGGCGACGAGGAGTGTCCGCTTGCGTGAGGTGGGTGTACTCGACGCCCGCGTGGTGGATTCGGGCGTGGCCGAGGTGCCGGGCGTGGCCGAGGTGCCGGGCGTGGCCGGGGTGCCGGGCGTGGCGGCGTCAGGCTGGTTCGGGGTGTTCGTCGTTTCGCTCATGGTCCGATCGTGCCGAACGGGCGCTGAAGCGATCCTGAAGCTTCCTGAAGCGGGCTTCAGGAACCCGCGGGAAGGGTCACGGTGAACCGGGCTCCGCCCAGCGGAGCATCCTCGATGGTGACGACGCCGTGCGCGGCACGGGCGACGCCGCGGACGATCGCGAGGCCCAGGCCGCTGCCGCCGGCGTCTCGGTCGCGGGCCTCGTCGAGGCGCACGAATCGGTCGAACACCCGCTCGCGCTGTGCCTCGGGGATGCCATCGCCGTCATCGTCGATCATGAGGACAACCCGTCCGTCGCGCTGCGTGAGGCTGATGGCGACGCTGCGGCGGGCATGGCGTGCGGCGTTGTCGGTCAGGTTCCTCACGAGCTGTCCGAGCAGCTGCGGATTTCCATGTACGCGGGCAGGGCCGACCCCGGATTCGTCCACCGCGATGCCGGAGGTCCGGAGCCGAGACGCCTCGGCGAGCACGAGGTCGTCGAGGTCGACGGGCTCGTCAGGGCTGGGCGCGCCCTCGTCCAGGCGGGCCAGGAGCAGGAGTGCGTCGACGAGGCCCTGGAGGCGGAGGCCCTCATCGAGCGCGACATCCGCGAGCTCCGTCATCGACGTGACCTCGGGGTGCGCCTGCGCGAGTTCGGCGTGCTGGCGGATGGTGGCGAGCGGAGACCTGAGCTCGTGGGACGAGTCGGAGATGAACCGTCGCTGCGCGCTCGCCGCCGCGTCCAGGCGCTCCAGCATCGCGTTCATGGTCTCGGCCAATGCCGCGATCTCATCGCCGGATGCCGGCACGGGCACGCGCCGATCGAGCCGGGCGGCCGTGATGTCGTCGACCTCTGCGGTGATCCGCGCCACAGGGCTCAGCGCACGCCCCATCACGAACCAGGTGATGCCCGCCACGAGCAGCACCACCAGGGGAACGGACACGGTGAGCAGGAGCGTCACGGTGCCCAGCGTCTCCATCTCGTCGTCGATCGGCACGCCGAGCACGAGCGTGCCGCCGCCGTCCAGCTCCTCGGTGATGACGAGCACGGGCTCATCGTCGATCGTGGAGACCTGCGGCTCGCCCGCGAACGGCGGCGATGCCTCCGGAGCATCCTCGGAGGCCACCTCGACGTCGCCGCCCGGCGACAGCAGCTGGACGATCTCGTCCTCCAGCCCGTCGACCGCATCCGGACCCTGCGCCTCGACCTGGCCGGCCAGCTCCTCTGCCCGCACCTCCCCGGCGCGAGCGGACGCGCCGAGCACGGTGCCGCGCAGGATCTCGAGGAACGCGAAGGCGCCGACGAGCATGACGACGGCGATCACGAGCGTTGCTCCGGCCGTCGCCCGCGCCCGCACCGACCGCCATCGTCGTCGCTCAGCCACCGTCGGCAGCCAATCTGTACCCGGAGCCGCGGACGGTCTCGATGGCCTCCCGCCTGAACGGGCGGTCGAGCTTGCGTCGCAGGTGCCCCACGTACACCTCGACGATGTTGGGGTCGCCCTCGAAGTCGTCGTCCCAGACTCCCGCGATCAGGTCCCGCTTGGAGATCACCTGTCCGCGGTGTCGCATCAGGTGTTCGAGCACGGCGAATTCCCGGGCGGTCAACGCGACCTGCTGCTCGCCGCGCCAGACCCGCTTGCCGCTCGCGTCCAATCGGAGGTCGCCGGCTTCGAGGATGACCGGCCGTGCGACGCCGCCGCGGCGGATCAGCGCGCGCAACCGGGCCACGAGCACGGCGAACGAGAACGGCTTGGTGACGTAGTCGTCGGCGCCCGTCTCGAGCGCCTCGACCTGGTCCCACTCGCCGTCCTTCGCGGTGAGCATGAGCACCGGGGTCCAGTTCTCCTCGGCGCGCAACGCCTCGCAGACCTTCCATCCGCTCATGCCGGGCATCATCAGGTCGAGCACGATGGCGTCGTAACGGGTCTCCCGCGCTCGCCAGAGCCCGTCCACGCCGTTGTGCGCCACATCGACGGCGAACCCCTCGGCTTCGAGGCCGCGCCGCACGCCGTCAGCGAGGCGCACCTCGTCGTCGACCACCAGGATCCGCATCCACGCCATTCTCGTCGCTGTTGCTGAAGCAGGGCTGAAGCGCGCGCCGAACGCGAAACTGCAGCCCGTGGATGCCGGGCTCTTGGAGGCTCAGTCGTCTCAGCGCTCCTCCGGCGACGGGTCGGCAATCTCGTCGGGCGGAGAGCGGGGAACCGGCTCGCCGGGAAGATCGCGTTCGCGCTGACGCCGGCGAGGATGAGCAAGCCGGTCTTCAGCGTGGTCAGCCGCACCTCGGCGTTGATGGCGACGAACTCGTCGAGCTGCGCCGCGACATCCGTGACTCACCGCATGGCGCTGCCGATGCCCGACGTGCGGCCGTGCGCGTCAGCCTCGAGGCTCAGCCGATCTGTTCGGCCAGGGCGACGATGATGCCGGCCGGCCCCCGGAGGTAGCAGAGCCGGTACACGTTCTCGTAGTTCGCGACCTCACCGAGGAGCTCGGCGCCGTGGGTGCGCAGGCGCGCGATGGTGTCGTCGATGTCGTCGACGGCGAACATCACGCGATGCATGCCGATGATGTTGTGCGGAGGGTTGCGAGGCGACATCTCGGATGCCTCGGGCGAGCGGTACCGGCTCAGTTCGAGCCTGCCGTGGCCGTCGGGCGTGCGCAGCATGGCGACCTCGCAGTCGATGCCGTCGAGCCCGACGGTCTGGTCGGCGAAGGGGCCCTCGATGTCGGCCCTGCCCTCGAGCTCCATGCCGAGTTCCGTGAAGAACGCGATCGCCGTGTCGAGGTCATCGACGACGATGCCGACGTTGTCCATGCGTTGAATGGCCATGGGTCGAGCCTAGGACCGCAGGGGTCAGGTCACCCCGGCTGGCTGTGTGACCGCGCCCCGAATCACCGAGATCCGGGCGCTCCAATTCGCCCGGGCGAGTCGGTCCGCTCGGGCGTCTTCTGGCCAGGCGCTACATCATCGACTGCAACAGCTGCGTGGCCCGCTGGTTGTCGCTCGTCGCGAGGACGACGCGGTTCCTGGAGGCCACGTACACGAGCGTGATGTTGATTCCGGCGTCGGCGATCGCGCGCGCCATCGCACCGAACCTGCCCGGCGTGTCCAGGTCGGGGTCGGGGAGTGGCGGACTGACGATCACGTCGGTCTCCGCCTCGATGGTCAGGCCGGCGCCCTCGAGCGCCGTTCTGGCGCCCGCGACGTCGTCGACGAGCACGTGGACGGTGCCCGTGCCGCCATCCATGATCGCGCAGAGGCCCTCGATGTTGACACCCGCATTGCCGAGCGCCTCGCCGAGTCGAGCCCCTTCGCCGGGCTGGTCCTCGAGGGTGACCAAGAGATCCTTCGCCATTGCGGTACCTCCTTCTCGGATGCCTCAGGTCTACGCTCGCGCCCGCGGCGCGTCAACGCGTGGGCGACCTACGCATCGTCGTGAGCGAGACGACCCCGATCGCGGGCCGGAACATCCCCCTGCCGGCATGCCTGCGCTCTGCCGCTGCACGGAGCGCCGAACTGAGCTCGCCCAACTTCGAGGGCCGAAGCCGCGCGCCCTGCCCAGCAGGCCCCGCTCAGCCGAATCGCGTCATGCCGCCCGCTCTTCGCGCAGCTCGAATCGCGCTCGGCGACTGAGCCGAATCGCGTCATGCCGCCCGCTCTTCGCGAGCTCGAGCCGCGCACGGCCGCTGAGCCGAGTCTTCTCATGCCGCACGATCTTCGCGCAGCTCGAATCGCGCTCGACCGCCGAGTCGTGGAACCTGTGCCGGGTCGATGTGCGGCGGTGGGATGAACCACACCTCGTTCGGGCTCGGGAGGATCTTCCACCCCTCGCGGTGGATCATGTGGTGGCAGAAGCTGCAGAGCATGACGCCGTTCGAGAGATCGGTCGGGCCCGCGTCGCGTTCCCACCAGTCGATGTGGTGGGCCTCGATGTAGGCGATGTTCTGGCCACACGAAGCGCAGCCACCGTCGCGCTCGCCGAGCGCGAGGCGTTGCGCCCTCGTGAACAGCCGAGCGGCCCGTCCGAGGTCGAGCGGGATGCTGTCGCCCCCGAGCACGGCCGGAACGAGCTCGGCGTCGGCCGCCATGCGGCGGGCCGTGGCAGCGGAGATCGGTTGATCGAGACCGTCATGCGCGCGTGCCCGAGGCCGCTGACGAGGGTGTCGAGGTCGACGCGGACGACGACCGTGGCCTTCGCGAGCGGCGTGAGGGTCTGGGCGCAGCCGAGCGTGTGGCGGGCGAGTGCGGCGAGCGCATCGGCCTGAATCTGCGGGATCGAGCGTCGGTCGTCAGCGACCGGGATGGGATCGCCGTCGGCGGGCTCACGTCGGCGCAGCACGTCGGTCACGAGCGCCTCGATCGCCGCCTTCACCGGGGCGGCGCTCTCGGGGTCGAGTCGGGCGTGAAGGTGCACCATGCCACGGCCGTCTTCGCGCATCGTGAGCGAGCGTTCCGTGCACAGCTCGTCTTCGCGGGGTTCGACTCCGTCGGGGTCGAGCCGTGCCTCCGCCTCGCGAACTCCGCGAAGGAGCGTTTCGAGCGGCACCCGCCCTGCCAGTTCGACGAGTGCTGCCTCGACGAGGTCGACCCTGCTCGCCTCTGCCTGCGCCGACGCACGGTCGAGCATCGAGGTGATCGCGGATGCCGCCTCGATGCCGATCTTCGCCGCCTCCACCGCAGCTGCGACGTGCGGATGCCGCGAGGGGAGGCGCTCGCCGCTGAAGGTCTGGCGTTGCGCGGTGACGGTGCCGACGGTGATCAGCCGCAGCGCGTCGGCGCGCGATGCTCGGGTGGACGCGGCGATCAGTCGCGCCGGGTTGTGGAATCCCTGGGCCTTCGCCATTCCGATATCGCCGAACTCGGGCCCGGATCGCTTCGTCACCTCGGCAGCGACCCTGGCCAGTACGGCGTCGATGTCGCGCCGGACCTGCGCGAGCGCGTCGGTGACCCGCATGAGCCCGGGGTCGCTCATCTGTTCCACCTCGACCTGGGCGGCACCACCGACAGCGCCCCGTGCCGGCATCGCGCCTTCCCACGCCTCGCACAGCGCTGCGACATCGCGCTCGAGCGCCGCCAGCGCGTGCGGGGCGGCCTGCGCGTCGGCCGCGGCCAGCGCATGCCGCGCGTGCGGCGCGGCCAGCGCCTGCGGCGGTTGCGGCGGGGGCTGTTCCATGCTTCCACCCTGCACCCACCCACCGACATTCGACCGTGCGCGAAAACACCCGATGATCAGGCATTTACCTGTGGACAAACTCGCCCGAGAGCCGGCTGTGGAGGAGAAGTCGCCTGGTCGAGACATCCGTCGCGTGTGGCACGAGCGCCACTCACTCGCAGGCCCACTCCTCCGCGCGGCATCCGATTCCTAGACTGGCCCCATGCTCGGGCGCAGGGCGGCAGCGGGGGTCGGCGAGGTCGTGCGCCGCGTCGGCGCAGCGCTCGCCGTCGGGGCGTGCGCGACCCTGATCGTCGGATGCTCCGCACTGGGGCCTGCTGACGGCACCGGTCCGCCCGAGGCATCCGCTGTCGCCGTTCACGGCACCTTCGCCGTCGTCGGCGACTCGATCGCGGACGCTGACAGCCCCGACTTCGCCGCCGGCGACCTCGGCGCCGGGTCGTGGGCGACGTACGTCGTCGACGACGGCTTCGCGTTCGCCGGCGGCTGGGCGGAGTGGGGTGCGACGACGGCGATGATGGCCGACTCGGTCGGGTCGATCGAAGCGGACGTCCTCGTGCTCCTCGCCGGCACCAACGACGTCGCGTTCGGCATCCCGTTCGATGAATCGGCGGCGAATCTCGACCGGATCATCGATGTCGTCGGCATCGAGGACGTCGTCGTCGTATCGATACCGCCGATGGACGCGTTGCCCGCTGGCGCGGACGCGTACAACGAACACCTCGAAGACCTGGCGGGCGACCGGGGATGGCGGTTCGTCGACGCATCCGCCGGCCTGCGCACCACCGACGGGAGGTTCCGCGACGGGATGAGCTTCGACGGGCTGCACCCGTCGGTGGACGGCGCGCGGGTGCTCGGTGAGGCGATCGCGGGGGAGTTGCGTGAGGGGCTGCGCGAGGGGTGACGAGCGCTTCGCCGCGGCCGCGGTGCGAAGCTCCGATCAGCCCCGCCCGGGACGGCTAGGCCGGCCGCTGGGCGGCCAGTCGAAGGGCGTCGAGCGTCTCACCGATCAGAGCCGCGAGTTCGTGGATGTTCGCCTCGTCGGATGCGTCGAAGTCGCGCCCACCGCTCTTATCGCTCAGCTGCAGCATCCCGTAGCTTCGACCGTCGTCGCCGCAGACACTCGTGGCCAGCCAGCCGCGCATCGGCGGGTGGGTGTCAGCGAACGGGCCGAAGGCTTGGTAGAGCGGATGCGACAGCACCTCGGCTTCGGTCAGGCGGACGACCTCGCCGGGTGGGATCCTCATCCCGTGCAGGCCCTCGCCCTTCGGGTCGACTCGGAAGTCGCGGAAGGCTGCGTACTTCTCGCTCATGCTGAAGTACTTGCGTGCCTGCGACGAGTCGTCGCCGGCACGGAGCTTGACGGCCGCCAGCTCGGCGCCGGTCAGCGCGCGGGCGAGATGACAGGTGCGGCGAAGCAGCGCGTCGAGCTGAGCGGCGAACTCCGGTTCGAGCGATCCGGCCGACAGGATCGGCGTGATCTCGATTCCAACCTCACCGGGCTGCATGGCACCAACCTAGCGCGCGAGGCCGCAACGCAATCGGGTGCGCCGGAAGACCTTCCCGCATCGAACGTCCCACTCCCGGCGCAGGGAGCACTCCTCACCTGTTGACCCGCAGGTCGCGCCATCCGAACCCGCCGGGCTCAGGCAGCGAGCTCCGGATCTGCTCGGCCGTGAACCTGCGGCGCGGGCGAAGGTCGTCGGGTACGGATGCCGCGGGCGGCGCGGCATCCGTCACACCCTCGGCGAGCATGCGCACCTGGGCCTTCGCGACGAGCGGCACCTGCATGGTCCACTCGGTCACCTGCGCGAGCGCGTACTGCGCCCACACCGGCCACGGCACCACGACCACGCGACGACCGACGACGGATGCCACGCGCCGCACGGCCTTCGACAGCAGCAGCTGCTCGGCGCCGACGACCGCGACGGTCTCACGCGGCATCCGCCCATCGACTGCGGCGACGAGGATGTCGGTGAGGTCGTCGATCGGGATGGGGCGGATGGGCTTTTCGCGGAAGCCGACCGTCGCGAACACGGGCAGCGTCTGCACCGTGCGGCTGAGGTGGTCGATGAGGTGGTCGCCGCGGCCGTAGATCATGCCGGCCTTGAGGATCGTGTAGTCGAGGCCCGAGTCGCGGATCAGCTCTTCGGCCGCCCACTTCGACTCGTGGTACGCCGATCCGCAGTCGGGCCGCGCCCGCAGAAAGCTCAGCATGATGACCTTGCGAACCCCGGCTCGCTTGGCCGCCTCGACCACGTTCGCGGTGCCTTCGATGTGCACGCGCTGGTAGGTCTGGTCGCCGATCTCCCGGTTGATCCCGGCGCAGTGCGCGACGACCTCGCAGCCGTCGAACGCACGCGCGAGCGCGTCGACGTCACTGGTGTCGACGCCGGTGCGTCGAGAGATGACGACGGATGCCTCAGGCCCGAGCCGCTCGGCCAGGTGTCGTCCGACGAATCCGGTGCCGCCTGTGATCGCGGTGCGGGGGTGAGTCACGTGGCGAGTCTAGGCGGCAGCGGAAGTCACAGCTCTGGCTTGCTCACGCGTCGGCCGCCTCGACCTGCTGGCGATGCACCTTCTCGATGCCGTCGAGGATCAGCTCGAGCCCGAACTCGAACTCGTTGCCGTAGGCGTAGCCGGGCTGGAGGATGAGCGTCACCGCCATCTCCGCGAGGTTCGGGAACGCGTTCGACATCATCTGGTGCTGCGCCATGATGTCTTCGGTGACGGCGCCGATGTCGCCCGACGCGTCGAGGGGCAGGGTCGCCTCCTGCATGGCGAACCCCTGCACGTAGCTGTCGAGCAACGACATGGCGTGGCCGACCAGGGGCATCGAGAATCCGGCAGCACGAAGCACTCCGATGGTCGCGTCGAGATGACCGAGCGTCGCCGGACCGGGCGACGTGCGTGCGTCGAGGCTGATGGCCCACGGATGCCGCGCCAGCACCGCGCGCGTCGACTCGGCGCGTTCCAGCATGGCCGTCCTCCACTCGACGCCGGGTCGGGGCACGTGCATCTCGGAGTACACGACGTCGAGCATCCCGTCGAGGATGTCCTCCTTGCCGGGCACGTGGTAGTACAACGACATCGGCGTGATGCTCAGCTCCGCGGCGAGCTTGCGCATGCTGACGGACTCGATTCCGCCCGCATCGGCGAGTTCGACCGCGACCCGCACTGCCCGCTCGCGCGTCACGGGCTCCCTCGTCGCTGCCGCCGTTTCTCTTGGCCCGCGTGGCATGTGCCCTCCGGTCTTCGGCCTGCCGAAGCATCCGTGGTGATTCCCGTAGACGAAACCATACACCGTATGGTAGCGTTTCGAGGAATCGACCATACACCGTATGGTTCAGCTCCTCGAGATAGGTCTAGCCATGAACACCACGCGAAACCCGGCACGGCTCACCGCACGCCGGGTGGGGGTGCTCATGTTGAGCGCCTTCCTCCTCTACGGCATCGGCAGCACGCTCGCGACGAGCGCCGCCGCTCCCGCCGCCACAGCCGGCGCCGCAAGCCTCCTCCTGACCACCGGTGCGGCGATGATGCTGCTCAACTCCGCCGCCGTCATCGCCATCGGCGTGCTCATGCTGCCGATCCTTCGGCCGCGCGCCCCGATCATCGCGATCGGCTACCTCGCCACCCGCATCTTCGAGGGCGTGGTGCTCGCCATCGGCGTCGTCAGCCTGCTCACGCTGTCGGCGGGCGCCGTCGCCGGCAACTTCCTCGCCTACAACGTCGCCATGGCCGGGCTCGGCATCGGCAGCCTCTTCTTCTGCGCCGCGCTGTTCCGGTCGCGCCTCGTGCCGCGCTTCCTCGCCGCGTGGGGCTTCGTCGGCTACGCGTCGTTCGCGCTGGGATGCGTGCTCGAACTCCTGGGGTTCGCCGGCGCCGGCCTCGTGTCGACCATCCCCGGCGGGCTCTTCGAACTGTTCTTCGCCGTCTGGCTCATCGTGAAGGGCTTCAACCCCGCGGCGATCACTGCACCGATCGCGCCCGTTGCCCTCAGCACGTTCGTGTCGCAATCATGACCGCCGCGACGGCGGTCGGGCCCGGTTGGACGGCCGAGCGGATGCCGCGGCTCGACGGCGCGACCATCATCGTCACCGGCGGCAACAGCGGCATCGGCCTCGAGGCCGCACGCGCGTTCGCCCGGCACGGAGCGCACGTCGTGCTCGCTGTCCGTGACGAGCAGCGGGGCCGGGATGCCGCGGCGAACCTCGAGGGATCCACTGAGGTTCGCCGGCTCGACCTGGCCGACCTCGCGTCGGTGCGCCGGTTCGCCGCCGCGTGGACCGGCGACATCGACATCCTCGTCAACAACGCGGGCGTGCTCATGCCACCATTCGGCCTCACGAACGACGGCTTCGAGCTGCAGTTCGGCATCAACCACCTCGGCCACTTCGCGCTGACCAACCTCCTCCTCCCGCACATCACGGGCCGTGTCGTGACGGTCGCCAGCGGTGAGCACCGAGCGGGCACGATCGACTTCGACGACCTCAACTTCACGACCCGGCGATACGGCTGGGGTTCGGCGGCCTACGGGCAGTCGAAGCTCGCGAACCTGCTCTTCACGCTCGAACTGCAACGGCGCCTCGACGCCTCGGGATCACCCATTCTGGCGACCGCTGCGCATCCCGGCATGGCCGCGACCAACCTCGGGTCGAGTTCGAAGAAGAACCCGATCCTGAACGTGGTGGCGAAGGTGGCCGTGCGCCTGTTCGCGCAAGATGCCCCGAGCGGAGCCGCCCCCACCCTCTACGCGGCGACCGAGCAGATGCCCGGCGCCGGCTACGCGGGCCCGGGAGGCCGCCGGGAGATGACCGGGCCGCCGGTGCTCGTCGGCCGCTCCGATGAGGCCGCGGATGCCGCGACCGCCGCACGACTCTGGGCGGCGTCCGAAGAACTCACCGGCATCGGCTACCCCCTGTAACGCCGCACCGATATCCACGGCGCTGCGGTCGCCGCTCGGCCGGCGAGCGCGGACAATGGGGACCTGGTCGAAATCTCGGATGAGAATTCGAGCGAGGCCCGCTCACCGCACGTGACCGAGCTTCTTCGGATTCCCGACGCCGTGGATGGCCGAGATCCGGTCATCGGCGAACTCGAGCGCGAGCACCGAGACGACCCGACCTCGGCGGCGAACGACGATGCCGGGTTCGGCGTTGACCTCCGCGACCTCGAAGTCGAGCCCCCGCCCGCCCACACCGTCGAGGAACTGCCGAGCAACCGTCTCGGCCCCGACGACCACCTCGGTCGGCGCGTCAGGGAAGACGCCGCCGGAGTCGAAGTGGCCGGTCGCATCGGCGGCGAGCACCGCGACCAGTCTGTCGATGTCGCCGTCGGATGCCGCGGCGGCGAATCGCTCCGAGAGCCGGCGGGCGGCGGCGGGGTCGACGGCGAATCGGGCCTCGCCGTGCGCGCCGATCCGCTTCCGGGCGCGTGACGCGGCCTGCCGCGCGCTCGCCGGGCTCACGCCGAGGACGTCGGCGATGCGGTCGAAGCCGAGGTCGAAGACGTCGTGGAGCAGGAACGCCGTCCGTTCCGCGGGGGTGAGCTGTTCGAGCACGACGAGCAGCGCCATCCGCACCGAATCGTCGAGGGTGACGCGGTCCTCGGGCAGCGTCCGCTCGTCGGTGACGATCGGTTCCGGCAGCCAGGGCCCGACGTAGGCGCGACGGGAGTGCTCGTGCGCACGCAGCCGGTCGATCGCGAGCCGTGATGCGACGGTGATGAGCCACGCCCGCGGCTCGTCGAGCGGCGGCGCGTCGGGCTCATTGTCGCGGGCGAGCAGCCGGAGGTAGGTCTCCTGGGTGACATCCTCGGCCTCGGCGACGGAGCCGAGCGCCCGATAGGCCACGTCGCGGACGACGTGCCGGTGCGCGGTCCACAGGTCGGCGAATTCGGTCATGACAGGAAGACGATCCACCAGCGGGGAATGTGACGCAAGCCCGAGATCTCGCCGAGATGTCACAGATGCGCTGCGTCATCCGTTCTCACTGCATGAACGAGACCTCCCATCAGTCCCGAGTCCCCGACACGCGAGTCGCCGGCGCACCGCCCCGCCGACTCGTGAACGCGACAGCGCCGATCGCACGCGCCCTGGCGGGTCGCCGCTGGGTGCCGCTCTGGGCGCTCATACGCCACCGCGGGCGCCGGAGCGGCACCGCCTACGAGACGCCGATCGCGGTCGTGCCGACGACGGATGCCTCCATCGTGATGATCGGTCTGCCCTGGGGCGCGAAGACCAACTGGGCGCGCAACGTCGTGGCGGCGGATGGCGCGTCGCTCCGGTGGCGGGGCCGCGACGTCGAGCTCGTGCATCCGAGGATCGTCGACGGCGCGGAGGCTGTGGGATTCGCGAAGGCCCCGTTCCGGCCGTTGCTCAAGCGGTTCCCGGCGGCGATCGTGTTCCGCCGGGGGTGACCGACGGGAGCGCTCGTCGACTGAACAGCCTTCGCAGGTCGTCCCATCCGAACCCGCCGGGCTCAGGATGTCCCCGCGAGCGCGCGCACCGCTCGCTCGATGACGGGACGCACCTCGAGTTCGGGGTCGACGGTGAGCCGGTGCAGTATGAGTCCGTCGCTGAGGGCCATGAGGGCGCGCGCTGCGGGCACCGGGTCGGGCATGCCCGCGTCGACGATCAGCCGGTCGGTCCATTGTTCGAACTCGCGACGCTGGCGGCGCATCGGCGCGAGGAGTTCGTCGTCGGCGGCGAGCTCGAGAAACAGCGCATAGCGCGCCCGGGTGCGCACCGCGAGCGGACCGGTCTGCATGAGCAGCACCGTGCAGAGTCCTTCGATCAGCGTCTCGGGGGTCGGTCGCTCGACGATCGATGGATTGAAGTCGGCTCGTTCGTGCTCGGCCATCCAGTCGACGACGCCGGCCAGCAGTGCCCGTCGGGTGCGGAACCAGTTCGAGGTCGACCCTGCGGGCAGCCCGGCCCGTTCGTCGACGCGCGCGTGACTGAGCGCACGCACACCGTTGGTGCCGAGCAACTCGACCGCCGCTTCGAGCGCACGCTCCTTCGTCGCAGCCAATGGACGCCTTTCGACCCACGTTGACTACGACCATAGTTCGGGTTCAGTCGGTTCGCTGCATCCAGTCGAGCGTGAGCCTCGCGACGGCGTCTGGTGCGTCGTCCGGAAGGAGCTTTCCTGCATCGTCGACGAATGCGAATTCGACGCGGTCGGCGAACCGTTCCGGCTGTGCGCAGAGGCGGCGCATGAGCGGCTCGTTGAATCGGGTGTCGACCCGACCGAACGCGAAGAGTGTCGGGACGGTCAGTCGCATCCGCTTGTACACGCCGCGGCTCAGGCGCATCGACTCGGGGATCACCATGCCGCGGTAGAGCGCCCGCACCGCCTGATCGATGTCAGGACATTGCATGGGTGCGAGGTGGGCGTCGATGGTCGCATCCGGCGTTCGCCTCGCGTTGTATTGATCGGCCCACACGCCCCGCAGCGAGCTTCCCGGGCGATGCCAGAGCAGCGTCGGCATGTGCCGGAACGCAGCGACGAGTTTCGGGCTGAACGAGATGAATCCGGGCGGCACCGAGAGCTGCACCGCCCGCCGAACACGTTCGGCGTGGGTGTAGGCGAGTTGCATCGCGGTGATCGCGCCCATGTCGTGGCTGACGACGTGTGCACGTTCGATGCCGAGAGCTTCGAGGATGGCGAGCAGGTCGTGCATTCGCGTTTCACGTTCGATGCCGGGTCGGTCGGCTTCGGTCCAGCCGGCACCGCGCAGGTCGAGGCAGATCACGCGGTAGCCATGTTCGGCGATCCGGGGTGCGACCTCGTGCCACTGCCACCAATGCTGTGGAAAACCGTGCAGCAGCACGACGGGATCACCGTCGCCGACCGCTGCGACGTGAGAGCGCACGCCGGGTGTGTCGATGAGGAGGTGATCGAAGCCGGGCGCGTCGGGGAGTGGCGGCGTCCAATCCGCTGTCTCGGCGGTGGAAACGTGAGGGTCGGGTGCACGCATGACGACTCCTTCGTCAGGGCGGTTGAATACTATGTTTATAGTAGACCCGCCGCGACGCAGGTGTCCATAGCTGCTCCGGTCGGGAACGGTCAGGTGATGGCGAACGCCGTCTCGGTGAGCCGCTCGGAGATCCGCCAGATCCGCGTCGCTTCATCGGTGCTGCGCAGCGGCGGGTACAGCCGTTGTTCGGCGGGCGGGCCGCCGAGCTGGCCGAACCCGCGCGGCCCGTACAACACGCCGCCCTTGGCCGCGGGGTCGGTCGCGGCCATCAGCGCGGGCAGCTTCGCGGTCTCGACGGTGCCCATCAGGATGCCGCGAGCCGAGAGCGCCCGGATCAACCGGACCGCCGGAGTGTCCTCGTTGCGGTCGAGCTCGGGACGCGCGGCGAGGAGGTTCGTGGGGGCTACTCCGGGATGCGAGAGATTGCTGGTGATGCCCCACCCTTCGGCCTGGCTGCGACGGTCGAGTTCGAGGCCGAACAGCCCGAACGCGATCTTGGACTGGCTGTAGGCGCGCTGCCCGTGGTAGCTGCGTTCCCAGTTCAGGTCGTCCCAGTTCATGCCGCCACGACGCGCGGCGATACTGATCTGCGACGTCACGCGGGCGCGACCCGCCTGCAGAAGCGGGAGAAGATGCGCCACCAGGGCGAAGTGGCCGAGATGGTTGGTGCCGAACTGCAACTCGAAGCCGTCCGAGGTGACCTGCCGGTCTGGCGGGGTCATGACTCCGGCGTTGTTGACGAGGATGTGGATGGGGTGTCCCTCCTCGCGGAGGGTGTCACCGAGGGCAGCGACCGATTCCAGCGACGACAGGTCGAGGCTGCGCAGTGAGACCCGGGAGGCCGGCACGCTCTGGCGGATCCGCGCGATCGCGGCCTCGCCCTTGCGGGGGTTGCGGACCGGCAGGATCACCTCTGCGCCCGCGGCGGCGAGCCGCTCGGCAATCCCCAGGCCCATTCCGTCGCTGGCGCCCGTGACGAGCGCGCGCCTTCCAGCCAGGTCAGGGACTGCGATGTCGATCGTTCCTCGTGGCATTGGTCTCCTCCTCGTTCGTCGGTGAATCCACGGTCGCGCGTTCCCGAGGGCTGATCCAGTGACTCCCGATCCCCGGCTCGCGAGGCCCTCCTTCAGCCGCAGGGTGGGACGCCCGATCCGTGGTTACGGTCGACCAGGGGCGGTAGAAACGAAGCAGCACCGCGAGATGAGGGTTCACCATGATCGATCGCGCCGGGTTGGCGGAGTTCCTCCGAAGCCGTCGAGAGGCGCTGCAGCCGGAGGATGTCGGCCTCCCGCGTGGCCCCCGCAGGAGGACCAACGGGCTGCGTCGCGAGGAGGTCGCGACGCTGTGCCACATGTCGACCGACTACTACTCCCGCCTGGAACGTGAACGCGGACCGCAGCCGTCGAGCCAGATGCTCGCGTCGATGGCGCTGGGGCTGCACCTCTCGCTCGACGAACGCGACCATCTCTTCCGCCTCGCGGGACAGAACCCGCCCGCCCGCGGCGGAGCCGGCGCGCACATCAGCCCCGGCCTGCTGCGCATCCTCGACCGCCTGAACGACACGCCCGCCGAGATCGTCACCGAGATCGGCGAAACGCTGCGGCAGACCCCGATGGCCGTGGCGCTTACCGGCGATACGACGAGGTACACGGGCCCGGCCCGCAGCGCGGGCTACCGGTGGTTCACCGATCCAGCCGCGCGCGATCGCTACGCCCCGGAAGAGCATGCGTTCCTCACCCGGATGTACGTCTCCGGTCTGCGCGAGATCGTCACGCTCCGTGGCCCGGACTCCCGGGCTGCGCAGCTCGCCGACCTGCTCCTGACGCAGAGCGAGGAGTTCCGACGCGTCTGGGACGACCACGAGATCGGCATCCGCCCCCGAGACGTCAAGCACTTCATCCACCCGGAGGTCGGCGCGCTCGAACTCACATGCCAGAGGCTGATCGACCCCGACCAAGCACACTCGCTGCTCGTCTACACGGCCATCCCGGGCAGCGAGAGCCACGAAAAGCTGAACCTCTTGTCCGTCATCGGAACGCAAGCGCTCGGCTGACGGCCCCGCCGGCCCGCGGAGCTTCGGTCGTCGGTATCAACGGAACGGATGTCTCCGCACCGACCGATCATCCCCGCCCGCGCCGCCCGAACACCCCGGCGAACAGGGCGTGCAACAGCGGGATCACCGACACCGCGATGAGCACGCCGCCCCACACCGGCTCGTCGACGCGAAGCAGGATGCCGCCGATGAACACGCCGACGAACAGCACCGCCGAGGTGATGCGCCGGGTCGTGCGCTCGAGGCGCGCCACCCGCTGCTCGAGTCGCGGCGAGTGCGCGACGAGGCGCCCCTCCTCGACCCGGTCGGCGAGGGCGTCGAGGCGCTGCGGCAGCCGCGCGACCGTGCCCGCGTAGGTCAGCGCCTCCTTGCCGAGCGCCTGCACGAAGTTGCCGCGCTCGTCGCGCAGGAGTTGGTTGGCGTAGGGCTCGACGGCGTCCCACATGTTGAACTCGGGGTCGAGCGAGCTGCACAGACCCGAGGTCAGTGACATCGAACGGATGACGAGGAGAAAGTTCTCGGGCAGCTGGAACGGCAGCGCCCGCATCGTCTCGCCGAACTCGATCGCGAAGCTGCGGAGCTCGCGCTCGTCGACCTGTTGCAGCTCGGCGAGGCCCATGCCGCCGAAGCGCGCGAACAGGGCGGACATCGCCCGCTCGAGCTCCTCGGTGTCGGCCGACGGCAGCAGGATCCCGACCCCGCGGATGCTGTCGACCAGGCGTTTGCCATCGCGCGCGGCGACCGCGAGCAGCAGCTGCTGAAGTCCGCGCCGCAGTCCGTCGGGCACCTCGCCCATCATGCCGAAGTCGATGAAGGTGAGCCGCCAGCCAGGCGATGCCGCAGCGGGGGAGGTGGAGGGGGACGCCGGCACCGCGGCATCCGTCACCGAATACCCCGGCACCGCGGCATCCGCCAACCGCTCGACCGGCGTGACGAAGATGTTGCCGGGGTGCGGGTCGGCGTGGAAGAAGCCGTCGCGGAAGAGCTGGTCGAACATGACGGCCGCGAACTGCTTCGCGACCGCCTTCGGGTCGATGCCAGCCGCCAGCAGGGCCTCGCGGTCGTTGATCTTGATCGCCGTCACGTCGGCGAGCGTGAGCACGCGGCGCGTGGTGCGCTCCCAGACGACTTCGGGCGCGGCGACGCGCGGGTCGCCGGCGAAGCTCGCGGCGAACCGCTCGGCGTAGCGCGCTTCCTGCAGGTAGTCGATCTCTTGGAGGCTCGTGCCCGCGAACTCCTCGACGAGCGAGGGCAGGTCGACGTGGTTCGCGACGAACCGCACGCGGCTGAGCCATCCGGCGACGCGCCGCAGCGCCTTCAGGTCGACGGCGACGATCGTCTCTATGCCCGGTCGCTGCACCTTGACGACGGCCTCGTCGTAGCCCATGTCGGCGGCGTCGATGGGCGCGAGGCGGGCGCGGTGCGCCTGGCCGAGGGATGCCGCGGCCAGCGGCGTCGGGTCGAACGACGCGTATGCGCGCTCGAGCGGCACGCCCAGCTCGGCCTCGGCGAGGCGCTGGATCGCGTCGAACGGTACGGGCGGCACCTCGTCCTGCAGCCCGGCGAGCTCCTTCGTGATCTCGGGCGGCAGGATATCGAGGCGCGACGAGAGGTACTGCCCGACCTTGATCATGAGGCCGCCGAGGTCGACGGCGAGCACGTGGAACCGCTGGGCGATGCGGGTCAGCCGCGCCGCGCGCCCGCGCGCGACGAACTTCGACAGTCCGACGCGCGGCAGCACGAGCTCGAACCACCACGTCTGCACGATGTATCGCGCGGCGAACCGCAGGATCCGCCGGTAGCGGGCGCGCGTATTGCCGACGCTGGGCGCCGAGTCGCCTCGACGCCCACGTGCCGTTGCCACCGAGGTCAGTCCTTGGCGAGGATCGAGTACAGCCGACGACGTGCCTCATCGAGCACGTCGACCGCCTCCTTCACCTGCTCGGACGTGCCCGTGCGTCCGACCTGCGCCGCGGCCTGGGCGAGCTCGAAGCCGGCCTTCCCGAGCGAGCCGGCGGCGCCGGTGTCGTGGCTGCGGCCGCTGCCTGCGGTCGGCCAGGGCGCCGGGCGGTCGCCGGATGCCGCGACCTCGGCGCGTCCCAACTCGGTCAGCGTGTACGTCTTGCGCCCGTTCGACTCCTCGGCGCTGATCAGCCCCTCGTCGGCGAGCAGCTGCAGCGTCGGATACACCGAGCCCGCGCTCGGCTTCCACGCGCCCCCGCTGCGCTCGGCGATCTCGCTGATGATCTGGTAGCCGTGCATCGGCTTCTCGGCGAGCAGCGCGAGCACCGCCGCCCGCACATCGCCCTTGCCCATGCGCGGCGCGACCTTCTGCTCGAACATGCCGCGGAGCTGCTCTACGGCCTCCCACAGGTTCGGGCCGGGGTTGCCGCCCTTGCCCCAGCCGCTCGAGGAGCCGCCGAAGCCGCCGCCCATGTACGAATCGCTCATGATGACCTCCCTGAACCGGGGCCCTGATCGGGTCTCGACGATATGTCAACGATATATCGTTGGCCCATTTCGCGATAGACCTCGCCCACCGAGATGCACTCGCGATTCCCCGAGTCAAGCGGCTCGCATCACCGCGAGGCGGCGCATAGGGTCGGATCTCGGTTGCCCATCGACGTTCCCAAGGAGGCCGGCCATGACTCACCACCGCATCGTGGTCATCGGCGGGGGGAACTCGGGGCTCTCGATCGCCGGGAGGCTGCACCGGAACGGCGTCGATGACGTGGTGGTGGTCGAGCCTCGCGAACAGCACCGCTTCCAGCCCCTGTTCTCGCACGTGGCCGGTGGAGTTGCTCGCACCAGCATGGCGATTCGCTCGCAGGCCTCCGTCATGCCCGAAGGCGTCGGGTGGATCCAGGAGGCCGTCGTAGATCTCGAACCCGACTCCGGCACCGTCGTCCTCGAGTCAGGTCGTCGCGTCACGTACGACCATGTCATCGTTTGTCCGGGGATGCAGCTGGAGTGGGACCGTGTGCCCGGCCTCACGGCCGCACTGCGAACACCGTCGGTGGCATCGCACTACGAGTTCGAGCTCGTGCCGAAGGCGTCTCGGCTCCTGCGCGACCTGCGCAGAGGAACCGTCGTCTTCACGCAGCCGCCAGGGCCGGCGAAGTGCGCCGGTGCGTCGCAGAAGCCGATGTACCTCGCATGCGACTACTGGCGCGCGAAGGGAGTGCTGAGCGACATCCGCGTGGTGATGATCGTGCCGGATCCGACGGTGTTCGGGATCCCTGAGATCGATCGCGAGCTCGAGCGGAAGATCGCGGAGTACGGCATCGAGCTCCGATGCGGAGCGGAGCTGCGCTCGGTCGACGGAGAGAACCGCATGGCCGAGATCGGCCCCGTGGGCGGCGGTCCCAGCGAGCGCCTGCACTACGACGTGCTGAATGCCGTGCCACCCCAATCGGCCCCAGATTGGCTGAAGTCGACCAGTCTCCCGGTCGCCGGTGATTCTGGAGGGTTCGTCGAGGTCGACCCCGAGACGCTCCGGCACGTGCGCTACGACAACGTCTGGGCGCTCGGGGATGCCGCGGCAACCCGCAATTCCAAGTCGGGCGGCGCCCTGCGGAAGCAGACCAAGGTCCTGGCCGAGAACCTGGTCGCCGTGCTCGACGGGAAGGAACCCGCTTCTCGCTACGACGGCTACACCGTCTGCCCGATCACGGTCTCACGCTCCACGGTCGTCTTCGCCGAGTTCGACGACCAGTACAGACTGAAGCCCACCATCCCGTTCTGGAAGTCCCTGTCGCGCGAGCGCCGCCTCTCCTGGATCTTCGACCGACACATCCTGCCCTGGGTGTACTGGCACATGATCCTCAAGGGACGCGCCTGAGAGCGCGGCGTCCATCTTCGTGGACTGCCGCCACGCCCGCCAAGACACTGTCGCGATACGCGGGCGAACCGCAGGATCCGCCGGTAGCGGGCGCGCGTGTTCCCCACATCGGGCATCCTGCCTGCTGGATGCCGACGTGTCGAGGGCACCCGGTCAGTCCTGCGCGAGGATCGAGTAGAGCGGCCGGAAGCACGGTGGTCGGCTTCCCATCGGATTCTCGGGAATTCGAGTCGATCGCACCTGCGACGCGTGACCGAACGGACGAAGGGCGGCCGGGAGGAGTCCCGACCGCCCTGCGGTGCCCGTCCCGACGTGGTCACCCGCCGAGCAGGCTCAGCACGAGTCGAATCGAGAGGGCGACGACCGAGACGAGTCCGATGACGCCGATGAGGTTCTGCCACCACCTGTTGCGCATCTCGCCCATCAGGCTGCGGCGATTGGCCATCACGATGATGAGCACCGCGAGCAGCGGGGCGACGAGCACGGTGAGCGCCTGGGCGATGACGATGAGCTGCACCGGCGCCTGCTGGAAGATCAGCGCGACGGCCACGCCGAAGGCAAGGATGGTGCCGCTCACGATCTTCGCCGTCTTCGATCCCGACGACGCGCCTCGGCCGAGCCCGTCGGAGAGCATGGTCCCTCCGGCCGTCGCATTGGCGATCATCGACGAGAAGGCGGCGCCGAAGAACCCGAGCGCGAAGAGCGTGGACCCGACCGGGCCGGCGAGCGGCTCGAAGATCCCAGCCAGGGCGACGATGGTCGTCGCGGCCTCGCCGGTCGACCCGAGCACGGCGGCGGCGACGATGATGACGAGCGAGGTCATGACGCCGGGCGCGACGATGCCGGGGATCGTGTCGACGATCGTGACGTCGCGGTACTGCTCCTCGGTTCGACCCCGCTCCTTGGTGCCGTAGGAGGTGTAGAACGCGGCGTTGACGCTGAAGTTCGTTCCGACGAGCGCGACGATCAGCAGCCACGCGCCGTCGGGGGCCGTCGGGATGAGCCCGGCCGCGGCATCCGCCCAGTCGGGGTTGGCGAGGAAGGCGCTGAGCACGAACGCGACGGCCATGGCCGCGACGATGACGATCAGCACCTTCTCGATGACCCGGTAGACGTTGCGGAACAGCAGCAGCGACGCCACCGCGATGGTGCAGATCACGGTCCACATGATGGGTGCGCCGCCGAACAGCATCGACAGGCCGAGGCCGGAGCCGACCGCATTGCCGACCGAGAACATCAGGGTGATGAGGAAGACGCCGATGCCCGCGAGCACCCCGACGGGCTTGCCGAGGTGGTCCTTGATCGAGGCGATGAGCGAGACCGGCGACTTGATGCCGAGCCGAACGCTCATGTCGGTGAGGAAGATCATGAGGATCGTCGAGACGACGATGACCCAGATCAGCGTGTACTGGTAGCCGCTGCCCGCCTGCACGGCGGTCGTGAGGTTGCCGGGGCCGAACTGCCACGCGCCGGCGACGAAGGCCGGGCCGATCAGCGCGAGCTGCTGCCAGAACGAACGGCGCCGGCCGCTCGATTCGACGATGGCGCGCATCGACTCGGTCGGGACGCGGCCGTATCCGGTGCCCGGGGTGGTGGAGGTGTGGCGGGTCTTGGTGCGCTCACTCATGGCGAGCCTCCTTCTTCGGAGTGCGGCGTCCTGCCGCTCAGTCGTCATTGACTCGGGTGCCGCACTTCGACGGCGCCGATCCTACGCCTCATCGACGCGATCGGTGGGGGTGGTGGGGGCCGGACGTCGCCGGCCCGCGCCACCCGGATCAGACCGTGACGGCGACCTTCTCGAGACCGGCCGACGCGAACGCCGCGGCGATCTCGGCGTCCGCGCCATCCGGCAGCGGCAGCAGCGGGGTGCGCACGGTGGCGTGGTCGAGGATGCCGCGCTGCACGAGGCCCCACTTCAGGGCGACGGTGCCCTCCATGTGCGAGCCGCGGTGGTACACATTCTTCGTGACGGGCAGGAGTCGCTCGTGGATGGCGTGGGCGCGCGGGTAGTCCTGCGCCTTGCCGGCCTCGATGAGCTCGATGAGCGCCTCGGGAGCGATGTTGCCGTAGCCGACCAGCAGGCCGTCGACGTCGAACATCGTGGGCAGCAGGTACTCGTCGTGGCACGAGAGGATCTGCAGCTCGGGATAGGCGGCGCGCAGGGCGGGGATCTCCGTGTACCAGCGGCGCATGTTGCGCACGCCGTTCTTTGTCGCGAACACGCCCTCCTGCCCGGCGATCTCGAGCTGCGTGTCGAGGTCGTACGTCGCCTTGGTGTTGTCGGGGTACTGGAACAGGATGAGCGGGAGGCCGCTCGTCTCGTAGATCTCGCGGTAGCGGCTCTGCGGAGCGCCCTGCTGATAACCGAAGCGCAGCCAGCCGTGCGACGGGTAGACGAGTCCGGCGGTCGCGCCGGCCTCGCGGGCTCGCTCAGCCTCGAGCGCGGCGACCTTGTTGCCCTCGCCGGTGATGCCCGCGATCACCGGAACCCGGCCATCGGTCGAGTCGACGAACGCGCGGATCACATCGAGCTGCTCGTCGATCGTCAGGAAGGTGCCCTCGCCGGCGTGGCCGAGCACGACGAGGCTCTTGACGCCGTCGATCGAACCGAGCCATGAGCCCAGGCGCTGGATGGCGGCGAAGTCGATGTCGCCGTCGGTGGTGAACGGGGTCACGGGGGCGGGGTTCAGTCCGCGAAGGTCGAGTGTCATCGTTCGACTCCTTGTCTTTCTCTTCGTCGAGACCCGCTGGATGAAAACGTTATCGGGAACGATTGCGGGAACGTTTGCAAGTATGCTGTACGACATGAGCGGATGTCAACACCGAATTCCGGATGCCGCGCGCCCCGCGCCGCTCGGAGCCGTGGTGCTCGGGTCGGTCGCCCGTAGACTCGCGATGGCAGGAGGTGCAGGGTGGAGCGCACGCACGCCGGGGCGCCGGTGACGCTGAAGGATGTCGCGAAGGCATCCGGCGTCAGCGTCTCGACGGTCAGCCGCATCCTCGATGACCGCACGCCGGCCTCGCGGAGCGAGACCGCGCAACGCGTGCGCCGCATCGCCGAGGAGCTCGGCTACCGCCGCAACGTCTTCGCCTCGAGCCTCCGCCGTGGCGCGACCGCGACGATCGGGGTGCTCGTGCCGCGGCTCACCGACACCGTGATGGCCCTCATGTTCCAGGCGATCGAGGGGGCCGCAAGCCGCCGCGGGTACTTCGCCGTCGTCGCGACCTGCGGCGATGACCCCGTCGACGAGCGCCGCGCCACCGAGACGCTGCTCGACCGCAACGTCGACGGCGTGATCCTCGCGACGGCGCGGCTCGACGACGAGCTCCCCGCGTCGCTCCGGGCACGAGACATCCCGCACGTGCTCGCGCTGCGCACCGACCGCATCAGTCCGTCGTCGCTCGGTGACGACGAGACCGGGGGATACCTGGCGACGCGTCACCTGATCGACCTCGGCCACCGCGACATCGCGATGGTCACCGGCCCGTGGTTCACCTCGAGCGCGCGCGATCGCCGCGCCGGCGCCGAGCGAGCGCTGCGGGAGGCGGGGCTCGCGGTCGACGACTCGCGCATGGTCTCAGTCGGCTACGGCATCGACGACGGCATCGAGGCCGGGACCCGCTTGCTCGACCGCGCCGACCGCCCGACGGCGGTCTTCGCCGCGAACGACAACCTCGCGGTCGGCGTGCTCACGGCGGCGAGCGGTCGCGGGCTGCGCATCGGCACCGACCTCTCGATCGTCGGCTACAACGACATCCCGCTCGTCTCGCGACTGCCCGTGCCGCTCAGCTCCGTCCGGACGCCGTTCGAGCAGATCGCGTCGACGGCGCTCGAGCTGCTGCTGTCGCCGCGCGAGGGGGGCAGCGACATCCGGATGGCGTTGCCGACGCTCATTCCTCGAGCCTCGACGGCGCCGCCGGCGGGCTGACGGCGACGACGGTTCAGGTCGCGCGTCTTCTCAGAGCTCAGCCGTGAGCCCTCCGTCGACGACGTAGTCCGCCCCAGTGATGTTCCCGGCGACGCGGTCGCTCGCGAGGAACGCGACCAGCGCGGCGACCTCCTCGGAGGTCGTGAACCGGCCGGTAACCATGGCGCCTTCGGCACCCGCGACCACATCGGCCTGTGAGGCTCCGGCCGCGGCCGAGACCGTCGCCGCCACGCCTCCGTCGCCGAGCCACAGGTCGGTCGCCACCGGACCCGGGCTCACCGTGTTGACGCGGATGCCGTCTCGACCGACCTCCTTCGAGAGCGACTTCGAGAAGTTCACGAGCGCGGCTTTCGCGGCGCTGTAGTCGATGACGGCGGGGTCCGGGAGCTTCGCATTGACCGAGGCGACGGTGACGACGGCTCCGCGCCGGGCCGCTCGCATCGGCACCAGTGCGGCTCGTGTCATCCGGATCGCGGTCAGCGCGTCGAGCTGGAGCGTGCCGATCCACTCCTCGTCGCTGACCGAGGCGAAGCCGCCAGGCCGCGGACGCACCCGCCCACGTTGTTGACGAGGATCCTGAGCGGACCGAGCCCTGCCGCCTGCTCGACGAGCGCATCGGCGACGGCCGGGTCGGTGAGGTCCGCGGCCACCGGCACCACCGCCCCGCTCTCCGCGAGCTCCAGCAGCGCCGGCGTGAGTGTGCGGGATGCCGCGAGCACACGGGCGCCTTCGGCGGCGAGCGTCGAGGTGACCGCGAGCCCGATTCCCCTGCCGGCGCCGGTGACGATCGCGACGGCGCCGTCCAGTGCGAGATCCACGTCACAGCCCCTGGGCCTTGAGCCACGTGAGCACGGCGTCGGCCACCTCGCTCCATCCGCTGTCGATCGTGAGCGAATGACCGCGGCCCTCGAACTGCTCGAGCTCGTTGACCGTCATCGCATGCCGGTATTGCTTCAGCGTGGACCGCGTGACCACGTCGGGGACGGTGTGGTCGGCGGTGCCGGAGATGAGCAGCAGCGGACCACGCGGATGGCGCGTGGTGTCGACCGCGGCCGGCGAGTGCATCTGGAAGTTCGCCGCGGCCGCCTGGAACAGCGGCCGGGCGGGCGACGGGATCGTCCACCGGTCGTACAGCGCGTCCGATTCCTCCTCGCTGACCGCGTTGCCGAAGCCGTATCGGAACTGCGGCTTCGTGAGCGACACCGCCCGGTGCAGGTTGGCGGGATTGCCGAGCGCGGGGAAGCCCGACCGCAACTGTGCGAGCGGCAGGGGCAGCACACCCTTGATCTGGGCGGGATCGATCGCGACGGCCCCCGCGCCGACACCCTCGCCGAGGAGCTTCTCGGCGATGAGGCCGCCGAACGAGTGCCCGATGAGGATCGTCTCGTCGCCGAGGCCGTTCGCGACCTCCGCGAAGTGGGCGGCCACTTCGTCGATGCCGATGTCGGCCACGGCATCCGGATTCGCGCGCGCCGCCTCAACGGTCTCGGCCTCACTCGGCCACCCCGGCGCGACGGGGCCGTAGCCCGCTGCGCGGAACTTCTCGATCCACGGCGCCCAGCTCGTGGCGTGCAGCCACAGTCCGTGGATGAAGACGACGGGACGGTTCTCGGCCATGTTCAGGCTCCTCGCACTCGGGGGACACCATCAGCACACACCCGCTGCACCCGTCTCGTCCAAGACCGATCGGAGGCGGATCGATAACCGATCTTGCATCGATCGCCGCGGGCGGGCACGCTTCGTGGAGGAGGGCGGATGGATCTCGATCTGCGGTCGGTGCGCTACTTCGTCGTGCTGGCCGACGAACTGCACTTCGGACGCGCCGCCGCGAAGCTGCACATCAGCCAGCCCGCGCTGTCGAAGCAGATCCGCCGCCTCGAGTCCGACCTCGGCTTCCGGCTCTTCGCACGCGATAGCCGGCACGTCGCGCTCACCGCCGAGGGCGTGCGATTCCTGCGCGATGCGCGGGTGCTGATCGCGCAGGCGGTACGGATGACGCGACCGGACGATCCCGGCATCCGCATCGCGCACATCTTCGACCTCGACGCAAGCCGCATCGTCGCCGATGCCTTCTCGAGCCGGTTTCCCACGGTTCCGGTGATCGCGAGTTCGATGGACAGCCAGCGCCAGTTCGACGCGCTGCTCAACGGCCTGCTGGATATCGCGATCATCCGCATCACTCCGGCGATGACCGCCGCCCATCCGGACGGCTGGAAGCACCGTCTCCTGCGCCTCGAGCCGTTCTGGCTCGTCGGCCGGCTCGGCGATCCGGCCGCCGAAGCGGTCTCCCTGTTCGACCGCCCGCTCGAGGTCTTCGGGGATCCGACGGGATCCGCCCTCTTCAACGTGCACGGGCAGTACCTCGCCGCCCTCGAGCATCGTCTCGGCACGACGTTCCGATGGCTCGGCAACCCTGGGACCTTCACCCAGTGCCTGGCCCGGATGCAACGGGCGACGGATGCGGCGTACCTCCTCGAATTCGAGTCGTATGCGCTCCGCTACCGGCAGCACGAGATGCCGATCCACCGCCCCGAAGAGCTGCAGCCCCTGTATCCGTGGTCGATCGCGTGGCGTGACGAGCCGCTCAGCCCCGCAGTCGCCGGGTTCCTCGAGGTGGCCGCCGAGCAATCAGCCGAACGGGAGTGGCTCTATCCGGAGCAGGTCGGCCCGGCGTGGCAGCCTGACGGCGCCTGACGACGTCGAACTCGACCGGATGCTGCAGCGCGAGGTTCTCGTGAAGGTGGGCGTTGCCGATCGACGAGCCGGCCTGGGACCCGTCGAACGCGGTCGCGCGCCGGCTGGCCGACATCAAGATGCGGCACGCGCCGCGCCCGATCGACCAGGTCATCACGGGCATGCACGACGGCCTGAGGGTCGGCAACGACCTGCTCGCCCCGTTTGGCGTTGCCCGCTTCCTGCAGGTAGTCGATCTCCTGGAGGCTCGTGACGGCGAACTCCTCGACGAGCGAGGGCAGGTCGACGTGGTTCGCGACGAATCGCACGCGGCTGAGCCATCCGGCGACGCGGCGCAGTGCCTTCAGGTCGACGGCGACGATCGTCTCGATGCCCGGTCGCTGCACCTTGACGACGGCCTCGTCGTAGCCCATGTCGGCGGCGACGATGGGCGCGAGGCGGGCGCGGTGCGCCTGGCCGAGGGATGCCGCGGCCAGCGGTGTCGGGTCGAACGACGCGTACGCCCGCTCGAGCGGCACGCCCAGCTCGGCCTCGGCGAGGCGCTGGATCGCGTCGAACGGCACGGGCGGCACCTCGTCCTGCAACCCGGCGAGCTCCTTCGTGATCTCGGGCGGCAGGATGTCGAGGCGCGACGAGAGGTACTGGCCGACCTTGATCATGAGGCCGCCGAGGTCGACGGCGAGCACGTGGAAGCGCTGGGCGATGCGGGTCAGCCGCGCGGTGCGCCCGCGCGCCGCGAACCGCGCCAACCCGAAGCGCGGCAGCACGAGCTCGAACCACCACGTCTGCACGATGTAGCGCGCGGCGAACCGCAGGATGCGCCGGTAGCGGGCGCGCATGCTGCCGGCGTTGGGCGCCGAGTCGCCTCGACGCCCACGTGCCGATGCCACCGAGGTCAGTCCTTGGCGAGGATCGAGTACAGGCGACGACGTGCCTCATCGAGCACGTCGACCGCCTCCTTGACCTGCTCGGGCGTGCCCGTGCGTCCGACCTGCGCCGCCGCCTGGGCGAGCTCGAAGCCGGCCTTCCCGAGCGAGCCGGCGGCGCCGGTGTCGTGGCTGCGGCCGCTGCCCGCGGTCGGCCAGGGCGCCGGGCGATCGCCGGATGCCGCGACCTCGGCCCGTCCCAACTCGGTCAGCGTGTACGTCTTGCGCCCGTTCGACTCCTCGGCGCTGATCAGCCCCTCGTCGGCGAGCAGCTGCAGCGTCGGATACACCGAGCCCGCGCTCGGCTTCCACGCGCCCCCGCTGCGCTCGGCGATCTCGCTGATGATCTGGTAGCCGTGCATCGGCTTCTCGGCGAGCAGCGCGAGCACCGCCGCGCGCACATCGCCCTTGCCCATGCGCGGCGCGACCTTCTGCTCGAACATGCCGCGGAGCTGCTCCATGGCCTCCCACAGGTTCGGGCCGGGGTTGCCGCCCTTGCCCCAGCCGCTCGAGGAGCCGCCGAAGCCGCCGCCCATGTATGAATCGCTCATGATGACCTCCCTGAACCGGGGCCCTGATCGGGTCTCGACGATATGTCAACGATATATCGTTCGGATGCTGCGGGGTAGTGGTGAGTCCGCGCCGAATTGAGCTTGTCAGGCGCTTCTACTGACCCTGGAGTCGCGCCACCCGAACTCGCCGGGCTCGGGCAGGGCGCTCGCGCGAGCGCGTTGACGTCGCTCATGTCGACGCCGGTGCGGCAAGAAATGATGACGGATACCTCTGGCCCGAGCCGTTCCGCCAGGTGGCGTCAGACGAATCCGGTGCCGCCGATGATCGCTGCGCCGGGGTGGGAGGGTTCCTCTTGGCGAATCTAAGGTGGTTGCGCGACCATCAAGTGCATGGTCTTGTTCGCATGCCAGTATGGGAGGGCCTGAAGCCCGTGACCCACGGATGGAGTGCACCGGATGCCAGACGACCCGTTGGGTGAGCCGATTGACGAGATGGCTGAGCTTGCCTTGGTCGCAGTAGCAGCGGCGGTAACCGCGCCAATCGGCGGCATCGGCGGTCTGCTAGTTGAAGGCGTCATCGCTTGGCACAACAACATTTCAATGAGGAAGTGGATCGCGGCTGCCGACGCAGCACTTGAGGCCCATGGTCGAAGGTTGGACCCCGACGATCCGTTGGCAATAGCAGCCTTCAACAGATTCACGATTGGCGCACTGCAGACCACGCGCCAAGAGAAGCGCGAGTACCTTGCCGAAGCGCTGGCCAACTGCGGATCGAATCGACCCACACCTGATTTCCTCCAAGAGATGTTCGCTGATGCGGCCGTTCGATACTCGGTGGAGCACGTGACGTTGCTCTATATCGCTGCCGAGCCAGCACAATGGCTGTCGCAAGTCGGTCGAGATCTCGCCGACATCAATCGTGATTTTGCTGCGGTCTTGCCGGGTTCCGTTTTCGAAGGAATTGATGAATGGGAGTTGCTCTTCGACACCATTTGGACCGACCTGTATAACGACGGCATGATCATGAATCGACCTGGCCCAGGAATGAATCTCGGAGGTTTGCGCCCCATGGTGACGACAAAGGGCAGACGTTTTCTTCGCTTCTTGGGCCGCGAAGCTGAGATGTAGCACGTGCATTCGGCAACGGAGAGCGGAGGGGCGAGGACGGAATCTCCACCCTCGAGCCAGCCGGGAGCTCGGAGTCGTACCGAAGTTCGCGCCAACAGTTGCCGTTAGTAGAGATAGTTGACGTGTGACCATTCCACTTCGGTGGAGAAGTCCAGGTATACGTGGGTCGCGACGAGCATCAGTGAAGTCAGCGATTCCAAACCTAGGAGGGGGCCTCCGCTCGGGTCTGACTCGTGTGCACCCTCCCGCAGCAAGGCACGCCACATGCCGCTGTGTCGGCCGGTCTCTGACGCGTTCGTGATCACGGCAACGGCGGCACCTTCCTCTCGCGCGGAGCCAATAAGACTGAGCAGCGAAGCGCGGTCATTTTCGGACATTTCGGAGCGGTCAGGCAGAAGGTCGATAACAATCGCGACCTCGCCGTGAAGCGCCTCTACTGGTGGCTCGATGCGGAAATCGTCGTCTGCCCCGAATCCATACTCTGTGAACATCGGCGACTGCCAACTCAAGGTCTCGTACAGCCGCCCGCGTACGAACGCCAGTTCTGGCGCGATCTCCTCACATTGGCCATACGGGTGAAAATCGTGGGCCTCGAGGAGCGCGACCACCAGCCTCCCGATCAGATTCGGTGATCCGGGCCTGATCGCGGAGCGGATCGGATCGAAACGATGACCGAGGGGCCTCCCGCGGAAGGCGGGGCCATCGATGCGCATGCTGCGATGCGCGAGCATGCCCTTGATCCGATCAGCGTCGAGGACAGCGCTGCGCTGTACGCGGAGGGTTACCGACTGCTGCCCTTCGGTTTCGGTATAGAAACGTCCCTCAGGCCATTGGCGGTCGACAATGTCGCGGACGTCTTCCGCGATGAACTCTTCAGCTGCCTCGACATAGACAACCAAATAGACGGGCTCCGGGTGGGCGTACCAGTACCGGACGTACCCTAGCCGTTCGCTGACTGGCACTGACGCTAGCTGCTCGTATTCTGCGAGCGGGAGGGTGTCTGCATGTTTCCCCTTAGCTTGAAACCAGACTCGTACCTGGCTGACGCGCAGAGCCCCGGTGCTGTCGTCGGCGGCGAAGAGGTGGAGCCCTGTGTCGATGCCTGCCCGATCCTTCATGTATGCGAGGGGAATGCCGTGCTCGGTGAGGATCGCTATCAACCGTTGCATATAGACAGACTCGAGCTGATCGTTGTCGCCGATCCCAGGTGCTTCTGACACCGCTTACCTCCTGCTCGAGCCGCGGCGGTCAATCCGGTTCATCTATTTTGCGGGCCAGCATCAACGCCCGCGACTCGTAGGCTGCCAACTGACTGGTCCGGCCGTTCGAAGTGATGAATGCGTTCGGGCAATTGCCTCTCGCGAAAACACATGGCCGGAGCTGTCGCACAGAATTGCGGCCGAGACCCGATTACGAACCGCTTCAATGACGAAAATCCCTTCGCAGGCGGGTTCGATCGGTTCGCCTTCAAGTGCTCGGGCCGCGCTTGAAAGCCGCGACGCGGGTGCGCCGATATCGTGATCGTGTGACCAGTCGACAATTGCCCGGAGCTCGTTGGTGGAAGGTTGACTTCCACGCTCATACCCCTCATTCCTTCGACTTCGGTGGTCTGGATGGAGCCGACGCAGCCACTCCTAGCGAAGTCTCCCTTACAGATTGGGTCGTGGCATACATGCGTGCAGGTGTCGATGTTGTTGTCATCGCCGACCACAACACCCACTCGGCAATCGAGCCAATTCGCGGCGAAGTGGAGCGGCTCAGGACCGAGTTGCATCCTGATTATCGAGACTTGGTGCTCTTCCCTGCAGTCGAAGTAACGACCGACGGGGGATTCCACCTCCTTGGCATCTTCGATCCGACCGAGCCCGCTGAGACCGTGAATGGCGTCCTGCACAACGTGGGTTACACAGGGATTCGAGGATCGAGCAGCGCGACAGCGAGGGACTCGGTTTTCCGAGCGTGCGAGGTGATCACTGGTGCTCATGGCCTGGCGATACCTGCTCACGCGGACAGCGCGCGAGGAGTGTTCGGAATGGACGCGCGGAGCCTTCGAGAACTCATTGATGAGTCGTTGATCGAAGCGGTCGAACTCGTGGGCGATTCGAGAACGGCCGAAGCTCTTGGCTACGGGTGGGCTCCTGTCCTCGGGTCCGATACGCACCACCTCGATGGCTCAAATGTCCCCAACGGGGTCACTGCGAAGTACCCCGGTAGCCATTTCACTTGGGTGAAGATGGAGCGCCCAGATCTTTCTGGTCTCCGGCTGGCATTTACTGATCCGAACCAATCGATTATTCGATCGGTAGAAAGCGAATCCGACCCAAACCTGGTAGCTCACAACAGGCTGATTTCCGTTTCACTTGTTCATGCCGACGAAGAGGTGGAGCTCAACCTAAGCCCTTGGCTGAATTCCCTGATCGGAGGCCGTGGCGTCGGAAAGTCGACAATGCTCGAAGTGATGCGGCTGGCCTTGCATCGGTTCGAGGAGTTACCAGGCAACCTAAAGACCGAGCTCGCTTGGTTCGCACCGAGTGCACCCACGCCTAGCGCCTCAAGGTTCTGGGACGCTACTACTGCTGTTGAGGTGACCTACGCCAAAGGCGACCGGCTGTTTCGGCTGAGTTGGCATGGGTCTAGTCCAGGCGACGTCGCAATATATCGACGCGAGAATGACGCGTGGCAGCCCGATACCGGGTCGGTCGTCGATCGATTTCCGGTCCTCATTTACAGCCAGAAGCAGATCTATGAGACTGCCAGGGACGTGCAGAGCCTGCTCTCCGTGATTGATGCACAGCCTCAGATTCAGTTCGCCGAATGGGAGGCTGAAAGAGATCTTCTGAACTCACGGTACGCAGAGGCACTTCAGCGGATCGCCGCCAACGAAGTCCTGCTCGCTACGGAAGCGCGCGTACTCGGCGAACTGGCCGACACGGATGCACGCATTGGCGAACTTCGGCAATTTCGCGATTCAGGATTGGCAGACGAACTGCAAGCTCTGCTGAATGCCGACTCGGCTCGCCGTGAAGCCGAGAGACACATTTCGGCGCTGGAGGAAAGGCTTGCGGAGGCCGGAATCGGCGTCGCCGATGCTCTGTCGAAATCGACCGACGCAGGGCATTTGACGGAGGCGGAGATGGCCCGGGCTTCGGCGGCCTCGCTCGTTCTGGATGAACTTCTGCGTCTGTCCGAACTGCTCTTGAGCACGCGGATTCAAGCGGCACAGGTAAACGAACGTGCGGAGCGAATCTCAGCGGTTCGTGCTGAGCTCACTCGACCTGCAGACGGTGAAGCGTCCGGCGGCGTGGATTTCGAGGCCGAGTTCACGGAGTTGAGCAGTCGTCGAGTCGAACTGCAAGGGCTGGTCCACGGTATTGAAGCGGCGAAACTTGCCCGCGTCGAGCTTCAGGCATCTGCCAGTGCCATCTCGGTCCAAGCTCGGGAACACCGTGGCGAGCTCACAAGAAGACGGAAGGAGTACATTGCGAGTCTCGATCTTGCCGCAACTTCGTTGCGACTCGACCTCTTCGCCGTTGGGGACTCTTCGTCCCTGGAGGCGGACCTCCGAGGAATCACCCAGATCGCATCCTCGTTCGACAGGTTCTTCAGTGGGGAGGACGGGATTCGGGCCCTTCTTACGAGCCCCCCGCAGCATCCCGCATACGCTGGCGAATTGGACAAGCTCAAGGACTTGCTGAAGTCACTTCGGCGGAACGGCCAGAGCTCGCCGGAACTCGAGGGGGCCGGGGTCTTTGTGGAAGGCCGAATGTTTCCTCGCCTGCAAAGTCTCGATCCGGCCTCTTTCGATGCGGCGATCGACCTTTGGTTCCCAGCGGACATGCTTCGAATCCGCTACCGGCCGGAAGGCGAATCCAACTTCCGTGCGCTCGAACAGGGCAGTCCTGGCCAGAAGACGGCCACGCTTCTAGCGCTCATATTGCGTATGAGTACTGATCCGCTCATCCTCGATCAACCCGAAGACGACCTCGATAATGAACTAATTACCGATCTCGTAGTCACCACGTTGAAGACAATGAAGCGCAAGCGACAAGTTGTAGTCGTCACACACAACGCCAACGTGGTAGTAAATGCGGATTCGGAAAACGTAATGGTGGTTCGGCATGGAGTCGTACCCGTGGTGGCGCATCAGGGGTCGATCCAGGCCACTAATGTCCGTGAGGCCGTCTGCACAATCATGGAGGGCGGAGAACAGGCGTTCAAGGAGCGTTACCAGAGGTTGGTCCGCTAGCACGGCCAGTGGGTCGTCGTTCACACAGGTTGGCGTAGGTAACAAGTCCGATCTTTACGTCGCTGAGCGAAACTCGATGCGAGATTCGTCCGCGAGGACCCTGCAGCCCACGCCAATGGAGGCTCAGCCGCGAACGTCCGTCGCGCGGTCACGCAACTCCGGCATTCGGCGTTGCTGTTGGCGCACGACGTGTTGCCGTGGCGTGTCACGTAGGAGATACCGACACTCTGGCTGCATCCAGATCCGATCCACCCGGTTAGTGCTTTTGAGGTCTGGAGCAAATCGTCCCTAATCGGCCACCACATGGAGACCGTCGACCCGCCAGCAACGCTCAGCGCTCACTTCGAATTGTTCGACCCATGGCCCGCGGGCGAGCCGTTCCCACGGAGCGACTGACGACTAGGAGGTTCAGATCGCGGAAATTGACCCTCAAGGAACCGCGGAACTGAACCGGAGCGAAACGAAGGCTGCACCTACGACTGGCGCCAGTGCTCACTACGTCAACCGGGTGAGCTAACCGGCTGTGGAGAAATGTCTGCCGATGGTGTTGAGCGAAGAATCGAGGGTGCGAGTCTGCCCCAGTGGTGGACCCGGTCGAGAAGCGCCTTGCACACACAAAGGAACGACGAGCCCCCAGGAGGGCCCGGGAATACCCGCGCACCCTCCGCGTTGGACTTGAGCGTACCCAACTCAAGTTCCCAGGAGGATTGGTGCCCGAAGACTTCAACCCCGAAGCCGGCGCGAGCTCGTTCGACGAGTTCCTCAGCCGGTACCTTGCGGGAGAGCAGGCGCGTCAGGCTCGGTCGATCGACCTCAGCCGGTTCCTGACCGCCCGCACGCAAGGCATCCTGCAGCAGGCAGGACGCTTCGCGCTCGAGCGCGGTCAGACCGAGCTCGACGCCCTGCACATCCTGCGCGTCATCGTCGAGGACGAGGCGGTCACGCAGGCCATCCAGCGCATCGGCGTCGCACCCGAGCGCATCATCACCGCGACTGAGGCGCGCCTGCCCGCCGCGGGTGAGACCGCCGACATCAACGCGGCCACGATCACCCCGAGCGCCAGCCGCGCGCTGTTCCACGCCTACCAGGTCGCGCGCTCGGCCGGCTCGACCTACATCGACCCCGAGCACCTCTTCTTCGCGCTCGTGCTCGGGCAGGACGCCCCCGCCGGGCAGGTGCTCGCGCGCGCCGGCGTCACCGCCGAGGCGCTCACGCAGCAGATCCGCGAGACCGTTACCCCGGGCGCCGAAGGCGCAGAGGGCGAGGGCGACGCGGGCAGCGCGGGCGCCGCGGCATCCGCGACCCCGATGCTCGACAAGTTCGGCACCGACCTGACGGCCCTCGCCGAGAACGGCGAGCTCGACCCCGTGATCGGACGCGTCGACGAGATCGAGCAGGCCATCGAGATCCTCAGCCGCCGCACCAAGAACAACCCGGTGCTGGTCGGCGAGGCCGGCGTGGGCAAGACCGCGATCGTCGAGGGCCTCGCCCGCGCGATCGTCGAGGAGAACGTGCCCGAGCAGCTGCTCGGCAAGCGCGTCGTGTCGCTCGACCTGCCCGCCATGCTCGCGGGCACCCGCTACCGCGGTGACTTCGAGGAGCGCCTCACCAAGACGATCGACGAGATCGCCGAGCACAAGGGCGACTTCATCGTGTTCATCGACGAGGTGCACACGGTCGTCGGCGCAGGCGGCAGCGGCGGTGGCGACGGCATGGACGCGGGCAACATCCTGAAGCCGCGCCTCGCGCGCGGTGAGCTGCACCTCGTGGGTGCGACCACGCTCAAGGAGTACCGCACCATAGAGAAGGACCCCGCCCTCGAGCGCCGGTTCCAGCCGGTGCGCGTCGGCGAACCCTCGATCGAGGACGCCGTGCTCATCCTGCACGGGCTGAAGCCCGCCTACGAGGAGCACCACGGCATCGAGTACACGGATGCCGCGCTTCGCGCCGCCGTCGAGCTCAGTGCGCGCTACCTCACCGACCGCGTGCTTCCCGACAAGGCCATCGACCTCATCGACCAGGCCGGGGCGCGGCTGCGCCTGCGGCTCGGCGTGAAGACGGATGTCTCCGCGCTCATCGCGCGGCTCGCCGACCTCGAGGCCGACAAGAACGCCGCCGTCGGCGCCGAGCACTACGAGGAGGCCTCGCGCATCCGCGACGAGATCTCGAAGGTGCAGGCGAAGCTCGACGAGGTGACCGCAGCCGGCCGCGCCGCGGCATCCGCTCAGCAGCGAGAGGCCGTGATCGACGAGGCCGAGATCGCCGCGGTGATCTCGCGGGCCACCGGCATTCCGGTGAACCGCCTCACCGAGTCCGAGCGCGAGCGCCTCGGCGACCTCGAGGGCGAGCTGCACTCGCGCGTGATCGGCCAGGACGACGCGGTCACCGCGGTCGCCAAGGCCGTGCGCCGCAGCCGCACCGGCATGGGCGACGCGCGTCGCCCGGTCGGATCGTTCCTGTTCCTCGGCCCGACGGGTGTCGGCAAGACCGAGCTGGCGAAGTCGCTCGCGGCGAGCCTGTTCGACGACGAGACCGCCGTGATCCGCTTCGACATGAGCGAGTTCGGCGAGCGGCACACCGTGTCGCGGCTCGTCGGCGCCCCTCCCGGATACGTCGGCTACGACGAGGCCGGGCAGCTCACCGAGCGCGTACGGCGGAACCCGTACTCGATCGTGCTGTTCGACGAGATCGAGAAGGCGCACCCCGACGTGTTCAACCTGCTGCTGCAGGTGCTCGACGACGGACGCCTCACCGACGGCCAGGGTCGCACGGTCGACTTCCGCAACACGGTGGTCATCATGACCTCGAACCTCGGCTCGGAGTTCCTCGCGTCGCGGTCGGGTGCGCTCGGGTTCGTCGCCTCGACCGACGGCTCGGGCTTCTCGTCTTCGGATGACGTGCGGGCTCGCGTGATGGGCAAGGTGCGCGAGGCCATGCGGCCCGAGTTCCTGAACCGCATCGACGAGATCGTGCTCTTCCAGAAGCTCGGCGAGGCCGAGCTGGCGCAGATCGTCAGGCTCATGCTCGGCGCGACCTCGAAGCGGCTCGCCGCGCGTGAGGTCACCTTCGAGGTGACGGATGCCGCGGTGGCGCTCCTCGCGGAGCGCGGCTACGAGCCCGAGTACGGTGCTCGCCCGCTGCGTCGCGTGATCCAGCGCGAGATCGACGACCGCATCAGCGACCTGTTCGTGAGCGGCGCGCTCGGCGATGGCGAGGGCGTGCGCGTGGATGCCGCGGACGGCATGTTCGTCGTGGTGCCCGTGCCGCGCGCCACCGTGGAGGTGCCAGCCGCGGCGTAAGCCGGAGGCATCCGCTGCGCCCTGCCGGAATCCCGTTCTGGCGCTGGAATCCGGTTCGACCGGGATTCCGCGACACGAACGGGATTCTGCCTTCCAGGAAACGAACGCCCGGTTCTCATCTCGAGGACCGGGCGTTCGGCGTGTTCGTCGTGCCCGGTAGCGTGATCGGCATGCGCAGCACCGGCCTCAGCCACATCACCTTCATCGTGAGCGACCTGGATCGCATGGAGCAGGTGCTGACCACGGTGCTCGGGGCGGCTCGTGTCTACGACAGCGGCAACGACACCTTCTCGCTCTCGGAGGAGCGGTTCTTCCTGGTCGGCGAGGGCGACACGGCGACCTGGGTCGCCATCATGCGGGGCCACACGATGCTGCCGCGCACGTACAACCACGTCGCGTTCCAGGTGCAGCGCGAAGACCTGCCGGCACTGCGCGCGACGATCTCGGAGCTCGGCCTCGACATTCGTCCGCCGCGATCGCGCGTCGACGGCGAAGGCGACTCCATCTATTTCCACGACGACGATGGCCACCTGTTCGAGCTGCACGCGGGCTCCCTGCGCGAGCGCCTCACGGTGTACTCCGCCGCAGCACAGCGCGGCGACACCCGGATGTGAGCGAGCGGCGTCGCGAGGCATCCGCTGGATCGAAGCGTACGGACTGGAGGCTCGATCGGCAGGTTCGCGTGCCGTTTCGGCACGCCTCCGCCGCGACGCGCTGACGACTCGTCAGTCGTGCGACGCGGTGTCGGACACGAGTCCGTCGAGCAGCCACGCGAGGCCGCGCTCGAACACCACGTCGCCGCTCCAGCGGGAGATCGGGTCGCTGAGTTCTGCCGTGACCCCGCCGAAGTCCACGGCACGTTCGCGGCCACGGCGGCTGCGCGCCGCCGGCTCCGGGTCCTGCGTGCGTCCGGCCTCGAACGCCGCCGAGCCGATGGTGTGCACGAGCAGCACCTGGAGCCCGGTCACGGCCTCCGCCCCATCGAGGCCCGCCTCGCGGAGCGAGGTGAGCGTCACCTCGCCGAGTCGTAGCGCGTTCGGCCCCACCGATTGCCGCACGAGCGCGAACGGGATCAGATCGGGATGCGCGAGGAGGGCGCCTCGGCTGTCTCGCATCACGCGCTCGATGCGTTCCCGCCATCCGTCGTCGGTCGGCGTCGACACGGTGCCGAGCATCGCGTCGATCAGCTCGTCGACGAGTGCGGCCTTGTCTGCGACATGCGCGTAGATGCTGTTCGGCGCGACGCCCAGGCGATCCGCCACTCGTCGCATCGACACGGCGTCGAGTCCCTCGTCGTGGAGCAGGCCCATCGCGGCATCCGTGATCTGCTCTCGTGTGAGGCCCGCGCGTTGCCCGACGGATCGTGCCATAGCGCTATTGTACGCCGATCAATTAAGTTGTACACTGTACAACATGATCGAGATCCTCCTCTTCCACCATGGCCAGGGACTCACCGATGGAGTCCTCGCGTTCGCCGAGACGCTGCGCTCGGCGGGGCACACCGTGCACACGCCCGACTACTACGACGGGCGAGTGTTCGCGACGCTCGACGAGGGCGTTGCGTACCGTGACGAGATCGGCATCCCCGAACTCGCGAACCGCGCAGCCGCGGCCGCCGCATCGCTGCCCAACGACCTCGTGTACGCCGGCTTCTCGCTCGGCACCGGGCCGGCCCAACTGCTCGCCCAGACCAGGCCCGGCGCGCGCGGCGCGCTCCTGATGTCGGGCTGCCTGCCGTCCGCGGCCTTCGAGACACCGTGGCCGACGGAGGTCGCGCTTGCGGTGCACACGACCGAGCACGATCCCTGGGTCGACCTCGAGGTCGCGAGAGGGTTGGTCGCTGAGGCAGCCGGCTCACTCGAGCTGTACCCGGGCTCGGCGCACCTCTTCGCCGACCCGACGAGTGCGGACTACGACGCCGCACTCGCCGCCAAACTCGAGGCCTCGGTGCTCGAGTGGCTGCGAGCGCTCAGCCGGTCGGCGCGCGCGGATGCGGGCTCCGCGGCGTAGGGACCCGCTGCGCGGCATCCGTCGCACTCGTCTGCTCTGCGGCATCCGTCGCACTCGTCTGTTCTGCGGCATCCGCTCGCCCTCGTCTGCTGTGCGGCATCCGCTGGTGGCGAAGTGGCGAAGTGGCGAAGTGGCCAAGTGGCGGCCATTCCCGCAGCGAAGGCCGGGTCCTGGACGCGAGAACCGAGGGTGGGGCGCGCTCAGCCTATGAGAACGCGCACCTGGTCCCTGATCTCCTGCAGGATCTCCTCGACGGTGCGGGCGACGTTGGCCGGCGATGCCATGCCGATGAACATGATCGCAGAGACGACGTGCGCGAGCGTGGCGGCGTCATCGTGGCCGACCCGGTCGTCGCGTCGCAGCACGCCGGCGATCGCGTCCTCGGTCTGCAGCGTGAGCGTGATGGCGTCGCGGTGGTACGGCTCGTCGGGGTCGCCGAAGACGAGTTCCCGCAGGTAGGTGCGCCCGTTGTCGATCTGGATGCGGTTGCACGCCACGATCGGACGGATGATGGCCATCACCGCGTCGAGCGCATCGGGAATGCTTGCGGCGGCCGCCCTTCCCTCCTCGAGCGCGTCGACGTAGCCGGAGTTCTGCACGAGCAGCAGCAGCTCGCCCTTGGTCTTGGCGTAGAGGAACAGGGTGCCGGTGCCGATGTCGGCCTTCTCGGCGATCTGCTGCGTGGTGACGTCGTCGACGCCGTGCTCGGCGAAGAGTTCTCGCGCGGCCGCGGTGATGCGTTCGAGCTTGGCCTGCTTGTTGCGCTCGCGGCGTCCGACCGGTGGGGTGGCCAGCGACATGTCGGTCCTTCCAGGGATTCGATCTGACTGTGCTCAGTTCCGAACATAGTCCGGCAGGACGTGGCCCTCCCTCACATAGGTCAATGCTTCGGACACGTCGTATGCGTGGATGGCCGAGGCGAACTCCGACAACGGGTCCGACAGAGTCGTGATCCCATGGCCGTCGAAGAACGCCGCTCGCGCGAATGCGTCGGTGAAGCCGAGGATCAGCGAGGCGTGGAACCGCTGGTCGGCGGGGTTGTCGTGGGCGACGTCGGGGGTGTTCCAGAGACGCTCGTTCCAGGGCATGAAGACCTGGGTGCGCAGTTCGGTCAAGTCACCGGCGGTCGCGAGCGCGGGCACCAGTTCATCGGCGAGGTACGTACGGAACGGGCCCGTGCCGACGCCGCCCCGCTTGCGGAGGTACACCAGGGCTCGGGCACCCGTTCGCTGCCCGGGTCGGGCGACGTCGTACCAGCGGGTCGAGCGCGGCGGACCGGCGTAGAGCAGGGTGCGCCGGAACACGTTCACCTCGTCCCGGTATGCGAGCCTCGTCTGCGTACGGCCACGCAATGGAGCGAGCGCCGAGGCGAACGTGACCTCCGCCACGCCATCGATCCTGCGATCCACGGGAATCTCGGTCTCGACGCCGCGTGTGGCGGGCCACAGCCCGGGATTCGGTGCAGCGAGGTGGAGCTGCCGGTACTCGTCGAATCCCGGGGTCGCCGAGATGATCCTCGAGTGCGGGCCCTTCCAGTAGTCCATTCCCTCCTGGCGCGACTGGTCGGTGCGCATCCAGAGCAGGATCGATGATGCGAAGGGCTTCTTCGTGTACGGGATCGTGGTGGTCATTGTTCGTCCTCCAGGTGATTCGGATGCCGGTGTGCCGGTCAGCGGGCGAGGAACTCGACCGCGACGGGCGCGAACCGGTCGTGGTACTGGAAGATGCCGCCGTGGCCGGAGTCGGTGTAGATGACCAGTTCGGATCCCGTGATGCGGCGGTGCAGGTCTTCGGAGAGCACGGAGGGCACCATCCGGTCGTTGTCGCCGTTGGCGATCAGGGTGGGCTGGGTGAGCTTCGACAGGTCGGCGGGAGCCGAGCGGCCCCACTTCTTGATCGCCTTCAGCTGCGTCTGGAGGACCTTCACCGTGGCCGGGGCGTCGCGGTCGACGGTGCGCTCCTGGAGCCGCTTCACGAACGCCTTGCCGGCGGCCTTGCCAGTGGCGTTGCGGTTGAAGAAGAGGAACTCCTTCGGGTCGGACCGGGTCAGGGTCGCGCGCAGGATGTCCCAGTACGTGATTCCGGCGACCTTGTCGATGTCCTTCCCGCCGGCCGGGCCCGTCCCGGTGAGGACGAGCTTTCGGACCAGCTCGGGGTGCTTGGCCACGAGCGCCTGCGCGACCATGCCGCCGAGGGAGAAGGAGAAGACGTCGATCGTGTCGAATCCGAGGGCGGTGATGAAGGTGTAGGCGTCGTCGGCCATCGCCTCGACGCTGTCGGCCACCTCGCCGGTGGACGCGCCGACCCCTCGGTTGTCGAACGTGATGACGTGGTGATCCTTGGCGATCGGGTCGACGATGCGGGGGTCCCAGTTGTCGAGCGTCGCCGCGAGGTGCACGAAGAAGACGACGGGGATGCCGCCCTTCGGTCCCAGCTCGCGGTAGGCGAAGGTCACGCCGGCGGCGGTGATCGTGCGGGTCGGCGCCGTGGCATACGACGTGTCGATCGGGCGGTTCGAGGTGTCGGTGGTGGTCATGGGGTGCTCCTTCTGATGAGTCCGGCGTTGCAAAGCCGAGTATGCTCAATTATGAATCAACTCAGTAAAGTTTGTCAAGAACGTCGCCCGGAGCGGAGGGCATTCGTCCGCCCGCGGCATCCGACGGCGCGGCAGTTTGGTGGCAGTGAGGTCGACGCCTGTGCCATGGTGAAGCAGCACACCCGTGTCGGACTCGCGACGGAGGGGTACCCATGAGCGAGGAGTCGCCGGACTCGGCCGTTGCCGCCCCGACCGCAGCGGCGCCCGCGCCCGCGCCGGTGTCCCGGTGGCGGCATCGGCCGTTCATCGAGATCGTCGCCGTCGCGATGCTCTCGGTCACCGCGATCCTCACCGCTTGGTGCGGGTTCCAGGCCTCGAAGTGGAGCGGCGAGCGTGCGATCGCGTTCGCCGAGGCATCCGCCGCCCGAGTCGAGGCGACCGATGCCGACGGCGAAGCGCGCGAGGCGCGGGTGGTCGACCTGATCATCTACGCCGAGTGGCTGACGGCTACCGCGCAAGGCGACAGGGTGCTCGCCGATGAGATCGAGGCACGGTTCACGCCGCACTTCAGGGTCGCATTCGACGCCTGGCAGGCCGATCGGGAGGCCGAGCCCGGCCCGTTCGCGATGGCCGAGTACGTGCCGCCGGGCACCGAGGAGAGTGCGGAACGCTCGGCCTACGCCGACGCGCGCTTCGCGGACGCGCTCGAGGACACCGAGCGGGGCGACAACTACTCGCTGCTGACGGTGCTGTTCGCGCTCGTGCTGTTCCTGACCGCGATGGCCCAGCGCGACATCCATCACCTCGCGGCGTGGATCATGCTCGGGCTGGCGGGGCTCATCGCGCTGAGCGGGTTCGTCGTGCTGCTGACCTTCCCGGCCCGGTTCTGACCCGTACGCGCTCGCTTCGCACCCTGTCTTCCGGGTTTCGTCTCATCGCAGGCCGGATGCCAGAGATCCGCTACTTCTTCACTACTTCGCGACCAGCTGTCGCGTGAAGTGACGTGGAGAAGTGGAGAAGCGGAGTGGAGAGGTCGAGGACGGACTGAGGCGGACAACTGCGGAAGTTCCGAAGTGCGGAAGTGCGGGAGCGCGGAAGTGCGGAAGTGCGGGAGTGCGGGAGTGCGGAAGTGCGGAAGTGCGGACGCGGTCGGCGTGTAGGCGGAAGTGCGGGAGTGCGGAGGTGCGGGAGCGCGGAAGTGCGGAAGTGCGGAAGGGCGGAACGGCAGGGGTAGCGAAGCACCGGAAGTCTTCGGCCGGAAGGAATCGACGGAGGCCCGGTCCCTACTCGGGGTCCCGGGCCTTCGTCATGCCGTGATGGCCGGTGCGACGCTCACGCGCGCGTCGTCGTCGTGAGGTCGGGGTCCGCGTCGCTCGGCGTGGTGTCGGCAGCCAAGCCGTCGACGATGGCGGCGAGGTCGGCGAAGCCGCCCGCGGCGGCCATCCGGTCGGCCATCGCGCGGGCGGAGCGGCGGTAGCGCTCGTCGCGGAGGACGGAGCGGACCGCCGAGCGGAGGGACTTGGGCGTCGGGGAGAGCGCCCGAAGGCGCCGGCCCACGCCGGACCAGGCGATCCGCGCGCCCACCTCCGGCTTGTCCTCCTGGCCGCCGCTCGCGACGATCGGCACGCCGTAGCGCAGCGCGTACTGCACGCCGCCGTACCCGGCGTTCGTGACGAACACGTCGGTCTTCGGCAGCAGCTCGTCGTACGGCAGGAACTCCGCCGCCCGGGCGTTCGCCGGGAGCGGCGGCAGCGTGTCGAGCGGGCGGCCGCCGGTCGCGACGACCACGAGCACGTCCTCGTCGGCGAGCGCCTCGAGCGTGGGGCCGACGAGCTGGCCGAAGTCCTTGTTCGCGATCGTGCCCTGGGTCACATGCACCACGGGCTTCGAGCCATCGAGCTCGCCCCACCAATCGGGTCGTGGCGCCGACGAACCCGACGCCGAGATCGGGCCGACGAAGTGGAGCGTGTCGGGGGCGTCGGAGCGGGGGTACTCGAACTCCGCCACCGTGAACTGTGCGATGGCGTCGGCGCGGCGCGACCAGTCGAGGATCGCGCCGGGCATGTCGACGCCGTGGACCCCGCGGTACATCTCGTCTGCGCGTCGCTCGGCAGGCGCAAGGACACGGCCGGCGAGCGACGCGAGAACCGAATTGCGGAGTCGGCCGAGGCCTCCGGCCATGGGGGCGACGCCCAGGCCGAACGGCGCGGTGTCGCGGCTGCCGAGGGCGAGCGGGAGCACGCCGCACATGACCACGGCAGGGCGCTCGACGCGCGGATGACCGAGCACGAACGCCGCGCCGGCGAACGCCGGGTCGACGAGCAGCACGTCGGCGGGCTCGGCGCGGTGCGCGGCCATGACCGCGTCATGCTGCGCCTCGGCGGGCACCATGAAGATCTGCTCGATGTCGAACGCCACGGAGGCGGAGCCCTTCAGCCCGACCCGCTCGGGGAACCGCTCGTTCAGGTCGAGTCGGTCGTCCCAGTCGGCGAGAGGCGGCAGGGGAAGGAACTCGGCGCCGGACCGCGACACTGCGTCGGCGAACCGGGCGCCGGTGATGAATCGGACGCGGTCGCCGCGTTCGGCGAAGAAGCGTGCGACCGCCAGCATGGGGGTCACGTGCCCGTGCACGGGCACGGTCGCGATGAGGATGGATGACATTGGTCCGGCCTTTCGGTGGTATGCGATACAATCGAACCTAATTGAGAAGTATTCACTACTACGGCACCGGAGTCAATATGTCCGACACAGAGGTTCGCACGCGCGTCTACCGATCCGAGCTGCGACTCCGCCAGGCGGAGGAGACCCGGCGGAGCATCATCGATGCCGCGGCCGAGCTCTTCAGCGAACTCGGCTACGCCGGCACGACCCTCGCCAAGATCGCCAAGCGAGCGGGAGTCTCCGTCGAGACGGTGCAGAAGACCGGGCCGAAGGCTGCGTTGATCCGGGCTGCCGTCGAGTTCAGGTCGTTCGGCGTCGAGGGCGACCGCGACGTGTTCGAGATCGCGGCCGGCCAGGCCCTCCTCGCGCTGACCGACCGCGACGAGGCCGCCCCGCTCGCGGCCCGCACCATGCTCGAGGTGAACTCGGGCTCGGCGGGCGTGTGGACGGCGCTCACGGGGGCAGCCCACGGCGATCCGGAACTCCGCGGCTACTTCGAGGTGCTGCTGCGCGACATCCGCCGGCAGAACTCACGGATCCTCGGCCTCCTCGCCGAGCGAGGCTGGCTGCGCGACGACGTCGACTTCGAGCGTGCGGTCGACACGTGGGAGGTGATCTCGAGCGTCGAGACATACGTGCGGCTCGTCGTGCTCAACGGTCGCAGCGATGAAGAGTACCGGTCGTGGTTCGAGGGTGCGGTACAGGAGCTGATCATCGCGCGCTGAGCCACGCGACTCCATCGCGCGCTGAGCCGCACGACTCCAGCGCGCTGAGCCGCACGGCCCCATCGCGCTAGCCGCGCGACTCCATCGCGCGCCCAACCGCGTAACTCGCTCTGGCGGTTGCCCTCCCGTGCGCGCCTATGCTGACGGGGTCACAGCGGACTCGATGAGGAGTGGCGATGCGTTCGACGGGGTGGTCGGCAGTTGCGGGGTCAGGATCGACGGGTCGGGGGAGTGGCTGGGGGCGCACACGTCGCGCCGCGGCATCCGTCGCCGTGACGGCGCTCGTGGGCGCCGCACTGTTCGGTGGAGCCGCAGCCGCGAGCGCCGCGCCGCCGCCGTCGCAGGCCCCCGGCGCCCCCGGCGCGCAGGCGACGTGGACCACCGGAGCCAAGCAGGGGGTCGGCACCTCCACGACCCTGGACTCCAAGGTCTGGTACACCCTCTCGGAGGGCACGCTCGCCGAGGTCTACTACCCGCGGGTCGACGTGGCGAACAGCCGCAGCCTCGAGCTCATCGTCACCGACGGCTCCACGTTCACCGACCTCGAGTCGCGTGACACGACCCATGACGTGCAGCTCGCCGACTCGCGGGCACTCGTGTACACGCAGGTCAACACCGACAAGGACGGCCGCTACCAGATCGTCAAGACCACCTTCACCGATCCCGCCCGCTCGAGCGTGATCATCGACGTCTCGGTGCGCTCGCTCGACGGCGGCACGTATCGGGTCTTCGCGCAGTACGACCCCTCGCTGGCGAACAGCGGCCGGCACGATTCTGCTCGGATCCTGCGCGGCGCACTCGTCGCAGAGGACCTGGCCGGCGACCCGGGCACCGGCGCCGAGCCCATCGCCAGCGCCCTCGTCGCCGACAAGGACTTCGTGACGACCTCCAACGGATTCGCCGGCGTCAGCGACGGCTGGACCGATCTCGCTGCCGATCACCGCCTCGACCACCGCTACGCCCAGGCGCTCGACGGCAACGTGGTGCAGACGGCCGAGCTGAAGCTCAGCGGCCCGGCGAAGGACGCCTCGGCGACCCTCGTGCTCGGATTCGGGGCATCCGCCGACGCCGCCCGCAAGACCGCGACCGCGAGCCTCGGCACAGCAGGGCACGGCATCGACGCGGCCGCCGCCGCATACGCCGACGGCTGGCACGACTACCTCGACAGCGTCAGTGCGCCCCCGGCGAGCGTGGCGGGCGATGCGGGGCTCACCACCCAGTATCAGGTCGCCGCGATGACCCTGAAGGCGCACGAGGACAAGACCTACCGCGGCGCGAACATCGCCTCGCTCACGATTCCGTGGGGCCAGGCGCAGAACGCCAATGAGGCCGGCGTCGGCGGGTACCACCTCGTCTGGGCGCGCGACCTCTACCAGGTCTCGACCGCGCAGATCGCCCTCGGCGACACGGATGCCGCGAACCGCTCGCTCGACTACCTCTTCGAGGTGCAACAGAAGAGCGACGGGTCGTTCCCGCAGAACTCGCTGCTCGACGGCACGCCGTACTGGGGCAGCCTGCAGCTCGACGAGGTCGCGTTCCCGATCGTGCTGGCGTGGGCGCTCGGGCGAACGGATGCCACGACCTACGCCGAGCACGTGAAGACGGCCGCCGACTTCCTCGTCGGGCACGGCCCGTCGACGCCGCAGGAGCGTTGGGAGGAGGAGGGCGGCTACTCGCCCAGCACCATCGCCGCCGAGATCGCCGGACTCACGGCCGCGGCGTCGATCGCCGAGACGAACGGCGATGCGGCATCGGCCGCGATCTACACCGGTGTCGCCGACGACTGGCAGCGCAGGGTACAGGACTGGACGTTCACCACCACCGGCCCGCTCGGCGACGGCCGGTACTACGAGCGCATCGACGACAACGGCAACCCGAACGACGGGCACACGGTCGAGATCAACAATGGAGGCGGCACCTGGGACGAGCGCTCGATCGTCGATGCCGGCTTCCTCGACCTGGTGCGCCTCGGCGTCAAGCCGGCCGCGGATGCCGCGATCATCGAATCGCTTCCCGAGGTCGACGCGACGATCAAGGTCGACACGCCGAACGGCGCGCTCTGGTACCGCTACAACCACGACGGCTACGGCGAGAAGGCCGACGGATCGCCCTACGACGGCACCGGCGTCGGCCGCCTCTGGCCGCTCCTGTCGGGCGAGCGGGGCGAGTACGAGCTCGCGAACGGCCGCCCGGCCACCACGTACCTCGACACCCTCGCGGCCACCGCCAACGCCGGGTACATGATCCCCGAGCAGGTCTGGGACCAGCCGGATGCCGCGGGCTTCGTGCTCGGCGAGGGCACCGGCTCGGCGACGCCGCTGGCCTGGTCGATGGCCGCGTTCGTGCGGCTCGCGCACTCGATCGACGCGGGACGGCCGGTCGCGACGCCCTCCGTCGTGGCCGACCGGTACGCCGAGGGCGCGCTTCCGGCAGGGCCGAGCCTCACGGTCACGGAACCGATCGCCGGCGCCGTCACCACGGAGTCGACCATCACGGTCGCGGGCTCGACCGACGCGGCATCCGTCTGGGTGGCGGCCGGAGGGCACGCCGTCGCGGCATCCGTCATCGGGGGCGCCTTCACCGCCGAGGCACCCGTCGTGCTCGGCGCCAACACCATCACGGTGGTGGCCCTGGGCGCCGACGGCGGCACGACGGCCGTCCAGGTGCCGGTCACGTCGACGAACTTCGGCACGGCGATCGGCACGGTCGACGACCCGTCGGGCGACGACAACGGCCCCGGCGACTACGTGTACCCGACGAACAGCGTGTTCAACCCGGGAGCATTCGACCTCACGCAGCTCGGCGTCTACGACGACGGCGTCTCGATCAACTTCGTGGCGACGCTCGCGGGCGAGATCGGCAACCCCTGGGGCGGCAACCAGATGTCGGTGCAGCGGGCGGACATCTACGTGAGCACGGATGCCGCAGGCGCCGCCGTCGCGGCCCGGCCCGGCACGAACGCGAACCTCGCACACCCCTACGACGTCGTCGTCGGCGGATCCGGCTTCATCCAGCCGACCGTTCGCGATGCGACGGACGCGGTGCTCGCGAACGCCGGCCTGCTCGTGCTGCCGGCCACGCACCAGATCGCGATATCGGTGCCGAAGGACGTGCTCGACGGGGTCGACCTCGCGGGCGCGACGTACCAGGTCGCCCTGATGTCCCACGCGGATCCGAACGGCGAGGGCATCGGCGGCATCCGCCCGGTCTACGACTTCGACTACTGGAACACGAGCCCCGACATCGGGATGGGCTGGATCAAGGAGTACCGCTTCGGCGGCGGCGCCGGCGTCTGGACCGACCAGAACGCGGCTCGCGACACCGACACCCGCGACCCGAACACCATCGACGTGCTCGTGCCCGACGGCGCGTCGCAGTCGACGGTGCTCGACTGGCGCGCCGGGTCGCCCGTGGTGCTGCCGTACGTGCCATTGGGGTGACCCGGCCGCGACCCGGGGTGTCGGCGCGCATCGCCGGTCGGCGCCGTGTCGTCGACCGGCGCCGGGAGCGAGGGGCCCGTTCGAGCAGGAATGGAGAAGCGCTCGTCGCCCGGCGAGATTATCGTCGGCGGTATGAACTCACGTGACTCCCTCGCCCTCACGTCCATCGACTCGATCACCCTCGAGGCGGCCGATCCCGACGCGGCGGCACGGTTCTACGCCGACGCCTTCGGCCTCGGCGATCAGGTGCGCGCGCAGGCGTCGGATGCCCCGACCACCAGCTTCCGCGGCTTCACGATGTCGCTCGTCGTCGCGCAGCCGGCGAACGTCGGGGCGCTGTTCGACGCCGCGGTCGCAGCGGGCGCGACCGTGCTGAAGCCGGTCGAGAAGTCCATGTGGGGATACGGCGGCGTCGTGCAAGCCCCCGACGGCGCGATCTGGAACCTCGCGACGTCGACGAAGAAGGACACCGGCCCGGCCACCAAGGAGATCGAGAACATCGTGCTCCTGCTCGGCGCCGAAGACGTGGGAGCGAGCAAGCGCTTCTACGTCGACCGCGGACTCGCCGTGGCCAAGAGCTTCGGCAGCTACGTCGACTTCGCCACGCCGGAAAGCCCGATCGGCCTGGGCCTCTACAAGCGCCGTGCACTCGCCAAGTCGGCCGGCGTCTCCGCTGAGGGCAGCGGGTCGCATCGCATCCGCATCCATGGCGACGCCGGGTCGTTCACCGACCCCGACGGGTTCGTCTGGGGCGCCTCAGCCGAGTGAGCGGATCCCGCCGACCGGCGCACGTTGCTGGCGGTCTCGACGTCGTGGGGGTTGAATGAGGCGATGAGGGTCGTGCCGGAGTGACCGCACACCCGGGAACGGGCGACGGACTCGAGCTCCGCGTCACCGGGGGCGTCGTGCGCGGGGTGCGCGAGCGCGAGATGCTCGCGTGGCGGGGCATGCCGTACGCCGCTCCGCCGATCGGAGAGCGCCGGTTCAGGGCGCCGGCGCCGGTGCTTCCATGGCGCGGCGTGCGCGACGCGTCGACCTACGGCTCGGTCGCACCCCAGGCCAACGTGATCCGACTGGCGCGGCCGAGGATGAGCATCGTCTCGGCCGACGAGGACTGCCTGAGCGTGAACGTGCATGCGCCCGCGCGCGAAGCGGGTGACTCGCCCCTGCCGGTGATGGTGTTCATCCACGGTGGCGGATACAGTGTGGGTTCGTCTCGTGACTTCTCGGGTCAGGGCGAGGGGTTCGTGCGCAGCGGGCGTGTCGTGTACGTGAGCTTCAACTACCGGCTCGGTGCGCTCGGCTACCTCGACTTCACGCGCTACAGCTCAGGCCGGCGCTCCTTCGAGTGCAACCTCGGATTGCGCGACCAGGTGGCACTGCTGGAATGGGTGCGCGACAACATCGCCGCCTTCGGTGGGGATGCCTCGCGCGTCACGGTCTTCGGCGAGTCGGCGGGCGGCAACGCGGTCACGACGCTCATGACGACGCCCTCGGCTCGGGGACTCTTCGCCGGGGCCATCGCGCAGAGCCCGCCGCCCGATGCGGTCTACTCGCGCGAGCTGACAGCGAGGTGGGCGGCCGAGTACGTCGCGATCCTGCGCGGCGTGCGTCGCGAGCGGCAGGCACGGGAGAAGGCGAAGCGCGCGGCCGCGGCACCGGGTGGCGCGCATGGCGAGGAGGCGCCGCTCGAGGCTGCGGCACCGGATGCGCCGGCAGCCCAGGACGCGCCGCGCGAGGCTGGGGCACCGGATGCCGCGCCTCGCGCGATCTCGCCGCGCCACGCCGCCGCCCCGCCGACCGTGCAGCAGCTGCTGACCGAGGCGAACACGGACGACCTCGTCGCGGCATCCGTGGTCCTCCAGATGCGAACCCCCGACGCCTATGCCGGAGCGTTCTGCTTCGCGCCCGTGGTCGACGGCGACATGGTGCCCGAGCGACCCTTCGTCGCCTTCCGCGACGGTCGCGCCCAGCGCGTGCCCCTCATCATCGGCACGAACGATCGGGAGGGCTCGATCTTCCGCGGCCGGGTCGACATCCTGCCGCGCACGCCGAAGCGCATCGACGACATCTTCGCCCGGGCACCCGGCGCCGCACGACGGGCCATGCGCGCCGCGTATCCCGATCTTCCGGCACGGCGAGCCGCGCAGGACTTCGGCGCCGACTACGGCTTCTGGTACCCGAGCACGCGCGTCGCCGACACCTGCTCGCGGCGGGCGCCGGTCTGGTCGTACCGGTGGGACCTCGCGCCGCGGCTGCTCAAGCTCGTCGGCCTCGACGCGACGCACGGCGTCGAGATGTTCGCCCTCTTCGACCGCACCGACGTGCCCGTGGCCCGCGTCATGACCTCGCTGGGCGGGAACGAGCAGTACGCCGCCGCGGGCGAGCGGATACGGCAGCACTGGCTGCACTTCGCCGAGACCGGAGCGCCGACCCCGGCGTGGCCGCGCTACGACGAGCGGGCGAGGTCGACCCTCGTGATCGACGCCACGGACCGCATCGAGTCGGACCCGCGCAGCGAACGACGTCGGGCGTGGGACGCGTTCGCGCCGTCGCTGGCCGGATGACGCGAGCCATCCGCTGGTACGGAAGCACCGGGGTGCCGGAGCGTGTCGACCGCGAACGCCGTGCCCTCCCGCTCACGCCGAGGCGGAGGCCGACACCACCACGGCGAGGTCGGCGCTCGCGTGGAGGAGCGCCACCGAGCGGGCGGCGATCCGGTCGAGGCGGCCCTGCGGGATCCGGTCCGCGTGCGCGATGCCACCGAGCCCGTGCAGCGAGCCCATGATCCCGCGCACGGCCGGGATGCCGTAGCCGCTGCTGCGGAGCGCGGCGACGATCCGCGCCTCCCGGATGGCCGCGACGCCGTAGCGGCGTGCGGCCAGCGACGTGACGCGGTCGGGCGAGACGAGCCCCTCCTGCTCCCAGAACCGCAGCGTCGACGCTCGCACGCCGAGCGCGGCGGCGAGCTCGGTGATCGTCATCGCGTCATCCGGTCGCTCGCCGTCGGGGAGTGCCGCCTCCGCCTGGATCGCGCGCAGGGCGGCCTGGGCGCGCAGGGCCTCGTCGCGTTCCCGGGCGAGGCGCACGTGCACGGACGTGACCGCGGCGGCCGCCTCCGCGATCGGCTGACCGCGGAGTTCGGTGAGGAGCTGCCGGGCGGCGACCGCGCCGATCGCCCCGGCGAGCCCGCGGTACGCGCGCAACGCGTGCACGTGCACGGCGGCGTAGGCGCGGTAGCCGTTGGCGGATCGGGTGGCGGGCGGGATGACCCCCAGCCGCTCCAGGTCGCGCACCTGCTGCACCGAGTAGCCCGATGCGCGTGCGACATCCGAGGTTCGAAGCGGTGCGCGCGGCGGGCCGCTCGGAGGCTCGTCGATCATCCGACCCCACAGAAGCACTTGAAGGTGATGCTTGAACTATGAGTATGGAGCAGATCATCGACGCCGTGCGCGACCTCGACGGCGCACTCGTGGTCATCCCGGCGCCTGGGAGCGACGCGCCCGAGCTCGCGTGGGGCGACGCCTTCTTCTACTACGCACCTGACGGCGAGATGCCGCAGCACGTGCAGCCCTACGGGACGATCGTCACGAAGGACTACCCCGACGACACCGCGTCCGAGCTCGATGCGCCGGGCCGCTGGCGAGTGAACGTCCACGTGGACCGGGCGACGTTCCGCCGTCTCACGGGCGAGGATCCGCGCAGCCTCACGCTCCCTCGCGATCATGCGGCCGGCGACGTGTTCACCCCGCATCCCGTGTACGGCGCGCTCGGCTGGGTCGCCGTCGTCGACCCGGGCGAGCAGACCACCGTGACCCTCCTGCGGCTGCTGCGCGAGGCGCACGACGCCGCGCGAGCCCGCTTCGAGCGGCGACTGGAGACCGGGCACGACGCGCGACGCGGGTGAACGTCAGCCGCGCGGCATCCGCCTCGGATATCGGTCAGGGCGCGTCGGCCGTCGCGGGCGCGCTCGGCTCGGCGGTGCGTCGACGTGGGAATGCCAGGACGCAGGCCACGCCGACGACCACGAGCAGCGGGCTCGCCACGAGCGGGGTGACCACCCAGGAGCCCCGCCAGAGGAAGCTCACGAGGAAGATCAGCGCCGGTGCCGCGACCAGTGGTGCGGTCCACCACCGACCGCCCAGCAGGATGCCGAAGGCGCCCGCGGCGAGGTTCACGACCAGGCACGCGATGAACAGCGGGGTCGAGTTCGAGAGGGTCGTCTCGAAGCCGGCACCGTTGAGGGCAGCCGTGAGGGCGCCGAAGAGGATCGCCACGCCGGACGCCAGCGCCACGATGGCCCAGGCGATTCCGAGGAGCACGCGCAGCGGCTGCCGCGCGGGCTTGGGCGATGGCGAGGTCGTCACGCCGTCAGGATAGCGGTGCCCCGTGCCCTCGTGCCTCGTGCCCCGTTCCCCGAGCCCGGCGTTCGAGGTTCGCGCGTTCGACGTGGCTACGCTGGGCCGATGGATGACGTTCCCGTGCCGGAGGACGCGCCGGTCGCTGCGCCGGCCGCGTCGACCCCGACGGTGACCGTGGTGGTGGACGTGGCCAACGTGATGGGCTCGCGCCCCGACGGCTGGTGGAGGGATCGCGCGGGCGCGGCGACCAGGCTCCTCGCGCCGATGCCCGCACTCGTGGGTCGTAACGTCGCCGGTCCGGACGGCGAGCGGTTCGTCGTCGAGCGGGTCGTCGCCGTGGTGGAGGGGGCCGCCACGGCGGTCGTGGCGCTCGACGGCGTCGACCTCGTCCGGGCGCCGGCCGACGGCGACGGCAGCATCGTGGCCACCGCCGCGGAGCTCGGCACGCACGCCGCGCGCGTGCTGGTCGTGACCGCCGATCGTGGCCTGCGGGCACGACTGGCCGACGACGTGCTCGTCGCAGGCCCCGGCTGGTTGAACGCCCTGCTCGGTCGATGATCGGGGGCCGCGGTCGCGGCGAGCTGAGCGCCGGCGACTAGCCTCGGAGTCACGGCACCGTCTCGGCGAGGAGCGGCCGCGAGTGTCAGGGGGCAGCGTTGGTCGATGGCGGCAGCGGAGGCGATGACCGGCGGCGCGGGTTCCGCGTCGATCGGGTCAGCGACCGCCTGCACTTCGTGCACACCGAGCACGTGAACTGGGTCGTCTACGCCGGCCCCGACGGCGTCACCCTCGTCGATTCGGGATACGTCGCGCAACGCGAGCTGCTCGTCGCCTCGCTCGACGCGATCGGCCATCGACCCGAGGAGGTCTCGGCGGTCCTCATCACGCACGGGCACGCCGACCACCTCGGGGGTGCGGCCTGGCTCGCCGAGCGGGTCGGCACCCCGGTGCACGCCCATGCCGACGAGGTGGCGAACGTGAGCCGCGCGGTCGTGCAGCAGGCCGGAGCCGCCGCCGTGCTCCGCAACGCGTGGCGACCGGGCGTGCTCCGCTGGGCCGCCGCCATCGTGCCGCTGCTCGAACGACGCCCCGACCTGGGCGTGGCGAGCGTGACGCCGCTGCCCGAGCTCGAGGGCCAGGTCGCGGTGCCGGGGCATCCGCGTGCCGTGCTGGTCGACGGCCACACGAGCGGGCACACCGCCTACGACTTCGAGGACGAGGGCGTGCTCGTCGTCGGCGACGCGCTCGCGACCCGCCACCGCACCTCGCCGCTGGTCGGCCCGCAGCTGCTGCCCTCGATCTTCCACCACGATGCCGAGCGAGCTCGGGCCTCCCTCGCGCGGGCGGGCGCGTCATCCGCTCGGGTGATGCTCCCCGGTCACGGGGAGGCGTGGATCGGCACGGTCGACGCGAGCGTCGAGGCAGCGCTCGACGCCGGTTCGCCCTGGTGAAACCGGGCGGGTGAGAATGGTCGGGTGACGACGACGACCTCCATCCAGCCCGGCGACCTCGCAGACGAACGGGTCACCCGCCTGCTCACCGACCACCTGACCGACATGTTCGCGACCTCGCCCGCCGAGAGTGTGCACGCGCTGGACGTCAGCGGCCTCTCCGTACCGGAGGTGGCCTTCTGGACGATCGCCGACGGCGATGAGCTCGTGGGGTGCGTGGCGCTGAAGGAGCTCGACGCCGAGCACGGCGAGCTGAAGTCGATGCGCACGGATGCCGCGGCGCGCGGCCGTGGGCTCGGTGCACGCCTGCTCGAGCACGTGCTCGCCGAATCCGCCCGGCGCGGGTACCGACGGGTGAGCCTCGAGACCGGATCGCAGGAGTTCTTCCGCCCCGCCCGCACGCTCTACGCGAAGTACGGCTTCCGCGAGTGCGGCCCGTTCGGCGACTACCGGCTCGACCCGAACAGCGTCTTCATGACGCTCGAGCTCGAACCCGGCCGGCCCTGATGTGAGGGCACGCCCGGCCCGCGCTGAGCGGGTCGGGCGTGCCGTGCATGCGCCACCCCGGTCAGGCGGCCTCGGCGATCTCCTCGAGGGGGGACTGCGCGACGGGGATCGTCCGGACCTCGGGGCGGACCGAACGGCTCCGGTCGAGGAAGGGCACGAGGCCGCCCACGACCGCGAGCACCGCGCCGATGACGAACGCCGCGACGTATCCCGACTCGGTGGGCAGGCCGCTCGCGCCCAGGGTCGCGCCGACCGCCGCGGCGAACACCGTGGTGCCGATGGCGCCGCCGATGGTGCGGATGTTGGCGTTCATGCCCGTGGCGATGCCCACCTGGTCGCCGGGCACGCTGCGCACGATGAGGTTCGGCGTCGACGAGGTCACGAGCCCGGTTCCCAGCCCGAGTACCGCGGCGGCGGCCGCCAGCGCCCACACATCGCCGTGGAAGAGCGCGATCGACAGCGCCGCGGCCCCGGAGAGGAACGCCCCGATCGTGAGCTGCGCGGCGAAGGGCACCACGCGGCTCAGCGGGCCCGCGAGGAATCCGATCGACGCCATGGTGACGAGCATCGGCAGCATGATGAGGCCGGCCGTGCTGGCGTCGGCGCCCAGCCCGTATCCGCTACTCGCGGGGGTCTCGGCCAGGCGCGGCAGGTAGGCCCACACCCCGAACATCGCCGCCCCGGTCAGGAGCGCGGTGAGGTTCGTGGTCCACACCGCGGGCAGCCGCATCACGCGCATGTCGACGAGCGGGTTGCGCGAGCGCACCTCGACCATCACCCACACCGCCGCCAGCAGTGCCGCGATCGCGAACAGGCCGATGACCAGCGGCGATCCCCAGCCCCACTGGTTGCCCGAGCTGAGCGGAAGCAGGAGCGCGACGAGCCAGCCCGAGAGGAGCGCGGCGGCCAGGACGTTGATCCGTCCGGTGGCGGTGGGCGCCGAGCGGTCGAGGCCGCGGGAGCCGACGGCGAGGCCGGTGACGGCGAGGACGAGCGGCAGGACGAACAGGCCGCGCCAGCCGATCACGGCGGAGACGGGGCCGGCGATGACCGTGCCGAGTCCGCTGCCGACGGCCATGATCGCCGAGAGGGCGCCGATCGCGCCGGCGAGACGGTCGCGCGGGAATGCGTCGCGCACCAGTCCGAAGCCGAGTGGGAACACGGCGCCGCCGAGGCCCTGCAGCACGCGGGCGATCAGCATGACCGTGAGGTCGGGTGCGAACGCCGCGAGCACCGAGCCGAGCGCGACCGCGCCGAGGGCCACGAGGTACATGCGGCGTCGGCCGACGAGGTCGCCGGCTCGGCCGAGGAGCGGAGTGGCGACCGCCGCGGAGATGAGCCAGGCGGTGAGCATCCACGTCTGGCCGACCGCATCGGCGCCGAGGTCGGAGCCGATGGTGGACAGCACGGGGATGATGAGCGACTGGAGGCTGGCGACCGCGGTGAAGCTCGTGGCCACCGCGATGAAGGTGATGCGGGATGGAGACATCGAACGCCTTTCGATGAGGCGGAAGGGATATACTGGAGGGAGTCTCCGATCGGAGGCCTCCTCCGGTTAGCTTACCGGAGGCTGCCTCCACTTTGCAACCGAGGTGTCTCGAATGACCGATCCGGCGCTCCGTGCCCTGCTCGACGAGCGGCGCCCGACGCGCGCCGATGCGCGCCGCAACTTCGACGCCCTCATCGAAGCCGGCCGTGCGGCGTTCGCCGACGACGGACTCGACGCCTCGCTCGAGGACATCGCGCGCCGGGCCGGCGTCGGCATCGGCACGCTCTACCGCAACTTCCCCACGCGTGACGCGCTGGTGGAGGCCGTCTACCTCGACGAGGTCGCGGGGGTGGCCTCGTTCGCCGAGGAGCTCGGCGACCTTCCGCCCTTCGACGCGCTCGCGGCCTGGCTGCGTCGGTTCGCCGACTACGCGAGCCGCAAGAAGGTGCTGCTCGAGGGATTGAACCGCGACTCCGAGCTGCTGCAGACCTGCCGCGGCATCATGTACCACTCGGGTGAGCCGCTGCTGCGGCGTGCGCAGGCCGACGGCGACGTGCGCGCCGACATCGGCATCGACGACGCCGTGCGCCTCGTCGCCGGCGTGGCAGGCGTCGCCTTCCCCGATCCCGAGCAGCGCGAGCGGGTCGTCGACATGGCGCTCGACGGGCTCCGCACGCGCTGACACCGGGGTGGCCCGGGCCTCACGGCGTCGGGCGGGGGCAGCGTCGTCAGCGTTCCGCGTCGGATGCCACGAGGAAGGGCGCCCCCGTCGGGTCGACCAGGCCGGCGCGGCGACCCGTCGTCAGGTCCCACGGCGGCCGCACGAGGATCGCTCCGGCCGCGACCGCCCGCTCGACGGCCTCGTCGACATCGGCGACGCCGAAGGCCACGCTCCACGACGGCGCATCGTCGGCCCCCAGCGTGCGACTCGCGTCGACGATTCCGGCCAGGTCGCGCCCGCCGCGCTCGAACACGGCGCGGCGCGGCTCCCCATCGTTGCGAACGACGCTCCAGTCGAACGCGTGCGCATAGAAGCGCTCGGCGGCGTCGAAGTCGCTCGCGTTCAGCTCGAACCACACGGCGCCGCCGATCTCGCCGAAGACGTCGAAGCCCTCGACGACGGCGGGCTGCCAGTACCCGACGACCGCGCCGGTCGCGTCGATCGCCATGCCGATCACGCCTCGGGCCGGCACGACCATCGGTTCGAAGAGCACGGTGCCGCCGGCCTCCTCGATGAGCCCGCTCGTGGTCGCCGCGTTGAAGGTGAGCAGGAACACGTTCCAGTGCGGCGGCCCCGGATCCTCGTCCGTGTTCATCCCGATGCCGGCGACGCGCCGGCCGTCGAGGCGGAACACGCGGTAACCGCCGAAGCGCGCGTCGACGACGTCGTCGGCCTCCCAGCCGAAGAGTGCCTCGTAGAAGGCGGATGCCGCGTCGACATCCGACGTGCTCAGGTCGACCCATGCCGGCGCACCGGGCACGAGCTCATCGGGTCCGGGCATGCGAGCCTCCCCTCGAGGCCGAAGCGGTCCTCGCGACGGCCGTCCGCGCAGACTAGCAGCGCAGTTCGTCAGGCACACCTGCCGATCGGCCCACGCGGCCTCGCTGCTAGGGTGACCGCATGGAGCCGCGGATCGTCGGAACGACCATGCCCATCCTCGAACTGACCCTCACGGAGGGGGAACGCATCGTCGCCGAGGGCGGCGATGTCTCCTGGCTCTCGCCCGGATTCCACCTCGACACGTCCACCTCGCACGGGTCAGGCGGCCAGGGCGGCTTCCTCGGCAGCCTCAAGCGCGTCCTCGGCGGCGGACAGCTGTTCCTGACCGCCTATACGGCACCGGCCGGCGGCGGTTCCCTCGCGTTCGCCGCCCAGTTGCCCGGTACGATCCGCGAGCTGCGGATCGACCGCTCCGACAACTTCATGCTCCAGTCGGGGTCGTACATGGCGAGTACGGGCGACGTCGAGATCTCGGTCGGACTCCAGAAGAAGCTCGGTGCCGGGATCTTCGGCGGGGCGGGAGTGGTCTTCCAGCGCCTCAGCGGTGACGGCACGGCGTGGGTGCAGCTGGCCGGCGAGCTCGTCGAGTACGAGCTGCAGGCCGGGCAGTCGCTGCTGATCCACCCCGGCCACCTGGCGATGTACCGAGCCGAGATGACCCTCGAGTTCGCCACCATGAAGGGGATCAAGAACAAGTTCTTCGGCGACTCGCTGTTCCTGGCCGAGCTGCACGGGCCCGGCCACGTGTGGCTGCAGTCGATGACCCCCGCCAAGCTCGCCGCGGCGATCGAGCCGTACCTTCCCGATCGGGGCTCGTCGAACGACAGCTGACGGCCACCGTGACCGGAGAACTGATCATCGTGACCTGAGCGCCCGTGCCCGCAAGCCCGGGTCGGGCGTCGGCCGTGACGCGACGGTCCCGGACTGGCAGGATGGCACTCGTGCGGGTGCGAAGCCCCGGCCGCCGGCCGCTGCCACGCCCGCACCCGGGTAGGGGAGCAGAGCGATGGACGACCTGACTGGATCGGCGAGCGAGCGGTTGGCGCAGTTGCGATCGGCCGACGTCGGCGGAGATGCCGCATGGCTGGAACGCCAGCTGAGATCGGCGCTCGAGGCGTGGCAGAACTCGGAGGACGACCTGAGCCGCCTTCGCGAGGCGCAGGAGGACTTCTGATCGAGAGCGCCGATCCGCGCGCCGAGCTCGTCGCGCTGTGCGAGCGCGGCCTCGAGTGGCTCGCGGACATGCCGCAGGGGCTGTGGGACGAGGCGAACCCGAGGCCCGCGGCCGTGCTCGTGCTGTTCGGCGTGCTCGACTCGGTGCCGGCGCGTGCGAACGGTCCCGTCGCCGACGACCTCGACGTGCTCCTGCTGCGGCGCGCGACCACGCTCGGCAGCCACGCCGGGCAGATCGCCTTCCCCGGCGGCCGGCTCGAGCCATCCGATGACGGACCCATCGCCGCCGCCCTGCGCGAGGCCGTCGAGGAGACCGGGCTCGACCCCCACGGCATCGAGCCGCTCGGCACGCTGCCCGTGATGTCGGTGCCCGTGAGCAACCACATCGTCACGCCAGTCCCGGCATGGTGGACCAAGCCGTCGGAGGTCGCGGCCGTCGACCACGACGAGTCCGTCGACGTGTTCCGGGTTCCGGTGGCCGACATGCTCGACCCGGCGAATCGCGCGAACACGGCGTTCACCGTCGAGGGGCGAACCTACCGGTCGCCCGCCTTCGCGGTCGACGGCCGCCTCATCTGGGGCTTCACCGCGCTGGTGCTCTCGCGCATGTTCGACGAGCTCGGGTGGGCGCGGCCGTGGGACCCCGAGCGCATCGTCGAGCCGCAGGACCGGCGGCGCTGAGCCCGCGGGGAGGCGTCACGGGTTCGGGTTCGTCGCCCTGCCGTCGAGCCAGAGCGTCTCGGTGGCGTCGCTGTGGGTGCCGCCGGTGCCGACGTGCTTGGTGCTGATCTGCGGGCCCTTCGTGATGACGTGCACCAGCGCCATCGCGTGGCCCTGGCCGAGTCCGTAGTCCTCCTTCAGCCACGCCACGATCGGCGTCGCCTTGGTGTGCTCCTCGAAGCCGCGCTCGTGCGCCAGCTCGATGAACTGGCGCGGGGTGAGTCCGGTCTTCGCCTCGATGTTGTCGAGGTAGGCCTGGAATGACATGCGGTTCCTTCCGTCATCGTGCGGGGTGGGCGGTCAACGCTCCTCGGGGTCGGCGCCGCGCGCCGCGCGGCCCCCGTCGACCGGGATCACGGCGCCGGTGATGAAGCCCGCGGCATCCGAGAGCAGGAACGCGACGGTTCGAGCGACGTCGGCGGTGTCGCCCGGGCGACCCAGGGGATGGAGCTGCCGCACCTGGGTCTCGAACGCGGCGCGACTCGTGATGTCGAGGTCGGCGAGGTGGCGGGCGTAGCGCTCGGTGACGATGGAGCCGAGTGCGACGCAGTTGCAGCGGATGCCGCGGCTGCCGTAGTCGACGGCGATCGCCCGCGTCAGCCCCTCGATGGCGGCCTTCGCCGTGGCGTACGGCAGCGCGCCGCGGACGGCCCGCTGCGCCTGGTGCGAGGACACGTTGACGATGGCTCCCGGCACGTCGGACCGGAGGAACTCGCCGATCGCGGCGGCCGCCCCGGCGAGGACCGGCCGCAGGTTCGACGCCACGAGCTCCATGGTCGCCGAGCCTCCTGCCTCGTGCAGCCACGCGTCGCGGAACACCGCCGCGTTGTTGACCCAACCGCGCAGCTCGCCGAGCGAGCGGGCGCGCTCGAGTGCGACCTCGAGCACGGCGGGATCGCCGGCGTCGCCGACGATCGACACGCCCGCGGCATCCGCGAGCCAATCGGCCGGGCGAACATCGACGACGACCACGGCCGACCGGTCAGCGAGGAGCACCTCGGCGATCCGCCGGCCGATTCCGCCTGCGGCGCCGGTGACCACGTGGACGCGCTGCTGCACCGCCATGTCGTCATGGTAGGACCCACGCCGGACGGCGGCATCCGCAAATCGACGTGCCCGCCGAATTCACGGCCCGCTGGTGCGGTGGGAACCCGGATTCCCTAGGCTGAACGCACGATCGGGCGTGTCGCCGCCCATCCGCTACTCGCACCGGGAGGGGGCCGCGAGTGAACTGGTTCTACGAGACGCCCATCTGGATCACCATGCCGCTGTTCGTCGGCGGCTTCGTGCTCGCGTCGTGCCTGGTCGTCGTGGCACTGCGTCCCGTGGTCCGCAAGATGGTCACGAGCCCGGCGGAGTGGGACCGCGCCCTCGCCCACGTGATCGGCACGTTCGGCGTGTTCTTCGGCATCCTGCTCGCCCTCGTGGCCGTGTCGGTGTACGAGAACTTCGCCGACACCCGCACGAACACGCTCGAGGAGGCCGCACAGCTCACGGCCCTGTACCGCGGCACGACCGCGCTGCCGCAGCAGGACGGCGAACCCATCCGCGTGGGCATCGCCGAGTACCTGCACACGGTCGTGGACGAGGATTTCGCCTCGCAGCGGCGCGGCCTCCTTCCCGAGGAGAGCGCCGTGCTGGTGGACGACATCGAGCGGATGCTGCACGCCTACGAACCGGTGACTCCCGCGGAGCAGGCGGAGTACATCCAGCTGCTCGCGACGTTCGACGACTTCGTCGAGGCCCGGCGCGACCGCATCGACGCGGTCACGCTCGAACTGCCTCCGCTGTTCTGGCTGGTGATCTGGGTCGGGGCAGCGGTGAACGCCGTGCTCATCGCGTTCATCTACGTGAAGAGCCTGCGCCTGCACCTGCTGATCGCCGGCCTGCTCTCGCTGTTCATCGGCCTGGTGATGTTCGCCACCGCCGACATGGACCATCCGTACCAGGGGTCCATCTCCGTCGGACCCGGAGCGTACGAGCGGGTGATCCAGCAGACGATCGTTCGCCTCGGCGACGAGTAGGGGCGCGGCGGTCGGGCGCGACCGTCTGCCGCGCCGCGAGTCGGCCTCGCCGCTCGCCCTATCGTCTGGGGCGTCCTGGCTCAACCCCCTGCCGGATGCTCGGGCGCCCGCGCAGGCTGGAGGCGAGACCATCGAGAGAGGGGAACCTGATGAGCCAGGTCACCGACACCATCGACGTGGATGCACCGATCAGCCGGGTCTACAACCTGTGGACGCAGTTCGAATCCTTCCCCGCCTTCATGCACGGGGTCGAGCGGATCGATCAGCTGTCGCCCACCGAGCTGCACTGGAAGGTCAAGGTCGGCGGCGTCGAGCGCGAGTTCGATGCCACGATCACGGAGCAGAAGCCCGACGAGCGCGTCGCGTGGCGCAGCACGCGAGGCGAGGAGCACGCCGGCGTCGTGACGTTCCACCAGCTGAGCCCCGATCAGACGCGCATCGCCGTGCAGCTCGACTGGAAGCCGGAGGGCTTCGTCGAGAAGGCGGGCGCGGTGCTGCAGGTCGACGACCTGCAGATCAAGGCCGACCTCCGTCGGTTCAAGGAGCTCGCCGAGGAGGGCGGCGGATCCGCCCACGGATGGCGCGGCGAGGTCGACCGCTCGCCCGACGCGACCGGAGGCTGAGGCGAAGGGGCGGATGCATCCGTCGCCTCGACCCCGCCGGCTCACGGCGTGATCGAGTCGACGAACGCGTAGGCCTCCTCGGCGACGGAGCGCCAGCGTTCGGCGCCCTCGTCGAAGGGCACCGCCGCCCACTCGCGCATCGGGCTGCCGCGCATCACCATGTTGTCGAGCCCGAGTCGCTCGATGCGTTCGCCGGGCAGCTTCACCACGAGCCGGCCGTCGCTCGAGACGAAGGCGAACAGCTTGCCGCGCACCGAGTAGCCCTCGGAACCGAACATGCGGCCCACGCCGACATCGGGCCGTTCGGTGAGGCTGCTGGTCACCTCGGCCAGTCGCTCCCGCCCGCGCGTACGTTCGTCCATGCGTCGACGCTACGCCCGCCCCCCGACATCGGAAGGGGCCGGCGTCTCGGGGCGGGGCGAACGGCGAACGCCCGGTCGCACGCGGAGCGTGCGCCGGGCGTCCTGAGTCGTCGGCCGCCTAGTCCTCGACCGGCACGATCAGCCCACCCCAGGTCTCGAGCAGGTAGTCCTTGGTGCGCTGGTCCTTGAGCAGGCCGTACAGCGCCTCGATGCGAGGGTCGTCCTCGAGGTCGGGTCGCGTGGCGAGCACGTTGTAGTACGTGCTGTCGGTGCCCTCGACGAGGATCGCCTGGTCCTCCGTGAGGCCGGCGGGAAGCGCGAACGAGGCCGTCACGAACACGGCGTCGTTGTCGGGCAGCGCCAGCGCGAGGCTCGCGTTCTCGACCTCGGTGAACTGCAGGTTCAGCGGGTTGTCGGTGATGCCGTCGAGGTTGGTCGCGCCGTCCTCGATCTCGATGACGCCCTCGGCCGCCAGGAGGCCGAGCGCCCGGCCCTCGTTCGTCGGGTCGTTCGGGATCGCGACGGAGTCGCCCTCGGCGAGGTCGTCGACGCTCTGGAGGCTCTCGCTGTAGAACGCCGCGGCGGGCAGGTAGATCTCGCCGATCGAGACGAGGTCGCCACCGGCCTGCTCGTTGTACGTCTCGAGGAACGTGGAGTTCTGGAACAGGTTCGCGTCGGTCGAGCCGTCGGTGAGCGCCGGGTTCGGCGTGTTGTAGTCGGTGAACTCGACGTACTCGATGTCGAGCCCGGCCTCCTCGGCGAGGTTCTCGTCGACCCAGTCCAACAGGTCGCCGGCTGGCACGGGGAGCGCGCCGACCTTGATCGTGCCGAGGCTCTCGCCGTCGGCGGCGGCATCCGTGGCGGCGGTGGAGGTGCCGCCGGCGCAGGCGGCGAGGCCGGCGGTGAGGGCGGCGATGGCAGCGATCGAGAGTCCGCGACGGACGAGCGTGCGGGTCTTCATGGTGACTCCTCTGTGATGGGGTTGGGATGCGGTGCGGTGCGGATGCCGCGGTGCGGATGCCGCGGCGCGGCGGCGGTCTCAGATGACGCGTTCGGCTTCGTCGATCTCCCGGGCATGAGCCCGACTGCGTCCGCTGGAATGGTCGACACGGCGCGCGAGGCCGTTCGCCCCCGCCTGCACCAGTTGCACGATCGCGAACAGGATGACGATGACCGCGACGATGTGCACCCAGCTGTAGCGCTGGAGGCCGTAGGTGAGTGCGACGTTTCCGAGGCCGCCGCCGCCGACCACGCCGACCATCGCCGAGAAGTTGATGATCGACGTGATCGTCGTCGCCGTTCCGAGCACGATCGAGGGCGCCGCCTGCGGCAGGATGACCCGGCGCACGAGCAGCCAGCGTGAGGCGCCGAGGGACTCGGCCGCCTCGAACAGGCCGCCGTCGACCTCCTTCACGGCGATCTCGACCACACGGGCGAAGAACGGGATCGCGACGATCGTGAGCGGCACGATCGCCGGCCCCGTGCCGACGAACGACCCGACGAGGAATCGCGTGAAGGGGATCAGCGCGATCATGAGCACGATGAACGGCACCGATCGGCCGAGGTTGACCACGAAGCCGAGCACCCGGTTCACGGCGGTGCCGAAGGCGCGCGAGCCGAACGGCGCCTCCAGGAACCGGCCGCGCTCGGTGCCGACGAGCACGATGCCGAGGGGCAGGCCGATGAGGATCGTGAAGACGAGTGCCACGCTCGTCATCCACAGCGTCTCGAGGGTGCCCTTGAGCAGCACGCCGCCGAGGTCGCTCCAGAAGTCGGGTGAGGTGATGTCGATCACGGTCGGCTCACCACCTCGACGCCGACGCCCTGCTCACCGAGGAAGCGCGCGGCGCGCTCGACGACGCCCGGCTCTCCCGGGATCGCGAGCCGGGTGCGCCCGGCCTGCTCGCCCGCGATCGTCTCGATCGTGGCGCCGAGGATGGACACGTCGATCCCGAGGTCGCGCGCCAGCATGGCGATGGTGGGCCGCTCCGCCTCACCGCCGGCGAACGTGAGGTCGAGCACCCCGTATCCCGGGAGCTCCGGCGCCTCGCCGAGCGGGAACAGGTCGTGCGCGAGTCGGCTGCCCTTCGTGCGCACGAGGTCGAGCAGCGGACCCTGCTCGACCACGCGACCCTGTTCCAGCAGCGCCGCGCTGTCGCACACCTGCTTCACGACGTCCATCTCGTGCGTGATGAGCAGCACCGTGAGGCCGAGGTCTCGCGAGAGTCGGCGGATGAGGGCCAGGATCTGCCGGGTGGTGTCGGGGTCGAGGGCGCTGGTCGCCTCATCGGAGAGCAGGACGTCGGGCTTCGACGCGAGCGCCCGGGCGATGCCGACCCGCTGGCGCTGCCCGCCCGAGAGCTCGCCCGGGTAGGCGTCGGCGCGGTGCGCGAGCCCCACGAGGTCGAGCATCTCGAGGGCCTCGTCGCGCTTCGCCGAGCGGGGTCGGCCGACCGCCTCGAGGGCGAACTCGATGTTCTCGACGGCGGTGCGATTGCTGACGAGGTTGAAGTGCTGGAACACCATGCCGATGCGGTGGCGCGCCTCGAGCAGCCGGCGGCCCTGCAGTGCGGTGACCTCGACGCCGTCGACGGTCACGGTGCCGGAATCGGGTCGCTCGAGCGCGTTGACCGTGCGCAGCAGTGTGGACTTGCCCGCGCCCGACTGGCCGACCACGCCGAAGACCTCGCCGCGTCGCACGTGGATCGACACGTCGTCGAGGGCGCGCACGGCACCGTCGAACGTGCGGGTGACGCGGTCGATCGTGATCATGGAGGCCTTCCGAGGGGGCTGCGAGCGACGCGCTCCCTCGGGCGCCGGAGTCCCATTCGATCCCATGCCCCGCGCAACCGCGAGTCGCATGACGAAGGATGACGCTTACCCGCGTCGAGCAGCAGCCGTTTCGGCGGCCCCCGCTCCGGCCGGATGCCCCGTCGGCGTGTCGGCGTGTCAGGCGTCGGTGTCGCCGGGCTCGACGGCGCGACTCCGCCGACCCCGGCCGACCGACCAACCCAGGATCGCCATCTTCAGCGCGAGGAGGAACCCGCCGAACGTGAGCGGCGTGAGCTTCCGGTCGGGCTCGACGAGGGAGTCGCGCCACACCTTCTCGACGGGGTAGCCGATCGCCATGACCGCGCCGAGCACCCCGAGGAGGCGCGCGAAGAACTTCGGCGGACGCGGGTGCACGATGAGGACGATGCTCGCGATGCCCTGGAGGATGAGCATGGGGGTCGGTGCCGAGAGGGCCGTGCCGTCGGTCCAGTGGCGCTGCTGGAGCTCCTTCTTCGACCGCTTTTCGGCGAACGGCACGTCGGCGACGCGCCCCTCGCGGAGCGACTTCTTCAACCCGGCGACCCCGAGGAGCAGTTGCACGAACGACACCAATCCGAGGATCCGCATGGCGTCATGGTGGCACGCGGCCGGAGAGGCGGCAAGGGCGGGGTGCCGACGGCTCAGCCCCGGGCGGCGACGGCCAGGCGCACGTCCTCGTCGATGAGGTCGGCGTTGATCGCGATGCCCGCCTGCGACCCCGAAGCCATGGCCCACGGGACGGACGACTTCGCCGAGACGACGTTGCCGGCGGCGTACAACCCGCGCACGCTCGTCCGTCCGTCGTCGTCGACGAGCACCCAGTCGACGCCCGAGTGGCGCATCGTCCGTGCGCGAAGGTCGCGAAGCACCGCATTCCTCGGGGCCGGCCGGGACGCCACGAACACGACGTCGGCCGGGTTCGCGGTGCCGTCGGCGAGCCGGATGCCGCGAACCGCGCCGCCCTCGGCGTCGACCCCGGCGACCTCGCGTTCCTCGATGGCGATGCCGCGGGCCTCGAGTTCCGTTCGCGCACGGTCGGGGAGGGTCGCGCCGTTCGTGTGGAAGACGACCTCCGTCGTGAGCTGGCGCATCAGCTGCGCCTGGAAGGTGTCGAGCGTCGCGGCGGCGATCACCGCGACGCGCCGGTCCCGGACCTCCCAGCCGTCGCAGTACGGGCAGAGCACGACCCCGCGCCCGAACTGCTCGGCGAGGCCCGGAATGTCAGGCAGCTCGTCGACGAGTCCGGTGGCGACGAGCATCCGCCGCGCGGTGTGCCGCTCGCCGGAGTCGAGCACGACCTCGAAGCCGGGTTCATCGCCATCCACGAGCGCCGCCGACGCCACGGCACCGGACTCGACGGCGACGTCATAGCGGGTGAGCTCGGCACGTCCGGCCGCGAGCAGGTCGAGCGGCGGGGTGTGATCGCGTCCGAGGACGCCGTGCATGTGCGCGGCGACCGCGTTGCGCGGGTGGTCGTCGTCGATGACCAGCGCCCGGCGGCGCGATCGGCCGAGGATGAGCGCGGCGCTGAGTCCCGCGCTCCCACCGCCGACGACGATGACGTCCCACTCGGTGCGCGGCGTGGTCATGTCGCCTCATTCCTGTCATCGGGGCCCGGCATCGGACAGCGCGCCACGAGACCGGCGCTCGCGCATGCTAGCACCGGGACGCCGGGCCACGCACGCGTCGGGATCCGCTCGCGCGAGCACCGCCGGCGCCTGTCCGCTCGTGCCCCACGCACCGTCCGCGCGACGGCTCGGTGGTACGCGACGGCTCAGTGGTAGCGGCCGCTGTAGGCGTTGATGGCGGGCTGGCCGCCGAGGTGGGCGTAGAGCACGTTCGAGTCGCGCGGGATCTCACCGCTCGACACGAGGTCGATGAGGCCGGCCATCGACTTGCCCTCGTAGACGGGGTCGAGGATGACGCCCTCGAGGCGACCGGTGAGGCGCATCGCCTCGTCGGTGGATTCGACCGGGATGCCGTACCGGTCGCCCGCCCAGCCCTCGAGCACGGTGATCTCGTCGTCGCGCAGCTCGCGTCCCAGCTCGATCAGCGAGGCCGTGTTGCGGGCGATGCGGCCGACCTGGTCGCGGGTCTCGTCGAGCTTCGCCGAGGCGTCGATGCCGAGCACGCGGCGCGGGCGGCCGCCGAAGTTGTGGTCGAGGTCGGCGAAGCCCGCGATCATGCCGGCGTGCGTCGAACCCGTGACCGAGCACACGACGATCGTGTCGAAGAACACGCCGAGTTCGCGCTCCTGAGCCGCGACCTCGTGCGCCCAGTTGGCGAAGCCGAGACCGCCCAGCCGGTGGTCGGATGCCCCGGCGGGGATCGCGTAGGGCGTGCCGCCGGCCTCCTCGACGTCCGAGATCGCCTGCCGCCACGACTCCTTGAATCCGATGCCGAACCCGGCGGGGGAGAGCCGCACGTCCGCGCCCATGAGCCTCGACAGGAGGATGTTGCCGACGCGGTCGTTCACGGCATCCGGCCAGTCGACCCAGTGCTCCTGCACGAGCACGGCCTTCATGCCCAGGTGCGCGGCGACGGCGGCGACCTGTCGCGTGTGGTTGGACTGCACGCCGCCGATGGAGACGAGCGTGTCCGCGCCCTTCGCGAGGGCGTCGGGCACGAGGTACTCGAGCTTGCGGGTCTTGTTGCCGCCGAAGGCGAGGCCGCTGTTCACGTCCTCCCGCTTCATCCAGACGCGGGCGCCGCCCAGGTGGGCGCTCAGCCGATCGACCGGATGGATCGGGCTCGGCCCGAACGTCAACCGATGGCGGGGGAAGTCGGCGAGTGCCATGGTGCTGCTCCTCAGGTGGGGGTACGTGACGGCCGCTGCGCGGGTGCCCGCGGCTCGAGCGGAGTCTGCGGCATGCAATATATTGCAGTGGAATCACGGCGCCCTGTCAAGGCGGCCCGGGACGTGCGTACCTACGCCAGCGGCCTGGCGCCCGGACCGCGCACCACGGCGACCTCCGCCGTGTCCCGCTCGACTCCGTCGGCGTCGACGAACGCGAGCCGCAGGGGAGTGCCGGAGTCGCGGTCGGCGTAGAGCGCCGCGGGACCGAAGCCGCTGGGCCGGTACTCGTCGCCCCAGGCGCTCATCGCCGCGAGCACCGGGAGCAGGGCGCGTCCGGCATCGGTGAGCACGTACTCCTCGCGCTCGCGCTCGCCGTCCTCGCGGTAGGGACGGCGCTCGAGGATGCCGGCGTCGACGAGCCGGCCGAGGCGATCGGTGAGCACGTCGGGCGCGACGCCCAGGCGCGCGCGGAACTCGGCGAACCGGGTGCGACCCCACGTCGCCTCGCGCACGATGAGCAACGACCACTTCTGCCCGAGCACCTCGAGGCTCCGGGCGATCGAGCATCGCTCCGCGCCGGCGTCCACTGCAGCTTCCACGCCTCCATCCTAGCAACTGAGTAGGAAAAACGGATTCAGCATGCTAACTTGGTTAATCCAACTCAGGTGATCGGGAGGCGGCACCATGGCATTGTCGGAGCGCGCAGGATTCTGGACCGCGGCATCCGTCGCCGGACTCGCACTGTGGGCGAGCGGGGCGCCCACGGTCGTCTACCCCCTGTATGCCGAGGAGTGGCAGCTGCAGCCCTCGGCGACCACGGCGATCTTCGCGATCTACCCGCTCGTGCTCGTGCCGGTGCTCATCGTCTTCGGCAACCTGTCCGACGTGATCGGGCGGCGCGCCGTCATCCTCATGGGCCTCGGCGCCCTCACCGCGGGCTCCATCGCATTCGGCCTCGCCCCCGACCTCACGTGGGTGTTCATCGGCCGGGCCCTCATGGGCGTCGGCGTCGGGCTGTCGCTGAGCCCCGCGACGGCCGCGATGGTCGAGTTGGGCGGACGAGACGGCGCCCGCCGCGCGAGCTCGGCGACGACGGCGGCCACCGCGACGGGACTCGCGCTCGCGACGATCGTCGGGGGAGCCCTCGTGCAGTACGCGCCGGCCCCGCTGCACCTGAGCTTCTGGGTGCTCACCGCGGTCACGGCGATCGTGGGCGGGTTCGCGTTCCTCCTGCCCCGCCACACCCGCGACGCGGCCGCCGCTCCGTGGCGACCGCGACGGCCCCGGATGCCCCGTGAGGAACGTGCCGCCTTCGCGGCGGGCACGCTCGGCATCTCGGCGGCCTACGCGATGGGAGCGATCTTCCTCGCGCTCGGCGCGCAGATCGCCCGCGACCTGGTGCGCAGCGACAACGCCTTCCTGGACGGCGCGATCATCGCGCTCTCCGCCGTGACGATCGGCGCGGTCGCGGTGTTCGCGCGCCCGCTTCGCCCTCGTGCGGCCGTCACGCTGGGGCCGGTGCTCGCCGTCGTCGGGCTCGGCCTGCTCATCGTCGCGGGTCTCGACCACTCGCTTCCCGCGTTCATCGCGTCATCGCTCGTGGCGGGCGCCGGATACAGCCTCATGTTCTCCGGCGGCCTCGGCCTCGTCACGTCGAGCGCACCCGCCCACCACCGCGCCGCCGTGATCTCGGCCGCCTACGTCGTGGGCTACCTCGTGCAGGCGGTCGCCGCGCTCGCGCTCGGGGTGCTCGCCACGACGTCCGGCCTGCAGTTCGCGCTCGAGCTCGGGGCGCCCGTCATCCTGCTCCTCGGCGTCGCCGCGCTCGTGGTGGCGAACACGGCACGGCGGCGCGTGCCGGTCGCCGCCGCCTAGGACCGACGGTCGCCGGCGGCGGCGCCGAGGACGCCGAGGGCGACGGGCCGTTTTCGGCGGCGGGTGGCAGACTGGCCCCGTGCTGCTCGACGAGCTCGTGACCACGGCCGACGCCGTCGCCTCGACGCGATCGCGGCTGGCCAAGGTCGATGCGCTCGCCGACCTGCTGCGCCGGCTCGATCCCGACGAGATCGCCCCGGCCGTCGGATTCCTCGTCGGCAAGCCGCGACAGGGGCGCGTGGGCGTCGGCTGGCGCGGCATGTCCGCCGCGATGGGGGAGCCGGCGGCACAGCCGACGCTCTCGGTCGCCGACCTCGACGAGTTGCTCGATCGGCTCGCCACCACCTCCGGTTCGGGATCGGCGGGCGAGCGCGCCGCCGCGCTGCGCGAGCTCACGTCGCGCGCCACCGAGCGGGAGCAGGGCTTCGTCAGCCGTGCCCTCCTCGGTGACATGCGCACCGGGGCGCTCGAGGGCGTGCTGACCGACGCGATCGCACGGGCCGCCGACCGGCCGGGCGACGTGGTGCGCCGCGCGGCGATGCTCTCGGGCGACCTCGGCGAGACGGCGCGGCTCGCGCTCACGGGCACCGCGGCCGAGCTCGACGACGTCGGGCTCGTGGTCGGTCGGCCGGTGCTGCCGATGCTCGCCGCCACCGCCCCGACCGCGGCCGACGCGATCGCGACGACGGGCGAGGCATCCGTCGAATACAAGCTCGACGGTGCACGCATCCAGGTGCACCGCGCCGGCGACGACGTCCGGGTGTTCACGCGCAACCTCGCCGACATCACCCATCGCCTGCCCGAGGTCGTCGAGGTGGTGCGGCGGATGCCGGTGCGCGACGTGATCCTCGACGGCGAGACGCTCTCACTCGATGAAGACGGCGCGCCGAGGCCGTTCCAGGAGACGATGTCGCGGTTCGGCGCCGAGGCGGCGCGCGAGACCCTGCTGCATCCGTGGTTCTTCGACGTGCTGCACGTCGACGGGCGCGACCTGCTCGACGAACCGCTGTCGACCCGCATGCGCGAGCTCGAGCGCATCGCCGGCGAGCATCGCATCCCTGGCGAGGTCACGGACGATCCCGAGGTCGCCGAGCGCGTCTCGCACGACGCGCTCGCCGCCGGCCAGGAGGGCGTCGTCGTCAAGGCGATCGGCTCGCCCTACGCGGCCGGCCGCCGCGGCTCCAGCTGGATCAAGGTCAAGCCCGTGCACACCTACGACCTCGTCGTGCTCGCGTGCGAGTGGGGCTCCGGCCGCCGTGAGGGCTGGCTGTCGAACCTGCACCTCGGAGCGCTCGATCCCGCCGGCGAGTTCGGCGAGCCGGGCGACTACGTCATGGTCGGCAAGACGTTCAAGGGCCTCACCGACCGACTGCTGAAGTGGCAGACCGAGTACTTCCAGCAGATCGAGGTGCGGCGCACCGCGAACACCGTGTGGGTCGCGCCGACGACCGTGGTCGAGATCGCGATCGACGGCGTGCAGCGCTCGACGCGGTACCCGGGCGGCATCGCGCTGCGGTTCGCGCGGGTCAAGCGCTATCGCGACGACAAGCGTCCCGAAGACGCCGACACCATCCAGACGCTGCGCGCGCTGCTGCGCGGGTGACGCGAGCGGGGGCGCTTCGTCAGCGACGCACCTCGAGACCGAGCCAGGAGGCGAGCTGCTGCACCTCGGCGTCGACGTCGTGGCGCACCTGCTTCGTGAACGGCACGTCCTCGTGGATCGCGTTCACGGTGAACACGCCGGCCTTCCGGTCGGCCGCCGCGTCGAGCTTCCCGACGAGCCGGTCGCCGTGCAGGATCGGCAGCGCGAAGTAGCCCCACCGGCGCTTCGCGGCCGGCTTGTACATCTCGAGCGCGTAGTCGAAGTCGAAGAGCTCCAGCGCGCGGGTGCGATTGTGGATGAGGCGGTCGAACGGCGAGAGCAGGGCGGTGCGTCCGTCGAAGGGCTGCGCGAGCAGCCGAGGATCGACGCGCCACTCGCCCGCGACGCCATCGACCACGGCGGGTTCGCCGGCGGCGCCGACATCCGCCGGCTCCATCGGCACCGTCCGTGACTTCGCGCGGGCGATGCCGAGTGATCGCAGCCGTCGTTCGTCCCGGACGCGTCGTGCCTCGTCGGACGGCACCGCGGCGAGGTCGGCCGGGTACGCGCGCTCGGCCAGGTCCCACACACGCTCGCGCTTGCGCCGCCCGACGATGGCGACCTCACCGCGGAGGGCGAGGAACTCGAGCATCTGGATCACGTTGCGATCGCCCGTCCAGCCCGAGGACGACCACGGCACGACGCTCGTGTCCGGCACGTCGCGTGAGGTCAGCGGGCCCGCATCGCGGAGGCGCGCGAGCACGTCGCGGCGGAACGGGTCGTTCGCGCGCAGCCACTCGTGCCACCGCGGGTACTCCGGATATCCCGCCATGTCGGCGCGGTACAGGCTGAGGTCCTCCATCGGCCGGATGAGCGCGTTGTACTCGATCAGCGTGCGGTCGCGTTCGAGGGCCCGGACGAGGTCGTCGGGGGCGTACCCGTCGCCGAGCCGGCTCCAGGCGACGAGGTCCGCGTTCGGCGCGATCGCCGCGGTGGGGTCGACCTGCAGGAACGTGAGGTGGCGCACGGCCCCGACCAGGTCGGTCGGGCGATCGGCGTCGAGCAACTGGGCACGGATGGCGATGCGGCGCGCCTGCGCGCGATCGAGACGGTGCGGCTCCACCCGCCCACGTTATCCATCCCGCGCGATCGAGTCACCCCCTGGCGCGACCGCGCCCGCGGCGAGCGGCCTCAGCGGTTCCACGCCGCGAGCTTGTCGGGGTTCATCACGATCCAGACGTCGTGGATCCGGCCGCCGGCCGTGCCGAGCGACACCGTGCCGACCACCTGGTCGCCCGCGCTGACGACCAGCCCGCGCTCGCCGTTGATGTCGCGCTCCGCCACCGACAGCCCCTGCGCCTTGCGCAGGACCCCGAGGAGGAATCGCGCGACGTTCTCGGCGCCGACCACCGGGCGCAGGGCGGCGCGCACCTTGCCGCCGCCGTCGCTCGTCGACGTGACCTCGGGGTCGAGGATGCGCACGAGGGCGTCGAGGTCGCCGACCTCGCACGCGCGGCGGAAGGCGGCGACGAGCCGGGCGTGGTCCGCGGCATCCGTCGGCCGTGCACGCAGGTCGCGGACATGCCGTCGAGCCGACGACGCGAGCTGCCGGGTGGCCTCGGGGGACCGGCCGACGATCTCGCCGATCTCGGCGAACGGCACCCCGAACACCTCGTGCAGCACGAAGGCCACGCGTTCGGCGGGCGTCAGCGACTCCAGCACGACGAGCAGCGCCATGCTCACCGAGTCGTCGAGCGTGATGCGGTCGAGCGGATCGACGGCGGCGGTCGAGACGCCCGAGACGACGGATGCCCCGGCCGACGCCGACGGCAGCGGTTCGGGCAGCCACTCGCCCACGTAGCGCTCGCGGCGCACCCGCGCCGAGTCGAGGATGTTCAGGCAGATGCGCGAGGCCACGGTGGTGAGCCATGCGCGCGGGCGCTCGATCGCCGCCCGCTCGGCATCGTCGAGCTGGAACCAGTGCACGTAGGCCTGCTGCACCACGTCCTCGGCGTCGTTCGCCGAGCCGAGCATGCGGAACGCGAGGTTCATGAGGTGGGTGCGCTCCTCGAGGAGCTCGCCGAGGGCCTCGGCCTCGGGTTCGCGCATGATGCCTCCACGGAGTCGGCGGCGCGGCATCCGTTCGCACGCGCCCTCACCATTCAAGACCAGGCAGCGCCGTGGGATGTGATGTGCCACGACGATCTCGGCCGGGCACCTCACGTTTGGCCGGGGCATCCGGTCGTACTCGGTGTGAACACGAGATTCCGACGCATCATCCTCTGGGTCCTCAACGCCATCGGCGCCGTCGTCGGCGCCTGGGCGCTCCTCGCCCCGCGATCGTTCTTCGACCGGTTCCCCGGCGCCGGCTTCGGGCCGTGGGTCGGGGTCGACGGGCCGTTCAACGAGCACCTCATCCGCGACGTCGGCGCGCTCTACCTCGCTCTCGTCGGCGCGGGCGTCGTCGCCGCCCTGTCACGGCGAGCGGATGCCTCGATCGCGGTCGGCGTGGCCTGGCTGGTGTTCTCCGTGCCGCACTTCGCCTATCACCTCGCACACCTGCCCGACCTCGCCCCCCTCGACGCGGTGGGCCAACCGATCTCGCTCGCGCTCTCGCTGGTGTTGAGCCTTCCGCTCGTCGTCCCGCCGCGAGGGAACGGCTCTGGCGCTCCCGAGACACCCGAACCCGCGGCGTCGACCGCACCCGCCGCATCGACCGCACCCGCCGCCTCGACCGAACCCGCCGCATCGACCGAGGAGACCACCCGATGAAGATCGCCGTCGCCGGAGGAACCGGAGCCGTCGGACGCCACGTCGTCGACGTCGCGCGCGGGACCGGGCACGAGCCCGTGGTGCTGACCCGATCGACGGGCGTCGACCTCGTGACGGGCGAGGGCCTCGCCCATGCACTCTCGGGCGTGGACGTCGTCATCGACGTGGCGTCGGTGCAGACGATTTCGGATGCCGCGTCGCGGGCGTTCTTCGGCGCGGCCACCCGCAACCTGCTCGCCGCCGAGACCGCGGCGGGCGTGCGCCACCACGTCGCCCTCTCGATCGTCGGCGTCGACGAGGCGCCGCACTCCTACTACGCCGGGAAGGCGCTGCAGGAGCAGCTCATCGAGGCGGGGCCGGTGCCGTGGACGATCCTGCGGGCGACGCAGTTCCACGAGTTCGCGGCGCAGCTCCACGCGCGCATGGCGCTCGGCCCGGTCGTCGTCGTACCGACGCTGCGGTCCCAGCCCGTGGCGGCGCGCGAGGTGGCCGAGCGGCTCGTCGCGCTCGCCGCAGCCGCCCCTGCGGGTCGGGTCGCCGACCTCGCCGGTCCGCGAGTCGAGCGGATGTCGGACCTGGTGCGTCGTTGGGCGGCGGCGACGGGTCGGCGGGGTCGCGTCCTCGAGGTGCCGCTTCCCGGCGCGTACGGGCGGGCGATGCGCGACGGCACCCTGCTCGCGCGACCGGGGTCGGATCTCGGGGTGCAGACGTTCGACGAGTGGCTGGCCGCGACGGCCGCCCTTCGCCGTCACGTCATCGGCGGCTGAAGCGCGCGCTCGTAGATCAGCACCACGCTCGACTCGAGTCGCACGATCTCGCGCAGGTCGAATCCCTCGCGCCGAAGCGTCGCGATGTCGGCGTCCACGCCGTCGGCGCTCCGCGACACGACCACGACGAGATCGATCCCCTCGAGACGGTGGCTGACCTCGGCGAGCGGGGTCGCGACATCCCACAATCCGTCGGTCTCGTCGTACGGTCGCACGAGCCCGAGGTCGACGAGACCGTCGAACCCGTTGGGATACGTGTGCATCGCGAGGCGGGGCCGACGCGACGGGCGGACGCTCTCGTCGAACACGATCCCATCGCCCGGCCGGGAATGAATGGAGACGACCTCGGCGACGGCCTGCCAGTCGGTGCCGCCGTTCTTCCAGTACGGCGTGCGCTGGTCGAGGTAGACGGGAATCGCCAGGCCGGCGATCACGCCGACCGAGACGGCGCGCATCCACCGTCGGGGGAGCGCGGCGACGGCGATCGCGATCACGATGGCCGCGGCGGGTGCGCAGAACGCCAGGTAGCGCGGGGTGTACCCGAGCGAGACGACCGCCGCGACGAGCATCAGGGTCGCCGTCGGCACCACGATCCACGCTCCGCCGAGGAGGAGGAGCTGACGGTTGCCGTGCCACGCGTCCTCGCGACGGTGGACCACGACGGCGACCGCCACGATGATGAACGCCCATGCGATGAGCGCGAGCGCCTCGAGCATGAACCACTGGTCGACGAGCACCCCCTCGGCCGTGACCGTGCGATACGGCTTGCGGAACGCGATCTGGTGCCGCTGCGTCAGGGCCAACACGCCGATCGGGGCGATGAGGAGTGCGGCTCCCGCCCAGGCCAGCAGGAAGGGACGGATCCGGATGCCCCGCCGCCGCCCCGAACCGCGGTCGAGGAGGACGACGACGGCATGCACCGGGATGAGCAATGCGAGGAACAGGAACAGGTGGACGGCGAGTGCGAGCCCGAGCGCGTAGCCCCACCACCAGCCCCGGTGCATCCGGGCATCGAGCAGTCGCAGCAGGAGGAGCGTGAGCCAGACGGCCGCGGCGGTCGCGAGCGCCAGCGACCTGGCTTCGGTCGCGAGGAAGGTCACGCGTGGCAGCACGGCGAACACGGCTGCGGCGATCACCGCCGGCTCGCGCGGCGCCCGCCGGCGCACGAGCAGGTAGAGGCCCGCGGATGCCGCGCCGACGGCGATGCCCGACGGCACTCGAACGGCGAACGGCGAGGCGCCGACGAGCTCGATCCACACGTGCAGCACGACGTAGTAGAGCCCGTGCACCGCGTCGACCGTGCCGAGGAGCGCCCAGAGGGATCCCCAGTCCCGACGCGCCGACATGATGCTCGCGGCTTCGTCGCCCCAGAGCGACGGGATCCACGATCCGGCGATCGCGACGAGGGCGGATGCGACGCCGATCACGACGGCCACGCGTCCGTCGCTCCACTGGGCGATCGACGATTCCTCGTTGTACGAGCCGGTGCGTCCGGCTCGGCCGGTCATCACCATCACGCCCATCATGCGCCTCGCGGAGGGGAGCCGCGACCATGGCGGAGCATGCCGCCTCCCGGCACCGCATCACGCCGTCGCGGTCAGGCCGACGGCCTCGCCGTGCTGTCGCGGATGATCAGCTCGGTGGCCACGAGCGTCCTGCCGCCGCGCTCGCCGGTCTCCACCTCGTGCAGGAGCTCCTCGACCGATCGCCGGCCGACCTCGCCGAAGAACTGGCGCACCGTGGTGAGCGGCGGCCAGAAGCTGCGGGACTCCTCCATGTCGTCGAAGCCGACGACGCTCACCTCGCCGGGCACCGCGCGGCCGGCCTCGTGCATGGCTCGGAGCACGCCGAGCGCCATCTGGTCGTTCGCGGCGAAGATCGCCGTGACGTCGGGGTCGCGGGCGAGCTCGAGCCCGAGCTCATGGCCCGACTCGCTCGACCAGTCGCCGACGAGCACGGGCGGCACGTCGGCCCCGTGCTCGCGCAGGGTCGCCTCCCACGCCTCTCGGCGGTGCGTGGCCGAGTACGACCGCTCGGGCCCGGCGATGTGCCGGACGGTGCGGTGTCCGAGCCCGAGCAGGTGCTCGGTCGCGAGGCGGGCACCGTGCGCCTGGTCGGTGTCGACCATGGGGTAGCGGCCGCCGGCGGTCGAATCGACGACCACCACGGGCAGGCCCGCGGGCAGCACGACGTCGTTCTCGTCGAGCAGGTGCGCCTCGACGACGATGATGACCCCGTCGACGGCCTCCTCGCTCAGGCGATCGAATGCGACCGAGACTTCGCCCTGGGTCGGGTGCGGCACGGGGATGAGCGTGATCGAGTACCCGGCATCCGTGGCCGCGCCCGCGATCGCGTCCAGGGTGCGCATGTTGCCGAAGCTCGAGAGGGTGAACATGATCACGCCGATGCTGTGGAACCGTCCGCTGCGCAGCGCCCTGGCTGCGCTGTTCGGCCGATAGCCGAGTTTCCGCATCGCCGCGAGCACGCGCTCGCGGGTGTCTGCGTCGACGTTGCTGCGCCCGTTCGAGACGCGGGACACGGTCTGCCCCGAGACGTTCGCCTCTCGGGCGACATCCGCCATCGACGGGCCGCGCCGCCGCACGGACAGCGTGTCGGTCGCATCGGTTGTCGTCATCGCCGGCTCCCTCGAAACATCGGGTGTCATGCACGGACTGGCGCATGTTCACGTCAACATGCTACGGTATCGGCTCAGCATGTTGACGTGAACATGCCAGCGATTGGAAACAGTGAAATGACAACGACGTCCCCTGCACCCGCGGCGGTGATCGCCCCGCCGCCCCCGCGGCGCACGCGGGTCCGCGCGCGCAGCGAGTGGAAGGGCCTCGCGTTCGTCGCCCCGTTCCTCGTGGTGTTCCTCCTGGTGTTCATCGCACCCGTCGCCTACTCGGTCCACCTCAGCCTCTTCCGCGAGCAGCTCGTGGGCGGCAACGCCTTCGTCGGCCTCGCGAACTTCGTGGAGCTGTTCGGCGACGCCCAGTTCTGGGAGGGCTTCGCACGCGTCGTCCTGTTCCTCCTCATCCAGGTGCCGATCATGCTCGGGCTCGCGCTCGTCGCGGCGCTCGCGATCGACAGCGCCCGGCTCCACGCCTCGGGCTTCTTCCGCATCGTGATCTTCCTGCCGTACGCGGTGCCCGCCGTGGTGGCCGTGCTCATGTGGGGCTTCATCTACGGCGACGACTTCGGACTCGCCGCGAACGTCAACGACTGGCTCGGCAGCGAGGTGATCACGCCGTTCGCCCGCAACTGGATCCTCGTCTCGATCGGCAACATCGTGACGTGGGAGTTCGTGGGCTACAACATGCTCATCTTCTACTCGGCGCTGCGCACGATCCCCACCGATCTCTACGAGGCCGCCGAGCTCGATGGTGCGGGGCCGATGCGCGTCGTCACGGGCATCAAGCTGCCGGCCCTGCGGGGAGCGATCGTCATCGCGACGATCTTCTCCATCATCGGCAGCTTCCAGCTCTTCAACGAGCCGAACATCCTGCGCACGCTGGCGCCGAACATCATCACCACGTTCTTCACGCCGAACATGTACGCCTACAACCTCTCGTTCTCGGGCCAGCAGTACAACTACTCGGCCACGGTCGCGATCGTCATGGGCGTGATCACCGCGGTCATCGCCTACGTCGTGCAGCTCCGCGGCTCTCGGAAGGAAGAACGATGAGCGCCACCCTCGCCCCCGAGGTCCGATCGGTCGACGGCCGGTCGGCCGATCCCGCATCCGCTCGTCGGAGCCCGCGACGCCCCCACTCGCCGTTGCGCCCGCGCAAGTCGGTGGCGTTCACGCTGCTGATGTCGATCTTCATCCTCTACAGCCTCGTGCCGCTCGCCTGGCTGGTGATCAACGCGACGAAGACGCAGAGCGGGCTGTTCTCGAGCTTCGGACTCTGGTTCGACGACGAGTTCGTGCTGTTCCAGAACATCTGGGAGACCCTCACCTACCGCGACGGCATCTTCCTGCGCTGGTTCGGCAACACCCTGCTCTACGTGGTGCTCGGCGCGGGCGGCGCGACCCTGCTCGCGACCCTCGCCGGGTACGGGCTCGCGAAGTTCCGGTTCGCCGGTCGCCGTGCGGTGTTCGCCGTGGTGCTCGGCGCGATCGCGGTGCCGGGCACCGCCCTCGCCGTGCCGACGTTCCTCCTCTTCAGCCAGCTGGGCCTCACGAACACGCCCTGGGCGATCATCATCCCGTCGCTGATCAGTCCGTTCGGCCTCTACCTGATCTGGGTGTACGCGGTCGACTCGGTGCCGACCGAGATCCTCGAGGCGGCCAGGATGGACGGCGCGGGCGAGTTCCGCACGTTCTTCACCATCTCCGTGCGGCTGCTCGCACCCGGCATCGTGACCGTGCTGCTCTTCACGGTCGTGGCCACATGGAACAACTACTTCCTGCCCCTGATCATGCTGAGCGACCCCACGTGGTACCCGCTCACGGTCGGCCTCAACCAGTGGAACGCCCAGGCCACGGGCGTGGCGGCGCAGCCGATCTACAACCTCGTGATCACCGGATCGCTCCTCACGATCCTCCCCATCGTCATCGCGTTCCTCGGCCTGCAGCGGTTCTGGCAGTCGGGGCTCAGCGCCGGCAGCGTCAAGCAGTGACCGAGCGGCCCTGCATGTCGAACCCCAACCCCACCGCTCACCCCGGAGCGTCCTGCCCCGGAACACAGATCGCACAACGAAGTGAAGGGAAACATCACATGACCATCGCCCGCACCGCCGCACGGCGGACCCTGGCCGTCGCTGCGACCGCCGCCCTCGCGGTCGGCGCGCTCGCCGCGTGCTCGACCGGCGCCGACGCCACCGGCGGCGGCTCGCCCGACGACCTCGACGCCGCACTCGAGGCCGGCGGCGAGCTCACCTACTGGAGCTGGACGCCCAGCGCCGAGGCGCAGGTCGCCGCGTTCGAGGAGGCGTACCCGAACGTCGACGTCGAGCTCGTGAACGCCGGCACGAACACCGAGGAGTACACGAAGCTGCAGAATGCGATCAAGGCCGGCTCGGGCGCGCCCGACGTCGTGCAGATCGAGTACTACGCGATGCCGCAGTTCGCGCTCGCCGACGCGCTCGTCGACCTGGGCGAGTACGGCCTCGACGAGCTCGAGGACCAGTACAGCGCCTCCACCTGGGGCAGCGTGAACGTCGACGGCAAGCTCGTCGGACTGCCGCAGGACTCGGGCCCCATGGCCCTGTTCTACAACAAGACCGTCTTCGACCAGTACGGCATCGCCGTGCCGACGACGTGGGACGAGTACGTCGACGCCGCGCGCCGGCTGCACGCCGCCGACCCGACGAAGTACATCACGTCGGACACCGGCGACGCAGGCTTCGCGACGAGCATGATCTGGCAGGCGGGCGGTCGCCCGTTCGAGATCGACGGCACCGACGTGACGGTGAGCTTCCAGGACGAGGGCACCGAGAAGTGGACCGGCGTCTGGAACCAGCTCGTCGAGGAGGACCTGCTCTCGACCACGCCGGGCTGGAGCGACGAGTGGTTCAAGGGCCTCGCCGACGGGTCGATCGCGAGCCTCCCGATCGGCGCGTGGATGCCGGGCGTGCTCGAGTCGAGCGTGGCCGACGCCGCCGGTGACTGGCGCGTCGCCCCGCTGCCGACCTACGACGGCACGGCGGTGACCGCCGAGCACGGCGGCGGCGGGCAGTCGGTCGTCAAGCAGAGCGAGAACCCCGCGCTCGCGGCCGCGTTCCTCCGCTGGCTGAACAGCGACCCCGCGTCGATCGACGTGTTCCTCGAGAGCGGCGGCTTCCCGTCGACGACCGCCGACCTCGAGGACCCCGAGTTCGTCGGCCTCGAGTCGGAGTACTTCGGCGGCCAGAAGATCAACGAGGTGCTCACCCAGGCCTCGAAGGACGTGGCATCCGGCTGGTCGTACCTGCCCTACCAGGTGTATGCGAACAGCATCTTCGGCGACACGGTCGGCCAGTCGTACGCGAACAAGGCCGACCTGAACGAGGGCCTCGCCGACTGGCAGAGCCAGCTCGTCGAGTACGGCAACGAGCAGGGCTTCACGGTCGGCGAGTAGTCGTCGCACACGCGGCGGGGCCGGTCGGGCACGCCCGGCCGGCCCCGCCCGTCCAGTCCCTCGATTCCCTCCCCACGATCCAGAACCACCAGAACGGATGCCAGTGACCGTCCACTCCCGCTTCGCCATCGGGCCGACCGACTTCGAGCTCGACGGGCAGCCGCACCGCATCCTCGCGGGCGCGTTGCACTACTTCCGCGTGCACCCCGACCTCTGGGCGGACCGCATCCGCAAGGCGCGGCTGATGGGCCTGAATGCGATCGAGACGTATGTCGCCTGGAACGCGCACGAGGCCCACCGCGGCGAGTGGCGCGCCGACGGTGGCCTCGACCTCGGCCGCTTCCTCGACCTCGTCGCGGCCGAGGGCATGCACGCCATCGTGCGCCCCGGGCCGTACATCTGCGCCGAGTGGGACAACGGCGGCCTGCCCGCGTGGCTCTTCCGTGATCCCGAGGTGGGCGTGCGCCGGTCGGAGCCGCACTACGTCGCGGCGGTCAGCGAGTACCTCAGTCGCGTGTACGAGATCGTCGCGCCGAGGCAGCTCGACGTCGGCGGGCCGGTCATCCTCGTGCAGATCGAGAACGAGTACGGCGCCTACGGTGCCGACAAGGCCTACCTCGCCGAGCTCGTGCGGGTCACCCGCGACGCCGGCATCACCGTGCCCCTCACCACGATCGACCAGCCCACCCCGCAGATGCTCGCGGACGGCAGCCTGCCCGGCCTGCACCTCACGGGGTCGTTCGGCTCGCGTGTGCCCGAGCGCCTCGAGACGCTCCGCGAATTCCAGCCCACCGGCCCGCTCATGTGCATGGAGTTCTGGTGCGGCTGGTTCGACGACTGGGGCTCGCACCACCACGTGACGGATGCCGCGGCATCCGCTGCCGAGCTCGACGCGCTGCTCGCGGCGGGCGGGTCGGTGAACGTCTACATGTTCCACGGCGGCACGAACTTCGGCCTCACGAACGGGGCGAACGACAAGGGACGCTACGCGCCGATCACGACGAGCTACGACTACGACGCCCCGCTCGACGAGAGCGGATACCCGACCGAGAAGTTCTGGGCGTTCCGAGAGGTCATCTCGCGCTATGCCGACGTCCCCGACGAGGTGCCGGTGCCTCGGCCGACGGCACCCGAGCTCGTGGCGCCGCTCGCCGTGGGCCAGGCCCTCCTGGAGGTGGCCGCGCGCCTCGGCGACGAGACCCGCCATGACACCATGCCGACGTTCGACGAGCTCGGCCACGACCGCGGCATCGCGCTGTTCGCCACGCGACTCAGCCGCGGCGGCCCGGGCGTGCTCACCGTCGGCGAGGAGGTCCGCGACCGCGCGTGGGTGCTGCTCGACGGGGTTCCCGTCGGCGTGATGTCGCGGGACGCGCACGAGCGCTCCGTGGTGCTGCCAGAGACCCGGGGCGAGCTCGTGATCCTGGTCGAAGACCAGGGACGTGTCGACTACGGCGCTCGCCTGGGCGAGCACAAGGGCCTCATCGGCGGTGTCGCGCTCGACGGCGACGACGTCACCGACTGGTGCGTGCGCCTCGTCGACCTCGACCGCGTGCCGGAGCTCGCGTCGCATGGACGTTCCGTCGGGTTCGCCGCGGGCCCCACGCTGGCGCGGGGGGAGTTCCAGCTCGACGAGCCGGCCGACCTGTTCCTCGACACCCTGCACTGGGGCAAGGGCCTCGTGTGGATCAACGGGTTCCTGCTCGGCCGGTATTGGCGCCGCGGACCGCAGCGCACCCTCGTCGTGCCGGGTCCGGTCACGCGGGCGGGGCGCAACGAGCTCGTGCTGCTCGAGTTCGAGGCGATCGCCGACCCCGTGATCCGGCTGCTCCCGGCGCCCGAGCTCGGGCACACCGAGATCTGACGGCCCTGGTGCGGGTTGCAGCGGGCGCGCTCTCGGGTAAGGTAAGGATTACCTAACCCGGAGGAAACGTGGCCGCCATCAGCAACCTCGTCGTGACCCATGCGGAGACCGGCCTCGTGAACGCCGACGTCGTGGAGGCAGTGCGGATCTCGCCCCACTTCGTGCGCCTCACCCTCGCGGGCGACGACCTCGCGGACTGGCGCCACCTCGGCTTCGACCAGTGGTTCCGGCTGGCCGTGCCCACCTCGGACGACACGCGGTTCGACAACCTCGCCGATACCTACGACATGGCGGGGTACCTCAGGTTCCTCATGCTGCCGAAGGCGACGCGACCGGTCATCCGCAACTACACGGTGCGCGAGTTCCGGCCCGACGATCTCGAGCTCGACGTCGACTTCGTCGTGCACGGCGACGCCGGGGTGGCGGGGCCCTGGGCGCAGGGCCTGCCGATCGGGGCATCCGTGGCCCTCATCGACCAGGGCTGCGGGTATCGGCAGCTCGACGCCGATGACGTGCTGCTCGTCGGCGACGAGAGCGCCCTGCCGGCCGTCGTCGGGATCCTGCGCGACCTGCCGCGCGATGCGCGCGGCCACGCGCTCATCGAGCTGCCCGACCTCGACGATCGCCAGCCCGTGGACGCGCCCGACGGCGTCGACGTGCACTGGATCGTGCGCGAGCCGGGTGGGCCGGTGGGCGTCGCCGCCCTCGACCACCTGCGCGAACTGCCGCCGTTCGCGGGGTCGGTGAACGCGTTCGCGGCCGGCGAGTCGAAGCTCGCCACGGGCGCCCGGCGCCACCTCGTGAACGACCGCGCGGTGCCCAAGGCGAACGTCACCTTCTGCGGCTACTGGCGCGCCGCGCAGTGAGCCGACGCGGCGCGCGGATGCCCCGGGCGCGACCCGGCCCGGCGCACGCCGCGACTAGCCCTGGCTGATGTCGACCCCCGTGACCGGGGCGCCGGCACGCTCGTAGACCAGCGAGATCGCTCCCTTCGGAAACGCTCGCGGCGGCTGCGCGAAGCGGAACGCCGCCGGCACGCCGGTGCCGTCGGCGAAGAGCCGCTTGCCCGATCCGAACGTGAGCGGATAGAGGATGAGGTTCAGCCGGTCGACGAGGTCGGCCTCGAGCAACGAGCGCACGAGGTCGCCGCTGCCGATCACGTGGATGTCCTCGAACCGGTCCTTCAGCGCGGCCACCTCCGCGACATCCGACAGCGCGGTGGTGCCCTCCCACCCCGGGTCGGTCAGCGTGCGCGACACGACGAACTTCGGCAGGGCGTTGAACGTCACCGCGATCGGGTCGTCGCCCTGGTTCGGCCAGAACCCCGCGAAGATGTCGTACGTCTTGCGACCGAGCAGCAGCGCGTCCATGTGGTCGATACCGGCGCCGATCGCCTCGCCGGTCTCGTCGTCGAAGTACGCGCCCTGCCAGCCCCCGAACTCGAAGCCGCCCTCCCGGTCCTCGTCGGGGCCGCCCGGCGCCTGGTACACGCCGTCGAGGGTGATGAACAGGTCGACGGAGAGGATTCCCATGGTGTGCTCCTTCGCGTGAACGGCGACCGGATGCCGCCTCTACCCATGCGTCGATCGGCGTGGCCCGGAATCGACACCACCACGTGCCACGCTAGCGACGAGCGCACGCCGGGTCGAGGGAGGACGAGCGCCGGGTCGCCGACCTCCCGTCGCCGCCGGGTACACGGCGGCGCTCACGATCGGGGTGTAGCCGCGACGACGTCCCGCACCGGCTCGGGGCGCCCCAGTTCGGTATCGAGGATCTCGAGCAGCAGAGGGGCGGATGCCGCGGCCGGACTGCCGGTGACGGCCGACACCACCCACTGCGGCGTCGCGCTCTGCGCCAACTGCACCGGCACGAGACCGGCCGCCTGCGGCTTGGAGGCGACATGGTGGGGCACGAGCGCCACGCCGAGACCACGCTGGACGAGGTCGATGAGCGTGTGCACGTCGTTGACCGTGCAGCGCACCCGACGGCCGACGCCGTGCGCGGCACATTCGGAGTCGTTGACGGAGCGCACCGCCCACGACTCCTGGAAGTCGATGAAGTCCTGGTCGCGAAGCTCCTCCCACTCGAGACGGGCGGAGCGGGCGAGCGGATGCTCCGGCGGGCACAACAGCACGAGCGGCCGTCGACCGAGCTCCGTGCGCGTCATGCCGGTGAGGTGATCGGTCGTCGCGACGAACGCCACGTCGAGCTCTCCGTCGCGAACCTGCTCGACGAGGTCGTGCGAGCCGGCCTGCGTGAAGTGGATGTCGACGAGCGGGTACCGGCGACGGAATCGCTCGAGCAGGGGCGGGACATCCACGATCCCGAGACACTGCTCGGCGCCGACGCGCAGCTTGCCCGACAGCTCGCGCGTCGCGTGGACGACGGCGTCGCGCCCGGCAGCCGCCTGGGCGAGCATGGTGCGCGCGTACGGGAGCAGGGCGAGCCCGGCGTCGGTCGCCTCGACGCGGCGGGTCGTGCGAAGGAACAGGGTCGTACCGAGCTCGTCCTCGAGACTGCGGATCGCCGCCGAAAGGCCCGACTGCGAGACCCTGCAGACCGCAGCCGCGCGCGTGAACTGCTGCTCGTCGGCCAGGGCGACGAGGTACTCCATCTGCCGAAGGTCCATTGATCAGTACCGCTTCTCAATACCATGACTATTAGTTGTTGGACTTCTAGGATGCTCGTCCTTAGTGTGAGATGGCAAGCCCAGCGACAGGAAAGGCACCATCGTGCAGCAGCGAACCATCGGATCTCGTGCAGTCAGTGCGATCGGCCTCGGCGGAATGCCGATGTCCATCGAAGGACGGCCCGATGAGGCCCGATCGACCGCGACCATCCACGCGGCACTCGACGCCGGCGTCACCCTCATCGACACCGCGGATGCGTACCACCTGCGCGCCGACGACGTCGGTCACAACGAGGAGCTCATCGCAGAGGCGCTGAGGTCCTACGGCGCGGACACCTCCGAGGTGCTCGTCGCCACCAAGGGCGGCCACCTGCGCCCCGGCGATGGGTCATGGACGCAGAACGGCCGGCCCGAGTACCTGAAGGAGGCCGCGAAGGCCTCGGCACGCCGCCTCGGCGTCGAGTCGATCGGGCTCTACCAATTCCACCGGCCCGACCCGAACGTTCCGTACGCCGACTCGATCGGCGCCATCCGCGACCTGCTCGATGACGGCGTGATCCAGATGGCGGGCATCTCGAATGCGAATGTCGCCCAGATCGACGAGGCGAACGCGATCCTCGACGGCAGGCTCGTCTCGGTGCAGAACCAGTTCTCTCCGGCATTCCGATCGAGCCTCCCCGAGTTGGACCGTTGCGCCGCGCTCGGCATCGCCTTCCTCCCGTGGTCGCCGCTCGGCGGGATCCGTCGAGCCGGCGACATGGGCCGACAGCACTCGACGTTCCAGGAGGTCGCGGACGGGCGAGGCGTCAGCCCGCAGCAGGTCGCACTCGCATGGGAGCTCGCGCTCGCGCCCGTCGTCATCCCGATCCCGGGTGCTTCGCGGACGCAGAGCATCGAGGACTCCGTGCGCGCCGCCGAACTCTCCCTCACCGCCGATGAGCTGGCGGTCCTCGCCGAGCTCTCGCAGGCGGCCTGACCCCATCCCGACCAGGAGCACCATGAAGACCTTCACCCTCCCCGGCACCGAGATCGCCGCGCCGAACGTCGTGCTCGGCCTGATGCGCATCTCCGACAAGACCGACGACGAGATCCGCGAGCTGGTGCGCGCGGCGCGCGACGCCGGCATCGACTTCGTCGACCACGCCGACATCTACGGCCGGGAGCTGCACGAGTGCGAGCGACGCTTCGCCGAGGCGATGCGACTCTCGCCGTCGGAGCGAGCCGAGCTCACCATCCAGACCAAGGCCGGCATCGTGCGCAACGGCCCGTACTTCGACTTCTCGTACGAGCACCTCATCGAAGCGGTCGAGGGCTCGCTGGCCGCGCTCGGCACCGACTACATCGACATCCTGCTGCTGCACCGGCCCGACGCGCTCGTCGAGCCCGAGGAGGTCGCCCGCGCCTTCGACGAGCTCGAGGCCGCCGGCAAGGTGCGGGCGTTCGGGGTGTCGAACCACACGCCGCGCCAGATCGACCTGCTGAGGAAGCACGTGCGGCAGCCCATCGTCGCCAACCAGCTCCAGCTCTCGATCACGCACGCGCCGATCATCACCCAGGGCGTCGCGGCGAACATGGCGGCCGAGGGCCAGTCGGCGACGCTCGACGGCGGCGGCATCGTCGACTACTGCCGCCTCCACGACATCACCGTGCAGGCGTGGTCGCCGTTCCAGGCGGGATTCTTCACGGGCGTCTTCCTCGACTCGCCCGAGTACCTCGAGCTCAACGCCGTCATCGACCGGCTGGCAGGCGCCTACGACGTGCCGCCGATCGCGATCGCGACGGCGTGGATCACCCGCCACCCCGCGAAGATGCAGGTCGTGCTCGGCACGACCAGCCCGGAGCGCGTCACGGCCGCGGCGCAGGGCTCCGAGATCCCGCTGACGCGCGCGGAGTGGTACGAGCTCTTCCGGGCCGCCGGCCACCTGGTGCCCTGACCCTCGGATCGCTTCGCGAGCGGCCCCCGGCCGGGCACCGAACGAGGTGCGCGGCCGGGCTCAGATGACGACGTCCGCCGCCTGGGCGGGCACGCCGGCGTACCGCGCGTCGACCAGGATCGGGAGGTGGTCGGACGACCCGCGCGGCAGGGTCTCGACCCGGTCGATGTCGAAGCCGACGGAAGTCGCGAGGTCGAAGTGCCCGCGGAAGAACTTGTAGCGCGTGTACGTGCGGCTGTCGCTGAGGGTCAGCTCGTAGCCGACCTCGCGGACCTTCTCGGCGAGGTTGTCCTTGAAGACCGGGTAGTTGTAGTCGCCGACCATCAGCGTCGGCAGCCCCGGGCCGAGGAACTGGAGCTGCGCGAGCGCCGACTTGATCTGGTGGCGACGCAGGGAGTTCAGCGCGGTGAGCGGCGCCGCATGGAACGAGGCCACGACGAGTTCGCGCTCGGCCTCGAGGTCGAGCAGGCGCACCCCGATGAGCCGTTCGTGGGCGGGGCGCAGCAGGTGGTCGTGCAGCGACTTCTTGAGCGCGAAGCTCCGCACGACCCGGAACTCGTATCGATCGGGGCGGTAGTACACGGCGAGCCCGAGCCGGTTGCCCGACGTCGACATGGCGAGCTCGAGGTGACCGAGGCGCTGCGGGAGGTCGGTGGTGTCGCACTCCTGCAGGCACATCAGATCGGGGGAGTAGCGCTCGTCGAGCGCCGCGAGCTCGTTGATGGCCCGATGCTTCCGGAGGTTGTAGCTGACGACCTTCACCCGCTCAGCCTACGCAGCGCCGGGGCACCTGTGACGCGCTTGACAGCATGCTCCCGGATTCCCGATCGCGTCGTCGGAGCCCGCTGCAAAACTGAGGAATCCTTGACGTTTACGCCGCGCAGGAGGAGGCTGGGCCGGTGCTGCCTCCTCGCAGCGACATCCGTGATCCTGCGCAGGGCGGCGCCCCGGGGTCGCACCGCTTCCGCGGCGTGGCCGACGGCTCGACATGCATTGGGGATGCAGGACATGGGTACGAGACGAGCGGCGATCATCGCCGCGATCATGACGGCTGCACTGGTGCCGGCGGTGCTCCTGCCGACGACGGCCAACGCGGTCCCGCCGGGCGAGCGTCCCGAGCCGGTCGCCGAGGTGCTCGCCACCGGGCTGGCCGGTCCGATCGGCAGCACCATCGGCCCCGATGGTGCGCTGTACGTCGCCGACCGGGCAGGCGGCGAGGTCGTGCGCATCGACACGACCACCGGCGCGACGACGCCGTTCGCGACTGGCCTGCCGATCACGGCGCCGGGCGGCGTCTTCGACGTCGCCTTCATCGGCGAGACGGCGTACGTGCTCATCAGCGTCGTCGGTCCCGACGTGGGCGGCAGCGACACCGGCGGCATCTACCGCGTCGACGACGTCGACTCCACGACGCTCATCGCCGACACCGCCAACTGGTCGATCGAGAATCCGCCGGACGCCGACTACTTCGTGCCGAGCGGCGTGCAGTACGCGTTCGTGCCGTACGGTGACGGGTTCCTCGTCACCGACGGGCACCACAACCGGCTGCTGTTCGCCGACCTCGACGGCGAGGTCAGCGAGGTTGCCCAGTACGGGAACATCGTCCCCACGGGCCTGCAGGTCGACGGCGCGAAGGTGTTCATGGCCGAAGCGGGGCCGATCCCGCACGACCCGGCCACCGGCAGGGTGGTCGTCATCGATCCGAGCCATCCGTCGTCGCCGCGTGCCGTGGCGGCGGGCTCCAGCCTCATCGTCGACGTCGAGGCGGCCTCGTGCGGCTACTACGCCCTCTCGCAGGGCGACTCGCCGGGAGACGTGGAACCAGGCTCGCCGGGTCTCCCCGACAGCGGCGAGCTCCTGCGCGTCAACGGCAACGGCACGTTCACGGTCATCGTGGACGACCTCGATCGTCCGACGTCATTGTCGTTCGTCGGCGACACGGCGTTCATCGTGACGCTCGGGGGAGACGTGCTCGTCGTCGACGATGTCGCCCCCGACCGTCACGGCATGTGGGGAGGGTGCGGGCCCAAGGGCCAGGGCTGACGCGACGCGCGGCGCGGCCCTCGCGGTGGCCGGCTCGTCGGCGAGCTCCTGCGGGCAGGCCGCCGTGGCCGTGACCGCACGCCCATCCGTCTAGGTCCGGCGATCCGGCCCCGCATCGACGCGTCCGGTCTGGTACGCCCAGATCGCGACCTCGACGCGGTTGCGTGCGCCGATCTTGGCCATGAGGCTCGCGAGGTGCGTCTTCACGGTGCTCAGCGAGATGTGGAGCTCGGCGGCGATCTCGGTGTTGCCGAGCCCCCGCGCGACGGTCGCGAGCACCTCCTCCTCGCGCGGCGTGAGCGGCTCGATCGGCTGCACCGGGCGCGACGTGCGCCCACCCGCAGTCGAACCGGAGAACGTCCGGATCAGGCGCACGGTGACGTTCGGATCGATGAGGGCGTCGCCGCGGGCGGCGGCGTGCACGGCCTGGGCGAGCAGCGTTGCTCCCGCGTTCTTCAGGAGGAAGCCCCGGGCTCCCGCGCGCAGCGCCGCGTACACGTACTCGTCGAGGTCGAAGGTGGTGATCACGACGACCGGGACGGGGTCGTCGACGCCCGGCCCGGCGAGGGCGAGCGTCGCCTCGAGGCCGTCCATCACCGGCATCCGGATGTCGAAGAGGCACACGTCGGGGCGGATGCTCCGCGCGAGCGCCACGGCCTCCGCACCGTCGGCCGCCTCGCCCACGACTTCGATGTCGGGCTGCGCATCGAGGATCATCCGGAGCCCGGTGCGCACGAGCTCCTGGTCGTCGGCGATGAGCACGCGCACGCTCGTGTCGACGCTCACGTCGACCAGCCCGACCGTGGAAGCACGGCCGACACGGCCCATCCGCCTCCGGACGCGGGGCCCGCCTCGCAGGTGCCGCCGAGCAGGGTCGCCCGCTCGGCCATCCCCGTCATCCCGTAGCCGGCGGCGGCGGATGCCACGGGGTCGCCGTCGTCGCGCACGTCGAGCCGGATCGCCGCCTCGTCCACCTCCACGCGCACGTCGACGCGGGTGGCACTGCGCGCGTGGCGCCGGGCGTTCGTCACCGCCTCCTGCGCGAGGCGATACACCGCGGCGGCGACGGTGGGGGGAACGGCCTCGACGTCGCCGACGAGTCGGACCTCGACGGTCGGCCCGCGACCGGTGCCGGCGTGCGCGAGCGCGCGGAGATCGGAGAGCCCCGGACCCGGCGATCGATCGGCGACGTCGTCGCGACGGAGCACGCGGACCATGGAGCGCATCTCGTCGAGCGTACGGGAGGCCTCGCCCTCGATGACGCGCAGCACCTCGACGGCGGCGGCGGGATCGGTGGCCGCCACCGCCGTGCCGGCCTGCGCCTGGATGGCGATCGCGGAGACGTGATGGGCGACGGTGTCGTGGAGGTCGCGGGCGAGCTGCTCGCGCTCGAGGAGCTTCACGCGGTCGATCTCCCGAGCCCGTGCCGCCGCCCGCCAGCGGAAGGCCACGCCGAGGCTGACCGTCGCGGCCACGACGGCCAGGCCCCCGATGACATCGCCGATGGCGGTCGGGGCGAGCGCGAACGACAACGCGGATGACGCGAGCATGATCGCGCCCGCCGCCGCCATCGCGCGTCCCGAGCCCCACCGCACGACGGCGTACACGAGCAGCAGGAAGTACGCCGTCGTGACGAGCTGCGGGTCGCCGCCGGTCGCCAGAGTGAAGACCGACCCGACGCCGAACGCGATGGCGAGCATCGCCAGCGGGTGCGTCCGGCGCCACAGCAGGGTCGGCACGAGTGCGACGAGCACGCCCACCCAGAGCCAGCGCCACGGCACGTCGTCGGGGCGCACCGCCGCCTCGAAGATCGCGACGAGCGGCAGCACGGCCACCAGCACCCAGTCGCGCCAGACACGCCGGGGTGGCGGCGGCACGGCGGCCGGTGCGTCCCAGAGCGAGCGGAGGGGGCTCGTCATGCCCTCATGATAGGGGCGCACGAGCTGCGCCGGATCGGCCGGCCGAACGGGACGGGCCACCGCGGCGAGCGGCCCGACGACGGATGACGACCTCGGCCACGGCGAGGTTGATCACCCAGCCGGCGCCCATGAGCAGCGCGTGGATCGCCTCATCCGGAGCGCCGAACACCAGGGTCCACGGCAGGAAGGTGAACACCTGCGTCCCGGCGCCGAGGCCGATCGCGTAGGCGCGGGTCATCCATGCGCTGTGCGTGACGACGTCGCCGCGCCGGATCGCGACGAACGCGAACACGATGCCCGCTGCCATCGCCGAGCCGAAGCCGAGGCGCATCACGAAGAGCGCGACGCCGTTCACGGCGGGCAGGTCGTAGAAGAGCGTCATCCAGATCGCCGAGAGCGCCGAGAGCAGTCCGGCCGGCACCAGCACGCGCCCGGCGAGGCGGTGCCAGCGTCGGCGGCGCAGGGAGGGCGCGAACTGCAGCGCCCCGAGCAGCAGGAACACCGTCGAGGCGACGATGTGCACCACGACCGGAACCGGCGAGTCGAGGAACCGGGCGTTCTCGGGAGTGACCGTGCCGCCGCTCGCCAGCTCGGTGAGCCGCATTGACCCGGCGAGCACCGGGACGAGGCTCAGGAGGATGAGTCCGGCGGGGGCCAGCCACTCGCGTCGCGGCTTCGCCGGCGGTGGGGAGGGGATCGGCGGGCGGATGCGCGCCCACGGGTGCGCGGAGGATGCGGTCATGCCTCAATGCTCGGGAGCCACGCCGTTCGGGGCATCGGCGGATCGGCCCGAATCGCCTCGTCCGATCGGCCGAGTCGCACGTCAGCCGGCCGTTCGCGCGTCGTCGGTCGCCGCGGTTCGAAGTCGTGTCCTTCCGGTCGCGCGCTGGTGCGGTCGGTGCGGTGGCGCGGTCCGTCGTGCGGTGGCGTGGTCGTGCGGTGGTGCGGTTGTGCGGTGGTGCGGTCCGTCGTGTGGTGGCGCGGTGGTGCGGTGGTGCGGTTGTGCGGTGGTGCGGTCCGTCGTGTGGCGGTGCGGTGGTGCGGTTGTGCGGTGGTGCGGTCCGTCGTGTGGTGGTTCGGTGGTGCGGTTGTGCGGTTGTGCGGTGGTGCGGTCCGTCGTGTGGTGGTGCGGTGGTGCGGTTGTGCGGTTGTGCGGTTGTGCGGTGGTGCGGTGGTGCGGTTGTGCGGTGCCGCAGTGGTGCGGTCCGTCGCGCGGTGGCGCGGTGGCGCGGTGGCGCGGTGGTGCGGTGGTGCTGTGGTGCGGTGGTGCTGTGGTGCGGTGGTGCGGTGGTGCTGTGGTGCGGTGGTGCTGTGGTGCGGTGGTGCTGTGGTGCGGTGGTGCTGTGGTGCGGTGGTGCTGTGGCGCGGTGGTGCTGTGGCGCGGTGGTGCTCTGGTGCTCTGGTGCTCTGGTGCTCTGGTGCTCTGGTGCTCTGGTGCTCTGGTGCTCTGGTGCGGTTGTGCGGTTGTGCGGTCGTCGTGCGGTGGTGCGCTTGTGCGGTCCGTAGTGCGGTGGTGCGGTTGTGCAGTCCGTCGTGCGGTGGCGCGGTCGCATGGCCGCGCGGTCGTGCGGCAGTGCAGCGGAAGTCGTATCGGCGCACGCGAGTCGCCAACTGCAGGTACCCCCTGCAGCGGGTCTGCCGAATCGACAGCACGCACCGCCGCACGCCTCCGCACGGGGCATCCGCCCAGCCGCGCCCGCCTAGGCTGGAGGGCATGCTGCTCGCCCTCATCCGCCACGGACAGACCGACTGGAACCTCGCGGGCGTCATGCAGGGGCGCACCGACATCCCGCTCAACGACACGGGTCGCGCACAGGCGCTCGCCGCGGCATCCGCCCTGGCGGGCGCGCCGTGGGACGCGGTCGTGAGCTCGCCCCTCGTGCGGGCGCGCGAGACCGCGCAGGTCATCGCGACGACACTCGGCCTGCCGCTCGGCGCCAGCTACGACGAGCTCGTCGAACAGGACTTCGGCGCGGCGGAGGGGACGCCCGTCTCGGAGCTGTACGTGCGCTGGCCCGACCGCGACTTCGCCGGCAAGGAGCCCGACGAGGAGGTCGGACCGCGCGGCCTGCGCGGCATCGAGCGGATCGCGCGCGACCACGACGGTGCACGCGTGCTCGTCGTCGCGCACGGCACTCTCATCCGCCACACGCTCGCCGAGATCAGCGGGCACGAGGCGGCCCACTACCCGAAGCTCGACAACGCCTCGTCGTCACATGTGCGGCGCACGGATGCCGCGTGGCAGGTGCTCTCCGTGGGTGGCGTCGACTTCGAGCGGGTGCGCCTCGAGATCGAGCAGCGCGAGGCGGAGCTCCGGCTCGCCGGCTGAGCCGGTCACCGCGGCCCCGGGCTCGATTCTCGCTGCCGGGCCCGCTCCAGCCCGTCGAGCAGGAGGTCGAGCCCGAACTCGAACTCGAACTGGTCGTCGCACCATCCGAGCGTGGAGTCGGGGTCGTCGTGCCGCACGACCGAGAGCATCGCGGCGAGGTGGGGCACCTGCGCGGCCATCTGCTGGAGCTGCTCGGAGTCACCGGACGCCGCGTCACCGCCGTCCTCCTCGCCGAGCTCCTGCGAGAACCCGAACATGCGGCTGCCGAGTGCGTGCATGGAGTGGTGGATGAGGTCGTACGAGAAGCCGCCGGATCGCAGGGTGCCCACCACCGAGTCGACGTAGCGGGCGGTCGTGAGGCCGAGCCCGTGGCGCGAGTCCATGACCCCCGGCGCCCACGGATGCCGCAGCATCACGCCGCGCGCCGCGAGGATGCGCGTGCGCAGCGAGGCCTTCCACGCGGCGTCCGCGTCGGGCACGTCGAATCCGCCCGTCGCCGCCTCGACCTCGGCGAACACGAGCTCGACGATGCCGTCGAGGATCGCCTCCTTGTTGGGCACGTGGTAGTAGAGCGACATGGGCTCGACGCCGAGCTGCTCGGCGAGGCGGCGGATCGTCAGCGCGTCGATGCCGCCGGCGTCGGCGAGGTCGACGGCCGTCTGCAGCACCCGCTCGCGCGTGAGCGGGGTGCGGCCCTCGGCGCTGCGCGCGGCGTTCCGCGCGGCGCTCTGTGCGGTGGTCGACGACATCGGCTCGTCCTCCCCTCGTGCTCACCACGCTACAAGCGTGCGACGTGTGCGGGATTCTCCCTCTCGACAACCGTCGGAATCCACGCTACCTTACGTTGTAAGACTTACAACGTAAGGCAGGTGCAGCTCATGGAAGCCACGATGACGCAGACGACGACGATGCGGGCCGCGGTGATCCACCGCTTCGGTGGGCCCGAGGTCGTGCAGGTCGAGCGCGTGCACAAGCCGGTGCCGAAGGCCGACGAGCTGCTCGTGCGGGTGCACGCGAGCACCGTGAGCATCGCCGACCACCGCACGCGCAGCCGCGACCTGCCGAAGGGCATGTGGTTCTACATCCCGCTCGCCCTCGGGGTGTTCCGGCCGCGCAGGCGGGTGCTCGGCATGGATGCCGCCGGGGTCGTCGAGGCCGTCGGCGACGAGGTCACCGGCTTCGCACCCGGCGACGAGGTGATCGCGATGCTCGGAGCGTCGTTCGGCGCACACGCCGAATACGCGTGCGTGCCGCAGGCCGACGCGATCGCGCAGAAGCCCCGCAACCTCACCTTCGAGGAGTCCGCGTCGCTCGTGTTCGGCGGGTACACGGCGCTCGCCTACCTCAACCGCGTGCAGCTCGGCACGGGCTCGGAGGTGCTCGTGAACGGGGCATCCGGTGCCGTGGGCACGGCGGTCGTGCAACTCGCGAAGCAGCGCGGCGCGACCGTCACCGGCGTGTGCAGCGCGGGCAAGGCCGACCTGGTGCGCTCGCTCGGCGCCGACCACGTCATCGATCGCGCCCGTGAGGACTTCGCCGCGAGCGGTCGCACCTACGACGTCATCGTGGAGTGCGGCGGCGACGCCCCGTTCACGCGGGTGGAGCACTCGCTGAGGCCCGGCGGTGCCCTCCTGCTCGTGATCACGGGCCTCGGCGGCATGCTGGCCGCGTCGCGGCAGACGCGTCGCAGCGGAAAGACCGTCACGTTCACGCCCGGGCCCGTCTCGCACGACGACCTTGCAGGGCTCTCGCGCCTCGCCGAGGAGGGCGGGATCCGGCCCGTGATCGACCGCACGTACGACCTGGACGACATCGTCGAGGCCCACCGCTACGTCGACAGCGGCCGCAAGCGAGGCAACGTGGTGCTGCGCATTCCCTGATCCGTCGCTCTTCGAACCCGCCGCGGCATCCGGCGGCGCTCGCAGGTGACGGACGTAGAATTCGGAAATGGAGGCACCGGCCAGCACCACACTGGTCGTCGTCGGTGACGAGGCGACGTCGGCCATCCATGCGCTCGAGGGGTTCGCCAACGTTCGCGCGGCGAGCTTCTCCGGAGCATCCGACGACGAGGTGGCCCGCTGGTCCGCCACCGCGGGTGCACCCTACGTCGTGCACGACCGCGATCCACTCGGTCATGTCGCGGCCGCCTGGGTGGAGTTCTTCGACGACCAGTCCACCTTCGGGGTGCTGGAGCTCGAGATCGATCGCGCCATGGAGGCGGCCGAGCGCCACGCGATGAGCGTTCCCGACTACTACGTGGTGCTGCATCCCGAGACGCTCCCGATCACCTGGAAGCACTGGTGGCTCGGCGTCCTCGCCTCCGAGTCGCCCACGAGGGTCATCCCGTGGCCGACCGGCGACGACTCCCTCGCGCGGTTGCTCCGGCACCTGCCGACCGGGCGAGCCTGGCCCGACGTCGAGTCCTGGCTGCCCCGGGTCGTCGGCGCCGTGCCCGATCGGGTCGGCCTGCCCGGCTCCGGATAGTCCGTCGCCGGCACCCGGATGCCGCGGGCACGAGGCCCGCGGCATCCGTCATCTCATGGCATGCGCGACGTTCGAGCCCCGCTCAGGGGTGCACGCGCAGGTCGACCCACACGAGCCGGTGGTCGCTCGACGGGAACGGGAAGTTGCCCGTGAGCGCCGAGAGCGGGTCGGCGGCGACCGGCCAGAACACGGCCGCGTCGGTCACCCGCAGGTCGCGCGACGGCAGCACGTAGTCGGCACGCAGGTTGCCGGGCGCCGGGTTGTCGTTGAAGTCGGCCGTGTCGTACTTGGGGTCGCCCTCGTGCAGGAGGTTCGCACCGCCCTGGAGCGCCGCCGCCTCGACGGCGCCCGCCGACGTGGGCAGCGGGTCCGTGATGCGCGGGTGGCGCAGCAGTTGGTCGATGGCGGCCGCGACCGAGTCGCCGTCGAGCGGATCGGCGTTCTGGTCGCCGAGGATCACGAACGACTCGCCCGGCGCGAGACCGCCCCTGGCCCCCGCGTCGTCGTAGATGTAGTCCGAGCCCGGACCGGGCTGCACGTAGTCGGCCCAGAACCGGATCTCGTCATGGTTGCGCAGGCCATTGCGGTCCTCGACGCTGTCGAACGTGGGGGGCGTCGGGTGCGAGGCGAGCACGTGCAGGATGTTGCCGCCCACCTCGACGGGGATGTCCCAGTGCGACTTGCTCGACAGGCGGAACACCGCGAGCTCCGCGGGGGAGTACCAGTCGGCGGGCGCGGCCGTGTTCGGGTCGTCGGGCAGCAGCGCGCCGGGCATGTCCTTCCAGAGGAAGCGCTGGAAGGTGCGCACGTCCTCCTCGACGATCGGGTACTTCGAGAGCACGGCCATGCCGAACTGTCCCGGGAACGCGCCGAAGCCGAACGCGTCGTCGCCGTAGCCCGGCGCGAGCGGCGTGGTGACCGTGGCGCCGTTGTTGTTGAGGTCGAAGCCGCTCGCGATGCCGGTGTTCGACGGGGCGACGAAGGCATAGGGGTACTCGACCGCGTCGGCGGTGCCCTGCGGCACCTCGAGGTAGTTCTCGCGGAACAGGTCGGCGGCGACGCCGCCCTCGACGAAGTCGAACTCGTTGAGGAGCACGATGTCGGGGTTCGCGTGCTGGATGATCTCGGCGACCGTCTTCGCCTGCGCGTTCGTGCCGGTCGACAGGTCTGCGACGAGCTGGCCGGGGGCGTTTCGGTTGAGCGAGAGGTTGTAGGTGGCCACGCGCAGCTCGGTCGGGCCGCGCCCGTCGGGCGGTGCCGCGGAGGCCGGTCCGGCCATCGCCGTGACGGCGGCGGCTCCGATCAGCGTGGCGGCGGCGGTCAGTACGGCGGTGGTGCGGCGGCGTCTCGTGGACATGCCCTTCTCCTTCATCGGCGTCATCGGCGGTGTGCGACCACACCCACGTTAGGCATCGATGGTGACGACCGGAAGAACCTGCGGTGGCCGGATGTCCCGTTCTGCTCCTCCCGGTGAGGCCGAGCGGCCCCGGGATCGCTCCAGCGCTCGGCGCTCGGCGCTCAGCGCTCGGCGTAGGCCTTCAGTGCACGGAGCATCCGCTCGCTCTCCTTCGCGTAGCGCCCCACGATGAGCGAGCGCACGAGTCGGAGCCGTGCGGGGATGCCGAGCTCGACGGTGCGCGTCACGCGCGCCCCCATGGCGGTGGCCGCGATCGACATGGACACCGTGCTGTCGATCGTGCCGGCCAGACGGGGGCGCAGGGCCATCGGCTGCCGGAACGCGACGACGTCGGGGCGGGCGAGCGCGATGACGACTCCGTGCCGGACGCCGCGTCGGCTGTGCTCGGCATAGGTCGTGCCGACGGCCACGGGTGGGGGAGCGATCTCGCTCGTGCCCTCATAGTCGCCGGACGACGGCAACCAGCGGCCGTAGCCGTGCAGGTCGCAGACGAGGTCGAACACGACCTCGGGCGATGCTGCGATGTCGATTCGGCGCTCGATCGTCGTCATGGCTCCAGCCTCCCACCGTCGGCGGCGCGCGCGTAGCGTTCGGAGTACGTGCGCAGCAACGGAGCGAGCTCGGGCGGGGACTCGACGGTGAAGTCCATGTTGAGCATGCCGATGTAGGCGGCGATGGTGTCGAGCGAGTCGGCGCCGGTGACGAGCACCGATTCGTCGTCGGACACCGCCTCCACGACGCCGACGGTCGGGTTGATACGCGCGATCACGGCGTCGGCCGGCGCCGCCACGCGGAAGCGCGCGTGCACGTTCCACCCGCTCATCGCGATCGAGCGCATCGCGAAGGCGGTGTAGTCGCCGTCGGGCAGCGGGCTGGGCGAGAAGCGGCGGCGGGTCGGCATCCGCGGTTCGATCCAGTCGGCGCGGAACACGCCCCACTCGCCCGACTGCGGGTCCCGCGCGACGAGGTACCAGCGTCGCTGCCAGCTCAGCAGGCGGTACGGCTCGACGAGCCTCGGCGTGCCGCGGTCGTCGAAGCGGAGCCACTCCTCGTCGCGGATGGCGGCGGCGATCGCGGCGAGCACGGCGTGGTCGACCTCGGGGTCGGGGGCATCCGTGCCGATGTTCTCGGGCGCGCGATCGACCACCGCGCCGATCGCGGCCACGGTCGGGCGCAGGCGCGACGGCAGCACCTGCTCGAGCTTCGCGAGGGCGCGAGCGCTCGACTCCTCGATGCCCGCGATGCCGGTGGCCTCGCGCAGCCCGATCGCCACGGCGACCGCCTCCTCGTCGTCGAGCAGGAGCGGGGGGAGCTTGCCACCGGCGCCCAGCCGGTAGCCGCCGGCCGCGCCGCGCGTGGCGTCGACCGGGTAGTCGAGCTCGCGCAGGCGGTCGATGTCGTTGCGGATGGTGCGGGTGGTGACGCCGAGGCGCTCGGCCAGTTCGGTGCCGCTCCAGTCGGGGCGCGACTGCAGGAGGGAGAGCAGCGCGAGCAGCCGTGCGGCCGTATCGGACATCGGCTCCTCCTTTCCGAAGTATTAGGAACTGAACGTGCCTATATGCACCGTAGCGTCGGAGACATGACGAACACCACCGCTTCCACCGACATCCGTCCCTTCCGCGTCGAGGTCGACCAGGCCGAGCTCGACGACCTCATGGAACGCCTCGCCCGCACCCGGCTCCCGCAACCGGCCCCGGTCGACGACTGGGACTACGGCACCCCGAACGCCTACCTCCGCGACGCCGTCGAGCAGTGGCGCACCACCTACGACTGGCGCGCCGAGGAGGCACGGATCAACGCGTTCCCGCACTTCATCACCGAGATCGACGGGCAGCCGATCCACTTCATCCACGTGCGGTCGCCGCACCCGGATGCCACACCGCTGATCCTCGCGCACACCTACCCCGGGTCATCCGTCGACTACCTCGACATGATTGGCCCGCTCACCGACCCCGTCGCCTATGGGGGTCGCGCCGAGGACGCCTTCGACGTCGTGGTGCCGGATGCCCCGGGCTACGGTTTCTCGAATCCGGTGACCGAGACGGGGTGGGCGATGCCGCGAGTCGCCCGCGCGTACGACGAGCTCATGCACCGGCTGGGGTACTCGGAGTACGGCATCCACGGCTCGGACAACGGCGCGCTCGTGGCCCGCGAGCTCGGCCTGCAGAATCCCGAGGGCTTCCTCGGCCTGCACGTGCTGCAGCTGTTCTCGTTCCCGTCGGGCGACCCGAGCGAGTTCGAGCGCCTCGAGCCGCAGGACTACGCGGGACTCGAGCACATGCAGTGGTTCCAGTCGGTCGGCGGCTACAACACCATGAACGCCTCGCGGCCGCAGACCGTGGCCGTGGGCCTCAGCGACTCCCCGGTCGCACTCCTCGCCTACAGCGAGCTGTTCAACTCCTTCGGCAACGGCACCGCGCTCGTGCCGCTCGAGCAGATCCTCACCGAGGTCAGCGTGAACTGGTTCGCGAACGCCGCGGCCGGCATGAGCCGCAGCTACCTCGAGAACGCCCGCCTCGAGGCGGAGCCGCAGGTGAACGCGGCGCCCACCGGGGTCGCGGTCTTCAAGGACGACTTCCAGACGATCAAGGTGTTCGCCGAGCGCGACAACTCGAACATCGTGCACTGGAGCCGGTTCGAGGAGGGCGGTCACTACGCCGCGCTCGAGCGCCCCGAGCTCGTCGTCGGCGACATCCGGGCGTTCTTTGGCTCGCTGCAGGGCTGACCCCGCCGTCAAGAAGGACGGATGCCGCGGGCACGGGCTCGCGGCATCCGCTCGCGTCAGGCGAGGTCGCTCACTCGGCAGGCGGCAGCGCCCGCGCCCGGATCCGCAGCACGACGAACTCGGCCGGACGGATCGGGGCGAAGCCGACCAGCACCACGAGCTCACCCGCGGCGCGCTCGCGCTGCGTCGTGGTCTCGCGGTCGCAGCGCACGAAGTACGCATCCGACGCCGAGTGACCGTGGAAGGCCCCCGCCCGGAACAGGTCGTGGAGGAAGGCGCCGACGGACTCCCGGACCTCCCGCCACAGCGGCTCGTCATTCGGCTCGAACACCGTCCACTGCAGTCCGCGCTCGATGCTCTCCTCGAGGAACAGCGCCGTGCGGCGCACGGGCACGTACTTCCACTCGCCGGCGGCGGGGTCGCCCGCCGCGAGCGTGCGAGCGCCCCACACGATCGGCCGGCGGCCGGGGAAGCGGCGCAGGGCATTGACGCCCTTGGCGCCGAGCTCCCGCACGTCGTCCTGCTCCAGGAGGAACTCGAGGTCGTCGGCTCCGCGGAGCTCGGCCTCCTGGCCCGCGGGCGCGGCCCACACGCCCTGCGCCGCATCCGTGCGGGCGATGACGCCCGCCACCGCGCCCGAGGCGGGATAGGGGTCGATCACGCCGACCTGCGTCGGGTCGGCGCGACGAAGGCGCGGGGCGTAGAGCGCGGCGTTCGGGCTCGCGGTGCCGACCGCCGTCACCGCGCCGTCCGCCAAGGCCGCGGTCATCGCCTCGGCGCTCGTCCACGTCGACGGCGGGTCGACGAGGAGCATGGCCCGTCGGCGCCCGCAGTATGCGACCGCCTCGGCGACGATCTCGCGAGCGTCATCCCGGTCGGCGGACTCCGCGGGAAGCACGAGCAGGTTGACGAGGTCCACCCGCTCGAGGGCTTCGAGCCCCGGGCGGACGCCGTCGATGCCGGCGTCGGCGACGCGGACCGCCACCGCGGACATGCCGCCGTTCTCGAAGAAGCTCTTCAGGGCGCGACCCAGGGGACGAGCCCGGAAACGGTCGAAGAGCTCGTCCTCGTCGGTGCCCCAGCCGTCGAACGTGTCCGGCGTGTCGAAGGGGCCCGTCTCGGCGAGCCCGACGAAGGCGGCCACGTTGGTCCCGACGCCCTCGATCGGTCGTGTCATGGAGCCCTCCCGCCCTTCGAGACGATGCGTCGGTGGATGCCTCGTCGCGAGCCTCCTCCCGGGCTCGCCCGGCGTCAAGGGAAGGCGGGGATCCGGCGGCGACGGCGAAGGCGCGGGGCAGGAACTCCGCGCCCTCGCGTCGTGATGCCGCCCCGCTGCCTCAGGCCATGCCGGCCAGGTGCGCGAGCCGATCCAGTCCACCGCTCAGGTCGGCTTGCAGGCGGTCGAGCACCTCGACGAGATCGGCGGACCCGGCCCGTTCGGGTGGGATGCGCGCCGGGTTGAGCGCGACCGTGGACGCCCAGGCCGTGATGTCGGGCTCCGCTCCGAACGACCTCGAGGCGCGGGCGCCCATGACGGTCATCCGCGCCCACCCGGCGAGCGAGTCGCCGTAGGGCGTCGGCGGGCACAGCCGGTTCTTCTCGGCGTCGTCGTCGCGGGTCGCCTCCACGTACCCGACGAGCGCCGCGCCGAAGCACGGGAAACCCGACCTGATCGGCTGGAGCGTGATCGCCTCGGGCCGCCACACCGGCACGAGCGGCGGATATCGCAGGCCCTCACCCGCGCAGTGCACCACGAGGGCGTCGTCGGCGATCGCGACCGACGCGTCCGCGAACGCGATGCGTCCCCGGTCGACCCGTGCGATGTGCCCGTGCCGCACGACGTGCTCGATCGTGCGCAGCCGTTCGAGTTCCCAGGTTGCGAGTGTGGGCGTCTTGGCCATGGTGGGCGTGACGGATCGGTCGATGCGCAGCATGATCCCGGCCTCCTCCAGCCGCAGGAACAGGTCGTCGAGGGATGCCGCCCGGGTCGCCGCGCGCATCGTGTCGGCCACCATGCCGAGGAAGACCGTCGGCTCCGGCTGGATCACGGCACGGTTGAGCATCCACGGATCGCGCGGCCGTACCCAGCAGATCGCGTCGGCATCCACACCGCGCGCCAACAGCCAGACGCACGCGTCGGTCGCGGTCTTGCCCGAGCCGACGATCACGTACTGGCTCGGCGCCTCCGCGACGTGCGCCAGCTCGTTGACCGACACGACCCGCGCACCGTCGCCGACACCGAACGGCGCCGATTGCTCAGCAGGGATCACGGGCGACAGGTGGTGCGCGTCGACGATCCGGCACCGCTCGGCCACCGTGTACTGCTCGCCCGAGACCCGCGAGACGAACGTATGGTCGCCGACGTACTCGCAGCCCGCGAAGAAGTCGACCCGTCCCGACTCGAGCATGCGGTCGGCCAGCATCCGCTCGTAGTATGCGCAGATCTCCGACTTGGTCGCCCGTTCCTGCAGTCCGGCCTCGGGTCCGCGATGCTGCACCCGCCCGCCGCCGAGGAGCGTCGACGCGACGCCGTAGAAGGCGGAGGCCTGATGCAGCCGGACGAACGGGTAGGCCTCGAGCCAGTGCCCGCCCGCACCGTGACGGCGGTCGACGAGCGCCACCCGCACGCCGTCGGCATGGTCGATCAGGGCGTCGGTGAACGCCATCCCAGTGGCGCCGGCGCCCACCACGAGGTAGTCGGCTTCGACCGGGTGGGTCACGAGACCACTGAAGCACTGCGGAGGCGGCGCGTCTACGCGTGTGCCGCGATCACGCGTGAGGTGTGGCCGTCGGCCGCGCGCGCCCGACGACGGGCACCGTTCGCGGAATGCCGGAGCGGCGCCCTCGTCGAGTGGCGCGCTACTTGCGGTGCGTGACGTCGGTGACGTCGTTGCCGGCGCGGTTGGCGACCTTCGCCTTCTTGTCGGCGCGCTTCTCCTTGAGCGTCTTGGAGGCTGCGGTCTTGCTGGACGACTTCTTCGGTGACTTGTCTGACACGGTGACGCCCTTTGATTCGGGAGCCCGGACGGCCCCGTGCTCGCAACCCTATGCCCGCAGGCTGTGAGTCCCTCAGGTGACCGGCCCCGCCGGCCGGCTCGAGGGCTGCGAGCGACGGCGGCCCGGCGCGGTGTGGCGTGCTGTTGCGGTCGGACTTCGCGCTCCCGGCCGCCGCCGCTATCGTCGAGGCATCCGCAATTCATCGCGGTGGTCGGCGCGCCCGCGCCCGGCCGCCGCGCCCCGCCCGGCCTCCGCCGGAGAAGGAACCGCCCCCGGAGATGACCGTGACCTCGTCGAAGCCCAGCCGCGCCGCTCGTGCCGCCGACTGGTGGAGGGCGCAGCGCAGGCTGGTGCTGTGGACGACCGTCATCTCGCTCGCCGCGCTCGTGGTCGTCGTGCTCGTGGCGCGGTGGCTCCGCGAACTGCCGGCGGTGGAGGAGTTCATCGCCACGTACCCTGGCATCGTGCCGCCGCCCGAGGGCACGCCGGTGGGCATCCCCGCGTGGCTCGGCTGGCAGCACTTCCTGAACTCGTTCTTCCTCCTCCTCATCGTGCGCACCGGCTACCAACTGCGTTCGAAGCAGCGGCCGCCCGGCTTCTGGACACGCGACAACACGCGGTGGCCGCGCACCCGGCGCAATCCGCGGCGCATGGGCATCCACCTCTGGTTCCACCTGTGGCTCGACGCGTTCTGGGTGCTCAACGGCGTCGTCTACGTCGTGCTCCTGTTCGCGACCGGGCAGTGGCTTCGCATCGTGCCCACCGACTGGGCGGTGGTGCCGAACGCGCTCTCCGCGGCGCTGCAGTACGCGTCGCTCGAGTGGCCGACCGAGAACTCGTGGGTGGTGTACAACTCGCTGCAGCAGTTGGCCTACTTCACGATCGTGTTCATCGCGTCGCCGATCGCGATCCTCACCGGCCTTCGCCTCTCGTCGGTGTGGCCGCTCGAGGGGCCGCTCGTGCGGGCGTTCCCGGAGAAGCTCGCGAAGGCCCTGCACTACCCCGTGATGCTGTTCTTCCTCCTGTTCACGTTCGTGCACGTCGTGCTCGTGCTCACCACGGGCGCGCTTCGGAAGCTCAACCAGATGTACGCCGCGCGCGACGCCGACGACTGGATCGGGTTCGCGGTGTTCGCGGCATCCGTCGTCGTCATGGTCGTCGCGTGGGTGCTCGCGAAGCCACCGCTGCTGAAGCGGATCGCGGCCACGTCGGGTCGCGTGCAGGGCTGACGTCGGATGCCGCGAGGCCGACGCCCCCGTGACGCCCGGGCCGCGGCGCGGTAGCGTGCGGTGGTGGCCACCCCGCTGATCGGCGACGACGAGCTCGACGAACTCGAGCGCGACTTCCTGGCGCGGGTGCGCGGGCGCGTGCTCGAGATCGGCGCCGGCGACGGCGAGAACTTCGGCGCGTTCGACCCGAGCGTCACGTGGCAGGGGCTCGAACCCGACGCGAAGCGACGCCAGGAGCTCGCCACGCGCGCCCGGGAGTGGCGGCACGAGTCCGTGCCCCTCGACGCGAAGGCCGAGGCGATCCCGCTGCCGGATCATTCCGTCGACGCGGTCGTCGGCACGTACGTGCTGTGCTCGGTGACCGACCCGGCCGCCGCGCTCGCCGAGGTGCGTCGCGTGCTCGTGCCGGGCGGCCGGGTGGTGTTCGTCGACCACGTCGTCGCGCCGGACGGCACCCTCAAGCGGTTCGTGCAGCGGGTGGCCACGCCGATCTCGAAGCGCGTCTGCCACGGATGCCACTGGGACCGCGACACCGAGCGGACGCTCGTCGACGCGGGGTTCGTCGGCGGCGACATCCGCCGCCTGCGCGTGCGCTCGCGGCCGTTCGGGCCGGTGCCGATGCTGCTCTTCGACGGTCGCGCGCCCGGCGGCTGACGAAGCGCAGGACGTTGCGGGGGAGCGGGCTATGCCAGGCGGTGATCCGTCGCCGCTGCCGGACCGACTGCCGCGGCATCCGCCGATCGTCCGGCGGCCGCATCGAGCACCGACCGGGCGAGGATCGTCGACCCGGCGACCGCCGCCGGCATCGTGAGCACGGCGCCGAGCGGAACCATGAAGCACAGCTGCGTCGCGACGCCGAACCCGAGCAGCTTCGCCCGGTGGCCGCGCAGCAGCATCCGCCGGTGCGAGGCCGGGATGCCACGGGCCTCGAACGCCCGTGAGCTGAGCTCCATCGCGAGCAGCCGCCCCGACAGCAGGATGCCCAGCACGGGCGCTGCCACCGCGCCGACCACGGGCAGGAACCCGGTGAGCACCACGCCGATCGACGCGAGCAGCCCGAGCCCGATGAGGGCGGCCGAGTCGCGCACGCCGCGCCAGAACCCGGCGCCCTGCTCGGGGACGCTGCCGCCGAGCTCGAGCTCCATCGCGCGCCAGATGCGCTCGTAGAACGGGTCGCCCACTGCCAGCGTCACGGCGGTGAACGTCACGGCGGCGAGGACGACGGCGGCGCCGAAGAGGATCGCGCCGATCGCGCTGCGGATCAGCGTCGGCCACGGGTCCACCCACTCGTCGGCGAAGGGCGTCAGCCAGCCGGTGAACCCCGGCAGACCGAAGCCCAGCGCGACGAGCGCGCCGAGCACGAGGAGGAACACGATCGCGGCCGGGATGAGGCCGAGCAGCATCACGCCCGGGCGCCGACCCCAGAATCGGAATCCGCGCAGGAGCATCCCCGCACCTGAGAAGAAGCCGCCCACCACGCGCCCAGCCTAGGCTGGTGACCTCCGCGGGTGGCGGGGTTGACGACGGAGGGATCGGCGTGCTGAGAACGGTCGACGTGCGACTCGACGACGGGCGCGTGCTCCGGGCCTACGACAGCGGGGCGGATGCCGCGGCGCGGCTCGTGCTCATGTGGCACCACGGCTCCCCGCAGACGGGTGCCCCGCTCGCGCCGGTGCTGGCCGCGGCCGCGGCACGCGGCATCCGCGTGCTCTCGTACGCACGGCCCGCGTACGGTGGATCGACGCCGCAGCCGGGTCGCGACGTCGCCTCGGCCGCGGCCGACGCGGCCGCCGTCGCGGAGGCGTTCGGCGTCGCGCGATTCGCCGCCATGGGTGCCTCGGGCGGCGGCCCTCACGCGCTGGCGGGGGCCGCGCTGCTGCCGGATCGCGTGACGGCGGTCGTCACGCTCGCCGCCATCGCGCCGTGGACCGACGCGTTCGACTGGTTCGACGGCATGCAGGCGCCCGGCGGCCTGCGCGCAGCGATGGACGGGCGGGAGGCGCGCGCCGGATACGCCGAGACCGAGGAGTTCGACCCCGAGCAGTTCCTGCCCGCGGACTTCGCGGCGCTCGACGGACCCTGGTCGGCGCTCGGCGACGACGTCGCGCGGTCGGCGCAGTTCGGGCCCGACGGGCTCATCGACGACGACGTCGCGTTCGCGAAGCCATGGGGTTTCGAGCTCGAGGCGGTGCGGGCGCCGGTGCTGCTCGTGCAGGGCGAGGGCGACCGGGTCGTCCCGCGGCGGCACGCGTCCTGGATGCTCGGACGGCTGCCGAGGGCGACCCTCTGGATGCGGCTCGACGACGGACACGTCTCGGTGCTCGACACCGTGCCCGACGCGATGGACTGGCTGCTCGAGCGCGGCTCCTGAATCGGGTGACGCCGGGGCGTCAGCCGAGCGAGTCGAGCGCTCCGACCAGGTCGCGGTGCAGGTCGTCGACGTGCTCGAGCCCGACCGACAAGCGCACGAGCCCCTCGGGGATGGTCGGCTGCTCAAGCGGCCAGCGGCGGCGACGTTCGAACGTCGACTCCACGCCTCCGAGGCTCGTCGCGTGCACCCACAGCCGCGTGCGTCCGACGAGGGCGTCGGCCGGATCGGCGCCGCCGCGCACCACGATCGACACGATCGCGCCGAAGCCGGGGTAGCGCACCTCCTCCAGGGCCGGGTGCCCGTCGAGGCGTCGCACGAGCTCCTGCGCGGTGGCCTGCGCGCGCTCGAGGCGCACGGGCAGCGTGCGCAGCCCGCGCAGCGCGAGGAACGCCTCGAGCGGGGCCGGGATCGCGCCGTACAACGAACGGCGCTGCACCAGGGCGGCGGCGAGCTCGTCGGAGGCCGTGACGGCCGCGCCCATGAGCACGTCGCTGTGTCCCGAGATGTACTTCGTGGCCGAATGCACGACGATGTCGGCGCCGTGCTCGAGCGGACGCTGCAGCAGCGGCGTCGCGAACGTGTTGTCGACCGCGACGATGGCGCCGTGCGCGTGCGCGGCACGCACGATCGCCGTGATGTCTGCGACCTCGAGCGCCGGGTTGGTCGGCGTCTCGAACCACACCATCGCGGCATCCGCGCACGCCTCGGCGACGGCCGCCGTGTCGGTGATGTCGACGAACAGCGCCTTCGCCCGGCCGTGCTCCTCGCGCTCCGCCAGCGCGGCGACGGTGCCGGTGTACGAGTGCCGGGGCGCGACGATCGTGCCCCCCGGCTCGACGAGGTCGAACACGGCGGCGATGGCGGCCATGCCGGAGGCGAACGACACGCAGTGGCCGCCCTCGAGCGCACCGAGGGTCTCCTCGAACGCCGTCCACGACGGGTTCCCGTAGCGGCCGTACTCGACCTGGCCGCCAGCCACGTAGGTCGACGTCAGGTGCACCGGCACGCTCATGGGCTGGTCGGGTTCGTGCGGGGGCCGCCCGGCGATGATCGCCATGGTGTCGGGATGCAGGGGCATCTCGTCGTTCGCGTCGTGCACGTTCCAGACCTCCGGGATCTCCGGGCGAGCGGATGCCACGCCTGCGGCAGCGCGCCCCGGCCAGCGTATCCCGGGGTCGGGGTGTGTTTCGGCAGGCGTAGCGGTACCATATGTGAAAGCTGCATTCATATATGAAAGACGGACGAGATGTCGGAACTGCTCGATCGCGGCGCGGCCCGCACCACCTGGATCCGGTCGCGGATGCCCCTGCTCGCCGCGACTCGGCGGGACTTCGCCGAGCGCCGGCCGTTCGCCGGCCGCCGCGTGGGCATGTCGCTGCACGTCGAGCCGAAGACCGCCGTGCTGCTGGAGGTGCTGGCGGCGGGCGGGGCCGAGGTCGTGGCGACGGGCAATCACGGGTCGACGCAGGACGACATCGTCGCCTACCTGCGCAGCCTCGGCATGACCGTGTTCGGCCGACGCAACGACACGCTCGCGGAGCACGAGGCCAACGTCGCCGCCGTCGTCGACGCCCGGCCCGACATCGTGCTCGACAACGGCGCCGACCTCGTGGCGGGCATCGTCGCGGCGGACGCGACCCGCCACGTGATCGGCGGCACCGAGGAGACGACCAGCGGCGGCATCCGCCTGCGCACCGAGCTCGCAGGCCGAGTGCCGTTCCCGACGATCGTGATCAACGACAGCCCGCTCAAGGCGATCGGCGAGAACCGCCACGGGGTCGGCCAGTCGGTGGTCGAGAGCATCATGCGCATCACCAACCTGATGATCCCGGGGCGGCGATTCGTCGTGGCCGGGTACGGCTGGTGCGGGCGGGGCATCGCGCAGTACCTGCGTGCGTTCGGCGGGCGGGTCGCCGTGGCCGAGATCGACGAGATCAAGGCGTTCGAGGCGGCCCTCGACGGGTATCGGGTGGACGACCTCCGCAACCTCGCCGAGTGGGGCGAGTTCTTCATCACCGCCACGGGACACCCGGGCATCGTCACCGAGGAGGTGTTCGACCGGATGCCGAGCGGCGCCGTGCTCGCGAACGCCGGGCACTTCCCGTGGGAGATCGACACGGCCGCGCTCGCCGCCCGCGCCGTCGCCGTGACCGAGCTCGACACGGCGATCGAGCGGGTCGACCTGCCCGACGGGAGGGAGCTCATCCTGCTCGCCGGCGGTCGCATGGTGAACCTCGCCGGGCGCGAGCCGAAGGGCAACTCGCTCGAGGCGATGGACCTGGGGTTCCTCCTGCAGTCCCTCTCGCTCGAGCGGGTCGCGACGGATGCCGGGTCGCTTGCGCCGGGGGCGCAGCCCGTGCCCGACGACCTCGAGCGCGAGATCGCCCGCCGCTTCGTGCGGGCGATGGGCGCGGACCGCTGAGGCCCGCCATGGCCGAACGCACGACCGACTACTCCGCCCCCGCCCTCGACAAGGCGCTCGACATCCTCGAGCTCCTCGCGGCCCAGGCCGGTGGCCTCTCGCAGACCGAGATCGCGGAGGCGGTCGGCCGCAACGTCAGCCAGATCTACCGCGTGCTCGCGACACTCGAGCGCCGAGGCTACCTGACCCGCGACGAGCGTTCGGGTCGGTACGTGCTGTCGATGGCGCTCTTCGACCTGGCGCACCGGCACCCGCCGCTCCGCGGACTCGTGCAGCTCGCGGCGGGCCCCATGCGCGAGCTCGCCGACGCCATCCGGCAGTCCTGCAACCTCGGCGTCGATGACGCCGGGGCGGTGCGCATCATCGCGCAGGCCGAGTCGCCGGCCGACTTCGGCTACCAGGTGCGGGTGGGGGCGCGCTTCCCCCTGGAGTCGACGGCGACCGGGGCGGTGCTCTCGGCGGGGGCGTCGGATGCCGCGGCCGACCTCCTGCCCGGCGAGGCCGAGCAGCTCGCCGACGGCTACCTGACCCGCCCGGATCGGCTGCAAGCCGGCGTCACCGACGTGGTCGTCGCGGTCACCGACCGGATCGGCGGCACCGTCGCGGCGCTCACCGTGCCGTACATCGGCACCTCGTACAGCGCGGTCCGGCTCGACGACGTGGTGCACGCGGCGCGGGCGACCGCGGCGGAGATCTCGGCACGCCTCGGCGGCGGCATCCGCTGAGTCGACGCCGGCTCAGGCGATGGCGCCCTCGGCGAGCAGCGCCTCGAGGCCGAGCCGGAACTCCTCACGACCGCCGTGCGCGGGATGCCGCACGCGCGGCGCCGACCACCCGCTCCTCGCCAGTGCGGAGTGGGCGATGCTGCCGACCGCGACCACCGACCGGATCGGGAAGACCTGCGTCAGCGCCTGCCAGGACCAGGCCCACTCGGAGGTCTCGGTCATGGTCGGAGTGCGGTTCGACCTCGGGTCCCCGGGTCGGTGCGGATGCAGCGGGAAGGCGCTCCACAGCACCGGAAGGAAGTCGAGCGCGACGAGCGTGCGCCACATGACGGTCGCCGTCGGTTCGGCGGCGACGCCCGGGGCATCCGGAACCTCGTAGCCGTTCGCGGCGCCGAGCAGCCCGAACTCCGGGATGCCGCGCTGCAGGAGCACCGTGTTCGTGAACGGGACGCCCGTGATCGCCATGCCGCGATAGCCGGGCGCCTCGCCCACGAGCAGCGTGGTCGGTCGTCGCTCGGAGAGCTGCCCGAGGTACCGCGCGAGGTTCCGACGCCTGATCGCGTTGTCGCTGCGCGTGGCGTCGAACGGGTTCACGCTGCTCGGGCCCGATGGGCTCGCCGCGAGCCGCTCGACGAAGGCCTCGATCGAATCCGGCGTCATGAGCCGTCATCCTACGACTAGCCTCGAAGCATGAGCCGCACCGTCTGGACCGTCATCGGCGTGATCGTCGCGGTGATCGTCGCCTGGTTCCTCGTCGACGTCCTGTTCAGCCTGCTCTGGTTCATCGGCAAGCTCGCGATCGTCGCCGTGGTCGCGGTCGTGGTCTTCTTCGCGCTCCGGTACTTCGTGCGACGCCCCGACGAGCAGAAGTCGATCGAGCGATGACGCGGAAGGCCGGCATCCCGCGGTCGACTCCCGCTCGCTCGATCGGACGCCTCATGCTCGCCGGCGCCCTCGTCTTCGCGGGGGTGAGCCATCTGTTCTGGGCGCGCCGTGAGTTCCGGGCGCAGGTGCCGCCGTGGGTGCCCATCGACGCCGACGCGGTGGTCGTCGGGTCGGGTGTCGCCGAGATCGGCCTCGGAGCGGCGCTCGTCGCGCTCCCGCGCGAGCGTGAGCGCATCGGCGCGATCGTCGCCGCGTTCTTCATCGCCGTGTTCCCCGGCAACCTCGCGCAGTGGGCGGAGCGGCGAAGCGCCTTCGGGCTCACGACCGACCGTGCCCGCTTCATCCGGCTGTTCTTCCAGCCGCTGCTCGTGGCGCTCGCCGTCTGGTCGACGACGCCCGCCGACCGGCGCTCCTGACCCGCAATCGACCCGGTCGCCCGATCGTGTTCGCTCGCGATTCCTCGGGTACTCCGGTACTTCGGCATTGCCGCTCGCGCCTCACGGATCACTCGTCGCGCGGGACCCGTCGCGTGCGCCCCCACGGCTTGAACACCGACAGCGCCATCGCCACGAGCAGGGCGGTGGACGAGACGACCGGCGGGAAGACGAGCGTCGCGGTCATCGCCGGCGCCGTCCCGTCGGCGAGCGCCGCGCGACCGGCCTCGCCGACGGCGACCATGCCGGGCCAGAGCACGAGCACCACGAGGGTCACGAGCACCACGTTGACGACGAGCTTCACGAGCACCCAGCGGTAGCGCACGAGCCCGTACTTCGTGCCGAGTCCGAGCAGCACGCCCGAGGCGAGCGTCGCGAGGCCCGCCACCACGAGCGGCCACGTCGCGACCGCGGCGAGGCTCGCGGCGGCGGCGCCCGCCCCGGTCCCATCGCCCGTGAGCACCGTGAAGACGAGGATGCCGAGCACGAGGTCGAGTCCCAGCCACACCCCGGCGGACGCGATGTGCACGAGCAGCAGCAGCTTGCGCGTGCGGGCGGAGAGCGGCATCCGGATGACCCGGGAGCCGGTCGCCGGGCGCGGGGTCGTTCGCGTCGTGGAGGTGGTCATGCCTCCACGATGCCGGGGCCGCGGCGCCGCGGCATCCGCTCGTCGGAGTCACCCGGGGTACACCCCTCGTCGTACGATCCGCGATTGAATGGTGGCCATGCGCATCGTCGTGCTCACCGGCGCCGGCATCTCGGCCGAGAGCGGCGTGCCCACGTTCCGCGACGCCGGCGGACTGTGGGAGGGGCACCGCGTCGAGGACGTCGCGACCCCCGAGGCGTTCGAGCGCGACCCCGACACCGTGCAGCGGTTCTACGACCTGCGCCGGCACGCCGTCGCCCTGGCGGTGCCCAACCCCGCCCACGACGCGCTCGCCCGGCTCGAGCGCGAGGTCGGCGACGACCTGCTGGTGGTCACGCAGAACATCGACGACCTGCACGAGCGGGCCGGCTCCGAGCGCGTCGTGCACATGCACGGCGACCTGCTGCTCGCGTCGTGCCTGGGCTGCGGGCGCCGGGTCCCGGTCATGGCCGACCTCGCCGAGCGCCCGCCGTGCCCGGAGTGCGGCCGGCGGATGCTGCGCCCCGACGTGGTGTGGTTCGGCGAGATGCCGTACGACCTCGACGTCATCGACGACGCGCTCACCACCTGCGACCTCTTCGCGGCGATCGGCACCTCGGGCGCCGTCTACCCGGCGGCCGGGTTCGTGATGACGGCCGCCGAGGCCGGGGCCACCACGATCGAGCTGAACCTCGCGGCCAGCGAGATCACGCCGCTCTTCGACGAGGTGCGGCACGGGCCCGCGAGCCTCGTCGTGCCCGAGTGGGTCGACGAGGTGCTGGCGGGCGACTGAGCGCGACGTCCGTGCGACAGTGGGCCGTGAGCCCGTCGGATCGCCCGGACGGCGAGCCGCTCAGTCCACGAACGCCACCACGCGGGCGGGTGCGCCGTCGTCGCCGAGGCGCAGCGGGAAGATCCCGATCCGCACGCGCGTCGGCAGGTCGTCGAGCCCGGTGAGGTTCTCGACGATGAGCCCGTCGCCGCCGAGCACGACCTCGTGCACCGGGAATTCCGAGGTGCCCGCGGCATCCGTCGGATCGGGGCTCAGCGTGTCGACGCCGAGCACCCGCATGCCGCGGTCGACGAGCAGGCGCGCCGCCTCGACGCCGATCGCCGGATGCCGCAGCGCCCGCTCGGTGCCGAAGTGCCGCGCCCAGCCCGTGTCGATCACGACGATCCCGGGCACCCCCGCCGGCACCTCACCGAGCTCGTCGATGCCGACCGTCGCGCCGTCGGCGAGGCCCGGCACCCGGATCACGAGGGCGTCGCCGACGAGCTCGTCGAGGCCGACGGCGTCCATCGTGCGTCCGCCGGCGACGGTGTGCGCCGGCGCGTCGACGTGCGTGCCGCTGTGCGACCCGAGCTGGAGCGCGGTGACGGCGGCGCCGTCGCGCTCCAGCTCGAGCGCCGCCGACAGTCGGACCTCGGGGTCGCCCGGGTAGACCTGCATCCCCGATCGGATCGGATGGCTCAGGTCACGCATGCGGCACGGCCTCGGGCGCGGCATCCGCGAGGTTCGTGCTCGGCTCCGCCCGCGTCGAGGAGCGCTCCCGCAGCGAGACGAGCAGGTAGAGCACGAAGGTGATCACGAACGCCGGGATCGTCGCGCCGACCGGCGTCGGCAGGGTGTACGTGAAGACGTACGCCGCGACCGCCCCGATCGCCCACACGACGACGGCTGCCCAGTTCACCCCGGCGAGGTACCAGTATCGGCCCTCGCGCGCCTTGAGGATGTCGGCCGTGTAGGCCCCCCGCTTGACGATGTAGTAGTCGGCGATCATGATCGCGAACACCGGCGCGAACAGGGCGCCGATCGTCACGAGGAACGTCGTGAACTGGTTGAGCAGGCCGAACCAGGTCGAGCCGATGATCGAGATGATCCCGACGATGAGCGCCGTCGGCAGGAACTTCAGCTTCGCGCGCCCGGGCACCGCGTTCACGATCGTGGTGACCATTCCGTAGACGACCATCGTGTTGGTGGCCATGACCGAGAGGAAGATCACGACGGCGAGCGGGGCTCCGAACGGCTCGACGATCGTCACCGGGTCGAAGGGGATCGCCTCGCCGCCTGACAGCACGACGTATCCGATCGCGGTCGCGCCGATCGCCATCGAGATGACCGTCGAGAGGGTGTAGCCGATGCCCGAGCCGATCATGCCCGCGCGGCTCGACTTCGCGAAGCGGTTGAAGTCGGCCGACAGCACGGTCCACGAGATCGCGGTGGCGATCACCACGTCGAGCACGAGGATGGGCGTGTAGCCGAGCGACGGGTCGGCCGGGATGCCGAGGTACTCCGACGGCGCGTAGGTCGTGAAGGCGACCACGAAGATGTACGCCATGATGCCGAGGATCAGCACGGCGAGCCAGGGTTCCACGCGCGCGATGCCGGTGTGCCCGAAGATCGCGAGGATCACGACGAGGGTCTGGCAGAGCACCGCGAACATGACGGGGCTCGAGAACCCGGTGACGGAGGCCACCAGGAAGTCGAGTGCGATGCCGGCGAGCATCGCCTGCACCCAGCTCCAGCCCATGAGGATGATGACGTTCGCGGCGACCGGCAGCAGGCTGCCGCGCGTGCCGAACGGTCCGCGGGTGAGGGCCATGGTGGGCAGTCCGGTGCGGGTGCCGATGTTGCCAACCGTCACCAGCACCGCCGCACCGACGAGGGTGCCGACGATGATGAGCACGATCACGAGGCCGTAGTCGACGCCCGGCACGAAGAGCGTGCCCGTGAGCAGCGTCGTGACCACGAGGTTCGCGGCGAGCCAGATCATGCCGATGCGGGGGAGGGACAGGGTGCCGCGCACGGGGCCGGCGTCATCGGAGTGTTCCTCGAGGTACTGCTCGAGGCGGGAGTAGAGCGACATTGCAGGTCTCCTCGGTGAGTGGGGTGTCGGGGTGACGGGGGTGGATCAGGCGGCGTCGGGCATGGGGGAGAGGTGCTCGTGCACGGCGACGAGACGCGGCGCCGTGCCATCCGTCGCCGGGTCGGCACGGAAGACGATGGTCTCCCGTTCGCGATACGACTCGGTGCCCTGGCCCGTCTCGACCGTGGTGTCGACGGAGTGCGAGAACACCGCTCCGCCCGGGAACGACTGCACGAGCTGGTCGCTCGACGTGCACGACACGACATGCCATCCGCCGTCGACCCAGCTCGCCCAGAGCCGTTCGTACGTCGCCCGGTCGGCGAGCCGCTCGTGCTCGGTGTGGAACACGAACGTCGCCTCGGGGGCGAACGTCGCGAAGTACCGTTCGCCGTCGGTGTCGGCGAAGGCCTGCACGATCTCGGATGCCGCGGCCAGCACCGCCTCTCGAGTCGGTTGGGTCTGCTCGGTCATCGGTGGGGCTCCTTCGCCTCGGGGTTGCGGGTTGGGTGCGCGGGCTGCGTTGGGGGCGGCCGTCAGCCCGCGGAGGGCCGGGCGCCGCGCGGCGCCATCGCGCTGATGAGCTCGTAGGCCACGTGGCTCGCCGCGACGGCGGTGAGTTGCGCGTGGTCGTAGGCGGGCGCGACCTCGACGATGTCGGCGCCCACGATGCGGCGGTCGGACAGCGCCCGGATCATGCGCAGGAGCTCCCGGCTCGTCAGGCCGCCGGCCTCGGGTGTGCCCGTGCCCGGCGCGTGAGCAGGGTCGAGCACGTCGATGTCGATCGAGATGTAGAGCGGTGCGTCGCCGATGCGGGCGCGCATGCGATCGATCGCCGCCGCCGGCCCGTGCTCCTCGAGGTATTCGCTGGTGATGATCGAGAAGCCGAGGCGCTCGTCGTCCTCGAGGTCGCCCTTCGCGTAGAGCGGGCCGCGGATGCCGACGTGCATGCTCGCGGTGAGGTCGATGAGCCCCTCCTCGGATGCGCGGCGGAATGGCGTGCCATGGGTCATGGGCGCCCCGAAGTAGGTGTCCCACGTGTCGAGGTGCGCGTCGAAGTGCAGCACCGCGACGGGACCGTGCTGCGCGTGCACCGCCCGCAGGAGCGGAAGCGCGATGGTGTGGTCGCCGCCGATCACCACGAGCCGGCCCGCGCGCTCGGCGAGCTCCCTCGCGCCGGCCTCGACCTGGCGCACCGCCTCGGCGATGTCGAACGGGTTGGCGACGATGTCGCCGGCATCCGCGACCTGCTGCGCACCGAACGGGAACACGTCTTGAGCGGGGTTGTAGGGGCGGAGGAGGCGCGAGGCCTCTCGCACGTGCGCTGGACCGAAGCGGGCGCCCGGGCGGTAGCTCACCCCGCTGTCGAACGGCACCCCGGCGATCGCGACGTCGGCGCGATCGACCTCGTCGAGGCGCGGGAGTCGCGCGAACGTGGCGATGCCGGCGAAGCGCGGCACGACGCTCGCATCGACGGGGCCGCGGATGCCGCTGCTCGATTCGTCGGGAGTGAGTTGCATATTACGAAACCTTTGGTACTGTTGAGAAAACTTGCGGCAACTGTACGACGCCGTTGCCACCGCCGTCAAGGGAGGAGTGCGCATGCGCCCGATCCATCCGTCGGCCGACGCGGTGGGCACGCCGATCGGCGCCAAGCTGCGCAGCACGCGCATCGCGCAGAACCTCACGCTCGCGCAGGTCGCGGAGTCGAGCGGGCTCAGCAAGGGCTTCCTCAGCCGGGTCGAGCGCGACGAGACGTCGCCGAGCGTCGCGACGCTCGTGCAGCTGTGCCAGGTGCTCTCGCTGCCCGTCGGCGCGCTCTTCGCCGAGCCCGAGATCCAGCGCATCACGCGAGCCGACGCACCGAACATCAACCTGGGCGGCGTCGGGGTGACGGAGCTGCTCATGTCACCGCGTGGTGAGTCGCGCGTGCAGCTCATCCGGTCCTCGCTCGTGCCCGGCGCCCACGGCGGCCACGAGCTCTACACGGTCAACGCCGACGTCGAGGTGATGCACGTGGTCTCGGGCGCCGTGACCGTGCGCTTCGCCGATCGCTCGGTGCGCCTCGAGACCGGCGACGCCCTGACCTTCCCGGGGCGCGAGCCCCACAGCTGGCACGCGGAGGACGACGCGGGCGCGGAGGTGTGCTGGGTCCTCGTCCCGGCGCCGTGGAGCGGCTCGGCCTAGGGCGTGTCTCGCGCTCGTCCGGTCCACGCGATGATGGCGTGAAGGTCGCTCCGGCACGGTGGGCGATCATCACCCGAGTCGGCGGATCACTCCTTCTGCGCAGCGGACACGTCGACGCAGACGACTCCCGTGTTGCCGTCCTGGTCGGCGATCACCGTGAGCGAGGGCGCGTCGCTGTCGTCGACGACGGTGCCGCCCGCGGCGAGGGCGGCGGCGATCCGCTGGTCGACGACCTCGGGCGCCACGTAGACCTCGATGTGGAACCGTTGACGGGGGGTGTCGTGCTCCTCGGCGTCCCCGAACCACAGGTTCGGTACCCGTCCCGTGGCGTCCCGGATCTCGTCGCTCGGGGACCCGCGGCCCTGGGACTCGGCGCTCCCGGTCAGGAGGGCGGCCCACACCGGGGCGATGGTCGCGGAGTGGGCCGTGTCGAGGCCGAGCTCGATCTCGCCGACCGAGGCCGGGTCGGCGGCGACCCCGTGGTCGGCCGCGATCTCGGTGATCCGCCGAGCGAGGTCGACATCCTGCCGGGTCACCCACTCGACGACGTGTTCGGTGCCCTCGTCGTCGCGGTAGACGGCGTCGTCGCTGACCAACTCGAGATCGACGTGCCCATCGCCGATCGACACGCGCGGGTGGTGGCCGAGCGCGTCGCCCGCCTCGCCCACTGCGACGACGAACCGTGCGCCGGTGCCGAAGTCGTCGACCAGGTACCGGGCATGCAGTCCCTGGGCCAGCTTGCGCCAGTCGGTCAGATTGGCCGCGGCGATCTGTTCGCCCTTCAGCATGTCCATGGACGGTGAGTGTATCTCCGGTTCGGCCGCGGCGGCATCGGGGAATCCACCTCGAGCCGTTCGGCCCCACGGCCCGGACGTCACTGCCGGACCCGTCGTCCACGCCATCTTCGCCCTGGACCAGGCGATCGCGAGACCCGCCCCGACCGTCGTTGCATGTGCGCCGCTCCGCGTCAAGGCATGGGGCGCGGGCCGTGCCGGCCCTAAGGTCGTCGCATGATCTTCCGACGCGCGCGCCAGACCGTCGCCGCCGGCGAGCCCGGCGGCCCGCGGAAGCCCGGCGAACCCGGCGAACCCTCGGCATCCCACGGCGACACCGCCCGTCGCGGAGCCGGGGGGCCGATCTGGAACGACCGCCTGGGCCGCTGGGCGATCCGCAGCCTCCAGGTCCTGCTCGTGCTCGTGCTCGGCGCCGTCGCCGTCTGGGCGCTCGTGCAGGTCAAGCTCCTCGTCATCCCCGTGCTCATCGCGCTCATCCTCGCGGCCGCGGCGAGCCCGCTCGTGGGCTGGCTCCGCCGCATCGGGCTCGCGCCGATCCTCGCGGCGTGGGTGACCCTCCTCGGCGGCATCCTCGTGCTCGGCGGCATCATCACCGCCATCGTGTTCGCCGTGCGCAACCAGTGGGATGAGCTCTCCACCGCGGCGACCGACGGCTTCGACGACCTGCTCGGCTGGGTGCAGACGCTGCCGTTCCCGATCGACGAGCAGCAGGTCGAGGACGCGCGCAACTCGATCGTGGACTTCCTGACCAGCGCCGAGTTCGGACAGACGGCGCTCACCGGCGTCTCACGGGCGACGGAGTTCGTCGCCGGCCTCCTGCTGATGCTCGTGGTGCTGTTCTTCTTCCTCAAGGACGGCGACCGGATCTGGGCGTTCTTCATGCGGCCCTTCCGCGGCGAGCGCCTGGAGCGCGGGCGTCGCGTGGGCGTGACGAGCGTGAAGGTGCTCGGCGGGTACGTCCGGGGCACGGCGATCGTCGCCCTCGTCGACGCCGTGGCGATCGGCATCGGGCTCGTCGTGCTGCAGGTGCCGCTCGCCCTGCCGCTCTCGGTCATCGTGTTCCTCACGGCGTTCATCCCGCTCGTCGGTGCGACGGTCGCCGGCATCCTCGCCGCCCTGGTCGCTCTCGTGGCGAACGGGCCCGTGGTCGCCCTCATCGTCATCGCGATCGTCATCGTCGTGAACCAGCTCGAGGGCGACCTGCTGCAGCCCGTCGTGATGGCGCAGTCGCTGAAGCTCCATCCGCTCGTCATCCTCATCGCGCTGACTGCCGGGACGATCCTGGCGGGCATCATCGGCGCCGTGCTGGCGGTTCCGCTCACCGCCGTGGGCTGGGCGATCATCAAGGTCTGGGATGGACCGGATCCATCGATCGATGAACGCAAGTCCCTCCGGCGCCGCCGACGATCGCATTCCGACGCCACGTCGCATCCCGAGGAGCTTCCCGCGGGCACTGCCGGCGGGACCCCGGTCGCCTGATCGTGACCGACGGACGTGCGCGCTCCGCCCCGATGTTCACCGCGGCCGCCGTGAGCTTCGCGGCGACCTGCGCGCTCGGGGCATCCGTCGCCCTGCGGCTGGTCGACACGCGGAACGCCAGGTGGGTGCACCACGCCCTGTACGTCGCCACCTCCGCGCTCGCCGCCGGGGCGATGAGCTCGGCGGCGTGGGGGCGTCCGCGCCGCGTCAGCCGCGAGGCGGCGGCGTTGCTCGCGCCCTCCGCGGTGCCGCTGGCGCTGATCCCGTACGCCGGCACGCGCACCCGGCGGCATCCGCTCATCGCCCTGTCGGCGGCGCCGTTCTTCGCGGCCGCGCTGATCCGCTCGCTGGCGCCCGAGACGAGGAGGTAGCACCCGCATGGAGCTGCTCGACGCCATCCGCCGCCGCAAGACGACGAACGGACCGTTCCTGCCCGATCCAGTCTCGGAGGAGCACCAGCGGACCCTCCTGGAGGCGGCCGGACGGGCCCCGTCGCAGCTCAACAGCCAGCCCTGGCGTTTCGTGGTCGTCGAGAACCGGGAGACGATCGAGCGGATCGCGCGCATCTCGAGTGAGAGCATGACCGAGGCCATGTCCAACGGCACCTTCTTCGAGCGGTACAAGCCGTACTTCCGCTTCAGCCAGGCCGAGATGGAGCAGCAGCGCAGCGGCATGCTGTTCGACCGGCTCCCGGCGGCGCTCCGCCCGTTCACGAGCCAGGTCTTCACCACGCGCGGGCAGAAGCTCATGAACGCGTTCGGGGTGCCGAAGACGCTCGGCGAGGAGAACCGCAAGCTCGTCGCAGGGTCGCCCCTGCTGCTCGGGGTGATGCTCGACCGGTCGGAGTACCGGCCCGGGCAGCTCTCCTCGTTCTACTCGGTGTTCAGCATGGGCGCCGCCATGGAGAACGTGTGGCTCACCACCGTCGAGCTCGGCATGGGCATCCAGTTCATCTCGTTCCCGATGGAGGTGCCGGGTCGGTGGGACGAGGTCGTGCGCCTCCTGAGGGTGCCCGACGACCTCGAGCTGATGGCGGTCTACCGCCTCGGCTACGTGCCGGAGGAGCAACGGCGGCCGGCGATCGACTGGGTGAGCCACGAGCGCAAGCGTCCGTCGCAGTACGTGTACCGCGAGACGTGCGAGACGCCTCAGGCCGGCTGGGACGACGTGCTGCCGCCCGAGCGGGGCTGACCCGACGCGGCCACGCCCTGCGGTGCCCGGGCCGCCCCGCCGGTCGCCCGTGCGCGCACGATGCGCGCCCAGCGGAACGGCGGGAACTCGTGGGGCCAGTGCCGCACGAACGTGTGCACGCCCATGGCCGCGTCGCGCCAGAGCTTCTGCGGATCCCGGAAGGGGCGGGTCGAGACGCCCACCGACAGCCGCCGGTCGCGCAGTACCCGGGTGCCCGGTGGAAGGTGGATGCTCAGGTCGAGGTCGTCGTGCACCCGCTGGTCGTCGCGACAGAAGTCGTCGCGCACGACTCGCCACAGCGAACTGCGCACGAGGGCCGATGAGCCCCAGAGCGGACGATGGCCGAGGCCGATGCCGGCGAGCAGCGTGTAGCCGCCGAGGTAGCCCAGTACGAGCACGCGCGAGGCGCCGCGGGGCGCGCGCGGGAGCCAGGCCCACCCCGTCACGGCGCCGACCGCCGGGTCGGCGAAGCGGTCATGCGCCGCGGCCACCCAATCGCGGGGAAGCACGGAATCAGCGTCCACGCGGGCGAGCACGTCGGACGACGCCGCGTCGAGACCACGGGCAGTGGCCGCTGGGATGCCGACGACGGGCTCGGTCACGATGCGGAATCCGTAGCGTCGGGCGAGGGCGTCGAGGTCGCCGTTGCCGCCGTTGTCCACCACGATCACCTCGTCGGGCGCCCGCGACTGCGCGGCGATCGAGCGCAGGAGCCGCTCGAGCCGGTCGCGGTCGTTCCGCACCGGGACCACGATCGAGAGCGTGCCCGGGTCGCCACGCATGCCGTCGTCGTCTCGTCCCATGGGTGACACCGTATGGAAGCGGCTCGGCATCCACCACGGGCTTGCGGGCGAGCCTCGCGCGTGCCGGTCGTCGACGGGGGTGTCCGCGACCGGTCGCGCGCCGTCAGCCGGTGCCGTCCGAGCGGGCGCCCCGTGCCTCCCGCGCCGCCTCCTGCTCGGCCCGCTCGCGTTCGGCCTCGAGGGCCGCGATCAGCGTGCCGGAGTCGTACGGCCGCTTGTGCCGGCGCTCGCCGATGAAGAACGTCGGCGTCGAGTGCAGGTCCATCAGCTCGGCGTCGAGCATGTCGTCCTCCACCCGCCGCACCACGGCGGGCGATCTGAGGTCCTCCGCGAAGCGATCCATGTCGAGGCCGAGCTCGCGGGCATGCCGGCACAGGTCGTCGGTCGTGAGCCGATCCTGGTGCGCGAACATCGTGCGCGCCATGTCGAGGAATCGCCCCTGCAGCGCTGCGGCCTCGGCCGCCTGCGCCGCCTCCTTCGCGTGCGGATGCACCGCCTCGAGCGGAAGGTGCCGCCACACCCACCGCACGTCGTCGCCGAAGTGCTCGATGACCGCGTCGATCGAGCCGGTCGCTCGACTGCAGAACGGGCATTCGAAGTCCCCGTACTCGACGATCTGGTACGGGGCGTCGGGGCGACCGCGGTAGTGGTCGCGCTCGGGGTCGAACGGCCGGGCGAGTTTCGCGCCGACGGCCATCGGCGGACGGAGGCGGTCGCCCACCACGAAGATCGCCCAGCCGAGCACGAATGCGATGACGGATGCCGTGAGCACGCCCACGCGCGCGAGGTCCTGCATCTCGGGGTCCTCGATCGCGAGTCCCACGATGAACAGGGCGATCGTGAAGCCGATGCCCGACAGCGCCGCGCCGCCCGCGATGCGGGGCATCGTGAGGCCCGGCGCGAGGCGGCCGATGCGGAGCATCCGCACCAGTGCCGTCGCCCCGGTGATGCCGACGAACTTGCCCACGACGAGGCCGGCGATCACGCCCCACGTGAGGGGCGAGACCACGGCCGCGGCGAGGGTCGCCGGATCGAGCCGCACGCCCGCGTTCGCGAGCGCGAAGATCGGCAGAACGATGAACGCGATGTAGGGCGACCACGCCGCCTGCAGGCGCTCGTTGATCGAGAGCGAGTCGCGCAGGCTGCGGGTGGCCGCTCGCGCATAGGTGGTGTTCGGCGACTCGCGGAACGCACGGGTGAGCTCGGCGGCGCGCTCGACGTCCATGCGCCGCGGCGGGAACACCGGGATGAGCAGCGCCACGGCGACGCCCGCGAGGGTGGGGTGCACGCCCGCCGCCGCGACGGCGAGCCAGAGTCCGAAGCCCAGCACGGCGTACGCCGGGCCACGGCCCACCGGCAGGAACCGCACGAGGGCGAGCGCCACGAGCAGCACCGCCACGATCCCGAGGGGCAGGGCCCGCAGTCCCTCGTTGTAGAACACGGCGATCGCCACGAGCGCTCCGATGTCGTCGACGACGGCAAGGGTCAGCAGGAACGTGCGCAGCCGCGCCGGGAATTTCGGCCCGATGATCGCGAGCGCGCCGAGCAGGAACGCGGTGTCGGTCGAGATCACGACGCCCCATGCGTGCGCCTGGCCGGTGTTCGCGTTCAGGAGCAGGAAGATCGCGGCGGGAAGCGCGAGTCCGGCGACCGCGGCGATCACGGGGACCGCAGCCCGCTTGCGGTCGGTGAGCTCGCCGATCGTGAACTCGCGCTTCACCTCGAGGCCGACCGTGAAGAAGAAGAACGCCATCAACCCGTCGTTCACGAGCTGGTGCAGTGTGAGGTGCGCGGCGAATTCGCCGACGATGACCTCCACCTCGGTGTCCCAGAACTCGTCGTAGGTCGCGCCCCACGGTGAGTTGGCCCACACGATCGCGATGAGCGTGAAGGTGAGCAGCAGGAGCGCCGACAGTCGGTCGGACGTGCCGCCCTTCTTGACGGCATGGCGGACCAACGGTGCCGTGGTGGTGGCGGCGCTCGTCATGCGGTCAGTTCACGTCGCGACGTCAGGAGCGCGGTGCGCGGATGATCGACCAGAGGGCCGCGAGGAGCAGGACGCCGCCGACGGCGCCGATCAGGCCGAGGATCGACCAGAGCACGGTTTCGATGGACATCGCGCACCTCCAGGTGTCTCCGCTCATTCTGTCGTGCGCGAGCGCACGCCCTCTAGTGCCAATCGGCATGATGGACGCATGACCGAACCTTTCCTGGTGCTCATCGCCGGCCCGTACCGCTCGGGCACGGGCGATGATCCCGAGAAGCTCGCCGCCAACGTCGACCTCATGAACCGCGCCGCGTACGAGGTGCTCCGCCGCGGGCACGTGCCGCTCACCGGCGAAGCGCTCGCGCTGCCGCTCGCGGAGCTCGCCGGGTCGACGGCCACCGGCGATGCGGCGTTCGAATCGGTGTTCCACCCCTACGCGCGCCTGCTCGTCGCGCGGTGCGACGCGGTGCTCCGGGTCGGCGGCGCGTCGGCCGGGGCCGACGAGATGGCCGAGATCGCGCGGGCTCGCGGCGCCGCCGTGTTCGCGTCGGCCGACGAGCTGCCGCCGGTGGGCTGAGCAGGTCCGGCGTCAAGCCGTTGACGGCGCCCGGCCTCGGGCCGACGCTGGAGGCAACGGAACGAGGAGGGCCCCATGACCGATCCACGAGACCATGCACAGCGACACGACGCCGGCCGTGACACGCCCGACGTCGGCGGGCGACGGGCCGAGGGCGAGCCGCGCAACGACGCCGACGACGTCGTGGCCGTCGGCGACGAGGTCGGCCCCGACGCCAACGAGCTCGAAGCCGACAACGCGGTCGAGGAGGAGACGATCGAGACCGTCGACCCTGACAACGCCCCGGCGTAGGCGAGGCTCACCTAACTAAGAAATGGCCGCTGATCTGCGAAAAAGACCGCCCGGGGTACTGCGCGCGACCGCGTCCGGGACTACCATCGCCGGTAACGCAAGGGTCGCAACCGCTTCAGGAGGTCCCCATGAGCATGACGCTCGACGATCTGCCCGCCGTCGCCGAATGCTCGGTGGCCGGATGCTCCTACAACGACCACTCCCACTGCCACGCGGCCGCCGTCACGATCGGCGGATCGATCGGCGACGCCGAGTGCGCCACGTTCATCCCGCTCGGTACCAAGGGCGGCCTCGACAAGGTGGTGACGCACGTCGGCGCCTGCCAGCGTGCGGAGTGCATCCACAACACGTCACTGGAGTGCCACGCGGCATCCGTGCGCATCGGGCCGGGCGCCGACGACGCCGACTGCCTGACCTACGAGCCCGCCTGAGCCCGCGCACCGCGACGCGCTGACTCCGGCGGCGCGCCGCGCGGCGGGAGCCGGGGTCAGTCGCGAGGGGTCTACGCCGCGCGGTCGAGTTCGGTGCGTGCCTCGCGCACGCCCTTGAGGGCGGTAGTCCACGGCACCAGCTGGTCGAGCTGGGTCGCCAGCATGCCCTGGTGGTAGGCCGCCGGGGTGAAGTTCGTGTACTGCTCGAAGTCGGTCATGAGCGAGAACGACACCTGCTGGCGCACGTCGGCCACCTGCAGCTCGCCCAGGATCAGGCGCAGGTGCTCGGCGGCGCGCGTGCCGCCCACGGAACCGTAGCTGACAAGACCCGCGGCCTTGTCGTTCCATTCGCGGTAGACGAAGTCGAGCGCGTTCTTGAGCGCACCCGACGTGGAGTGGTTGTACTCGGGCGTCACGAAGATGTAGCCGTCGAACGAGTCGACCTTCTCGGCCCATGCCCTGGTGTGCGCCTGCGCGTACTGGCCCATGCTCGGTGGCACGGCCTCGTCGAGGTGCGGGAGCGCGAAGTCGGCGAGGTCGACGAGCTCGAACTCGGCGTCGCTGCGGGCGGATGCGTGCTCGAGCACCCATCTGGCGACCTGGTCGCCGACGCGACCGGGTCGCGTGCTGCCGATGATGATGCCGATCCTGACTGCGGTCATTCGGGGAGTCCTTCCGGGAAGTAGTTGACGCGTCATCATAACCCTAATAGATGACGTGTCAACCAAATATGGATAGGATGGTGGGCATGTCCGTGGTGTCAGAGATCGGCGAGGGTGAGTGGGCGCTCTGGCGCGGTTTCCTCACCATGCACCGCGACCTCATGCGCGAGCTCGACGGCCGGCTGCAGCGCGATGCGGGCATCTCGCAGGCCGACTACTCCGTGCTGCTCTCGCTCTTCGATGCGCCCGAACGGCGGCTCCGCCCCGGTGCGCTCGGGCAGGCGCTCGGCTGGGAGAAGAGCCGGCTGTCGCACCAGCTGTCGCGCATGGCTGCTCGGGGCCTGGTCGAGCGAGCCGAGTGCGACACCGACGGCCGAGGCTCGTGGGTCGTGCTCACGCGCGAGGGCAAGCGCACGCTGCTGCACTCGCTGCGCGACCATGCCGCGTCGATCCGGAGCCTGTTCCTCGACGCGCTCGATCCCGAGGAGAAGCAGGTGCTGGCGCGGGCGACCGAGCGGGTGGCCGAGCGGCTCGGCGAGGCGGCGCAGCGGGCGACGGGCTGAGCGCGCGCGGCGCGGGTTCGCGGCATCCGATTCTGCCCTGAGCGGATCGGCCTGACGACGCGCACCCTCCGCGATTAGCCTCGGCACATGGGCAAGGTCGTCGAGTTCTCGCGGGCGCTCGGCCCGCACGCGCCGAAGCCGCTCTGGCGGCACGTGCTCGGCGAGGTGCTCCGCCGGGAGCGCCTCGACCAGGAGCGGATCCTCACCGAGGTGGCCGCCGCCGCGGGCGTGTCGCCGCAGTACCTCTCCGAGATCGAGCGCGGGCGCAAGGAGCCGTCGTCCGAGATCCTCGGGTCGGTGGCCGACGCGCTCGGCCTCGAGCTGTTCGACGTGGTGCGCCGCGTCGGCGAGCGGCTCGGCGCGCGCCGCGACGAGGATCGCCGCGAGGCGGAGCGCCGAGAGCGCCTGCTCGTCGAGGCGTCGCTCGCCTTCCGCGCCGACTCCGCGCTGCAGCATCCGCTCGACCTCACCGGTGCGGACGCCGCCGGCACGATGGCGCGCGGCGGCGCGACCGTCGCAGCGCCCTCCGACGCGTTCCTCCTCGCCGCCTAACGCGCGGCGGCGGCCTCCGTCAGGCCCACGGGGACCTGCGCCTCGAGCACATGGTCGGCCAGGCCGTAGGCGACGGCGGCGGCCGCCGGCAGGATCAGGTCGCGGTCGGTGTCGTGGCGCAGCGTCAGCACGTCGCGGCCCGTGTCGGAGGCGAGCGCCGCCTCGAGCTCGGCGCGCACCCGCACGACCTCGTCGGCGTGGATGATGAGGTCGGGCACCGTGCCGCGGCCCTGCGTCGACGGCTGGTGCAGCGTCACCTTGCCGTGCGGGAGGATGGCTCGCATCCCCTTGGCGCCGCCGGCGAGGAGCACCGCGGCCGGACCGCCCGCCTGCCCGACGCACGTCGTCGCGACATCCGGCCTGATGTGCCGCATGGTGTCGTAGACCGCGAGCGCCGCGCCGGGCGAGCCGCCGGGCGAGTTGAGGTAGAGGCTGATCGGCGTCTCGCTCGACTCGGAGGCCAGGTGCAGGAACTGCGCGATGAGCACGTTGGCGACGCCGTCGTCGATCTCGGTGCCGAGGTAGACGATGCGCTCGGAGAGCAGCCGGCTGTAGACGTCCATCGTGCGCTCGGCGTTGCCGCGCTTCTCGACGACGTAGGGGATCGTGTAGGAGCTCATGCCGACACCCGCAGTCCGGTCACCGGACGGGCGCCGCCGCCGAGCAGCTCATCGGATCCGTGGACGATCCGGTCGACGAAGCCGTACTCCACGGCCTGCTCGGCGGTGTACCAGCGGTCGCGCAGCGAGTCCTGCGCGATGCGCTCGAGCGACTGGCCCGTGAGTTCGGCGGTGATGCCGAGCACGACGTCGCGCGTGTAGCGCAGGTCGTCGGCCTGGAGCTCGACGTCGACGGCCGTGCCCCCGATGCCGGCGGAGCCCTGGTGCATGAGGATGCGCGCGTGCGGCAGGGCGAACCGCTTGCCGGGTGTGCCCGCGGTGAGCAGGAACTGGCCCGCGCTCGCCGCCCAGCCCATCGCGATGGTCGCGACGTCGTTCGGGATCGCCCGCATCACGTCCATGATCGCGAGCATCGCCGGCACCGAGCCGCCGGGCGAGTTGATCCAGAAGCGGATGTCACGGCGCGGATCGTCGGCGGACAGGGTGAGCAGCTGCGCGATCAGGCGGTTGCCGCCCGCCTGGTCGAGCTCGTCGCCGAGCACGACGACACGCTCGTGGAACAGGCGCCGGGTGAGCTCGGCGTCGATCGGCTGGATCGGTGGGGTCTCGTGTTCGCTCATGCGTCCAGCCTGCGTGCGCCTCGGCGCGCGCGGGGCGGATGCCGCTCACGGCAGTGCTGCCCAGAGCGGCGTGACGCGTCGCGGGCGTCGATCGGACGCGATCCGGCGGTGCCGGGGCCCGCGCACCGCCGAATCCCGTCCGATCGAGGGCGTCGCGGGGCGCGCGCCGACGGGGCGTGCGTGGGGGAGGCGGTCAGCCGGCGCGGGCGAGCGCCGGGCCCTCGCTGAACTGGCAGGACGTCGCGGTGAGGCGCTCGTCGGGGTCGAGCCTCGAGAGCACGCGGCCGGCGATCTCGTAGAGCTGCTGGAGCTGTTCGGGGGAGAGCACGTCGAGCACGTTGGCGCGCACCGTGTCGACGTGGCCGGGCGCGGCCGCCTCGATGAGCGCGAGGCCGGCGTCGGTGACCGTCGCGTTCGTCGCCCGGCGGTCCTCGGGGCAGGGGAAGCGGCGGATGAGCCCGCGCTCCTCGAGGCGACGCGCGACGTGGGAGAGGCGGGGCAGCGTCGCGTTGGTTCGCGAGGCCAGCTCGGTCATGCGCATGGTGCGCTCACGGGAGGCGCCGAGGGCCATGAGCACGCCGTACTCGAAGTGGGTGAGGCCGGCGTCGCGCAGCAGCTGCGCATCGAGGACACCGGGCAGCAGCTCCGCAAGCGCGACGAGTCGCACCCAGGCCGCGGACTCCTCAGTGCTCAACCATCTCGTCTCGTCCATGACCCCAGTCTAGCGTATTGGTTGACGCAACAACTGAACTGGGCTAGCATGTTGGTTGTATCGACAAGTAATCGCGCCGGAAGGCGCGGAGAGGACGACATGACCACCGTCAGCATCATCGGTTCGGGCAACATGGGCAGTGCGATCGGCGCCATCGTGGCAGCCGGAGGCAACACCGTCGAGTTCGTCGGGCGCGACACGTCCGACGCCATCACGGGGGAGATCGTCGTGCTCGCCGTGCCGCACCCCTCGCTCGCCGAGATCGTCGCGAAGCGCGGCGCCGAGCTCGCCGGCCGGATCGTGGTGGACATCACGAACCCGCTCGACTTCGAGACGTTCGACTCGCTCGTGGCCCCCGCCGACGGCTCGAAGGCCGGCGAACTCGCCCTGGCACTGCCCGAGTCGCGCGTGCTCAAGGCCTTCAACACCAACTTCGCCGCGACCCTCGCCGCCAAGACCATCGGCAGCGAGCCCACCACCGTGCTGATCGCCGGCGACGACGCGGCCGCGAAGGACGCCCTCGCCGACGTCATCCGCGCCGGCGGCGTGGCCGCGGTCGACGCCGGGTCGCTCGCCCGCGCCCGCGAGCTCGAGGCGGTCGGATTCCTCCAGCTCACGCTCGCCGTGCAGGAGAAGATCGGCTGGACGGGCGGCGTCGCGCTCGTCGCGTAGCCGTCAGGCGGTGCCCCTGAGGTACCGCAACTGCGCACGAACGGATGCCTCGGCTGCACCTCGCACCGAGGCATCCGTGTCGGCGTACACGACGTCGGTCACCGCCTCGACCGATGCGTCGGCGCCGAGACGCTCGAGCGCCGCCCTGATCTGCGCGAGTCGCTCGCCGCGGTGGACGACGTAGTCCTCGCAGATCGATGCCAGGTCGCGCAGCACCGGACCGTGGCCCGGCAGCACCGTGACCACCCCGCCGGCCGAAGCGGCGAACGCCTGCAGGCGTGCGAGCGAGTCGAGGTACGGGCCCAGCGCGCCGTCGGGGTCGGCGATGATCGTGGTGCCCCGCCCGAGCACCGTGTCGCCCGTGAGCACCGAGCCGTGGTCGCCGTCGTCGGGCAGCACGAAGCAGACCGAGTCGGACGTGTGGCCGGGCGTCGCCATCACCTCGAGCTCGAGGCCGGCGACCTGGATCACCTCGCCGTCGGCGAGCGGCGGCGCGTCGATGCAGTGGGCCGGATCCATCGCCCGTGCCGGAGCGCCGGCCTGCCGGGCGAACTCCGCGAACGCCTCGACGTGGTCGGCGTGGTGGTGGGTGAGCAGCACGAGCTCGACCGGGCCGTACGAGGCGAGTCGCTCGAGGTGGGCGGCATCCGAGGGCCCGGGGTCGACGACGACCACCCCCGGTGAACCCGGCGCCCGGAGCACGTAGGAGTTCGTGCCGTCGAGGGTCATGGGGCCGGGGTTCGGCGCGAGCACGAGTGTCGCCTGGGGGGACACGGCCTCCTCGCCGGCGCCGCGCAGTCGTGGCAGGTGCATGCTCCGCAGTGTATCCGTGGCGGCCGAGGGCTGCGGGGACCCTGCCGCCGACACCGATGCGCTCGCGCGCCGACCGGCCTAATGTGGGGACATGGACAGCGACCTTGAATCCCTCACCAACGACGAGGTTGCCGGGGCGGCCGCGACGGTGGTGCTCCTCCGCGACGGCGAACGCGGCCTCGAGGTGCTCCTCGCCGAGCGACCGCGCGATCGCGGATCGTTCGCGGGCGCCTGGGTGTTCCCCGGTGGAGCCGTGGACGACGCCGACGCATTGGGCGGCTCGATCGACACGGAGGACGCCGCGCGGCGTGCCGCCGTGCGCGAGACCCGGGAGGAGATCGGGCTGGAGCTCGACCGCTACGACCTCGTGCCGTTCTCGCACTGGACCCCGCCGAAGAACTCGCCGAAGCAGCTGCGCACCACGTTCTTCGCCGTGCGCGTTCCCGACGGCGAGATCCGACCCGCGCCCGACGAGGTCATGGCGGTCGAGTGGCTGCGCCCCGTCGACGCGCTCGACCGGCACGCGGCCGGCTCGATGACCCTGTGGCCGCCGACCTGGGTGACGCTGCACGGGCTGCAGCACGCGGCATCCGTCGATGCGGCGCTCGCCGAGCTGCGCAGCGGCGACGTGAAGCCCTACGTGGCGAAGCTCAGCGAGGACGGCACCACGATCCTCTGGCAGGAGGACGACGAGTACGAGGCGGAGCGCCACCGCCAGGAGGATCACCCGGCCGTGGCCGACGAGGGCCCCGACGCCGAGGGCAACCAGCACCGGCTCGTGATGGACCGACTGCCGTGGATCTACGTCAACACCATGGGAGCCGGGTTCTGACCCGGTGATCGACGTCACGGTAGTCGGCAGCGGGCCGAACGGGCTCGTGGCCGCGGTGGTGGCCGCGCGCGCCGGACTGTCCGTGCGGCTGCTCGAGGCCGAGTCCTCCATCGGCGGCGGCGTGCGCTCGGCCGGGCTCACGCTGCCGGGCTTCCGGCACGACGTGTGCTCGGCCGTGCACCCGGCGGCGCTGGCGTCGCCGGTGTTCCGCAAGCTCGGGCTCCTCGACCGGATCGAGTGGATCGTGCCCGAGGCGTCGTACGCCCACCCGCTCGACGGCGGCCGCGCCGGGATCGCGTGGCGCGACCTCGACCGAACGGCGAGGGCACTCGGCGGCGCCGACGGGCGCGCGTGGCGACGGCTCATCGCGCCGCTGCTCGCCCGGCAACGCGGAGTCGTGTCGTTCACCGGCTCGCAGCTGCTCCGCATGCCGCGCGACCCGATCGCGGCGGTGCGGTTCGGGCTCCGGTCGCTGGAACAGGGCACCGGCGCCTGGAACGTGCGCTTCCTGGGCGACGTGGCGCCGGCGCTCTTCACCGGCGTGGTCGCGCATGCAGCCGGCGGCATGCCGTCGCTCGCGTCCGCCGGGGCCGGCCTGCTGCTCGCGATGCATGCCCACGGCGTGGGCTGGGGCTTCCCCAGGGGCGGTTCGCAGGTCATCGCCGATGCCCTCGCGAACGAGTTGCGCCGGCTGGGCGGCGAGATCGTGACGGATGCCCCGGTGCGCTCGCTCGACGACGTGCGCGGCAGCCGAGCGGTGCTCCTCGACACGTCGCCCGAGCTGCTGCTCACGGCCGACCTCCCCGCGGCGTACCGGCGCGCCATCCGTCGCTACCGCTACGGCTCGGGCGTGGCGAAGGTCGACTTCGCGCTCGACGGACCGGTGCCCTGGACGAATCCCGAGGTGGGCCTCGCGCCCACGGTGCACCTCGGCGGGTCGCGGGAGCAGATCGCGGCGGCCGAGAACGCGGTGCGCCGCGGACTCCAGCCGGGCGTCGACGACCTGGCGCCGCGGCATCCGTACGTGCTCGCGACCCAGCCCACCGTCGTCGACCCGAGCCGGGCGCCCGCCGGCAAGCACGTGCTCTGGGCCTATACGCACGTGCCCGCCGGATCGACGCTCGACGCCACCGAGCTCGTGACCCGCGAGGTCGAGCGGTTCGCCCCGGGCTTCCGCGACCTCGTGCTCGCGTCGGCGCAGCGCACCGCCACCGATCTCGCCGCCCACAACGCGAACTACATCGGCGGCGACATCTACTCGGGCGAGATCACCCTCGCGCAGTTCGTGAAGCGGCCCGTGGTGTCGACCGCGCCGTGGCGCACGCCCGTGCCGGGCGTCTACCTCTGCTCGAGCGCGACGCCGCCGGGCCCGGCGGTGCACGGCATGAACGGGTGGTGGGCCGCCAAGCTGGCGCTGCGGGAGCGGTTCGACATCGGCTGACGCCACCCGGGCGTCAACGGCTTCCGGCCGTCGCGACACCGGGCGTAGCGTGAGGGCGTGGACTGGCTCGACTGGTTCGACGCGCACGACTACGAGATCGCCCGCCAGGTGCTGCAGCGCGGCGTGGGCGCCCTCGCGTTCATCGCCTTCCTCTCCACGCTCAACCAGTTCCGCCCCCTCCTCGGCGAGCACGGGCTGCTCCCGGTGCCCGAGCTCCTCCGGATCGCCCGGCGGCTGCGCGGGCCGAGCGTCTTCCGCTGGGGCTACACCGATCGTCGCCTCGTCGCCGTCGCGGTCACCGGCATGGTGCTCGCGGCATCCGTCGTCGTCGGGCTGCCGCAGCTCGGGCCGCCGTTCGTGCCGATGCTGGTCTTCCTCGCCCTCTGGATCCTGTACCTCTCGATCGTGAACGTCGGGCAGACCTTCTACGGATTCGGCTGGGAGATGCTGCTCTGCGAGGCGCTCTTCACGGTCGCGTTCCTCGGCTCGAACGACCAGCCGCCGCCCGTCACGATCATCGTCGCGATCTGGTGGCTCGTCTTCCGCCTCGAGTTCGGCGCGGGCATGATCAAGATCCGCGGCGGCCGAGAGTGGCGCGACCTCACCGCGCTCATGTACCACCACGAGACGCAGCCGATGCCCAACCCGTTGAGCCGGCAGGCGCACCTGCTGCCGAAGTGGTTCCACCGCGGCGAGGTGCTCGGCAACCACTTCGCCCAGCTCGTGGTGCCGTTCCTCCTCTTCGTGCCGGGACCGGTCGGCTCGACCGCCGCGGTGATCGTCATCCTCACCCAGCTCTGGCTGATCGTCACCGGCAACTTCGCCTGGCTCAACTGGATCACGGTCGTGCTCGCGGCATCCGCCATCACCGACTCCGCCTGGCACTGGGCGATCCCGGCCATCCCCGCCGACCTGGGCACGGATGCCGCGACGACGCCGATCTGGTGGGCGATCGTCGTGCTCGCGGCATCCGCGCTGCTGCTCGTGCTGAGCTGGTGGCCGATCCGCAACCTGCTCTCGCGGCGCCAGCTCATGAATGCGAGCTTCAACCGGTGGATGCTGGTGAACGCCTACGGAGCGTTCGGCACCGTGACGAAGCGGCGCATCGAGATCGTCGTCGAGGGCACGCTCGCCGAGGAGCCCGACGACGACTCGGAGTGGCGCGAGTACGGCTTCAAGGGCAAGCCCGGGGACCTTCGTGCCGTGCCGCGGCAGTGGGCGCCGTACCACCTGCGGCTCGACTGGCTGATGTGGTTCCTGCCGCTCGGCCGCATGTGGGAGCCGTGGTTCGAGGTGCTGCTGCTGCGCCTGCTCGAGGCGGATGCCCCGACGCTCGCGCTGCTGCGCACCGACCCGTTCGACGGCGCGCCGCCGACGTGGGTGCGCGTGCACGCCTACCACTACCGGTTCGCGACCCACGCGGAGTTCCGCGAGACGCGGCAGCGCTGGATCCGCACGTACCAGCGCGAGGTCATCGGACCCGCCGGGATGCGAGCGGGCTGAGCGTTCAGCCGCCGGGCGGCGCGGCGGCCTCCTCATCGGCCGGCTCCCGAGCCGGTCCGTTCAGGTCGGCCGCCTCGGCGGGCCGGTGCTCGATGTCGTCGACGTGGCCGCGCGGCATCGCGAGCGCTCCCGCGATCGTCACGGCGGTCGCGACGACGACGGCGATGAACACGGCTCCGGATGCCGCCTGGATCGCGTCGGGGGAGTGCTCGCCGAGTCCCGAGCCCGCGATCACGGCGTTCGCGACCGCGCCGAAGATCGCCACGCCGACCGCGCTGCCCATCGACCGCAGGAACATGTTCGCGCCGGTGACGACGCCGCGTTCCGTCCACGCCACCGACGACTGCGCCGCGATGAGGGTCGGCGATGCGACGAGCCCGAGCCCGAGTCCGACTACGAAGCACGCGATGGCGGTGGTCCAGGGGCTCGGCACGAGCGAGGCGGCGAAGAGGCCCACGGCGCCGAGCACGGCGATGCCCAGGCCGATCAGCGCGGTGGCGCGGAACCCGATGCGCAGGAAGAGCCGGCCGGACTGCGAGGCCGAGATCGGCCACCCGAGCGTGAGCGCGGCGACGGCCAGGCCGGACACGAGCGGGCTCGCCCCCGCCGAGATCTCGAGGAACGTCGGCACGTACGAGGTCAGGCCGATCAGCGCGGCGCCGACGCCGAACGAGATGAGCGACGTCGTGACGATGAGCCGGCGGGAGAACAGCCACAACGGCAGCACGGGCTCGGCGGCGCGGCGCTCGATGAGGACGAACGCCGTGAGGAGCACCGCCGCGAGCGCGAATGCGCCGATGCTCTGCCACGACCACCACGCCCAGGCCTGCCCGCCCTCGAGCACGGCGAGGATCAGGAGCGTGAGGCCGACGGTCAGCACGGCGGCGCCGGCGACGTCGATGCGGTGCTTCTGGCGCTCGACGGTCTCGTGATAGGCCCGGATGAGCATCCACGCGGCGATGAAGCACAACGGGATGTTGACGAAGAAGATCCACCGCCACGAGAGGAACTCGGCGAACAGCCCGCCGAGCGAGGGCCCGATCACGGATGACGCGGCCCACACGCTCGCGATGTAGCCCTGCACCCTGGCGCGCTCGCGCACGGTGTAGATGTCGCCCGTGATGGTGATCGAGACCGGGAGCACCGCGCCGGCGCCGAGGCCCTGCACCGCGCGGAAGACGATGAGCGAGGTCATGTCCCAGGCGACGCCGCAGAGGATCGACCCCACGAGGAACGCGGCGATTCCGAAGAGGATGACGGGCTTGCGCCCGACCGTGTCGGCGAGCTTCGAGTACACGGGCACCGAGACGGCCTGGGCGAGCAGGAAGATCGAGAACAGCCACGGGAACTGCGAGAACCCGCCGATGTCGGCCACGATCGAGGGCACCGCCGTGGCGAGGATCGTCGCCTCGATGGCCACGAGGCCCGTCGAGAGCATGAGCGCGATCAGCACCGGCCCGCGTTCGGAGCGGAATCCGACGGCAGTCTGCTCGGTCACGTTCCTCCTCGATGCCGGCGCACGGAACGCACCCGCTCCCAACGACAACGCGAGCGTCCGCTCGGCATTCCCGGATCGGCGGCATCCGTTCGGTCGAACCTCGAGGAATCGGTGCTCATCAGGGCCGCTTAGGGCATCGGAGCGCCACGTGCAAGCCCCCCGGGACGAACGGGCGCCGTTGGGTATTCTCGGTTCACGCATGAGTCAGTCGATGCGGAGTGCGCCACAGCCCGAGACGTACAGACATCAGGAGTTGACCATGAGCGATCTGCGACTCGCAGACCACATACCCACGCCCGACCACCACCGACAACGGTACGACTTCCGCGAGCACCTCGGCTCCGGGGGGATGGCCGACGTCTACCGCGCCCGTGACACCGAACTCGGCCGCGACATCGCGGTCAAGGTGTTCCGTGCCGACGACGACACCGTCGCCGACCTGCAGCGCCGGGAGCGCGAGATCCGGCTGCTGAGCCGGCTCAACCATCCCGGGCTCGTCGGCATCCACGATGCGGGCGTCCTCATGGACGAGGGCGTCGCCCGCCGCTACGTCGTCATGGAGTACGTCGAGGGACGCTCCCTCGCCCACCGCCTCGCACGGGGTCCGATGAAGCCACGCCAGGTCGCCGACATCGGGGCGCAGATGGCGGATGCGCTCAGCTACGTGCACGGGCACGGCATCGTGCACCGGGACGTCAAGCCCGAGAACATCCTCGTCGCCGAGGTGCCGACGCTCGGGTACACCCTCATGGCCAAGCTCGCGGACTTCGGCGTCGCCCAGTTCGCCGACGGATCGCGGCTCACGGGCGACGGCGCCATCATGGGCACGGCCGCCTACATCTCGCCCGAGCAGGCGCGAGGCGACGAGGTCGGCACGCCGAGCGACGTGTACTCCCTGGGCCTCGTGCTCCTCGAGTCGCTGCGCGGCGAGCGCGAGTATCCCGGCAGCGCGATCGAGGCCGCGCTGGCGCGCCTGCATCGGCCGCCGGCCGTTCCCGAAGACCTTCCCGGCGAGTGGCGGGCCCTCCTTTCGGCCATGACCGACGACGACCCGGCCCGCCGACCCACCGCGCACGACGTCGCCGCGACGATGCGCGACGTCATCCGCGGCATGATCATCACCGGGCGGGGCAAGCACGAGGGCCGCACCGCCCGCACATGGCGTCGGCCGCGTTCAACGCGGCGTCAGGCTCCGGGAACCGCCGGCTCATCGGGTTCGTCCCGCGCTTCCGGCTCGCCCCGCCGGTTCGGACGGTTCGGACCGGCGCGTTCGCCCGGATCGCCGGGATCGCCCGCCCGCACGGTCGCGATCGCGTCCGCAGCGGTCGGCGGTGTCGCGGTCTCCGTCGCGCTCGTCGTCACGGCGGTGGCGGGTGTCGTCGCGCTCTGACGCCGCGTCGGCGCGGCGCGTGGCCACCGCGCGGGAGCGGCGTAGCGTCGCCAGCATGTGGAGACGGAATCGGTCAAGCACGCTCGAACCCCCACCCGCGGCCGAGGTCACCGCGAACGCCGACTCGGCCGGGCCCGAGGTGAAGATCCACGCGTTCCGCATCGGGTTCGTCGGTGCGCTGGGCGTGCTGCTGGCGATACTCCTCGGCGGAATCGTCGGGCAGCTCGGCACGGTCATCCTCTACGTGGCCCTCGCGCTCTTCCTCGCGCTCGGCCTCGACCCCGTCGTGAGCTGGCTGCAACGACGCGACATCCCGCGATGGCTGGCGATCCTGCTCGTCTTCGTGGTCGTGATCGGGGTGTTCGTCGGCCTGATCGCCACCCTCGTGCCCATCGTCATCGAGCAGACGAAGATCCTGATCGAGGACTGGGACTCGATCGTCGAGAACATCCAGAACAGCGACCTCGTCGCATGGCTCAACTCGCTCGTGGGCGGGGACGCGATCCAGCAGGCCATCAGCGCCGGCGGCGACTGGCTCGCCGACCCCGACAACCTCGGTGCGCTGACCGGCGGCATCCTCGCGGTCGGAGCCGGGATCGCCGGGGGATTCACGGGCGCGACGATCGTGCTGATCCTCACGCTCTACTTCCTCGCCTCGCTCGCCTCGATGAAGCGGTACGCGGGGCGGTTCGTGCCGGCCAGCTCGCGCTCGGGGTTCCGCTCGGTGTCCGAGGAGATCACCGGATCCGTCGGCCGGTACGTGATCGGCCAGCTGTCGCTCGGCGCGCTCAACGGCGTCCTGAGCCTCATCTTCCTGTCGATCATCGGCGCACCGGCGCCCATCCTGCTGGCGTTCATCGCGTTCCTGGCCTCGCTCGTGCCGCTCGTCGGCACGCTCACGGGCGCCATCATCATCTCGCTCGTGTGCCTGGCGGCGTCGCCGGTGACGGCACTCGCCGCGGCGATCTACTACCTCATCTACATGCAGGTCGAGGCCTACGTGCTCAGCCCGCGCATCATGAACCGCGCGGTCGCGGTGCCCGGCGCCCTCGTGGTGATCGCCGCCGTCGCGGGCGGCACGCTCGGCGGCGTGCTCGGCGCGCTCGTCGCGATCCCGGTCGCCGCCTCGCTCATCATCATCGTGGAGAAGGTCGTCTTCCCCCGCCAGGACGTCCGCTAGCGGGTCCCCGGCCGCGCCGACTGCGACCGGGCCGCCCGCTCCGGGAATGACGAGGCGGATGCCGCGGCGACACGCCCGCGGCATCCGCTTCGCTCCGCCGCCTCAGGTGCGGAGGATCGAGCCGCCCGCGCGCACCCGGGACACCGCGTCCACCGTCGCCGCGAGGATGAGGACGCCGCCCGTCACCACGAGGTTCACGCCCGCGGGGAGGTTGAGCAGGCCGAGGCCGTTCGTGATCACGGCGATCACGAGCGCGCCGACCGCCGCGTGCAGCAGGCGACCGCGGCCACCGAAGAGGCTCACGCCGCCGACGACGGCGGCGGCGACGCCGGAGAGCACGATCTCGCGCCCCGCGGCCGCGTCGACCGCACCGACCTTGCTGATCGAGAACAGCCCGGAGACGACGGCGAGGCTCGAGCAGCAGATGAAGGCGGTCCACCGGATCAGCATGACCTTCACGCCGGAGCGGCGTGCCGCCTCGGCGTTGCCGCCGATGGCGTAGAGGTAGCGGCCGTACCTGGTGCGGTCGAGCACGAACGTGCCGATCCAGAGGATGACGAGCACGATCGGCACGACGATCGGCACGCCCTCGACGACCCCGACGGACTGGCCGCGGTTGCGGCTGAGGATGGCGACCACCGCGCCGCCGACGACGGCGATCACGCCGAGCTTGATCCAGACCAACGTGATGGTGCGGTTGGGCACGCCAGCGCGCCGGCGTCGCGCACGATCCCAGAACGAGGTCGCGGCGGACACGGCGAGGATGACCGCGAGCATCGCCCAGCCGGCCCAGACGGGCATGTTGGCGTTCTGGATGGCCCTGATCTCGGGGATCTGCACGCGGTACAGGCCGCCTGCTCCGATGATCATGAGCGTGATGCCCTGGTACCCGAGGAACAGGCCCAGTGTCACGACGAAGGATGGAATGCCCACCCTCGCGACGAAGAACCCGATGAACGTGCCGGTGAGGATGCCGACTGCGAACGCGGCGGCGAGGGCGATGATCCAGGGCACGCCGTGCACGTTGACGAGCACGATGAACAGCGCCATCGTCATGCCGCTCGTCACGCCGGCGGACAGGTCGATCTCGCCGAGCAGCAGCACGAACACGAGCGCCATGCCCAGCATGACGAGCGTGGCCGCCTGGGTCAGGAGGTTGGCGAAGTTCCGTTCCGTGAGGAAGAACGGGCTGAGGAAGCTGAACAGGATGGTCAGGACGACGAATCCGCCGATCGCGGGCAGTGCGCCCATCTCGCCGCTGCGCACGCGCTGGAAGTACGCGCGCACCTGGTCGCCGATCGTGCCCTCCTGGCCGCTGCCGATGAGGTCGGCGCTGATCTCGGTGGCCGAGGTCTCGGTTGCGATCGTGCCGGAGGGCGTCTTCTGCGTGCTCATGCGCCGGCTCCCGTCGGGGTCTTGGTACCGGTGATGTAGCCCACGACGTCGTCGCTGCTCGTCTCGCTCGTGTCGAGCGACGCCACCATCTGGCCGAGGTAGAGCACGTTGATGTGGTCGGCCACGGCGAACACGTCCGCGAGGTTGTGGCTGATGATGATGACGGCGACGCCCTGCTCGGCGAGTCGCTTCACGAGGTTCAGCACCTGCTCGGTCTGGGCGACGCCCAGGGCCGCGGTCGGCTCGTCGAGGATGACGACGCGCGCCTTCTTGAGCACGGCGCGGGCGATGGCGACCGTCTGCCGCTGGCCGCCGGAGAGGCTCGAGACCCGCTGGCGGACCGACTTCACGGTGCGGACCGAGAGGGAACGGAGGGTGTCGGATGCCTCGCGCTCCATGCGGCCCTCGTCGAACGTGCCGTAGTCCGTCTCCTCGCGGCCGAGGAACATGTTCTGCACGATGTCGAGGTTGTCGCACAGGGCGAGGTCCTGGTACACGACCTCGATGCCGTGCCGCGCGGCGTCTCGGGGAGTGTGGAGGGTGACCGGCTCGCCGTCGAACCGAACGACGCCCGCGTCGTAGGGCTGGACCCCTGCGAGCCCCTTGATCAGCGTCGACTTGCCGGCGCCGTTGTCGCCCACGAGCGCGGTGACCTTGCCCGGATAGGCCTTGAGCGCGACTCCCTTGAGCACGCTCACGGGACCGAAGCTCTTGACGACCCCTTCGAGCTCGATGATCGGCGCGGCCGCGCCGGCCGCATCCACGCTCGTGTTCATGCCGCTTCCTTTCGACGACGCTGTCTGGCTCTCAGTGTGGCACTCGGCGGCCGACGCTGGGAGGGGGAATGAGGCCCCGAACCCCGGCGGTCCCGCCGGGGCCCGGGGCCCGATCATGGTGCGATCACTCGATGCCGTACTCGCCGCACTTGGCCTGGACCTCGCCCTGGCAGAGCTCGGCCGGGTCGGCGTCGCCGGCGTCGACGACCTCGACGACCCGGTCGGGTCCGACGAGCTCGGGCGTCACCGCGATGTACGGGGTGCCGTCCTCCAGCTCTTGGTCGGCGGTCGGCGTCTCGCCCTCGAGGAGCGCGACGGCGAGCTCGACCGCGGCGTCGGCCTCGAGCTTGATCGGCTTGTAGACCGTGGCGGTCTGCTTGCCGAGCAGCACGTTCTGCAGGCCGGCGATCGACGCGTCCTGACCCGAGACCGGAACGACGAGGCCGTTCTTGTCGAGGATCGTGATCACGCCCGCGGCGTTCGTGTCGTTCGCCACCCACACCGCGTCGACCTGGCCGCCGAGCGAGGTGAGCGCCTGCTCGAAGTTCGTCGCCGACTTCTCGCCGTCCCACACGCCCGGGGGCTCGGCCGCCGGCTTGATGCCCGCGGCCTCCATGACCTCGACGGCGCCGTCGTGGAACATCTTGGCGTTGCCGTCGGCCGGGTCGCCGCCCATGTACACGACCTTGGCCGTGGCCGGGTCCTTGCCCGCCGCCGCGAGGCCGTCGACGATCGACTGGCCTTCGAGGCGCCCGACCTCGAGGTTGTCGAACGAGACGTAGTAGTCGGCACCCTCGATCGGTCGGTCGTAGGCGATGACCGGGATGCCCTCGGCCTTGGCCTTCTCGGCGACCGCACCGCCCGCGCCGTTGTAGTCGACGAGGAGCATCACGCCGCAGCCCTGGCTGAGCTGCTGGTCGGCGATGGTGGCGTACTTGTTGACGTCGCCCTGGGCGTTCTGGATGTCGGTCTCGAACCCGGCAGCCTCCAGGCCCTCTTCGAGATACGGACGGTCGTTGTTCTCCCAACGCGGCGACGACGCGGCGTCGGGGAGGATCACGCAGGCGCGCGTCGCTGCCGCGTCGCCCCCGCCTGTCTCTTCACCACCGCCGCCCGTCGAACAGCCTGCAAGCAGCAACGTCGAGACACCGACGAGCGCTGCAGTAGAGACCAATGAAGGTGTCTTCATGGCTCTCCCCTTCTCTGTGATTGAGGTCGACCCCTCGGGGGTTCCGCCGTCATCCTTGGCGGCGGCACAGCCATGATGACGCAATTGTGGGCGCGCGGAACAAAACCGTTGATAACGCTTCCGTAACTCACTGACCGGTCAGTAAGCGGCCGTCGGGCGGATTCCGGGGGCATGCGCGGGAGCGCTCTCACGGCACCCCCCGGACTGGGGTGGAGCGGCGACCGGCGGGAAGCGCTCTCCGGTCGCCGCGGTCAGAACCAGATGCTGAGGTGCGGGCTGCGTTCGGCTGCGAACATCCGATCGGCGAGCACGAGCGATCCGGGCCGTCGCTCGGTGATGCGCGCCGCGCGACCGAGCAGTGACGGGCGCACGCCGCCGAGGTAGATCGCGCCCAGCTCCTGCACGCCGAGTGCGAGCGATTGGCCGGACGCCGCGGCATCCGTGGCCTCGACCCGCTCGACCTCGGCACGACCGCGGTCGTCGACGGTGAGCCGGAAGCGCCCGCGCGCATGGCCCAGCGAATCGGCGACGTCGAGCTCGAGCACGCCCGCGGCGCCGTACCGGCGGGCGCCGAGCGCCTCGACCGGATCGAGGACTCGCACCCAGAGGTGATCGGCGAGGTCCGACAGGGTGACCGCCCTGGGGTCCTCGAGGAGCCACGGCAGGGGTTCGTCGATCGAGCGGAGGCGCCCGCGCACGCCGCTCACGAAGTCCTGCTCGATGAGGAACCGCCACAACGCGCGCTCGGCGTCGTCGGTGGCGGCGACGAGGAAGTCGAACTCGAGGAATCCGGGCTGGTTGGGCTCGCGCGTGATGCGGTATGCGACGAAGCCCTGGGGCTGGCCGTGCTCGTCGTCGTAGCGCACGGTGCGGATCGAGCGCGCGGCGTCGCCGTCGGCGTCCACCAGCCCGAGCGCTCGGTCGAGGATGCCGGGCCACCGGTCGATCTCGCCCGGCGTGCGCGACACGGCGCGACGGGCGATCGCCGGTGCGGCCTCGCGGAGGGCGGCGGCGGTGACGAACTGCACGCGCCCCGGGGCATCCGGACCGACCCAGTGCACCCGTCGGCGGTCGACCGTGACCGTCGCGGCCTTGGCGGCCGGCGCGTACCCGTAGCGACCGTAGATCGTCGCCTCGGTCACCGTGAGCATGGCGAGCGCGGCGCCCGTGTTGCGGGCGTTCGCGAGCTCGCCCTCCATGAGGGCCCGGGCGATGCCGCGCCGCCGATGGGTGGGCGAGACGGTCACGGCGCTCACCGCCCAGGCGTCGACGCTGCGGCCGCCGGGGACGCTCAGCCCCGTCGGCCACCCGTCGACCGTGGCGACCGGGACGTGCGGGTCCACCGCGGTGGGGTCGTACACGCCGTGCACCCGCCGCTCCGACGCGACGGACAGGTCGTGCGCCCGGTCGACGTCGCGCGGCCGGCCGTGGTGGAAGCCGCGGTTCTCGGCCTCGATCCACGCGTGCATCGCCTCGAGGTCGGCGGGGTCGAGGAGTCGATACTCGAGTCCGTGTCGGGCCAGTGCGGCGGTTGCGGCGGGGTCGACCGGAGTGCTGCGAGGATCGAACGACATCGTCCCAGCGTAGCGAGCGAGCCTGATCGACGGCACAATGGAGAGATGACCGGGCAAACGCTTTCCCAGATCGAGCGCGCCATCGACGGGCGGCATCCGGTGCGGTCCGTGTTCCGCCTGCTCGACCTGCATCGCCGCCGCGTGCTGGCGGCCGTCGGCTTCTTCGCGCTGAAGGACACGCCCCTCTGGCTGCTGCCGGTCGTCACCGCCGAGATCATCGACGTCGTGGTCGCCGGCGGGCCCCTCTCGACGCTCGCGCTCTGGGCCGGCATCGCGTTCATCGCGCTCGTGCAGAACTACCCGAACCACGTGCTCTACACCCGGTTCTTCATGGGCGCGGTGCGCTCGATCGGCGCCGACCTGCGCAACGCGCTCGCCGCCCGCCTCCAGTCGCTCTCCATCGGCTTCCACTCGCGCGCCAACTCGGCGATCGTGCAGACGAAGGTCGTGCGCGACGTCGAGAACGTCGAGGTCATGCTGCAGCAGACGACGCATCCGCTGCTCTCGGCCACGATGGTGCTCATCGGCGCGATCGTCATGACCGCGATCAACGTGCCAGCGTTCCTGCCCGTCTACGCGCTCGCCATCCCGTTGGCCGTGCTGCTGCGCGCCATCCTGAACCGTCGCAGCGCGGCCCGCAACGAGATGTTCCGTCGCGAGGTCGAGCAGTTCTCGGCCCGCGTCGGCGAGATGGCGACCCTGATCCCCATCACCAGGGCGCACGGCCTCGAGCAGACGGCCGTCCGCCGGGTCGCGCACGGTGCGGAGGGGGTGCGCAGCGCCGGCTTCCAGCTCGACCTGCTGAACGGCCGCTTCGCGTCGCTGTCGTGGGTGAGCCTGCAACTGCTCGGCGTCGGATGCCTCGTGCTCGCCGCCTGGGTCTCCATCACGGGACTCATCCCGATCACGCCCGGCCAGGTCGTGCTGCTCAGCTCCTACTTCGCCCTGCTCACCGGCGCCGCCACGAACCTGCTGATGCTGCTGCCCGTCATCGCGCGCGGCACGGAGTCGGTGCGTTCGATCGCCGAGGTCGTGCAGGAGCCCGACCTCGAGTTGAACGCCGGCAAGCGCGCCGTCGCCGACGTCACGGGAGGCCTGCGCCTCGACCGCGTCGACTACCGCTACGACCTCGGCATCCCGCCGGCGCTCGACGACGTCTCGCTCGAGATCCGGCCCGGCGAGACCGTGGCCTTCGTGGGCTCGTCGGGCTCGGGCAAGTCGACGCTGCTCAACCTCGTGCTCGGGTTCCTGCGGCCGACGCGCGGCCGGGTGCTGCTCGACGGCGTCGACATGGAGGAGCTCGACCTGCGCACCTTCCGCCGCTTCGTGTCGGTGGTGCCGCAGGAGTCGGTGCTGTTCGAGGGCACGATCCGCGAGAACATCGTCTACGGGCTCCGCGACGTGGGCGACGAGCGCGTGCTCGCCGCCCTGCGCGACGCGAACGCGCTCGAGATCGTCGAGGCGCAGCCGCAGGGGTGGGACACGGTCGTCGGCGAACGCGGCGCCCGGCTGTCGGGCGGCCAGCGCCAGCGGCTCTCGATCGCACGCGCGCTCGTGCGCGACCCGCGCGTGCTGCTCCTCGACGAGGCGACGAGCGCGCTGGACCCCGAGTCCGAGGCGAAGATCAAGGGCGCCCTCGAGCACCTCATGCGGGGTCGCACGACGCTCGTGGTCGCGCACCGGCTCTCGACGATCCGCTCCGCCGACCGCATCGTCGTGCTCGAGCGCGGGCGCATCGTGGAGGTCGGGTCGCACGACGAGCTGATCGCGGCCGGCGGTCGCTACGCCGAGCTCGACCGGGTTCAGTCGGCCTGATCCGAGCGGATGCCGCGGCTCACGTCGCGGTCAGCCGCCGGCGTGCGCGCCGAGGTGCGCGTGCACCGACGAGATCACCACCGATCCCTCGCCCACCGCCGACGCCACGCGCTTGACCGACCCCCGGCGCACGTCGCCGACGGCGTAGAACCCCGGCACCGACGACTCCAGCGCCGTCGGGCCGTCGTCGCCGCCGAGCCAGGCGCGCTTGCCGCCCTCGGCGAGCACGTCGGGACCGGTGATGACCGATCCCCACTGGTCGCGCAGCACCTCGGGTGCGAGCCACTCCGTGTGCGGACGGGCGCCGATGGTGATGAACACGGCGTCGGCGGGCATCGTCGTGCGCTCGCCCGAGTCCGTGCGCTCGAGCACCACGTGGTCGAGGCGGTCGGGCTCGGCCGCGGCGCCCGCGTCGACCACCCGGGCCCCGGTGACGAGGCCGACGCCCGCGGCATCCAGCTGGTCGATGAGGTATCGCGACATGCTCGCGGCGAGCGACGGACCGCGCACCACCAGCGACACCGACCGCGCGTAGCGTGCGAGGTGCAGCGCGGCCTGCCCGGCCGAGTTGCCGCCGCCGACGACGAGCACGTCACGCCCGGACTGCGCGCGCGCCTCCACCGAGGAGGCGCCGTAGAAGACCGAGGCGCCGACGAACGGCTGGAGCCCGGGCGCCGAGAGTCGCCGGTAGGTGACGCCCGACGCGAGCACCACGGCGCGGGCCCGTACCACGTCGCCGCCGGCCACGTCGAGCTCGAACCCGCCCTCGACGATGCGCATGCCCGAGACCCTGCGGGTGTGCGCGAACCGCGCCCCGAAGACCCACGCCTGCTGGTAGGCGCGCTGCGCGAGCTCGGCGCCCGAGACGCCCCGCGAGAACCCGAGGTAGTTGCGGATCAGCGAGCTCGACCCCGCCTGCCCGCCGATCGACTCGCCCTCGAGCACGAGCGTCCGAAGCCCCTCGGAGGCCGCGTACACGGCCGCCGCCAGGCCGGCCGGCCCCGCCCCGACGACGGCGAGCTCGACATCCGTCTCGGGCAGGGCGGTCTCGAGGCCGTACGCGCGGGCCAGCTCGGCATCGTCGGGATCGACGAGGACCCGGCCGTCGGCGGTGCGCACGAGCGGCACGCCCGAGTACTCGACGCCGACGGCGGCGAGCAACGACACCGCGTCGGGCGAGGACGGGTCGAGGTGGTCGCTCGGCACGCCGCCGCGCGCGAGGCGACTCCGCAGCACGTGGGTGCGCGGCTGGGCCTCCTCGCCGATCACGGTGAAGCCGCGGTGGCGCTTGCCGGCCGACGCCTCCCACTCGCGCAGGAAGTCGGTCACCGCGCGATGGAACGACTCGTCGGGGGAGTGCACCGGACGCACCACGTAGTAGTCGATCTGCACGCGCGTCATGAGCTCGAGCACCGCATCCGCGGTGGTCCGGTCGGCCCACGACCCCCACTCGATCACGAGGCCCCGTCGCACGTCGGGGAAGCTGCGTCGCGCCGCCGCGAACACGCTGTCGTGTTCGGCCACCGGTGTCGCGTCATCGGCGAGCACGAGCGCGAGACTGCTGCCGTCGACCGCGGCCAGCTCCTCGATCGCGGCGACCGCGCTCGCCGGACCGTCGGCGTCGACGATGCGGTAGTCCTCGGCGTACCGCCGCCGCAGCGGAACCAGCAACGACTCGAGGACCTGCTCGTCGGCCGAGACGACGAGGATCACGGGCGGCAGCGCCGCCGGTGCACGAGCATCCATCCGACCCCCTCGCAGCGCCGCCGCGACGTGGCGGCGGCCACGCGGCGAGTGTACCGCCGCGTCGGCTCGCCCTGCCATCGCAGGCGCCCGCGCGCCCCGTCATGGGTATTTACACGCGGATGCCGCGAGGAACAGACTCATTCCATGAGTCCGGCCGATCCGGCGATCCGCACCCCCGACCAGCGACTGCGCGTGTTCGTGAGCTCCACGCTGCGCGAACTCGGGTCGGAGCGACGGGCCGTGCGTGCGGCGATCGAGCAGCTCAACCTCGCACCGGTGATGTTCGAGCTCGGTGCGCGCCCGCATCCGCCCCGTGACCTGTACCGCGCGTACCTCGCCCAGAGCGACATCTTCGTCGGACTCTACGGCGAGCGCTACGGCTGGGTCGCGCCCGGCGAGGACATCTCGGGACTGGAGGACGAGTACCGCCTCGCCCGCCCCGGGATGCCGATGCTCGTGTACGTCAAGGACGGCGGCGAGCGCGAGCCGCGGCTGGCCGAACTCCTCGAGCGCATCCGGGGGGACGACCGGGCGTCGTACGCGTACTACGCCGACCCCGAGCAGCTCGCCGAGCTCGTGCGCGGCGATCTCGCGACGCTCCTCGCCGAGCGGTTCACCCGTGCATCGTCGCCGGCCGACGAGCCCGTCGACTCGATGGACGGCACCGTCGAGCTCCCGGCGGCGCTCACCTCGCTCATCGGTCGCGAACGCGAGGTGGAGGCGGTCGTCGAACTCCTCTCCGACGACGACGTGCGGCTCGTGACCCTGACCGGCCCCGGGGGGATCGGCAAGAGCCGACTCTCGATCGACGCGGCGAACCGCGTGCACGAGCGGTTCCCGGGCGGCATCGCGTTCGTCGACCTCTCGTCCGTGACCGATCCCGCGCTGGTGCCCGCCGCCATCGCCAGCGCGCTCGGCATCATCGACATCGGCGACGGCACGCTGGACGAGAAGCTCCGCATGGCCGTGCGCGACCGGCGCATGCTGCTGCTCCTCGACAACGTCGAGCAGGTCGTCGACGCCGCGCCCGCCATCCGGTCGCTCCTCACGGATGCCCCGCACCTCACCGTGCTCGCGACGAGCCGCATCCTGCTGCGGGTCTCCGGCGAGCACGGCATCGAGCTCGGCCCGCTCGCCCTCCCCGACATGCGCCACGGCGCGAGCGTCGGCCGCGCGCTCGCCGCCCCGTCGGTGAGCCTGTTCGTCGAACGGGTCCGCGCCGCGAAGCCCGACTTCGAGCTCACCGAGGACAACGTGGAGGACGTCGAACGCATCTGCATCGCCCTCGACGGCGTGCCCCTCGCACTCGAGCTGGCCGCGGCGCGGGGGCGCGTGCTGACGCCGGCCGAGCTGCTGGAGCGCCTCGACGAGCGACTGCTCGTGCTCGGCGGCGGGCTCCGCGACCTTCCCGAACGGCAGCGCACGATCCGTTCCACGATCGAGTGGAGCACGCAACTGCTCACCCCGTCGGAGCAGGAGCTGCTCGCCCGGCTCGGGCTGTTCGCCGGCGGCTTCACGCTCGATGCCGCGGAGTGGATCGGCGAGGGCATCCCCGAGGGCGACATCCTCGACGACCTCGGCGCCCTGGTCGACGGGAGCCTCGTGCGACAGCAGGACCGGGGCGACCGGGCGGTGTTCTCGATGCTCTCGACCGTGCGCGAGTACGCCCTCGACCAGCTCGAGCCGCGGCCCGATTCGCGCGCCCTCCGCGATCGGCACGCGGACTACTTCGTGCGACTCGGCGAGCTGGCGGAATTCGAGCTCGAGGGCCCCACCCAGCTCGAGTGGATCAACCGGCTGGCGGAGGAGGGCGACAACCTGCGCGCCACGGCCCGGCACCTGCTCGACACGCGCCAGTGGAAGACCGCTGCGCACTTCGCGTGGACGCTCTACGTGTACTGGTGGGTCCACGGGCACCTCGGCGAAGTGCAGGCCTGGATGCGCGAAGTGGTCGACTCGGGCGACGAGCTCGACGACCTCACCCGGGCCACGGCGCTCTACTTCACACGGGCGATCGCGTTCTGGCGCGACCCCGACGAGTGGCTCGTGCCCGGCCTCGGCGAGAGCGCCGCCCTCTTCCGTCGCGAGGGTGAGCGATCGGGCGAGGCCCTCGCGCTGATCTCGCTCGGCCTCGCCCTCCTGGGCTCACGCGAACCCGACGCCGCACGCGCCGACGAGGCGCTCGAGGCGAGCCTGTCCCTCTTCCGCGAGGCGGGCGACACCTGGGGCGAGGCGATGGCGCTCGTCACGCTCGGCCGCGTCGCGCTCTTCAGGCAGGACGTGCACGCGGCCCTCGCCCGCTTCGACGAGAGCCTCGCCGTCGCGAAGCGCCAGCACGACGACCTCGGCGAGGCGATCGCCCTGCACCATCGCGGATGGGTCGAGGTGCTCCTCGGCGGATTCGACGTCGCGCGGGAGTGCTTCGAGGAGAGCCTCGCCAACTCGGACCGATTGCACCACGACGAGGGCGTCGCCTACGCACTGGAGGGGCTCACCGCCGTCGCCGCCGGCTCCGGCGACGTGGCGCGAGCGGGCACCCTGCTCGGTGCGGCCCAGGTGGTGCGCGAGCGCACCGGGCTCTACAACGCACCGTCGTTCTCGTTCCACCAGCAGTACGTCGACGGGATCCTCGCGAGCCCCGCAGCCGGCACGTTCGAGGCGGCGCGGGCACGCGGACGCCACCTCCACGTCGAAGACGCCGTCGCCTTCGCCATGCAGCGGAACGGCGCGGATGCCGCGGCGGCCCCATCCTGACCCGGCGACAGCGCCGGGCGACATCCGAGACCGAGGGAGCCGAGCATGAGCGACGTCGAACCCGACCGCGACGCGGCAGCGGCCGCGCCCGACCTCGCCGCGACGCAGGTGCCCGAGCGGCACCGCGCCGGACCGGCCGACCGAGTGCTGCCGTACACGCGCGTGCTGGCCTACGTGATCATCCCCTTCCTCGTCGCCGCCGCGTTCCTGCTCCTCGTGCTCCCGGGCGCCACGGAGCAGCACTTCGCGTGGACCATCAACCCGCCGATCACGGCGATGCTGCTCGGCTCCGCCTACGCGGGCGGCATCTGGTTCTTCGTGCAGGTGGCGGTGCAGCGGCAGTGGCACCGCGTACGTCACGGCTTCCCGGCCGTGCTCGTGTTCGCCACGCTCCTGTCCATCTCCACGTTCCTGCACTGGGATCGATTCCACTTCGGGCATATCTCGTTCATCACGTGGGTGGTGCTCTACGTGGCCACGCCCGTGCTCGTGCTCATCGCGATCTTCCTGAACCTGCGGGAGGACGACGGCATGCCCGAGGGCGACGACGTCGCGATCCCCACGCCGTGGCGGTACGTGCTCGCGCTCGTCGGCGCCGCGGCATCCGTCACCGGGTTCGTGCTCTTCCTCGTGCCGTCGCTGCTCATCGATGCGTGGGCCTGGGAGGTCACCCCGCTCACCGCCCGCGTCGTCGGCGCCGTGCTCACGCTGCCCGGGATGGTCAACGTCTGGATGCTCTGGGACGACCGGTGGTCGGCGTTCCGTCGCGTGTTCCAGGCGCAGCTCGTGAGCCTCGCGTGCATCCTGCTCGCGATCGCCGTGCGGTCCGGAGACCTCGAATGGACGCGGCCCAGCGCGTGGATGTTCGTCGTGGGCATCGTCGTCTCGGCGATCGTCTACGTCGTGTTCTACGTCTCGCTCGAGCGCCGCCGCCCGCGTAGCGTGTGAGGAGTGCGTCCGGCGCCCGGCCGGACGGGAACGGGGGATCGATGGACTGGACCGAGCGTCACCTGCTGGACGCGTACGTCTTCGGGTATCCGCTGGTGTACAACGTGTCGAGCATGCAGGCCATCGCCGCGCACGGCCTCGGCACGCTGCCGCCCGCCAGGTTCAACACGTTCGCCCACGCCACCGGGCTGGCGTCGCCCGCCGATGCGTTCGTGAGCGTCAACAACGACACGGTCTACGCGCTCGGCCTGCTCGACCTCTCGGGCGGCCCGCTGCTCCTGCACGTGCCCGACACCGACGGCGCCTACTACGTGCTGCAGTTCGTGGATGCCTGGACGAACAACTTCGCCTACGTCGGCCGCCGCGCGACGGGCACTGCCGAGGGCACCTTCCTCATCACGCCGCCCGGCTGGTCGGGAGCGGCGCCCGACGGCGCGCCCGTGATCGAGTCGCCGACCGACCTTGCGGTGATCGTCGGGCGGCTCGCCGTCGACGGCGATGCCGACATGCCGCGCGTGCGCGCACTGCAGCCGCAGTTCACCCTGGCGCCGCTCGAGGGCGACGGGCCGCTCCGCGGCATCCCGCAACCGCATGCCGACATGCCGGAGCACCTGCGGTTCTGGGAACTGCTGCGCGTCTGGAGCCAGGCGTTCCCGCCGGCTCGTGCCGACGTGGACTTCCTGCACCGGTACTCGGACTACGGGCTCACCGACCCGCGCAACCCGTACGGCATCGTCGCGCGCGACCTCGAGGAGCACCTCGCGAACGCGTTCGCCGAGGGCCGGAGCGACGTGGAGGAGATGTCGAGGCCCGACCAGTCGGCGGGGGTGAACGGCTGGCTCGGATGGCCGCACGGGTTCGACTACAACATCGACTTCCTCGGCCTCGGCACGATCGACGAGCCCGAATGGAAGATCGCCGACCGCAACGAGGGCTATGCCGCGCGGGCCAGGGCGGCCCGCAACGGCCTGTGGGGCAACCACGGCTACGAGGCGTACTACGCCGAGGTCTTCGTCGACGCCGAGGGCGAGCAGCTGAACGGCGCCCACGCATACGAGCTGCACCTGCAGGAGCTGCCGCCGGCCGACGCGTTCTGGTCGATCACGATGTACTCGACGCCGGAGTTCTACCTCGTCGACAACCCGATCGGGCGGTACTCGATCGGCGACCGGACACCCGGCGTCGTCACCGGCGACGACGGATCCATCGTGATCCGCATGCAGCGCGACCGACCCGACGACGAGACGGCCGCGGCGAACTGGCTGCCGACGCCCGAGGGCGACTTCCGCCCCATGCTCCGGGTCTACCAGCCGCGTGCGGCGATGTTCGACGGCACCTTCACGATGCCGGCGATCACCCGCCTGTCCTGAGCCGGTCTCAGCGTGCGGCCCTGACGGATGCCGCGAGGTGCGGCACGACCGCGGCGTCGAACCCCGCCGCGGTGCGCGCGATGGCCTCGCCGAACGACGTGTCCCAGATCTCCTTGTTGAAGATCTCGACCTCGATGTCGCCCGTGTAGCCGGTGGCCTCGACGGCCTCGGTGAGCGAGGCGAAGTCGATCACGCCGTCGCCCGGATAGTGGCGCCCGAGCAGCACGTCGGCCGGCAGCGGGGCCTTCCAGTCGCAGACCTGGTAGGTCGCGATGCGGCCCTCGTTCCCGGCGCGGGCGAGCTGCGGCAGCACCTCGGGGTCCCACCAGACGTGGAAGGTGTCGACCGTGACGCCCACGACCGACGGGTCGAACGGCGCGGCCAGGTCGAGCGCCTGCTTCAGCGTCGAGACGACGGCGCGGTCGGACGCGTACATCGGATGCAGCGGCTCGATCGCGAGGGTCACGCCCGCCGCCTGCGCCTCGGGCGCGAGCTCGGCGAGGGCGTCGGCGACGCGCGCGCGGGCGCCGATGAGATCGGTCGAGCCCTCGGGGATGCCGCCGGCGACGAGCACGAACACCGACGTCGAGCCGGGCGCGCCGGCCCCGGCGAGGGTCGCGGTCTCCTCGATGCCGCGCCGGTTGTCGTCGATCGACGCGCGACGGGCAGGGCCCTCGGGCATGGTGAAGAATCCGCCTCGGCAGTACGTCGACAGCCGGAGTCCGGAGTCGGCGAGCCGGCGGGCCGCCTCGTCGAGGCCGACCGCCTGCACGGGCTCGCGCCAGAGGCCGATCGCCTCCACGCCGCCCGCGACCGTGGCCTCAAGGGCCTCGTCGAGCGTGGCGTACTTGATCGTCGCCTGGTTGATCGACAGGCGCGGGTGGGCGCTCACGCGAGCACCTCGATGTCGGTGTCGGACTCGTTCCCGGTGGCGGGCGCCGCGGCATCCGTCGTCTCGTGGTCGGCCGTCGCTGCCGCGTCACCGGCCGGAGCCGCGATCGCCACGTCGACGCCGTTGAGCGTGAGCAGCGAATGCCAGCGGGCCGCCGCGAGCTCGGGCCGCTCGAGGGCGCCGGAGGCGTTCGCGAGCTCGACGATGCGCGAGAGGTGGGGGAGGCTGCGCGCGGCGTGCAGGCCGCCGACCATCTGGAACGCCGCCTGGTGGCCGTTGAGCCAGGAGAGGAACGCGACGCCGGTCTTGTAGTAGTACGTCGGTGCGGCGAAGACCTGCTGCGAGAGGGCCTCGGTGGGGCCGAGGATGTCGCGGTACGCGGCCGTGTCGCCGCGATCGAGCGCCTGGATCGCCGCCGACGCGTTGGGCGCGAGCGCCGCGAACGCGCCGAGCAGGGCGTCGGAGTGCCCGCGCTCGTCGCCCTCGATGAGGCCGACGTAGTGGAAGTCGTCGCCCGTGAACATGCGGGCCGACTCGGGGAGCCGCTCGCGCACGGCGATCTCGGCGTCGGCGTCGAGCAGGCTCATCTTCACGCCCGACACCTTGTCGCGGTTGTACTCGATGACCTGCAGCAGCGTGGCCGCCGCGGCATCCGTGTCGTCGGAGCCGAAGTAGCCGGCGAGCGCCGGGTCGAAGGCGGTGCCGAGCCAGTGCAACACGACCGGGCCGGCGGCGGCGCCGAGCACCTCGCGGTAGACGCGGCGGTAGTCGTCGGCGGTCTGCGCAGCGCGCGCGAGATGGCGGCTCGCCATCAGCACGACGCCGGCGCCGGCGTCCTCCGCGTGGTGGAGCTGCTCCTTGTAGGCGTCGATCACCTGCTCGAGCGAGATGGACTCGTCGCCGACGTGGTCGGTGTTGACGCCGACGACGAGGTCGGCACCCACGGATGCCGCTTCGGCGGCACTGCGGGTGATCAGCTCGCGCGTGGCGAGGGCGTCGAGCCCCATGTTGCGCTGCGCGGTGTCCATGGCGTCGGCCACGCCGAGCCCCCACGACCACACATGGTGACGGAAGGCGAGCGTGGCGTCCCAGTCGATCTCGGCGGGCTCGCCGGGGGTGTTGTCGGCGAAGGGTTTCGGCACCACGTGGGCGGCCGCATAGGCCACCCGGCTCGTGAGGGGATGCCGCGGCTTCGAGAACGCGGGCGCCTCCGCGAGCGGCACGGCGCGAAGGGCGCCGCTGCCGTCGATGAGGGTGATGGCGGTCATGGTCAGCGCGCCCCGGTGAGCTCGGCGGCCGGTGCCGCGGGGGCATCCGATGCGGTCGCGGCATCCGTCGACCCTCCTTCGAGCGTGACGACGGGGAGGTCGATGCGGCGACCCTCGGCAGACGACCGCAGGCCCTCCTCGGCGAGGAGCACACCGCGGGCGCCGGCGAGGAAGTCGTAGTGGTTGGGGGCGTCCTCGACGACGTGGCGGATGAACTCCTCCCACTGGGTCTTGAAGCCGTTCTCGAACACGTCGTTCGTCGGCACCTCGATCCAGTCGCCGTCGTAGTCGTGCGCGTCGGCGAGGTCGGGGTTCCACACCGGCTTCGGGGTGGCGTTGCGCGGCTGGATCTTGCAGCCGAAGAGCCCGACGACCGCCGAGCCGAGCGTGCCGTCGACCTGGAACTCGACGAGCTCGTCGCGGTTCACCCGGGTGGTCCAGCTCGAGTTGAGCTGCGCGATCACGCCGCCCTCGAGCTCGAAGATGGCGTAGGCCGCGTCGTCGGCGGTGGCGGCGTAGGGGTGGCCCTTCTCGTCGACGCGCTCGGGGATCTCGGTGACCGCCCTCGCGTACACGGACTCGACGCGGCCGAACAGGTTCTCGAGCACGTAGTTCCAGTGCGGGAACATGTCGACGATGATGCCGCCGCCGTCCTCGGCGCGGTAGTTCCAGCTGGGGCGCTGCGCCGGCTGCCAGTCGCCCTCGAAGACCCAGTATCCGAACTCGCCGCGCACGCTCAGGATGCGGCCGAAGAAGCCCGAGTCGATGAGGCGCTTCAGCTTCTGGAGGCCCGGGAGGTAGAGCTTGTCGTGCACGACGCCGTTCTTGATGCCGGCTTCCTCGGCGAGCCGCGCGAGCTCGAGCGCCTCCTCGAAGCTCTCGGCGGTGGGCTTCTCGGTGTAGATGGCCTTGCCGGCCGCGATGGCCTTCCTGATGGCCTTCGCGCGCGCCTTCGTGACGAGGAAGTCGGCGTAGATCTGCCAGCGGTCGTCGGCGAGCGCCTCGTCGAGGTTCGTCGTGTAGTGCTCGATGCCGTGCTTCGCGGCGAGCTCGGCGAGCTTCGCCTCGGAGCGGCCGACGAGGATCGGCTCGACCTGCACGCGGGTCACGCCGTCGGCGAGGAGTACGCCGCCCTGCTCCCGGATCGCGAGGATCGAGCGCACGAGGTGCTGCCGATAGCCCATGCGGCCCGAGACGCCGTTCATGATGATGCCGACGGTGGGCTGGTCGTGCTGGGTGGTCTGCTCTGCCACGGTGTGTCCTGTTCGAGCCGGGAGCGAGTGGCGATGATCGCCGCGCCGCTGCGGGAAAGCGTTTACCCGAGTGTAGGACACGACAGGCGGATCGCGCAACACCCGGTTCGCGCGGCACCCGTCTTCCGGGGGCCGGGTGGTCGCGTCTGCGCAGCGACTGTCGCGGATGCCTCACCCAAGCGAGATGACGCGATCGGTCGCTCTTCGAGGTGCGAAGCGGCAGTTCGCGTCATCTCGGCGCGCGCCCGTGCGACGCTGAGGCGGGCGCGGGTGCGCGCTGAGGCGGGCGCGCGTGCGCCGGCGGGCGGGCGCGCGTGCGCCGCTGAGGCTGGCGGGCGTGCGCCTGGGCGACGGTGGCTTGGGTCGCGGGGAATGGCGGCCGCGGCTGGCGCGGATGCCTCACCCGAGCGAGTTGACGCCAACGGTCGCTCTTCGAGGTGCGAAGCGGCAGTTCGCGTCATCTCGGCGAGGGCGTGCACCGCCAGCGGTGGCGCGAACAGCGGCGTGAACGACGGGTGCCTGCGTGGCGGCGCGTCGGGCGGCGGCGCGCGCTTAGTCGCGCCGCGGGGTGGATTCGCGCAGCACGACCTCGGTGCGCACGGCGCCCTCGTCGGCGGCATCCGCGTCGCCGAGTGCGAGTCGGAGCGCACGGCGCCCGAGCTCCTCGAGCGGCACGCGCACGGTGGTGAGCGCCGGCGTGACGTCGCGCACCGTGGGGATGTCGTCGAAGCCGGCGACCGCGACATCCGTGCCCGGCGTGAGCCCCGCGTCGCGGACCGCGGAGAGCGCGCCGACCGCCATCACGTCGTTCGCGGCGAACACGAGCTCGATGTCGCCGAGCCCGCGCTCGATGAGGCGTCGCATGCCGTCGTAGCCGCCGTCGCGCGTGAACGCGGCGCGGATCACGTCGCCGTCGCGCAGTTCGCCGCCCGTCGCGGCGAGCCCCGCGCGGAACCCCTCGACGCGATCGGCCGCCGTGCGCAGCCCCTCGCCGCCCGTGATCACCGCGAACCGGCGGTAGCCGATGCCCACCAGCTCGCGGGCGAGGGCCTCGGCGCCGGAGAGGTTCTCGACGAGCACGGTGCGCAGGTCGAGCTCGTTGCGGCTGATCAGCACGACCAGGCCGCCCGAGCGCTCGTAGGCGCGCAGCTCCTCGCCGAGTGCACCCTCGGTGGGGTCGGTGGTCGGCCGCGAACCGGCGAGGATCATCACCCGCGGCCGCTGCCCGCGCAGCGTGCGAACGAGCTCGAGCTCGCGCTCGGGGTCGCGCTCGGTCGCGGCCATCGTGACGATGAGGCGGGCGGTGTCGGCCTCGGCGACCACGCCCGCCGCGATGGAGGAGAAGTAGGGGTCGGCGATGTCGGCGACGAGCAGCGCGACGGTCGTCGTGGTGCCGCGGGCCACGGCCTGGGCGGAGAGGTTGGGGGAGTAGTCGAGCCGCGCGGCGGCCTCGAGCACGCGCTTGCGGTACTCCTCGTTCACCTTGCGGGTGCTGCCGTTGAGCGAGCGGGATGCGGTGGCGAGCGACACGCCCGCCTCGCGCGCGACGTCGTGAAGGGTCGCCGGTGCGCTTCGGCTCGTCTGGATGCCGCCCTCGACCATCAGTCCTCCCGCGATGTGCCGCCCCCGGTCGGGCGCCTCGACTCTACCGCGCGGCCGCCCGGACGGGTCCGAGGCTTGGCCGAGCGTGCACTTGCTGATAGAAATGGTAGCGAACCGAGATAGCGCTTTCCCACCTGATTCCCACTCGATCCGTCGATTCGCGGATGCCTCCGGGGAAGCGCTTTCTCGCACGTCGACCCGAGTGGAGCACGCGATGGCGCAGCAGGAACGGTACGGACTCGTCGGCACGGGCAGCAGGGCGGGGATGTACATCCGGGCGATGTCGGGCACGCAGCTCGGCGCGGAGCACGTTCCCGGCATCGCCCGGCTCGTCGCCTGGAGCGATGCCAACCCCGGTCGGCTCGACGTCTACGAGCGCGAGGTGGTTGCTGCGGGGCATCCGGTACCGGCTCGGTACGTGCCCGACGACGTCGAGCGCATGGTCCGCGACGAGCGACTCGACCGCGTGATCGTCACCACTCCCGACTTCACGCACGCCGACTTCGTGGTGCGGGCACTGCACGCGGGCGCCGACGTCGTCGTCGAGAAGCCGCTGACGATCGACGCCGAGAGCGTGCGGCGCATCGGCGAGGCGATCGCCGACACCGGGCGCGAGGTGATCACGACGTTCAACTACCGTTACAGCCCGCGCAACTCCGCCCTGCGGCAGGTCATCGCCGACGGCGAGATCGGCGCCGTGACCTCGGTGCACTTCGAGTGGGCGCTCGACACCGTGCACGGGGCCGACTACTTCCGTCGCTGGCACCGGCAGAAGGCGAACTCGGGCGGGCTCTTCATCCACAAGGCCTCGCACCACTTCGACCTCGTCAACTGGTGGATCGCCGCGACCCCCGTGCGCGTGTTCGCGAGCGGCGGCCTGCGCTTCTACGGAGCCCAGAACGCGGTGGCGCGGGGCCTGGGCGAGCGTCCGTCGCGCGGCACCGGGGTCACCGGCGACCCGTTCGCGCTCGACCTCTCCGCCGACGAGCACCTGAAGGAGCTCTACCTCGACAACGAGCATCACGACGGGTACCTGCGCGACCGCGACGTGTTCGACGTCGGCATCACCATCGAGGACAACCTCGCGGCCCTCGTCGACTACGACACCGGGGCGACGATGAGCTACTCGCTGAACGCCCACGCGCCGTGGGAGGGGTACCGCGTCACGGTCAACGGCACCGAGGGCCGCGCCGAGCTGGAGGTCGTCGAGCGCGGCGCCGTGCTGATCGGCGAGGACGGCCGCGTGATCGTCGATCCGAGCATGCACCCCGACGCCTCGCCCGAGGACGCGGTGCGCCCCGACTCCGAACGCCTCGTGGTGCAGCGGCACTGGGAGGGCGCGCGCGTCGTGCCGATCCCCGAGGGAATCGGCAGCCACGGGGGCGGCGACGCGTACCTGCTCGACCACCTCTTCAAGCGGGTGACGGATGACGCCCCGCTCGGCCGCGTGGCCGGCTACGCCGACGGCGTGAAGGCGGTGTCGGTCGGCATCGCCGGCAACCTGTCGCTCGCCACCGGCGAGCCCGTGCGCATCGCCGACCTCGAGCTCGGCGTCTAGGGGCCGGTCGGGCGAGCGGATGCTGCGGCGTCCGCGGATGCGCCGCGCCGCGGGTGAAGGGCGTGACGAGCTGGTCGTCCCGTGGGCCCTTCGGCCCGTTCGCCGCGTGTGACGGCTGCGATGATCGCGACCATGACCGATCCGACGAAACCACCCCCAGGCTGGTACGACGACGGCAGCGGCCGGCAGCGATACTGGGACGGCGCGCAGTGGACCGAGCACACCGCGCCGCTCGCGCCAGTCGCGTCGCCCGCCGATCAGGCCGCCACCGTGCCCTACGACACGGTTGCCTACGGCAGCATCCCCGGCACGGCAGCCGGTGAGGTGACCCCGGCCGGAGTCACCACGACGATGCCGGGCGCCCCGAGCCGCACCTCCGAACCCGGCAAGGTGAACGTGCTCGGCGTGGTCGCCCTGGTGCTCGCCGCCCTCGGGTTCGTGCTCGCCTGCATCCCGTTCGTTCAGATCGCCGGCTTCGTCCTGCTGCCGATCGCGCTCGTGCTGGCGATCGTCGCCCTGTTCCTCCCGGGCGGGAAGTGGCCCGCCATCGCCGGCCTCATCGTCGCCGTGCTCGGCGCGATCGCCGGCATCGTCGTCTTCGCCGTGGTGACGGTCGGCGTCGTCGGCCAGATCGTCGACTCCGAGGTGATCCCCGAGATCGAGGAGCAGCTGGAGGAGGAGTTCTCGCAGGTGCCGACCGAGGAAGCGGAGGATGCCGATGGGGCGGCGACTGCGACGCTCGCCTTCGGCGACACGCAGGCGTGGGACGACGGCGTCTCGATGACCGTGTCCGGGCCGGAGCCGTTCACGCCGTCGGACCTCGCGGCGGGCGCCGACCAGGCGGAGGACGTGGTGTTCACGTTGACGATCACGAACGACTCGTCCGAGAACGTGCAGCCGGTGGTCTTCTCCCGGCTCGAGTCCGACGGCGTCGAGGCCACCCGGATCCTCGACGTCGGCGCCGAGGGCGGACAGGTCGGCATCCCGCCCACGACGGCGGTCCTTCCCGGCGAGTCGCTCACCTGGCGGGAGGCGTGGTCCGTCGCCGACTCGGCGTCGCTGACGTTGCAGACCGCGCCGTCGTTCACGTACGAGGACGTCACCTGGACGAGCGAGCGGTAGCGGGCGGGCGACCGGGGCGACGGCTGCCGCGGCATCCGTCGCCCTCGGTCAGGTCGCCGTGCCGTCGATGGCGGGCGCGTGTCGCGGATACACGACGAGCATCGCACCGGAGGCGATCCACACGAGCCCGATCGCGACGATGAGCGCCTCGGCGCCCAACCCTGCGGCCAGGCCCGCGACCGCCGCGCCGGCGGCGGCCGCGGCCGCGCGGAGCCCGGCACCGACCGTGAACACCTGCGAGCGCAGCGAGGGCGGGCTCTGCTGCTTGCGGATGAGCAGCATCGCGGCCGAGCTCGCCGCGGTGAACAGGCCCGACACGCCGATCGCGGCGATCGTCCACGTCGTGCCGATGTCGAGGGCGGCCAGCACGGTGAACGCGCCGGTCGCGGCGAAGCCGACGCCCATGGTGACTTCGGGCCGGAAGCGCGGCGGCCTCGCGGAGTTCCAGAGCGCACCGAGCAGGCCGCCGATCGCGAACGCTGTGACGATGAGGGCGCCGCCGCCCGCGTCGCCTCCGCGCTGGACCGACAGGGCGACGGCGGCGATCGCGAGGCCGCCGGCGCCGAACTGGCTCAGCGTGCCGCTCGAGGTGATCACGGCGAGCGGGCGGTGGGTCGCGATGTGCCGGAATCCGGCGGCGATGGTGCGCAGCATCGAGGCGTGCGGCTCGCCGGCGACCGGGCGGAGCCGCAGCGGGATCGTGCCGATCGCGCCGAGCAGCGCGCTGCCCGCCATGAGGAGCGTGGCGACCCGGGCCGAGCCGAATGAGGCGGCGACGGCGACCGCCGCGGGTCCTGCGACCGCTCCGAGGTTGTAGGCGAGCGCGTCGATCGCGTAGGCGCGGCGCTCCTCGGGGATGACCTCGGTGACGAAGCTCGACAGTCCGCCCATCACGAACGGCGTCGCGATGCCGGCCACCACGAGGGCGAGCGCGACGACACCGGCGGGCACGACGCCGAGGAAGGCGGCGACGGTGAACGCCGCAGCCGTGACGATGCCGGCACCGGCCACGAACGCCCCCGGTCTTCGGGTTCGGTCGAGCACGGCGCCGACGATCGGAGCGGCGACGATGCTGGGCCCCAGGGCCGCGGCCACGAGCAGGCCGCCGACACCCACGTCGCCGAGCTGCTCGACCGCCAGCACCGGCAGGGCCACGATGATGCCGCCCACAGCCAGGCGCGGCGGAGTGGCCGCGGTGAGATAGCCCGCGACGCCCATTCAGTCGGCCGGCGACCCGGGCACGACGAGCACGCCGTCGACGCGGCGCGGGATGCCGAGCGGGTTCGACTCGCGCAGCTCGGCGGGCAGCGCGGCATCCGGAGCATCCTGGTAGGCCACCGGACGCAGGAACCGGCGGATCGCCGTCACGCCGACCGAGGTGTGGATCGAGGTCGTCGACGGCCACGGACCGCCGTGCTGCTGCGCCCAGCTCACGGCGACGCCGGTCGGCCAACCCGCGAAGAGCACGCGCCCGGCGAGCTCGGTGAGCACGGCGAGGATGTCGCCGAGCTCCTCGCCGGGCTCGGCGTGCACGGTCGCGGTGAGGCTGCCGCCCACCGAGCGGATGGCTGCGAGGGCGTCGTCGACGTCGTCGTACTCCACGACGAGGGTGGACGGGCCGAAGCACTCCGCGAGGAGTGCGCCGGGGTCGGCGAGCACGGTCCCGGTCGTCGTCGAGAGCACCACCGCCGAGCCGGTGCCCGGCTGCTGCGCCGTCGCCCCGGCGACGACGTCGACGCCGTCGTGGGCGGCGAGCCCGGCGAGCCCGTCGGCGAAGGCCGCCGCGATCCCGTCGGTGAGCATCGGCACCGGGGCGGACTGCCCGACCGCCGCCGCGACGCGCTCGGCGAAGCCGGAGCCCGCGGGAACGAACACGACGCCTGGGTTGGTGCAGAACTGTCCGGCCCCGAGCGTGAACGACCCGGCGAGGCCGCTCGCGAGCTCGTCGGCGCGGGCATCGACCGCCGCGGCCGTGATGAGCACCGGGTTCACGGCGCTGAGCTCGCCGTAGAACGGGATGGGGTCGGGCCGCGACGACGCGAGATCGAAGAGCACGCGGCCGCCGTGCAGCGAACCGGTGAAGCCGACGGCACGGACCTCGGGATGCCGCACGAGCGCCACACCGGTCTCGCGGCCCTCGACATGGCCGAAGACGCCGTCGGGTGCGCCGGCCGTCGCGAGCGCCCCGGCCACGATCTCGGCGGTGCGCCGCGAGAGCCTCGGATGCGCCGAGTGCCCCTTGACGATCACGGGGCATCCGGCCGCGAGGGCCGATGCGGTGTCGCCGCCGGCGACCGAGAACGCGAACGGGAAGTTCGAGGCGCTGAACACCGCGACGGGGCCGAGCGGTCGGAGCATCCGTCGCAGGTCGGGGCGCGGCGGCGTGGTCGACGGGTCGGGGTGGTCGACCGTCGCCTCGAGGTACGACCCCTCCACGACCGCGGACGCGAACAGGCGCAACTGCGCCGTCGTGCGCGCGAGCTCGCCGGTGAGGCGTGCGGTGCCGAGGTGCGACTCCTCGTGGGCCAGGGGGATGAGCTCGTCGGCGGCCGCGTCGAGCGCGTCGGCCACGGCGGTGAGCCAGGCTGACCGTTCGGCGGCGGTCGAGGCGACGGTGGTCGCGAAGGCGGCGCGCGCCGCGCCGGCGACCTCGTCGAGCGTCGGGCGGGCCGCGGTGGTGGCGGTGGTCGCGGTAGTGGTCGTCATGGTTCCTCCGTGCGGTCGGCGGATGCCGCGGCATCCGCTCGGGGTTCGGTGAAGCGGATGCCGAGTCCAGTCTGCCCCGTCGTGCGCACCCGGTTCCCGGCGAGGGCGACGGGCGATGGCGAGGCCAGCGCGCCGAGCGTCTCGAACGAGGCGTCCTCGACGGATTCGACGAGGTGATCGCCGGGCAGGGCGAGGGCGAGCTGGGCGGAGAGCTCGAGCAGCAGGTGGGGTGCGAGCTCGACGCCGCGATCGGCGGCGAGGCCGGCGATCGCCAGGAACGGCGTGATGCCGCCGACGCGCACGATGTTCGGCTGCACGACGTCGACGGCGCCCGCGTCGATGAACTCGGCGAAGCGGTAGCGCGTGTACAGGTTCTCGCCGAGGGCGACCGGCACCTCGATGCGCTCGCTGAGCGCGACGTGCGCGGCCAGGTCGTCGGCGCGGAGCGGCTCCTCGATCCACGCGAGGTCGAAGGCGGCGAGCTCGTTGATGGCGCGCTCCGCCTGGTCGGGCGTCCAGCGCTGGTTGGCGTCGACCATGAGCCGGCGGCCGGGGCCGATCACGTCGCGTACCGCGCGGATGCGCTCGACGTCGTCGGCGAGGGATGGGCTGCCGACCTTGACCTTCACGGCGTCGAAGCCCGCGTCAACCCACCGGCCGGCCTGCGCCACGAGCTCGTCGAGCGGGTAGTGCAGGTTCACGCCGCTGCCGTAGACCTCCGCGGACTCGTGCCGCCGACCGACCAGGTCGGTGACGCCGAGGCCGACCCGGCGTGCGGCGAGGTCCCAGAGCGCGAGGTCGAGGCCTGCCATGGCGATGGTCGTGATGCCGCCCCCGCCGCCCTCGTGCAGGTGCCGCCAGAGCGGCTCCCACAGCGAGGCGGCGTCGGCATCGCGCCCGAGGGCGAACGCCGTGATGTCGTGATCGAGGTGCGCCCGCACGGCCGCCGCGCCGATCGACGGGGTCCACGAGAAGCCGTATCCCCGGTCGCCGGCCGAGTCCTCGACCACGACCTCGACGAGGGAGAGGTCGCGCACGTCGGGTCCCCACGGCCGCGAGAGCGGCACGCGGATGGCGCGCGTCGCGATGCGGCGGATGGAGGCGGTCACCGCACCGCCGCCGTGTCGAGCCGCTCGGCGAGGGCGAGCCCGTCGTCGAGGATCGCGCCGAGGCGGGCCTCCTGCGCGGGCGTCGGGTCGACGAGCGGGGGGCGCACCGAGCCGACGTCGAGGCCGCGCAGTCGCAGCCCCGCCTTGATGAGGGAGACGCCGAACCCGGGGGTCTCGTCGCGCAGCCGCACGAGCGGCGTGTAGAACTCCCGGAGCAGCGTCATCCGGGTCGACTCGTCGCCGTCGGTGTAGGCGCGGTAGTGCAGCGCCGCGAGCTCGGGGATCATCGCGAAGGCGGCCGAGGAGTACAGCGGGATGCCGATGCCGCGGTAGGCGCCCTGGCTGAGCTCGGCGGTGAGCAGGCCGTTGAAGAACCGCAGCTCGCGGCCGGTCGCCTCGGCGGCGAGCACGATCTCCTGGGCCAGCCCGATATCGCCGGTGCCGTCCTTGAAGCCGACGACCTTGGGGTTCGCGGCGAGTCGGGTGATCGCCTCCGCGGTGTATCGGGCGGTGCCGCGGTGGTAGACGATCACGGGCAGGTCGGATGCCGCGGCCACGGCTTCGACCCACGCGACGAGCCCGTCGGTGGTGCCCGAGACGAGGTACGGCGGCAGCAGGAGCAGCCCGTCGGCGCCCGCGTCGGCCGCCCCGCGGGCGATCTCGATCGCGTGGCCGAGCGGGCCGCCCGCGCCGGCGATGACCGGCACGCGGCCGCCGACCACGCCGACCGTGGCGCGCACCACATCGATCGCCTCGCCGGCCGACAGCGCATGGAACTCGCCGGTGCCGCAGGCGGGGAACACGCCGCCGGGAGCGAAGGGCAACCGGGAGTCGACGTGTTCGGCGAGCACGTCGAGCTCGATCCGGCCGGCCGCGTCGAACGGGGTGACGGGGAAGAACAGCACCCCGTCGAACTCGGGTGCGGGTGCGGTCATGATGCCCTCGATTCGGTCGGCACGGCGGACGCCGCGGCGAGCTCGCCGCGCCAGTCGCGTTCGGGTCGCCAGCCGAGTCGTTCGGCGGCCTTGTCGATGGAGAAGACGGGACGCGTGCCCTCGAGCGCGTCGGCCGCCTCGCCGAGGGCGGGAGCGTACTCGCGCCAGAGCTCGGCGACGGGCCGGGTCGCGAGTGCGTCGCCGGCCCCCACGAAGTACCCCTCACCGTCGACCTCTTCGGCGGGTGCGGAGAGCCACGCGTCGACGAAGGCGGCCGCGTCACGCGCGTCGAGGTAGTTGAAGAGGCTGACCGCGGCGAGGGCGGGATCGGCGAGTCGCTCGGCGATGGTGTGGCCCTGCTGCGTCGGCGCGCCGGCCCACTCCTCGGGCGAGATCACGTAGCAGGGGCGGAAGAACCCGAAGGCGGTGGCAGCGGTGCGCGAGAACATGCGCACCGTCTCCTCGATCACGATCTTCGACAGCGCGTAGGCGTTGGCCGGGTGCGCGGGGTGGGTCTCGTCGATGGGCACGGATGCCGCGCGCCACCCGGGCGCGCCGTAGCCGATCACCGTGGGGCTGCTCGCGGCGAGCACGCGGCCGGCGCCGGCTCGCGCCGCGGCGGCCAGCACGGTGTGGGCCAGCGTCGTGTTGGTGACGAGGATCTCGCGCTCGGGCGCGCTGAACGGCACCGCGATGCCGGCGAGGTGCACGACGGCGTCGGGCCGCAGCTGATCGAGCAGCTCCTGGGCCGCCGGCTCGTCGCGGAGGTCGATCGGGCGCTCGTCGACGCCGTCGAGTCGCGCCGGTGCCCGGTCGACCCCGACGACCGTGTGGCCGGATGCCGCGAGCCCCGCGCACACGCTCCGACCGAGGCGTCCGGATGAACCGGTGACGACGACGTGCACAACGCCTCCAGAGGTGATCGAGAAACCGCTTTCTCGACGAGAGCCTAGGCGATGACTGGGCTGCGCGGCAACTCTGCGGCTACACTGAGGAACCGGTTTCCCGACGACGGCGACGTGGCGGAACCGAGTCGGGCCAGCGAAGGGAGCGCCATGGGCGAGCGCAGCCGCGCGTCGACGATCGCGGACGTGGCCGCGCACGCGGGCGTCTCGCAGGCGTCGGTGTCGCGCGTGCTGAACGGCAAGCAGTCCGTCGATCCGGTCATCGTGCACCGCGTGCAGGCGTCGATCGCCGCGCTCGGGTACTCGCCGAGCCCGGCCGCCCGGAGCCTCGTGCACGGCCGCAACGACACGATCGCGATGGTCGTGCCCGACCTCGAGAACCCGCTGTTCCAAGGCATCCTCAAGGGGCTGAGCCTGGCCGCGGCATCCGACGGCTACCGGGTGCTCGTCGCCGACACGGCCGAGCGCGTCGACGACGAGGAGTCGACCGCCGTCGAGGCGCGGCAGCGGTGCGACGCGCTCGTGCTCTGCGCGCCGCGCATGCCGGAGCAGCGCCTGCGACGACTGGTGTCGCGCGTCGCGCCGGTGGTCGTGGTGAACCGCCCGCTGCCCGATGCCGACGTGCCGATCGTCGGGGTCGACTACGTGCGCGGCATCCGTGATCTCGTCGACCACCTGCACGCGCTCGGGCACCGCTCCATCGCCTACGTGACCGGCCCGGTGTCGAGCGCCTCGAACGCCGAGCGGCTGCGCGGGGTCGCCGAGGCGACCGGCGCCCACCCCGACGTGCGCGTCGACGTCGTGCCGGGAGGATCCCGCCTCGACGACGGCTACGCCGCTGCCGACGCGGTGCTGGCCGCTCGTGACGCCGGCGCCACCGCGGTGATCGCATTCAACGACCTCGTCGCGCTCGGCCTGATGACCCGCCTGCGCGAACTCGGGGTCGACGTGCCCGGCGACCTCTCGATCGCGGGCTTCGACGACGTGCCGATGGCGGGCTTCGCGACGCCGCGGCTCACGAGCATGTCCGTGCCGCGCGGTGAGATCGGCGCGCAGGTCTGGGCGCGACTGCGCACGCTCATCGCCGGCGGCCCCATCGAGCACACCGTGCTGTTCCGGCCGCGCCTCGAGGCGCGCGAGAGCACGGGGCCCGTGCGATGAGCGCGCCCGTCGCGGCATCCGCCCCCTCGATCGTCGACCGTGCCGTGAAGCGTCGTCGCGTGCTCGACCTGCTCGACCGGCGGGGCGCCGCGTCGATCGTGCTCCGCTCGCACACCGCCGTCGCGTGGTACCTCGACGGCGCGCGCACGCACGTGTCCCTCGCCGGCGACCCCGTGGTCGCGGTCGTCGTGCGCCCCGACGGCGACGAGCTGCGGGTCTTCGACAACGAGGCCGATCGTCTGGCGGCCGAGGAGGTCGGCCCCTCCCTCGACCTGGCGGTGACGCGCGTGCCGTGGCACGACGTGCTCGTGCCCGGCGGCGCCGCCGACCTCGACGAGGCCGACGCGGCGGCCGACCTGCGCGTCGCCCGGGCGAGCCTGCTGCCGGCGGAGCTCGCCCGCTTTCGCGCGCTCTGTCGAGAGGTCGCGGAGGCGCTCACGGATGCCGCGGCCGCGGCTCGTCCGACCGACGCCGAGCGCGACGTGGCCGCCCGGCTGGCGGCCGACCTCGTGGCGCGGGGCATCGACCCCCTGGTGACGCTCGTGGCCGGACGCTCGCGACTCGCCCACCGGCACCCCCTGCCCACCGCGTCGCCGATTGGCGACCGCGCGATGCTCGTGGTGTGCGGCCGGCGCAACGGCCTCATCGCGAATGCGACGCGGTGGATGCGCTGGGGCGCCTCGCCGTCGGAGGCGGATGCGTCGCGGCGCATCCTCGATGTCGAGGCCGCATTCCTCGCGGGCACGTGGGTGGGCGCGACCATCGGCGAGGCCTTCGCGGCGGGCATCGCCGCCTACGGGCGGGCGGGCTTCGATCCCGGCGAGTGGCGGCGGCATCACCAGGGCGGCGCGGCCGGATACGCGGGGCGCGACCCGCGCGGCACGCCCGCCGTCACGGACCCCGTGCAGGTCGACCAGGCCTTCGCGTGGAACCCCACGGCGCCGGGCGCCAAGGTCGAGGACACGATGCTCGTCGGGGCCGGCGGCATCGAGGTGCTGACGGTCGACCCGCGCTGGCCGACGATCCGGGTGGACGGGCGCGAGCGTCCGATCGAACTCGAACGCGGGTGACCGTGTACGCTGGGATAGCGCTTTCCCACTCGAACCACCGAGCGCGATGGATCGAAGACGACCGAAGGAGACCGATGACCCGCATCCGCCTCGACGAGTCCGGCGATCGACTCCTCATGCGACTGGGCGACGCCGTCCTCGCCGAGTACGTGTTCCGGCCCGGCCATCCGACCTTCGAATCGCCGCGGCCGTACGTCAGCCCCGTCCGCACGCTCGGCGGCGAGCTGGTCTCGCTCTATCGACCGCACGACCACGTCTGGCACAAGGGCATCGCCTGGTCGCTGCCGGTGGTCGGCGACGAGAACTTCTGGGGCGGCCCCACCTTCGTCCGAGGCGAGGGCTACGTGCAGCTCGCGAACAACGGCGAGCAACGGCATGTCGCATTCGAGGCCGACGAGGCGACGGATGCCGCGGAGCCGGCGTCTGGCACCCAACGCGCCGTCGAGCGCCTCGAATGGGTCACGCAGGGCGGCGAGATGATCTTCGCCGAGGAGCGCGTGCTCGCGGCATCCGCGCTCGGTGAGGACGCCTGGCTCCTCGCGTTCGAGACGCGCATGACGAACACCGCCGACCGCGACATCCCCATCGGCTCGCCGACGACCCGTGGCCGTGGGAACGCCGGCTACGGCGGCCTCTTCTGGCGCGGACCCCGCTCGTTCACCGGCGGGCACGTGCTCGCACCGGGCGTCGCGGGCGGCGACGAGCTCCGCGGCACGCGCGCGCCCTGGATGGGCTTCACGGGCCGCCATGACGGCAGCGGCGGCGCCTCGACGATCGTGATGGTCGACGACCCCGGCAACCTGCAGCACCCGCCGCAGTGGTTCGCGCGCAGCGAGGAGTTCGCGTGCCTCTGCCCCGCCCCCTTCTTCAGCGAGGAGCACGAGGTCGCGCCCGGCGACGCCCTCGTGCTGCGCTACGGCGTCGTGATCGCGGACGGCGCGGGAGATCCCGATCGAGCGGCGGGCCTGGCCGCGTCGGCCGGTGCCGCACTGCCCGGGCTGCTGGGCGCGCGATGAGCACGCCGACCCCACCCGTCTTCCCGGGCGCCACCTCGGTCAGCGCCCTCGAGGTGTACGGCGGACGCGCACCCGACGGCCTGGCCGGCGGCACACCGCACCTGCACATCGTGTCCGCCGAGGCGTACCTCGTGGTGTCGGGCCACGGGCGGCTGCAGACCGTCGACGCGGCGGGCTTCGCGGAGCATCCGCTCGCCGCCGGGGCCCTCGTGTGGTTCGACCCCGGCGTGATCCATCGCGTCGTCAACGACGGCGACCTCGAGGTGCGCGTCATCATGCAGAACGCCGGGCTGCCGGAGGCCGGCGATGCCGTGATGACCTTCCCCGACGACGTGCTCGCCGACGCCGAGCGCTACCGGGCGGCCGCGACGCTCCCCGGCGCCGAGCGTCCCGACGCCGAGCGACTCGAGGCCGCGCTCGCCCGGCGCGACCTCGCCGTGCAGGGCTTCCTCGCCCTGTTCGGCGACGACGGCCGCGTCGATGCGGCCAGGCTCGCCCGGCTCCACGAGCGCGCGGTGGCGCTCGTGGCCCCGCGTGCGTCCGAGTGGCGCTCCCGCTGGGAGGCCGGCGCGCTGGCGGCCGCCATCGACACCGGGGACCGGCTCGCCGCCCTCGAGGCCGGTCGCGACCCCGGACTCGCCGCAGCCCGCGTCGCCGGGTCGCCCGCCGTCGCCGCGTTCGGCATGTGCGGCCGCCTGCGCCGCTACCCGACGACCCCCTCGAAGGAGACCAATGCCTGAGCACGCCCCGCTGCGCGCCGCGATCATCGGCACGGGCGCCATCGCGAACGCCCACGCCGCGGCGCTCGCCGCCACGCCCGACGCCGAGCTGGTCGCCGTCGTCGATCGAGACCCCGCGTTCGCCCGTGCGTTCGCCGAGCGCTGGGGTGACCCGGCGACGTTCGACTCGCTCGACGCCCTGCTCGCGAGCGGCACCGTCGACGTGCTGCACGTCTGCACGCCACCCGGCGTGCACGCCGAGCAGGCCATCGCCGCCCTCGACGCCGGCCTGCACGTGGTCTGCGAGAAGCCGGCCGCGCTCTCGCTCGACGAGCTCGATGCGATGACGGATGCCGCGGCGCGCAACGATCGGCGACTCGCCGTCGTCTTCCAGCAGCGCACGGGGTCGGCCGCCGCGCACGTGCGGGGGCTGCTCGACTCCGGCGCGCTCGGACGGCCCCTGGTCGCGACGTGCCAGACGCTGTGGTTCCGCGACCCCGCCTACTTCGCCGTGCCGTGGCGCGGCAAGTGGGCGACCGAGGGCGGCGGCCCGACGCTCGGCCTGGGCATCCACCAGATCGACCTGCTCGCCTGGCTCCTCGGCGACTGGGCGAGCGTGCAGGGCCAGCTCTGGCGGCTCGCCCGCGAGACGCAGATGGAGGACGTCTCGACGGCGGTCATCGCGTTCGCCGGCGGCACCGTGGCATCCGTCGTCACCAGTGCCCTCTCGCCGCGTGAGACGAGCTCGATCCGCATCGACACCGAGCGCGCCACCGTGACGGTCGACCACCTCTACGGACACGGCCACGAGCACTGGCGCATCACGCCCGCGCCGCACGTCGACCCCGACCTCGCGGCGGCCTGGGCACTCCCCGAGGTGGAGGAGGCGAGCGGCCACGACCCGCTCGTCCGCGACATCTACGCCGCCCTGGTGTCGGGCCGGCCGCTGCCGTCGACCGCAACGGATGCCGCGCGGTCGTTCGAGATCGTCACCGCGATCTACTCCTCCGCGGCGTCCGGTGCGATGGTCACCCCGGACACGCTCCGCCGGGATCTCGACCGGCTCCGCAGCCTCGAGAGCCCCATCACCGACCTGCGCCGTGCCTGACGACGCGCTCTTCCACGACCCGGTGCACGACGGCGCGACGGATCCGACCGTGATCCGCAACCGGGACACGGGCGAGTGGTGGATGTTCTACACCCAGCGACGGGCGACGGTCGACGAGCCCGGCGTCGCCTGGGTGCACGGTTCCCGCATCGGCGTCGCGCGCTCGGCCGACGCACTCGACTGGAGGTATGCGGGAACGGTCGCGGGCCTCGGGCTCGGCACGGGGGAGGAGACCCACTGGGCGCCGGAGGTGATCGACGACGGCGAGCGGTACCGCATGTACCTCACGGTCATCGACGGAATCCCCGATCGCTGGGAGGGACATGCGCGCCGCATCGTCGAGTACGTGGGCGACGACCTCGAGCGGTGGCGGATGGTCGGCGAGGTCCCGTTGAGCTCCGACCGCGTCATCGACGCGTGCGTGGCGCACTGCCCCGACGGGCGCTGGCGCCTCTGGTACAAGGACGAGGCGGACGATTCCACCACATGGGTCGCCGCAAGCGACGACCTGGCGTCGTGGCGCGTCGAGGGGCGCGCGATCGGCGGGCGGCCGCACGAGGGACCCAACGTCTTCGAGCTCGGCGGCTGGTGGTGGATGCTGGTCGACGAGTGGCGGGGGATGGGCGTGCACCGCTCCACCGACGCGGTGATCTGGGAGCGACAGGGCGGTGACGACGAGGTCATCCTCGGAGAACCGGGCTGCCGGGCGGGCGACGAGACCTTCGGCCGCCACGGCGATGTCGTCGTGCAGGGTGGGGCCGCGACGCTCTACTACTTCACGCATCCCCACTGGGACGGCTCGGAACTCGGGTCGAGCGACGCTGCGGAAGCGCGCCGAAGCGCCGTGTTCGCCGCGCCCCTGGTGGTTGTGGACGATCGGCTGCTCTGCCCGCGCGATGGGCTGGCGTCCGGAAACCAGCGTTGACTGGGAGTTCCGCGAGACGCGCATGATCGACCTCACCCCTTCCGATAACGAATTGAAACGATTTTCTGCATCCGGTTGACCCACCGCCCCCGCTGGGCTACATTTGGGGAAGCGCTTTCCCACAGCGTGACAGGCACCAGGCAGACAGAGACGTTTCCGGGAGGACAACGATGTTCAACATTCGCAAGCGCCGCATGGCGGCGGCCGCAGCGGCCATCACCGCGAGCGCGGCCCTCGTGCTCACGGGCTGCGCGGGAGGCGGCGGCAGCGAAGAGGCGGCCGCGACCTACGACCCCGACGAGGAGGTCACCCTCAACCTCGCCTTCTGGGGCAACGACGTTCGCGCCGCGCTGTACGAGGAGGCCATCGCCGCGTTCAACGAGGAGTACCCGAACATCACGGTCAACTCCTCCTTCCTCGGCTTCCCCGAGTTCTGGGAGAAGCGCCAGACCGAGGCGGCTGGAGGCGGCCTGCCCGACGTCATGCAGTTCGACTACTCCTACCTCCGGCAGTACTCGGAGAACGGCCTGCTCCTCGACCTCGAGCCGTACCTCGGCAACATCATCGACACCGAGCCGCTGAGCGAGAACATCCTCTCGATCGGCGTCGTCGACGGCGAGACCACCGGCATCCCGACCTCCACGAACGCGTGGGGCCTCTTCACGAACCCGAAGCTGCTCGAGCAGGTCGGCGTCGAGGAGTTCGAGGGCGGCGACTGGGAGGACTACACCGCCTGGGTCAAGGAGGTCAGCGACGCCGGAGCCGGCTCGCTCTGGGGCGGCACCGACTTCACCGGTCGCATCCAGAACTTCGAGATCCAGCAGCGCGCGAAGGGTGACGACCTCTTCACCGAGGACGGCGAGCCGAACTTCACCGAGGAGGACCTCGCCGCGTTCTGGGAGCAGGGCGAGGACGCTCGCGCCGTCACCATCCCGCAGCAGCGACTCGAGGAGATCTACCCGGTCTCGGGCTTCGACGCCGGACTCACCACGAGCGAGCTGACCTGGGACAACTTCGGTGCCGGCTACCTCGCGAACCTCGGTGCCGAGTACACCGAGCTCGGACTCGTCGCCCCGCCGGTGACCGAGGAGGGCGCGCAGGACCTGTACCTCAAGCCCTCGATGCTGCACTCGATCGCCTCGACGACCGAGCACCCCGAGGCAGCGGCCACGCTCGTCAACTTCCTCGTGAACAGCCCCGAGGCGGGCGCGATCTTCGGCACCAACCGAGGCCTCCCCGCCTCGGAGACGATGCTCGAGGGCGCTGAGCTCGACCCGATCGGCCAGCAGATCCGCGACTACGAGGAGTCGATCGCCGAGCGCCTCGGCGACGCCCCGCCCGTGCCGATCGTCGGCTACGGCACCCTCGAGGAGAAGTTCCGCCAGCTCGGCCAGGAGCTCGGGTTCGGCACCCTCACCGTGGACGAGGCCGTCGAGCAGTTCTTCAACGAGATGGACGTCGTCCTCAACCAGTAACAGCCGAAGCAGTCGACTCCGGGCCCGGTGGGGTACCACCCCGCCGGGCCCGGAGTACTGTTTCTCGCAGGAACCGGAGAACCAACGTGAGCACGGAAACCGAATCGATCGTCACGGCGGAAGCCGGGTCGAGAAGCGTGCGGCAGGCGATGCGCCAGGTCAGGCGCGATGAAGGGCGCAAGGTGCCGTCGTCGGCGAGCAGGCGCAAGGCGAACCGCCGGGAGACGGTGGCCGGGTACGGGTTCCTCCTGCCGTGGCTGATCGGGTTCCTCGGCCTGACCGTCGGCCCGATGATCTTCTCGCTCTACCTCGCCTTCACGAAGTACAACCTGTTCACCGAGCCCGAGTGGGTAGGCCTGGACAACTTCGTGCGGATGTTCACCGAGGACCCGAACTACATCCAGTCGGTGCAGATCACGCTCGTGTACGTGCTCGTCGGCACCCCGATCAAGCTCGCCGCGGCGCTGGGCGTGGCGATGCTGCTGAACTACCGGGATCGCGGCTCGGGCTTCTTCCGCTCCTCGTTCTATGCTCCGTCGCTGATCGGCGCATCCGTCTCGGTCGCGATCGTGTGGCGGGCGATGTTCTCCAACGACGGCCCGGTCGACAACTCGCTGAGCTTCTTCGGCATCGACATCGGCGGCTGGGTCGGGAACGTCCAGCTGGTGATCCCGATGATGATCCTGCTGGCGGTGTGGCAGTTCGGCGCCCCGATGGTGATCTTCCTCGCGGGCCTGAAGCAGATCCCGCAGGAGCTCTACGAGGCCGCCGAGGTCGACGGCGCCGGGCCATGGCACCGGTTCCGCAACGTGACCATCCCGATGCTCTCGTCCGTGATCTTCTTCAACCTGCTGCTCGAGATCATCAACGCGTTCCAGGTGTTCGCGTCGGCGTACATCATCTCCAACGGCTCGGGCGGCCCGGCCGGCATGACGAACTTCTACACCCTCTACCTCTACAAGCGCGGCTTCGCCGACCTGCAGATGGGCTACGCCTCGGCGATGGCGTGGGTGCTCGTGATCGCCGTGGCGATCATCGCCTTCATCCTGTTCAAGACCCAGAGGTCCTGGGTGCACTACGCCGGAGAGAACCGATGACCACGTTCGAAGCCCCACGCGTCGAGGTCGTCGAGAACGCCCTCGAACCGACGACCCAGCCCCGCCGCCGCGTCAAGCGCAAGACCGTCAACACGATCATCTGGTTCGTGGCGCTGCTCGCGCTGACCGCGATCGTGCTCTACCCGCTCCTCTGGCTGTTCCTGTCCACGTTCAAGCCGTCGAGCGAGTTCGCCTCGAATCCCGGCCTGATCCCCGAGAACCCGACCGTCGACAACTACGTGAAGGTCGTCGAGGGCATCGCCGGCACCCCGCTGTGGCGGTTCTTCGCGAACTCGTTCTTCATCGCGATCATGGCGGTCATCGGCACCCTGCTCTCGTCGGCGCTGGCCGCGTACGCGTTCGCGCGGATCCGGTTCCGCGGGGTCGGGATCCTGTTCGCGGCGATGATCGGCACGCTGCTGCTGCCGTTCCACGTGATCATCATCCCGCAGTACATCATGTTCAATAAGCTCGAACTGGTCGACACGTACTGGCCGCTGATCCTGCCGAAGTTCCTCGCGACCGAGGCGTTCTTCGTGTTCCTGATCGTGCAGTTCATCCGCAACATCCCCCGCGACATGGACGAGGCGGCGCGCATCGACGGTGCCGGGCACCTCCGGATCTTCTTCTCGATCATCCTGCCGCTGATCAAGCCCGCCCTGATCACTTCCGCGATCTTCACGTTCATCTGGACCTGGAACGACTTCCTGGGCCCCCTGCTGTACGTGAACTCGCCCGAGAAGTACCCGCTCCCGATCGCGCTGCGCCTCTACAACGACGCCACCTCGACCTCCGACTACGGCGCGACCGCCGCGGTGTCGTTCCTGGCCCTGGTGCCGATCCTGATCTTCTTCATCGTGTTCCAGCGCTTCCTCGTCGCCGGTGTCGCCACCCAGGGACTCAAGGGCTAGGCCCCCGGATGTCACGAGCCGCCGACCGCGCCGCACGTCGTGCCGCCCTCTCGGGCAGCGGGCCGACGCACGACGACTCGGCCACCACCGCGAGGTTCCCGGGCGCGCGGAGCGCGTTCGGGCTCCTCGGCGAGGTGCTGCTCATCGGCATCATGATGGCGATCGTGTCGCTGCCGATCATCACGATCCCTGCGGCGCTCGCGGCCGGGGTGCGGCACCTGCGGCGGTACCTGAAGGCCGACGACTCGGCGCTCGTGTGGTTCTGGCGCGACGCACGGGATTCGTTGCTGGGCGGGATCGGGATCGGCGCGGCATCCGCCGTCATCGCGGCCGTGCTCGCCCTGGACATCGACCTCGCGGGCTCGGGCGTGCTGCCGGGCGGACCGGTGGTCGCCGTCGTCGGGTGGGTCGGCCTCGCCGCCCTCGTGCTGGCGCTGTTCCTCGCCGCGGGCCGATGGTCGCCGAAGGTCGGCTGGCTCGGCGCACTCAGGGGCATTCCGGGCGCGGTGCGAGCGGACCCGGCCGGTGCGGCGTACCTCGTGGCCACGGGCGTCTTCGCCGGTGTCGTCACCTGGCAGCTCGCCCCGCTCGTGATCCCCGCGCTCGGGTGCATCGCGCTCGCGATCGTGGCGGTGCCCGAGCGTCCTCGCCGCTCGCGGGACGTCGACGACGCGTGACCGCACCGCGACGGCCGCTGCCGCAGTGGGCACGGGATGCGAGCCTCGGCATCTTCGTGCACTGGGGGCCGTACTCGGTGCCGGCGTGGGCCGAGCCCATGCGGGCGCTCGGCGCGGTGCCCGACGACGAGTGGTTCGCCCACAACGCCTACGCCGAGTGGTACGCGAACACGATCCGCCTCGAGGGGTCGCCCGCCGCCGAGCATCACGCCCTCACGTACGGCGACGCCCCCTACGAGGACTTCCTCGACGCGTGGCGGGCCGAGGCCTACGACCCCGCCGACTGGGCGCGGCTCTTCCGCGCGGTGGGGGCCGACTACGTCGTGCCGACGACGAAGCACCACGACGGCGTCGCCCTCTGGGACGCGCCCGGCTCCGGCGACCTCACCACGGTCGCGCGCGGACCGCGCCGCGACCTGATCGCGCCGCTCGCCGATGCCGTGCGCGCCGAGGGCCTTCGCTTCGGCGTGTACTACTCGGGCGGACTCGACTGGTCGTTCACCGACCTCCCGCCGCACCGCTCGAGCGACGACGTCGCCGCACTCCGGCCCACGGACGCCGCGTACGCCGCGTACGCCCATGCGCACGTCGCCGACCTCGTCGACCGCTACCGCCCCGACCTGATCTGGAACGACATCGACTGGCCAGACGCCGCCAAGCAGCCGGGACCGCACTCGATCGAGTCGCTGCTCGCGCACTACCGCGACGCCGTGCCCGAGGGCATCGTGAACGATCGCTGGGGCGCAAAGGTGTGGGACTACCGCACGAGCGAGTACGACCACGACACCGACCACGAGGCGGATGCCGGGTGGGAGCACTGCCGCGGCCTAGGCTTCTCCTTCGGCTACAACCGGGTCGAGGACGCGTCGCTCACGCTCTCGCCGCGAGAGCTCGCGCGCCTCTACGCCGACGTCGTCTCCCGAGGGGGGCGCCTGCTGCTCAACGTCGGGCCGACGGCGGCGGGGGAGATCCCCGACGTGCAGCGCCGCACGCTCGAGGGCGTCGCGCCGTGGATGACGGCGGTCAAGCCGCACACGATCGGCCGGCGCGTGATCGACTCCGACGCGGTCGAGGTGACGGATGCCACGTGGTGGCGCGCGTGGGCCACGCCCGACGGGCTCGTGGCGGTGGTCGACGGGCCAGCGGCATCCGCGCGCGCTCGCGACGGACGAGCCGTCACGACGTTCGTGCTCCCGAACTGAGGCCCCGCCGAAGGGTCGATCGGGTCGATGATGGGGTCCATCGGTCACCGAGCGAGTGACCGGACCGGAGGATCGAGATGACCGCAGCAGCACGACCGCCGTTCGACGCCGAGCTCGAGCCCGCGCTCGGCGGGGCGCCGGCGTACTTCACGACCCTTCGCCCCGCCTCGATCCCGGAGTTCCGGGCGGCGACCACGCATCCGCCGTCGATGGCGGAGGTCATCGCCGGGCGGCCCGTGCAGGTGACCGACCACGCCGTGCCCGGTCACGGCGGCGGGGAGGTCACGGTCTCGGTGCTCCGGCGCACCGACCACGAGGGCGCGGACGGTCCCGGCGCCTACCTGGTCCACGGCGGCGGCATGGTCGGCGGCACCCGCGCGTCGATGGCCCCGATGCTCGTCGACTGGGTCCTCGAGTACGGCGCGGTCGGTGCGACCGTCGAGTACCGGCTGGCGCCCGACTTCACCGACCCGGTGCCCGTCGAGGACTGCGCGGCGGGGTTCGACTGGTTCGTCGGCCGGGCAGCGGAGTTCGGCTTCGACCCGCAGCGCGTGCTGATCGGCGGCCAGAGCGCGGGCGGGGGCCTGAGCGCCGGCACGACGCTGCTCGCCCGCGATCGCGGCCGCCCCATGCCGGCCGCCCTCCTCCTCATGTGGCCGATGCTCGACGATCGCAATGCGACGACCTCGGCCACGCAGGTCGACGGCGTCGGGATCTGGGATCGCACGAGCAACGAGACCGGATGGACGGCGTTGCTGGGTGCTCGCCGCGGCACCGCCGACGTGTCCGTGTACGCCGCACCGGCTCGGGCGACCGAGCTGGGCGGGCTGCCCCCGACCTACATCGAGGCGGGCAGTGCCGAGGTGTTCCGCGACGAGGCCGTGGGCTTCGCGAGCGGCATCTGGGCGGCGGGCGGCAGCGCCGAGCTGCATGTCTGGGCGGGCGGCTTCCACGGCTTCCAGACCATCGTGCCGGCGGCGGCCGTGTCGCGGACCGCGGTGCAGACGCGCGAGGCGTGGGTGCGCCGCATGCTGGCGCCGTGACGCGGGTCGCACGGCGAAGCAGCCGCGCGGAATTCGTGCCTCCCATGGCGGATCAGGTCGATCGCATGGACGTTTCGACGCAGTGTCCAAGCGCGACGTCGCTGCGCCGGGACGTCGCATCGCGGGGGCGACCCGGCTAGACTCGGAATGCGCTTTCCCAGCCCTGCCGACGATGGAGGACCCCGATGCACTACGGCGCCGACTACAACCCCGAGCAGTGGCCCGAGGAGCTCTGGCCCGAGGACGTCGCCCGCATGCGCGAGGCCGGTGTCACCATGGTGAGCCTCGGCATCTTCTCGTGGGCGCGCATCCAGCCTCGCGAGGGCGAGTTCGACTTCGCGTGGCTCGACCACGTCATCGACCTGCTGCACGAGGGCGGCATCGCCGTCGACCTCGCCACGGCGACGGCCTCGCCGCCGCCGTGGGCCAGCGCAGCGTATCCCGAGATCCTCCCGCAGGACGAGAACGGGGCGGTGTACTGGCCGGGCAGCCGCCAGCAGTTCGCACCGTCGTCGCCGGTGTACCGTCGGCTCGCGGCCGAGCTCGTGACGGCGATGGCCGAGCGGTACGCGACGCATCCGGCTGTCGTGATGTGGCACGTCAACAACGAGTACGGCTGCCACCTGAACATGGACTTCTCGGATGCCGCGCGCGATGCGTTCCGGCGCTGGCTCGCCGATCGCCACGGCACGGTCGACGCCCTCAACGAGGCCTGGGGCACGAACTTCTGGTCGCAGCGCTACGGGAGCTTCGACGAGGTGTTCCCACCGCGCAAGGCGCCCTACAGCCTGAACCCCGGCCAGCTGCTCGACTACCGCCGCTTCACGAGCGACATGCTGCTCGAGTGCTACCTCATGGAGCGCGACCTGATCCGCAAGGCCGGGGCGACGCAGCCGATCACCACGAACTTCATGGGCGCGTTCAAGCCGGCGAACTACGCGCAGTGGGCCGAGCACCTGGATCTCATCAGCGACGACGCCTACCCCGACCCGAACGACGCCGAGTCATTCCGGGCCGCCGCGTTCCAGCGCGACCTCGTTCGATCCCTGAAGCCCGAGGTGCCGTGGATCCTCATGGAGCAGGCGACGAACGCGCTGAACTGGCGCCCGTCGAACGCGCCCAAGGCGCCCGGCCAGATGGCGGCCCTCAGCGCCCAGGCGATCGGGCGCGGCGCCGACGGCATCCTGTTCTTCCAGTGGCGGCAGTCACGAGCCGGCGCCGAGAAGTTCCACTCGGCGATGCTGCCGCACGCCGGTCGCGACACGCGCACCTGGCGCGAGGCCGCGGCCCTCGGCGCGCGACTCGCCGCCCTGCCGCCCCTTCCCGCGGGGGCCCGCGACGCCCGTGTGGCGCTCGTGTTCGACTGGGAGAACTGGTGGGCGGTCGAGGCATCCGATCACCCGTCGAACGTGCTCGACTACCTCGACGTCGTTCAGCGGTGGTACCGCGCCCTGCATCGCCGCCACGTGCAGGTCGACATCGTGGCGCCCGAGCGCGTCGACGGGCAGTACGCGCTCGCGATCGCGCCGCTGCTGTACCTGCTCCGCGACGAGGGGGCGGCCGCCCTCACCGGGTTCGTCGAGGACGGCGGACACCTGCTCGCCGGTCCCTTCACCGACGTCGTCGACGAGCTCGACCGCTTCCGCGAGGGCGGGTTCCTCACGCAGCTCGGCGCGCTCTGCGGGGTGCGGCTCGAGGACTTCGGCGCGCTCGTCGCGCCGTCCGCGCCCCCGACCGTGCCCGGCGAACGGGTCGCGCGGTTCGCGGGCGACGCGCTGCCGGACTCGTCGGGCACGCTGCTCGCCGAGGAGATCGCGGCGGCGGATGCCACGGTGGAGGCCTCGTTCACGAGCGGCCGCCGCGCGGGGCATCCGGCCCTCACCGCGCGCCGCGCGGGACGCGGCGTCGCCCGCTACCTGGCGACGGTGCCCGACGAGGCGGGCGTGCAGGCGGTCGTCGACCACGTGCTCGCCGACGCGCGCGTCGAGCCGGTGGTCGCCGGGCTCCCCGAGCACGTGGAGGCGGCCCGCCGTGGGGAGCTCGTGACGCTCGTGCACCACGGCGGCGAGCCCGTCGACGTGCCCGTCTCGGGGATCGACGCCGAATCGGGCGCACAGGTGTCGTCGGTGCGACTCGGCGCCTACGACTGGGCGCTGGTGCTCGAGCGATGACGGCGAACGCTCTCCGGGGCTACGATGCACGCGAGAGCGGAGGAGGCGACATGCGCGCGGTCATCCTCAGCGGCTCCGGCCGGTACGCCGACGCGTGGCACCCGTTCGCCGAGACGAGTGCCGCGCTCGCCGGCATCGTCGCGGGTGCGGGCTACCGCGTCGAGGTGGGCGACGACCTCCTGGCCGGTCTCGCGGCGCTCGGCGAGGCCGACCTGCTCGTCGTGAACGCCGGCAATCCCGAGGCGCCGCTGCCCGAGGGCACCGGCGAACCGCCCGAACCGACCGACGAGGAGCTCGACGCCGCAGCGGCCGGGCTCGACGCCGCGCTCGATCGGGGAATCGGGGTCCTGGCCGTGCACGCGTCGGCGTCCACGCTGCCCGAGCTCCCCGCCTTCGGCCACGCGCTCGGCGGGCGCTGGATCGAGGGATACTCGTGGCATCCGCCGATCGGCGAGGCGCGCGTGCACATCGTCGGCACCCACGTGATCGCCGACGGGCTCAGCGACTTCGCCGTGGTCGACGAGCGGTACTCGGCGCTGCGACTCGACGGCGTGATCGAGCGGATCGCCGAGCACGAGGAGGACGGCATGCGGCATCCGATCATCTGGGCCCGCGAGCTCGGCCGATCGCGCGTCGTCTACGACGCGCTCGGACACGACGCGCGCTCCTACGAGTCGTCCGAGCACCGCGAGCTTCTCACGCGCGCGCTGCAGTGGCTCTCGCACGTGCCCGCGCCGACGTTCGACGCCTCGTGAGCCGCATCGTCATCGCGCCCGACTCGTTCAAGGGCACGGCGAGCGCAGCGGATGCCGCAGCCGCCCTCGCGGCAGGATGGCGAGCCGTGCGGCCCGACGACGAGCTCGTCGAGCGCCCCATGGCCGACGGGGGAGAGGGCACCCTCGACGCGTTCGCCTCGGCGGTGCCCGGCGCCCGTCGCATGCCCGTCACCGTGCGCGGCCCGGTCTCGGAGCCAGCCGAGACGTCATGGCTGCTGCTGCCCGACGGCACGGGCGTGGTCGAGCTGGCCTCGACCTCCGGCCTCACGATGCTCGACCCGCTCGAACCGCTCGATGCGCACAGTGCCGGCTTCGGTGAGGCGATCGCGGCAGCGCTCGATGCCGGGGTCGAGCGGCTGCTGCTCGCGCTCGGCGGCAGCGCGTGCAGCGACGGGGGCGCGGGGGCGCTCACCGTGCTCGGCGGGTGGTTCCTCGACGACTCCGGCGCGCCGGTGCCACTGGGCAACCGCGGCCTGGCGCTGCTCGACCGCGTGGACCTGTCGGGCGTTCGTCCCCTGCCGCACGGCGGCGCGGTGATCCTGGGCGACGTCACCAACCCGCTGCTCGGCGGGCTCGGCGCCGCGGCCGTGTTCGGACCGCAGAAGGGCGCGGATGCCGCCACCGTCGACGTGCTCGAGGCGAACCTCGCCCGGCTGGCCGACCTCGTGCCCACCGCGATGCAGCCGCTCGCGGCAGCGGCCGGTGCGGGTGCGGCCGGCGGTGCCGGCTTCGGCCTGCTCGCCTGGGGAGCGCAGATGGGCGGTGGTGCGGCGCTCGTGGCCGAGACCGTCGGCCTGCCAGAGGTCATCGTCGGGGCCGACCTCGTGATCACGGGCGAGGGGCGCTTCGACGGGCAGTCCGAGGCGGGCAAGGCGCCCACGGTCGTGGCGGGCCTCGCGCGCGACGCCCGCGTGCCGACCGCCCTGGTCGCGGGCGCGATCACGGCCGAGCCGCGAGGATTCGCGGCATCCGTCGCCCTCGTCGACCTCGCCGGCAGCGGCGCTGCGGCCATGGCCGAACCCCTGCGCTGGCTCGAGGCGGCGGGCGCGGCCCTGGCGCGGGCATCCGACTGAGGCGAACCGCCCGGCACGGACCCGACCGCGGCGGTCCTGCAGGCCGGCGCGCTGGACAGTCGGCGCCGCGCGGCACGAGACTGGCCGCATGACCACGGCCGTCGGTGGCATCCGCACGCCCGACCAGCGCCTGCGGGTGTTCGTCAGCTCGACGTTGAAGGAGCTGGCGCCCGAGCGGCGCGCGGTGCGGGCGGCGATCGAGCGGTTGGCGATGGCGCCGGTGATGTTCGAGCTGGGTGCGCGGCCGCATCCCCCGCGCGAGCTGTACCGGGCGTACCTGGAGCAGAGCGACATCTTCGTCGGGATCTACTGGGAGCAGTACGGGTGGAGCGCACCGGGAGCGGACGTGTCGGGACTCGAGGACGAGTGGAACCTCGCCCCCGACATCCCGAAGCTCGTCTACCTCAAGCGCACCGAGCACCGGGATGAGCGGCTCGAGGCCCTGCTCGCCCGGATCCGCGAGGACGACGACGCGTCGTACGTCGCGTTCTCGGATGCCGCCGAGCTCGCCGACCTGGTCACGGCGGACCTCGCGAGCGTGCTGGCCGAGCGCTTCGATGCCGCCGACCTGCGTCACGCGCCGGAACCGGATGCGGCATCGCCGGCGCGCCCGGAGAGCGTCGGCCTGCCGTCACCGCTGACCCGCCTCGTGGGCCGCGACGAGGAGCTCGCGACGGTCGTCGGGATGCTCACCGTCGACGAGGACCGGCTGGTCACCCTCACCGGCCCGGGCGGCATCGGCAAGAGCCGGCTCGCGATCGCCGCGGCGCGCGAGGTGGAAGGGTCGTTCCCCGACGGCGTCGTCTTCGTCGACCTGGCCCCCGTGCTCGACCCCGCCCTCGTGACCGCGGCCGTCGCGAGGGCGCTCGGCGCCGGCGACCCGGGCGACGGCACGATCGCCGAGACCCTCGCGCTCGCGCTCGCCGACCGGCGCATGCTGCTGCTGCTCGACAACGTGGAGCAGGTCGTCGAGGCGGCGCCCGTGCTCGCGGGCATCCTGCGCGCCTCGTCGGTCTCGGTGCTGGCGACCAGCCGGATCCTGCTCCGCATCGGCGGCGAACGGAGCCTCGCACTCGGCCCGCTCGCACCGCAGGCCGCGACCGACCTCCTCGTGGATCGCGCCCGCGCGGTGAAGCCCGACTTCGACCTCACCGACGACAACGCGGCCGACATCACCTCGATCTGCACCGCGCTCGACAACGCCCCGCTCGCGCTCGAGCTCGCCGCGGCCCGCCTGCGGGTGCTCACTCCCGCCGCGTTGGCGGAACGGCTCGACCACGCCCTGACGGTCCTCACCGCCGGCGACCGCGACCTCCCCGAGCGGCAGCGGACGCTCCGCGCGACGATCGACTGGAGCGCCCGGCTGCTTCGACCGGACGAACGGGAGCTGCTGCTGCGCCTCGGCGTGTTCCGCGCGGGGTTCGGCCTCGATGCGGCGGAGTGGATGGCCGCGGACCTCGCAGGGGCCGATGCGGTCGACGCGCTCGCCGTGCTCGTCGACGGGAGCCTCGTACGCGAGCAGGATCGCGGCGAGCGCGCGTGGTTCACGATGCTCGCGACCGTTCGCGAGTACGGCCGCGAGGAGCTCGACGCGCGGGGCGACCTGCCCGAGATGGAGGAACGGCATGCGCGGTTCTACGCCGCCCTCGCCGATGCGTCCGCGCGGAAGTCGACCTGGACGGGGCAGATCGGCCTGATGTCGCGGCTCGCCGATGAGCGCGACGAGCTGCGTGCGGCGGTGGACCACTTCGTCGCCACTCGACAGTTCGGCGAGGTGGCGGGGCTGACGTGGAACCTGTACTGGTTCTGGTGGGTCAGCGGCCAGCTCGGCGAGGTCCGCGGGTGGATGTCCCGGCTGCTGGCGCCCGGCAACGCCCTCGACGACCGCAGCCGGATCATCGCGCTGTTCTGCACCGACTCCCTCCGATTCGGCGAGACGCCCGACGCCGCGGTCGCGCCGGCCCTCGCCGAGTGCGTCGAGTACTTCCGCACCGACGGCGACCGGCTGGGGCAGAGCCTGTCCCTCGCCATGCTCGCGGTCGCCCTGACGGCCGATCCGCACGCTGAGCCGGATGCCGCAGGGCGGGCGATCGCGCAGTCCGTCACGCTCGTCGACGACCTCGGCGATCCCTTCGGGCGCACGATGGTGCGGATCATGCTCGCTCGGGCCGTGCTGGCGCGCGGACGGCTCCCTGAAGCCGTCGAGCTCCTCGACGACAGCCTCGCGATCGCCCGCGGCGCCGACGATCCGCTCGGCGAGGCGATCGCCCTCAACCACCTCGGGTGGGCGCGGCTCCTGGACGACGATCCCGACGGCGCACGCACGTGGTTCACCGACCAGCTGCGCATCTCCACGGCCATCGGCCACGAGGAGGGCTTCGCCTACGGACTGGAGGCGATGTCCGCGGTCGCGGCGGCCACGGGCGACCTGGAACGCGCCGGCCTGCTGTTCGGCGCGGCCGAGGCCGTGCGTCTGCGCAGGGGGCTGACGACGGGGGGAACCTTCTCCGTCCACGGACGGATCCTCGAGCGTGCGCTGGCGAACGGCGGCTCGGCGACCTTCGAGGCGGCGCGACGAGCGGGGCGAGGCGCCGATCTCGCCGAGATGCTCGACCTCGCCCTCACGGAGGCTGCACCCACCCGGGCCGGCCCGGGGTGACGCGGGCGTTCTGGGGTGGTCGGGGCGCTGGACACCCGCACGAGCGTGCCGGGAGACTGTGACGCATGAACGCGGTCGCCGCCGGTGGCATCCGGACACCCGACCAGCGGCTGCGCGTGTTCGTGAGCTCGACGCTGAAGGAGCTTGCGCCCGAGCGCCGCGCCGCCCGCTCGGCGATCGAACGGCTCGCCCTCGCCCCGGTGATGTTCGAGCTCGGCGCTCGTCCGCACCCGCCGCGATCCCTGTACCGGGCCTACCTGGAGCAGAGCGACATCTTCGTCGGCGTGTACTGGGAGGAGTACGGCTGGGTCGCGCCGGGTGAGCCGGTGTCGGGCCTCGAGGACGAATGGGATCTCGCGCCCGACATCCCGAAGCTGATCTACATCAAGGCGAGCACCGACCGGCAGTCCCGTCTCGAGCACCTGCTCGCCCGCATCCGAGAGGACGATTCGGCGTCGTACGTGTCGTTCTCGGATGCCGAGGAACTGGCCGAGCTGCTCACCGCCGACCTCGCCACGCTCCTGGCGGAGCGGTTCGACGCGGCAGGCCCGCGACGCGCCGACCTCCTCGAGGCGGCGGCACCCGTGACCTCGACCGAGGTGATCGGGCTGCCGTCGCCGCTCACCCGCCTGCTCGGACGTGAGGACGAGCTCGAGGCGGTGACGCGGTTGCTCACCGACGAGGAGCACCGGCTCGTGACCATCACGGGCCCGGGCGGCATCGGCAAGAGCCGGCTCGCGGTCGCCGGCGCTCGCGCCGTCGAGGACGCGTTCCCCGACGGCGTCGCGTTCGTCGACCTCGCCCCCGTGGAGGACCCGGAGCAGGTGATCCCGGCGATCGCGCACGCGCTCGGGATCAGGGACACCGGCGAGTCGCCGCTCGCCGAGAAGGTCGCCAGGGCGCTGGACGACCGTCGCATGCTGCTGGTCCTCGACAACGTCGAGCAGGTGGTCGACGCAGCCGGCGCGCTCAGCGCCCTGCTCGCGAGCACCTCGGTCTCGGTGCTCGCCACGAGCCGGATCCTGCTGCGGATCGGCGGCGAGCAGAACGTCGACCTCGGTCCGCTGCCCACGGCGGTCGCTGCCGAGCTGTTCGTGGAGCGGGCGCGGGCGGTCAAGCCGGATTTCGTGCTGACCGACGAGAACGCGGCATCCGTCGACGCCATCTGCGACGCGCTCGACGGCGCGCCGCTCGCGCTCGAGCTCGCTGCCGCTCGCGCCCGGGTCCTGACGCCCGACGCGATCGTCGACCGCCTCGACCACGCCCTGGCGCTGCTCGCGGGCGGGGCGCGCGACCTGCCCGAACGCCAGCGCACGATGCAGGCGACCATCGAGTGGAGCACCCGGCTGCTCGACGACGACCAGCGCGAGCTGCTGCTGCGCCTCGGCGTCTTCCGCGGCGGGTTCGGGCTCGAAGCGGCCGAGTGGATGTCGGCAGGGCTCGACGGTGCGGATGCGGTCGGGGCGCTCGGCGCCCTGGTGGACGGCAGCCTCGTCCGCGAGCAGGACCGTGGGGCGCGAGCGTGGTTCGCGATGCCCGCGATCGTGCGGGAGTACGCGAGGGATCGGCTCGAGGATCGCGGCACCCTCACGGAGTGCGCCGACCGGCACGCCCAGTACTTCGTGCGGCTCGCGGCGGACGCCGGCCGCGAGCTGGTCAATCCCCGGCAGGCCGTCTGGATGTCGCGCCTCGTCGACGAGCGCGAGGAGCTGCGAGCCGCCATCGGACACCTCATCGACGAACGCCGGTGGGACGACGTCATCGAATGCGTGTGGCCGTTGTACTGGTTCTGGTGGGTCGGCGGCCAACACGGCGAGGTCCGGGTCTGGATGGGCCGCCTCCTCGAGCACGAGGACGAGCTCTCCGAGCGCGCCCGCACCATCGCGCTCTACTACGAGAACTCGATCGCCGCGATGCAGTCGCCGGATCCGGCGATCGTGCCGGTGCTCGTGCGGTGCGCCGACTACTTCGAGCGGGAGCGCGACGGATTCGGCGAGGCCCTCGTGCTCGCATCGCTGGCGCTCGCGCCGCTCACGATGGCGTCGCCCGACCTCGACGGCGCCGAGGCCGCGCTCCGGCGAGCACTCGAGCTGGTCGAGGACCTCGATGACGCCTTCGGCCGCGCGATCATCGGGAACCTGCTCGGTCGAACGGCCCTCATGCGCGGCCGGACCGACGAGGCGATCGAGCTCTTCGATGCGAGCCTCGCCATCGCGCGGAGCATCGACGACAAGCTCGGCCTGACCATCGCGCTGAACTACCTCGGGTGGGCTCGCGTGATGCTCGGCGATCTCGGGGGAGCCCGGACGTGCTTCTCCGAGCAGCTGCTCATCTCGTCGTCGGTCGGGCACGAGGACGGCACCGCCTATGCCCTCGAGGGGTTGTTCGCGCTCGCGGCCCTGACGGGTGACATCGAGCTCGCCGGCCGGCTGCTCGGAGCGGCCGAAGACGTGCGCGAGCGCAAGGGCCTCTTCGCAGGCTCGGCGTTCTCATTCCACCAGCGGGTCCTCGATCGCGTGGTCGCCGGCCCGGAGGCCGATCGATTCGCGATCGCGCGCCGTGAAGGCCGCGATGCGGTGCTCGCCGACGTCGTGGAGCTCGCGCTGGCGTGATCGGCCGACCGTCTTCGGTCGTCGGCGGAGCGCCCGCTCAGACCTTGTGCGGACCTGGGTGCGGTTTCGGCGGCTCGGTGCGCACGTAGTCGCCGTGCGGCTCGGACGGATCGTGGGTGTCGGGATTCCGCTCGGTCGAGGCGTAGTCGCCCTCGGACGACTCGTCGACGGACACGCCGTCGGTGCGGGCGTAGTCGCCTTCGACCGTGCGCTCGCGCGGCTCCTCGCCGTCGACCTCGGTGTAGCTTCCCTCGACGCGATCGGTGGGCTCGCCGCCGGTCTCGTCGGGTCCGACGGGATCGTTCGAATCGGACATCATCGCTCCCTCGCTGGAACGTTCCGGGGCGTCACGGTGTGACGTCCCACGCTCATCGTACGCCGGGAAGCGGTTCCTCCCGGGTGCGGTCCGTCGGTGGGCGAGGCCCGGGCGACATCCGTTCTGGGGTGGGGCGGATGCTGGACAGCCCCGCTCGCGTGCCGTGAGACTGTGAGGCATGAGCCCGGTCGCCGGTGGCATCCGCACGCCCGACCAGCGCCTGCGCGTGTTCGTCAGCTCGACGCTGAAGGAGCTGGCGCCCGAGCGGCGCGCGGCGCGGGCGGCGATCGAACGGCTCGCCCTGGCGCCGGTGATGTTCGAGCTCGGCGCCCGGCCGCACCCGCCGCGGGAGCTGTACCGCGCCTACCTCGAGCAGAGCGACATCTTCGTCGGCGTCTACTGGGAGCAGTACGGCTGGATCGCCCCCGGCGAGGAGATGTCGGGTCTCGAGGACGAATGGAACCTCGCGCCCGAGATCCCGAAGCTCATCTACCTCAAGCGCAGCGACCACCGGCAGGACCGCCTCGACGAGCTGCTCGAGCGGATCCGCGACGACGACGATGCGTCGTACGTCGCGTTCACGGATGCCGCTGAGCTCGCGGACCTCGTCACCGCCGACCTCGCGACGCTGCTCGCCGAGCGCTTCGACGCGGCCGGGGGCCGGCACGCTCCACTCGGGGAACCCGCCGCGGAGGTCTTCTCGACGGAACCGGTGCGGCCGCCGTCGCCGCTCACCCGGCTCGTCGGTCGCGAGGGCGAGCTCGCGACCGTCACGAGGATGCTGACCGACGACGCACAGCGGCTCGTGACCGTCACCGGGCCGGGCGGAATCGGCAAGAGCCGCCTGGCGGTCGCGGCAGCGCGCGCGGTGGAGGCGATGTTCCCCGACGGCGTCGTGTTCGTCGACCTCGCGCCCGTGCTCGACGCCGGACTCGTGATCACGGCGGTCGCGAACGCGCTCGGCATCCGCGACACGGGCGATCGGCCGCTCGCGGAGCAGCTCGCGGGGGCGCTCGGTCGACGCCGGCTGCTGCTCGTGCTCGACAACGTCGAGCAGGTGGTCGAGGCCGCGCCCGAGTTCAGCGCGCTGCTCGCCGCGTCCGCGGCATCTGTGCTCGCGACCAGCCGGATCCTGCTCAGGGTGCGCGGCGAGCAGAACGTGCCGCTCGGTCCGCTCCCGTCGCCAGAGGCCGCCGAGCTGTTCGCTGAGCGCGCACGGGCGGTCAAGCCCGACTTCGAGCTGACCGACGACAACGCCGCGCAGGTGGTCGCGATCTGCGGCGCGCTCGACAACGTGCCGCTCGCCCTCGAGCTCGCAGCCGCCCGACTGCGGGTGCTCACGCCGGCCGCGCTCATCGAGCGGCTCGACCACGCCCTGCCCCTGCTCGTGGGCGGTGCGCGCGACCTCCCCGAACGCCAGCGCACGTTGCGGGCGACCATCGACTGGAGCGCGCAGCTGCTCTCGGATCCCGAGCGCGAACTGCTCCTGCGCCTGGGGGTGTTCCGCGCCGGGTTCGGACTCGATGCGGTCGAGTGGATGTGGGACGGCCTCGGCGGGGCGGACGCCGTCGAGGCGCTGGGCGCGCTCGTCGACGGCAGCCTCGTCCGTGAGCAGGATCGCGGGTCACGGGCGTGGTTCACGATGCTGGCCACGGTGCGCGAGTACGGCCGGGACCGGCTCGCCGAGCGCGGGCAGCTGGCCGAGTCGCAGGAACGGCACGCCGACTTCTACGTCGGACTCGCCGTCGCGGCCGGAGCGTCGGCGACCTGGCAGGGTCAGGTCGAGGGGATCACGCGCCTCCTCGACGAGCACGACGAGGTGCGAGCCGCGGTCGACCACCTCTTCGCGATGCGTCGGTTCGATGCCGTCGCAGAGATCGCGTGGTCGCTCTACACGTTCTGGTGGGGCGGCGGCCGGTCCGGCGAACTCCTCACGTGGATGGACCGGCTGCTCGAACCGGGCGTCGAGCTCAGCGAGCGGGCGCGGGTGCTCGCCGAGTACTGCCGGAACTCCATCCGGTACTGGAGCACTTCCGACGAGTCGATCGTGCCGACCATGCTCCGGTGCGTCGACTACTTCCGTCGTGGGGGTGACTGCCGCGGCGAGGCCCTCGCGCTCGCCTCACTCGCCGTCGCGCAGTTCGCGCAGGAGCCGCCCGACCTCGATGGCATGGAGGAGAGCGCCCGGCGGTCCCTCGAGCTCGCCGAGGAGTACGACATCGCGTTCGGCGGTGCGATGGCCGGGGTCATGATCGGCCGGGTCCGGCTCGCGCAGGGCCGGGCGGACGACGCCGTCAGGCGGTTCGAGACCAGCCTCACGGTGGCGCGCGGCATCGGCGACACCCTCGGCCAGGCGATCGCGCTCAGCCACCTCGGATGGGCCCACCTGCTGGCGGCAGAGCCCCACCGTGCTCGCGAGTGCTTCGGCGAGCAGCTCCTCCTCGCCTCCACCATCGGCCACGAGTAGGGCATCGCCGATGCGCTCGAGGGGATGTTCGCGGTCGCGACCACCTCGGGCGACGTCGAGCGCGCCGGTCGAATGCTCGGCGCGGCCGAGGACATCCGGGCGCGCAAGGGCCTGCCCATCCGCTCGCCGCTCTCGTTCTTCGAGCCGTTCCTCGAGCGCGTGCTCGCGGGGCCCGACGCGTCGCGGTTCGAGACGGCCCGCAGGCTCGGGCGCGGCGCCGAGCTGGCCGACGTCGTCGAGGCCGCGCTCGCCTGAGTCAGCCGAACCGGCCGTCAGCCCGCCGTCACCGCGGCCGCTGCGGCCGCCGCGTATTGCCGGCGGATCACGGCTCGCGTGTCGGGGGCGAGCTCCTCGGCCGTCTCGACCGGCCACGACGGCCGCTCGCCGGTGAGCACCCACGCCGCCTGGCGGGCGGCGCCGTCGGCCACGTACTCGCCGGGTGCGGGCACCGTCACCGGCACGTCGAAGACCTGCGCGGCCACCTGTCGCACGGCGGGGTTCTGCGCGGCCCCGCCGATGAGCAGGACGCGCTGCGAATCGACGCCCTGCGCGCGAACGGCGTCCAGCCCGTCGGCGAGTCCGCAGAGCATGCCCTCGATCGCAGCGCGCGCGATCGACGGTCGCGTGGTGTTCGCGAGCGTGAGTCCCGAGAACGACGCGGTCGCATCGGGCAGGTTCGGGGTGCGCTCGCCCTCGAAGTACGGCACGAGCACGGCCCCGGATGCCCCGGGCTCGGCGTCCAGCGCGATCCGGCCGAGCTCCGCATGATCGACGCCGAGCAGGCGCGCGGTCGCGTCGAGCACGCGCGCCGCGTTGAGCGTGGCGATGAGCGGCAGGAATCGCCCCGTGGCATCCGCGAACCCCGCGACCGTGCCCGAGGCGTCGGCGATCGGGGCGTCCGTGACGGCGAAGACCGTGCCGCTCGTGCCGATCGACACCACCACGTCGCCGGATGCCGCGTCGAGCCCCAGTGCGGCCGCCGCGTTGTCGCCCGCGCCCGGGCCCACGAGGATGCCGTCGGGCGTGCGCCCGGCCGCCTCATCGGGGCCGAGCACCCGCGGGAGGGTCGCGTCGTGGCCGAGCGCACGCACGAGGAGGTCTCGGTCGTAGCCGTCGGCGCCCCAGTACGCCGTGCCGCTCGCGTCCGACCGGTCGGTGGTGAGCTGGTCGAGCTGCGGGCCGAGCGGCGACTCGCCGACGGGTCCGTAGCCGCGGAGGCGCCAGGTGAGCCAGTCGTGGGGGAGCGCGACGCCGGCGACGCGCTCGGCGTTCGCCGGCTCGACGTCGCGCAGCCACCGCAGCTTGGTCGCCGTGAACGACGCGACGGGCACGACGCCCGTGCGGTGGGCGTACGCGTCGGCGCCCACCTCGTCGATGAGGTCGCGCGCCGCCTGCGCCGAGCGGGTGTCGTTCCAGAGCAGGGCGTCGCGGATGACCCGCCCCTCCGCATCGAGCACGACCATGCCGTGCTGCTGCCCACCGACCGAGATCGCGTCGACGCCGTCGAGCCCCCCGGCATCGGCGAACGCCGACAGCAGGGCACCCCACCACGCGGCGGGGTCCACCTCGGTGCCGTCGGGATGCGCGGCGCGACCGGAGCGCACGAGCGCCCCGGTCGCGGCATCCCGGATCACGACCTTGCACGACTGGGTCGACGAGTCGACGCCGGCGACGAGTGCCATGGGATGTGCTCCTTCCTCAGCGGGACATCAGCGGGACATGCTCATCGTTGCCCTCAGCGGGCCATGCTCATCGTTGCGCCACTTCGACGCCGTCCGCGCCACTCGAACTGGCGCGGCGCCCGCCGAAGTGGCGCAGAAGCGGGGAGGCGAGTGGGTGGGTGTCCGCCGGCCTGGCGCGGCGGCCGCCGAAGTGGCGCAGGCGGATGGGCGCATGCAGTGGGGGATGCCGCGCCGCACCGTCAGCGCGCGCCGAGGACGTGCTCGGTCGCGAGCTGCTGCAGGCGCACGAAGCCGAAGCCCTTGCCGCCGAGGTACGCGCTCGCGTCGAAGTCCTCGAACGCCGAGCGGTCGGCGAGCAGGTCGTCGTACGACTCGCCCTCGCCGAGGGTCGGCTGCGCGAGCTCGTACACCTTCGCGGCCTCGAGCGCCTCCTGCACCTCGGGGTCGGCGCGGAAGGCCGCGGCCCGCTCCTTGAGCAGCAGGTAGGTGCGCATGTTCGCGGCGGCCGAGTCCCAGACGCCCGTCTCGTCCTCGGTGCGGCTCGGCTTGTAGTCGAAGTGGCGGGGACCCTCGTAGGTCGGCGTTCCGCCGGGGCCGCCGTTCTCGAGCAGGTCGACGAGCGCGAACGCGTTGTGCAGGTCACCGTGGCCGAACACCAGGTCCTGGTCGTACTTGATGCCGCGCTGCCCGTTGAGGTCGATGTGGAAGAGCTTGCCGTGGTACAGCGCCTGCGCGATGCCGGCGGCGAAGTTGAGGCCCGCCATCTGCTCGTGACCGACCTCGGGGTTCAGGCCCACGAGCTCGGGACGCTCGAGCGAGTCGATGAACGCGAGCGCGTGGCCGACGGTCGGCAGCAGGATGTCGCCGCGCGGCTCGTTGGGCTTCGGCTCGATCGCGAAGCGGAGGTCGTAGCCCTTGTCGGTGACGTAGTCGCCGAGCAGGTTCACGGCCTCGCGATAGCGCTCGAGGGCAGAGCGGATGTCCTTGGCGGCGTCGTACTCCGCGCCTTCGCGGCCGCCCCACATCACGAACGTCTTCGCGCCGAGCTCGGCGGCGAGGTCGATGTTGCGCAGCACCTTGCGCAGCGCGAAGCGGCGCACGGCCCGGTCGTTCGACGTGAAGCCGCCGTCCTTGAAGACGGGTGCGCTGAACAGGTTGGTGGTGACCATCGGCACGATGATGCCCGTGGCCTCGAGGGCGCCCTTCAGGCGGTCGATCTGCTTCTGGCGCTCGGCATCCGTCGACCCGAAGGCGAACAGGTCGTCGTCGTGGAAGGTGAGGCCGTAGGCGCCGAGCTCGTCGAGCTTCTCGACGACGTGCACGACGTCGAGCGCGTTGCGCGTTGGGCCGCCGAACGGGTCGGTGCCGTTGTAGCCGACCGTCCACAGGCCGAAGGAGAACTTGTCGTCGCGGGTGGGCGCGCTGGCCATGGGGATCCGCCTTTCAGCGTCATCGATGATTTGTTGGCAGTTACAACATAATGCACGAGGTGGGACGGATGCAAGTCCGCCGTCTCGAACGGCAGGCAGGTCGGGTGCCGCCGCCGTGTCGCAAGTTTCGGCGCTAGGCTTCGAAACATGGAGCGTGAGATGGCCGACCACCGGGTCACACTGGCGAGCGTCGCCGAGGAGGCGGGCGTCTCGCTGTCGACCATCTCGAAGGTCCTGAACGGCCGGGCGGATGTCTCGCCGGCCACGCGTGCCCGCGTCGAGCGGCTCCTCGCCGAGCGGGGGTACCGCCGTCGGGGCGGAGGACGATCGGAGTCTCGGGCCGAGCTCATCGAGCTCGTCTTCCACGAGCTCGACCCCATCTGGTCGATGGAGCTCATCGGCGGCGTCGAGCACGTCGCGAAGGAGCACGGGCTCAGCGTGGTGCTCACCGTGAGCGGCAGCCGGCACGCACCCGACCCCGACTGGATCGAGGGCGTCATGCGCCGCAGGCCGATCGGCATCGTCCTCGTGTTCTCGGAGCTCGCGCCCGAGTACCGGGAGCGCCTGCACTCGCGGGCCATCCCGTTCGTCATCGTCGACCCGGCCGGCGACCCCTCGCCCGACGCGCCGTCGGTCGGCTCGGCGAACTGGTCGGGCGGCCTCGCCGCCACGCGTCACCTCATCGAGCTCGGCCACACGCGCATCGCCGCGATCACCGGCCCCGAGGACATGATGTGCTCGCTGGCCAGGGTCGACGGCTACCGGTCGGCGATGAACTCCGCGGGCCTCGCCATCGATCCCGACTGGATCCGGTTCGGCGACTTCCACGTGAGCGGCGGCCGCGAACGCGCCCGCGAGCTGCTCGGACGGCCCGACCGGCCCACGGCGATCTTCGCCGGCAGCGACATGCAGGCGCTCGGCGTCATGGAGGCGGCTCGCGAGCGCGGCATCCGCGTGCCCGAGGAGCTCTCGATCGTCGGCTACGACGACATCCCGCTCGCCCGCTGGCTCACCCCACGGCTCACCACCGTGCACCAGCCGCTCCGCCGCATGGGGGAGGAGGCGGCCAGGCTCGCGATCCGGCTCGCCGACGAGCTCGATGAGCGCGACGAACCCGGTGCCGTGCCGGGAGCGGCCGGGGCAGCGCCGACGCCGCGCATGGATCTCGCGACGAGCCTCGTCGTGCGGGAGAGCACGGCGCCGCCGGCGTAGCCGCTCAACTCGCCGGCCGACGAGATCATCCCGCCGGCGCGTGCACCAGGCTCAGCACATCGAAATCGGCGAAGGCCGCCGGCGCGGCATCGTGTCCGTCGGCAGCGGTGTCGTCGACGACGAAGACCCCGCCGACGACCCCGACGAATCCTCCGCCCTCACTCGGGCTGAGCGGCGAGAGGTCCGCCGTGCCGACCACGATGCGGCGTTCGCCGACCTCGACCCGGGCGACGGCGTCGAACCCGTCGACCTCGAGAACCAGGCCGAGCCGCCCGGCGGGCACCTCGGCGACGCCCAGCACACGGTCCTCGCCGTCGACGTGGAGCAGGAGTTCCACGATGGGGCCTGCCGCGCGGGCGCGCACGCCGAGGGTCAGGTGTCGGCGGTCCGACAGCCGAAGCGCGAGCCCGGCCAGCACGCCGGGCGATGGGGCATCCGGTGCCTCGAGCACCGTCGCGAGCGTTGCGACCGGCTGCTCGAGGCGGAAGCCCGCGAATGCGTGCGGCGCCGGCTCGTGGAGACCACCGGAGACGGCGTGGAGGCGCAGGTGCCCACGCCGTTCGCCGAGGCCGGCCCGGTGCACGCCGGGCGCGGTGCGAACCGACACCAGTTCCGGATGCGACCTCGGCCCGTCGAAGTGGTCGACGAGCGACCGTGCGTCGATCGCGTGCGCACCGGCCCACGGCACGTCGACCTCCTCGGCCAACCGGCCGGTGCCCGGCGCGAACACCGGCCAGCCGTCCTCGAACACCACGGGAACCAACCAGGTCTCGCGGCCCTGCAGCGCGTCGGCGCGAGCGCCGTCCAGCGGCAGTCGCCTCGTCGCGAGCACGGTCGCCCACCACCCGCCGCGACCGTCGTCGACGAGGTCGGCGTGGCCGACGTTCGCGACCGGGACGTCGCCCCCGAGATGACGGTGGGTGAGCAGCGGGTTCGCCCGCGACCCGGTGAAGGGTCCGCTCGGGCTCGCCCCGCGCGCCGCGCTCACGGCGTGGTGGCGTTCGGTGCCTCCCTCGCTCGCCAGGAGCAGCACCTCGCCCGCGTGGCGGAAGAGGTGCGGTCCCTCGGCCCAGACCGCACCCTCGACGGCGCCGTGCCAGACGACGTGCTCGTCGCCGACGAGCGACATCGTGGCGAGGTCGAGCTCGCGCACCCACACCTCGGTCTGCTCGGGCCAGTCGCCCGGATCGGCGAGCCGGGTGCCGCACCACCACGCCCGCCCGTCGTCGTCGAACAGGATCGACGGGTCGATGCCCGGCGCATCCTCGATCCACGCCGGATCCGACCACGGTCCCGCCGGGTCCGTCGCGGTCAACACGAAGCTGCCCTGACGGCCGCGGCCGCCGACGAGGGTGCAGGCGACGTGGAACCGTCCGGCGTGGTGGCGGATCGTCGGCGCGAACAGGCCGCCCGAGGCCGGCACCGTCGACAGGTCGAGCTGGTCGTCGCGGTGCACCGCATGGCCCACGAGCTCCCAGGTCACCAGGTCGCGAGAGCGATGCACCGGCAGCCCGGGGAAGTACTCGAAGGTCGAGGTCACCACGAAGAACTCGTCGCCCACTCGGCAGATGCTCGGATCGGGGTGGGACCCCGGCAGCACCGGATTGCAAGCGGCCGTCACGGCGAGTCGGGCAGCCCGAGCGGTTCGGCGGTCCACGCGGGATGCAGCGCCCGGGTGTGGTCCACCACGCGCACGGGCCCGACGAGCTCGACGGTCGCCTGCAGCGGCAGCTCGGCGCTCGACCGCCCGAAGCCCAGCACGAGGGACCCCGGCTCCACGATGCGCCGGCCCGCCCGACCCGTGAACGACGTGAGGTCGGCCGGCACCTCGACGCTGAGGCGCACGGATGCCCCGGGCTCGAGCTCGACCCGCTGGAATCCGATCAGCCGCTGCGCCGGCCGCACGACCGTCGCGACGGGGTCGTGCACGTACAGCTGCACGACCTCGGCGCCCGCGCGGTCATCGACGTTCTCCACCGTGAGCGACAGCCGGAACGCGCCGTCGGTCGTCGCCTCGGACGCCTCCACCCGAAGGTCGCGCCACTCGAACGACGTGTAGCCGAGGCCGTGGCCGAACGGATAGCGAGCCGTCGGGTCGATGTTCGACACGGCATTGCGACGGGCGAGCGTCGAAGCCAGGTACGTCGACGGCTGCGCGCCCGGCGTGGCCGGCACGCTGACGGGCAGGCGCCCGCTCGGGTTCACACGCCCTCCGAGGATCGCGGCGACGGCGCGCGTGCCCTCCTCGCCGGGGAAGAACGCCTGCAGGATGCCTGCGGCACGTTCGGGTGCGGTGCCGAGCACGTACGGGCGGCCCGCGAGCAGGGTGAGCACGGTCGGCGTGCCGGCGTCCAGCACGGCCTCGAGCAGCGCCGCCTGGGCGCCGGGCAGGTCGAGGGTCTCCGCGTCGCATCCTTCGCCGCTCGTGCCCCGGCCGAACAGGCCGGCGCGGTCGCCGAGGGCGAGCACCACGACATCCGCGGAAGCCGCGACCGCGACCGCGTCCGCGATGCCGGCGATCTCGCCGCCGTCGATGGAGGTGCCCGGTGCGACGGTGATCTCGGCGGCCGGGAACTCGGCGCGAAGGGCGTCGACGAGGGTCGGAAGCTCGATTCCCGCGCCGCTTCCCGGGTGGTGCACGCCGACGTGCGTCGGGAATGCGTAGCAGCCGAGCACGGCGAGCGGATCGTCGGCGGTCGGGCCGATCACGGCGATGCGCGCGGGTTCGGCCAGGGGGAGCGTGCCGTCGTTGTGGAGGAGCACGATGGCCTGCTCGGCGATGCGGCGCGCGAGGGCGCGGTTCCCGACCGAGTCGAGGTCGACCGTGCCCTTCGCGGCAGGGGCCGTCGCCACCGCCTCGTCGAGCAGGCCTGCCTCGATCTTCTGCACGAGCACTCGGCGGAGGGCCCGATCGATGACCTCCTCGTCGACGCGGCCGTCGGCGACCGCCCGCACGAGCGGCTCGCCGAACGCGTGCACCGTGGGGAGTTCCACGTCGATGCCCGCTTCGAGCGCCGCCACGGCCGCCTCGCCGAGGTCGCCGGCCGTGCCGTGCAGGGTCTCGAGGAAGGCCACCGAGAAGTAGTCCGCGACGACGGTGCCCTCGAAGCCCCAGGTCTCGCGCAGCAGGCCCGTGAGCAGGTCGCGGTCGGCCGCGGTGGGCATGCCGTCGAGGTCGGTGTACGCGTTCATCACCGAACGCGGCTTCGCATCGCGGATCACCATCTCGAACGGCGGCAGCAGCACGTCGGCGAGCTCCCTCGCGCCGACCGACACGGGCGCCAGGTTGCGCCCCGCCCGGGACGCCGAGTACCCGACGAAGTGCTTGAGCGTCGCCACGATGCCGGATGCCTCGAGCCCGCGCACGTACGCCGTGCCGACGGTGCCGACCAGGTACGGGTCCTCGCCGATGGTCTCCTCGACGCGGCCCCACCGGGCGTCGCGCACGACGTCGAGCACCGGAGCGAGCCCCTGGTGCACGCCGACCGAGCGCATGTCCGCGCCGATGCGGCGCGCCATCTGCTCGATGAGCCCGGGGTCGAACGTGGCGCCCCACGACAACGGCACCGGATACGCGGTCGCGCCGTATGCCGCGAAGCCCGCCAGGCACTCCTCGTGCACGAGCGCCGGAATGCCGAACCTGCTCGACGCGACGATGCGCTCCTGCAGCCGGGCCAGGGACTGCGCCCCGACCGCCGCATCGACCGGCGCGGTGCCGAAGGGCCTCGTGATCTGGCCGAGCCCCTTGGGCAGCAGCTCATCGAGATCCACCGCGCTGCTCATCTCGTGCTGGTGCGGGGCCACGTCGGCGCCGTCATCGGAGGCGCCGATCCAGATGCCGTAGAGCTGGGCGACCTTCTCCTCGAGGGCGAGTTCGGCGATGAGCGCACCCGCGCGTGCATCGGCGGGAAGCGACCGGTCGCGCCACGGCGCCACCGTCGTCGCCCGGGCATCGGTGGCGCGGGCGCCCGTGGTGGGGGTAGCCGTCGCCTGGGTATCCGTCATGGTGCTGGTCTCTCGCTTCGTGGGGTCATCCGTCATCGTGGCGGCCGCCATCGCGTCCGCCGCATCCGTCACCGGCTCGCTCATCCCTTGACCGCCCCCGTCAGGCCGCCGACGATGCGGCGCTCGAAGATGCTGAAGAAGATGAGGGCGGGGATCATCGACAGGGAGGTGAACGCGAGCACCTTGGCGGTGTCCACGGAGTACTGCGACGCGAACGCCTGCACGCCGAGCGGCAGGGTGAAGGAGGCCTCGTTGTTCAGGATGAACAACGGCAGGATGTAGCTGTTCCAGCTCGCGATGAATGCCAGGATTCCCACGGTGATGACGCCGGGCAGCGCCAGCGGCACCACCATCCTCCAGAAGAATCCGAGGCGCGAGCATCCGTCGATCGAGGCGGCCTCCTCGATCTCGTCGGGGATCGCGCGCAGGAACGGCACGAGGATGATGATCGTCGCCGGCAGGGCGAAGGCGATCTGGGGCAGGATGATGCCGGCGAGCGAATTCATCAGCCCGAGGTTGCGCACCACGATGTACAGGGGGGTGATCGCCACCGTCATCGGGAACATCAGGCCCGCGGCGAAGACCGCGTAGAGCACGCCGCGCGCGCGGAACCGGTACCGGGCGAGCACGTAGCTGGCCATGAGGCCGAGCGCGACGACACCGATCGTGGTGACGACCGCGGCGACGGTGGAGTTGGCCACCTCACCCCAGAAGGTCGTGCTGCCGAGCACGCCCGCGTAGTTCTCGGTCACCCAGGGGGAGGGCAGCCCGGACGGATCGGCGGTGATCTGCGAATTGGTGCGGAAGCCGCCGACGATGATGTAGAGGATCGGCGCCAGCATGAGCGCGATGACGACGAACGCGCCGAAGTATATCGCGGGGCTGCCCCATGGCAGCGGTGCGTTGCCGCGCGGACGCCTGGCCCGCGGGATGGCGATGGTCGAGGCGGTCATCGCTCGCTCCGTTCGGTGAGGGCGCCTGCCGTGTCACGGCGCAGCACGTAGCGCTGGTAGATGAGGGCGACGAGGAGCGAGATGAGGAACAGCACCACCGCCACGGCGTTGCCGTACCCGTAGTTGCCGGCGTTGCGGCCGTTGGCGACCATGTAGGTCGCCATCGTGGAGGTGCCCGCGGTCGACGCGATGTACTGGCCCCAGATGATGTAGACGAGGTCGAACAGCTGCAGCGATCCGATGATCGACAGGAACGCCCAGATGCGCAGGGTCGGGCCGAGCAGCGGCAGGGTGATCCGGCGCTGGATCTGCCAGTAGGAGGCGCCGTCGATCTGGGCGGCTTCGGTGAGCTCCTGCGGGATGCCCTGCAGGCCGGCGAGGAAGAGGATGACGGCGAAGCCGACGTACTTCCAGGTGATGATCGCCAGGAGGGTCCAGATCGCCAGTTGGGGATTCGAGAGCCAGTCCTGGGCGAGCGCGCCGAGGCCGATCTTCTCGAGCAGCCCGTTGAGCGCTCCGTCGCTCTGGAGCATGAGGCTCCAGCCGGTGCCGACGACGACCTCTGCGAGGACATAGGGCACGAAGATGAGCACGCGGATCACCGACTGCCCCCGCATCGGGCGATTGAGCAGCAGCGCCAGCAGCAGCGCGATCGGGCCCTGGAGTACGAGGGACATGACCACGATGACGGCGTTGTGCCAGAGGGCCTCGTGGAACGTGGGGTCCTGGAAGATCGTGACGTAGTTCTGCAGGCCGATGAAGTCGGTCGGCGGCCCGAAGCCCTTCCACCGGAAGAACCCGTAGTAGCCGGCCATGACCACGGGGAAGATGACGAAGCCGAGGAAGACGACGAGGGCCGGGCCGACGAGCACGGCGATCTCGGCGGACTTCGCCCAGTCGCGCCGGCCGCGCCGCGGGTTCGAGGGCGCCGCGTCGTCGGCCCGACCGGGGGTCGGGGACGACTCGTCGTCCCCGACCCGCGCGTCGTCGGCCGGCCCTCGCGTCGGTGCGGGAGTGCTGGTGCGAACGCTCATGGTGCGAGGGCCTTTCAGCCCTTCTTGATGGCGTCTTCGACGGCGTCCACGATGCCCTGGGCGTCGCCCTTGCCGGCGAGCAGGTCGACGACGCCCACGTTGAGCGCGTTGCCGACGTTCTGGCCGAGCAGCGTGTCGAGCCACACCGAGACGTAGGGTGCGTCGTTGTACGAGGCGAGCACCTCCTGCAGTGCGGGATCGGTGACCACGCTCTGGGCGTCCTTGTTGGCGGGCAGCGTGACGAAGGCCTCGGCGTAGCCCTCCTGCTGCTGCTTCTGCGAGGCGAACTCGAGGAACTCGGCACATTCCTTCGGAGCGTCGACGTGGCAGCTGTAGCCGTCGACGCCGCCCATCATCGCGCCGTCACCGCCCTCGCTGCCGTCGACGGCGGGGAAGGGGAACCAGCCGAGGTCGGCGAGCGGCTTCTCGTCGGGCGTGAGCGAGGCGATCACGCCCGGGTCCCATGCGCCCATGAGCTCCATGGCCGCCTTGTGGTTGGCGATGAGGCCCGCGGAGGAGCCGGCCCCCTGCTGGGCGGACGTGGTGAGGAAGCCGTCGTTGTACGGCTCGGTGGCGGCGAAGTCCGCGAGGTCCTCACCGGCCCGCAGGAAGCAGTCGTCCGTGAAGCTGGGGTCCGTCGCGAGCGCGGCCACGACGTCCTGCGAGCACTCGCGCAGCACGAAGAAGTAGTACCAGTGCGCCGCAGGCCAGGCGTCCTTGGCGCCGAGGGCGATCGGGGCGATGCCCGCAGCCTTGAGCTTGTCGACGTCCTCGCCGAGCTCGTCGAACGTCGTCGGCACCTCGGTGATGCCCGCCTGGGCGAACAGGTCCTTGCTGTAGTAGATGCCGCCCGGCAGCACGGACGACGGCACGCCGTAGACCTTGCCGTCGACGGAGAGCGCGGCGAGCGATGCCTCGCCGAGCGCGGCCTTGGTGTCGTCCGAGAGCGCATCAGTCAGGTCCTGCACCTGACCGGCCTCGACGACGGCTGCGAGCTTGCCCCCGCCTCGGGCCATGAAGATGTCGGGGGCGTCGCCGGAGTTCAGGGCGGTCTGGAGCTTGCCGTCCATGTCCTCGTTCTGGATCGCCTGGATCTCGATCTCGACGCCGGGGTTCTCCGCCTCGAAGTCGTCGGCCGTCTGCTGCCAATAGGCCTTGCCGTCGCCGGTGGTGGAGTTGTGCCAGAAGGTCAGGTTGACCGAGCCGTCGCCCGTGTCACCGCCTCCGGCGCTGCACCCGACGAGGGTGCCGACGGCAAGTGCGGTCACGGCACCCAGGGTGACGAGCCGGGGGATGCTGCGTCTGTTCATCATTGAACCTCTCGAAAGTTTCGACATTTGCGTCGAAAGTGATCTGGACGACTCGAATACTACGTGCACGCGCATTTGGGGTCAAGCGCAACATATTCGGCGCGTCGCCGGGGGCCTACTCGGCGCCGCCCCTAGAGTGGTCGCGTGGCAGAGCGAGTCGGCACCTTCGACGGGGTGCACCGTCGAAACCTCTCGAAACTCCTCGGGCTGGTGCACCTCGAGGGGCCGCTCTCCCGCGCCCGGCTGACGCAGGTCACCGGGCTCAACCGCTCCACCGTCGCCGCACTCTCGGCGGAGCTCGTCGAGGCGGGACTCGTGGAGGAGCGCGCCCCCGATCCCACCAACCGCGTCGGACGCCCGTCGCCCGTGGTCGCACCGCACCCCGGCGTGATCGCCGTCGCGGTGAACCCCGAGGTCGACGCCGTCACGATCGCGGCCGTCGGGCTCGACGGCGCGATCGTCGTGCGGGAGCGCCACGAGATGGACCACCTCGTGACCCCGGCCGAGACGGCCCAGCTCATCGCCGACGTGGTGGAGCGCTGGCGGTCCGATGTGCTGCGACGGGCTCGCATCGTGGGCATCGGCCTCGCCGTGCCTGGCCTCGTCCGGGCGTCCGACGGACTCGTGCGCCTGGCCCCGCACCTCGAGTGGACGGACGCACCGCTCCGTGCGCTCGTCGAAGAGGCTGCCCGCCTCCCGGCCTTCATCGGCAACGATGCGAGCCTCGGCGCGGTGGCGGAGCACCTCTTCGGCGCCGGACGCGGCGTCGACGACATCGTGTACCTCAACGGCGGCGCGAGCGGCATCGGCGGCGGCCTCATCGTGCACGGAGCGCCCGTCGGCGGTTCGGGGGGCTATGCCGGCGAGTTCGGCCAGAACCGACCGGGCATCGCGGCGCAGGGCGACCGGCGGGCCGCGGGCGGCGTACTCGAGGACGAGGTGAGCCGCGAGCGGCTGCTCGGCGTCGTCGGACTCCACGCGGCCGACGAGCCCACGCTCGCCGCGGCGCTCTCGGGCTCGGAGTCGCCCGAGGTCGCCGACGAGCTGGCGCGGCAGCGGCGCATCCTCTCGACCGCACTGGCCAACGCCGTGAACGTGCTCAACCCCTCGCTCGTCGTGCTCGGCGGCTTCCTCGCCACGGTCGCCGAGAGCGACCCGGCCGCGCTCGCCGCCGCCGTCGCCGAGCAGGCGATGCCGGCCGCGGCCGAGGGCCTCGACATCCGCGTGGCTGCGCTCGGGGAGGACCGGCTGGCGATCGGCGCGGCCGAGCTGGCGTTCGAGCGCCTGCTCGCCGACCCGCTCCAGGAGGCGGCCTGAGCAGCACCCGCCGCCTTCGGGATGCGTATTCCCAGTCGCTTCGCGGTTGCGGGGCGAGGGGGGTGATCCGCTACACTTGCACGTAGTCGAATCGATTCGAGGCCATGCCGGCCGAGATCGCCTCACGACGGCGTCCCCGCGGACGCCGTCGTTCCTGTTTCCCGGCGTCCGAGGGCGTGCGCCGCCGCACTCGAGCACGCCCAGGATCCGCATGTCCTCAACCGCCTCCATCCCCATCATCCGGCCCGACGACTACTCGTCGGTCGCGCATCCCGGCGACCTCCTCTCGCGCCGCCAGCGCCTCGTCTACGTCCTCGTCCTCGGCGCGCTCACGGCGCTCGGACCGTTCACGGTCGACCTGTACCTGCCCGCGTTCCCCGTGCTGCAGGACGAGCTCGGCGTCTCCGCCGCGGCCGTCCAGCTCACGCTCACCGGCACGATGGTCGGCTTCGGATTCGGCCAGCTCATCGTCGGCCCATGGAGCGACAAGGTGGGTCGCCGCCTGCCGCTCATCCTCGCCACGGCGCTGCACATCGCGGCATCCGTCGCCGCTGCGCTCGCGCCCGACATCGTCTGGCTCAGCGTCTTCCGCCTGCTGCAGGGCTTCGGCGCCGCCGCCGGCGGCGTGGTCGCGATGGCGATGGTGCGCGACCTGTTCGGCGGCAAGCCGCTCGTGCGCATGCTCTCGCGCCTCGCGCTCGTGAACGGCCTCGCGCCGGTGCTCGCGCCGGTCATCGGCTCGCAGCTGCTCGGCGTGATGGACTGGCGCGGCGTGTTCGTGGTGCTCGCGATCTACGGCGCCGCCGTGCTCGTGGCCGTCGCGTTCTTCATCGTCGAGACCCTCCCCGAGTCGCGTCGGCACGTGGCCGGCCACTCCACGCTGCGCGACCGCTACGCCGCGCTCTTCCGCGACCGGGTGTACCTGGGCGCGGCGATCATCGGCGGCATGACGTTCACCGGCCTCTTCGGATACCTCTCGACCTCATCGTTCCTGTTCCAGGAGGTCTACGCGTTCAGCGCGCAGCAGTACGGACTGCTCTTCGCCGTCAATTCCATCGGCATCATCATCGGCGTGCAGACGAGCTCCCGGCTGATGCGCGGGCCGGTGCAGCCGCAGTGGATCCTCGCGATCACCACCGTCGTGCACCTCTCGATGGCCGTGGCCATCATGGTGCTCGACAGCGGCGGGGCCGGGTTCTGGGGCACGGCGATCCCGCTGTGGATCTACATCCTCGCGTGCGGATTCGCCTTCCCCGCCGTGCAGGTGCTCGCCCTCGCGCACCACGGTGCGGAGGCGGGCACGGCCGCATCGCTCCTCGGCGCGCTGAACTTCGGGCTGGCGGGCCTCATCTCCCCGCTCATCGGCCTCATGGGCGTCGGCAGCGCCGTGCCCATGGCGTTCGTGATGGTGCTCGCAGCAGTCGTCGCGATCGCGGCGCTCTGGGCGCTCGTGCGACCGAAGACGGTGCCGCCGCTCAGCGACTGACGGCGAGGTCATGCCGCGCCGGCCGGTTCGTCCTCCGGCGCGGTTGACCGGGGGCGGATGCCGCGTGCGGATGCCGCGTGCGGATCCCGGGACGCGCGTGCCGCTCGTCCGCACACCGGTCGTCCCGGCTAGCGTTGGGGGATGACCGAGCGCGACGACGAGCCGACGCCCGACGGGGAGGCGCCAGACACCGCGGCCGAGGCGCCCGACACGGCGGCCGAGGCGCCGGATACGGCGGCAGAGGCGCCCGACACCGCGGCCGAGGCGCCCGACACCGCGGCCGAGGCGCCCGACACCGCGGCCGAGGCCGCCGGCCACGACGCGACCGCCACCCCGGGCGACGACCTGCGCCCGGCGCAGCGGGAGGCTCGCGCGAAGCGGCTCGGACGCCGCGCGCCACTCATCGCCGGCGTCGGCGCGGTGGTCATGGCGGCGCTCCTCGGCCTCGTGATCATGGCGCGGTCCGACGGATCGCCCTTCGAGTTCGACGAGGAGTGGGCCGAGGACGTCTTCGAGGCGCGGGGCCCGGTCGGCGACATCTTCGCCTTCTTCATGAACGACCTCGGGGGCGGCGTGGTCGGCGTGTTCGTCGTGCCGATCCTCACCGCGGTCGTGCTGCTGATCTGCCGGCGGCCGTGGGGGGCGCTGTACTTCATCGTCGCCTCGGCGGCGAGCGCCGGCGTGGTGCAGCTCCTGAAGAACCTCTTCGGGCGCGCCCGGCCGGAGGACATCCTCGTGCACTCGGACTTCGGCTCATTCCCGTCGGGGCATGTGGCGAACGCCGCGACGATCGCCGTCGCCATCGGCGTGATCGTGCCGATCGTGGCGGTGTGGATCGCCGGGGCGGCGTACACCGTGCTCATGGCGGTCAGCCGCACGTACCTCGGCGCGCACTGGCTGTCCGACACGCTCGGCGGCCTCCTCGTCGGCGCGGGCGCGGCGCTCGTGCTCTGGGCCGCGTTCGCCACGCAGCTCGAGCGCGAGCGGCTCGCCTGGATCGAACGCGTCTCGAAGCGGAATGCCGCGCGTGCGCAGGCCCACATCACGCCCCCGGCGCGGGAGCGCGACCTCGAGTCGTGATCGCTGCGCGAGGCGGCGGGAATACGACGACTACAACGTTGTAGACTCGCCGCGAACGGCTGAGGAGGCTCACATATGGTGGCGACGCTGCACGATGTCGCACGGCTCGCGGGCGTGTCGATCAAGACCGTGTCGAACGTCATCCACGACTACCCGCACATCAGGCCCGCCACCCGGGACCGGGTCGAGCGGGCCATCGCCGAGCTCGGGTACACCCCGAACCTCACGGCCCGGAGCCTGCGCTCCGGCCGCACCGGGGCGATCGCGCTCGCGGTCCCCGAACTCGGGCTCAGCTACTTCGCGGAGCTCGCGGCATCCGTCATCGAGGCCGCCGAGGAGGCCGGCGCCGTCGTGCTCGTCGAGCAGACCGGCGGCGACCGCGATCGGGAGCTCGACCTCCTGCGCAGCCCGCGACTGAAGATGACCGACGGGCTCATCTTCAGCCCGCTCGGCATGGGGCAGGACGACGTCGCTCACCTCGACGTGCCGTACCCGCTGGTGGTGCTCGGCGAACGGATCTTCGACGGCCCCGCCGACCACGTCACGATGCAGAACGTCGAGGCGGCGAGGGCGGCGACCGAGTTCCTGCTGCGTTCCGGGCGGCGGCGCATCGCCATCATCGGCGCGCACGAGGGCGAGGTGATCGGGTCGGCCGGGCTGCGGCTGCGCGGCTACCGCGAGGCGCTCGAGGACGCCGGGATCCCGTACGACGAGTCGATCATCGGGTACACCACGCTCTGGCATCGCGCGAACGGCGCGCGGTGCATGCGCGAGCTCCTCGACCGGGGCGCGGAGTTCGATGCCGTCTTCGGCCTCAACGACACGCTCGCCCTCGGCGCCATGCGCGCACTGCAGGAGTCCGGCCGCCGCGTGCCGGACGATGTCGCGGTCGTCGGGTTCGACGACCTCGACGAGGCGCGTTACTCGATCCCGTCGCTGACGACCGTGGATCCCGGTCAGGAGTGGATCGCCCGCACTGCGGTGCGGACGCTGCTCGAGCGCATCGAGGACCCCCTCGCGGCCGGGCCGCCGCGGCTGCTCCTCGCGGAGTTCAGCATTGCCGAGCGCGAGTCCGCCCTGGCCGGCGAAGCCGGTGCAGACGCGGCCGCTCCGAGGGATGCCAGGACAGCGATCTCCGATCCGGCTTGACAGCGAGCGCGCGGCGCGGCACCATGTCTCTACAACGTTTACTTTACAACGTTGTAGAAGACTCGGAACTCACCGCGGAGTCCCCTCGCGGCGGCGTTCGAGCCCCATCGCCCAGACAACGGTGTCAGCACCGCGAGAGGAATGCACACAGCTATGAAGTCGAAGATCCTGGCCGCGACCGGCGTCGTCGCCGTGGCCGCCGCCGCTCTCACCGGCTGCTCGGCCGGCGAGGCCGAAGCGTCCTGCACCAACGAGATCCAGAAGCCCGACGCGACCCAGGTCAGCGTGTGGGCGTGGTACCCCGCCTTCGAAGACGTCGTCGACCTCTTCAACGAGTCCCACGACGACGTCCAGATCTGCTGGACCAACGCCGGCCAGGGCAACGATGAGTACACGAAGTTCTCGACCGCCGTCGAGTCCGGCTCCGGCGCCCCCGACGTCATCATGCTCGAGTCCGAGGTGCTCTCGAGCTTCTCGATCCGCGACGCGCTCGTCGACCTCACCGAGTTCGGCGCGAACGAGGTGAAGGGCGACTACACCGAGGGCGCCTGGAAGGACGTCTCCAGCGGTGACGCGGTCTACGCCATCCCGGTCGACGGCGGCCCCATGGGCATGCTGTACCGCAAGGACATCCTCGACCAGTACGGCATCGCCGTCCCGACCACGTGGGACGAGTTCGCCGCCGCGGCGCAGGCCCTGAAGGACGCCGGTGCACCCGGCGTGCTCGCCGACTTCCCGACGAACGGCCGCGCCTACAACCAGGCGCTGTTCGCCCAGGCGGGCTCGGTCCCCTTCGCCTATGACAACGCCGAGCCGACCTCGATCGGCATCGACGTGAACGACGACGGCTCCAAGAGCGTGCTCGCGTACTGGGACCAGCTCGTGAAGGACGGGCTCGTCGCCACCGACGACGCGTTCACCGCCGACTACAACACCAAGCTCGTCGACGGCAGCTACGCGATCTACGTCGCGGCCGCGTGGGGACCGGGCTACCTCGGCGGTCTCTCCGACGCCGACTCCGACGCCGAGTGGAAGGCCGCGCCGGTTCCCCAGTGGGACCCCGCGAACCCGGTGCAGATCAACTGGGGCGGCTCGACATTCGCCGTGACGAGCCAGGCGGCGGACAAGGAGGCGGCCGCGGTCGTCGCCAAGGAGGTCTTCGGCACCGAGGAGGCATGGAAGCTCGGCATCGAGAAGGCCGCCCTGTTCCCGCTCTGGAAGCCCATCCTCGAGTCCGACTACTTCCGCGACCTCGAGTACCCGTTCTTCGGCGGGCAGCAGATCAACAAGGACGTGTTCCTCGAGGCGGCGGCCGGGTACACCGGCTTCACGTTCAGCCCCTTCCAGAACTACGCCTACGACCAGCTGACCGAGGAGCTCTACGCGATGGTGCAGGGTGAGAAGGATTCGACGCAGGCCCTCGACGACCTGCAGGCCTCGCTCGAGCAGTACGCCACCGAGCAGGGCTTCACCCTCCAGTGAGCGGATGCCGCGTCCCGGCGCCATGCCGGGACGCGGCACCCTGCCCGCTCCGACGAAGGAAGCGACACATGACGACGCACTCGACCCTGGCGGCGCCCCCGGCGGCGGCCGTGGCGCCCGCGCGGCGGCGCGCACCCGAAGGGGGATCGAAGCTCGAGCGACGCCGGCAGCGGTGGGGGTGGCTGTTCGTCTCCCCGTTCCTCCTGGTGTTCGCCCTCTTCCTGATCTTCCCGCTGTTCTACGCCTTCGGCATGAGCCTGTTCACCTCGACGCTCGCGACCGGTACGAAGTTCACGGGTATCGAGAACTACGTGAAGGCGTTCACCGATCCGCTGTTCCTCGAAGGGCTCCTCCGGGTCGCGGCGTTCGCGATCGTGATGATCCCGGCCCAGCTGATCGTCGCGATGGCGGCGGCGCTCGTGCTGGACACGCTGGTGACCCGCCTGGCCAGCCTCTCGCGGCTGCTGATCTTCGCGCCGTACGCGATCCCGGTCGTGATCGGCGCGCTCATGTGGAGCTTCCTCTACAGCCCGAGGTTCGGACCCGGTGCGACGCTCTTCGACCTGGTCGGCCTGCCGACTCCCGACTTCCTCGCGTCCGACACCGTCTTCGCCAGCCTCGTCAACATCGTGACGTGGCAGTGGTCGGGCTACTACATGGTCGTCATCTACGCGGCCCTGCGATCGATCGACCCGTCGATCTACGAAGCCGCACGCATCGACGGGGCGAACGGGTGGCAGACGGCGATCCGCATCAAGGTCCCGATGATCTCCTCCTCGGTGGTGATGGTCATCACCTTCGCCCTCATCGGCACCCTGCAGTTCTTCACCGAACCGGTCGTGCTCCGCAACATCGCGCAGGGCGCGATCGACGCGGCCTACACCCCGAACATGTACGCGTACTCGCTCGCGTTCTCCTACAGCCAGTTCAACTACGCGTCGGCCATCGCGTTCTCGCTCGGCATGCTCGTGTTCGCCGGCTCGTTCGTCTTCCTCTTCCTCACGCGCAAGCAGAGCGGACTCAAGTCATGAGCGTCTTCGCCCCCCGCGCCGACGTGCGCGACGAACCCGGCACCACCGTGACCGGACTCCCCTCGCGGGAGGACCGCAGCGTGAAGGACCGCCGGAACCGCAACGGCGGACGCCGCATCGGCTCGCACGCCTTCCTCGTCATCCTGGCGATCTACTTCGTCTTCCCGATCTGGTGGCTCGTCGTCGCGGCCACGAAGAACACCTCGGGCCTGTTCGGCTCGAGCGCCTTCTGGTTCGACGACCACTTCGCGCTCTTCGAGAACATCGCGGGCCTCTTCACGCACCAGGGCGGCATCTACTGGCGGTGGCTCGCCAACTCGTTCGTCTACGCCTTCGCCGGCGGCATCGGGGCGACCGTGCTCGCGATCCTCGCCGGCTACGGGTTCGCGAAGTACCGCTTCCGCGGCCGTGGGGCGGTCTTCACGATCATCCTCGGCTCGGTCATGGTGCCGCTCACCGCCCTCGTCATCCCCACGTTCATGCTGCTCAGCCAGTACGGCATCATCAACACGCCGTGGGCTGTCATCCTGCCGAGCCTGCTCAGCCCGTTCGGCGTCTACCTCATGCGCGTCTACACGCAGGACGCCGTGCCCGACGAGATGCTCGAGGCGGCCCGCATCGACGGGGCGGGCGAGCTGCGCACGTTCTTCCAGGTCGCGCTGCCGCTGCTCCGCCCCGCGATCGTCACGGTGCTGCTGCTCTCGGTGGTCGGCACCTGGAACAACTTCTTCCTCCCGCTCGCCGTGCTCACCGACCCCGAGCTGCTGCCGGTCACCGTCGGCCTGAACCGGTGGACCGCGCTCTCGAACGCCGGCGCCGGCGGCGAGCAGGTGTGGAACCTCATCACGACGGGCGCGTTCGTGTCGATCCTGCCGCTCATCCTCTCGTTCCTGTTCCTCCAGCGGTACTGGCAGGGCGGGCTCGCGATCGGCAGCATCAAGTAGGCCGCAACCTCACAAGCCAGCGGATGCCCCGGCGCGGGGCCTGCCGCAGATCCACCGCTCCTCACACAGAAAGCAGTCCATGCCCACCGCACGCCTGACCATCGACCCGCACTTCACCATCGGGCCCGTCAACCGGCGCGTCTTCGGCGGCTTCGTCGAACACCTCGGCCGGCACGTCTACGACGGCATCCACGAGCCCACCCATCCCACCGCGGACGCCGACGGCTTCCGGGCCGACGTCGTCGAGCTCGTGAAGGAGCTCGGGGTGTCCACGATCCGCTACCCCGGGGGCAACTTCGTCTCGGGGTTCCGCTGGGAGGACAGCGTCGGCCCTCGCGAGGAGCGGCCCCGCCGGCTCGACCTCGCCTGGCACTCGACCGAGACGAACGAGGTCGGGCTGCACGAGTTCGCGTCGTGGCTCGACAAGGTCGACAGCGAGCTCATGCTGGCGGTCAACCTCGGCACGCGGGGCACGCTCGAGGCGCTCGACCTGCTGGAGTACTCGAACATCGCGGGCGGCACCGCCCTGTCCCAGCGCCGCATCGAGAACGGGCGCACCGATGCGTTCGGCGTGAAGATGTGGTGCCTCGGCAACGAGATGGACGGTCCGTGGCAGCTCGGACATCGTTCGGCCGAGGACTACGGCAAGCTCGCCTCGCGCACGGCGAAGGCGATGCGCCAGCTCGACCCGTCCATCGAGCTCGTCGTCTGCGGCTCGTCGAGTGCGCACATGCCCACGTTCGGCGAGTGGGAGCGCGTCGTGCTCTCGCACACGTACGAGGACGTCGACTACATCTCGTGCCACGCCTACTACGAGGAGAAGGACGGCGACCTCGGCAGCTTCCTCGCCTCGGCCGTCGACATGGACCGCTTCATCGAGACCGTCGTCGCGACGGCCGACCACGTGAAGGCCGTGCTCGGCAGCGAGAAGACCGTGGACATCTCGTTCGACGAGTGGAACGTGTGGTACCTCTCCCGGTTCCAGAACGTGGACCGGATCGAGGGCCTCGACAACTGGCCCATCGCCCCGCGCCTCCTCGAGGACGTCTACTCGGTCGCCGACGCCGTCGTGTTCGGCAACCTCATGATCTCGCTCGTGAAGCACGCCGACCGCGTGACGAGCGCCTCGCTCGCCCAGCTCGTGAACGTGATCGCGCCGATCATGACCGAGCCCGGCGGCCCGGCCTGGCGGCAGACCACGTTCTTCCCGTTCTCGATCACGTCGCGGCTCGCGCAGGGCGAGGCGCTGGAGCTGAAGCTCGACGCGCCGACCTACGAGACGAAGGAGTACGGCGAGGTCCCCCTCGTCGATGCGGTCGCCACCCATGACGCCGAGACCGGGCGCACCGCCGTCTTCCTCGTGAACCGCAGCCAGGACGAGCCCCTGACGCTCATCGTGGACATCGCGACCCTCGGCGACCTGTCGGTGCTCGAGTCGCACACCCTCGCCGACGACGACGTGTACGCCAGGAACACGTTGGCCGAACCCGAGCGGGTGGCGCCGCGGTCGAACGACTCGGTGCGCATCGACGGGGGCGAGCTGACCGTGACTCTGCCGCCGGTGTCGTGGACCGCGATCTCGCTCGGCTGAGGCGCGGCGGGTCGCGGCGGTCGTCCATGCCGCCGCGCCCCGCCGCACGAGCAGCGCGCCGCCTCGGCCTCGGCGTGCTGCTCGCGGCATCCGTGACCCTCGCGCTCGCCGGCTGCGCCACGAGCGGCGCCTGGGACCTCTCGGGCGACCTGTCGACGCACGACCCGGCCCTGGCCAGGGACGGCGACACCTGGTACGTGTACTCGACCGGGAACGGCACGGTGGCCGACGGCAACGTGCAGGTCCGCTCATCGTCCGACGGCCGGTCGTGGCGCTACGAGGGCGAGGTCTGGGACGAGAAGCCGGAGTGGATCGACGAGGCCGTGCCCGGCGTCGACAACCTCTGGGCGCCCGAGCTCGTCGAGCACGACGGCACCTGGTACCTGTACTACTCGGCGTCGCGGTTCGGCAAGAACGCGTCGGTCATCGCGCTCGCGACGAACACCACGCTCGACCCCGACGATCCCGCCTACGACTGGGTCGATCGTGGGCCCGTGATCGCGTCCGCGCCGGGCGACGACTTCAACGCCATCGACCCGGGCGTGGTCGACGACCACGGCACGCCGTGGATGTCGTTCGGCTCGTTCTGGAGCGGCATCCGCATGGTCGAGCTCGAGTGGCCCAGCGGACTGCGGGCCGACGAGGCCGAGCCGCTGCGCCTCGCCGACCGGGGTGCCCCGCCGAACGCGATCGAGGCGCCGCACCTCCTCGAGCACGACGGCCATTGGTTCCTGTTCGTCTCGCGCGACGACTGCTGCCAGGGCGCCGACAGCACCTACAAGGTCGCCGTCGGCCGGGCGGATGCCCCGACCGGGCCGTTCATCGACCGCGACGGCGTGCCGCTGCTCGAGGACGGCGGCACCGTGCTGCTCGAGACCGCCGGACGCCGCATCGGCCCCGGCGGGCAGTCCGTCGCCGATGGGATGATGGCCCTGCACTACTACGACCGCGACCTCAACGGGCAGTTCCAGCTCGCGCTGGTCCCGCTCGGGTGGGACGCCGACGGATGGCCGGTGCTGCGCTGGTGAGGAGGACGATGGAACGCAACTGGGCCGGCAACCTGACCTACCGCGCGCGGCAGGTCGTGCACCCGGCGTCCGTCGACGAGCTGCGGGAGGTGCTCGCCGGCGACGGCCAGTTCCGAGCGCTCGGCACGCGCCACTCCTTCAACGACCTCGCCGACACCGACGGCACGCTCATCGCGACCGACCGGCTGCCGGTGCACGTCGACGTGTCGAGCGCGCCGGGCGCCGTGCGGTGCACGGGCGCGACTCGCTACGGCGACCTCGCGCCGGTGCTGCACCGGCAGGGCCTCGCGCTCGCGAACCTCGCGTCGCTGCCGCACATCTCGGTCGCGGGCGCCGTGGCCACCGGCACGCACGGCTCGGGCGACGGGATCGGCTCGCTCGCCACCGCGGTGCGGGGCATCGGCCTCGTCACCCCGGGCGGCGAGCTGCGCAAGCTCGTGCGCGGCGACGCCGACTTCGCCGGCGCGGTCGTGCACGAGCTGCGCAAGCTCGTGCGCGGCGACGCCGACTTCGCCGGCGCGGTCGTGCACCTCGGCGCGCTCGGAGTGGTCACCTCCCTCGAGCTCGACGTCGAGCCGACCTACGACGTCGCGCAGGCGGTGTACGAGTCACCCGCTTGGGACGCGATCCTCGCCGACCTCGACGCAGTCACCGGGCTCGGCACGAGCGTCAGCATCTTCACGCGGTGGTCGCGCACCGACGTCGCCGACCAGCTGTGGGTGAAGCAGCGGCTGCCGTTCGACACGGATGCCGCGGAACGGCGTCGTGCGGTGGTCGAGCGGCTCGGCGCCCACCCGGCGACGCAGGCGCGGCATCCGATCATCGGGCTGCCGGCCGACGCGTGCACCGAGCAGCTCGGCGCACCCGGCCCGTGGTTCGAGCGCCTGCCGCACTTCCGGCTCGGGTTCACGCCGTCGGCGGGGGCGGAGCTGCAGTCGGAGTACCTCGTGCCCCGGGCGGACGCCGTCGCTGCGCTCGAGGCGGTGCGCGGGCTCGCCGATCGCATCGCCCCGCTCCTGCAGGTGTGCGAGGTGCGCACGGTGCGGGCCGACGACCTGTGGCTGAGCGCCGCCTACGGCGTCGACGTCGTGGCCCTCCACTTCACGTGGGTGCGCGACGAGCCGGCCGTCACCGCGCTGCTGCCCGCCATCGAGGCCGCGCTGCCCGCCACCGCGCGTCCGCACTGGGGCAAGGTCTCCACGCTGCCGGGCGACGAGGTGCGGCGCCGCTACCCTCGATGGGACGACTTCGCCGCCCTGCGCGCCCGGTTCGATCCCGAGGGCCGGTTCCGCAACGCGTACCTCGCGCGCCTCGGGCTCTGACGCCGCACGCCGCACCCGCGGGAGCCCGCGGGAATCCCGGTGCGCCGCCCGAATCCCGCGCGTCGCGGATTCCGCCGGGCGAGCAGGATTCCGCCGCGAAGGGGCGCGGCGGGGTGCGCCGGGCGAGCAGGATTCCGCCGCGAAGGGGCGCGAGCCGCGGATGCCGCGGGCTCACCGCACGGGCGCCGCCGCGGCCTCCTCCACGAGCTGCAGCACCCGGGCCGCGACGCTCACCGCGATGGCCGCCGGCTCCTTCGAGCGGATGCCGTCGATGCCGATCGGGGTCGACACGCGCGCCAGGTCGCCGTCGCCGAGGCCGGCCTCCCGCAGCTCCTTCGTGAAGCGCGCCCACTTCGAGCGCGAGCCGATGAGTCCGATCGAGCCGATGCCGGGGACGCGCAGCGCGGCCTCGACGATCGCGAGGTCCTCGACATGGTCGTGGGTCATGACGAGCACGTGGGCACCGGCCGGCAGGTCGGCGAGCGCTGCCTCGGGCACCGGGAGCGGCCGCAGCGCGACCGTCGCGACGGCATCGGCGAAGGGTCCGCTCGAGCCGGGCGCGCCGATCCGCTCGGGCGCGAGCATCTCGGCCCGCGAGTCGACGAGCGTGAGCTCGATCGGCTGCCGGGCGAGGATGCGGGCGAGCTCGAGCCCGACGTGGCCGATCCCGAAGATCGCGACCGCCGGCACGACCGGCACGGGTTCCAGCAGCATGGTGACCTCTCCTCCGCAGCACTGCACGCCGTAGTCGGTGACGGCCTTGTCGCTCAACGTGAGCGTGAGCAGCTCGGGCTCGGCGGTGGCGTCCGCCAGCATCTCCCGGGCCCGGCGGGTCGCCGTCGCCTCGAGGTTGCCCCCGCCGACGGTGCCGAAGAACCCGTCGCGCCAGACCACCATCTTGGCGCCGCCGTTGCGGGGAGCGTGCCCCCGCACCATCGCCACGGTCACCATCACGGCGGCCGTGCGCGACGCGCGCAGGCGCTGCACGGCGTCGACCCAGTCCACGGTCCGCTCCGACTACGAGTCCGAGGGCACGAGCGGTCGGGGAGCGCCGGTGGTGGCGCCGGTCGCGGTCGTGGCGCCCGACGCGGCATCCGTGCGATCGTCCTCGTCCCGGCGAGCGGCGAGGATCGCGCGGAACGTCGCCTCGCCCGTCGCGGGCGAGCCGAGTTCGACGCTGCGACCCTCGGGCCCGAACGCGCCGACCGCCTCCCGGATCGCCTCGCGCACGCTGAACGCGAGCATGAGCGGCGGTTCGCCGACGGCCTTCGACCCGTAGACGGCGCCGTCCTCCGCGGCGTGCTCGAGCAGGCGTACGTTGAACTCCTCGGGCATCTCGGAGAAGCTCGGCAGCTTGTAGGTGCTCGCCGACTGGGTGAGGAGCCGACCGCGACCGGGGCCGTCGGTCGTGTCCCAGCGCAGCTCCTCGAGCGTGAGCCATCCGGCGCCCTGCACGAACGCGCCCTCGACCTGGCCGAGGTCGATGATCGGCGAGAGCGAGTCGCCGACGTCGTGCAGGATGTCGACCCGCAGCATCCGGTGCGCGCCGGTGAACCCGTCGACCTCGACCTCGGTCGCGGCCGCTCCGTAGGCGAAGTACTTGAACGGCTCGCCCTGCATCCGCTCGGTGTCCCAGTGCAGGCCCTCGGTGCGGTAGAAGCCCGCAGCCCAGAGCTGCACGCGCTGGTGGTAGGCGGCGTCCGCGACCTGCGCGAACGTGAACCAGGGTCCGCCTGTGCCCATCGGAACCGGCCCGAGGCCGGCGACCCGCCCGCCCGAGAAACGCACGTCGCGCTGGTCGACCCCGAGCATCCGCCCGGCGACGGCGGCCATGCGGTCGCGGATCTGCTCGCAGGCGTGCTTCACCGCGCCGCCGTTGAGGTCGGCGCCCGACGAGGCGGCGGTGGCCGAGGTGTTGGGCACCTTGTCGGTGCGCGTCGGGGCGAGCCGCACCGTCTCGAGCGGCACGCCGAGCGCCGTGGCGGCGACCTGCAGCATCTTCGTGTGCAGGCCCTGACCCATCTCGGTGCCGCCGTGGTTCACGAGCACCGAGCCGTCCTTGTACACGTGCACGAGGGCGCCGGCCTGGTTGTAGGCGGTCAGGGTGAACGAGATGCCGAACTTCACGGGCGTGATTGCGAGGGCCCGCTTCACGTCGTCGTGCTCGTGGTTGAACGCCGCGATGCGAGCCCGGCGGGCGTCGAAGTCGCTCGAGCGGCGGAGCTCCTCCCAGATCGTGCGGAGCCGTTCGGCGTGGCGCACGGGCTGTCCGTAGGGCGTCGTCTGGCCGGGGCGGTAGAGGTTGCGCTCGCGGAGCGACGCCGGATCGATGCCGAGCGCCGGCGCCGCGTGCCCGAGCACCTCCTCGATCACGAACATGCCCTGCGGCCCGCCGAACCCGCGGAACGCGGTCTGGGACGTCTTGTTCGTCTTCGCGACGCGTCCCTGGGCCACGAAGTGGGGGATCCAGTACGCGTTGTCGACGTGGCAGAGGGCGCGGCCCATCACGGGCTCCGAGAGGTCGAGGCTCCAGCCCCCGTCGGAGGTGAGGGTCGTCGCGAGCGCGACGATGCGGCCGTCGTCGTCGAACCCGGCGGTCCACACGATGTGGAACGGATGCCGCTTGCCGGTCATCGTGAGGTCCTGCGTGCGGTTGAGCCGCAGTCGCACCGCACGGCCCGTGAGCATGGCCCCGAGCGCGGCGATCGCCGCGAACCCGTGCGGTTGCATCTCCTTGCCGCCGAACCCCCCGCCCATGCGCAGCGCCTGCACGGTCACCCGGTTGTTCGGCAGTCCGAGCACGTGCGCGACGATCTCCTGCGTCTCGGAGGGGTGCTGGGTGCTGCAGTCGACGAAGACCTGCCCCTCGGAGTCGACCCGGGCGAGCGACGCGTGCGTCTCGAGGTAGAAGTGCTCCTGCCCGCCGATCTCGATGACCCCCTCGAAGACGTGGGGCGCGGTGGCGAGCGCGGCCTCGGGATCGCCGCGGCGGATCGTGCGGGGGATGCCCTGGAACGAGCCCGCCTCGATCGCCTCGGGCACGGTGATGACCGACGGCAGGGTCTCGTACTCGACGCGCACCGCGGCGGCGCCGAGTCGGGCGGCCTCCGCCGTCTCGCCGAGCACCCAGGCGAGGGCGTGCCCGTGGAACATCGCCTCGCCGGGGAAGAGCGGCTCGTCGTGCTTGACACCCGCGTCGTTGACTCCCGGCACGTCGGCCGCGGTGAGCACCCGTACGACGCCGGGCACCTCGAGCGCCGGCGCGACGTCGAGCGTCACGAGCGCGTGCGCCTGCTCCGACTGCACGGGCCACGCGGTGAGCGCGTCGCCCGCGCGAGCGGCGAGATCGTCGGTGTACACGGCGTGCCCGGTGGCGTGCAGTGCGCCGCTCTCGTGGGGCGTGGGGCGTCCGACCACGGGGTCGATGGGGCGTGCGGCGAGCTCGCTCATGCCGGCACCCCCTCGGGCGTGAGCGGCGTGGACCGGTGCAGCTTCAGCAGCGCAGTGCCGAGCATCAGCGAGCGGTACTCGGCGCTCGCCCGGTGGTCGGACATCGGGGTGCCCTCGGTGCCGAGCACGGATGCCGCGTCGCGGGCGGTCTCGAGGGTCCACGGTCGCCCGACCAGCACCGCCTCGGTCGCCCGTGCGCGGATCGGGGTCGCCGCGACGCCGCCGAGCCCGATGCGTGCGCCCGCGATCACGCCGTCGTCGAGGTCGAGCGCGAGGCCGACGGCGACGCTGGAGATGTCGTCGAATCGGCGCTTCGCGACCTTGTGGAACGCGAAGATGCCCGCGAGCGGCAGCGGGATCCGTACCGCTCGGATGAGCTCGTCGGGCCTGCGCACGGTCTCGCGATAGCCCGTGAAGTAGTCGGCGAGGTCGACCTCGCGCTCGCCGGCGGCCGACACGAGCACGACGCGGGCCTCGAGCGCGAGCAGCGCCGGGGCGGTGTCGCCGATGGGCGAGGCGGTGCCGAGGTTGCCGCCGATCGTGGCGCGGTTGCGGATGAGGGGCGACGCGAACCGCGGGAACAGCTCGGCGAGCAGCGGCACTGCGCCGTCGAGGCGGCGTTCGACCTCCGACAGCGCGAGTGCGGCGCCGATCTCGATGCCGGCGTCGCCGAGGTCGAGCGTGCGCAGCTCCGGCAGCCGCTCGATGGCGATCGAGAGCGGCGCGCGCCTGCCGCGGAGGTTCACGTCGACGCCCCAGTCGGTCGTGCCGGCGACCACCATGGCGTCGGGCTCGTCGCGCATGAGGCCGAGCGCCTCGTCGAGCGACGCCGGGCGCACGAACCGCCCGTCGGGCCCGTCGAGCCGGGTCGCCACGACGTCGGGAGCGGGGCGGGAGCGCCGGTCGGCGAGCGGATCGCCGGCCTCGGGCTCGCCGAGGGCGTACGCGGCGTCCCGGATCGGGCGATATCCCGTGCACCGGCACAGGTTGCCGCTCAGGGCGTGCAGGTCGAAGCCGTTGGGGCCGTGGTGCGCGTCGGCGCGGCCGTCGACGGTGTCCTCGGCGTCGGCGGGCTGCGGCTCCGCCGCGTCGCCCGCCGCGCGTCCGGCCCGGTAGAACTCGCCCGCCATGCTGCAGGCGAAGCCGGGCGTGCAGTAGCCGCACTGCGAGCCTCCGGCCTCCGCGAGGCGCGCCTGCACGGGATGCGGCGCCTCCGGGCTGCCGAGGCCCTCGGCCGTCACGACCTCCTGGCCGTCGAGGGCCGCGACGGGCACCAGGCAGGCGTTGACCGCCGTCCACCGCGTGCCGCCGTGGTCGTCGGGCATCGCGAGCAGCACCGCGCACGCGCCGCACTCGCCCTCGGCGCACCCCTCCTTGCATCCGGTCAGCCCGATCCCGCGCAGCCAGTCGAGCGCGGTCGAGTGGGCCGACACGCCCTGCAGCGGGTGTCGTCGTCCGTTGACCATCACGCCGATGTGATCCATTCGCACTCCTTGGATTCGGAGTCTACGCCGCCGCCTTCCCCGCGATCCGGTTACGCCGTGGGCGCATCTGCGCCAAGATGAGGACAGCGTGGGGAGCGTGAAGCCCGGAAGGGAGCGGCAGCCGCATGACCATCGAGATCGCCCGTGACATCGAGGTCCCGGGCGGCGAGGAGATCCTCACCGACGAGGCGCTCGCCTTCGTGGAGGCGCTGCACCATCGGTTCGATCCCCGCCGTCGCGACCTCCTCGTCGCCCGGGCACGACGCCGCGAACGGATCGCCCACGGCGAGCGCCTCGACTTCCTCCCCGAGACCGAGGAGATCCGCAGCGGCGACTGGCGCGTGCCGCCGCCGCCGCCGGCGCTCGCCGACCGGCGGGTGGAGATCACCGGCCCGGCCTCGCCGGCGAAGATGGCGATCAACGCGCTCAACTCCGGAGCGCGCGTCTGGCTCGCGGACCTCGAGGACGCGTCGAGCCCGACCTGGCCCAACGTGGTCGGCAGCGTGCGGCACCTGCGCGACGCGGCGGGCGGCACGCTCGAGTACACGTCGCCCGAGGGCAAGGCCTACGCCCTCCGTTCCGACGTTCGCCGCCCGACCGTGGTCACGCGCCCGCGCGGCTGGCACCTGCCCGAGAAGCACGTGCTCGTCGACGGCGAGCGGGGCTCGGGATCGCTCGTCGACTTCGGCCTGCACTTCTTCCACACCGCCCGGCAGCTCATCGACAACGGCGACGGGCCGTACTACTACCTGCCGAAGCTCGAGAGCCACCTCGAGGCGCGGCTGTGGAACGACGTGTTCGAGTTCGCGCAGGAGGCGCTCGGCATTCCACGGGGCACCGTGCGCGCGACCGTGCTCATCGAGACGATCCCCGCCGCCTTCGAGATGGACGAGATCCTGTTCGAGCTGCGCGAGCACGTGTCGGGGCTGAACGCGGGACGCTGGGACTACCTGTTCAGCCTCATCAAGGTCTTCCGCGATGCCGGCCCCGAGTTCATCGTGCCCGACCGGGCCGACGTGCAGATGACCGCCCCCTTCATGCGCGCCTACACCGAGCTGCTCGTGAAGACCTGCCATCGGCGTGGTGCCGTCGCGATGGGCGGCATGGCCGCGTTCGTGCCCAACCGTGCCGACCCCGAGGCCACGGCGGTCGCCTTCGAGAAGGTGCGTGCCGACAAGACCCGCGAGGCGAACGACGGCTTCGACGGCTCGTGGGTCGCGCACCCCGACCTCGTGCCGGTCTGCAGGGAGGTCTTCGACGGCGTGCTCGGCGACCGGCCCAACCAGCTCGACCGGCAGCGGCCAGAGGTCGAGGTGACCCCCGCGCAGCTCCTCGACGTCGCCTCCGCGGGCGGCTCGGTCACCGAGGCGGGCCTGCGCACGAACCTCTCCGTGGGCGTCGCCTACACCGCGGCCTGGCTCGCGGGCAGCGGGGCGGTGGCGCTGCACAGCCTCATGGAGGACGCCGCCACCGCGGAGATCTCCCGCTCCCAGGTGTGGCAGCACCTGCGCCACGACGTGGTGCTCGCCGACACCGGGCGCACGATGACGCCCGAGCTCGTGCGCACCGTGCTCGACGAGGAGGTCGCGCAGCTCCGCGCCGAGACGACGCCCGAGCGGTTCGCCGCCTACACGGAGCCGGCAGCCCGGTTGATGGCCGAGTTCTGCCTGGCCGACGAGTACGTCGACTTCCTCACCCTGCCCGCGTACGAGCTGTTGGAGTGAGGGTGCGCGCCGTGCTGCCCGCCGTCGTGCTCGCCGCGATCGACGCCCGTCTCGCGTCGACCGACCGGCTGCTGGCGGCCGTCTACCCCGGCGACGACGGCACTCGCCAGCCGGTGCACACCGTCTACGTGCCTGCCGACCGCTACACCCCCGAGCTGCCGATCCAGTGGGGGAGGGCGGCGCGCCAGGCCGCGGCCGCTGCGGGCGGCGTGGAGGCGCTCGCCGTCGACGTCGGCATCGCCCCCGAGGTCGCGGCGGCCGTGGCGCCGCTCGTCGAGCAGAAGCTCGCACGGGAGCCGATCGAGGACCTGCGCGTCGACTTCGAGGACGGCTACGGCGACCGCGGCGATCACCTCGAGGACGCCGACGCCGTGCGTGCCGCGAAGCGCGTCGCGGCCGCGACGGGCGCCAATTTCGCCCCGCCGTTCATCGGGATCCGCTTCAAGTCGTTCGAGGCGCCGACGCGGGCTCGCGGCATCCGCACGCTCGACCTGTTCCTCACGACGCTCATGGACCAGGGCGTGCTGCCCGACGGCCTGATGCTCACGCTGCCGAAGGTGTCGACCGTCGCGCAGGTGGAGGCGATGGTCGACGCCGTCGAGGCGCTCGAGCGCGCACACGGCCTGCCGCACGGCCGCCTCCGATTCGAGGTGCAGGTGGAGACCCCGCAGCTCGTGCTGGGCGCCGACGGCGTCGCACCCGTGGCGCGGCTCGCGATCGCCGCGCCCGGCCGCATCGCCGGGCTGCACTACGGCACCTACGACTACAGCGCCGCGGTGGGGATCGCAGCGCCGTACCAATCGCTCGACCATCCGGCGGCCGACCACGCGAAGAACGTCATGCAGGTGGCCGTGGCCGGCACCGGCATCCGCCTCTCCGACGGCTCGACGAACGTCCTCCCGGTCGGCGATCGTGCACCCGAGGGGTGGCGGCTGCACGCCCGGCTGGTGCGCCGGTCGCTCGAGCGCGGGTTCCCGCAGGGGTGGGACCTGCACCCGGCGCAGCTGCCCACCCGGTTCATCGCCACGTACGCGTACTACCGTGACGGCTACCCCGAGGCATCCGCCCGCCTGCGCCACGTGCACGACCGCACCTCCGGCGCGGTGCTCGACGAGCCGGCGACGGTGCGGGCACTCGCGGGGTTCGTCCGCCGCGGCGTGCAGTGCGGCGCGATCACCGCGGCGGAGGTCGCCGCGGACACCGGCATCGACGAGCGCGCGCTGGCCGCCCTCGCGACCCAGCGGCGCACGACGACATGAGCGGATGCCGCACCGCACCGCCCACGGACGAGGAGGTCCCATGAGCTACTTCACCCCGCAGGGCGGACTGCCTGCGCAGACCGAACTGCTCACCGACCGCGCGATCGTGACCGAGGCGTACACGGTGATCCCGAAGGGCGTGCTGCGTGACATCGTGACGAGCAGGCTGCCGGGCTTCACGGGCACCCGCTCGTGGATCCTCGCCCGGCCGATCGCGGGCTTCGCGACGACCTTCGCCCAGCTCATCGTCGAGATCGGGCCGGGCGGAGGCGCCGAGCGACCCGAGCGGGAGGAGGGCGTCGAGGGCGTCGTGTTCGTCACGACCGGTGAGCTCACCCTCGACGTCGACGGCGAACGCGACGTGCTGGGCCCCGGTGGGTACGCCTACCTCGCCGCGGGCGCGCCCTGGTCGATCGCGAACGAGGGCGACGAGCCCACGTCGTTCCACTGGATCCGCAAGGCGTACGAGCACGTCGAGGGCATCCCGGCGCCGACGTCGTTCGTCACGAGCGACGCCGACGTGGCGCCGGAGCCGATGCCCGACACGGAGGGGGCGTGGGCGACGACCCGGTTCGTGGATCCCGACGACCTCGCGCACGACATGCACGTGAACATCGTGACGTTCCAGCCCGGCGGCTCCATCCCGTTCGCCGAGACGCACGTCATGGAGCACGGGCTCTTCGTGCTCGAGGGCAAGGGCGTCTACCGGCTCAACGGCGACTGGGTCGAGGTCGAGGCGGGCGACTTCATGTGGCTCCGCGCCTTCTGCCCGCAGGCCTGTTACGCGGGCGGCCCGGGCCCGTTCCGCTACCTGCTCTACAAGGACGTGAACCGCCAGGTGCGGCTCACCGATCCGGGCACCGGGCGGGCCGCGAGCCGATGGGGCTGAGCGAGCGGATGCCGCAGGCGGCCGCGCCCGCGGCATCCGGACCCCACGACCTCGTGGTCGCCGGCGAGCGGGTGCTCGTCGACGGAGAGTTCATCCCCGCGGAGGTGGCTGTTCACGGCGGCGTCATCGCGCGGGTCGCGCCGCTCGGCACGGGACTGCCCGCGGTGCGCTCGGTGCGGCTCGCCGACGACGAGGTGCTGATCCCGGGGCTCGTCGACACCCACGTGCACGTCAACGAGCCCGGCCGCACCGAGTGGGAGGGGTTCGCGACCGCGACGCGTGCGGCCGCGGCCGGGGGCGTCACGACGATCATCGACATGCCGCTCAACAGCATCCCGCCGACCACGTCGGCGGAGGCGCTTCGCGTCAAGCGCCGGGCCGCCGAGGGGGCGGTCTTCGTCGACGTCGGATTCTGGGGCGGCGTGGTGCCCGACAACCGGGCCGAGCTCGGGCCGCTCGTCGACGAGGGCGTGTTCGGCTTCAAGTGCTTCCTCGTCGACTCGGGCGTTCCCGAGTTCCCCGCGGTCTCGGTGGGGGAGCTCGAGGCCGCGATGCGGGTGCTCGTCGCCACCGACTCGCTCCTCATCGTGCACGCCGAGGACGCCGGCGTCATCGAGGCGGCGCCGCATCCGCACAGCCGTGCCTACGCGGACTTCCTCGCGTCGCGCCCGCCCGCGGCGGAGCTCACCGCGATCGGCGCCGTCATCGCGGCCGCCGAGCGCACCGGCGCCCGCGCGCACATCCTGCACCTGAGCGCGGCGGACGCGCTCGAGCCGATCGCCGCCGCACGCCGCGAGGGCGTGCGACTCAGCGCCGAGACGTGCCCGCACTACCTCACGCTCACCGCGGAGGAGATCGCCCCAGGGGCCACCGCGTTCAAGTGCTGCCCGCCGATCCGCGGTGCGGTGAACCGCGACGGGCTGTGGGCCGGACTCGAGTCCGGCACGATCGACTTCGTCGTGTCCGATCACTCGCCGGCACCGGCCTCGCTGAAGCTGGCGGGCCACGGCGACTTCGCCGAGGCATGGGGCGGCATCGCATCGTTGCAGCTCGGGCTGCCCGTCGTCTGGACCGAGGCGCGCCGCCGCGGGATCCCGCTGGCCAGGGTCGTCGAGTGGATGTCGGCGGCGCCCGCACGCCGGGTCGGCCTCGGCGGGAAGGGCGCGATCGCCACGGGGTTCGCGGCCGACCTCGCCGTGGTGGCGCCCGACGCGACCTTCACGGTGGACGCCGCGGCGCTGGAGCACCGGCATCCGATCACGCCCTACGAGGGCCGGGTGCTCGCGGGGGTGGTGCGCGCCACCTACCTCGCCGGGACGCCGGTCGACCCGACGAACCCGCGCGGGCGGCTGCTGCGACGGGCACAATCGGAGGGTGGGGCGAGCGATGAGGCTTGAGGAGTTCAACGCCCTCGGTCGCGAAGCGGCGATCGAGGCGCTCCGGCCCTGCCTCGACATCCCGCGCTGGTGCGAGGAGCTGGCCGCCGGGCGCCCCTACGGCTCCGTCGTCGAGCTCGTGGCGTGGGCCGAGGCGGCCGCCGACCCGTTCACCGCCCGCGAGGTCGACGGCGCCCTCGCCCACCACCCCCGCATCGGCGAGCGGGCCGCGGGGGCGACTGCCGAAGCCGCCATGTCGCGCGCCGAGCAGGCGGGCGTCGACCCACGCGACGCGGAGGCGGCGGCCGCGCTCGCCGCGGGGAACCTCGCCTACGAGCAGCGGTTCGGCCGCGTGTTCCTGATCAGGGCGGCGGGACGCTCGGCCGCCGAGATCCTCGCCGCGCTCACCGAGCGCCTCGGGCACACGCCGGCCGAGGAGGAACCCGTGGTCGCCGACCAGCTGCGCCAGATCGCCGTCCTCCGACTGAAGGGACTTTTCGCATGAGCACCTCCCGGATCACCACGCACGTGCTCGACGCCACCACCGGGCGCCCCGCGGCCGGCGTCGCCGTCGAGCTGTACGTCCGCGCGGGCGACGGCTGGTCGTCGATCGCCACGGGCGCCACGGATGCCGACGGGCGGATCTCGACGCTGGGACCCGACGAGCCGGCGTCCGGGGAGTACCGGCTGCGGTTCGACACCGGCGCGTACTTCCGCGCGCGGGGCGCCGAGACGTTCTACCCCGAGGTCGTGCTCACCGTGCTCGTCGCCGACGACGGACGCCACGTGCACGCCCCGCTGCTGCTGAGCCCGTTCGCCTACTCCACCTATCGAGGGAGCTGAGCCCATGTCCGAGCCCGCGATCGTCCTCGGCCCGAACCAGTACGGCAAGGCGGAGGTGCGCGTGGTGAAGGTCACGCGCGACGCCGCCAGGCACGGGATCGACGACCTCAACGTCACGTCGCAGCTGCGCGGCGACTTCGCCGCGGCGCACCTCGCGGGCGACAACGCGCACGTCGTGGCCACCGACACGCAGAAGAACACGATCTTCGCCTTCGCCCGCGACGGCATCGGCTCGCCCGAGGCGTTCCTGCTGCGGCTCGCCGACCACTTCACGGGCTCGTTCGACTGGGTCTCCGGGGGGCGGTGGGAAGCGGAGCGATTCGCCTGGCAGCGCATCCGGGTGGGCGACGGCGAGCACGACCACGCGTTCGTGCGCAGCGGCCAGGAGGTGCGCACGGCGGTGGTGGTCGCCGACGGCGCCGACCGGCACGTCATCGCCGGCCTCAAGGAGCTCACGGTGCTGAAGACCACCGAGTCGGGGTTCGAGGGCTACCCGAAGGACCGGTACACGACCCTGCCCGAGACCCACGACCGCATCCTCGCCACGGATGTCGCGGCCCGCTGGCGCTACGGACGCCACGACGTCGACTACGACGCGGTGTACGCCGGCGTGCGCGCCCTGCTCCTCGAGGCCTTCGCCGAGGGGTACTCCGCCGGCCTGCAGGCCACGCTCTTCGACATGGGCCGCCGCGTGCTCGAGCGCCACCCCGAGATCGCGGAGATCCGCTTCTCGATGCCGAACAAGCATCACTTCGTGGTCGACCTCTCGCCCTTCGGCCTGGACAACCCGAACGAGGTGTTCTTCGCGGCCGATCGCCCCTACGGCCTGATCGAGGCGGCGGTCCAGCGCGACGGCGTCGGGAGCCCGGCCGTGGCCTGGGAGGGCATCGGCGGCTTCTGCTGACCGCGCACCCGCCGACGCCGGCGAGCGCATCGACGCGGGGGGTGCGTCGCGATAGCGTCGACCCATGCGGATCCTCCTCGTCGGCGCCGGAGGCGTCGGAGATGCCATCGCCAAGATCGCGGCCCGCCGCGACTTCTTCGAGCTCATCGTCGTGAGCGACTACGAGGAGGGGAGGGCGACGCGCACGGTCGACTGGATCCGGGCGAAGCACGGGGACGACGTCGCCGGCCGGTTCGCCACAGCGCAGATCGACGCGTCCGACCCCGACGTCGTGGCATCCGTCGCCCGCGAGCACCTCGCCACGCACGTGATGAACGCCGTCGAGCCGAAGTTCGTGCCGTCGATCTTCGCCGGCGCCCTGGCCGCCGGAGCGGACTACGTCGACATGGCGATGAGCCTGTCGGAGCCCCACCCGACCGACCCCCACGCGCAGACCGGCGTGAAGCTCGGCGACGACCAGTTCGCGCAGGCGGGCGACTGGCAGGCCGCCGGACGCCTCGCGCTCGTGGGAATGGGCGTCGAGCCGGGCCTCTCCGACGTGTTCGCCCGCTACGCGGCCGATCACCTGTTCGAGCTGGTCGACGAGCTCGGGGTGCGCGACGGTGCGAACCTCGTCGTCACCGATGACGACGGCAACGAGATCTTCGCGCCGTCGTTCTCGATCTGGACGACGATCGAGGAGTGCCTGAACCCGCCCGTCGTGTGGGAGAAGGACGCCGGATGGTTCACGACCCCGCCGTTCAGCGAGCCCGAGGTGTTCGAGTTCCCCGAGGGGATCGGCCCGGTGGAGTGCGTCAACGTCGAGCACGAGGAGGTTCTCCTCATGCCGCGCTGGGTCGACGCGAGGCGGGTCACCTTCAAGTACGGGCTCGGCGAGGAGTTCATCAACGTGCTGCGGGTGCTGCACCTGCTGGGACTCGACTCGACGACGCCGATCCGGGTGCGGTCGCAGAACGGCCCCGTCGAGGTCGCTCCCCGCGACGTGGTGGCGGCGGCCCTGCCCGACCCCGCGACGATCGGCCCGCGGATGACCGGCAAGACCTGCGCGGGGCTCTGGGTCACGGGCATCGGCACCCACGGCCGCCCGCGCGAGGTGTACCTGTACCACGTCGCCGACAACGCGTGGACCATGGCCGAGTACGAGTCCCAGTGCGTGGTCTGGCAGACCGCGCTCAACCCGGTCGTCGCCCTCGAGCTGCTCGCCACCGGCGTGTGGACCGGCAGCGGCGTGCTCGGGCCCGAGGCGTTCGACGCCGTTCCGTTCCTCGACCTCATGGCCAGGCCCGAGCCCGACGGCGGCTACGGCCAGCCGTGGGGCATGGAGGATCGGCTGGCGTGACCGCCCTGTCGCACGAGGTGGCGGCGCCGGTCGTGGCCGACGCCATCGCCGTCGCGGATGCCGCGGACGCCCGCGCCGGCATCCGGACCCGCGCAGCCCGCACCGACGAGCTCGACGCCGTCCTCGATCGCTTCGCCGCCACCTGGGGCGAGGGCCGCGGACCGGATCGCGCGACGCTGCAGGCGCTCGCGCACGCGGGGAACACCGTGCTAGTGGCCGTCGACGACGGCCCGGATGCCGCCGAGCCGCCCCTCGGCGCGACGCTCGGCTTCCTCGGCTGGGCGGGCGGCGTGCACCTGCACTCGCACATGAACGCCGTCGACCCGGCGACCAGGGGTCGCGGCATCGGCGTCGCACTGAAGCTCCGGCAGCGGGCGGTCTCCCTCGCGCACGGCGTCACGGAGATGCGGTGGACGTACGACCCGCTCATCCGGCGCAACGCGCGCCTCAACCTGGTGCGGCTCGGCGCGGAGGTGGTGGCGTTCCTGCCCGACTTCTACGGTGAGCTCCGCGACGCGATCAGCGGCACCGACCGCAGCGACCGCTTCGAGGTGCGCTGGCGCATGGACTCGCCACGCGCCGCGCGGGCCCTCGCCCGATCGCCGCAGCCCGAGTGGCGCGGCGAAGGCGGTCTCGCCCTGACGGACGACTTCGAGCGCGTGCGCGCCGGGGATCCCGAGCTCGCGGCGCGCCTGCGCGCGGCCTCCCGTGAGGCGTTCGCCGCCCTCGGAGCCGACCCGTCGCTCCGGGTCGAGCTGGATGCAGGCGGGGACTACGTGTTCACCCGCGACGACCCCGACCGGGAGGCCTGATGACCGAGACGACCGAAACCGCCGCGCCCACGATCGAGCGGATCGAGTTGCATCGCCTGGAGGTGCCGCTCGTCCGCCCGTTCGAGACCTCCTTCGGGCGCGAGACCGCGCGCGAGGTGCTGCTCGTGCACGTGATCACCGACGCGGGCGACGGCTGGGGGGAGTGCGTCGCCGGGCGCGACCCGTTCTACTCGGGCGAGTACGTCGCCGGCGCGGCATCCGTCATCGAGCACTACCTCGGCCCGGCCCTCCTCGGTGCGCACGGCCGGCACGCCCGGCCGACCCGGTCCCACCCGGCTCCGGATGCCGCCGGGCAGGCGGCGGCCGAGGGCCCGGGCTCGCGCGGCGCATCCGTGCCGCTCGCGGCATCCGTGGCCGGGACGCTCGCGTTCGTCGCCGGCCATCGGATGGCGAAGGGGGCGCTCGAGGCGGCCGTGCTCGACGCCGAGCTGCGCGCGCAGGGCCGCTCGATGGGCGAGCTGTTCGGCGCCGAGCGGGAGTGGGTGGACTGCGGCGTCTCGGTCGGAATCGCGCCGACCCTCGAGGAGCTCCTCGACGAGGTCGCGGGCTACGTCGAGGAGGGCTACCAGCGCATCAAGCTCAAGATCAAGCCCGGCTGGGACCTCGTGCCGGTCGGAGCCGTGCGCGAGGAGCTCGGCCCGCGCGGGCTGCTCCAGGTCGACGCGAACACGGCGTACACCGCCGACGACATCCCGCTGCTCGCCCGTCTCGACGCCTTCGACCTGCTGCTCATCGAGCAGCCCTTCGCGGAGGAGGACCTCGCGACGCACGTGCGCCTCGCCCAGGCGTGCACCACGCCGGTGTGCCTCGACGAGTCGATCCTCGACGCGTCCGTCGCCATCGACGCGATCGAGCGCGGCGCCACCTCGGTCGTGAACATCAAGCCCGGGCGCATGGGCGGCTACCTCGAGGCCCTGCGCGTGCACGACGCGTGCCGCGCCCTCGACGTGCCCGTGTGGTGCGGCGGCATGCTCGAGACCGGCGTCGGCCGCGCGGCGAACGTCGCCCTCGCCGCGCTGCCCGGGTTCACGCTGCCGGGCGACACGTCGGCGTCGTCGCGCTACTTCGCCGAGGACGTCACCGAGCCGTTCGTGCTGGGCGACGGCGAGCACCGCGGCCAGCTGCGGGTGCCGGATGCCCCGGGTACGGGCGTCACCGTGCGCGAGGAGCTCGTGCGGCAGTGGGCCGGCGCCGCGCCCGTGGTGCTCTCCCGCTGAGCGCCGCGGTCAGCGGACGCCGAGGCCGAGGGCGAGCTCGCCGATCGCCGCCGCCGAGTCCGCGAGCCGCGGGTCGTCGTCGAGCGCGAACCACGTCGACGAGAGTGCGCACCACGCCACGAGCCAGTCGGCGAGGCGTGCCGGGTCGAGGCCCGTCGCGTCGACGACCACCCCGAACTGCCGGTCGAGGCGACCCGGTCGGAGCGCCCACTCGTGCGACGGATTGCACAGCAGGTTGCACGCGTCGAAGTCGGCCTCGCCGAGGAGGCCCTTCGGGTCGATCGCGAGCCAGCCGCGGTCGCCGAAGTCCAGCACGTTCCCGTGGTGCAGGTCGCCGTGGAGCACGACGGGCTCGCGCGGATCGTCGAGGAGGGCAGCGGCCACGTCGGCGCCGCGGCGATGGAAGTCGCCGAGCCCGTCGGCGTCGGCGAACAGGTGGCGGAACCAGGTCGTCAGCTCGACGAGCTCGGGCGAGTCCTCGGCGTCGAGCACGTCGGCGGATGCCCGGTGGATGCGGTCGGCCGCCTCGCAGATGACGCGCGTGGCCTCGTCGTCCTCGCCGCCCTCCGCCATGCGGACGAGGTTCCGGCTCCCGGTCGCCCGCTCCAGCAGCACCGCGGCGCCGTTCCGTTGCAGGACCCGCGCGGCGCCGCGCCCGTCGAGTGCGGCGAGCAGGTCGGCGCCGCGCACCTCCTCCTCGGTGTGGGCGAGCTTGAGCATCGCCGGCTCGCCGAGCTCCGTGCGCACGGGCATGAGCGTGCTCGACGCGGTCGTCGTCGGGTCGCCGTCGGGGCGCAGGCGCCACCGTCGCAACCAGGCGGCCTCCCCGGCGTGGCCGGGGTCCACGGGTCCGAGGTCGCTCACGGGCGGGTCCACTCCCTGCCGGCCCACGGGTCGTAGTCCGCCTCGAGGGCCTCCTGCTCCGGACGCTGCGACTCGGGCACGTGCTGCAGGTTCACTCGGATGCGGTACCAGAGGGAGCTCGACCCGCGCATGCCGTCGACGAGCACGTCGGCGGGCTGCAGCAGCGGCACGACGTCGGGGTGCTTCGACTTCCAGCGTTCGAGCGCCTCGAGCGCCTCGGGCTTCGTCTTCGTGCGCGCCACCTCGATGAGCGGCATGGTCGACTGCCGGCGCCCTGAGCCGTCCGACGCCTTCGGCGGCTTCTCGGCCGGCCCGAGCTCCGCTGCGAGGCGGAGCAGGCCGTCGAGGCGTCCGACGGCGTCGTCGATGCCCGCCGCGGGGTCGCCGCGCTCCGCGAAGCGCTCGAGCACGGTCGGGACGGTGAATCGCTCGGGGTGGCTGCCGCGCACCTCGTCCCAGTCGAGCGGCGTGGAGACGCGAGCGTCGGGCAGCGGCCGGATCGAGTACGCGGACGCGACCGTCCGGTCCTTGGCGTTCTGGTTGAAGTCGACGAACACGCTCTCGCCGCGCTCCTCCTTCCACCAGCGCGCGCTGGCGAGGCCGGGGGCGCGCAGCTCCACCTCGCGGGCGAGGGTCTCGGCGGCGAGCCGCACGTCGCGATACGTCCAGCGAGGTTCGATGCGCACGGAGATGTGCATGCCGCGAGAGCCGGAGGTCTTCGGCCAGCCGACGAGTCCGTGGTCGGTGAGCACCTCGCGGGCCACCATGGCGACGTCGACGATCTGGCTCCAGTCCACTCCCGGCATCGGGTCGAGGTCGACGCGCAGTTCGTCGGGGTGGTCGAGGTCCTCCGCGCGCACGGGGTGCGGGTTGAGGTCGATGCAGCCGAGGTTCACGACCCAGGCGAGCGCAGCCGCGTCCCGCACGACGACCTCGTCCGCCGAGTTGCCGGAGGCGTAGTGCAGTGTCGCGGTCTCGATCCACTCGGGCCGCTTCTCGGGCGCGCGCTTCTGGAAGAACGCCTCCTGCGAGATGCCCTTCACGAAACGCTTCAGCACCATCGGCCGCCCGCCCGCGCCACGGAGGGCGCCGTCGGCCACGCTCACGTAGTACCGCACGAGGTCGAGCTTGGTGAGCCCGGGCTCGGGGAACACGATCTTGCCGGGGTTGCTCACGCGCACCTCGCGACCATCGATCTCGAGGAGCTCGGCGTTGTCCTTGGCGGGACTCACGCTTTCACCATAGGTGCGTCCGCCGCGGGACCGGAACCCCTCGCGCGCGTGGCGCCATCGTCGGGATCGCGGCATCGCGGGCGTCGCGGATGCCGAGCGCGGCGGCGGCGTGGCCGGCACGGCCGTCCGGTGGTGCGACCGCACAACCGCACAACCGCACACCCGCACAGCCGTACAGCCGCACGACCGCACGACCGCGCAACCGCACAGCCGCACTGCCGCACTGCCGCACAGCCGCGCAACCGCACCGCCGCACCGCCGCGCACCCGCACTGCCGCACAACCGCACCGCCGCACAACCGCACAGCCGCACTGCCGCACAATCGCACAACCGCACAACCGCACAACCGCACCGCCGCACCGCCGCGCACCCGCACAGCCGCACAGCCGCACACCCGCACACCCGCACACCCGCACACCCGCACACCCGCACAGCCGCACAACCGCACAGCCGCACCGAATCACGAGGACCCGCTGCCTCCCGTTCATCGTCGAGGTCCGGCATCTCGACTCGGCCGTGCGCCGCCAGCCGCTCGACGCTCCGCCGCGGCCGTCGAAATCCAGGCCGACGGTACCCATCACCCCACGACGACGTTCCCCGGTCACGCCGCTCCGACACGCGGCCGACTGCCCGTCGCTAGGATCGTGCCCATGGCCGACGACGCGGTGAAGCGAGCACAGGAAGCAGCCGTCGCTGCGGCCGAAGCAGCCGAGGCGCTGCAGGTGCAGGCGCAGGAAGCGATCCGAAAGGCCGAGGAGGCCGCAGCCCTCGCCCAGGCTGCGCTCGACGCCCAGCAGCGGGCAGCGGATGCGGCGGCGGCGGCCACTGCGACTGAGGCCGCCGAAGCCGCCGCACCCGGCACCTCCTCCGCCCCCGGCACCTCCTCCGCACCCGGCACCTCCTCCGCCCCCGGCACCTCCTCCGCCCCCGCGACCGCCTCCGCCCCCGCGACCGCCTCCGCCCCCGCCCCCGCCCCCGCCCCATCCGGCCCGCTCGACGCCGACCAGGTCGCCGCCATCCGCGATGGATACGCGTTCGAGGGCGCGGCCCTCGAGATGGGCGCGCTCGTGAACGGCGACCCGATGCCCGACGTTCCGGTGCGCATCCCGCTCGCCATGACGAACCGCCACGGACTCGTCGCCGGTGCGACGGGCACGGGCAAGACCCGCACGTTGCAGGTGCTCGCCGAGCAGCTCGCCGCGAACGGCGTCGCCGTGTTCGCCGCCGACATCAAGGGCGACCTCTCGGGCGTCGCCACCCCCGGCGAGGCAAACGAGAAGCTGCTGAAGCGCACCGAGGGCATCGGCCAGGCGTGGAGTGCGGCATCCTTCCCGGTCGAGTTCTTCTCGCTCGGCGGCATCGGCACGGGGGTGCCCATTCGCGCGACCGTCGCCGGGTTCGGTCCGCTGCTGCTCAGCAAGGTGCTCGGCCTCAACGACACGCAGGAGTCGAGCCTCGGCCTCGTGTTCCACTACGCCGAGAACGCCGGCCTCGCGCTCCTCGACCTGGAGGACCTCCGCGCGGTGCTGCAGTACCTCGTCGGAGACGAGGGCAAGGCCGAGCTGGTCGGGCTCGGCGGCCTCTCGAAGGCGACCGTCGGCGTCATCCTGCGCGAGCTCGTGGCGTTCGCCGAAGCGGGCGCCGACGTCTTCTTCGGAGAGCCCGAGATCGACACCGCGGAGTTCCTGCGCGTGGCATCCGACGGTCGTGGCATCGTGAGCCTGCTCGAGGTGCCCGGCGTCGCCGACCGGCCGGCGCTCTACTCGACGTTCCTCATGTGGCTGCTCGCCGACCTCTTCAACGACCTGCCCGAGGTCGGCGACCTCGAGAAGCCGAAGCTCGTGTTCTTCTTCGACGAGGCGCACCTGCTGTTCAATGACGCCTCGAAGGACTTCCTGCTGCAGGTGGTGCAGACGGTGCGCCTCATCCGCTCGAAGGGCGTCGGCGTGTTCTTCGTCACCCAGACGCCGAAGGACGTGCCGGCCGACGTGCTCGCGCAGCTCGGCTCGCGGGTGCAGCACCAGCTGCGCGCGTTCACGCCCGACGACGCGAAGGCCCTGCGCGCGACCGTCTCGACGTACCCGAAGTCGGGCTACGACCTCGAGGAGGTGCTCACGACCCTCGGCACCGGCGAGGCGATCGTCACGGTCATGAACGAGAAGGGCGCCCCGAGCCCCGTCGCCTGGACTCGCCTGCGGGCGCCGCAGGCGCTGATGTCGCCCACGCCCGACGCCGCGATCGACGCCGCGGTCGCTGCTTCGCCGCTGCAGGCCAAGTACGGCACGGCCATCGACCGGGAGTCGGCGCACGAGCTGCTCACCGCGAAGATGAACGCGGCCGCGGCCGCCGCGCAGGCCGCCGAGGACGCCGCGGACAAGGCCAGGGCCGACGCCGAGTTCGCGAAGCAGCAGGCGGCCATCGAGAAGCAGCGCGCGAAGGAGCAGAAGGCCGCACAGGCCGAGTACGACCGGCTGATGAAGCGCACGTCGACCACCTCGCGCTCGCGGTCGGGCACCACCCGCTCGCGGTCGTCGGGCGGCGACTCGGTGCTCGAGCAGGTGCTCGGCTCCAAGGCCACCCGCGACGTGCTCACGAGCGTCGTCGAGGGCATCTTCGGCACGCGGCGGCGCAGGTGACCGACGAGCGCACGGATGCCGCGGCGGCCACGGTCGGCGCGGGCTCCGCGGACGGCGGCGCCACGCCGCATCCGTTCATCCGGCCCTACCGCCCGGCCGACCGCGACGACGTGTCCGTGATCTGCCTGCGCACCGCCGCGGGCGGCGGGGACGCAACCGGACTGTACTCCGACGACGCGCTGATGCCCGAGGTGTTCGCGCTGCCGTACCTGGAGTACGCACCCGACCTCGCGTTCGTGGTCGACGGAGGCGACGGGCGGGCGCTCGGCTACGTGATCGGGGTCGCGGACACGCGCGCGTTCGTGGAGTGGTGGAAGCGCGAATGGGCGCCGGGGTTCCGCCGGCGGCATCCGGCGCCCGGACCGCCGACGGGACGCGAGCCGGGCTTCACCGAGGCGCAGCTCATCGACGCGGGGGCGAACCCCGACCGCATGCTCATCGCCGAGGTCGACGCCTACCCCGCGCACCTCCACATCGACCTGCTGCCCCAGCTGCAGGGCCGGGGCATGGGCCGGCGCCTCATCGACACGCTGCGCGCCGCCCTCGCCGAGCGCGGAGTGCCCGCCGTGCACCTCGGCATGGATGCCGCGAACACGGCGGCCCGGGCGTTCTACGACCGGCTCGGGTTCCACGAGCTGCCGTCGAGCCGCGCCGACGCGCCGCTGCTGGGCGTCGCGACGAGCTGACGCGCGCACGCCGCCGGGGCGGAACCGGCGCCGACCGTGTGCCGCGAGTCAGCGGGTCAGCGAGCGCCGCTCGAACCAGTAGAGGAGCTCGGGGTCGGTCTGCCGCAGCTCGGCGAGCGTGACGGGCTCCGCGCGCACGGTCTCCTCGGCACCCAGGATGCCCGCGACGCGATCCATCGTGGCGGTGTTCCAGAACCGGCCGCGCATGCGGAACACGCCCCGGCCCGTGCGGCTCACGACGAAGAGCTCCTGCGTGGTGTCGAGGCTGTTCGATCGGTACAGCTGCACGCGCAGCACCCCCGCGATGTCGCGCGCCGCGACGGTGTAGGTGCCGCCGAAGAATCCACGCTCGACGATGCCGTACTGGCTGAGCGACGCCTGCGTGCGCTGGTAGGCGACCCATGCGGCGACGATCAGCACGGCGGTGACCGCGCCGGTCCAGGCCACGACCGGCCACGAACCGCGCGGATCGAGCAGCCACAGCTCGGCCGCGAGCAGCGGGAGCACGAGGGCGAAGACCGGGAGTCCGATGCTCCGTGTGAGGGTGCGACGCGGCCTCAGGGTGAACACCCTGAGGCCGTCGCCCCTTACTGCCGTCGACCCGTTGGAGGAGCCCCCTGCGTCCCCACTCCTAGTTTCCAACGGTGTCGTTGACATCTCCTTCATCATCCGATGCGCATGGTCGGCGCGCCATTCGGCATTAATGAGGACACGAGCGGATGCCGCGGCGCAGTGCGGCGGGAACCACGCCTCGGGCGCACGCGGCGAAGACGCGAAGGGCCCGACCGCCTGACGCGATCGGGCCCAGCGCTCGCTGGCGGAGGATGGGGGATTCGAACCCCGGATGAGCGCTGTGCGCATCACCCGGGTCTTCTTGGCGGAGGATGGGGGATTCGAACCCCCGAGGGCTTTCACCCAACACGCTTTCCAAGCGTGCGCCATAGGCCACTAGGCGAATCCTCCTGAGACTCCCCACGCACCCGCCAGAGCCCGGTTACCCTTGCTGCGTTTCCGCCCTGGGGGAGTTGGCCTGGATGGCGCCACGTGAGGAGCCTCGGACAGTCTACCCGAGCCGGACCCGCGCGATGTACGCCGTCGAGCCCTGCGAGCGGATGCCGCTGGCCCACGCGCGGCATCGGCACGAGGCATCCGCGCCGATTCGCCGACCGCCGCGGGGCGGGCGCCCAATAGGCTGGAGCGCGTGGCGCACCGCATCTACATCTGCTCGGCCGAGGGGAACACGGGGAAGTCCACCGTCGCGCTCGGCGCGCTCGACACCCTCGCCCGGCGCGCGACCCGCGTCGGCGTGTTCCGGCCGATCTCCCGCTCCACCGAGGAGCGCGACTACGTGCTCGACCTGCTGCTCGCCCACGACGGCGTCGTGCCGCTCGAGTACGACGAGGCGATCGGCGTCTCGTACGACGAGGTGCACGCCGATCCCGACCAGGCGCTCGCCACCATCGTGCGGCGCTTCAAGGCCGTCGAGGACCGCTGCGACGCGGTCGTCATCATCGGCTCCGACTTCACGGACGTCGGGAGCCCGACCGAGCTCGGCTACAACGCCCGCATCGCCGCCAACCTCGGCGCCCCCGTGCTGCTCGTACTGGGCGGCCGCGTCGGCCAGGGCCGCGGCGCCTCGGAGCGACTCGGCCATGCGGAGGCGCGAACGCCCGACGAGCTCGCCCAGCTCACCGAGCTCGCGATCGAGGAGCTCGCCCGCGAGCACGCGACGCTCCTCGGCGTGGTCGTGAACCGCGCCGACCCCGAACGGCTCCTCGAGATCGTCGACCTCGTCGGTGCCGCAGCCCGCTGGGACATCGACGTGGTCACGGGCCGCGAGATGCTCGCCGCGGCATCCGTCGCCGTGTGGGCCATCCCCGAGGACCCCTACCTCGTCGCGCCGTCGATGCGCGCCATCATGGAGGCCGTCGACGGCACGCTGTACGCCGGAGACCCCGCCCTGCTCGACCGCGAGGCGCTCGGCGTCGTGATCGCCGCGATGTCGATGGAGAACGTGCTCACCCGCCTCATCGAGGGGTCGGTGGTCGTGGTTCCCGGCGACCGCAGCGAGGTGCTGCTCGGCGTGCTCACCGCGCATGCGTCGGCGACCTTCCCCTCGATCTCCGGCATCGTGCTGAACGGCGGGTTCCCGCTCTCCGATGCGGTGGAGCGGCTCATCGGCGGGCTCGAGGCGGGGCTGCCGATCATCCGCACGCAGCTCGGCAGCTACGACACCGCCCTGTCCATCACGCAGACGCGCGGCCGGCTCGCCGCCGAGTCCCAGCGCAAGCGCGACACCGCGCTCTCGCTCTTCGAGCGGCACGTCGACGGGCACGCCCTGCTCGACCTGCTCGACGTCGCCTCGCCCGAGGTCGTGACGCCGCTCATGTTCGAGTACGGGCTGCTCGAGCGGGCGCGCCGCGCGCGCAAGCACATCGTGCTGCCCGAGGGCTACGACGACCGCATCCTGCGCGCCGCGGCCACGCTGCTCGCCCGCGATGTCGCCGACCTCACCATCCTGGGCGAGGAGATCGAGATCCGCTCCCGGGCCATCGGGCTGGGCCTCGACATCTCGCGGGCCACGGTGCTCTCGAACCACGACCACGTGCTGGTCTACCGGTTCGCCGACGAGTACCACCGGCGCCGTGCGCACAAGGGGATCACGCTCGAGCAGGCGCGCGAGACGGTGCAGGACGTGTCGTACTTCGGCACGATGATGGTCGCGCTCGACCTCGCCGACGGCATGGTGTCGGGCGCGGTGCACACCACGGCGCACACCATCCGGCCCGCGTTCGAGATCATCAAGACGAGGCCCGGCGTCGACGTGGTGTCGAGCGTGTTCCTCATGGCGCTCGCCGATCGCGTGCTCGTCTACGGCGACTGCGCGATCGTGCCGGTGCCCACCGCCGAGCAGCTCGCCGACATCGCCATCTCGTCGGCGGCGACGGCCGCGCAGTTCGGCATCGAGCCGCGCGTGGCCATGCTGTCGTACTCCACGGGCGAGTCCGGCACTGGCGCCGATGTCGACAAGGTGCGGCGGGCCACCGAGCTCGTGCGCGAGCGCGCCCCCGAGCTCGCCGTCGAGGGGCCGATCCAGTACGACGCCGCCGCCGACGCCGCGGTCGCCCGCACGAAGCTCCCCGAGTCCGACGTGGCCGGCCGCGCGACGGTCTTCATCTTCCCCGACCTCAACACCGGCAACAACACCTACAAGGCCGTGCAGCGCTCGTCGGGCGCCGTCGCGATCGGCCCGGTGCTGCAGGGCCTCAACAAGCCCATCAACGACCTCTCCCGCGGCGCGCTCGTGCAGGACATCGTGAACACCGTGGCCATCACGGCGATCCAGGCGGCGGATGCCTCGTGAGCGTCGTCCTCGTCGTCAACTCGGGTTCGTCGTCGATGAAGTACCAGCTGACCGACGTCGAGGCGGGCGAGCCCCTCGCGAGCGGGCTGATCGAGCGGATCGGGCAGGCGGAGGGTCGGGCGACGCATACCGTGCGGCATCCGTCGTCGCCCGGGTCGGATGCCGCCGACGACACGTTCCGGGTCGACGTGGCCGTGCCCGACCACGACGCCGCCTTCGCGCACATGCTCGACGCATTCGCCGAGCACGGGCCGTCGCTCGACGATCACCCGCCCGTCGCCGTCGGCCACCGCGTGGTGCAGGGCGGCGCGCGCTTCTTCGAGCCCACGGTCGTCACCGACCGGGTGAAGCGCGACATCGAGGAGCTCGAGGTCCTCGCACCGCTGCACAACCCCGCGAACCTCGCGGGCATCGTCGCGGCCGAGCGGGCGTTCCCCGACGTGCCGCACGTGGCGGTGTTCGACACGGCGTTCCACCAGACGCTGCCGCCGGCGGCGTACACCTACGCCATCGATCGGGAGCTCGCCGCGGAGCACCGGGTGCGCCGCTACGGATTCCACGGCACCTCGCACCGGTTCGTGTCGCGTGCGGCGGCCGAGTTCCTCGGTCGCCCCGTCGACGAGCTGCGCATGATCGTGCTGCACCTCGGCAACGGCGCGTCGGCGTGCGCCGTCTCGGGCGGGCGCTCCGTGGAGACGAGCATGGGAATGACCCCGCTCGAGGGCCTCGTGATGGGCACCCGCTCCGGCGACATCGACCCAGCGGTGCTGCTCCACCTGCAACGGGTCGCGGGCCTCGACACGGATGCGACGGACCGGCTGCTCAACTCGCGGAGCGGCATCCTCGGGCTCGGCGGTCACGCCGACATGCGCGACCTGGTGCAGGCGAGCGAGTCGGGCGACGACGCGGCGACGCTCGCGCTGGAGGTGTACGCGCACCGCATCCGCTCGTACGTCGGCGCCTACGCCGCGCAGCTCGGGCGGGTCGACGCGATCGTGTTCACGGCGGGCGTCGGCGAGAACGCGTCGATCGTGCGCGAGTGGTCGCTCGCGGGGCTCGAGGGCTTCGGGGTCGAGGTCGATCCCGAGCGCAACCGCCGGCGGGGGAGCGACGCCCGTCGCATCTCGACGGATGCCTCGAAGGTGGCCGTGCTCGTCGTGCCCACGAACGAGGAGCTCGAGATCGCGCGGCAGGCGCTCGCGGTCGTCGACGCCTGATCCGTGCCGACGGCCGTCGCTGCGACGACGGGATCGGCGCGTGCCCGACCCGCCTGACCCACCGATTGCGTCCTCGCGCCAACCGGTTTTCGGCAAGAAGTTTTGTGCAAGAAGTATTGTGCAAGAAATCTTGCGGAGTTACCATGGGGGCATGTCCCACCCCGAGCAGCCCGATCCCCGCGTCGGGCGGCGCGATCCGATCGCCGAGCGGCCCGCCGAGCGCGCGATCCAGGTCCACGACACGGGTTCCATGCGCGCGCTCGCGCACCCGCTGCGCCTGCGCATCCTCGGCCTGTTGCGCGTCGAGGGGCCGCAGTCGGTCGGCGCACTCGCGCGGTCGACGGGTGCGGCATCCGGCTCGGTGAGCTACCACCTCTCGACGCTCGCGAAGCACGGGTTCGTCGTGCCGGCGCCCGAGCTCGAGCGCGACGGGCGCGAGCGCTGGTGGCGCGCCGCCCACGAGATGACCAGCTGGCGCACCGAGGAGTTCCTCGACGATCCCGAGCGGCGCGAGGCATCCGACGCCGTGCGACGCGCCGTGCTCGACGCCTACCATCGCGAGCTGCTGGAGGCGGTCGACGCCGAGCTGTCGCTCGACCCCGAGTGGGTCGCCGCCTCCGACTCGAGCGACGGCGCCGCCCAGCTCACGCTCGACGAGTTCCGCGAGCTGACCGCCGAGCTCGCCGCGGTGCGCGAGAAGTGGTGGAGCGTCGGTCGCGAGCCCCGCGAGGGCACGCGGTCGGTGCGCTGGATCACGCACACGTTCCCGAGGAGCGAGTCGTGACCGCCGAGACCGCAGCAGCCGCCCCGCGCCGGCGCCTGCCGATCCTCGCGCTCTTCGCCGCGCAGTTCTTCTCGCTCGGGGGCAACGCGATCGCGCTCATCGCCATCCCGATCATCGCGCTGGTCGAGACGGGTTCGCCCCTCGCCGCGGGCGTCGCCGGCGTGTTCGCGACGGTGCCCCTGGTGATCGGCGGCACCTTCGGCGGCGTGCTCGTCGACCGGTTCGGCTACCGCGTCTCGAGCATCGTCGCGGATGTCGCGAGCGGTCTCACCGTGATCGCGATCCCCCTGCTCAGCGCCGCGGTCGGCCTGCCGTTCGGCGTGCTGCTCGCACTCGTGTTCCTCGGCGGACTCCTGGACCCGCCCGGCGACACCGCCAAGACCGCGCTCGTGCCCGACCTCGCGCGCCTTGCGCGGATGCCGCTCGCCCGCGCCGCCGGCGCCCAGTCCGCCGTGCAGCGCACCGCCTCGATGGTGGGTGCCGGCGTCGCCGGGGCGCTCGTCGCCCTGCTCGGCCCCGTGCCGGCGCTCGTCGTCGACGCGGCGGGATTCCTCGTGTCGGCGCTGCTCGTCGCGTGCTTCGTGCCGCGTGCCGCCGCCGCCGCCGCCGACGACGAGGCGTCGGGCGCTGACTCGAACGGCACGGGCGGCTTCGTCGCCGGCATCCGATTCATCGCGACGAACCCGCTGCTGCGGGCGATCGTGCTGCTCGTGACGCTCACGAACGCGATCGACGCCGCGGGCATGACCGTGCTGAAGCCGGTCTACGCCACCGAGGTGCTGCACGACCCCGCGATGCTCGGCTTCATGGTCGGATGCTTCGCCGCCGGCGCCCTCACCGGCTCGGCGATCTTCGGGGTGTTCGGGCACCGCTACTCGGGGCGGCTCATGTTCGCGACGTGCTTCGTGCTCGCCGGTGCGCCGCCGTACCTCGCGATGGCACTGGGCGCGCCGCTGCCCGTGCTGCTGCCCGTGCTCGCGCTGTCCGGACTCGCCGCCGGCGCGCTGAATCCCATGATGGCGACCGCGATGTACGGCGAGGTGCCCGACGGCATGCGAGCCCGCGTGTTCGGCGCCACCACCGCCGGCGTCGCGGCGTCGATGCCGCTGGGAGCGTTGCTCGGCGGACTGGCGGTCGAGCAGGCCGGACTCGTGCCCACGCTCGCGACGTGCGCGGCGCTCTACCTCGTGCTGGGCGGCAGTCCGCTGTTCATCCGCGCGTTCTCGGGGCTGACGGCCGCGCGCACGCACGGCGGAACCGAGGCGACGGAGGGCGGCGTCGAGCGCGAGCTCGAGGCATCCGGCCCGCTCGCGGAGACCACGACCGGCGTGTGAGGCCTCAGCCGACCAGCCGGGCGCAGTCGATGCAGAGCGTGGCGGTCGGGCGAGCGTCGAGGCGGGGCACGGTGATGCGCTTGCCGCAGCGAGCGCAGATGCCGTAGCTGCCGTCGGCGATGCGCGCGAGCGCCCGGTCGACGTCGGCGAGCTCCGCACGCACGTCGGCCAGCACCGCGGTGCGCTGCGACCACTCCTGCGTCATCGTCGGGCCCTCCGGGTCGTGCTCGTCGTCGGCCGTGGCATCCGATCTCGCGATGCGTACCTCGGCCATCGCGTCGTCGAACTCCGCGAGCCGTTCCTCGGCGTCGGCGCGCTCCGCCCGGAGTCGCGCCTCGAACCGTGCGAGCTGTGCCGGGGTCATCATCGTCGCCGTCATCTCGCCCCCTTCCGATCATGGAATGCTACGCCTGCCGGATCCGGACGCCGTGTCACACGCGGCAACTACGATTGATGCGTGGTCACCGCCCTGTATCGCCGCTACCGGCCTGAGACGTTCGCCGAGATGATCGGACAGTCGCAGGTGACCGAGCCGCTCATGACCGCGCTCCGCACCGATCGGGTGAACCACGCCTACCTGTTCAGCGGCCCACGCGGCTGCGGCAAGACCACCTCGGCCCGCATCCTCGCCCGCTGCCTCAACTGCGCCGAGGGGCCGACCGACACGCCGTGCGGCGTGTGCCCGAGCTGCATCGAGCTCTCGCGCGGCGGCAGCGGCTCGCTCGACGTCGTCGAGATCGACGCCGCGAGCCACAACGGCGTCGACGACGCCCGCGACCTCCGCGAGCGGGCCGTGTTCGCGCCCGCGCGCGACCGCTACAAGATCTTCATCCTCGACGAGGCGCACATGGTGACGCCGCAGGGCTTCAACGCGCTGCTCAAGCTCGTCGAGGAACCGCCCGAGCACATCAAGTTCATCTTCGCCACGACCGAGCCCGACAAGGTGCTCGGCACCATCCGATCGCGCACGCACCACTACCCGTTCCGGCTTGTGCCGCCCGGGCCGATGCTCGAGTACGTGCAGCAGCTCTGCAGCGAAGAGGGCGTCGAGGTCGCACCCGGCGTGCTGCCGCTCGTCGTCCGCGCGGGCGGCGGGTCTCCGCGCGACACGCTCTCGCTGCTCGACCAGCTCATCGCCGGCTCCGAGGGTCCCACCATCGACTACGAGCGCGCGGTCGCCCTGCTCGGCTACACCCACGGCGCCCTCCTCGACGAGGTCGTCGATGCCATCGGCGCGAAGGACGCCGCAGGCGCCTTCGCCGCGGCCGACCGCGTCGTGCAGACCGGGCAGGATCCGCGCAGGTTCGTCGAAGACCTGCTCGAGCGCCTTCGCGACCTCATCGTGGTCGCGGCATCGTCGCCCGAGGCGGCCGCGGCCGTGCTGCGCGGCGTGCCGGCCGACGAGCTCGCGCGCATGGCCGCCCAGGCGTCGACGTTCGGCTCGGCCGAGCTCTCGCGCGTGGCCGACCTCGTGAACCAGACGCTCACCGAGATGACGGGCGCCACCTCGCCGCGGCTCCACCTCGAGCTCATGCTCGCGCGCGTGCTCGTGCCGTCGAGCGACGACACCGAGCGCGGTGCCCTGGCTCGCGTCGAGCGCCTCGAGCGCCGCGTCGGCGTCGCGGATGCCGCGACGGATGCCGGGGGCCAGGCGCCGCCCGCTCGCGGCGGCGCGCCCGTCGAGCCCGCGGCGGCGACCCGCGCGGCAGCCCCTGCCGCCGCTCCTGCCGCCGCTGCGAACCGTCCCGCCGCGCGTGGCGCCCAGTCGGCGCCGTCGAGCGCCGGAGTGGCGTCGGCGCCCGCGTCTTCCGGTGCGACCGGCTCGACACCGGCGGCATCCGAACCCGCCACGCCCCCTGCCGACGCGCCCGAGGCCGATCTGCCGCCCGCCGCGCCGAAGCCGGTCGCGCCGGTGACGCTGCAGCAGATGCGCGACGCCTGGCCCGAGGTCCTCGCCTCGCTGCAGCGCACGAAGCGCAGCGCCTGGATGGTGGCGTTCACCGCCCAGGTGCGCGAGTTCCGCGACGGCGAGGTGCTGGTGCTCGCGTTCCCGAGCGAGCAGGACGTCGCGGGCTTCCGCGGCGGGGCACCCGGCCAGAGCGTCAGCGAACTGCTGCGCAGCGCGATCGCCGATGTGCTCGGCGTCACCGTCAAGTTCATCGCCAAGGTCGAGGGGCCCGGCTCCCGCGCGGCCGAGACGGCGTCGGCCGCGTCGCCGACCGCCGCCCCCGACGCCGATCCCGGTCGGCCAGACGCCGAGCCGTCCGAGGCCACGACGGCCACCCCGCCCGGCCGCGGGTCGACGGGTCCTGCCGCCACCGGCACGGCACCGACCGGGTCCGCACCGACGGGTGCCGAGCAGGGCGCCGCGTCACGGGCCTCACGGTCGTCGACCACGCCCGCGCCGACGGCCTCCACGTCCGCGCCCTCCGGCCCCGTCGACTCCTGGGCCACGATCGCGATCCCGACCGGACTCGAGGCCGATGGGGCGTCGGCGGGGTCCGCCGCGTCCGCCCCGGCAGGCGCGGCCCGCCCATCGGCGACCGCGCTCGCCGAGGCACCTGCTGCGGCGTCGACTGCGCTCGCCGAGGCGCCGGCTGCGGCATCCGCCGGGCTCGCCGAGGCGCCCGTCGACCTCGCGGCCCCCCACGACGACGACGCGCCACCCGAGGACGACGAGCCGCCGTTCGATCCCGGGCCCGCGCCCGAGATGGTCGTCGAGGCATCCGTCGCGCGTGGCGGATCCGGCTCGGCTCCCGCCGACGGCGGCATCCAGCGCTACGGCGAGTCCGTCGTGCGCGAGGTGCTCGGTGCGACCTTCCTCGAGGAGGTCGAGGCGCCCGGCCGCCCCGGCTTCGGGGAGCGCGGGTAGCACGTGTACGAAGGCATCGTCCAAGAGCTGATCGACGAACTCGGGCGACTTCCCGGCATCGGCCCGAAGTCCGCGCAGCGCATCGCGTTCCACATCGTGCAGACCGAGCACTTCGACGTGACCCGGCTCGCCGAGATCCTGCTCGAGGTGCGCGACAAGGTGCGCTTCTGCGACATCTGCGGCAACGTGTCGGAGCAGGAGACCTGCTCGATCTGCCGCGATCCGCGGCGCGACCCCACCCTCATCTGCGTGGTCGAGGAGGCGAAGGACGTCGTCGCGATCGAGCGCACCCGCGAGTTCCGCGGGCTCTACCACGTGCTCGGCGGGGCGATCAGCCCCATCGACGGCATCGGGCCCGACGAGCTCCGCATCAGGCAGCTCATGCAGCGACTCGCCGACGGCACCGTCGTCGAGGTCATCATCGCGACCGACCCCAACCTCGAGGGCGAGGCGACGGCCACCTACCTCAGCCGGCTGCTCACCACGCTCGAGATCCGCGTCACGCGGCTGGCCTCGGGGCTCCCGGTCGGCGGCGACCTCGAGTACGCCGACGAGGTGACCCTCGGTCGCGCGTTCGAGGGTCGTCGCGTCGTCGGCTGACCCGCGCCACCGGCGCCGGCGCCGGCGACCGTGACGCACCCCTTGACGCCGGTGCGTGGGCGCGGCTGGAATGGGACGCATGGCGAGCAAGGGCGCGGAATGGGTCGCGGGATACATCGCGGCGTGGGAATCGAACGACCCCGAGCAGATCGGCGCGTTGTTCACCGACGACGCGGTGTACCGGACGGCACCCGATGCCGAGCCGCGCCGCGGCCGCGAGGCCATCGTCGCCGGATGGCTGGAGGATCTCGACGACCCCGGAACGTGGTCGTTCGACTGGACCATCCTCGACGAGCACGACGACTTCGTCGTGGTGCAGGGGCGCACGGAGTACCCCGCCGAGAAGGACTACCTCAATCTCTGGATCATCCGCCTCGCCGACGACGGCCGGGCGACCGAGTACACCGAGTGGTACATGCCGCGACCGCACGGGGACTGACCGCGGCATCCGGGACCCGCAGCGCCGGGCCTAGCGGAGCACCTCCACGAGCACGACCCACGCGATGATGATGGCCGAGATCACGGCGAGCACCGAGCCGAACGCGAGGGCGACGAGCCCCGCCCACGCCGCGCCCGCGACGACCAGCACCGACCCCGTCAGGAAGGCCGCGAGCGGAAGCAGCCCGGCGAGGCTCTGCAGCAGCCGGTAGCCCGCCCGATTCGACGTCTGCTTCATGATCACGTTGATCGCATGCGCCTGGAAGACCCCCGCGATGAGCGTGGCCACCAGCACCTCGACGCCGTAGGCGAAGGTGCCCTGATCGGGGATCAGTCCGAACGCCCCGGCGACGATCGCGAGCACCAGCGTGGCGATCGCGGTCGCGGCACGCGCCGGCAGCGTCGCCGACGTCATGATGGTGGACATGTTCACCGACATCGCCACGATGATCAGGCCCGCGAGCGCCGCCGTCGCGCCGACCATGGCGACGTTGAAGTCGGTCCACCCCTCGAGCGCTTCCGCCATGAGGGCACTCTAGCGTCGGGCCGCCGGCCGTCGTCACATTGCCGGGGGCGCATACGCGCCGCCGTATGATGGTGCTTCCGGCGACCGGATGCGCATCCCGGCGCCTGCCACCACCCCTGGGAGACCACGTGAGCTTGATCGTGCAGAAGTTCGGCGGGTCGTCCGTCGCCGACGCGGAGAGCATCAAGCGGGTCGCCAAGCGCATCGTCGAGACCCGCAAGGCGGGCAACGACGTGGTGGTCGCCGTCTCCGCGATGGGCGACACGACCGACGAGCTGCTCGACCTCGCGAACGAGGTCACGCCGATCCAGGCGCCGCGCGAGCTCGACATGCTGCTGTCCGCCGGCGAGCGCATCTCGATGGCGCTCCTGGCGATGGCGATCAAGAGCATGGGGCACGAGGCACGCTCGTTCACCGGCAGCCAGGCGGGCATGATCACGGATGCCACGCACGGCGCCGCGCGCATCGTCGACGTCACCCCGGTGCGCCTCCGCGAGGCGCTCGACGACGGCGCGATCGTCATCGTCGCCGGCTTCCAGGGCTTCAGCCGCGAGTCGCGCGACATCACCACGCTCGGCCGCGGCGGCAGCGACACCACGGCGGTGGCGCTCGCGGCGGCGCTCGAGGCCGACGTGTGCGAGATCTACACCGACGTCGACGGCGTCTTCACGTCCGACCCCCGCATCGTGAAGAAGGCGCGGAAGCTCGACCGGATCACGAGCGAGGAGATGCTCGAGCTCGCGGCATCCGGGGCCAAGGTCCTGCACATCAGGGCGGTGGAGTTCGCCCGGCGCCACGGCGTCACCCTGCACGTGCGTTCGTCGTTCAACAACAGCGAGGGGACCATCGTCTACGACCCCTCGCGTCTTCCCGAAGGAGCAGCTGTGGAAGAGTCCGTCATCGCGGGTGTCGCGGTCGACCTGACCGAGGCGAAGATCACGGTCGTCGGCGTGCCCGACGTGCCCGGCGTCGCCGCCAAGATCTTCAAGATCGTCGCCAACACCAACGCGAACGTCGACATGATCGTGCAGAACGTCTCGGCCGCCTCGACCGGCCGCACCGACATCTCGTTCACGCTCCCGAAGTCCGACGGGGAGCGGGCGCTCACCGCGCTCGCGAACTCCCAGGATGCCGTGGGCTTCGCCTCGCTGCAGTACGACGACCAGATCGGCAAGCTCTCGCTCGTCGGGGCGGCGATGCGCTCGGCCACGGGCGTGTCGGCACGGCTGTTCGAGGCCCTGTACAACGCCGGGATCAACATCGAGATGATCTCCACGAGCGAGATCCGCATCTCGGTCGTGACGCGCGCCGACAGCGTGCACGCCGCAGCCCGCGCCGTGCACACCGCGTTCGAGCTCGACGGCGAGGATGACGCCGTCGTGCACGCGGGCACGGGGCGCTGAGGGTCGACGTCGTCGCCGCGGCATCCGGTGCTCTCGGAGGCCACTGACGCGGGATCGTCGAGATCCGCGCGCTCAGCGGGGGATTCCTGCCAAGGTTCCGCGAACGGCGGGCCTCGGTCGCAGGGGCTGGGACAATTGAACGAACGCTTCCCGTCGGCGCGGCCGAACGGGTGATGGAGGAAGAGACGTGGGCAACACCAACGGAGTGAACATCGGCGTCGTGGGCGCCACCGGCCAGGTCGGCGCGGTCGTGCGGCGCCTGCTCGAGGAGCGCGACTTCCCGGTCGCCTCGATCCGCTACTTCGCGTCGGCCCGCTCGGCCGGCTCGACGCTGCCGTGGAAGGGCGAGGACGTCGTCATCGAGGACGCCTCGACGGCCGACCCGTCGGGCCTCGACATCGCGATCTTCTCGGCGGGGGCCACGCTCTCGAAGGCGCAGGCGCCGCGCTTCGCCGCCGCCGGCGTCACCGTGATCGACAACTCGAGCGGCTGGCGCATGGACCCCGAGGTGCCCCTGGTCGTGAGCGAGGTCAACCCGCACGCGATCGACGAGGCCGCGAAGGGCATCATCGCGAACCCGAACTGCACCACCATGGCGGCCATGCCCGTGCTGAAGGTGCTGCACGACGAGGCGGGCCTCGAGCGCCTCATGATCTCGACCTACCAGGCGGTCTCGGGCGCCGGCCTCGCCGGTGGTGAGGAGCTGCTCGAGCAGGCTCGCGCCGCGGTCGCGCAGGACGCGATCGAGCTCGTGCACGACGGTCGCGCGGTGGAGTTCCCCGAGGCGCAGAAGTTCCCGCGCACCATCGCGTTCGACGTGATCCCGCTCGCGGGCTCGATCGTCGACGACGGCGACCTCGAGACCGACGAGGAGAAGAAGCTCCGCAACGAGAGCCGCAAGATCCTCGAGCTGCCGGGCCTGCGCGTCGCGGGCACGTGCGTGCGCGTGCCGGTCTTCACGGGGCACTCGCTCTCCATCCACGCCGAGTTCGCCAACCCGATCACGCCCGAGCGCGCGACCGAGCTGCTGGCGGATGCCCCGGGCGTCGCGCTCTCCGACGTGCCCACGCCGCTGCAGGCCGCCGGCACCGACCCGAGCTACGTCGGACGCATCCGCCAGGACCAGTCCGCGCCCGACGGCACGGGCCTCGTGCTCTTCGTGTCCAACGACAACCTGCGCAAGGGCGCAGCGCTGAACGCTGTGCAGATCGCGGAGCTCGTGGCGGCGAAGCTCCCGGCCGCCGTCTAGGAGGTCGGTCGCGGCATCCGCTCGGCTGTCGGGTCCGAACCACCGCCATGACCGAATCGCGTGCGATCCGCGGCCGACCGGGGTCGCGGGCTGCCCGCGCCGTCGCCGTGCTCGGCGCCGTCGTGGCGGCGGCATCCGTTGCCGTGCTGGCGGCATGCTCGCCGACCGCGACCGAAGCCGGCCCAGTGGCGCCGAGCGACGGAGCCCCGATCGTCGCGTTCTACGGCGACTCGTACACCCGCGGCACCGGCGCGAGCTCGCCCGAGCGGCGGTGGTCGACGATCATCGCCGACGATCGGGGCTGGTACGAGTTCAATCCGAGCGTCGACGGGCTGGGCTTCGTGAACAACCGCGGCTTCGGCGGCGACCTCGTGGACCGGATCGTCGAGCTGGACCCGCCGCCGGACATCGTGATCGTGACGATGGGCCTGAACGACAACTTCTCGATGCCGGCCGCCGCCGATGACATCGAGGCCGCGATCGGCGCCGACCTGCAGCGGCTGAGGGACGATCTGCCCGAGGCGCGGCTCGTGGTCGTCGAGCCGTTCTGGTACACCGACGAACGCCCCGACTCCGTCGACATGATCATCGAGTGGGTGGCGTCCGCCGCCGACCGGGTCGGCGCCGACCGCATCGAAGGCGCCTCGCGCTGGCTCGAGGGGCATCCCGAGTGGATGTCGGTCGACGGCATCCACCCGAACGACGAGGGATACGCCGAGATCGCCCGCCGCATGTCGGGCGAGCTCGAGCGCCTGGGGCTCTAGCGCCGGCGCGGCGCGGCGGCGTCAGCCGAGTTCGCGCCGGGAGGCGACGTCCTGGTGGGCCAGCCGTCGCAGCGCGAGGATGACGGGCTCGTACAGCGCGGTGCCGAGCACGGTGTACTCGACCGCGGCGTGCGGCTCATGCGGCATCCGCTCGAGGTCGAAGGCGGCGATCTCCCGCAGGCGGCGGCCGTACTCGAGCAGCCGGTCGTCGCTGAGCGGCATCCCGGCCGCCTCGGTGGCCGCCAGGGCGGCCTCGAGCTGCGCGACGGCCGCGAACTGCGGGTCGTAGACCTGCCCGAGCGCCGCGAGGGCGGCGCGGGCGCGGGGGAAGGGGTCGGGGTCGTCAGACGTCGGCGCCTCGACGGACGGCGGAAGCGCGCCCACCGCTCGGCCGAGCGTGGCGTAGAGATCGACGCCGGGGTCGTCGATGAGGCCGAGGATCGTGCGAGCCTGCTGCACGCTGAGCCCCACCGGCCCGGTCAGCGCACGGATGACGCGGATGCGGCGCACGTGCGTTTCGTCGTAGCTCGCCTGCGTCGCCGACGTGGCGGTTCCGGGGTGCAGCAGGCCCTCGCGCAGGTAGTACTTGACGGTGGCGAGCGGCACGTCGGCCGCGGCGGCGAGGGCGGAGATGCGCATGCCATTCCCTTGCATTGGATAGTTCCACTCTCTAGTATTGGAGAGTAACACTATCCAATCACACCTCGAGTCCCCGGAAGGTACCCACCATGCCGAATCCGAACGACCTCATCCTCATCGGCATCCTGCTGCTCGCGCTCGTCACCGTCGAGAGCGGCGGGTACTTCCTCACCCGCGTCGTGCGCGGGCACGCGCCGGCGAACGGATTGCAGACGAGCTTCTTCCGGGCGGGCCACGCGCACGCCGCGGTGCTGCTCGTGCTGTCGATCGCGATCCTCGCGGTGATCTCGTACGCCGCGCTCGACGGCTTCTGGATGCAGCTGGCCCGCACCGGCGTCCCGATCGCGGCGATCCTCATGCCCGCCGGCTTCTTCCTGTCCGTGCTCGGCAGGGACCCCGAGCGGCCCAACCGCCTGATCGTGCTGCTCTGGCTCGGCGTCGTCTCGCTCACGGCGGCGCTCATCACCGCGGGCGTCGGCCTCATCGCCGGGGGAGTGGCCGCGCTCTGAGCGGATGCCGCAGCCCCAGTGGCCTGACGGGCGGGGGCGGGGATGCTACCCGGTCAGGGGCACCGCCACAACGCACCTAGACTGGAATCCGTGAATTCAGAGGAAACCGTCGACGTCGTGCTCATCGGCGGGGGCATCATGAGCGCCACGCTCGGCTCCCTCATCTCCCAGTTGGAGCCCGACTGGAGCATCAACGTCTACGAGCGCCTCGGCGAGGTCGCCCAGGAGTCCTCGAACGCGTGGAACAACGCGGGCACCGGTCACGCCGCCCTGTGCGAGCTCAACTACATGCCCGAGAACGCCGACGGCACCGTGAGCGCAGCCAAGGCCGTCTCGATCAACGAGCAGTTCCAGGTGAGCCGTCAGTACTGGGCGTACCTGGTGTCGATCGGCGCGCTGCCCGAGCCGCACAACTTCATCAACGCGACGCCGCACATGACGTTCGTGAAGGGCCGGGCGAACATCGAGTACCTCAGGAAGCGCGTGGAGGCGCTGAGGGACGAACCCCTGTTCCCCGACATGGAGTACACCGAGGACCTCGAGCGCATCGCCGAGTGGACCCCGCTCATCGCGAAGAAGCGCAACCCCCGGCAGAAGGTCGCCGCGACGCGGGTCGAGTCGGGCACCGACGTCGACTTCGGCGCACTCACGAAGTACCTGCTCAGCGACCTGGAGCGGCGCGGCGCGTCCGTCCAGACGAACCACCAGGTCACCTGGCTGAAGCGCCAGAAGGACGGCACGTGGAAGCTCCGCGTGCGCCACCTCGTCGGGCAGACGCCCAAGGTCGTGCGGGCGCGGTTCGTGTTCGTCGGCGCGGGCGGCGGAGCGCTCGCCCTGCTGCAGCACTCGGGCATCCCCGAGATCAAGGGCTTCGGCGGCTTCCCCATCTCCGGCCAGTTCCTCCGCACGACCAACCCGAAGGTCGTGGCGCAGCACCAGGCGAAGGTCTACGGCAAGGCCGCCGTCGGCGCTCCGCCGATGTCGGTGCCGCACCTCGACACCCGCGTGGTCGACGGCGAGACCGCACTCCTCTTCGGCCCCTTCGCCGGCTTCACGCCCAAGTTCCTCAAGACGTCGACCTGGTTCGACCTGCCGTTCTCGATCCGGCTGCACAACCTCGGCCCGATGCTGCAGGTCGGGCTCAAGAACTTCGACCTCGTGAAGTACCTCGTCTCGGAGCTCCTCGCGTCGCGCGCGAAGAAGATGGCGGCCCTCCGCGAGTTCATGCCCACCGCGAAGGACCGCGACTGGGAGCTCATCACCGCCGGCCAGCGCGTCCAGGTCATGAAGAAGGACCCCGAGAAGGGCGGCGTGCTCCAGTTCGGCACCGAGGTCATCACGGGCGCCGACGGCACGATCGCGGGACTCCTCGGCGCCTCGCCGGGAGCTTCGACCGCCGCGCCGATCATGCTCGACGTGCTCGCGCGCTGTTTCCCCGACCGCTTCGTCGGCTGGGAGCCGAGGCTCCGCCAGATGATCCCGAGCTTCGGACGGGAGCTGTCGATCGACCCCGCTGCCGCCGAGGCGTCGCTCAGCGAGACCGCGAAGGTGCTCGAGCTCACCGCCTGACCGCACTCGATGCACGCGGAATCCCGGTATGTCGCCGGAATCCTCGCACCCGGGGATTCCGAGGGGTCCACGGGATTCCCACGCGGGTCGACATGCGCAGCGCTTGGCGTCTCGGGATGACCTCTGCTATCGTCGTCCCCGCTATGAAGTGAGAACATCCCATCGTCCCGCGCCTGAGGCGCCGTTGACACGGGTGTGCACCTTCCACTGATCGCGACAGCGTCGCGCGCACCCTTCGCGACGGCGGATGCCCGGCGGGATCCACCACTCCGCTCCCGGGTCGTCGTCCGCGCCACCGTGCCGCGTGCGCGCCCGCTCGGTGCATCGTTCGTGCCAGCTCGCGCCGGCGGTGCCGGGCGACGGCTCGGGAGCCCTCGCGAACGGACGTCTCGCATGGCTGTACACCTCTCACCCTCCCTCCATCTCCGCGCCGACGGGCTCTCGGCCTCCTACGCGCATCGACGCGTCTTCACCGACCTCGACGTCACCGTCGCGCCGGGCCAGCGGCTCGGCCTGATCGGCGAGAACGGCGTCGGCAAGTCGACGCTCCTCCGGCTGATCGCCGGGGCCGACGGTCGAGCGGATGCCGCAGCGTCCGGCCTCGGCGACGCGACGGTGTCCGGGCGGCTCGCCCGCCCGGCCCGCACGGGGTTCCTCGCGCAGGAGCTCCCGTTCGGCCCCGACGACCGGATCGTCGACGTGCTCGAGGCGGCCCTCGCCGAGGTGCGTGCCATCGAGCGGGAGCTCGACGCGGCCTCGGCGGAGCTCGCCCGCGCGGACGCCTCCGACGGACGCGCCGCCGCGGCATCCGCTGCCCGGTACTCGGCCGCCCTCGACGCGGCCGAGCGTGCCGACGTGTGGTCGGCCGAGTCGCGCCGCGACGAGCTGCTCGACGGGCTCGGCGTCGCCGGCGTCGGCATCGACCGTCGACTCGGCGAGGTCTCGGGCGGCCAGCGCAGCCGATTCGCCCTCGCGGCGCTGCTGCTCAGCGTTCCCGACGCGCTCCTGCTCGACGAGCCGACGAACCACCTCGACGACGACGCCGCATCGTTCCTCGAGGATCGGCTCCGCGCCTGGCGCGGGCCGGTGCTGTTCGCCAGCCACGACCGCGAGTTCCTCGATCGCGTCGCGACCGGGCTGCTCGACCTCGACCCCGGCCGACGGGGGGCGCTCGCGCTCGCCGGGTCGGGTGCCGATGCGGGCAGGTCGCGCGACGAGGTGCTCGCGGCATCCGGGGGCACCGTCTTCGGCGGCGGCTTCAGCGAGTTCCTCACCGTGCAGGCCGAGGAGCGCGATCGCTGGCGGCGGCAGTACGCGGACGAGCAGGACGAGCTGCGCCGGCTGCGCGCCTCGGTCTCCGAGACCGCACGCAACGTGTCGCACGGGCGAGCGGCGACCGACAACGACAAGTTCCTCAAGCACTTCAAGCGCGGGAACGTCGAGCAGGCGGTGTCGCGACGCGTGCGCAACGCGGAGCACCGCCTCGAGACGCTCGAGCGCGAGCAGGTGCGCAAGCCCCCCACGCCGCTCGCCTTCGCGGGCATCCCGTCGGGCTCGCACGCGCTGGAGGAGGCATCCGGCCTGCTGCTGCAGCTGTCGGACGTGACGGTCGCCGGCCGGCTCGAGCTCGACGCGCTGCAGGTGGCACCACTCACCCGCCTCCTCGTCACGGGGGCGAACGGGGCGGGGAAGTCGACCCTGCTCGGCGTGCTCGCCGGCACGCAGGGCATCGACCGGGGCATCGTGCACCGGCGCAAGGGGCTGCGCGTGCAGCTCCTCGAGCAGGACGTGCGATTCGCCGATCCGGATGCCACGCCACGCCGCCTCTACGAGCGCGTGCTCGGTGAGCGGCGCGCCGAGCAGGTGCCGCTGGCGGGCCTCGGGCTCATCGCCCCGCGCGACGAGTCCAGGCCGGTCGGATCGCTCTCCATCGGGCAGCAGCGGCGTCTCGCCATGGCGCTCGTGATCGCGCGACCGCCGCACGTGTTCCTGCTCGACGAGCCGACGAACCACCTGTCGCTCGCCCTCGCGACCGCCCTCGAGGACGCCCTCGGCACCTACCCGGGTGCCGTCGTGATCGCGAGTCACGACCGGTGGCTCCGGCGGCGCTGGACGGGGGAGCGGCTCGAGCTGGCGGCCGGGCGCGCCGTGCGTGCCGCGCGGGAGGCCGTGCCGCGGCCGTGATCGCGGTGGGCGGATGCCGCGAGCGGGCCACGGCTCGCCGCGGCATCCGCTTGCCTTGGCATTCGAACATGTGTTCGAATGAGTGCATGCGGTGGAGCGGACAGGAACTCGGCGTCGAGCAGGTCGACACGCTGCCCGGGCTCGCCAGGCTCAACAACCTGGTGCGCTCGGTGCAGACTCCCGACTTCGCCGGCGTGACGTTCCACGAGGTGCTCGCCAAGTCGGCGCTCAACAAGGTGCCGGGCCAGTCGGCGATGCCGTTCGGCTGGACGATCAACCCCTACCGGGGATGCTCGCACGCCTGCGTCTATTGCTTCGCGCGCCCCACCCACACGTACCTCGACCTCGACGCCGGCGACGACTTCGACCGCCAGATCATCGTGAAGGTGAACGTCGCCGACGTGCTCCGCACCGAGCTGGCGAAGCCGGCGTGGCGGCACGAGCCCGTCGCCCTCGGCACCAATACCGATCCGTACCAACGCGCCGAGGGCCGCTACTCGCTCATGCCGGGCATCATCGACGCCCTCACGACGAGCGGCACGCCGTTCAGCATCCTCACGAAGGGCACGCTGCTGCGTCGCGACCTGCCGCAGCTGGCGGATGCCGCGACGCGCGTGCCGGTCGACCTCGCCATGTCGATCGCGGTCTACGACCACGACCTGCAGCAGTCGGTGGAACCGGGTACGCCGAGCACGAAGGCACGGCTCGCCACCGTGGCCGCGGTGCGCGACGCCGGACTCGATTGCGCGATCTTCCTGATGCCGATCCTCCCGTACCTCACCGACACGCGGGCGCACCTCGACGAGGCGCTGCGCCAGGCGAAGGCGGCGGGCGCCACGAGCGTGCTCTACACGGCCCTCCACCTGAGGGGGGGCGTCAAGCCCTGGTTCATGCAGTGGCTCGAGCGCGAGCACCCCGAGCTCGTGCCGAAGTACCGCTCGATGTACTACGGCACCAACGCGTACGCGCCGAAGGCGTACCGTCGCTGGCTGGGGGAACGGATCCGGCCGTTGATCAGGGCTCACGGCCTCGAACGCGGCCGGGAGGACCCGGTGACCGGGGGCGTGCGATCGGCCGCGCCGCCGACGCGGCTGCCGACGCGGCTGCCCGACGCGCTCGGGCTGCCGCCCGATCCGTCGGCGCTCTTCTAGGACTCGCGCGATGCCGAGCGCGAAGCGGCGCACGGCGCGAGGCGGTGCGGGACGGGACCGAACGTCAGCGCCCGTTGCGCCGGAATGCGATAATCCGCAGGAAGCCGCGGCTCGGATCGCCGACGGCCCCGAGCGGAGGATCACGATGACCCTGGGGTTGCCGGGACACCTCGCGCGCGATTCGCTGAGCCGGGCGCTGGCGCACGCCGGACATTGCGCCGCGTGGGTCTGCCTCGGCATCGGTGCCGTCGTCGGCGTCATCGGCGCCACGATCGGCGGCGACCCGGCCGGGTGGGTCGGCGCCGCCCTCTCCACGCTGATGGCGGTGCTCCTCGTGCTCGTCGCGCGGTACTCCACCGTCACGCTCACGCTCGTGTACCTGGTCGTCGGCACCGGCTCGGTGCTCGCCCTCACCGTCCTCGTGATGGATCCGGCGTACCGGTTCGAGACCACGAACAACGTGATCCTCGCGCTGCCGCGCGTCGCCCTGATCCTCGTGGGCGGCGCAGGGGTGGGCTCCGTGCTCGCGATCACGTGGGCCGCGCTCGGCTACGGGCTCGGGGAGGCCGCCTCGTTCCTCGGCGCGGTGCTCGCGGGCGGGGATTGGGCGCCGAACGTCGCCGCCGCGACCGCGTTCGGCATCGTGGTCGTGGTGCGCACGTTCGACGGGCTCAGCCGCCGTTCCGACTCGCGTCGCGAGACCGGCCTGCACCGGGCCAGCCAGCAGACGCGAGTGCTCGTCATCCGGCACGACTACGAGCTCCGCGCGACGGCACGCCTGCACGACACCGCGCTCAGCCACCTCGTGGCCATCGCCGCGGCGGGCTCCGGGCCCGTCGACCAGCGCCTCCGCGACGGCATCCGGCAGGACCTCGGACTGATCGTCGGCCGCGACTGGGCGATCGACCACGGCCAGGCCGTCCAGACGGGTGACGCCGGACGCGGCCGCGATCGCGTCGCGCCCGCGGCGATGGCGACGGGCGCCTCCCCGGCCGACGACACGCCGACGCTCGAGGGCGCGTTCGCCGCCGCCGCGAACGCCGGCCTCGACGTGCGGATGACGGGCGACCTCGGCGTGCTCGGCGCCCTCGGGCCTGCGAGAGCCGCCGCGCTCGACGCAGCGGTCGCGCAGTGCCTCGTGAACGTCGCGCGCCATGCGGGCGTCACCGAGGTCGAACTGGCGCTCGGCCTCGGCGACGGCGAGGTGACCGTGGCCGTGATGGACAGCGGCGTCGGATTCGACGAACGCGAGGTGCCCGAGGACCGCATCGGGCTCCGCACCTCCATCCGGGCCCGCATCGAGCAGGAGGGCGGCACGGTGCGCCTCTGGTCGACCAAGGGCATCGGCACCACGATCGTGCTCACCGTGCCGGAGGGCGGCGAATGAGCCGGATGCGCCTCACGCAGCAGGAGGCCGACCCGATCGGCGGCATCACCGCGGCGCCCATCGTCGTGATCGGCGCGGTGCTCGCGTTGGGCGCGTCGATCGCGCTGACGTACGCGCACTGGGGCGAGGTGGGCTCGCCGCTCGTCGCCCTGCTCGGCATCGTGCTCGTCGCACTCGCGGGCCTCGCCGCGGCCATCTCGGCCGCACCTTCCCGCGCCCCGTTCTCGGCGGAGCGACTCTGGCTCGTCGTCGCCCTCGCAGTGGGCGCGGCCATCGCGGAGTACGTCTCCACGATCGGCGCCGACCGCTACATCTACGACGACTTCGGTCCCGTCGTCATCGGCATGCTCATCCTCTCGCTGGCGCCGTACTGCACGTGGGTGTCGCTGATCCTCGCGGGGATCATCTCGGCGGCCGTGCTGTCGATCCTCGTGGTCGGATCGGCGATGACCACCCCCATCGCGCCGCCGCTCAGCGCGCTCATCGCGGTGAACGCCGCGGCGGTGCTCGCCATGTCGGCCGCTGCGGCCGGGTACTCCTACGCGATCGTCGACGAGACGCTCGCGTGGCAGCGGGAGGCGAACCGGGCGGCGCTGCATCGCGATGCGGAGCTGCGCGCGGGCATCGCCCGATCGGTGCAGCAGAGCCGCGTGTCGGTGCTCGGGCGCGAGGTGCTGCCGTTCCTCGCCGGGGTCATGACGTCCGATCGGATCTCGGTGGCCGACGCCGACCGAGCCCGCGAGCTCGCCGAGGCGCTCCGGCGCGCGCTGAAGGCGGGAATCGAGTCGACCTGGCTCGACGACCTCGCCGCGACGGTGCGGATGTCGCGCGGCATCCCCGTCGTCGTCGACGACCCGGTCGGGGCCGCCGCCGACCTCGCCGCCGACCAGCGGTCCGCGCTCACCGCGCTGCTGTCGTGGCTCGGTGAGGGGAGCCGATCCTCGGCCATCCACGTCTCGATCGACGCGGGCGCGCGGCGCCGGCGCATCGTCATCGCGGCCGACCACGGCGCTTCGCCGCCGTCTCGCCGCGAGCTCGATCGCTTCGCCGCGGTGGCTCGCGCGGTCTCCATGCGCGCGGAAGTGTCCGTGACGCGCGAGAATGTGACTGTGGAGTTGAGTCATGTCCCCGATTGAGGCGAGCACGCCGACCGCGCCCAGCGAGTCGTCCGACGGGGCGCAGGTGCGCCTGGCGCTCCTCGACGACCACGGACTCATCGTGGACAGCCTCGCGACCTGGTTCGCGGACCACGCGCCCGACTTCTCCGTCGTGGTGCGCGCCACGACGTGGATGGACCTCATCCGCAACCCCGAGTTCCCGGTCGACCTCGTGCTCATGGACCTGCAGCTGGGTGACAGCGTCTCGATCGAGTCGCGCATCCGTGCGTGCCGTGCAGCCGGCGCGAAGGTGGTCGTGGTCAGCGCACTCGACGACGAGGCCTCCCGCGAGCGATGCATCGCCGCCGGAGCCGCCGCGTTCGTCTCCAAGACCCTGCAGGCCGAGGAACTCGTCGACCTGGCTCGGCGCGTCGCCCGGGGAGAACGACTGCGTCGCCGGGCGGTGGGACCGACCGGCGAGGCCGTGCCCGACGCCGCACCGCCGCGGCACGCCGACGATTCCGGCTCCGCGCACCTCAGCGCCGCGGAGGAGCGCGCGCTGCGGCTGTACGCGAAGGGCTTCAGCACGCACGAGGTCGCCGACCGCATGGACATCGGCTACGAGACGGCGAAGACCTACCTGCGGCGAGTGCGCGAGAAGTACGCGCGGGCCGGGCGACCGGCGAGCCGCAAGTCCGAGCTGATCCGCCGAGCGGCGGAGGACGGGCTGCTCGAGTAGATGGCGAAGCTCTACTTCCGCTACGGGGCGATGAACTCCGGCAAGTCGACGGCCCTGCTCCAGGCGGCATTCAACTACGAGGAGCGCGGCCACCAGGTGCTGCTCGCCAAGCCCGCGGTCGACACGAAGGGCGACCGGAGCATCGTGTCGAGGCTCGGCGTGGTGCGCGAGGTCGACTTCACGATCGAGCCCGAGGCCGAGGTGCTCGACCGGTTCCAGCACCACCGGACCCGCGTGATCGAGGAGCACGGTCGCGACGTGAGCTGCCTGCTCATCGACGAGGCCCAGTTCCTCACCTCCGAGCAGGTCGACGACCTCCTCCGGATCGCGCTCATGGACGCCATCCCCGTGCTCGCCTACGGAATCCGCACCGACTTCCAGACGGTCGCGTTCCCGGGAAGCCGGCGCCTGCTCGAGGTCGCCCACAGCCTCGAGGAGCTGAAGACGATCTGCCGCTGCGGCCGCAAGGCGATCTTCAACGCCCGCCGGATCGACGGGGTGTTCGTCTTCGACGGCGCCCAGGTCGCGATCGACGGCGAGAACGTGACCTACGAATCGCTGTGCGGCGTCTGCTACCTCGAGGAGAGCGGTGGCGTGCTGGACGGCCGGCATTGAGCGGGCACCGCTGACCGACGGCCCCCGGGATGCGAGCATGGCAGCATGACCGTCGTCGTGCAGCGGATGCCTCGCCGCGTCGACGGCGTCGATGCGGCACGCGGTCTCGCCCTCATCGGCATGTTCGTGGCGCACGTCTCGCCCGCGACCACCTCGATCCAGGCCACCGAGTTGATCGCGCTCGCCAACGAGCGTCCGCGCCTGCTCTTCGCCCTCACCGCCGGCATCGGACTCGGATTCATCTCGGGCGGCGTCCACCCGATCGCCGAGGGCCGGAACGACCTGCGTCGGCAGATCGCGGTGCGCGCGGTGATCCTCATCGCGCTCGGCATGCTGATCTGGGCCACGCTGGACCCGCTCGTCTTCATCATCCTCGACGTGTACGGCGTCGCCTTCCTCGTGATGCTCCCACTGCTCTTCCTCCCGCCCCGCACCGCGCTCGCGCTGGGGATCGGCCTGATCGCGATCACGCCGGCGCTCGCGGAGATCGGGGCCCGAACCGAGTTCGTCGCTGCCGTGCGCGACACCCCGTTGCGGTTCCTGTCCGACTGGATCGTGGGTGGTGCCTATCCGGTGATCGTGTGGGTGCCGGTGATGCTCATCGGCGTGGCGCTGGCGCGCATGGACCTCGGTTCACCCCGCCTGGTCGGCACCGTGGCGCTCGTGGGCACCGCCGCGGCCTCCGTGCTCCTCCCGATCTCGTCGCTCCTGCCGCCGCCCGAGGTGGTGAGCGAGGCGAGCTGGTCGGTGCCGCTGCGCGCCTCCCTCGAGACCCTGGGCAACGTGGGTGTCGGCGCGCTCATCGTCGCGGTGATGCTCGCCCTCACGGCGCTCGCCCGGCCGGCCGTGCGCCGCGTTGCCGGAGCGGTGCTCTCCCCGGTGGTCGCGATGGGGGCGATGCCGCTCAGCATCTACACGCTCCACCTCGTGGTCATCTCGCTCGCGAAGCGGCAGGAGGACGGCGTGCCGACGGACGACTCGTGGCCGCTCGTGATCGGACTGGTCGTGGGCTCGATGGCGTTCGCGTGGCTGTGGCGCCGGTTCCTCGGTCGGGGTCCGCTCGAGCGGCTGCTCCGCTGGGCGAGCGGACGCGACCGGTCGGAGGTCGAGGCCGCACCGACCTCGGGCTGACGGAGCCCGCCACCGGGGCCCCACTTCGGGGGACTTTCTCGCCCGGGTCCTCTCAAAAGGGGACACAATCGGGGTAGCCTGACCCATGGCCCAACACCCGAACGTTGGGCTCGCCGACCCGCATCCCGAGGCGCGGGCCGGATGTGGAGGCGCAGATGACCCTGGCTCGGCAAACGTCCGTCGAGACCCCTGCAGCAGTGGTCGCGGCGTGGCAGCGCGCCTATGCCAAGCGTCTGCTGATCACCGACCTGGTCGTCATCGTGGTCTCGGTGTACGGCTCGCAGTTCATCCGCTTCGGCACCAGCGGCGAGGGCCTCCTGATCCCCGGCGCGGAGAGCGCGAGCTTCGTGCTCAGCTACTCGCTGGTGTCCGCCATCCTCGCGATGAGCTGGTTCCTCTCCCTCGCGCTCTTCGCCACCCGCGACCGCACGATCATCGGCACCGGCACCGCCGAGTACAAGCGCATCGCGGATGCGACCATCCGCGTGTTCGCGGTGCTCGCCATCGTGGCCTTCCTGTTGCAGTCGGAGGTCGGTCGCGGGTACGTCCTCGTCGCACTGCCGCTCGGCCTCACGCTGCTGCTGGTCTCCAGGTGGACCTGGCGCAAGTGGCTCGTGCGCCAGCGCGAGTCGGGGGGCTTCTCGCACCGCGCCGTGCTCATGGGCGAGCGCGGCAAGTCCGTGCACGTCGCGCAGCAGATGACGCGCGACGGCAACTCGGGCATCGTCATCGTCGGAGCCATCACCGAGCACGGCCTGGGGGATCGTGAGCTCGCACCCGGCATCCCGGTGCTGGGCGACTACTCGAGCCTCGGGAGGGTGCTCGAGGAGGCGCGCGCCGACACCGTCGTCTTCACGGGCGCCGACACCATCGACCCGCGCGGGATGCGACAGCTCGGCTGGGAGCTCGAGGCCACGTCGACCAACCTGATCGTCGCCCCGGCCCTGACGGATGTCGCGGGCCCCCGCATCCACGCCCGGCCGGTGGCCGGACTGCCGCTCATCCAGGTCGACTACCCCGAGTTCGAAGGCCGCAAGTACGCGGCCAAGCGCGCGTTCGACCTGGTGGTGGCGTTCCTCGCGCTCGTGGTGCTCAGTCCCGTGTTCCTGCTGATCGCCGTGCTGGTGCGCCGCGACAGCCCCGGGCCGGCGCTCTTCACGCAGGAACGGGTCGGCCTGAACGGCCGGCGCTTCCACATGCTGAAGTTCCGATCGATGGTCGTGGACGCCGAGGCGCAGCTGCCGACCCTGCTCGACCGGACCGACGGCAACGGCGTGCTCTTCAAGCTCAAGTCCGACCCGCGCGTCACGCGGATCGGCGCGTTCCTGCGACGCTACAGCCTCGACGAGCTCCCCCAGCTCATCAACGTGCTGCACGGGGACATGTCGCTCGTGGGGCCGCGGCCGCCGCTCGCCGTCGAGGTCGAGCGGTACGACGAGTGGGCCAGGCGTCGCCTGCTCGTGCGACCGGGGATCACCGGGCTCTGGCAGACGCAGGGTCGATCCCACCTCTCGTGGGACGACAGCGTGCGTCTCGACCTCTACTACGTCGAGAACTGGTCGCTGACGGGCGACGTCATCATCCTGTACCGCACCGTGCGATCGGTTGCGCGGGCGGACGGCGCGTACTGATGGCGAGCCCGCGCCGTGGCGGGTCGCTTCCGATCCCGCCCGTCTATGCTGAGGCATTGTGACGCAATCCGAACCCTTCGGCGCCACCGAGCCCGAGGACACCCGATCGAGCCCCGAGCGCAAGCGCCGTCGGCGGCGCATCGCGCATGCCATCGTCTGGCCCGTCGTCGCGATCATCCTCATCGGCGGCGGATTCGCGGCCTGGACGTTGTACGACAGCGCGATGTCGGTGCGGGCCGACCTCGAGGAGGCTCGAACCGAGGTCGCGGCGTTCCAGCAGGCCGCAACCGAACGCCAGCTCGACCAGCTCCAGCCGATCGCCGATCGGCTCGCGGCATCCGCCGAACGCGCCGTGGAACCGACGGCGCAGCCGCTCTGGCGCGCGGCCGAGCTCGTCCCGGTGATCGGCGAGAACTTCCGGGCGGTGCGGGTGATCGCCGAGGGCGTCGATGAGGTGTCGACCGAGATCGTGAACCCCGCCGTCGGCCTGGTCGGCTCGTTCGGCCTGCAGCGAGACCCGGCGACCGGTGGCTTCGACCTCGCCCCGCTCACCCAGGCGACCGAGATCGTCGCCACGGCCGATCGCGTCGTGACCGACCTGCACGAGGAGGTGCAGGCCATCGACACGGATGCCACGATCGGCCAGGTGTCCGAGGCGGTCGGACAGTTCGACGAGATGCTCGGCACGGCGGAGGAGACGATCCCGCAGATCAGGGGCGCACTCGCCGGTATCGGAGCACTGCTCGGCGTCGACGGGCCGAAGAATGTCGTGCTGGCGTTCCTCAACAACGCCGAGGCGAACCCGCTCGGCGGCACCGCGGCGGCCCAGACGCTGCTGCACGTCGAGAACGGCTCGGTGACGATCCAGCGCCAGGTCTCGAGCGCGGACTTCGTGTCGGAGCTTGGACCGGTGCCCGTCGGGATCGACGGGAGCACGATGGAGCTGTACCAGCCCACGACGATCCTCAACATGAACTCGGCGACGAGCCCGCCGGACTTCCCGCTGGCGGCGAAGCTGATCTCCGCGCACTGGGAGCGCACGTTCCAGGTCAAGCCCGACGTGATCGTGTCGCTCGACCCGATCGGGCTCAGCCGCATGCTCCAGGTGACGGGTCCGGTGACGATGCCGAACGGCGAGGTGCTCGACAGCGGCAACGTGGTGTCGAAGCTGCTGAACGAGGCGTACTTCCGCTACCCCGAGGGCGGTGCCGAATCCGACGCGTACTTCGCATCGGCCGCGTCGGCGATCTTCGACCGCATCATGTCGTTGGACTACGACGTGTTCGCCATGGCGCCGGCACTGGTGGATATCGCGAACAACGGCAGCCTCATGCTGTGGAGCGCTGACGAGGGGACGCAGGCCCTCTTCGCCGGCACGCGCCTGCAGGGCACGCTCCCGACGGGCAACGACGGCGCGACGGTGCTGGGTGTCTTCTTCAGGGACATCACGATCTCGAAGATCGACTACTACCTCCACTCCGAGGCGATCGTGACGACGAACACGTGCACGCCCGACGCACCGACGTACACGGTGGAGGTGCGCCTCAGGTTCGACACCCCGGATGGCGTCGAACTCCCGCCGTACATGTTCTCGCGCATGTTCCCGACGTTCCGCACCGAGGTGTTCCTCTACGGCCCGTTCGGCGGGACGACGACGGGGGTGGAGGTGCTCGACGGCACCGACGTCTCGCCGGGCCCGTCGGTCGTCGACCTCGGGCGTCCCGCGGTGAAGTTCACGGCGTCCCAGCTCGACGACGAGGTGACGGCGATGCGCGCCACGTTCTCGGGCACGCCCGACGACGGCCCGGTCGAGGTACGGACGACGCCGATGATCAACCCGACGACGGTCACCATCACCGAGGCTCCCTGCAGCTGAGTCCGCGTGGATCCGTTGCGGCGTGCGACTGCCGCCGGGCGGGAACCGCGTCCTCGGCCGCCGGTGCGGCAGAATGATCGGAGAGTCGGAACGAAGGGTGAGCATGCGCATCTCCGTGATCGGCTGCGGGTACCTCGGCGCGGTGCATGCCTCGGCCATGGCCGAGCTCGGCCATGAGGTCGTCGGCATCGACATCGACGAGCGCAGGATCGCCGCGCTCGCCAAGGGTCGACCGCCGTTCTTCGAACCCGGCCTGCACGAGATCCTCACCTCGGCGACCGCGACCGGCCGCCTGCGGTTCAGCACCGACATGGCGGATGCCGCGGGCGCCGAGGTGCACTTCCTCGCCGTCGGGACGCCGCAGGCGGCCGGCACGACGGCCGCCGACCTCCGCTACGTCGACGCGGCCTTCGAATCGCTGCTGCCGCACCTCGCCGACGGCGCGCTCGTCGTCGGCAAGAGCACGGTCCCCGTGGGCACGGCCGCCCGCCTCGCCGCGCGCCTGACCGAGGTCGCGCCCCACGCGAGCCTCGCCTGGAATCCCGAGTTCCTGCGCGAGGGGTTCGCCGTGAAGGACACGCTGGCGCCCGATCGGCTCGTCTACGGCGTGGCCGACGACCACGCGGCCTCCGTGCTCGACCGTGTCTACCGCGCGGCCGTGGAGGCGGGAACCCCCCGCGTCGTCACCGACTATGCGACGGCGGAGCTCGTGAAGGCGGCGGCGAACGCGTTCCTGGCCACGAAGATCAGCTTCATCAACGCGATGTCCGAGCTCGCCGACGCGACCGGTGCCGACGTCACCGCGCTCGCCGACGCCATCGGACACGACGCGCGCATCGGCCGGCGGTTCCTGAATGCCGGCGTCGGCTTCGGCGGCGGCTGCCTGCCGAAGGACATCCGCGCGTTCACGGCGCGGGCCGAGGAGCTCGGCCGCGGCGACTCGCTCGCGTTCCTCCGCGAGGTGGACGCGATCAACATGCGACAGCGGCAGCGGGTCGTCGACCTCGCCGTGGCGGCCCTCGGCGGCTCCGTCCACCGCAAGCGGATCACCGTGCTCGGCGTCACGTTCAAGCCCGAGTCCGACGACGTGCGCGACTCGCCCGCCCTCGACGTCGCGGTGCACCTCAAGGGACTCGGCGCCGAGGTCGTGGCCACCGACCCCGAGGGCATCGAGAACGCCCGGCTGCGGCATCCGCAGCTCGACTACACGTCGTCCACGCAGGAGGCCCTGCGGGGCGCCGAGCTCGTGGTCCTCGTGACCGAGTGGCGCGAGTACCGTGCGCTCGACCCGGTGGCGACCGGCCGGCTCGTGGCGGAGCGTCGCATCATCGACGGCCGCAACGTGCTCGACGCCGCCGCGTGGCGCGCGGCCGGGTGGCAGGTCCGCGGACTCGGCCGGCCCTGACATGCCGCAGGCGATCGAGCGGTACGCCGTCGTCGGCGACTGCCGCACCGCCGCCCTGATCGGGCCGGACGGCTCGATGGACTGGCTCTGCCTGCCCCGGTTCGACTCCGCGTCGGCGTTCGGAGCGCTCCTCGGCGATGCCGAGCAGGGCCGTTGGCAGCTGCGGCCGGCGGACGCCACGGCCGTCGCGTCGCGATCGTACGCGACCGACACGTTCACCCTGGTGACCCGCTGGACGACGGCCGACGGCGAGGTGGAGGTCACCGAGCTCATGCCGGTGCGCGACGGCTCCGACCGCCGGGGCGACGTCATCCGCCGGATCCGCGGCGTCCGCGGGCGCGTGCGCATGGAGCAGGAGCTCCGCGTGCGCTTCGACTACGCCGCGGCACTGCCGTGGATGCGTCAGGTCGGCACCCCCGATGCCCCGGCCCTCCTGGCCGTGGCGGGGCCGGATGCGCTCGTCCTGCGCGGCCGTCGCTTCGTGGCCGGCGACCGCGTGCATTCCGATGCGTTCGAGGTGGCCGAGGGCGAGACCGTCGACCTCCAGCTCTCGTGGTTCCCGGCGCACCTGCCGGTGCCGGGCCCCCTCGACGTCGACGCCTGCATCGCCGACACCGCCGCCTGGTGGCGGTCGTGGCTGCACGCGTGCGTCGCGCCCGGCGCCTACGACGAGGAGGTCCGCCGGTCGCTGCTCGTGCTGCGCCTGCTGACCCACGAGGACACGGGCGGCATCGTCGCCGCCGCGACCACCAGCCTCCCGGAGGACTTCGGCGGCTCCCGCAACTGGGACTACCGGTACGTGTGGCTCCGCGACGCGGCGCTCACGCTCGAGGCCCTCCTGCACCACGGCTTCACGCATGAGGCGCAGGCGTGGCGGCAGTGGCTGCTCCGGGCGATCGCGGGCGACCCCGTCGACCTGCAGATCGTGTACGGGCTCGCGGGGGAGCGGCGGCTCGCCGAGTGGACCGTCGACACGCTGCCCGGCTACGACGGGAGCGCGCCCGTGCGCATCGGCAACGCGGCATCCGAGCAGTACCAGGCGGACATCTTCGGCGAGGTGATGGTCGCGCTCGACGTGGGGCGTCACAGCGGCGTCGACGATGACGACTTCTCATGGTCGCTGCAGCTCGCCCTGCTCCGCGAGGCGGAGCGGCACCTCGAGCGGCCCGATTCGGGCATCTGGGAGATGCGCGGGCCGCAGCGCCACTTCACCCATTCGCGAGCCATGCTGTGGGCCGCCTTCGACCGCGGGGTCTGCGCGGTCGAGCTCGATGGGAGGACGGGGCCCGTCGCTCACTGGCGCGAGATCCGCGCCCGACTCGCGGCGAGCATCGAGCGCGACGGCTACGACGCGTCCCTCGGCAGCTACGTGCAGTTCGCCGGCACGACCGAGGTCGACGCGGCCCTGCTGCAGCTCGCGCAGGTCGGGTACGTCGCCTACGACGACCCGCGGATGCTCGGCACGGTCGCCCGGATCGAGGAGACCCTCATCCGCGGCGGACTCGTCTGCCGGTACCGCACCGAGGCACAGGTCGACGGCGTGCCCGGCGACGAGAACGCCTTCCTCGCCTGCTCGTTCTGGCTCGTCGAGCAGTACGCGCACAGTGGCAGGCTCGACGACGCCGAGGCGCTCATGGACCGCCTGCTCGGCCAGCGCACCGACCTGGGGCTGCTCGCCGAGCAGGCGGAGCCGCTCACCGGCCGGCAGGCGGGCAACACGCCGCAGGCCCTGTCGCACCTGGCGCTCGTTCGCGCCGCCGACGCGATCGCGCACGCGCGCGGCACGGCGGCGCCCGGTGCGAGCGCGAGCGTCGCCCGCGACTCGCGATGGTGACCCCGCGGTCGCGCCCGCGTTCGGCCGCGGGGCGGGGCCGGTCGCGAGCCCGGCGCTAGGACCCGGCGGTCGGGCCGACGCGCTGATCGGGTGACGTCGCCCGGTCGGACTCCCCGCGTCGGCGTGCCGCCCGCACCGCGAGCACCGTCGCGAACGCGCCGACCGCCGCACCGACGGCGTTCGCGAGGATGTCGCGCGGGTCCATCGTCCGGTCGGAGAGGAGGCGACCCTGCACCGTCTCGGCGCCCGCGCTGATGAGGGTCGCGAGCACGCCGGCACTGAGGATCCGCAGGACGGCGGGCCAGCGATCCGTGGCCAGCGCCCACAGCACGCCCAGCGGCAGGAACAGGGCCGCGTTCCCCACGAACTCCACGATCGGGTAGCTCGCCCAGATGGGGATCCCGAATCGGGCGAGGAGGTTCAGGATCGGGTCGAATCGGAACAGGCCGCCCTCGCCGTCGACGTGCACCGGCCAGAGCAGCACGATCGCGAGCGCCGCGGCGTACGCCACGGCGCCGGCGGCGAACCACGCGCGCCCCTTCGGGTTCGCCAGGATCGAGGCCTCAGCGACCACGCCGCCGTCGTCCCCGAGTCGGTCGCGGGAGGCCCACCTGATCGGATGGAGTCATCCGGTCAGGCTAGTCGACGGGGGTTCCGCGGAGGTTTCCCCGACGTGTCCGAGCCGTCTCGAGAGGTGGCCGACGTGCCGGAACGGGGGACCGGCGGGACCAGACTTGTCGCGCGTTCGTAATGCGAGGTTAACGACGTGGGGATAGCGTCGAAACCGTCGCATCAGGGGGAGCGGGCGATCATGCACGCGTACCCGCGTCTGGACGTGAACCGTCGGACGTGCACCGGAACCGATCACCACGACCCGGAGGACGCACATGACCGACCGAATCTCCCGCCGAACCCTGCTGGCATCAGCGGCGTTCATCGTACCGACGTTCATCGCCCCGCACGTTCCGCTCGACCCCACGGAGCCGTTGACCAGGCGCACGACGAGTGGGCCCGCATCCGTGCCCGAGGCCACCGCGGCGGTCGCGGCCGTCAGGTCGTACGGCCCGAACGGCACGCACTGGCCGGCGAACACCCCGACCCTCGGCTCCCAGGTCGGGAAGGTCATCGACGTGGCCTGCGACTGGGCCGCGATCGGCAAGGCCATCGCCTCCGTGACCGATGCCCAGATCTCGGCGGGCGTGCACATCCGGATCGCCCCGGGGACGCTCAAGGGCTTCGGCTCGTCGTCGGGCTCCACGCCCGCGCTCAAGGGGTTCGGCCGCGGCACGGCGACGAAGAACATCCTCGTCTCGCCGAAGGACGGCTGGGGGTCGGTCACGATCGGCGACGACGTGCGGCTCACGAACGTGAAGGGCGTGACGTTCGCCCGCATCAACGGTCGATCCGTGCTGCTGACCGATTGCTCGCGCACGAACTGGGCCCATGCCAAGGTCTCGGTCAACTTCCGCATGACGGCGTCGAGCGGGATCGTCCGGCAGTGCAACGCCTACGAGGTCGTCATGGCCGACGCCAAGGTCGACATCAGCGACCCGCTCGGGTATGCCGCCGGGAGCAACGCGAAGATCACGGACTCGGTCTGGGAGGGATGCTACTGCGCGCCGGTGTTCCGGCCGGAGGGGGCATCCGACCACATCGACACGCTGCAGATGTACGGCAACGGCGCGTATCGCGGTCTCACGATCCGCGACTCGACGCTGTTCGGCGCCCTGAACAGCGCCCTGCAGCTCGGCGGCCCCAAGCCCGAGGATCCCGAGCTGGGAACGCCCTTCCTCACGCTCGACCACTCCATCCTCACGGCCCAGGTCGTCGCGATCCAGGCGAGGTATCCCCTTCCGGCGGGCGCCTACGCGCCGAAGCTCGGCCAGGCGATCAACGGCAGCGGCGAGTCCGGCCAGCTGTTCGCCAAGGACTCGTACGTGTTCGGCTCGATGTACACGACCCAGTGGGGCACCGTCGAGAACAGCTTCGTCGCCTACAGCAAGGCCCCGGCGAACAACAAGGCGGTCACGGGCGCCTGGGTCTACGACCCGGCGATGGCAACGGTGGGCGCCGCGTGGTTCGACGCCCGGACGCCCACGCCGACCGACGCCTACCTCCGCAGCATCTGGACCTGATCCCGCCGGCACCGCCCATCCGGCGCCGGCACGGGCGCCGGCACGGGCGTCGGGTCCGCCACCGTCGCGGTGGCGGACCCGGCCGCCTCAGCTCCGGCCCATCCCCACGTACCGCCAGCCTGCGGCCTTCCATGCCGCAGCGTCCAGGGTGTTGCGTCCGTCGATGATCGTCGAGGCCCGCGCGATCTCCTTCACGTGCGCCGGGTCGAGGCCGAGGTACTCGGGCCATTCCGTCACCAGCACGACGAGGTCGGCGTGACGGAGGGCCTCCTCCGTCACGTTCGAGTACAGCAGCTGCGGATGCCGCAGCCGCGCGTTGTCGATCCCCTCCGGGTCGGTCACCACCACGTCGGCGCCGAGGCCCTTGAGCTGGACCGCGACGTCGAGCGCCGGTGAATCGCGGACGTCGTCGGAGTGCGGCTTGAACGTCACGCCGAGCACGGCGACCTTCTTGCCGTAGACCGCACCCTCGAGCGCCTCCTGCGCCAGCTCGACGACGCGCTGCCGACGTCGGAGGTTGATGGCGTCGACCTCCTTGAGGAAGGCGATCGACTCACCGCGACCGAGCTCCTCGGCGCGAGCCACGAACGCGCGGATGTCCTTCGGGAGGCAGCCGCCGCCGAAGCCGACGCCGGCGTTGAGGAAACGACGTCCGATGCGGGCGTCGTGGCCGATCGCGTCGGCGAGGCGGGTGACATCGGCGCCGGTCACCTCGGCGATCTCGGCCATGGCGTTGATGAAGGAGATCTTCGTGGCGAGATAGGCGTTCGCGGCCACCTTCACGAGCTCGGCGGTCGGGAAGTTCGTCACGATGCGAGGCGTGCCGGATCCGATTGCCGAGGCGTACACCTCGTCGAGCACGGCGGCGTCGCGGTCGTCCTCGACGCCGTAGACGAGCCGATCGGGTTCGATGGTGTCCTTCACCGCGTAGCCCTCGCGGAGGAACTCGGGATTCCAGGCCAGCCGCGCGCCGCTCCCGGCGTCGGCAACGCGGTCGGCGAGCCGACGCGCCGTGCCGACCGGCACGGTGCTCTTGCCGACGATGAGGTCCCCGGCCTTCAGGTGCGGCAGGAGCGCGTCGATCGCCGCATCGACGTATCTCAGGTCGGCGGCGTTCCCGTCGCGCGACTGCGGGGTGCCCACCGCGACGAAGTGCACCGTCGCATCGTCGGCGTGGGCGATGTCCGTCGAGAATCGCAGCCGACCGGACGCGATCGCCGAGACGAGCACCTCCGGCAGGCCCGGCTCGAAGAACGGCGCCCGTCCGGCCCTGAGCTGTTCGATCTTGCCCGGGTCGACGTCGATGCCGATCACGTCGTGGCCGAGCTCGGCCATCGCCGCGGCGTGCACCGCACCGAGGTAGCCGCATCCGATGACGGACAGCTTCATCTGGTTCCTTCCCTTGCCGTGATGTGCATGCGTCCCCTGGTCAGCTGCGTACGGATTCGGGGACCGGCACCGGCGGCCGCATCGGCGTCCCGTCGCGCACCAGCCGGTAGAAGGCGACGGTGTCGGCGGCGATGCCGGGCCAGTCGAGTCGGTCGAGCGATGGATGCTCCGGCCGGATGCTCCGGGCCCACTCCACGCTCGCGTCCAGCTCGTCGCCGTCGAAGTCGCCCGTGTAGCAGCGCACCCAGTCGGCCCCCACCGATGCCTGCAGCTCGCGCATCGCGCCGAGCGCGGGAACGACGACCGGCCGGTCGGCGGAGAGGGCGAGCACGGCCGAGCCCGAGTTCTGGATCGCACGGTACGGCAGCACGACCACGTCGGCCGCACGGAGCCACGTCGCCAGCGAATCGTCGGACTGGAAGGCGAGGTCGAGCACGACGCGAGGGTCGCCGTCGGCGGCGGACCGGATCTCCTCGGCGAGCGACGACGACGACGGCCGGCCCGCCACGGCCAGCACCAGGTCGGGATCGTCGCTCGCGACCATCGTGCGCACGAGCTCGGGGATGTTCTTGTACTCGCGGATCATGCCCACCGAGACCACGAGCGTCGCTCCGGGGCGCACCCCCACCCGCGCCCGTGCGTCGACCCGGGGCGCCGTGAAGTCGTAGTCCTCCCGGTAGTGCCCGTGCGGGGTGACCACCGCCGGCAGGTCCGCGAGCTGGGGGTGGGCCGCGCGAGCGGTCGCGAGGCCGCCCTCGGTGAGCGACAGCAGCCCGTCGACGTGGCGCACGAGCAGTCGCCGGAGCATCGCGCGCAGTCGCGGGGTGGCGCGCCGCTCGTGCGAGGCGACGTTGTGCACGGTCCACACGACCTTCGTGTCGTTGCGGAGCCGGGCGACCCGAAGGGCCGCGCGGAACAGCATCATCCGCGCGAGCACCCGCCACGGGCGGCCGGTGAGGAAGGTGAGCTCGGGCCAGTGCAGGTGCACGATGTCGACGCGCCGGGTGGCGAGGCGCACGTAGGAGAGGTCGCGCACGAGGCATCCGTCGCCGGCGATCGTCTGGTACAGGCGTGCGTTGTACGGGTTGGCGTGGGCGGTGCGGAACGCCGGCTCCGCCTCGACGACCAGCGGGCGCTCGGCGCCCGTCATGCGGCCGCCCCGGCGTCGGCTGCGATGTCGGCTGCGGTCCCGGCCCCCGCGGCATCCGTCTCGACCGAGACGGCGGGAGCCGGAAGCGGGCGCGTGCCGATCACCCGGGCGGGCACGCCGCCGGCGATGCACTGCGCCGGAAGGTCGCTCGTGACCACCGCCCCGCCGGCCACGACCGCGCCCTCGCCGACGGTCACGCCGGCGAGCACCACGACGTTCGCCCCGAGCCAGGCGCCGTCGCCGATGACCACGTCGCGCTCCTCCTTCGGCTGGTCCATGATCGCCACGTCGCCCTGCACGATGCCGTAGTTCGACGCGGTGACGGTGACGTTCGGGGCGAACAGGCACTTCGAGCCGATGACGATGCGGCCCGTGCCGTTGCCGGCCCAGATCACGGAGTGCTCGCCGAGGTGCGTCCCGGCACCGATGCTGATCCGCTCGGCGTTGCGGAAGGACACGTTCGGCGCCATCGAGACGCCCTCGCCGAGCTGCAGCCGGCGCACCTGGCGCACATGCGAGTAGCTCGCGAAGTGCGCCAGCCGGAACGCGTGCAGGTAGGTGCGGAGATCGAGCAGCGAGCGAGCCGCTCCCGAGAGCCGGGGCATCCGGCTCACCCGGCCACGCCGACGGGCACCGCGAACGACTCCGCGATCGTCGCCATGACGCGGTCGATGTCGGTCGTCGCGCGGGTCGTCACGCAGATCGTGAGGCGGGTCCCGTAGTGGCAGGAGAGGCAGGCGATGTCGTCACGCGGATCACCGGCGGGCCACCCGGTGACCGACTCGATCGCGGCGTCGCCGACGTACCGCTGCTGCCGCCCCCACGTGACGAACGTGGCGTATCCGCTCCAGTCGCGCTCGCCGAGGTCGCGACGCGTGGGATCCTGCACCGCGGCCTGCACCTGCGCCCGCACGGCGGGCACGAGCTCCTCCATCGGCGCCGATGCGGGCACCGTGACCTTGGCCATGCTGATGTGGTTCCGCACGTCCGCGTCCGCCGCGGTGCGGCGGGAGATCGGCACGAGCAGCGACACCGTCTCGCGATCGGGCTCTGCGGCCGCTGCCGCGCGCAGGGTCGCGGCGACGGTGAGGTCGTGCACGGTGCCGCCCAGCCGGTACGCGTGCTTCGCGACGGGCTGCAGGTCGACCTCGAGGAAGCGGGAGTGCCGGGGCACGAGCACTCGCGTCGCCTCGCCCGACCGCGCGATGACGGCGTTCTTCACCGGCCGGATGACCCGTCCGCCCCAGCGCCGCAGGCGACGGGTGAACGGCTTGCGCCAGTACTCGTGCCAGGCGCCGCGGACGCCCTGCTGCCGGCCGCGCCACGCGCGGAACGCGATGGCGAGGATACCGAAGCCCGTGCGCGGAGCCACGCCCAGCGCCTCCCGCTCCGCGTCGGTCACCTCGGGGATCGCCGCCGACGACTCGGTGCCCGCGACGACCTCGCCGATGCGGAGGCCGAAGAGCGCGTCGCCGATCACGTGGTGGTAGCGGCCCACGACCGCCACTCGTCCGGAGTCGAGCTCGACGATCCGGATGTCCCAGAGGGGCCGCGACGGGTCCATCGGCCCGCTGAGCCGACCCGTCAGCACCTCGACCCGGTCGGGGTCGTCGCGTTCGACGGTCGGGTGCAGCGTCACGTGGCGTGCCACGTCGAGGTCGGCGACGGGCACCCAGGCGGGCGTGGTCGCGCGCAGCGGCGTCGGCACCAGCCGCTGCCGCATCGCCGGGACGTGCCAGGTGACCGCCTCGAACCTGGCACGGATGCCCTCGAGGTCGATCGCGCCGTCGGGCCGCCGGAGCAGCCCGCCCTCCACGAGCAGGGCCGCTGCGGCGATCATCGCCTCGAACGCGATGGCGTTCGCCACGAACTTCTCGTCCAGGGTGCGGATCAGTTCGGCCTTGGGCTGGGGTGCGTTCATCGCGTCCTCCCGGTGTCTCGGTCGACCGGTGCGTCGACCGGGGTCGGTTCGGGTGGATGCTCGTCGATGAACGTCGTTCCCGTGATCCGCAGGCGGGCGCCTGCGAGGAAGCCCTGGCGGATGCCGCGGAGCATGGCGCGGTCGGCGGCGCCCCTGCGCGGATCGCGGACGTGGCGGATGGCGCGTCCCACGGTGCGCTTCAGAAGGACGGCCAGCATCGCCACCCCGGTCCAGAAGCGCAGCCGGACGAGCTTGTTCGACAGGGCGCCGAGGCCGAGTCCGTAGCCGAGGTGGAGGGCGGTGTACGAGTCGCCGTCGCGCGTGTTCACGTGATGGACCACGCAGGCGGGATCGTGCACGATCGCGTGACCGGCGTCGAGGACGCGGCAGAACATGTCGAGGTCCTCGGCCCCCGCCAGACGGCGGCCCGCTCCGAGTACGTGGTCGAAGCCCCCGAGCTCGAGCACGAGCTCCCGCCGGAACGCCATCACGGCCCCGTGCCCGGCGTCGAGGCCCTCGACCGTGCGCGTGCAGCGCCGCAGGGATGCGGCCGGGGCGTCGCGGCCGATGAGGGTGTGATCCAGCATCCGCCCCGTGACCGCGCCGACCGTCGGATCGGCGAAGCGATCGAGCACGGGATCGATCCAACCGTCCACCGCGATGCAGTCGTCGTCGGTGAAGAGGACGAGCGGGCGGTCGGTGGTGCGCAGTCCCACGTCGCGAGCGATCGACAGGCCCCGGATGTCGCTGCGCACGTACAACGCGCGCGACGCCGCGACGACCTCGCGGGTCGCCGACGACTCCGAGGCCGAGTCGACCACGACCACCTCGACCTCCTCGGGGATCGCGGCCACGATGGAGGCGAGGGCATCGGCGAGCATCGTCGCACGATTGCGCGTGCAGACGATCACGGCGAGGTCACGCGGCGTCGGCATGCGCCTCCTCGCCTGCTTCGCCGGCCGAGCTGCGGCCGTAGGCGGCGAGGAGGCTCCGCCCGGCCGCCTCCCAGCTGAGTTCGGGTGCGTGGGACATGGCGGCGTCGCGCAGCCGGTGGAGGGTCTCCGGGCTCCGGTCGAGCAGGTCGAGCTGGGCGGTGAGGGCGTCGACGTCGCCCGCCTCGTGCACGAGGCCGTGGACGTCGTGGTCGAGCAGCGCGCCCGCGGCGCTGGACACGAGCGGGACGCATCCGGCGACCTGGGCCTCGTAGGTCACGAGGGCGCTGCCCTCCTCGAGGCTCGGAAGGAGCAGGACGTCGGCGCGCGCGAGCTCCTCGATGGGAGCCGGCGTCACCCCGCGCAGCTCGATGCCGGGGTGCGCGAGGCGGTCGGCGACCACGGCCAGGTACTCGGCGTCGACGGCCCCGAAGACGAGGAGTCGCCCGTCGCGGCTGGCGGTCGACGCGATCCAGGCGTCGAGGGCGTGGTGGAGGCCCTTGCGCGGTTCGACGCGGCCGAGGAAGACCGCGGTCAGGCCGGCTCGGCCGTGCTCGCGTCGGACCACCGGCGCGGCGGGCGTGCACCCGTAGCGGTGCCGGCGGAGACGTGCGTGGTGGTACCCGCGCTCGAGGAACGTCGCCGCGACGGCCTCGGAGGGCACGAGGAGCCCGGTCGCGGTCGACCACTCCCGCTCCTCCGTGGCGAGCCGTCGAGGGTCGGCGGTGTGGGACGCCCCGGCGCGCGGGGTGAGGCCGAGCCGCGCGGACTCGCGAGCGACGACCTCGTAGGCGTTCGCGGTGTGGGTGTTCGGCACCTCCCGGAACGACGGGATGCCACGACGACGGGCTGCGTCGATGGTGCGGGTCGCGGCGAGCGGCCAGACGTGCACCACGTCGACGGCACCGAGCGGGTGCCGGAGGACCGCCCTGGCGGCCACGCGATCGTGCCAGGCGAGCGCCCGATCCCGTCCCATGACGCGGTGGGGGACGCGTCGGCCCGCGATCGCGAGCGACGTCGCGACGGAGGCGAGACCCGGCACCGGGCGCGAGATGCTCGCGGCGACCAGGTGCACCTCGTGGCCCGCCCGGACGAGCTCGTTGACCTGGTTCCACGCGGTCCACCCGATGCCGGGCGCGCCGAATGCGTGGGGGAAGCTGTACAGGATCGAGATCCGTCCGCCGCCCCTCGCCGACCCCGTCGAAGCCATGTGGACCCCCGTGACGCAGAGATGTGTCCTTCCAACCTTCGGGGCGGACCTTCGGGTGCACAACGCACGTCGACGTGTTGACGCGCAGAGTTAACAGGCCCGCAACAGAGACCGGGGCCGGAGTTAACAATCCACCCCCACGATGAGTCTGACGGAGTGTTCCTCAATCTCGCGTTGGCGATGACGCACCGGGACCGAGCGATCGGGACGGGAGCGCTCGCCGACGCCCCGTCAGCCGAGAGCCGACGGGACACAGAAGAGGGGGAACGCCATGGAGACTCCGAAGTACCTCCAGACACTCTGGAGCTACAAGTGGTTGCTGGCATTCGGGCTCGTCGTCGCGATCGCGGCGGCGTTCTTCGCCGGGTTCACGATCACGAACGGACAGGTCGAGTCACGGGCGGTGAAGTCGTACACGGCGGGAACGACCGTGCTCGTCACGAGTCCGAGCGACACGCTCTACCAGGCGCAGCTGCCGGCGCAGACGGTCGAGCAGGGGGTCACCCCGCCGGAGCCGCTCGACCTCTCGGAGGCCGCCCAGATCTACGCCTACCTCGTGGCGGGGCAGACGATCGAGGATCAGGTCGTCTCGCAGGTGGGCGCACTCGACCAGGACACCGAGTCGATCACCGCGATCCGGCGCACGACCCAGCCGGCCGGCGACGAGCGCTTCCCCGGATCCCTGAAGCTCCCGGTGCTGGAGATCGTCGGGACCGCGGCGACGGAGGATCGGGCGGAGGACATCAGTGCGGCCGCGACCGACGCCTTCCTCGGGTACGTCACCGCCGAGCAGGACGCGGATCAGATCCCGCCCGAGAACCGGGTCGAACTCGAGGTGCTCGCCCGCAACGCGGCCGTCGAGGGCGACACCAGCAACCCCGCGATCCCGATCGTGATCACCGGCGTCGCCGTGTTCCTCGCGTTCGTGGCTCTGGCGCTCATCCTCGGCGGCATCCGCTCGGGCCGCGAGAAGCGGCGGGCGACCCCGCGTCGACGCGGCAGGAAGGCCGCCGACGCCCCGCCGACCGAGGCCGGCGCCGCGGAGGCGTCGATCGACGCGCCGGCGCCCTCGTCGGAGCACGATGACGACGCCGAGCGCCGACTCGTGGGCGCGGGCTCGGGTCCGCGGACGGACTGAGCGACCACATGACGGTCCTCAACGGCGCGTCGGGGGTCGCCGGCGAGACCACGAGCCCGGCGGATGCCGCCACCCCTCCGGGTGGTGCATCGGCCGAGCCCCGCGGGGTGAGCCGGCGCAGGGTCTTCGCGGCTGCGGGCGTGCTCGCCGTCGCGCTGCTCGCCGCGGTGGTGCTGCTGCCGCCGCTCATCGCGGGCGCGGCGCTGCTCGTCCTGGCGCTGCTCGTGCTCCTCCGACGGGTCGTGTTCGCCTGGAGCACGGCCATCGTCCTCCTCGCCGGCGTGATCATGTTCGTGCCGGCGCGGCGCTACGCGATCCCCATCCCGCTCCCGTTCCAGCTCGAGCCCTACCGGCTGGTGCTGATCATCGTGCTCGTCGCCCTCCTCGTGGCGCTCCTCACGCAGCCGGACTTCCGGTGGCGGCCGGTGGCGTTCGGGGTGCCGATCGCGATCCTGCTCGTCACCGTGGCCGTGTCGTTCGTCGTCAACGGCATGGAGCTCGCGAACGCCGGGCTCGTGGAGACCGCCATCGGCGGCATGACCCAGCTGCTGCTCATGCTGTCGGTGTTCTACGCCTTCCGCCAGCTGCTGCGCGGCGAGCGCGACGTGATGCTGCTCGTCACGTTCCTCACGTGGGCGGGCGTCGTGGTCTCGTTCTTCGCGGTCATCGAGCGGGTCTCGCGCACGAACGTGTTCCTGATGCTCGGGAACGTGCTCCCGCTCACGCTGCTGCGTGAAGGCGGCGATGTCAGTCGTGCCGGGGTCGCGCGGGCGTTCGGGTCGGCCCAGCATCCGATCGCACTCGCCGTGGCGCTCTGCCTGCTGATCCCGCTGGCGGTCTACCTCGCGAAGTACGCCGGGTGGCCGTCCAACGCGATCAATCGGCGGCTCGTGTACGCCGGGGCGGTGGTGATGCTCTTCGGCGGCGTGCTGGCCGCGATCTCGCGCACCGCGGTGGTCGTGCTCGGGGTCATGTTCCTCGTGACGCTGGTGTTCCACCCCCGGGTCGCCGGGATCCTCTTCGCCCTGGCCTTCCCGATGGTGCTGCTCGCCGCCGTGGTCGTGCCGAAGGTCTTCGACAAGATGGTGCTGTCGTTCCTCGATGTCGACTCGCTGGTCGCCTCGCAGTACACCTCGGCGGGCATGGGCGGCGCGGGTCGCCTCGCCGACCTCGAACCGGCGCTGCGGGAGGTCGCCCAGCGCCCGTTCTTCGGCAGCGGGTTCGGCAGCCGCATCGTGATCGGCGACGAGGCGAACGCGTTCATCCTCGACAACCAGTTCCTCGGCACCCTCATGGAGACCGGCGCGCTCGGCGCGATCGGCCTCGCCGTGTTCCTCCTCGTCCCGCCGATCATGCTGCTGCGGTTCGCGTTCGCGCAGGCGGCCGAGCGCCGTCATGCCGCACTGGCCCTGACCATCGCGATCGCGATCTCGGGATACATCGCGGCCATCTTCTTCTACGACGCGTTCGGCTTCTTCCAGACCTTTTTCATCCTCTGCATGCTGCTCGCGGCCGGCGCCTGGCTGCTCACGGAGGCGCCGAGGCGCGCCGCGGCGGAGCCGTCGGATGCGGGGGAGGTCGGGTCCGAAGCCGGGACGGCAGCAGGGCCGGCGGCGCCGGCCGACGCCGTGGGGGTGACCCGGTGAGGGCCCGGATGTCGGTCGTGATCCCCGCGCACGACGAGGCGAGCGTCATCGGGCGGCTGCTCGAGGGGCTCACGACCGATCCCCGCGGGCACGAGCTCGAGCTGGTCGTCGTGGCGAACGGATGCACCGACGCGACCGCCAGCGTGGCGGCGTCGTACGGCGCATCCGTCACCGTGGTCGTGATCGACGAGGCATCGAAGATCGCCGCGCTCGAAGCCGGAGACCAGGCCGCGACCGTGTTCCCGCGCGCCTACGTCGACGCCGACGTCGTGCTCGGCGTCGCGGCGCTGCTCGCGCTGGCGGACGAGCTCGAACGCCCGGGCGGGGCCCTCGTCGCCTCGCCGCGGCTCGAGGTGGACGCCGTCGGCGCGGCCTGGGCTGTGCGGCAGCACTACCGCATCTGGGAGCTGACCGACTACCGGCGGACCGGGCACATCGGCTCCGGCGTCTACGCCCTGTCGGCCGACGGACGCCGCCGGTTCGGGCGCTGGCCGCGGGTGATCGCGGACGACCGCTTCGTCCAGCAGCTGTTCCACCCGCGCCAGCGTCGAACCCTCGACGACCACGCCTTCACCGTGCGCAGCGCCCGCACCCTCCGCGCCCACCTGCGGCGCTCGACGCGGATCGCGCGGGGCAACCTCGAACTCCCGGGCGAGCTCCAGCACGCGGGCGCCGCACCCGGTGGAGCGCGGGCCGCGAACCTCGTGCGCCGCGTCCTCGTCCGGCCCGACCTCTGGACGGCGTTCGCGGTCTACTCGATCACGTCGACGCTGCCGAGGCTCACCGCCCGCAGGCAGGTCGCCGAGCAGACGGAGCCGCTGTGGGCGCGCGACGACACCACCCGGGTGACGGCATGAGCGCGCCGCCGACCGACCGGCTCGCACACACGTCGTCGCGTGGGGTGTTCGTGACCATGGGCGGGTTCGGCGGCAAGACGCTCATCCAGCTGGCCTCGACCGTCGTGCTGGCCCGGTTGCTCTCACCCGCCGACTTCGGTCTCGTGGCGATGGTCACCGCGATCGTCGGCGTCGCCGACCTCGTGCGCGACTTCGGGCTCACCGGTGCGATCATCCAGTCCAGGAAGCTCAGCGATCGCATGTGGATGAGCGTGATGTGGCTCTCGGTCGCGCTCGGGATCGGCCTGATGCTGCTCATCGCGGCGTCGGCCCCGCTCATCGCCCTGCTCTACGACGAGGAACGGCTCATACCGCTCACGCTCGCGATCGCGCCGATCCTCCTCATCAACGGCCTCACGATGCCGATGCAGGCGCGCGTGCAGCGCGATCTCCGGTTCGGGACGCTCGCGGGCATCGACGTCGTGTCGATGCTGGTCGGCGTCGGCCTCGGCATCACCACCGCCGCGCTGGGCTGGGGGGTGTGGTCGCTCGTCGTGATGTCGGGGTCGGGCCAGGTCTACCGACTCGTCGCGCTGTGGGTGGGGACCCGGCCCCGCTTCGGACGGCCGCACATCTCACGCGAGGTGCTCCCGCTCGTGACGACGGGCGGCAGCATCTTCGGCGTCCAGCTGCTGAACTACGCGACGAAGAACCTCGACAACGTGGTGATCGGCCAGCAGCTCGGGCCCGCGGCGCTCGGACAGTACTCGCGGGCATACGCGCTCTACCTGCTGCCGATGCAGCAGCTGAACGGCACCCTCGGCAGGGTCGCCCTGCCCGTGCTGAGCAAGCTGCAGGACGATCCCGAGCGCTATCGGCGGTACACGCGCGGGGCGCTCATGATCATCGGCTACCTCACCATCCCCGTGTACGCGGTGGCGGCGGCGGTCGCCGCACCGCTCATCGCGATCCTGCTCGGACCCGGCTGGCAGGAGGCGGCGACCATCTTCAGCATCCTGGCGATCGCCGGCGTCGCGCAGTCGATCGGCAGCGTCCTCGGATGGCTCTACATCACGCTCGGGCGCGCGCACCGGCAGCTCGTCTTCTTCGTCGTGACGCGTCCGCTGCTCATCGCCGGCTACTTCCTCGGCATCTGGTGGGCCGGCACGGAGGGGCTCGCGCTGGTGTTCGGGCTCCTCTCGCTGGCGCTCCTCGTGCCGGAGCTCTACTACGCGACCTCCGGCACCTTCATGCGGGTGCGCGACATCCTGATGCCGATCCTCCGGCCGCTCATCCTGGCGCCGCTCTGCTACGCCGCCGCCGCCGCGGTCCAGCGCGCCACCGACGGACTTCCCGCGATCGTGCAGCTGACGCTCGGAGTCGCGGCCGGCGCGGTGCCGTTCCTCGCGTGCCTCGCGATCCCGGCCTATCGACGCGATCTCGCGCAGATCGCCGGCTTCGTGAAGCAGGTGCGGAAGCCGGCGCGGGCCGCACCCGGCGAATCGGCCACCACGCCGGGTGCATCGGAGGCGTCGGCCGAGCCGGCCACCGGTGAGGTCGACGAGGTCATCCGCGACGACGCGGCGGTCATGCGAGAGCGGAAGGCGGAATCATGAGGAGAGCACCGATGCACGGGCGGGGCGGCCGGGCGCTCATCGCACTCGTCGTCACGGGACTGCTGGCCGGTTGCGCGGCCTCGTCGGCCGCCGAGCCCGATCTCACCGAGCTCGAGCCGCCGGCCGCCGCGGCCGAGGTGGCCGCCCTCGGAATCCTCGGCGACTCGATGTCGCTCGGGGTGAACGCCTGCGGCGAGCAGGGGCAGTGCGCCGAGGTCTCGTGGGCGGGCGGGTCGGACCCGGCCGTCGGATCGATCGCGATGCGGCTCGCCGCGGCATCCGGGGCCGAACCCGAGGTCGTCAACGCCGCGAAGGACGGCGGCGACGTCGGGGAGGCGCTCAGCCTCGCGGACGAGGTGATCCGGGCGCGGCCGCAGCTCGTCACGGTGCTCCTCGGCGGCAATGACGCGTGCGCGCCGAGCCTCGAGGAGATGACGCCGGCGGCCGACTACGAGGCGGGCCTCGCCGCCCTGTTCGGGCGGCTGAACGTCGAGGCGCCCGATGCGACGATCCTCGTGCTCTCCATCCCCGACCTCCACCACCTCTGGGAGATCGGCCGCACGAACCCGCAGGCCGTGCAGGCGTGGAACAGCAGCCCGTCGTGCTCGAACCTGCTCGGTGCGGCCGATGACGACTCGGCCGAGGCCGACGCACGACGCGACGCGGTGGCCGCACGGGTCGACGAGTTCAACGCGGCCATCGTGCGGGTGTGCGCCGCCGCGGAGCGCTGCATCGACGACGGCGGTGCGGTCTTCGCCTACGACTTCAGCGGCGAGGAGATCTCGGCGATCGACTTCTTCCATCCGTCGATCGCCGGACAGCGCGCGATCGCCGAGATCGCGTGGGGTGCACTCGAAGGGGGATCGGAATGACGACGATGCTCGTGGCCATCTCAGGAGGCCATCTCGCACAACTCCACATGCTCGCTCCCCGCATCACGGGCGGCGACCACGTCGTCTGGATGACCGACGACACGGCGCAGAGCCGCTCGCTCCTCGACGGCGAGCACGTCTACCACGTGCCGACGCGACCGCCGCGGGACGCGGTGGGCGTGCTCCGCGACACGCGGGTGGCCCAGCGCGCGTTCGCCGAGCACCGGATCGACCGCGTGGTCAGCTCGGGGGCGCAGATCGCGCTCTCCGCGCTCATCCCCGCGCTGCTGCACCGCGTGCCGTTCAGCTACGTCGAGAGCGCCACCCGCGTCACCGACCTCTCCACGACGGGCAAGCTGGTGGATCACATCCCGTCGGTGCGCCGGTACGTGCAGTACCCGTCCCGGGCCTCGGGCCGGTGGCGGTACGCCCTCTCGGTGTTCGACGGCTTCAAGGTCGAGCCCGTGGGAGAGCGGCCGATCACCCGCGCGGTCGTCACCGTCGGGGGGAACGGCGACTTCGGATTCCGTCGGCTGGTGGAGTCCGCGCATCGCGCGCTCCCCGACGACACCCGCGTGCTCTGGCAGACGGGCTCGACGGACGCCAGCGGCCTGGGCATCGACGCGATCGCGTCGGTGCCGTCGGCGACCCTCTCCGCCGAGCTGACCGCTGCCGACGTGGTGATCGGGCACGCGGGGACCGGGACCGCGCTCGCGGCGCTCAGCGCCGGGAAGGTGCCGGTGCTCGCCGCGCGATCGGTCGACCACGGGGAGCACATCGACTCGCATCAGGACGACCTCGCGGCCTTCCTCGCGGAACGCGGGCTCGCCGTCGTCTGCCCGGCCGACGACATCACCTACGACGATCTCCGCGAGGCCTCGCGGTGGCGGGTCTCGCGCCGTGACGACCTGGAGCCCGTGACCATCTGACCGTGGACGTGCCACGCAGCCCGCCGAGCCCGCAGAGACCGGAAGGACGCAACGTGCCCGAACTGAGCGTGGTGGTCGTGAACTACAACACGAGGGATGCCACGGCCGCGTGCCTGCGATCGGTGCTCCAGACCGCCGCCACGGTCGACCTGGAGCTCATCGTGGTCGACAACGGCTCGTCGGACGGCAGCGTTCCCGCGTTCCGTGCCGGGTTCCCCGGAGTCGTGGCGATCGAGGCGGGGGAGAACCTGGGCTTCGCCCGCGGCGTGAACCTCGGCGCGCGCGCCGCGAGCGGGACCTGGCTCCTGCTGCTGAACCCCGACACCATCGTGCTCCCCGGTTCCCTGCGAGCGCTGCTCGACTTCGCGGCCGCGCACCCGGAGTTCGGGATGTTCGGCGGGCGGACCCTGCGGCCCGACGGCAGCGTCGACCCGAGCTCCTGCTGGGGCGCCCCCAGCCTGTGGTCCCTCACGATGTTCGCCACGATGCTCTCGACGACGTTCAAGCGCTCGCCGTTCTTCGATCCCGAGTCCCTCGGCGCATGGAACCGGGACTCCGTGCGGGAGGTGCCGATCATCACCGGATGCCTCCTGCTGGTTCGCCGTGCGGACTTCGAACGCCTCGGCGGCATGGACGAGGACTACTTCCTCTACGGCGAGGACGCCGAGTTCAGCCTGCGCGCGGGCCGCGCCGGCATGCGTCGCGTGGTGGTGCCCGATGCCGTCATCGTGCACGAGGTCGGGGGCTCGAGCGACGCGGGCGGCGAGAAGGGGTGCATGGTGATGGCCGGCAAGGTCACGCACCTGCGCAAGACGTGGACGCCGGTGCGCGCCGCGATCGGAGTGCGCCTGCTCGTCGCGGGCGTGGGGATCCGGGCCGCGCTGGAGACCGTCACCCGCCGGTCGCGCGCGCCGTGGAGCACCGTGTGGCGGCGCAGGGCGGACTGGCGCCGGGGCTACCCGGCCGCGGAGGCGACGCTGTTCGGCCGCGTGCCGGCGACGGCCTGATCGTCGCCGCCGAGCACCCAGTCGCGCAGCTCGTCGAGGAACCTCGCCGTGTCGAACTCGAGGGCACGCCGTCGGGCCGCGTCGGGATCGATCCCGCTCGCGGCATCCACGGCGGCGCGGAAGCCCGCTGGGTCGTCGGGGTCGTAGTGGACGCCGGACAGGCCGTCGACGACGGACTCGGCGGCGCCGCCGACGCGGTTGACGATCACGGGGCATCCGGCGGCCATCGCCTCGACCGGGATGATCCCGAAGTCCTCGACGGGCGGGAAGACGAGCGCGAGCGCACGCTGGAAGAGGGCGCGCATGAGCTCGTCGGACACGCGCCCGAGCACGTGCACCGGCACGCTCGCGTCCGCGGCGAGGGCGGCGAGGCGCTCGCGCTCCGGACCCGCGCCCGCGATCACGACGGGCAGGCCGAGCCGCTCACCGAGGTCGAGCACCGCGGCATGCCGCTTGTAGGGGACGAGGCGCGAGGCCGCCAGGAGGAATCCGTGGTCCGGCAGGTCCGCCAGGACCGCCTGCTCGGCGGACGTCGTGCGCTCGGCCCACGCGCCGACCGCCGCGATCGCCGCCGCGTCGACCGGCGGGTGGATGACCCGCGCGTCCCGGTCCCACGCGCGGCGGATCCGGTCCCGCACGAACGCACTGTTGGCGGCGAGCGAGCCCGAGTGCGGCGCCGCCCGTCGATCGACGCCGCGCAGCCAGGCGCGGGGCGGACCCATGAGCGGCAGGGCCGTGCGGCCGTCCAGCCCGGGCTCCCAGAGGTAGCGCGCGGGCGTGTGGACGTAGGAGAACTTCGGCACGCCGGCGCGGGTGCCGAAGCCGGCGTGGTGCGCGAAGACGTAGCTGCTCGCCAGCACCCAGTCGGGAGCCTGGGCGGAGCCCCAGCCCCGGCGCCAGGTCCCGGACATCAGCGGGAGGGCGAGCGCCTTGCGGCCGCGCAGCGGCGTGCGGGCCAGCCAGGACTCGTCGACGGCATCGGGCGCGAACCGTCCCGGATCGTCGTTCCAGAGGCAGGCGACGCGTGCCTCCGGGAAGGCGACGCGCATGGCCTCGAGCACCTGCTCCGCCCCGCCCGACTCCTCGATCCACTCCTGCACGATGAGACCCGCCATGCCGTCCTCCGATCGGAGCGCCCCATGGGAGCTCAGTAGGCGCCGCGGCTCCCGACCACGGCCCTGACGGTCTTCAGGAGGATCACCAGGTCTCCCGTGATCGACCAGTTCTCGACGTAGTAGAGGTCGATCTTCACGCTCTCGTCCCATGAGAGGTCCGACCGGCCGCTGACCTGCCAGAGGCCGGTGATGCCGGGCTTGGTGAGGAGCCGGCGATTCACGTCCTCCTCGTACCGCTCGACCTCGTCCGGAAGGGGCGGCCGCGGCCCGACCAGGCTCATCGAGCCGGCGAGCACGTTCCACAGCTGGGGGAGCTCGTCGAGCGAATACCGCCGGAGCGCGCGTCCGAACGGCGTCACCCTCGGATCGTCCCGCACCTTGAACAGCACGCCGCTGCCCTCGTTGCGATCCTGCAGGTCGAGGAGTCGCGCCTCGGCGTCGGTGACCATCGACCGGAACTTCAGCATCGTGAACCGAGTGCCGTGCGCGCCCACGCGCTCCTGCCGGAAGAGCACCGGCCCGTCTCCGGAGAGGCGCACCCCGACGGCGATGACCGCCATCATCGGGCCGAGCAGGAGCAGCGCCACGGCCGCGACCGCGATGTCGAAGCTGCGCTTGACCGCGTGCCCGAACCCCGAGTACTGGGGAAGGTCGACGTGCACCATCGGCAGGCCGTTGATGGGCCGGAGGTGGATGCGCGGACCCGCCACGTCGGTGAGGCGCGACACGAGGATGAGCTCGGTGTTCGAGTTCTCCAGCTCCCACCCGAGCCGCCGGATGGTGGCGCTCCCGCCGGGGAGGTCGCCGGCGACGATCACCGCGCGCGTCCTCGTGCGCTTCGACGTCGCGGCGAGGTCGGCGAAGTCCACCGTGGGCAGGTCGATCTCCTGCGACCGGCGGGTCCGCGCCGATCCCGCGAAGGTGGCGCCGATCGCGCGGTAGCCGACGCGGTACTGCCGACGGAGCTCGTCGACCACGCGCGCGACGTCGTCCGGCCGGCCGACGATGATCGACCCCGTCGTGCAGCGGCCGACACGACGCATCCGGTGCAGGAGGTAGCGCCAGGTGACGCGGCCCGCGAGCAGCAGCGCGAGCCCGAGCGGCAGGGCCACCGCGAGGTAGCCGCGCGCGATCTCGAGCTGCAGCAGGAAGGCCACGACGGCGAGCGTCCCGAAGGTGATCAGGGTGGCGTTCACCACGCGCTGGTATTCGACCGTGCCCGTGCCGATGTTGCGGATCAGCCGGGACCTCGTCGCCGAGAGGGCGACCACCCAGACGACCGCGATGGTCGCGCCGAGCGACAGGTAGGCGACGTCCGCCTGGGGCGTCGCGGCACCGAGCGCGGTGGTCCGGAATCGCACGAACTGCGCGACGAGGAGCGCGACGACGATGACCGCGGCATCCGTCGCCGTGAGGGCGAACACGAGCCGGTGGCGCCAACCGAGCTTGCGCGGCTGCGAGGCCACGCGCTGGCCGACGGATGCCCCGACCGATGCCGCGCGGTCCAGCAGGCGCTCCGCGGGTGAGCCCGCGATCGACCTGCTGTCTGCTTCAGTGGTCAACGATCGTTCCCCCTCCGTGGCGGCCCATACGGCTCGTACGAGCGGTCGGAGGGGGCGACCACCCTGCCCGGCCGAATGCTGGCAGTGGTGCAGGCGGTCGTCGCCTGTGAACTCGAGCGAGTGCGATCGACGTGGTGTCCACGTCCCGTCGGGGGATCCGCGGCCCTCCCCGGTGCCGCGGTCGATCGTCCTCTGGGGCGATGCTAGCCAGACGTCGGATCCCCGCGATAGCGCCCGGAGGTGCAATTCACAGGCTCTTCAGGTGACCGATACACGGCCGACACATTCGGGTGGGTGCCCCCTCCGTTCGGGGGGCAGCGGGCCGATCCGGCGGCGCACAGGCTCCCCGGCGGGCTCGTGACGCGCACGGCGAGCACCTCACGATCGTGCGAGGGCGAAGACCCGTTCGTGTCGCGCCGCCCACGAGTTCGCCTCGATGAAGGCGGTGCGCCGCGGTTCGTCCGCGCGGTCGAGCGCGAGCGCCATCGGGACGACGTCGGCGAACTCGCCGACGGTGTCGGCGAGCAGCACCCGTTCGTCGATGCCCCGCACGGGCGGCAGATCGGTGGCGATGACCGGGATCCCGGCCGCGAGGTACTCGTAGATCTTCAGCGGGCTCATGGCCTCGGTGAGCGGGGTGCGGCGATGGGCGAGCAGGCAGAGGTCGGCGTTGCGAAGCGTCGCGACGAGCTCGGCACGAGCGACGCTCGGGTGCAGGTGGACGTTGCGGAGCGGGCGGAGCTCGGCCACGTACGCGGGGTCGGGCAGCGGGCCGAGCAGCACCACCTGCAGGTCGGGGCGGCGAATCGCGAGATCCACGATCCCCGGCACGTCGAGACGCGAGTCCAGGGTGCCGACGTACACCGCCCGTGGACCCGGGATCGCGTCGAGCCAGGCGGGGGCCGGCGGCGGCGGGCCGAGCCACTCCGACGGCTCGACGCCGTTCGGCACGACGGCGCTGGGGCCGGTCGGGGCGATCCGATCGATGATCTCCTCGGAGACGGCGGCGACCGGCCGTCCCGATTCCGAGATCCGGCGGTACGCCGCCCGATACGCCGGCCAGTACGCCTCGCGCGCCGGGGAGCTCGACCAGTCGTCACGCGCGAAGAACGTCACCTCGGAGGCCCAGTCGAACGGCGCGAATCCGGCGACGAGGGGATTGGTCGTGAGCACGTACGGCAGCACCAGCTCGAGCCGGCGGGCGGCACGGAGCAGGGAGCGGTCGTAGCCGCGGTAAGCGGCGTCGAGGGCGCCGACGTCGGTGGGGTCGTCGCGGCGCATCCGCACGGGACGATGCAGCGACATCCGCCCACTCGGGGGGAACCGCGCGTCGCGGTCGAGCAGCGGCGTCGCCGCGACCCTGGGGAGCCACCGGAACGGGTTCGCCACGAGCAGGCGGCGCACCTCCGGGCTCCGCATCAGGCTCGCGAGGATCCGGTCGGGCGGGCGCATCATGCCGCGACGCACGGCGTCGGAGTACGTCTCGTAGCTGAAGGTGAAGACGTAGTCGGCGGCGCGGCGAGGACCGGCCCCGACCTGGGCCGGGACCGAGCCGGTGCCGGTCTGCTCCGTCATGCGGCCAGCTGCCGGATGAGTCGGGCGGGAGCGCCCGCGACGACGCAGCGCGGCGGCACGTCCTCCCTGACGACCGAGTTGGCGCCGACCACGGCGCCGGCGCCGATGGTGACGCCGGGCATGATCACGGCGTTCTGGCCGAGCCACGCGCCCCGGCAGATCCGCACCGGCGCGACCCTGGCGAGCGGCTGGTCCCTGATGAACGTGTCCGGCGCGTCGAACCCGTGCGTGTGGTCGGAGATGTAGACGCCGCGCGCCATCGCCACGCCGTCCTCGATCACGACGCTGTGCACGGCGGAGATCGAGGTCTCGTTCATGCGGACGCGATCGCCGATGACGATCACCGGGCCGGGCTCGTCGAGGCGCGGCACGATGAGCCAGGAGCCCGGTCCGATCAGCACGTCGGAGCCGATCGCGATGCGATCCGCGTTCCCCACCCGGAACGGCAGCAGGATCCGCGTCCGCGCACCGAAGCGCGCGAAGCCCGTACCGGCGATCCACGAGAAGGCCGCGTCGCGTGCCCGCTGCATCAGCAGGAGCAGGTCAAGTCCGTTCACGTCCGCCCTCCCCGGTCGCCGACCTCGGTGACCGCGCCCCCGAGCCGGTGTGCCGTCACCGAGGGTCCGCCGTCGGCCGAGTCGCCAGCCCGACCAGCGTATCCGGCGACCGGACGCCGGGGCCGTCGTGCGGGGGATTGTTTACCGGGAGGTAACAGGGGCGACCGCGAACGCCGCCCCCGAGTTGGGGGTAGGACGCAGGGACTTGTAACACGGTCGCAACACCACGCGCCCTCCCCGTTCAACTGCGGGCCGTAGGCTCGCCGGACCGAAGGGGGGACGGGCGCGTCGGCGCCCCGAGCCCTGCCGACCAGCGGAGGGATCCGGCGTGACCGCGAACAGCACCTTCCTCGACGCCATGCGGACTGCGGCCGTCGCCGCAGGAGACGCGCGCGGCTTCCGCTTCTACGCGAACCCGACGGAGTCCGCGTTCGCCTCCTACGCGCGACTGGACCGGCAGGCCAGGGCGGATGCCGCGGCGCTGGCCGCGCTGGGCCACGCTCCCGGTGAGGTCGCGGTGCTGGCCTTCGAGCCGGGCCTCGAGTTCATCCGGGCGCTGTACGCGACGTTCTACGCCGGCCTCGTGGCGGCCCCGGTCCCCGTCGCGGCGACGCGGCAGCCCGACGTCGCACTGCGTCGCCTCGAGGCGATCATCGCCGATTCGGGGAGTCGCCTCATCCTCGCCGACCCCACCGCGCTGCGGTCGCTGGGCCTGGAGCCGTCGGGCACGCTCGCGGGCGCGGACCTCGTGCCGATCACCGCCCTGGAGGGGGTCGTCGACGACTGGACCGCACCGCCCATCACGCCGGACTCGCTCGCGATCCTCCAGTACACCTCAGGGTCGACCGGCGTGCCGAAGGGCGTCATGGTGAGCCACGGCAACCTCGTCGCCAACGAGGCGGCCATCGCGGGAGCCGTCGGGATCACGGGCGAGTCCCGGACGATGGGGTGGCTGCCGCACTACCACGACATGGGCCTGATCGGCCAGCTGCTGCAGCCGGTGTCGGTGGCCGCCGACAGCGTGCTCACCTCGCCGAGCCAGTTCCTCCGGCGGCCGCTGCTCTGGCTCCGACTGATCACCCAGCACCGCTCGACGCACACCGTCGGGCCCGACTTCGCGTACGCCCTCTGCACCAGGCTGGTGACCGACGAACAGGTCGGCGAGCTCGACCTGTCGTCGCTCGAGGGCGTCATCACGGGCGCCGAACCGGTGCGCGCCGACACGCTCGCGGCGTTCGCCGGGCGATTCGGCCCGGCGGGCTTCCGGGCCCGGGCGTTCATCCCCGCGTACGGCATGGCGGAGACCACCCTGCTCGTCACGGCGAGCGTGCGCGAGGGAGCGGTCTCGACGGTCGAGGCCGATTCGGCGGCGATCGAGCGCGGCGAGCTCGTACCGGCGTCCATCGGCCGACGACCCGTGGAGCTGGTGTCGTGCGGTCCGCCGGCCGGCGGCCACGAGGTCGTCATCGTCGACCCGCGGTCGGGCGAGCGGGCGACGGCGGGCTCGATCGGCGAGATCCTCGTGCGCGGCCCGAGCGTCGCACAGGGGTACTGGAAGCGGCCGGACGCCACGGCGGAGACCTTCGCCGCCACGATCCCGGGTGATCCCGACGGCCGTCGATACCTGCGGACCGGCGACCTCGGCGTCCTCGTCGACGGGGAGCTCGTGATCACGGGACGACTCAAGGACCTCATCATCATCCGCGGGCGCAACCTGTACCCGCAGGACCTCGAGGGCATGGCGGCGGGGCTGCTGCACTCCGGATGCCTGAGCGCCGCCTTCGAGGGCACGGTCGCGCAGCCCCTCGTCGGGCTCGTGGCCGAGGTCGACACGGCGAGGGTCTCGCCCGACGACCTCGGCGACCTGGCCGAGCGCGTGCGGCGCTCGGTGGCGGAGGAGTTCCAGCTCCCCGAGCTCGGCGTCGCGCTGATCAGGAAGGGCACGCTCCCGCGCACCACCAGTGGCAAGGTGCAGCGGAGCCTCACCCGGTCGCTCCTGGCCGACGATCGACTCGCGACCGTGCTCACGCTCGGCTTCGAACGGGCGGGCGCGCGGTGAGCACCGCCGACCACGCCGTGCTCGACGAGGCCCCGACGGTTCGGGCGGCGCGACGCGTCGTGCGCGAGTTCGAGCGGCACCTCGGGGATCCGCGCGATGCGGCATCCGTCATTCCCGTCGACCGGTCGGTGGGCCTCGACGAGCGCCGCGAGTTCCCGGCGGACGCGATCGCCGCGGTGGACGAGCTGGGGCTGCAGCGGTGGTACGTGCCCGAGGCCCACGGCGGCGAGCTCCGCGACTTCCTCGTGCCGATGCTGATGATCCGGAGCATCGCGCGACGCGACCTCACGGTCGCGGTGGCGCACGGGGTGACCTTCCTCGGGGCGGTCGGCGCCTGGATCACGGGCGGCCCGATCGCCCGAACCATGGCCGAGCTCGTGCTCGACGGCGGTCCGGTCTCGTGGGGGCTGACGGAGCGGGGCAGAGGGTCGGACCTCTCGAACACGGCGACCACCGCGAGCATCGGCGGCCACGTCGTGCTCGACGGCGAGAAATGGCCCATCAACAACGCGACGCGCGGACGCGCGATGACGGTGCTCGCCCGCAGCTCCGACCAGCCCGGCCCGAGATCGCTGTCGCTCGTGCTCGTCGACAAGCGTCGCGTGGACGCGGCCACGCTCACGACGCTGCCGAAGGTCGCCACGCACGGCACGCGCGGCGCCGACATCAGCGGGCTCGCCATGCGCCGCGCGGTCGTCGACCCGGAGATGCTCGTGGGGGAGCCCGGTCACGGCCTCGAGACGGTGCTGAAGAGCCTGCAGCTCACCCGCCCGCTGACCACGCCGCTCTCGGTCGGGGCGGCCGACCACGCCATCGGGGTCGCGCTCGAGTTCGCGGTGACCTCGCCCGCCGTCGGCGGCCCACCCGCCCGCCGACCCTCGACCCGGTCGACGCTGGGCACCGCCGTCGCCGACGGGCTCCTCGCCGAGGCGGTCATGGTCGCGGCGGCACGCGAGATGCACCACGCCACGCACGAGATGGCGCTCGTGAGCTCGCTCGCCAAGTTCCTCGTTCCCAACACGGTCGACCTCCTCGTGCGCGAGATCGCGCCGTTCCTCGGCGAGCGTTCGCAGCTGCTCGGCGTCGCGGGCGCGGGAGGCTTCCAGAAGGTGGCCCGCGACAATCGCGTGGTCGGCATCTTCGACGGCAACTCGATGGTGAACCTGAACATGATCGTCAACGAGTTCGGCACGATCGCGCGGCCCGACGACCCCGTCGACGCCTCGCTCGTCGTGGCGTCCATGCGGCACGACGCGGCGCCCGACGGATGGCTCGATCCCGGGCGGCTGCGGCTCGTCACCCGTCGCGGGTCCCGGCTGCTCCGTGCCCTGCCCGGGCTCGTCGACCTGCTCGGGCCGCGCGAGTCCGCCCGCCCCGCCCGGCGGATCGCGTCGGAGCTCGACCGGGTGGTGGACCTCGCCGCCGGCGCGCCGCGTGCGGCGATGCCGAGCGCCCGGTCGTTCGAGCTCGCCGAGCGCATCGCGCTCTGCTTCGGCGCCTCGTGCGCGATCGCGGTCGAGCTCGGGGGGCCGGATGCCGCCGGCGCGGCATCCGAGGCCCGACTGCGCGCCATGCTCGACCGGATCGCGGTGCGCCTCGGCGTGCTGGATGCGGCGTCGGCGTCGGCGTCGGCCTCGCTGCTCGGCGACCTCGCCCTGGAGGCGACCCGCGACGGTCGCCGGCTCTCGGTGCTCGAGGGATGGGAGGCTGCGCCGTGAGCCGGCCGCGCGTCGACGCCGAACCGCGGGTCCGCGAGCCCGACGACCTCGAGGTGCGCTTCGGCGACCCACGCACCACGGGTCCGTTCGACTACGCGTCGATCGTGGCCGACGACGAGGCGCGCCGAGTGAGCACCGCCGCCGAGGCACTGCTCGACGAGTGGGGCGCGGCCGCCGACTTCGTGCCCGCAGCGCTCGGCGGCCGGTGGGTGTCCACGGAGGAGCTCGTCCATCGCTGGCGCCCGGTCTTCCGCCGCGATCCGTCGCTGGGCCTCGGCCACGGTGTCGCCACGCTCACGGCGGCGACGCATGTCTGGATCGCGGGCGACCCCGCGCAGCAGGCGGCCGTCGCGGCTCGCCTCCTGCGCGGTGAGCGCATCGCGGCCGGCCTCGACGAGCTCGACCGCGGCGACCTCGAGCACGTGGCCTGCACCGCGGCGCTCGACGGCGATCGCTGGCTGGTGAGCGGGGTGAAGCAGGTCGTCGACAACGCCGATCGAGCCGAGTCGATGCTCATCCTGGCCCGCACCGGCTCCGGGTCCGGGCCGCGCAGCCACTCGCTCCTGCTCTGGGACCGGGATGCCGTCGCCGCCCCGCACGTCGACACCGCGCGCCGCGTGCTCACCGGCGGCACGCGCGGGCGACGCCTCGGCGCGGCCGAGTTCCGGGAGCTGCCCGTGCCCGTCGGCCGCACGGTCGGACCGCCCGGCACGGGAGTGCCGACCGCCCGCATCGCGTCGCAGGTGACCCGGGCGGTGCTCCCGGCGCTCGCCGTCGCGACCGTGGACTCCTCGCTCGAGCTCGCCGTCCGGTACGCCGGCGAGCGGTCGCTCTACGGCGGTTCCGTGCTCGACCTCCCGCAGTCGCGCGCGCTCCTCGCGGGCGCGATCGCGGACTTCCTCCTCGCGGACGCGTTCAGCTCGGTGGTGGTGCGCGGCCTGCACGTCGCGCCAGAGGACTGCCTCGTCCCCACGGCCGCGAGCGGCTACCTGGTGCCGCAGCTGCTCTCGTCGGCGATGCAGGACCTGTCGGTGCTCTTCGGCTCCACGTTCTACGCACGCGTGGAGCCCTACGACGTCTTCGAGAAGTTCCTCCGCGACGTGGCCGTGCTGTCGATCGGCCACGACGGCACCGACGCCTGCCTCCGCACCATCGCGGCGGGACTCGACGGATGGCTCGACTCCTCGCGTGGCATCGCGGCCGCCGACCGCGCGTGGTTCCGGCTCGGCGCGCCGCTCGGCCCCCTCGCGTTCGATCGACTCGGGCTCGACGCCGGCCCGGGCGACGTGCTCGGCGCCGCGCTGCGCGATCCCGGGGTTCGCGCAGCGCTCGGGACGAACGGCCAGCACCTCGCGGTGCTCGACCGCCTCGCCGACGCGTTCGACGCCGCCCGCGACGAGCTCGACCTCGTCGTGGCGCGGGCGCCCGAGCCGTCGACGGACACGGCCGAGTGGGCCGTGCCGCTGCATCGCCTCACGCTCCTGCTCGCCGCGGGCGCGTTCGCGGGCGTGTGCGCCGAGCGCGAGGGCGATCCGATCACGGCGGATCCGCTCGTCCGCGAGGCGTGCCTCCGTCGCGTCGAGGACCGGCTCGCCGGTCGCGCCGGCTCCCTGGAGCCGGAGCTGGTGGAGCGCCTCGTCGCCTACGCCGTGGACCGCACCGATCGCGGCATCCGCTTGACCATCTCGACCCGAGACGACGCGCGCGACCCCGCGCCGAAGGAAGGAGACGTCCGATGAACACGGATGCATCGACGATCGAGGCCTGGCTGGAGGGCCGCGTCGTGGCCTATGGAAAGGTCGACATCGGATCGTTCACCCCCGAGACGCCGCTGGCCGAGCTCGGCCTCGACTCCGTGTACGCGTTGACGCTGTGCGGCGACATCGAGGACCGGTTCGACCTCGAGGTCGACCCGACGATCGTCTGGGACCACCCGACGATCAGGTCGCTCGCCCACGGCATCGCCGGCCGGCTCGCGGCGGCGGCGTGACCCGAGTCGACGCCCCACCCCGGACGCCGGCTCCGCCCGTCGAGGGCGTGACCGACACGGGCGTCCACTGGCGCCGGGGGGACTGGCGCGCGGCGGAGGATCCGGCCCCGCCACCTGTCGCCGCGGCCGGTCCCCACGAGGTGCGCGTCGCCGAGCTCCATCGGCGCCGCCGGGTCGGCCGGCGCTGGGTGAGGGAACTCGTCACGGCCCGGCTCGGCGTCGAGTGGCCGGGATTCGCCACCGTCGCGACGCACCGCAAGCCGGTCCTGCTCGGCGGGGGCGGCATCGACGTGAGCATCTCGCACGGCGCCGGCACCCTGTTGGTCGGGGTCGCCGCCGAGGGGCTCGTGGGCGTCGACGTCGAGGACGAGCCGTTCGCGGCCTTCGGTCGCCGGTCACTCGTGCGCCGCATGTGCGCCGACGACGAGCGGGCCTTCGCGGCGACGCTGCCCGACGCGGTGCGACGCCGGACGCTCGCTCGGGCGTGGACGATCAAGGAGGCGGTGCTGAAGGCGCACGGGACGGGGCTGGCACGGGATCCGCGGGAGGTTCGCGTGGGCGCCGACGAGCTCGCGGCGGCCGAGGGCGGGCAGGGGCCGGAGTGGACCGTCGTGCACGTGCTCGGGGAAGCCGTGGTCGTGCGACATCCGTGAACCGTGCACGTCTCGCGCGGCGATGCGATGCGCCCCGGTACGACGAAGCCCCCTCCCGGAGGAGGGGGCTTCACCGGTGGTCGGGGTGACAGGATTTGAACCTGCGACCTCGTCGTCCCGAACGACGCGCGCTACCAAGCTGCGCCACACCCCGGTGGCCCTCACGAGCCTCCACAAGGATAGCCGATAAATCCGGACCATCCGACCACGCGACCGTCTCGTGGGACGGGTCGCCCGACCCTCGCCGTCGGCGCTACGCCGCGGGCACGAGGGTCAGCAGCGTGGCCTCGGGCGGGCACGCGAAGCGCACCGGCGCATAGATCGACGTGCCGAGACCCGCGGAGACGTTGAGGTACGCGGTGCGCAGTCCGTGCTGCCAGACGCTGAGCCCGCGCACCTGCTTGCGCGGGATGTCGCAGTTCGTGACGAGCGCGCCGAACCCCGGCACGCACACCTGGCCGCCGTGCGTGTGGCCGGCGAGCACGAGCTGCGCGCCGTGGTTCACGAACGAATTGAGCACCCGCTGGTAGGGCGCGTGCGTGACGCCGACCGTGACCGTGGGGCGGCGTTCGCTGACGGATGCCGCGTCGGGCCACAGCTCGTCGCCCAGAGGGTCCTCGGCGCGCAGCTCGTCGATCGCCGCGGTGATGAGGTCGAGGCGATCGTAGCCCTTGTGCGGGTCGTCGACCCCGAAGAACTCGAAGTGCGTGCCGCGCAGGTCGAGGCTCGCCGCCGTGTTGTCGAGGTCGTGCCAGCCGAGGCCGGCGAAGTAGGCGTGCAGGCCCTCGATGTCGAGGCGCTTCGCGCGGGCCATCGGCCCCGACGGGCCGCCGAAGTACATGAACGGGTTCTTCAGCACCGGGCCGAAGTAGTCGTTCGAGCCGTTCACGAACACCCCGGGGATGCCCGCGAACCCGTCGAACGCGCGTCGGATGCCCTCGATGCCCCGTTCGTGACCGAGGTTGTCGCCCGTGTTCACGATGAGGTCGGGCTCGAGCTCGGCGAGCGAGCGCACCCACGCCTGCTTGTCGCGCTGCCACGGCGCCATGTGCAGGTCGGAGACGTGCAGCACCCTGATGGGCTCGGCGCCGGCGGGCAGCACCGGGACCTCAGCGCGCCGCAGCGTCCACCGCGTGCGCTCCACGAGGGAGCCCCAGGCGAACGCGGCAGCGCCTGCCGCGCCGATCGCGATGGCGATCCGCGCGGCAGGCGACAGGGTGGAGCGCGTCAACCGTCACCCGGCGCGTTGCCGTTGCCGCCGAAGGTGACGGTGACCTCGTCACCGCGCTTGGCCGGACTGTTCGGTGCGGGGCTCTGGCTCGTGACCGTGCCGGTCGGGTTGCCGCCGCCGCCCTTCATCCGCAGGCTGGCCGCGTCGAGTGCGGCCTTCGCCTCGAGCGCATTCATGCCCGTGAGGTCGGGGACGGTCGTTCCCTGGCCATTGCTCGTGAACACGCGGATGGTGGCGCCGCGGCCGGCCTGGCCCGACGGATCGGTGCCGGCCACCGTACCGGCGGGCAGGTTGGAGTCCTGCTGGCCGCCGTCCTCGAAGACGAACCCGGCTGCCTCGAGCGCCTGCCTCGCAGCGTCGAGCGAGAGCCCGGCCACCTGCGGCACGTCGACCAGCACCTGCTTGAAGGCGCTCGGGTCGGGGTCGGGGAACTCGTCGCCGCCGTACTTGGTGTCGGCGAGCTCCATGATCGAGGGCCAGATGCGGTGGCGTGCGGTCGCCGCTGCACCGCTGTCGAAGCTGATGTTGCGGAGGTTCGTCCGATTGTCACCGCCGGTGACGTTCCCGACCCAGACGGCGGTCGCCGCCTTGGTGCTGGAACCCACCATCCACGTGTCGAACGCGTTGTCGGTCGTACCGGTCTTGCCGATATGGGGCACGCCGGTGCCGGTGTTGGACGCGACGGCCGTGCCTCCGCCTGCGAACGTCTGCTGCATCGCGTACGCCATCGCGTGCGCGACCTCGGGGGTCACCGACTGCGTGCACGTGGACGCCGGCGGCGCCACCTCGGTGCCGTCGGCCTTGACGATGCGATCGATCGCGACCGGGCTGCAGGTCGTGCCGTTGTTGGCGATACCGGCGAAGGCGGCCGCCATCGTGACCGGGGCGATCTCCTGCGTGCCGAGCACGTCCGACGGATACATCGTGAGGGGCTGGCTGTCGGCGCGGTGCATGCCGAACGCCTCCGCCGTCTTCTTGATGTCGCACAGGTCCATCTGCTGGGCCATGGCCATGAAGCTGGAGTTGACCGACCACTTGGTGGCATCCACGGCGTTGTTCGCGATGCGCCCGTCGTCGTTCCTGGGATTGAACGACCCGGAGAAGTTGCCCTCGCACGAGTTCGTGAAGCGAGTGAAGTCGCGGCGGGCGCCGTTGAAGGTCTCGGTGAGCGAGTGGCCCGAGTTCAGCCACTGCGCCAGGGTCCAGACCTTGTACGTCGAACCGGGCTGGAACCCGCTGGAGCCGCCGTAGCCGAAGTCGGTGCTGTAGTTGATCGAGGTGTACTCGGGGCTCGTCGCCGCGATGTCGGGGTCCTCCGTGAAGCGCTTGTTCTGCGCCATCGCGAGGATCTTGCCGGTGCCCGGCTGGACCGTGACGGCCACGGATCCGACATCGAATCGGGGGTCGGTGTAGGGCACGTTCTCGGCCATCGCGGCCTCGGCACGACCCTGCAGCTCGAGGTCGAGGGTCGTGTAGACCTGCAGGCCGCCCTGCTGCAGCATCGCGGCGCCCTCGTTCTCCTCGGTCGCGGGATCGTCGTAGTTGTTGAGGATGACGTTCTTGACGTAGTCGCAGAAGAAGGCGCTCCCGCCGGCCGTCTGGCAGCCGGTGCTGGGCTCCTGGATCGCCGGGGCGACGGGCGAGGCGACGGCCGCGTCGTGCTCCTCCTGCGTGATCTTCTTCTCCTTCAGCATCTGGCCGAGGATGTAGTCGCGTCGCTGCTTGTTGTCGGCGTACGGGACGGGCTGGCCGTCGACGACCGTGCTCGCGCCGTTCGTCTCGCTCTCGGGGTAGTCGAGCCGGAACTTCTCGGGGGTGTTCACGATTGCGATGAGGCTCGCCGCCTCGGCCAGGGACAGGTCGGACGCGTGCTTCCCGCCGAAGTAGTACTGGGCCGCGGACTCGATCCCGTACACGCGACCGCCGAACGCGGCGATGTTCAGGTAGCCCATGAGGATCTCGTCCTTCGAGAACTTCTTCTCGAGCGAGATCGCGTAGCGCATCTCCTTCAGCTTGCGCTCGGGCGAGGTCTCGGTGGCCGCGTCGTACGCCGCCTCCTTCTCCTCCTCGGTCTGCGCCTCGCGCACGCCGTTGTTGATGAGCACGTTCTTCACGTACTGCTGCGTGATCGACGAGCCGCCCTGCACGTCCTGGTTGAGGACGTAGGTGCTCACGGCACCGCGTATGGTGCCCTGGATGTCGATGCCGCCGTGCTCGTAGAACCGGGGGTCCTCACCGGCGACCGCGGCATCCTTCACGTACTGGCTGATCGACTCCCACGGCACCTCCTCGCGGTTCTCGTCGAAGAACGAGGCGAGGTGATAGGGCGTGCCGTCCGCCTGCACGGCGTAGATGTCCGTCTTCTCGGAGAGCTCGCCGACCTCGAGGTAGCCGGGAAGGTTCTCGAACATGGAGATGCCGTTGTTCGCGGCCATGCCGGTCACCGCGAGTGCCGGGGTCACCGCAGCGGTGACGAGAACGCCGGCGAGAGCGCTCATGCCGACGAAGCCGAGGATCCCGGTGCCGACGTCGCTCATCGTACGTTTTTGGGCAGACATATAGTGGAGCTTAACGGAGAAGGCTGACAAAACCCGCTATGCGCGGCGGGCGCCGCCATCGCGCCGACACGCCGACTCCGGTCGGATCGACCGCCGGATCGGTCGACGCAACGCAGACATCAGAGACGAGGAATCCGCATGCCCGCCTGGGAGTACATCACCACACCGCTGCTCATCCACAACACCGCGGCCATCCTGAACAACTGGGGCTCGGAGGGCTGGGAGCTCGTGCAGATCGTGCAGGGACCCGAGGGCGGGCTCGTCGCATACCTGAAGCGCCCGGTCGGCGGAGAGTCCTCCGCGGCGGCCTCCGCGGGTGCCGCGGCCGCCGCCGTGGCGTCCAAGCAGTTCGAGGGAGAGGCCTGATGGGCGCCGAGGCCCGGCTGGCCGAGCTCGCGATCGAGCTGCCCGAGGTCGCCCCGCCCGTCGCCGCCTACGTGCCCGCCGTCGTGACCGGCTCGTACGTCTACACGTCGGGCCAGCTGCCGTTCGTCTCGGGCGCACTGCCCGCCACCGGCAAGGTCGGCGACGGCCACGGGTTCGTCCCCGCCGACGACGCGAAGACGTATGCCCGCACGTGCATCCTCAACGCGCTCGCCGCGGTTCGCGCCGAGCTCGGCTCGCTCGACCGGGTCACCCGCGTCGTCAAGCTCGTCGGCTTCGTGGCATCCGACCCGTCGTTCACCGGGCAGCCGGGCGTCGTGAACGGTGCCTCGGAGCTGCTCGGCGAGGTGTTCGGCGAGGCCGGGCGCCACGCCCGGTCGGCCGTGGGCGTGGCAGCCCTGCCGCTCGACGCGCCCGTCGAGATCGAGCTCGTGGTCGAGTTCGCCTAGCGGCGCTCGCACGGCGCACGGATGCCGCGACGGGAGCGATCCCGCCGCGGCATCCGTCGTTCGTGCTACCTGACCTGCTCGGTGATCGCCGTCATCACCGACGTGTCGGCGAGCGTGGTGGTGTCGCCAACCTGCCGGCCCTCGGCGAGGTCGCGGAGCAGGCGTCGCATGATCTTGCCCGAGCGCGTCTTCGGCAGCTCGTTGACGATGAACACCTGCCGCGGACGCGCGATGGCGCCGATCTGCGTGGCGACGTGCCGGCGCAGCTCCTCCGCGGCATCCGACGGATCGGTGACGTGCTCGACCTGGCTCGCCTTCAGGATGACGAACGCCACGACCGCCTGGCCCGTCGTCTCGTCGGAGGCGCCGACCACCGCCGCCTCGGCCGTCCACGGGTGCGCGACGAGCGACGACTCGATCTCGGCGGTCGACAGGCGATGGCCCGACACGTTCATGACGTCGTCGACGCGGCCCAGCAGCCAGATGTCGCCGTCCTCGTCGCGACGCGCGCCGTCGCCGGCGAAGTACTTGTCGCCGAACTTCTCCCAGTAGGTCTCCTTGAACCGCTCCGGGTCGCCCCAGATGCCGCGGAGCATGGAGGGCCACGGCTCGGTCACGACGAGCAGCCCGCCGCCCTCGCCCTCGACGGGGGTGCCGTCGTCGGCGAGGATGTCGATCGAGATGCCGGGCACCGGCACCTGCGCGCTGCCCGGCTTGAGGTCGGTGATGCCGGGCAGGGCCGAGATCATGATCGCGCCGGTCTCGGTCTGCCACCAGGTGTCGACGACCGGGATGGAGCCGCCGCCGATGACGTGGCGGTACCAGATCCACGCCTCGGGGTTGATCGGCTCGCCGACCGAGCCCAGCAGGCGCAGCGAGCGCAGGTTGAACTCGTGCGGGATCTGGCGACCGAGCTTCATGAACGAGCGGATGGCCGTGGGCGCGGTGTAGAGGATCGAGACCCGGTACTTCTCGACGATCTCCCACCAGCGGCCCGGGTGCGGGGTGTCGGGCGTGCCCTCGTAGAGCACCTGCGTCGCGCCGTTCGCGAGCGGCCCGTACACGACGTAGGAGTGGCCGGTGACCCAGCCGACGTCGGCGGTGCACCAGTACACGTCGGTCTCGGGGTGCAGGTCGAAGACGTTCTTGTGCGTGAACGCCACCTGTGTGAGGTAGCCGCCCGACGTGTGCAGGATGCCCTTCGGCTTCCCGGTGGTGCCGGAGGTGTAGAGGATGAAGAGCGGATGCTCCGCCTCGAACCCCTGCGCCTCGTGCTCGTTCGACGCCTGCGCGACGGTGTCGTGCCACCAGAGGTCGCGGCCGTCGGCCATCTCGATGTCGTTCTCGCCGCGGCGCACGACGAGCACGTTCTTCACCGTGCCGCCCTCGGCCTTGGCGAGGGCGTCGTCGACGACGGGCTTGAGCGGGAACACCTTGCCCTTGCGGTAGCCGCCGTCGGCCGTGATGACGAGGGATGCCTCGGCGTCGTCGATGCGGGACGCGAGGCTGTCGGCGCTGAAGCCGCCGAAGACGACCGAGTGGATGGCGCCGATGCGCGCGCAGGCGAGCATCGCGACGACGGCCTCGGGGATCATCGGGAGGTAGATGGCGACGCGATCGTGCTCGCCGATGCCGAGGTCGGTGAGCACGTTCGCGGCGCGCCTCACCTCGTCGGTGAGCTCGGCGTACGTGACGTCGCGGCTGTCGCCGGGCTCGCCCTCCCAGTGGAGCGCGACCCGGTCGCCGTTGCCGGCGGCCACGTGCCGGTCGAGGCAGTTGACGGCGACATTGAGGGTGCCGTCGTCGAACCACTTCGCGAACGGCGGGTTCGACCAGTCGAGCGTGCGGGTGAAGGGCGTCTCCCACTGCAGGAGGCTGCGGGCCTGGTCGGCCCAGAAGGCGAGGCGGTCGGCTCGCGCCTCCTCGTAGAGGCGGGTGCCGGCGACGGCCTGGGCGGCGAACTCGGGGCTCGGGCGGAATCGCCTGATCTCCTCGAGCGCGTGATCGATCTGAACGGTCATGGTTCTCCGGTCGCTCCTTCGCGAGTGGTGCATCGGTTGGGTCGCCTGCCCCACCAGCACCCTACCTCCCGTCGCGAACGAGCTCGTAACGGGTCGGTCACGCCGGGACGCATGCTCTTCCGAGCAGCCGTGAGAGCGGTTACTGTGCCTTTGCGCAGAGAAATCTGTATGTCCGCACAAATGGGGACAAAAAATGCTTGCGCATCCTTTCTGAGGCCATACACTGGGTACCGCCCGAACACTCGTTTCGAGGCCTGCAGCGCTCGTGATTCCCCCCAATCCTTGCGCTGCCGAGGCGGCACCTGTTCCCCCCAATGGGTGCCGCCCCCTTTCGTTAAGGGCGTTGCCCAGGCAGCGCGCAGGGCGAGTCCTCCTCCACAACGACGTGGGGGAGGCTCCTTCCCACCACGACGAGCTCCGGATGCCCCGCGGCCGCCCGCGCTGCCTACCGTCGTCGCATGACCACCCCGTTCGTCGCCACCCCGTCGTGGGAGCGCGAGGCGCGCGCGCCCGCTCGGCGGATCGTCGCCGACCGCTCCGCGCCGCACGTCGCCGACCGGGCGGGCGCGGGCGGTGTGCACCCGTGGCCCCCGGCGCCGGCACGCTCGGGAGGCGTCGCCCCGCACGACCCCTCGAGTCCGCCAGGCGACGCGGTCGACCTGCCGGCGTCGGGCGCTGCCACCGCAGACCTCGCCCTCCTCGGTCCACTCGCGCCGTTCGCGGCTTCCGGGCCCGTCACCGACCTGTTCGTCAACGGCGATCGCGGACTCTGGATCGATCGGGGGGCCGGACCGGAGCGCGAGACGGCATGGTCGGCCGACGAGGTCGAGGTGCGCGCGCTGGCCGTCCAGCTCATCGCCCGGGGCGGCCGGCACATCGACGAGGCCACGCCCGCCGTCGACGTGCGGCTCGGCCGCGGCATCCGCGTCCACGCCGTGCTCCCGCCCGTCTCATCCGACGGCACGCTGATCTCGATCCGGGTGCCGCGGGCGGCCGGGTTCCCGCTCGCCGCGCTCGCGCGCACCGGCATGGTCGACGCGGCGCAGGAGGAGGTGCTGCGCGAGGCGGTGGCCGGGCGCCGCAACCTGCTCGTGACCGGTGCGGGCGGCACCGGCAAGACCACGCTGCTCGCGGCGCTGCTCGGCGAGGCACCTGGGCGCGAGCGACTCGTCATCATCGAAGACGTCGCCGAGCTCACGGTCGACCACCCGCACGTCGTGTCCCTCGAGGCACGGCAGGCGAACCTCGAGGGCGCGGGGCACGTGGGGCTCGACGCGCTGCTGCGCGAGGCGCTGCGGATGCGCCCCGATCGGCTCGTCGTCGGCGAGTGCCGCGGGGTCGAGCTGCGCGAGCTCCTCGCCGCGCTCAACACCGGTCACGACGGCGGCGCGGGCACGCTGCACGCCAACTCGCTCGACGACGTCCCCGCGCGCCTCGAGGCGCTCGGCGCCACCGCAGGCCTCTCGACCGAGGCGGTCGCACGGCAGACGGTGAGCGCGTTCGACCTCGTGCTGCACCTCGATCGGGTCGACGGGCGCCGCCGGCTCGCCGGGATCGGACGGTTCGAGCTCCGTGCCGAGCGGCTCGCGGTGGTCCCCCTGTGACCGGGTCGGGTCCGCTCGAGCGCGGCGCGCCGTCCCGCGCGCCGGGCCGGCACGGGCGATGGCGGCGACGAGATCACCCACGGCGTGGTGGCATCCGCGCCAGGTTCGCGCTCCTTCGCCGGCGACCCGATCCGGGCGCCACGGCGGATGCGATCGCGGTGGTGGCCGAACGCCTCGCGGTGCTCCTCTCCGCCGGCGTTCCGGCACCTGCTGCATGGGCGCACGTCGGCGACATGCGAACGGTCGACCCGAGCGACGACGACGTCGTGCGGGGTGCGGCCATCTCCGCCGCCGCCGCCGGCGAACCGGTGGCCGCGGCGATCACCGCGGCGCGCGCGACGGTTCCGGGTTCGGCTGCCCAGTGGTCCGTTCTCGCCACCGCCTGGGCGGTCGCCGCGAGCTCGGGGGCGCCGCTCGCGGCGAGCCTGCGCGAGCTCGGGGCCGCGCTTCGCGACGAGGCGCAGCTGCGGCGCGAGGTGGGAAGCGCGCTGGCGGGGCCACTCGCCAGTGCGAGACTGGTGCTCGCGCTCCCGCTGATCGCCATGGCGTTCGGGGTGCTCCTCGGATTCGACACGTTCGCGGTGCTCTTCGGCAGCCCCCTCGGGCTGGCCTGCGTGGTCGTCGGCGGCGCCCTGCTGTGGGCGGGGCGCCGCTGGAGCGCGGCGCTCGCCGCACGTGCGACCCGCTCGGAGGCCGACGCCGGACTCGAACTGGAGCTGCTGGCGATCGCGATGTCGGGCGGCGCCTCGGTCGACCGGGCACGGCGACTCGTCCGCGACGCGCTCGAGGCGAATGGCACCACCACCGTCGGTGCGAGTGCGGCCGACGACGTGATCGGCCTCGCCGCTCGCGCGGGCGCGCCCGTGGCCGAGCTGCTCCGCGCCGAGGCCGCGCGCCTGCGACGCGTCGCGCGCGCCGACGGGTCCGCCCGTGCTGCGGCGCTCGGGGTGCGCCTCATGCTGCCCCTCGGCGCCTGCGTGCTGCCGGCCTTCGTCCTGCTCGGCGTCGCGCCGCTCCTCATCTCCGTCGTGACCGGAACCCTCGACGGTGCCGTGTGACGACCCCCGACTCGTGCCGACAATCCGCCGTGATCCCGGCGCAACAGAAAGGAACACCACATGCACCCTCAGACCATCGACACGCCTCCGCCGGTCCCATCCGGTCCGGTCGGTGCGCAGGTCGCGGCTCGCTCGATCCGCTCGACCCGATCGGGCGACCCGGGTCGGATCCGTCGCGCGCTCCGCCTCGTCGTCGGCGAGCGCGGCGCCGCCACCGCCGAGTACGCCGTCGCCACCATGGCGGCCGTCGGATTCGCCGGGCTCCTCGTCGTCATCCTCCGCGGCGACGAGGTGCGCGGCATCCTCACCGACCTCGTGCGGAATGCGCTCACGGTCGGCTGACCCCGATCGCGGCAGCGTGACGGCCGAGTTCGCCGTCGCGCTGCCCGCGATCGCCCTCGTGCTCGCCGCCTGCCTGGCCTCGGTGCAGCTCGTGGCGCAGCAGGTGCGACTCACGGATGCCGCGGCCGACGCCGCCCGTGCGCTCGGGCGGGGCGAATCGGAGGGCACGGCCCGCTCCATCGCCGATCGGGTCTCGGGTGGCTCGGGGCTCGTGGCGTGGACCGAGGAGCCGTTCGTCTGCGTCGTGCTCACCGCGCCCGGCGGTGGGCTCCTGGCGGCGATCGAGTTGCGCGCCGAGTCGTGCGCGGTCGGCGGGGGAGCGTGAGGCGGGCGTGGCGCCGGGCCGCCGCCCACGGCTCGCCGCGACGGCGAGCGCTTCGGCGACGACCCGCCGTGGGCGTCGGCGACCGGGGGGCCGCGTCGGTGCTCGCGCTCGGTATCGTCGGTGCGGTCGTCGCGCTGACCGCGCTCGTGGTCCCGGTGACGGCGTCGTTCGTCGCGTCGCAACGCGCCGCGAACGCCGCGGACGCCGCCGCCCTCGCCGCCGCAGACGCGGTCTCCGGGGCGGTACCCGGTGTGCCCTGCGAGCTGGCCGCGGCGACGGCTGCTCGGAACGGAGCCTCGCTCGCCGGCTGTCGCACCGACGGCCCCGTCGCCTCCGTCACGGCGACGGTCTCGGCGTTCGGCATCGAACAGCGAGCGGTCGCGCGAGCGGGGCCGCCGGGGTGGGTGGGGTGACGTCAGTCGAAGACGGTCTCGACGAAGCGGTACTCGACGGCCGTGGGGCGGTCGTCGTCGTCCGCTCCGAATTCGAGGCCCGCGCCGCGGGTGTAGATGTAGTGCTTGCCCTTGTCGGTGTTGAGCTCGAGCCGCGGACGCGGATCGCCGGTCTCGAGGAAGGCGGTCGCGACCGTCTTGCCCTCGAGCGGACCGTCGATGAGCTTCGCGGTGTAGGAGCTCGCGGAGGAGGTGTCCATGGCGCCAATTCTCCTCCGCCCTCGCGGAACTGCAAGGGGGCTCGCCCGTCGTCGCACCCCCATTTCGCGGCGTCGAGTGGGTGCGCTCACGGTGAGGGTGTGTATGGTGTGCCTGTCGGCGGACTGCCCCGCCGATCGACGGCACACCGCTCGGGGGCGCGGCTCGGATGTGCGTTCTCCCATTCACGGAACAAGGAACAAGAGGAGTCTGGTGTCAGGCGCGAAGAAGTTGGTCATCGTGGAGTCGCCGACCAAGATGAAGTCGATCGCCCAGTACCTGGGCGACGGCTACCAGGTGCTGTCCTCGGTCGGCCACATCCGTGACCTCATCGAGCCGAAGAACCTTCCCGCCGAACTCAAGAAGGGCTCGCTCGGCAAGTTCTCCGTCGACGTCGAGCACGGCTTCGAGCCGTACTACGTCGTCTCCGACGCCAAGAAGAAGACGGTCGCCGAGCTGAAGCGCGCCCTCAAGGACGCCGACGAACTCCTCCTCGCAACGGATGAGGACCGCGAGGGCGAGGCCATCGCGTGGCACCTGCTGCAGGAGCTGAAGCCGAAGGTGCCCGTGCGGCGCATGGTCTTCCACGAGATCACGAAGGACGCGATCCAGCAGGCGAAGGACAACACCCGCGACCTCGACACGGCGCTCGTCGACGCGCAGGAGACCCGCCGCATCCTCGACCGCCTCTACGGCTACGAGGTGTCGCCGGTGCTCTGGCGCAAGGTCGGCCCGGGCCTGTCGGCCGGCCGCGTGCAGTCGGCGGCGACCCGGCTCGTGGTCGATCGCGAGCGGGAGCGGCTCGCCTTCGTCGCCGCGGGGTACTGGGACCTGATCGGTCGCTTCTCCCCGGCGACGTCGTCCGACGATGGCGCCCAGGCGTTCGAGGCCCGGCTCGTGCGCCTCGGCGGCGAGCGGGTCGCCACCGGTCGCGACTTCGACGACGCCGGCGCGCTGAAGGGCAAGGCGGTGGTGCTCGATGAGCGCGTCGCCGAGTCGCTCGTGCACGCCCTCCGCGCCGACGGGGTCTCCCGCACCGTCTCCAAGGTCGAGTCGAAGCCGTACTCGCGCCGGCCCGCAGCCCCGTTCACCACCTCGACGCTCCAGCAGGAGTCCGCACGCAAGCTCCGGCTCTCCGCCCGCGACACGATGCGGGTGGCCCAGTCGCTCTACGAGAACGGCTACATCACCTATATGCGCACCGACTCGACGTCGCTGTCGCAGCAGGCGATCACCGCGGCCAGGGCGCAGGCGACGAAGCTCTACGGCTCGGACTCGATCCCCGACAAGCCCCGCGTCTACGCGGGCAAGTCGAAGAACGCACAGGAGGCGCACGAGGCGATCCGCCCCTCGGGCGAGGTCTTCCGCACGCCCTCCGAACTGCAGAGCGTGCTCCGGGGCAGCGAGTTCAAGCTCTACGACCTCATCTGGAAGCGCACGGTCGCCTCGCAGATGGCCGACGCGAAGGGCCAGACCGCTACGGTCACGATCGAGGTCGGGCCGACGGCCGCCGACGCATCGACGCCCGACGGGGGCAGCGTGTCCGTCGCGGGGACGATCGCCGAGTTCACCGCGAGCGGCACGGTCATCACGTTCCGCGGATTCCTCGCGGCCTACGAGGAGAGCCGCGACGAGGAGCGGAACGCCGACGACGCCCCGGGCGAGGCGAAGCTGCCGCCGCTCCGCGAGGGCCAGGCGGTCGTGATCGCCGACCTCGAGGCGAAGGGGCACGAGACGAGCCCGCCGCCGCGCTACACCGAGGCGAGCCTCGTCAAGCGACTCGAGGAGCTCGGCATCGGGCGCCCTTCGACGTTCGCATCGATCATCTCCACGATCCTCGATCGCGGGTACGTCACGCAGCGCGGTCAGGCGCTCGTGCCGAGTTGGGTCGCCTTCTCGGTCGTGCGACTGCTCGAAGAGCATTTCGGCGACCTCGTGGAGTACGACTTCACCGCCGAGATGGAGGACGACCTCGATCACATCGCCGCCGGCGAGGCCGACCGGGTCGACTGGCTCTCGAGCTTCTACTTCGGCTCCGACAAGCACCGCGGGCTCCGGCAGGTCGTCGACAACCTCGGCGAGATCGACGCGCGCGAGATCAACTCGGTGCAGATCGCACCCGACGTCACCCTCCGCATCGGCAAGTACGGGCCGTACCTCGAGGCGGTCGAGCCCGACGCCGCGCCCGACGCGACGCCGCGGCGGGTCAACCTGCCCCCCGACCTCGCGCCCGACGAGCTCACCGAGGCGAAGGCGCGCGAGCTCATCGACGCGCCCGTGCAGGTCGACCGGGTGCTCGGCGAGAACCCCGACACCGGCAAGCAGGTCGTCGTGAAGGACGGCCGCTTCGGCCCCTACGTCACCGAGCTCGAGCCCGAGCCGGAGTCCGCCGAGGCATCCGTCGACCCGGCCACCGGCGAGGTCGTCGAGGCGCCCAAGCCGAAGCGCGGTGCGAAGAAGGCCGCAGCGCCCAAGCCCCGCACGGCGTCCCTCTTCAAGAGCATGCAGATCGAGGAGATCGACCTCGACACCGCCCTGAAGCTGCTCGACCTGCCGCGCGTCGTCGGGCTCGACCCCGAGTCGGGCGAGGAGATCACTGCCCAGAACGGCCGCTACGGCCCGTACCTCAAGAAGGCGGCCGACACGCGCACCCTCCCCAGCGAGGACGCGATCTTCGAGATCGACCTGCCGGGCGCGCTCGAGCTCTTCGCGCAGCCGAAGTACGGTGCCCGCCGTGCCTCGAGCGCGCTCAAGGAGTTCGACAACGACCCCGTGAGCGGCAAGCCGATCAAGGTGAAGGACGGCCGATTCGGCCCGTACGTCACCGACGGTACGACGAACGCGACGATCCCGCGCGCCGAGTCGGTCGAGGACATCACCTTCGAGCGGGCCGTCGAACTGCTGCAGATCAAGCGCGACAAGGGTCCGGCGGCACCGCGCGCCAAGCGCGCCACGACCGCCAAGAAGGCGCCCGCGCGCAAGCCCGCGGCCAAGAAGAGCCCGGCGTGACGCGCGGCCTCTTCATCACACTCGAAGGCGGTGACGGCTCCGGCAAGACCACGCAGGCCGAGCTGCTCCGCGCATGGCTGGCGGCTGAGGGGCGCGTCGTCGTGCGCACCCGGGAGCCCGGGGGCACCGAGGTCGGCGTCGAGGTCCGCGAGATCGTGCTGCATCATCGGGGCGACATCACTCCGCGTGCCGAGGCGCTGCTCTACGCGGCCGACCGCGCCCACCACGTCGCCACGGTCGTGCGTCCCGCGCTCGAGCGCGGCGAGGTCGTGATCCAGGACCGCTACATCGACTCCTCGGTGGCCTACCAGGGCGTCGGCCGGGTGCTCGACGCCGACGCCGTCCGGGCGCTCTCCGACTGGGCGACCGAGGGCCTCGCCCCCGACCTCACGATCCTCCTCGACCTCGAGGCGGCGGCTGCGCGCGGCCGGCTCGACGAGGCGCGCACGCGATACGACCGGCTCGAGGCGGAGGCATCCGAGTTCCACGACCGGGTCCGCGAGGCCTACCTCGCGATCGCGGATCGCGAGCCGGCTCGCTTCCTCGTCGTCGACGCCTCCCGACCGGTCGACGAGATCGCTGGCCGCATCCGCGCCCGCGTGGCCGGGTTGCTCTGAATCGTCTGGGCGTCGCGGTCGGCGGCGGAAGGTAGCGTGGTGACGTGAGCGTGTGGACCGAGCTGACGGGGCAGGAGCAGGCGATCGCCGTGTTCCGCACCGCCGCCGAGGCCGCGGGCGCTCCGTCGCACCAGATGACCCACTCGTGGCTCATCACCGGTCCTCCCGGATCCGGCCGATCGAACCTCGCCTACGCGTTCGCCACCGCGCTGATCTCCGGCGACCCCGACGGCGACCGGCCCACCCGCATCCAGGTCGAGGCGCGCAGTCATCCCGACCTGCACGTGCTCGCCACCGAGGGCGTCATCATCAAGCGCGACGACGTGCGCGAGATCGTCCGGCGTTCCCACTATGCGCCGTCGGTCGGGCGGCACCGAGTGATCATCGTCGAGGATGCGGATCGCATGACCGAGCAGACCTCGAACTTCCTCCTGAAGGAGCTCGAGGAGCCGCCGGAGCGCACGGTGTGGATCCTGTGCGCGCCGAGCGAGGCCGACCTCATCCCCACGATCCGCTCGCGCGTCCGCACCGTTCGGCTCCAGATGCCGACGGTCGCCGAGGTCGCCGCCCTCCTGGTGCGACGCGACGGCGTCGACGCCGAGCTGGCCGAGCGGTCCGCGCGCGAGGCGCAGTGCCACATCGGGATGGCGCACCGGCTCGCCACGAGCGAGGAGGCGAGACGGCGTCGCGGCGAGACGCTGCGGCTCGCGCTCGAGGTCCGCTCCGCAGCCACCGCGGTCGCGACCGCCGCCCGGTTCCTCGAGATCGCGGGCGACGACGCGAAGGCCATCACCGAGCTCCGAGATGCCGAGGAGCGCGAGCACGCGCTGCACTCGCTCGGGCTCGCGCCGGGCCAGGCCGTACCCCCTGCGCTGCGACCCCAGCTCAAGGCCCTCGAGGACGACCAGAAGCGCCGTGCCACGCGCAGCCTCCGTGACGGCATCGATCGCATCCTCGTCGACCTCGCCTCGCTGTACCGCGACATCCTGCTCATCCAGCTCGATGCCGATGTCGACCTCGTGAATCGTGAGCTGCTCGATCCGATGCGCCGTGCCGCGGCGTCCGCCACGCCGGCGCGCACGCTCGCGACGCTCGACGCCATCCAGCAGGCCCGGGAGCGCATCGAGGGGAACGTCCAGCCCGCGCTCGCACTCGAGGCGATGCTCGTCTCCGCCATCCGCACCGCCACGACCGAACGGGGAGCCGCATGACCGGCAGACGCAGCACGAGCCGCACCGGCCGGATGCCGCGCGCCCCCCGAGCCGGCATCGCGGCGGTCGCGCTCGCCGCCCTGCTCGTCCTCACGGGCTGCATGCCGACGTTCCTGAGCCCGGCGAAGCCGGTCTCCACGCCCACCGGCGAGGACGTCGCCGAGGACCTCCGCCCGTTCTACTCCCAGGTCCTCGAGTGGGAGGACTGCGGCGACGGCTTGAGCTGCGCCACCGCCACGGCACCGCTCGACTGGGAGCGTCCGGGCGACGGCGAGGTCGAGCTCGCGCTCGTGCGGCACGTCGCCACGGGCGACCGCATCGGGTCGCTCCTCGTGAACCCCGGGGGCCCCGGTGGTTCGGGCTACGAGTTCATCGCCGAGTCGCTCGACTACGCCGTCGGCGAGCCGCTCATGCAGCGCTTCGACGTGGTCGGCTTCGATCCGCGCGGCGTCGGCCGGTCGTCGGCGGTCGCGTGCTACGACGCGGCGCAGATGGACGACTACCTCTACGGCATCGTGCCGGCGGAACGCGGCAGCGACGAGTGGATCGACCTCGTCGGCTCGGCGGCCGCCGAGTTCGGCGAGGCCTGCAGCGACAAGACCGGTGAGTTGCTCGGCAAGGTCGACACGGTGAGCGCGGCGCGCGACCTCGACCTGCTCCGCGCCATTCTCGGCGACGAGCAGCTCAACTACCTCGGCTACTCCTACGGCACCTTCCTCGGGGCGACGTACGCGGACCTCTACCCCGACCACGTCGGCAGGCTCGTGCTCGACGGGGCCATCGACCCCTCGGCGAGCGACGCCGAGGTCACCGAGGCGCAGGCGGTCGGCTTCGAGCAGGCCCTCCGCGCGTACCTTGGCGACTGCCTCACGGGCACGGAATGCCCGTTCGACGGCACCGTCGACGACGGCATGGCCGAGGTGAGCCGCCTGCTCGCGTCGGTCGACGCGAGCCCGCTTCGGGCCACCGACGGCCGCATGGTCGGGGCCGACACGCTCCTCACGGCGATCATCTACCCGCTCTACAGCTCCGAGTCGTGGCCCTACCTCAGCCAGATGTTCGAGTCGGTCATGTTCGGCGAGGCCGACGTCGCGCTGTCCTTCGCCGACGGATACTACGGCCGCAACGAGGACGGCACCTATCGCGACAACTCCACCGAGTCGTTCCGTGCCATCAACTGCCTCGACTACACCTACCAGGCAGACGTCGCCGTCATGCGCGAGAAGGCCGCGGCGATCTCAGCGGCGGCCCCGACCATCGGGCCCTACTTCGGCTACGGCGACCTCGGCTGCGTCAACTGGCCCGTCGTGAGCGATCGGGAGCGGGTCGAGATCCATGCCGCGGGGGCCGCGCCGATCCTCGTCGTCGGCACGACGGGCGACCCGGCCACGCCGTACGAATGGGCCGTCGCGCTCGCCGACCAGCTCGAGAGCGGCGTGCTCGTCACCTACGAGGGCGAGGGCCACACGGCCTACAACAAGTCCAATGCGTGCGTGAGCCAGGCCGTCGAGGGATTCCTCATCGAGGGCACGGTTCCCGCCAGCGATCCGATGTGCTGACGTGGTCATCGGCACGCGCGAAACCCGCTAACATAGATTCTCGTGCCAGCCGGATCGCCCAGGCGAGACCGGATGCCACGCCGCCTTAGCTCAGTCGGCAGAGCGTCTCACTCGTAATGAGAAGGTCGTGGGTTCGATTCCCACAGGCGGCTCGGAACGCCACGAAGGGCCCGGAGAGATCCGGGCCCTTCGTGCGTCCGGGAGGTCCGCGTCAGCCGATCGCCTTCCGGATCTCCGTCGCGTATGCGACGTATCCGGTGGCGGTCGGGTGGAAGCCGTCGACGTAGCGGAACCAGTTCCAGTCGTTGATCCACGGGATGGAGCTGCCGATGCCGTGGCCCGCGAACGCCCCCTCCACGTCGACGAACACCGCCTGGTTCGCTGCGGCGGCCGCCTCGATGGCGTCGTTGAGCGCGACGGTGCCCTGATTGACACGCTCCGCCCACTGGTACCGCGCGTTCGGGAGGTGGAAGAGCAGCGGATACCCCGTGACGATCACCTTCGCTCCCGGGACCCGCGCACGGACCGCCTGGACGGCCGCGGCGACGTTCGCCGTGACCGTGCCGTTCGCGACGAGGGCCTCCCCGCTCAGGATGGTGGACTCGCATGAGCTCGTCACGATCACGAAGCAGTTCTGCATGACCGCGGCGAAGCCCACGTCGTTGCCGCCCACCGTGAGCGTCACACGAGTGGCGGTCGTCGGGACCGCGGGCACCTGGCCCGCGATCACCTCGGCGGTGGAGGCGCCCGAGCACGCGGGGAGCGCCACCAGGCGCAGATCGGCCTCGGCATCGAGGAGCTTGGGGTAGCCCTTGGCGCTCGTGTAGCAGGTGGATTCGAGATAGCTGCGCGCGCCGACACCGGCGGCGAACGAATCGCCGACGGCGGCGTACTCGAGCTCCGTCGTCCCGCCGCCACCGCCCCCACCGCCGCCCCCCGGCTTCCCGGGCTTGTCGCCCTTGCCCGTGACGACGACGGCGCCCGCACCGTCCGCCGGTCCGACCGCGACCCAGCCGAAGGCCAGGCCCAGCGTCGCGAGCAGCGCGGTCGCGAGCAGCATCGCCCGCCGACGAGTGGTCGTCGGCGCCGTCCCCGCCGAGGTCACTGGACGGCCCGGATCGCGTCCGCGTAGGCGGTGTGGCCGGCGATGTTCGGGTGGAACGCGTCGAGCGCCGGCGGCGCGACGATCCAGGGGTCGAGGCTTCCGATGCCGTGACCGGCGAACTCCTCGGTCACGTCGACGAACTCGAACCCGGGGCCCGCCGCGGCCACGACGCCCGCGATCGTCGAGTTGAGGGCGGCGATGGCGATGGCCAGCGCTCCGCCCGACGGGTCGACCGTGGGCTCGAGGAGCACGGGATACCCGGTGACGATCACCTCCGCCTTCGGGGCCGCGGCACGGATCGCCGCCAGGGTGGTGCTGAGGCTCACGGCCATCGGGCCGAGGTCGGCCTGTGCCTCGGCGATCGCCGCCAGGCATGCCTCCATCGGGCCGCCCAGGCACGCCGCGGTGACGGCGGCGAGACCGAGGTCGTTGGCGCCGACCGTGAGGGTGATCGAGCGCGTGCGATGATCGATTCCGCCGAGCTGCCCGAGCACGTCGGTCGTCGTCGCTCCGATGCATCCGTTCAGGGCGACGTGCACGTTGCCGGGGTCGCTCGCGAGCTGCGCGGCGTAGCCGTTCGGGCTCAGGAAGCATTCGTCGAGGTAGTCGCCGCCGCCGACGCCGGCCGCGTACGAGTCGCCGAGCGCAGCGTAGGCGACCTTGCCTGCCGCGGGTGGTCCGGGTTCGCCGCCGGGGGCGGCGTTCGCGGGAAGGGCACCGACGACCGCCGCCGAGGCGACGAGGATCGATGCGCTGGCGAGCGTCAGGAGACGCCGGGTTCTCGACAGCGTTGTCATGCCCGGAGGATAGTCCCCGAGCGGGCTCGCCGCGCGACCCAGTTCGGGGGTCCATACCACCGTCGGGCGCGGCGTCAAGGGGGCGCGGCAGGGGCGGGCCCGCACTATCCTTGGGGCCGACGACTGCCGCGACGACCCGATCGCGCGGGACGTTCGAGGGAGGTCCGGTGGGCAAGCTCACCTACGATTCCACGCTGACCGTCGACTTCGACGACCGCGTGCTCGCACACCTGCAACTCGTCATCGGCGCCAAGCTGCGCCGCGCGGAGTCGTTCTACTTCAGCTGGCGCGACGATCCCGCGGTCGGTGACGGTCGCAGCGCACTCTGGATCCATCCCACCATCCCGCTGTACTTCAAGTACGCGGGCGGGCGCCAGCCGTCGATCAACCGCGCCTGGATCGACCTGCTCATGAGCGCGGCGAACTCACCGGGCGGATTGCACCTGATGCCGGAGCCCGAGGAGTCGGGGCCCAGCGGAGAGCGGGAGCCATGAAGCGCATCGGCATCATCTACGCCGGCCGCGAGTTCTCCATCGGCGAGGAGGACTTCGAGCAGATGAAGGCGGACATCGAGGAGGCCAACCGGAACGGCCGCGCCGTCTGGGTCCGGGTCAACCACGGCGAGGGGCGCCCGCAGCCGGCCGACATCCTGGTCGGGCCGGGCATCCCGATCGCGCTGATGCCGATCCCCGACGAGCGCCCGGTCTAGACCTCGTCGGTCCAGTCGTAGTCGACCGTGTCGCGATCGGGCGCCGACGTGCTCGCCACCGGATGCATCGGCGCGAGTTCCGCGATGAGGCCCTGCAGGCGGGCGACGAGTGCTTCGTCGCGCACCTCGTCGTAGCCGTCGGCCTCCACGCTCTCGGTGACGAGCTGGCTCGCGGGGCCGACGAGGAAGTTGACCACGCCCGGCCGACCGTCCTGCTCGTGCCGCACGGGGATCTCGATCGCGCCGGCGCTGCCCTGCTGGGCGAGGGCCGCCGCATAGGCGACGAGCGCCCGCGCGATATCGGTTCCGGTGAGGAAGCGGTCGCCCGCGTAGTAGATGCGCTCCATGCTCAACGAGTACCGCAGGGCCAATCGACGATCAATCCCTTGACGGCGGGCGCCGCACGTGCCGATCCTGCGGGCGAACCGCGTGGGCCGCCGCGAATGCGCACGATCGTGCCCAGTAGGCTGGCGCAATGACCGATCGACTGCGCTGGGGCATCCTCGCGACGGGCGGCATCGCCCACGCCTTCACGAACGACCTGAAGCTCAACGGATTCACGGTGCAGGCGGTCGGATCCCGATCGCAGGCCGCAGCCGACGCGTTCGCGGCCGAGTTCGACATCCCGAACGCCCACGCGAGCTACGAGGCGCTCGTCGCCGATCCCGACGTCGACGTGGTGTACGTGTCCACGCCGCATCCGCTGCACGCCGCCAACGCCCGACTGGTGCTCGAGGCCGGCAAGCACGTGCTGGTCGAGAAGCCGTTCACGGTGAACGCGCGGGAGGCGCAGGAGATCGCCGACCTCGCCGCGGGGCGCGGGCTGCTGGCCCTCGAGGCGATGTGGACGAGGTACCTGCCCCACATGGTGCGCATCCGGGAACTCATCGCCGACGGCGCGCTCGGCGAGGTGCGCACGCTCATCGCCGACCACACCCAGAAGCTCTCGGACGACCCGCTGCACCGCATCAACGCGCTCGAGCTGGGCGGCGGCGCGTTGCTCGACCTCGGCATCTACCCGGTGTCGTTCTCGTGGGACCTGTTCGGCGCCCCCCTCACCATCCAGTCCACGGCGACGTTCAAGCGCACCGGCGCCGACGCGCAGATCGCCAACCTCTTCGCCTACGACGGGGGCAGGGTCGCGTCGATGCTCTCGGCGAGCGACACCCTCGGCCCGAACACCGCCGCCGTGATCGGCACGCTCGCCCGGATCGAGATCGATCGCGTCTGGTACACGCCGACGACGTTCCGCGTGGTGGCCGCCGACGGCACCATCGTCGAGGAGTTCCGCTCCGAGGTGACGGGCCGCGGCATGCACTTCCAGGCCGAGGCGGTCGAGCGACTGGTGGCCGGGGGCGACCTCCGCGGCGACCTCCTCACGATCGACGAGACCGTCGCGATCATGGGCACGCTCGACACGATCCGCGAGCAGATCGGGCTGCGCTACCCCGGCGAGTGATCCCGCAGCGGCTCCCGCCGTCGGCCGGTCGCGCGCCCAGCGTGCGTTCGGGCGACGGTCAGCTTGCGCTCCGGGGCGCCGCGTACAATTCCCCGGATGACCGACGAGACGGATGCCGCGGGCGAGCCCACGACGCCCGGCGACCCCCGGCGCGACAGCGCGGACTCGGCGGCGACCCCCGGCGAGCACCCCGGCGCGACGGCCGGCACGAACGCCGCCGACGCCGACACGACCGCTGACGCGACGACCCCTGCCGGCGCAACGGGCGTCGGCGCATCCGTCGCCGCCTTCGCGCGGAGGCACCGGCTCGCCCTCTCGATCACCGGCGGCGCCCTCGCCCTCGCCCTGCTCGGCACGGGAGCCGTCTTCGCCGGTGCCGCCGTGTCCGGCGGGGGCGACGTCGAGGCGATCGCGGCGACCTCGACCCCGACGCCGACGGCGGACCCGGCGCGCCCGGCGCCCGCCGCCGCCGCAGCGGCGAGCCGCATCCGCACGTGCTCGGTCGCCGATCGCGCGGCCGACGGGCGCCTCGCGAACCTGCAGGCACAGGTCGTCAACGCCGCGACCGGTGAGGTGCTCTACGACCGCGGCGGCACGACCCCCTCGCGCACGGCGAGCGTCATGAAGGTGCTGACGTCGGCGGCCGCCCTCACGGTGCTCGGTCCCGACCATCGGGCCACCACGACCGTGGTGAAGGGCGCGGAGCCGGGCTCCGTGGTCCTCGTCGGCGGCGGCGACGTCACCCTCTCCCGTACGCCGAGCGGAACGGAGACCGTGTATCCCGGCGCCGCCCACCTCGACGAGCTCGCCGCCCAGGTGCGGGCCGCATGGGACGCGGACCCCGCCAACCCGCCCCTCACCAAGCTCGTCCTCGATGCGAGCCTGTTCGGCGGTGATGAGTGGGAGCCGAGCTGGGATCCGGCGGAGCGCGAGTTCGGCTACATGTCGAACATCACCGCCCTCCAGGTCGACGGCGACCGCGACGACCCCGGTGCGAACACGTCGTGGCGCAGCGGCGATCCGATCGGCCGCGCCGGCGATGCGTTCGCCTCCGAGCTCGGGGGCATCTCCGTGATCGAGCGGGGAACGGCTCCCGCGGGCGCCGCGCAGCTCGGGCAGGTGGCGTCTCCGACCGTCGCGCAGCTCATCGACAAGGCGCTCGTCGTCTCGGACAACACCGTCGCGGAGATGCTGGCCCGACTCGTCGCGATCGAGGCGGGCACGGGCAACACCTTCGGCGCCATCAACGAGGCCGTCCTGCAGGGCCTCGCCCCCTACGGCATCGACACCGCCGGCATCACGGTGGTGGACGGCTCGGGCCTCAGCGACAACAACGCGGTTCCGCCGTCGTACCTCACACGGCTGTTCGCGAAGATCAATGCGCGGGAGGCCCACCTCGGCGTCATCATGGACGGGCTGCCGGTCTCCGGCCAGCGCGGCTCGCTCTCGTACAGCGACCGATTCGCGGGCGACAACGCGGTGGCCGACGGCGCCGTGTCGGCGAAGACCGGCTGGATCGAGACCGGGTACACGCTGTCCGGCGTCATCCGCGCGCAGGACGGCTCCACGCTGACGTTCGCGATCTACGCGCTCGGCGACGTCTCGGACGACACCAAGCAGGCCATCGACACGCTCACGACGGGCTTCTTCCTCTGCGGCGACAACCTCGCCAACACATGAGCCCGAGGGCGTCGGGGCCGGGCGAGCGGATGCCGCGCGCCGACGTCGCGGCGCTCGCCCGCCGCCTGGTGGGGATCGACGCCACCAATCCCTCGCTCGTCCCGGGCGGGGCGGGCGAACGCGAGCTCGCGGACGTGATCGCCGGATGGCTCGCCGAGCGGGGCTTCGAGGTGCGGCTGGTGGGCTCGGATCCAGCCCGTCCGAGCGTGCTGGCGCGGCGCCGCGGGACGGGCGCGGGCCGGTCGCTGCTGCTGGCCGGCCACCTCGACACCGTCGGCGGATCGGGCATCGGCGACGCGGGGACGGATGTCGACCCCGATCGCGTCGTCGGCCGGGGCGCGTACGACATGGCGGGCGGGCTCGCCGCGGCGATGACGGCCGCGGCGGCGGTATCCGACCCGGCGGGCGACCTCGTGCTCGCCTTCGCCGCGGACGAGGAGTTCGGCTCCGTCGGCATGGAGGAGCTGCTGGCGGCGATCGACGCCGACGCGGACGCCGCGGCATCCGCCGGCCCACGCCCACGTCCGGACGCCGCGGTCGTGCTGGAGCCGACCGACCTCGGGGTCACGCTCGCCCACCGCGGCTTCGCCTGGTACCGCGCCGAGTACGAGGGGCTGGCCGCGCACGGGTCGCAGCCCGAGCTCGGCGTCGACGCCATCGACAGGGCGGTCGACGGGCTCGTCGCCCTCCGCGCGTTCGCCGCCGAGCTCGCGGGGCGCCCGCGGCATCCGCTGCTCGGCGTCGGCAGCGTGCGCGTCGCGACCATCGAGGGCGGCACGGATGCCGCGACCGTCGCCGACCGGTGCGTCGTCGTCGTGGAGCGCCGCACCCTGCCGGGGGAGCCCGACCCGGGGCCGGAGCTCGAGCGCGTGCTGGCGCCGTCGCGACCGGCGCGGATCGTCCCGCTCGTCGCCCGCCCGGCGATGGAGGCCGATGCCGACTCGCCGATCGCGCGCGTGGTGCTCGAGCAGGTCGGACGCGCCACCGGGGCGCCCGCCGCCCGCCGCGGAGACCCCTGGTGGACGGACGCGGGGCTGATCGCGGCGGCGGGGATGCCCGTCGTGCTCGTGGGACCGGCCGGCGCCGGCGCGCACGCCGACGAGGAGTGGGTGTCGATCGACTCGCTGCGAACGCTCGTCGACGTGCTCGAGGGGGTCATCCGCGCATTCTGCGACGAGAATGGACGGTAGGACGGAAGGAGCACACGTGACCCGAGCACTGTTCATCGTCGACGTGCAGAACGACTTCACCGAGGGCGGGGCCCTCGGCGTGGAGGGCGGCGCGGCCGTCGCGTCGGGCATCACCGAGCTGCTCGAGAAGCACCGCGACGCCTACCGCGTCGTGGTCGCCTCGCGCGACTGGCACGACGCCGACAACGACAACGGCGGACACTTCGCCACCGACGCGGAGCCCGACTTCGTCGAGACCTGGCCGAAGCACGCGATGGCGGGCACCGACGGGGCGGAGTACCATCCCGCGTTCGACACGTCGGAGGTCGACATCCACGTGCGCAAGGGCCAGGGGGTGCCCGCGTACTCGATCTTCGAGGGCATCGACGACGATGGGCGGCCCGTCGCCCAGCTGCTCGACGAGCTCGGCGTCACCGACATCGACCTCGTGGGAATCGCGACGGACTACTGCGTGCGCGCGAGCGGCCTCGATGCGGTCGAGCACGGCCGTCACGTGCGCGTCTTCACCGACCTCATCGCCGGCGTCGCACCGGCGAGCTCGGATGCCGCGCTCGCCGAGCTCGGCCACGCCGGCGCGGTGATCACCGAGTCGTCGGTGCTCGACGAGGCGATGGCGTGAGGCAGGCGGGCAGCGACCAGGTCCCCACCTTGCACGCGGAGGGCCCCGATGGGGTGCTCGTCGCATTCCGGGTCCACCGGGGATCCGAGGTGGACGACGCCCGACCTCCCGTGCTGCTCGTGCACGGGTTCGCCTCCAACGCCGCCGTCACCTGGGAGGGGACCGGCTGGGTCCGCGCCCTGCAGGACGCGCACCGGTCGGCCATCGACGTCGACCTGCGCGGGCACGGCGACAGCGACAAGCCCGTCGACGCCGACGCGTACGCGCCCGAGCGGCTCGGCCGGGACCTCATCGCCGTGCTCGATTCCGCGGGCGCCGACGTGGTCGACGTGGTCGGCTACTCGATGGGCAACCGGGTCGTGTCCGCACTCGCCGAGCTCGCGCCCGAGCGGGTGCGCCGTGTCGTGATCGGGGGAGCGGGCCCCGACGAGCTGTTCGCCACCTGGGACCTCGACGACGCGCGGGCCGTGCTGCTCCGCGACGAGCCGGCGCGCAACCCCGTCATCGAGCAGGTGCTCCGGCCGGCGATCACGGCCGGCGCCGACCGGGAGGCGCTGCTCGCGTGCATCGAGGGCGTCTCGGGGGCCCCGCTCGTGATCCCCGGCGACATCCCGACGCTGTTCGTCGCCGGCGAGGCCGATCCCGTCCCCCGAGGGGCGCGGGAGCTCGCCCTCGAGTGGGGTGCCGACTTCGTGTCCATCCCGGGGCGCGACCACGTCTCGACGCTCACGTCCCGCGGGTTCAAGGACGCCGCGATCGCGTTCCTCGACGATGCCGCTCCGCCGCAGGAGGCCACGACGACGTGATGACGCCCGGTGCGGGGCTCAGAGCGTGTTGCCGAGCTTGAACCCCTGCGCCTCGTCGCCCTTGCGCGTGTACGAGAACCCGTCGGCCCCGATCGTCACCTCCATCTCGGAGTCATCGGTGCGGTGGGTGAGCGGCTGCGGGTCGCCGTCGAGGTCGAGCACCGTCGACGCCTCGGTGTACCAGCTCGGCACGACCGGGTTCCCCCACCAGTCGCGTCGCTGGTTGTCGTGCACGTCCCACGTCACCACGGGGTTGTCGGGGTCGCCCGTGTAGTAGTCCTGCGTGTAGATCTCGACGCGGTGGCCGTCGGGGTCGCGCAGGTAGAGGTAGAACGCGTTCGAGACGCCGTGCCGGCCCGGTCCCCGCTCGATCACGTCCGACATCCGCAGGGCACCGAGCTTGTCGCAGATCGCGATGATGTTGTGCTTCTCGTGCGTCGCGAACGCCACGTGGTGCATGCGCGGGCCGTCGCCGCCCGTCATCGCCGTGTCGTGCACGGTGGGCTTGCGGCGCATCCACGCGGCATAGGTCGTGCCCGCCTCGTCCTGGATGTCCTCCGTCACCCGGAAGCCGAGGTCCTCCATGTACCTCACGGCGCGAGGCACGTCGGGCGTGACCTGGTTGAAGTGGTCGAGGCGCACGATGGCGCCGGGGGTGTACAGGTCGTAGCGCCACGCGAGGCGCTCCACGTGCTGCACGTCGTGGAAGAACTCGTACGGGAAGCCGAGGGGGTCCTCGACGCGCACCGAGTCGCCGATGCCACGGGTGAAGCCCTCGGCGCGGCGCTCGACGCGGCATCCGAGCTCGGTGTAGAACGCCACGGCCCGGTCGAGGTCCTCGGGCGTGCGCACGCGATAGCTGAACGCGGCCACGGCCGCCGCCGGGCCCGTGCGCAGCACCAGGTTGTGGTGGATGAACTCCTCGAGGGAGCGGAGGTAGACGGCGTCGTCGTCCTCCTCGGTCACGACGAGTCCGAGCACGTCGACGTAGAAGGCGCGCGAGGCGGCCAGGTCGGTGACCACCAGCTCCATGTACGCGCAGCGAACGATGTCGGGCGGCGTCGCGGCGGGCGTCGGGATCGGGTCCGTCGGGGCGGGGATCGGGTCGGTGTCGGTGACGACGGGCTCGGGGATATGCATGTCGGCTTCCTTGCTGCGAGTGGTTCGGTCGTGGGGTCGTCGAGCGGATGCCGCGGGGCGGCGGCCTCCCTCAGTGCGTGCCGAAGCGGGGCGAGTGCGCCTCGTTCAGCGTGATGTGCACCGCCTGCTGGTCGGTGTAGAAGTCGATGGATCGGTACCCGCCCTCGTGTCCGAGGCCCGAGGCCTTGACGCCGCCGAAGGGGGTGCGCAGGTCGCGCACGTTGTTGGAGTTCAGCCACACCATGCCCGCCTCGACCGCCTGCGAGAAGTTGTGGGCGCGCTTGAGGTCGTTGGTCCAGATGTAGGCGGCGAGGCCGTACTTCACGCCGTTGGCGAGGGCGAGCGCCTCATCGTCGGTGTCGAACGGGGTGATCGCGACGACCGGGCCGAAGATCTCCTCCTGGAAGATGCGGGCGTCGGGCGCGACATCCGCGAAGACGGTGGGCGCGACGTAGTTGCCCGTCTCGAGCCCGTGGGGTCGGCCGCCGCCGGCGACGAGGCGTCCTTCGCCCTTGCCGATCTCGACGTAGGACATGACCTTCTCGTAGTGCTCGGGGTGCACGAGGGCACCGACCTCGGTCTTCGGGTCGTGGGGGTCGCCGACCACGATGTGCTCCGCGCGCTCGGCGTAGCGGGCGACGAAGTCGTCGTAGATCGCGCGCTCGACGAGGATGCGGCTGCCCGCCGTGCAGCGCTCGCCGTTGAGCGAGAACACGCCGAACACGGTCGCGTCGAGCGCCTGCTCGAGGTCGGCGTCGGCGAACACGACGGCCGGACTCTTGCCCCCGAGCTCCATCGAGAGGCCCTTCAGGAACGGCGCGGCGTTCGCGAAGATGAGCTGGCCGGTGCGGCTCTCGCCCGTGAAGGAGATGAGGGGAACGTCGGGGTGCTTCACGAGCGCGTCGCCGGCCTCTTCTCCGAGTCCGTTGACGAGGTTGAAGACGCCGGCCGGCACGCCGGCCTCGTGGAAGATGTCGGCCCAGAGCGAGGCAGAGAGCGGGGTGAACTCGGCGGGCTTCAGCACGACGGTGTTGCCGGTGGCGAGCGCCGGCGCGAGCTTCCACGACTCGAGCATGAAGGGGGTGTTCCACGGCGTGATGAGGCCGGCGACCCCGATCGGCTTGCGGTTCACGTAGTTCACCTGGCGGCCGGGGACCTTGTAGGTGTCGTCGCGCTGGGCCACGATCAGGTCGGCGAAGAACCGGAAGTTCTCGGCGGCGCGCTGGGCCTGCCCGAGTGCCTGCGTGATGGGCAGGCCGGTGTCGAACGTCTCGAGCTCGGCGAGGCGGGCGTCCTGCGCCTCGACGAGGTCGGCGATGCGGTGCAGGATGCGGGCGCGGGCGCGGGGGAGCATCCGCGGCCACGGCCCCTCGGTGAAGGCGCGACGGGCGGCGGCGACGGCAAGATCGATGTCCGCCTGCTGGCCGGCCGCGGCCTGGACGTAGGTCTCGTTCGAGACGGGGTCGAGCACGTCGAAGCTCTCGCCGCCGACCGAGTCGACGGACTTCCCGTCGATGTGGTGGCGGATGCGGTCGGGGAGCCCGGAGGGGATGTGATGCGTCATGTGCGTGCCTTCGTGTCGGTCGGTCGTGGTCAGGCGCGGGCCGCGGCGGCGCCGGCGCCGGCGGCCGGGGTGCGTCGCGTCGCGGCATCCGTCGGCGTCGTCGGTCGGTGCTGCGCCTGGTAGGCGAGCATGGCGTCGAGGGTGGCCGTGCGGTGGCGGCGGGCGGCGAGCTCGATCTCGAGCGGGGCGGCGCCGGCCTCGATGAGGTCGACGATGGCGTCGTGCTCCGCCACCGACTCGCGTGCGCGGCCGGGCACGAAGCTGAACGACGAGTCGCGCAGCATCCGCATGCGGTTCCAGCCCCGGTGCACGAGGTCGAGGATGTGCGGGTTCGGGCACTCCTCGAACAGCACCGAGTGGAACTCGAGGTTGAGCTCGGTGAAGCGGTGCGGGTCGAAGTCGTCGAGCGTGCGCCGCATCCGCTCGTTGAGCTCGCGTGCGCGATCGAGCTGCGCGGGCGCGAGGTACGGCGCCGAGAGCGCGGTGGCCGCGCCCTCGACGATCGAGAGGGTCTGCATGGTGTGCAGGTACTCGGTCTCCTTGATGAGCGCGACCTGGGCGCCCACGTTGCGCTCGAAGGTCACGAGGCCCTCGGCCTCGAGCCGGCGGATCGCCTCGCGCACCGGCACGACCGACACGTCGAGCTCCTTCGCGATCTGGCCGAGCACGAGCCGGTATCCCGGCACGTAGCGGCCGTCGTCGATGCGCTCGCGGATGAAGCCGTAGGCCCGCTGCGACTTGCTCTCGAGGCGGGTCGGCTGCCCGGCGCTCATCGCGGCTCCCCGCCACTCGGGGCCTCGGCGTCGGGGCCGCCGGCTCGGTCGGCCTCGTACCTGGCGCGCCATTCGGCGTTCATCGGGAACAGGCCGTCGACGGATGCCCCTGCCGCGACCTGCTCGGCCACCCACGCGTCCTCGGCCTCCTGCGCGGCCGCCTCGCGGGCCACCTCCCACGCGACGGCCGGCGGGATCACGATCACGCCGTCGCCGTCGCCCACGATGACGTCGCCGGGCTCCACCGCGGCGCCGCCGCACGAGATCGCGACGTCGGTCTCCCACGGGACGTGCCGGCGCCCGAGCACCGAGGGGTGCGGGCCCTGCGAGAAGGTGGGGATGTCGAGCGCGGCGACCACGTCGAAGTCGCGCGTGCCGCCGTCGGTGACGATGCCCGCGGCACCACGGACCTGGGCGCGCAGGGCGAGCACGTCGCCGACCGTGCCCGTGCCGCGCTCCCCGCGGGCGTCGATCACGAGCACCTCGCCCGGGCCGACGGTGTCGAAGGCCAGCTTCTGGGCGTTGTGGCCGCCGCCCTTCCGGGCGAACAGGTCGGGTCGGAAGGGGATGAACCGGAGGGTGCGGGCGCGGCCGACCATCCGGCTGCCGGGCCGGTTGGCGTGCACGCCCTCGAGGAAGACGTCGGTGTAGCCGCGCTTGCGCAGCTGCACGCTGAGCGTCGCGACGCCGACGGAGCCGAGCAGGTCGCGCAGGTCGTCGGTCAGCTCGAAGGCGCCCTCGGGCTCCGCGAGCCCGGCGGCACGGGCGTCGCCCCACGCCTCGATGCGCTGGCGGTCGTCGACCTCGGGGGCCGACCCGAAGTCGCCGAACGGCACGTCGCCCGCGGTGATGGTCGTCACGAGGCGGCCGGAGCTCGGCGCCCCCGCGGCATCCGGTGCATCCACCTCGACCTCGACGACGTCCCCGGGCACGACGACCGAGGAACCGGCGGGCGTGCCGGTGAGGATGACGTCGCCCGTCTCGAGCGTCATGAGCTGCGAGAGGTCGGCGACGAGTCGGCCGAACGGGAAGAGGAGCGTGTCGCTCGTATCCTCCTGCACCAGCTCGCCGTTGACCCAGGCGCGCACGCGCAGGCCGGCGGGGTCGACCGAGGTCGCGTCGATGAGCGCGGGCCCGAGCGGCGTGAAGCCGTCGCCGCCCTTCGACCGGACATTGGAGCCCTTGTCGGCACCGCGCAGGTCGTAGAGGCCGAAGTCGTTCGCCGCGGTGACCGACGCCACGTGCGTCCAGCCGTCGGCGGGCGAGACGCGACGCGCGGGTTCGCCGATGACGATCGCGATCTCGCCCTCGAACGCGAGCAGCTCGGTGCCGGCCGGGCGTTCGAGCGTCGATCCGGATGCCGCGATCGACGAGGAGGGCTTCAGGAAGTAGCTCGGCTGGGCCGGCGTGCGCCCGCGCTGCGCCGCGCGGGAGGGGTAGTTGAGATGCACGGCGATGATCTTGCCGGGGGTGCGGCCGGAGCTGGTCATGGACATCCTCGTCGTTCGGTATCTGAAATCATATACGATCTGCCGACCGCGCCAGAGGGCGGCGAGTCAGTACTCCGGCCGCGCGGCCGCCTCGGCCGCAGGGGTCGCCGATCCGTCGCCGACGAACCGGTCGGCGAGCGCCTCGGACGCCCGGGCGAGCAGCGCCACGTCGGCCCCGACGAGCACGAATGCCGCGCCGGCGGCGAGGTAGCGCTCCGCGGCCGCGGGATCGAAGGCGTTGACGCCGGCGGGCTTGCCGGCCTCGACCGCGGCGCGGATCGAGCGCAGCACCGCCTCGACCACGTCGGAGTGGTCCTGCCTGCCGAGGTGCCCCATCGAGGCGGCGAGGTCGGCGGGACCGACGAGGATCCCGTCGACGCCGTCGACGGCGACGATCTCGGCCACCCGCTCGACGGCGGCCGCGGACTCGATCTGCACGAAGAGCGAGATCGAGCTCGAGGCATCCGCGAGGTACCCGGGCACCCGGTTCCAGCGCGAGGAACGCGCGAGCGCACTGCCCACGCCGCGCACGCCCAGCGGCGGGTACCGCACCGCACGCACGACCCCGGCCGCCTGCTCGGGGGAGTCGACCATCGGCACGAGGAGGTTCTGCACGCCGAGGTCGAGGTACTGCTTGATGACGACCGTGTCGCCGAACGGCGGACGCACGAGCGGCGCCACCGGGTACGCGGCCACGGCATGCAGCTGGGCGAGGATCGACTCGGGTCCGTTCGGCGAGTGCTCGGCGTCGATGAGCACGATGTCGAGGCCGCTGCCTGCGGCGATCTCGGCGTTCACCGCGCTGCCCGAGCAGACCCACATGCCGGCGAGCGGGCGATCGGATGCCGCGAGCCGCGCCGCGAGCGTCGGGGGGAGGGTCATTCGAACCGGCATGTCACCGTTCCCAACTCGCGGTAGTCCGCGTGCACCGTGTCGCCGCGCTCGACCCACATCGGGCGCGTGAAGGATCCGGCGAGGATGATCTCGCCGGCCTCGAGGGCCTGCCCGTGCCGGGCGAGCTTGTTCGCGAGCCAGGCGACGCCCATCGCCGGGTGGCCGAGCACCGCGGCGGCCACGCCGGACTCCTCGATCACCTGGTTGCGCGACAGCAGCGCCGGCACCCAGCGCAGGTCGACGGCGTCGGGCTTCACGGGCGTGCCGCCGATGACCATCGCGCCCATCGCGGCGTTGTCCGAGATGGTGTCGACGATCGTGCGGCCTTCGAGCTCGATGTGCGAGTTGAGGATCTCGAGGGCCGGCACGACGTAGGAGGTGGCATCGAGCACGTCGAAGAGGGTGACCTCCGGACCGACGAGCCGCTCTCGGAGCACGAACGCGAGCTCCACCTCGATGCGCACGTTCGAGAACCGGTCGAACTCGACGGATGCCCCGGACTCGATCACCATGTCGTCGAAGATCACGCCGTAGTCGGGCTCGGTGATGCCGGTCGCGACCTGCATGACCTTCGACGTGAGCCCGATCTTGCGGCCCACGAGCCGACGGCCGGCGGCGATGCCGCGGTCGGTCCACTCGCGCTGCACGGCATACGCGTCCTCGATGGTCATGCCCGGGTTGCGGGCGGTGAGGAGCGGGACCGTGGTGCGCGCGCGGTCGGCGTCGGCGAGCTCGTCGGCGATCGCCGCGATACGGGAGGGATCGAGCACGGGAGCTCCACTTCGTCGTCGGAATGCTGGTGCCGATCGTATACGATTTCGCCGCCAGTCGCCGAGGTCGTGCTCCCGTCGGCGTTCGAGGTGCGATCAGCGCGCATTCACGGCGATGATCTCGTGCTGGTACGGCGCGATGACCGTGCCCGAGATGCGGCAGTCGAGCAGCAGGAAGCGCCGGGACGCCACGGGCTCGTCAGCCCATTCCGCGACCCGGTCGAGGTCGGGGAGCTCGCGCACGACCACGCCCTCCGCGCCGACGGCCGCGGCGAGTCCCGCGAAGTCGGCCTCGGGGATGCGCATGGGCGCCTCGGCGTAGCCTTGGAGTCCGTAGAGGTGCACCTCGGCGCCGTAGGCCGCGTCGTTCCAGACCACGGCGATCCCGCGCCCGCCGGCCGCTCGCACGGCGCTCTCGAGGTCGGCCAGGGCCATGAGCCCGCCCCCGTCGCCGGTCGTCAGCACGATCGTCGCGTCGGGCCTCGCGGCGGCCGCGCCGGGCACGCTCGGCAGGCCGAGCCCGATCGACTGGAACGCCGTGCCGACCATGAGCATGCGGTCGGGCGCCGCGACGGGCCAGTGGGTGTTGGCCCAGCCGATGAAGTGGCCGCCGTCGGAGACGACGACGCGGTCGTGCGGCAGCAGTTCGGCGAGGCGGGCCGCGACGCTGCGCGGATCGAGCCGGCCGTCGGCCGCGATGCCGTCGCCCGCCTCGCGCGCGCGCAACGGCGCGACGTCGATCGACTCCCGCCATCCGCCGGGCGCGGCGTCGATCGCGGCGAGGCGGTCGGCGATCCCGGATGCCGCGAGGCGTGCGTCGCCCGCCACGAACCGCGTCACCGCGGCATGCGTCGGGCCCGCGCCGACGTCGACCTGCACGACCTGCGTGTCCTTCGCGAACAACCCGCCGAACCGCATCGTGAACTGGTTGAGGGAGGCGCCGAAGACCACCGCGACGTCCGCATCGTGCACGAGTCGCATGGCGGACTCCTGTCCGAATCCGCCGGCGACGCCGAGGTCGAACGCGGCGTCGGGGAAGATCCCGCGCGCGAGCGCCGTCGTCGCGGTGACGGCGCCGGTCGCGGCGGCGAGCCGGCCGAGCGCATCGCCGGCACCCGACAGCCACGCGCCGCGACCGGCGACGAGCAGTGGACGCACTGCCCCGGCCAGCAGCCGCGCGACGGCGTCGAGCTCGGCGGCGTCGGCGGGAGGGCCGCGGGCGCGGTGATCGCGACCGGCGAGGTGAGTGCGCCGGCGTCGGCCGTGGCGAGGTCGTAGGGGATGGCGAGCACCACGGCCGTGCGGTGCGCCAGCGCGTGCTCGATCGCGTGCGACGTGGTCGCGGCGGCATCCGCTCGGTCGACGGCGAAGGTCGTGGCGCCCGCCGCCGCCGCCATCGCGACCTGGTCGACGTCCCACGGGCGCGGGCCGCCGGTCGGCGCGTCGCCGACGACGAGGACCAGCGGGATTCGGGCCCGCACCGCCTCGGCCAGCGGCGTGAGCGTGTTCGTGAAGCCCGCGCCGTACGTCGCGGTCGCCGCGGCGAGACGGCCGGAGGCGCGGTGGAACGCGTCGGCGGCGGCGACCGCCCCGGCCTCGCGCCGCATCGCGGTGTAGTGCGCGCGCGTCGCGTCGAGGGCGTCGAGGAACGCGGCGTTGCCGTTGCCCATCACGCCGAAGACGTGATCGACATGGGCGGAGAGGGTGTGCGCGACGTGCGCGGAGACGGAGGCCATGGCGGGGTCCATTTCGAGACGGTGACGGATCTGGATTCCGTATGTGTCTCGCCGACCCCCGGCGCGTGGCCGGCTTCGTGCCCTTTTTTCGAGCACCGGCGCCCACGCGCGCCTGGACGGGACGAGTCTACGTCCCTCCGGGCGCGCGTGTCGCGGGAGGGAGCGCGGTCAGGCCCGGCGGCTGCCCGTCAGCATGCGCACCAGCCAGATGATCACGGCGAGCACGAGGAGGACGATGCCCACCCAGAGGAGGAAGTTCAGCGACTGCACGAACCCGCCCGTGAACAACAGGATGACGGCGATGATGGCGACGACGATCAGGAGGATGTTCATCATGGTCCCTTCCGGACTGGTCGATCCGGGCCGTCGCAGCGATTCGTGCGACGTCGATCGAGCTCAGGGCCACCCGACCACAGTTTCGCGGCCGTGTCGAGGGGTTTCCACGGCGGTTCGCAGTATGCATCGGCGCGGCCAGGACACGGCAGAATGGGTCGGGTGAAGACGACCCAGCTGCGCAGGTACACGCTCGTCGACGGAGAGTACGACGCGTTCGTCGCCTGGTGGCGGGGAGCGATGCCCGCGGTGCGCCCGCCGGCGGGGTTCACGATCGAGTTCGCCTACGGCCTCCGCGAGTCGAACGAGTTCGTCTGGGCCGTGAGCACGCCGGGCGATCGCGAGGAGTTCGCCCGCCTCGAGACGGCCTACCTGGCCTCCGACGCGCGCGCGGCGGTGTTCGCGGGCGTGCCGCAGCGGGTCGCCGTGTACGACATCCGCTTCGTCGACGACGAGCCCACGGCGGGCTGACCCCGCCCGGGCCACGGGCGCCGGCGCGTCCAGTGCCGTGCCGCCCGCAGGCCGTCGCGTACAGGCGACGTTCCGGGGGCGGCGCGTAGGATCGAGGCATCCCCCGGAAGACACGTGGTCGACGCTGCCCACCGGCAGGCGCGGCCCGAGCATGACACGGCGACGTCGCCCACGCGCGCGAGCCGGAGAAGGAAGACCGTGAGCCACGAGTTCGACGCCCGACGTGCGGAATGGATCGCCCGAGAGGAGCTCGCCGAGCGGATGATCCCGCTCATCGGCGGCCTCTACCGAGACCACGGGGTGGTGACCTCCATCCACGGCCGGCGGCTCATCAACCGCTCGGCGATCGCCCTGGTGAAGGCGCACCGCTTCGCGCGGCAGGCCGGTGAGGAGGAGCTGCCCCTCGCGGACACGATCCGGGTCCTCGAGGCGCTGCGCGAGATCGGCCCGGGTCCGGCGTCGATCGACGTCGCCCGGCTCGTCGCGCGCCACCGCGAGTCCGGGGCCGACGGCGAGCGGATGCCGCTCGTCGAGTTCCTCCGGGCCGAGCTCGCGCCCGTGCTGGTCGACCTCGACGCGCCCGCGGCATCCGGCACCGACGTCGTGCTCTACGGCTTCGGACGCATCGGGCGCCTGCTCGCGCGCATCCTCATCGCGCACACGGGTGGCGGACAGGGGCTGCGCCTGCGCGCCATCGTGGTGCGCAGGGGCTCGGCGAACGACCTCGTCAAGCGTGCGAGCCTGCTGCGCCGCGACTCGGTGCACGGGCCCTTCGCCGGCACGATCGAGGTCGACGAGGAGGCGAACACCATCCTCGCCAACGGCACGCTCATCCAGGTGATCTACGCGGACGACCCGGCGTCGATCGACTACACCGCCTACGGCATCCGTGACGCCCTCGTGGTCGACAACACCGGGCGCTGGCGCGACGCGGAGGGGCTCTCGCAGCACCTCCGCTCGACCGGCGTCGCCCGCGTGCTCCTCACCGCACCCGGGAAGGGCGCGATCAAGAACATCGTGCACGGCATCAACCACGACGACATCGCCGCATCCGACCGCATCCTCTCGGCGGCCTCGTGCACGACGAACGCGATCACACCCGTGCTGAAGGCCGTCGACGACGCGTACGGGGTGGTGCGCGGCCATGTCGAGACGGTCCACTCGTTCACGAACGACCAGAACCTCATCGACAACTTCCACGCGGGCGATCGCCGCGGCCGCTCCGCCGCGCTGAACATGGTGATCACCGAGACCGGTGCCGCGAAGGCCGTCGCGAAGGCGCTGCCCGGGTTCGCGGGCAAGCTCACCGGCAGTGCCATCCGCGTGCCCACGCCCGACGTGTCGCTCGCGATCCTCAACCTGCAGCTCGAGCGCCCGGCCACCAGGGCCGACCTCAACCGCTACCTGCGCCGGGTGTCACTCACCTCGCCGCTGCGCCAGCAGGTGGACTACATCGAATCGCCCGAGGTCGTCTCGACGGACTTCGTGGGCTCGAATCGCGCGGGCATCGTCGACGGGCTCGCCACGATCGCCGACGGCACCGACGCCGTGCTCTACGTCTGGTACGACAACGAGTACGGCTACAGCTGCCAGGTGGTGCGGGTCATCGAGGCGATGGCGGGCTCGCACCCGGTCGTGCTGCCCGAGCGCGAGCCCGTGCTGCTCGAGCGCGTGCCGGCGTCATCCGCCGCCCGGGTGGGCTGAGCGCGCGGCACCGGTGGCCTCGCAACCGTCCTAGGCTGGATCGCATGAGCACCGAAGCCGTCATCGTCGACGTCATCCGCACGCCCGTCGGGCGCGGCAAGCCCGGGGGCATCCTCTCCGGCGTGCATCCCGTCGACCTGCTGGCCGGGGTGCTCGACGCGCTCGTGTCCCGCAACGACCTCGACCCCGGGCTCCTCGACGACGTGATCGGCGGATGCGTCAGCCAGATCGGCGAGCAGAGCTACAACGTCACGCGCAACGCCGTGCTCGCCGCGGGGTTCCCCGAGACCGTGCCCGGCACGACCATCGACCGGCAGTGCGGATCGAGCCAGCAGGCCGCCACGTTCGCCGCCCAGGCGGTGCTCGCGGGCCACGCCGACATCGTCATCGCGTGCGGCGTCGAGTCGATGAGCCGCGTGCCGCTCGGTTCGAGCGCGGCCGGTGCCGACCCCTACGGGTCGCGCGTGCGGGCGCGCTACCCCGAGGGGCTCGTCAACCAGGGCGTCTCGGCCGAGCTGATCACCGCGAGATGGGGCTTCTCGCGCGAGGAGCTCGACGAGTTCGCGGCGCGGTCGCACCGCCTCGCCGCCGAGGCGGGGGAGTCCGGCGCCTTCGCGACCGAGGTCGTGCCCGTGCCGGGGGTCGACGCGCTCGTCGACGAGACGGTGCGACCGGGCACCTCGGTCGAGTCGCTCGCCGGCCTCAACCCGGCGTTCCGCACCGATCCGCTCGCGGAGCGGTTCCCCGACCTCGACTGGCGCATCACGCCCGGCAACTCGTCGCCGCTGACCGACGGGGCCTCCGCCGCACTCATCATGAGCGCCGAGGCGGCCGAGCAGCTCGGGCTCGAGCCGCGCGCGCGGTTCCGCTCGTTCTCGGTCGTCGGCAGCGATCCGCTGTACATGCTCACTGGCGTCATCCCGGCCACCGCGAAGGTGCTCGAGCGGGCCGGGCTCACCCACGACGACATCGACGCCTACGAGGTCAACGAGGCGTTCGCGTCCGTGCCCCTCGCCTGGCTCGCCGACACCGGCGCCGATGCCGCGAAGTTGAACCCGCGGGGCGGCGCCATCGCCCTCGGCCACGCGCTCGGCTCGAGCGGCACGCGCCTGCTCACGACCCTCGTGAACCAGCTCGAGGCCACCGGCGGACGCTACGGACTCCAGACGATGTGCGAGGGCGGCGGCATGGCCAACGCCACGATCATCGAACGCCTCTAGCCCGGGCGCCGTCGCTCCGCACGCCCCCGCGTCGCCGAGATGGCGCCGGTTGCCGCATCGGGGCAGGCGATTCCGACCAGGGGTGGACCCTCGACCCGAGACCGCCCGACTCGACCACGAAAGGACACCACATGGAACTCGACGGCGCCTCCGCGATCGTCACCGGCGGGGCCTCGGGCCTCGGCCGAGCCACCGCCCGCGCACTCGTCGACGGCGGGGCATCCGTCGTGCTCGTCGACCTGCCGGGCCCGCGCGGCGAGGAGGCCGCGGCCGAGCTCGGCGATCGCGCGCGTTTCGTGGCGGCGGATGTCGCGAACGAGGCGGAGGTGCAGGCGGCGGTCGACGCGGCATCCGCCCTCGCACCCCTGCGCGTCGCCGTGAACTGCGCCGGCATCGTCACCGCGAACCGCACGGTCGGACGCGACGGCCCCGCGCCGCTCGAGGCCTTCGAGCGCACCATCCGCGTGAACCTCATCGGCACCTTCAACGTGACCCGCCTCGCCGCAGCCGCGATGGCCGCGACCGACCCCGTGAGCGCCGGCGTGCCCGGCGGGCCTGCGACGCCCGAGCGGGGCGTCATCGTGAGCACCGCGTCGGTCGCCGCGTTCGACGGGCAGATCGGGCAGGCCGCCTACTCGGCGTCGAAGGCGGCGGTCGCCGGGATGACCCTGCCGATCGCGCGCGACCTGTCGAAGCTCCTCATCCGGGTCGTCACCATCGCCCCCGGTATCTTCGAGACCCCGATGATGGCCGGCATGCCCGACGACGTGCGGGCGTCGCTCGAGGCGCAGGTGCCGCACCCGTCGCGACTCGGCCACCCGGCCGAGTACGCGGCGCTCGTGCGCTCGATCATCGCGAATCCGATGCTCAACGGCGAGGTCATCCGCCTCGACGGCGCGATCCGGATGCAGCCGAAGTAGCCGCATCCGGATCGGGTCGGGCCGTCGCGGCCGTCAGATCCGCCCGAGCGTCGGCATCGCCCCCGCGCGGCTGCCGCGCACCGTCTTGATGACGCCGTCGATCACGTCCCACACGGCGACGCCGATCACGACCACGACCACGATCGGCACGATCACGTCGCCCGCATCGCCCCACGGCCAGCCCATCACGTCGAGCGCCTCGGGGTTGATCAGCTGACCCGTCGTGAAGAGCCATACCGCCGGCACGACGAACGCCACGTTGAGCACCAGGTTCGCGGCGACGAGCCACCAGTTCCAGCCCCAAACGTAGATGGCGACCGCGAACAGCATCTCGAGCACGATGAGCACGAGGAAGTACGGGATCCAGAAGCTCCACAGCCCCGGGTCGAGCAGCGGGGTGGTCTCGAGCGCGCCGACCCAGGGGAGTCCGAAGTGCTGCCAGACGATCACGAGGGCGAAGAGGCCGAGGAACACGAGCGAGCCGATGAGCTCCCCGCGCCGGCCGGGTCGGCTGAGCTCGGGCAGGGCCGGGAGCATGTCGGGCGTCCAGGCGAGATCGGCGGCGCCCTTGCCCGGCGAGCGCTCGAGCAGCGCGAACACGAGCGTGGTCCAGAACCCGAGGTTCACGGCGATCGAGAGGCCCACCCCGATGGCGTTGCCGATGGCATCGCCGACACCGTCGCCGGAGAGGAGCTGCGCCAGGAGGACCGCGCCGACCGAGATCGGCAGCACGACCGAGTAGAGCAGCTTCAGCAGGCGCCACCAGACGAGGTAGTAGCGCGGCCCGATGAGCTGCAGCGGCCGATCGACGTAGCTCGCGGCGAGGGCGGCCGGATCGCCGAGCTCGACGAGGGCCATGCGCTCTGCGTCGGCGGGTGCACGCCCGGTCTCGACGAGGGCGTCGGTCGCGTCGCCGATGCGCTCGCGCAGTTCGCGTTCGAACTCCGCGCGCTGCGCCTCGGGCAGGGTGCGGGCGGCGGCCCACACGTAGCGATCGGTCAGGGTGGTCATCGGTCGTCTCCTGTCGTGAGTCGTGCGAGGGCGTCGTCGATGCGACGCCAGTCGGTCGTGAGCACCTCGGCGAGCGCCTCGCCGGCCGGGCTCGTGCGGTAGAACTTGCGGGGCCTGGCCTCCTCGGTGTTCCACTCGCTCACGAGGAGGCCCTGCTTCTCGAGGCGGCGGAGGAGGGGGTAGAGCGTGTTCGCGTCGACGATGATGCCGAGCGAGTTCAGCGACTCGAGCAGCGCGTACCCGTAGTCGGGCTGTCGGAGGCGCACGAGGCATGCGAGCACCACGGTGCCGCGTCGCAGCTCCTGGATGTGTCCGGCCGTCGTCTCATCGTCGATCATGGTCCACACGATACTGTGTGACACACACTAATGCAAGATAAACATCGATGCGTCTACCGCACTGATGCGCGCGACCATGTCCCGGTCCGGTCGGGGCGCCCACTCCCGGTCGGCCTGCGCTGCTAGTGGTCGGCGTGCGTCTCGAGGAACGCGTAGACCTCGGCATCGTCGACGCCCGGGAACGTGCCCGACGGCAGCGGCGACAGCACGTGCGCGTGCAGGCGCGCGCTCGGCCAGGCCTGTCCCGCCCAGCGCTCGGCGAGTCCGTCCGGCGCCCGGCGGCAGCACGACTCGTCGGGGCACGTCGACGCCGCCCGCAGCGTGGTCTCCCGCCCGCGGAACCACTTCGCCTGCGCGAACGGGACGCCGACGGTGATCGAGAACTCCGCGGCATCCGTGCGCCCGGTCTGCGTGGCGCACCAGAACGTGCCGGCGGGCGTATCGGTGTACTGGTAGTTCTCGGTGGTGCGGTTCGTGTGCTCGAAGGCGGTGCGAGCGCTCCACTTCTTGCAGACCCACTGACCCTCGATCGAACCGGTGACGTCGGTGGGCAGCACGAGCCCGTCGTTCTCGTAGCCCTTCAGCAGGGCCCCGTCGCCCGCCACCCGAAGGAAGTGCAGCGTCATGTCGAGGTGGCTCGTGGCCAGGTTCGTGAACCGCAGCGCCGCCGCCTCGTGGGTCACGCCGAAGGCGTCGCGGAAGTCCTCGATCGCGAGTCGCTTCTCCTTCTTGGCCTGCTGCAGGAACGCGACGGATGCCTCCTGCGGCATCAGGCAGGCGGCCGCGAAGTAGTTGATCTCGAGCCGCTGCCAGAGGAACTCGTCGTAGCTCGCCGGGGGAGTGTGCCCGAGGAGCCGGTGCGCCATGGCCTGGAGCGCCATCGACCGCAGGCCGTGTCCGCCGGGGATCGACGCCGGCGGGAGGTAGATGCGCCCGTTCGCGAGGTCGGTGATCGAACGCGTGGAGTCGGGGAGGTCGTTGACGTAGATGAGCTGGAAGCCCAGGCGCTCGGCCATGACGCTCACCTCGCGGTGGGTGAGCGCCCCCGTGCGGTGACCGGAAGCGCGCACCTGCTCCTCGGCGAGCTGCTCGATGTCGGGGAGGTGGTTGTCCTGCTCGCGCATGCGCTCGCGGAGGTCGGTGTTCGCGCGTCGGGCCTCCTCGGGCGTCGCGATGGCCTCGCTCGCCCGGCGCTGCAGCTCCCGGTGCAGCCCGACGATCGCCTCGAGCGTCTCGTCGGTGATGCCGCGCCCGGGACGGATCGCGGGAAGGCCCATGCTCGCGTAGAGCGGGCTCGACTGGGCGCGGCCGAGCTCGAGCTCGAGCGCCGCCCGGCGGCTCGGCGCCTCGCGGGCCAGGAGGTCGGCGAGCTCGACCCCCAGCGCTGCCGCGAGCGCGTCGAGCGTCGAGAGCTTCGGCTCGCGCTTGCCGTTCTCGATGAGGGAGAGCTGGCTGCCGGCGAGGCCGACCGCGTCGCCCAGCTGGTCGAGCGTCAGGCCTCGCTCGGCGCGGAAATGGCGGATGCGGTGGCCGAGTGTGGCGAGGTCTGGGGTGCCGGCTTTCATCGCTTAAGGATAGCGAAAGATCTCACATTCTTAACAGTGGAAATGGCTGAATGGATGCCGCAATCCGTCGCATCCTTGAAGTACGAACCCATCCGGCCGCTGGTCGGGAACCCACGAAAGGGACGACGATGACGATCTCCGAGTTCTCAGTCGGAACTTCTGGCTCCGACACGTCCGGACACGCGCAGCACGGCACGACGGATCCCGCCCTGCGCGCGTGGGTCGACGAGATCGCGGCGCTCGCCAAGCCCGACGAGATCGTCTGGTGCGACGGGTCGAAGCACGAGGCCGACCTCCTGACGAAGCAGCTCGTGGCCGAGGGCAAGCTCATCAAGCTCAACCCGGAGTGGCGGCCCAACAGCTACCTGGCCCGCACCGACCCGAGCGACGTCGCCCGCGTCGAGGACCGCACGTTCATCTGCTCGACGTACGAGGAGGACGCCGGCCCGACGAACAACTGGCGCGACCCGCGTGAGATGCGCGAGGAGCTCCTCGACGTCTTCGACGGCTCGATGAAGGGCCGCACGATGTACGTCGTGCCGTTCTCGATGGGTCCCCTCGGCGGCCCCATCTCGCAGCTCGGCGTCGAGATCACCGACTCGCCGTACGTCGTGCTGTCCATGGGCATCATGACCCGCATGGGCGAGTCGGTCTACCGACTCATCGAGGCCGGCGAGCCCTGGGTGCGCACGATCCACTCGGTCGGCTACCCGTTGGTCGACGGGGTGGGCCACCGGCGCGCCGAGGTCGACTGGCCCTGCAACGACACCAAGTACATCGTGCAGTTCCCCGACTCCCGCGAGGTCTGGTCGTACGGGTCGGGCTACGGCGGCAACGCGCTGCTGGCGAAGAAGTGCTTCGCCCTGCGCATCGCGAGCGTGATGGCCCGCGACGAGGGCTGGCTCGCCGAGCACATGCTGCTCATCAAGATCACCTCGCCGGAGGGCCGCGTCTACCACGTCGCGGCGGCGTTCCCGTCGGCCTGCGGCAAGACGAACCTCGCGATGCTCCGCCCGACGATCCCCGGCTGGACGGTGGAGACCATCGGCGACGACATCGCGTGGATGCGCCCCGGCGACGACGGCCGCCTCTACGCGATCAACCCCGAGGCCGGCTTCTTCGGCGTCGCGCCGGGCACCGGCGAGACCACGAACCCGACGGCCGTGCAGACCCTGTGGGGCAACACGATCTTCACCAACGTGGCGCTGCGCCCCGATGGGGACGTGTGGTGGGAGGGCCTCACCGACCAGCCGCCGGCCGAGCTGACCGACTGGGAGGGCAACCACTGGACGCCCGACTCGGGCCGACCGGCCGCGCACCCGAACTCGCGCTTCACGGTCGCCGCCGCCCAGTGCCCGCAGATCTCCGACGACTGGGACGCGCACGACGGCGTGCCGATCGACGCGATCCTCTTCGGCGGCCGCCGGGCCACCAACGTCCCGCTCGTCGCCGAGGCGCGCAGCTGGAAGCACGGCGTCTTCATGGGCGCGACGATCTCGTCGGAGCAGACCGCTGCCGCGGAGGGCACCGTCGGCGAGCTGCGCCGCGACCCGTTCGCCATGCTGCCGTTCTGCGGCTACAACATGGCCGACTACTGGGGCCACTGGGTGAAGATGGGCCGGATCCTCGGCGCGAACGCGCCGAAGATCTTCCAGGTGAACTGGTTCCGCAAGGGCTCCGACGGCTCGTTCCTCTGGCCCGGGTTCGGCGAGAACTCCCGCGTGCTCGAGTGGATCGTCGGGCGCATCGAGGGCGACGCCGACGCGGTCGAGACGCCGATCGGGCTGCTTCCGGCACCCGACTCGCTCGACCTCGACGGCCTCGAGATCACGGATGCCGCGCTCGAGCACCTCTTCGACGTGGACACCGACTCGTGGCTCGCCGAGTGCGACCTCACCGAGGAGTACTTCGCCCAGTTCGGCGACCGGGTGCCGGCGGCCCTGAAGGCCGAGCTGTCGAGCCTGCGCTACCACCTGCAGCACCAGGGGTAGCAGGGACTCCAGGGCGGGGGCGCGCACGGGAAGGCGCGCCCCGGCCCTCGTGCGCGTCTGCCGCTGCGCCGGCGATCGCGCCGCTCGCGCGGTTCACGGGGTCTGCGGCAGGTCGCACGGCGGTCGTCGGCCCGCGCCGCTAGCGTGTCCCGCAGAGGGGAGCGCGATGGAGTTCGGCGAGGTCATCTCCACGGTCGGCGAGGTCGTCGATCTGCTGGGCGTCGTCGCGATCGTGCTCGGCGTCTCGTACGCCGTGGTCGATGCCGCGCTCCGCGGCGTCCGTCGGATCCATCCGATCTACACCCGCTTCCGCCGGGTGCTCGGGCGGGCCATCCTGCTCGGGCTCGAGCTCCTCGTGGCCGCCGACATCATCAAGACCGTCGCCGTCACACCGACGCTCGAGTCGGTCGCCGTGCTCGCGATCATCGTGCTCATCCGGACGTTCCTCAGCTGGTCGCTCGAGCTCGAGATCTCGGGGCGCTGGCCCTGGCAGAAGCGAGCTGAGACGGTCGACGACCCGGCGTCGGCCGACGCGCTCTGAGCGCGTTGCCGCACCCCCTGGAGGGGCGTATCGTTCGGCCATGGAATGGTGGCCGACAGCGCTCATCCTGGTCGGCGGGCTCGTCGTCCTCGGCGTGGTGCTCGGCATGCGGATCCGTCGGGACCGGTCCGCCGGCACCGAGGGTCCCGACGTGTTCGAGGACCCCGGCACGCGTCAGGCGGAGCGTGGGCGCGACGATCCCGACATCCGGGTGTGGGGTGCCGGAGGGCCGGGCTAGCGCCGCGAAGTCGCGGCGTCGGGTGCAGCTCCGGATGACGCGCCGAGCCGCCACGCGGCTACGACGCGCCGGTGGTGACCGCCCTTCGGCGGGCGCATGTCGATGAGCGCGACCGTCTCGAGCTCGACCCGGTCGCCCGGGCGGATCCGCCCGTGCTGCTTGCGGGTCACGTGCGGCTGGAAGTCGAGGCGCGGCTGCACGTCGACACCCCCCCGCTGCAGGGCCGCGAGCGTGCGCGAGCGCAGGGCGGTGAGCTCCCCTCCGTCTCGCACCAGGGTGACCGGCACGTCGCGGCGGCGTCCGAACATGGCCTCGTCGCCGGCGGCGGCGTGGATCACCGACGCGACGGACCCGATGCCCTCGACCTCGTCGAGCAGTCGTGCGACGTCGTCGGCCGTGAGCGCGGTGGGGAACGGCTCGACCAGCGTGACGTGCAGCGGCCATTGCGCGACCGTGAACTCGTCGCCTGCGGCGAGCGGCACGAGCGGCAGCACGACGACGAAGCGCGCCATCCGGCGATTCTAGCCGGGGGGCGCTGCGTCAGACCGGGCGGGTTCAGGCCACGGTGTGCGGCTCGTCGAGCCGGCCCATGAGTCGCAGCATCGCGGCCGGCGCGTACCGGAACTCGACGGTGCCGCTCGCGCCGGGCTCCGACGGCCCGATCCAGGTGCTCGAGCCCTCGTGCACTCGCACCCAGCCCTGGTCGAAGAGCAGGTCCGTGCCGATCACGAACGCCATGGCCGGGGTGTCGCCCTGCCGCACGGCGATCGAGCCCTCGAACACCTGCGACGCCGAGGCGTCCTGGTCCTCGCGGGCCTGCACGCCGACGAGCGGGCGGGCGATCGGGGTCGCGAAGCCCGCGGTCTGGAAGGGGCTCGCCTTCGCGGCATCCGCCACGATGCCGAAGTTCACGCTCGTCGAGACGAGGCTCATCGAGGCCTGTCCGTCGAGCACGAGGCGGCTCGACACGCGGAAGCGGTAGTAGAGGCGCCCGGCGTCGCGCGCCGGCGGCAGCACGGCGACGCTCGCCCAGTTGCGCGACCAGTTGAGCGGGCCGCCCTCGCGGTTCGGCGGGTCGTAGAGGCTGGCGGTGATGCGCACGGCGCCGTCGGCGTGGGTCGGCGCCGCCCGCAGCGCGCTGCGTCCGCGGTCGCTCTCGGGCATCTCGTCGCGCACCGCCGTGAAGGCCGGCAGTCGCTGCGGCTCCCAGTGGCGCAGCCAGCCCTGGATGCCCGCCTGGATGCGGTCGAAGGAGTCGCCGAGGCCGCTTCGCGACGCGTTCGCCTCGCCGTCGGCCGCATTCGGCAGGTCGTCGATGAGCTCGACGGGCAGCTCGTCGATGCGGGAGAGATCGCGTGCGCTGGAGACGGTCGCGATGGTCATGGTGGTCCTCCGTGGGGGAATGGGCTCGGGGCACCCTGAACCGGATGCGGAACCCACGCTACGGAGGATGCCGCGCCGCTCCATCCCGGCTAGCCCCCAAACCGCCCCGGGGTTTTCCCTGAGCCGGTTCCGTCTCGATCGGGCTGAGGTAGCGCTCGGCTCCGTCGACTCAGGGCGCTCAGACCAGCAGCTGGTGCGCGGCGAGGTCGCGGTACAGCGGCACGGATGCCACGAGCTCGGCGTGGGTGCCCTCGCCGATCACGCGCCCGTCCTCGACCACGACGATGCGGTCGGAGTCGATGACCGTCGAGAGGCGGTGCGCGATGACGATGAGCGTTCGGCCGGCCGAGACGGCGTCGATGGCCTCGCGCATCATGCGCTCGTTCAGTCCGTCGAGCGACGACGTCGACTCGTCGAGCAGCAGGATCGGCGGGGCCGACAGCAGCGCACGACCGATCGCGAGTCGCTGGCGCTCGCCGCCCGAGAGCATGATGCCGTCCTCGCCCACGGCGGCGTCGAGTCCCGCCGGGTCGCGGTCGAGCACGCCGCCGAGGTTGACCGCGCGCAGCACGGCCTCGCACTCGGCGTCGGTCGCGTCGGGGCTGCCGAGCTTCAGGTTGTCGCGCAGGGTTCCGGCCAGCACGGGAGCGTCCTGCTCGACGTACCCGATCTGCGCCCGGAGCTCGCGGCGGTCGAGCGAGCGCAGGTCGAGGCCGCCCATGCGCACCGCGCCGACGCTCGGATCGTAGAAGCGCTCGACGAGGGCGAGGATCGTCGACTTGCCCGCGCCCGAAGGGCCGACCAGCGCGATCCGCTGTCCGCGCGGCACCCGGAAGGAGACGCCGCGCAGCACCGGTTGACGCGCCGTGACGTCGGGTTCGGGCAGGTGCTCGTCGGGGGACTCGTTGCCGGGATCGGCCGGATCCTGCCGGGTGGCCGCGTAGGCGAAGTGCACATCGTCGAACTCGATCGCCGCGGCATCCGGGAGCACGCCGTCGTTCGCCTCGCCCACCATCAGTGCGAGCGGGGCGAGTTGACGATCGTGGGCGTCCTCGTCGGGCAGGTCGAGGATCTCCTGGATGCGGCCGAGCGCCCCGAGCGCGAGGTTCACCGACGTGATCGCCCCGAACGCCTGGCCGAGCGGCAGGATCATCATGAACAGGAAGAGGATGAACGCCACGAGGTTCGCCACGGTGATGGCGCCCGATGCGACGCGGTAGCCGCCGACGCCGAGCACCACCAGGAACGACACCTGCATCGCGATGCCGGCGATCGGCACGATGAGCGCGGAGATCTTCGCGACCTTCACGCCCATCTGCCAGGCGCCCTCGGCCTCGGTGTCGACGGTGCGGATCTCGCGTTCGGTGGCGCCCGCGGCGCGGATGGTGCGCACGGCGCTGATCGCGCGCTCGACGGAGGCGGCGACGTCGCCCACCTTCTCCTGCGCCTGGTGCGACGCCTCGCGCACCCGCCGCGAGAGGAGCGTGACGGTCGTGATCGCGATCGCGATCACGAGCACCGTGAGTCCGAGCAGCACGGCGTCGAGCACGAGCATCGCGATGAGGGCGCCGATGAAGGTGACGGCCCCGCCGATGGCCTCGACGAGACCCTGGGTCAGCACGGCCCGGAGCATCGTCGTGTCGCTGCCGACGCGTGAGACGAGGTCGCCCGTGCGGCGCGTGTCGAACTCCGCGATGGGCAGGCGCAGGAGCTTCGCGACCAGGCGCTTGCGACTCGACAGCACCACGCCCTCGCCGGTGCGCTGCAGCAGGTAGTGCTGGTAGCCCGAGATGATGCCGCTGACGATGACGAGCGCGATGAGGCCCCAGACGATCCAGCCGAGCGGCTGGCCGGCCTCGACGATCGTGATGACCTGCGCGACGAGGAGCGGTTGGGCCAGACTCGTGAGCGCCCCGACCACCGAGAGCACGGCGACCCAGATGAGCACGGGCCGGTGCTCGAAGAGGAATGGGAGCAGCTGGCGGAACGTCGCTCGGGGGCCGGTCGCCGCCTTCCCGCCACGGGAGAAGGGACTGCGTCGGGTGGTCTGGGTCTGCGTGTCGCTCATGAGATCTTCCTGGTGGGCGCGGTGAGCGGATGCCGCATCCGCCCGATGCCTGCGCCGTCGCCGCCTTGCAGCATACGGGGCCTACCTGCGTCCGTACTTCTTGTGCACGGCCTGCTTGGAGACCTCGAGCGCGAGCGCGATGAGCTGCCAGCTGGATCCGGCGGCCCGGGCACGGCGCACGGCCACGGCCTCCGCCCGGTCGAGGGCGAGGTTCAGCTCGACGCGGGCATGGCGCAGCTCGCGGAGCGCCCGGTAGGGGTCGTCGCCGTCGGCGGCGGCGATGGCGGTGCGGAGGGTGCGGTCGTCCATGGCGTCAACCGTAGTTGACGTCACGCCATGCGTCAATTCAGGTTGACGCGCGCGGGGCTTCGAACGTCAGGGCACTCGCGCGGAATCCCTCGACACTCCGGACTTCCTTCCTGACTCTTGAAGGCGAACGTCTTCAGCCACTCCTGAAAGCCAGTCCATTCAGCGACTCCTGAAGCAGTGACTCATGAAAGCGCGAATCCCTTCGGTGACTCCTGAAAGCGAATCCCTTCGGTGACTCCTGAAAGCAAGGACGGTTCTGCACCGAGCCCTCGCGTCCTTGCTTTCAGGAGTCGCCGGGCGGGAAGGCGGCGACCGGCCCGCGGACTCCTGAAAGCCCCGCGGACTCCTGAAAGCAAGGACAGTCGCGCACCGTGCGGTCGCGTCCTTGCTTTCAGGAGTCGCCGGGCGGGAGGTTCACCGATCGTCGGCACGGCGATCTCGCGACAGCGTCACGCGTCTCGATTCACGTCCTGGTCGCGTGTGGCGGATCCGGGCGTCGCGTGCGCGCCCGGGTTCGCGAGCACGGACGCCGCGCTCGCATGACCGGCGAGGCAGGCTGCCGCGGCATCCGACCCTCGCAGCGTCGCGGCGAGGAATCCCGCGGCGAACGCGTCGCCCGCGCCTGTGAGGTCGCGGATGTCGGCCACCGGGGCGACGTCGACGCGCTCGGCGAGCGTGCCGTCCACGATGACGTCGGTGGGCAGCGGGCCGTGCTTCACCACGACGGTGCGGGCGACGGATGCCGCGACGGCGCCACCGCCCGCGAGGCCGAGGAGCGCCGCCTCGTCCTCGTTCGCGAAGACCAGGTCGGGCGCGATCGCTCGGAACAGGTCGAGCGCCACCTCGGTGCCGAGCCCGGCGATGAGTCCGGTCGACGACGCGTCCACCGACACGCGGATGCCGCGGGCCCGGGCGACGCCCGCGAGCCGCACGAGCTCGTGCCGCATCGGCTCGCGCTCCAGCCCGTAGGCGGGCAGGTGGAGCAACGCGACGCCGTCGAGCCAGGCGTCGTCGACATCGTCGAGCAGGGCCGAAGCGGCGCGGTCGGGGAACATCGTGCGCTCGCCGTCGGCGTCGACGAGCAGCACGACCGTGCCCGAGCGCCCCGCGCGCTGTACGCGCACGTCGACTCCGGCGGTGGCGAGGTCGTCCGCGAGCGAGACGCCCGCGGCATCCGCCCCGACCCGGCCGATGAAGCGCGTCGGCACGAGGGGCGCGGCCAGGGCGGCGACATTCGCAGCGCTGCCCCCGCGGGCGCGGAAGACGTGCGCGGCCGTGTCGGTCGCGACGCGGAGCGGCTCGTCGGCCCACACCACGATGTCCTCGACGAGGTCGCCGACGACGGCGAGCATGCCGCCGGTCGACTCAGCCGGCGATGGCACGCGCGATCTCCGCACCCAGTGCGACGTTGCCGCGGTACACCTCGAGGTTCACCTCGAGGCTCCGCCCGCCGGTCGCGCGCTGCATGTGGTCGAGCAGGAACGGCGTCGTGTCGTGCCCCGACACCCCGGCGGCGGATGCCGCGTCGAGCGCCTCCGCGAGCACGCGATCGTGGAACTCGGGGTCGAGTTGCTTCGACGCGTCGACCGGGTTCGCGACGAGCACGGCGGAGGCCAGCCCCAGCTCGTCGCGCGCGTGCGCGAGGGCCGCGGCATCCACTGCGCTCTCGATGCGGTAGTCGAGCGCGTGGCCGGAGTCGGCGACGTAGAAGCCGGGATAGCGGTTCGTGCGATAGCCCACCACCGGCACGTTGAGGGTCTCGAGCCGCTCGAGCGTGGCGCCGATGTCGAGGATCGACTTGACGCCCGCGCTCACGAGCGTGATCGGAGTGGTGGCGAGGGTGCCGAGGTCGGCGGACTCGTCGAAGGTGTCGCTCGCCCCCCGGTGCACGCCGCCGAGGCCGCCGGTCGACATGACGCGGATGCCGGCGCGATGCGCGAGCCATGCCGTGGCTGCGACGGTAGTGCCGCCGTGCAGCCGCTGCGCGCGGGCGATCGGCAGGTCGCGCACGCTCACCTTCACCACGTCGTCGTCGGTGCAGAGCCGTTCGATCTCGTGCGCGGTGAGGCCGACCACCGGCACCCCCTCCACGACGCCGATCGTGGCGGGCACCACGCCCGCCTCGCGCACGAGCCGCTCGGAGCCGAGACCCACCTCGAGGTTGCGCGGATTCGGCAGCCCATGGCTCAGGATCGTGGACTCGAGGGCGAGCACGGGCGCGCCGTCGTCGAGCGCGCGGCGCACCTCCTCGCCAACGCGGATGACCGGTGGTGTCTGCATCCCGCCATCGTAGGAGGAGCGGGTGTCGGATGCCGCCGCGGTCGCCCCGTTCGCGCCGAGCTCCGGTCGACGCCGGGTGTCGGTGCGCCGGACTATCGTGGAGCCTTGTGTCGGAACCAGTCATCGTCGCCCGGGATCTCGTGAAGCGCTACGGCGATTTCGCCGCCGTCGACGGCATCTCGTTCGAGGTCGCCCCCGGCGAGTCGTTCGGCCTGCTCGGACCGAACGGCGCGGGCAAGTCCACGACGATGCGCATGGTGGGCGCCGTCTCGACGCGAACGGCCGGAGACCTCTCGATCCTCGGCCTCGATCCCGACACCCACGGGCCCGAGATCCGGTCTCAGCTCGGCGTCGTGCCGCAGTCCGACAATCTCGACACCGAGCTGCGCGTGCGCGAGAACCTGCTCGTCTACGGCCGATACTTCGGCCTGCCGGGTCGGGTCATCGCGAAGCGCGCCGACGAGCTCCTCGCGTTCGCGCAGCTCCAGGAGAAGGGCAAGGCGAAGGTCGACTCGCTCTCGGGCGGGATGAAACGCCGCCTCACGATCGCCAGGGCGTTGATCAACGATCCGCGGGTGCTGCTCCTCGACGAGCCGACCACCGGCCTCGACCCGCAGGCCCGCCACATCCTCTGGGACCGGCTGTTCCGGCTCAAGGAGCAGGGGACCACGCTGCTGCTCACCACCCACTACATGGACGAGGCCGAGCAGCTCTGCGATCGCCTCGTGGTCGTCGACAAGGGCGCGATCATGGCCGAGGGCACGCCGGCCGACCTGATCCGCCGCTACTCCTCGCGCGAGGTGCTCGAGGTGCGCTTCGGCAGCGACCGCAACAGCGAGGTCGCCGAGCGGCTCTCGGGAATCGGCGACCGCACGGAGGTGCTGCCCGACCGCATCCTCATCTACAGCGAGAACGGCGAGGCCGAGCTCGTGCGCATCACCGAGGCCGGACTGCATCCCCTGACGAGCCTCGTGCGCCGGTCGAGCCTCGAAGACGTCTTCCTCCGCCTCACCGGACGGACCCTCATCGAATGAGCCAGGGGCTGTCCACCGAGGCGCAGCACGACGCGACCGCACGCGCGATCGCCGCCGGCCGGCTCCCGCGCCGCTGGGGCGCGTGGTACGTCGCCCTGCACCGCTTCCGCGTGATGAAGAGCTACACCGGCACGGTCGTCGTCGCCGGCATCGGCAACCCGCTGATCTACCTCTACGCCCTCGGCGTCGGCCTCGCGACGATCGTCGACGACAACCTGCCCGACGCCGCCGTCGGCGGGGTGAGCTACCTGGTGTTCGTGGCTCCGGCGCTGCTCGCCAGCGCGGCCATCACCGTGGCGAGCGAGGAGTTCACCTACCCCGTGATGCTCGGGTACAAGTGGAACCCCACGTTCACGGGCATGAGCGCCTCGCCGCTGCGGCCCACGCAGATCGTCGACGGCGTGATCCTCTCGGTCGCCGTTCGCATGGCCGTGAACCTCGTGCTGTTCTTCCTGCTCATCCTCGTGTTCGGCGCCGCGCCGTCCCCGGTGGCCTTCCTCTCGGTCTTCGCCGGGCTGCTCGGCGGACTGGCGTTCGGCACGGTCCTCATGGGCTACGCGTCGACGCTCGAGGAGGACACCGGCCAGCTCGCCATGGTCATGCGGTTCATCGTGCTGCCCATGACCCTCTTCTCCGGCACGTTCTTCCCCCTCTCGACCTTCCCGATCTGGCTCCAGTGGATCGGCTGGATCTCGCCGCTCTGGCACAGCACGGAGCTCGCGCGCGTCTTCAGCTACGGCTACGCCGAGCCGATCTGGCTCACCGTCGTGCACGTCGCGTACCTCGCCGTGCTGATCGTGGCGGGCTGGGTGTGGGCCCGTCGTATCGCGATCCGGAGGCTGGGGCGATGAGCGACGTGACGCAGCGCGACCGCATCCCGCCCGGCGCCCGGCCGCGGCCGGTGCGCTCGCTGTACGCCGGCAACGCCCGCGCGGTCATGCTGCGCGGATGGCAGGCGACCCGGAGCACGAACTGGCTCGTGATGCTCAGCGGGTTCTTCGAGCCGATCTTCTACCTGCTCGCGATGGGCATCGGCCTCGGCACGCTGGTCGGCACGGTCACGACCGAGAGCGGCCGGGAGGTGCCGTACGCGGCGTTCATCGCGCCGGCGCTGCTGGCGGTCGCCGCCATGAACGGGGCGATCTACGACTCCACGTGGAACGTCTTCTTCAAGATGCAGTTCGCGAAGCTCTACGAGGGCTTGCTCTCCACCTCGCTCGGCCCGCTCGACGTGGCGCTCGGCGAGATCCTGCTCGCCCTGCTCCGCGGCGCCCTGTACGCCGTCGGGTTCCAGCTCGTGATGCAGGTGCTCGGGCTCAATCTCTCGTGGTGGGCGCTGCTCGCGCTGCCGGCCGTGCTGCTCATCGCATTCGGCTTCGCGAGCATCGGCATGGCGGTCACGAGCTACATGAAGACGTTCCAGCAGATGGACTGGATCAACTTCGTGCTGCTGCCGATGTTCCTGTTCTCGGCCACCTTCTACCCGATCACCGTGTATCCCGAGTGGCTGCAGCACGTCATCCAGGCACTCCCGCTGTGGCACGGCGTCGAGCTCGTGCGCGGGCTCACGACCGGCGACGTCGACTGGGCCATGCTCTGGCACGTGCTGTACTACGTGGTCATGATCGGGGTCGGCCTGGTGTTCACCACGAGGCGGCTTCGCGCGCTCTTCCTGGACTGAGTCAGTCCACGAGGTCGTCGGGCGGCATCACCCAGGCGTCCTCGAGCAGGATCCGCTCGGGCGGCGACGCATGCCAGGCCCCGTCGGGGTCGTCGGCCTCGGCGATGGCGAAGAGGCCCGGCAGCGCCGCCTCCCAGAGGGCACGCGACTCCCACATCGCGATCCCGACGATGCGTCCGCCGCCGTCCTCGCGCCATGGACCGATGTGCACGAGTCCGGGGGTGCCCAGCGCGGCGAGGCGCACCCGGTTCATGGAGGCGAGCACCGCCTGCTCGAACCCCGGGTTCGGGACGTGGATCGACATGTGGATGAACATGCGCCAACGCTAACGAGTCGCACGCCCGGCGGCGACCGGCCCCGTCGCCGGAGGAGTGTTTCCGCGTGTGACGGCCTGCCGCGACATCCGGCCGCAGCGCGCGTATCGTGGCCGCATCGAACACCGAGGAGCCCTCATGTCGCACCACGAGCCGCACGCCACCACCGAGCCCCGCACGGGCGCGGCGATGGGCATGCGCGGCTGCGTGTCGGCGGCGGAGTGCCGGAGCGATCGCCCGGGGCACGGCCTGCACGCGATGCAGGAGCGCCTCGCCGCGACGACGACGAGCAAGTGGATCGACGCCCTCGTCCTCGAGGTCGACGTCCACGGCTTCGCGACCCTCGTCGACTTCCAGGGCGGCGACGTGCGCAGGGTCTGGCACCACGACGGCTTCGCCGGCGTCCTGCACGCGGGCGAGCCCGTGGCGCTGCACGGGCTGTACGGCGTGCTGGCGCGCGGCGACGAGCGCTTCAGCGTCGCGTACGCCTGAGATCGCGTGCCGGCGGGATCGGCGGATCCACGCGGCTCACGCCATCGGCATCGCCTCGCTCATCGAGCCCATCATCTTCTCCATCGCCATGACCGCCTGATCGCACGCCATCGCGCACATGCGGCAGTGCTCGCTCATCTCGGCGTGCATCATGCACTCCGCGGAGCAGGCGCGGCACATCATGATCGTCGTCTGCATCATCGACATCGTGACCTGCATGTCCCACCCGTTCATGCGGAGCAGCATGCGCATCATCGTGTCGCAGACGTCGGCGCAGTTCGCGCACATCCCGGCGCACTTGCCCATGCCCTCGCCCGCGTCCGCGTCGGCGCACATGATGCACGCCTGCGTACACGCGGAGAGGGCTTCCATCGTCTCCTGCATCATCGCCGGATCCATGCCCTTCATCGGCATGCCCGACGACGACATGGCGCCCTTCATCATGTCCATCGTCATGTTCACGGTGCTCCGCCGTCCCGGACGGCCGAGCGCCGACGGTTCCGGCGGAGGTCTCGGCGGCCCTGTTCGGTGCCATGCTACGCCGGGCTCCGAGCCGCGAGAAGTGGGGTTGCGAATCGTTCACGAGCGTGAAACAGGGCGGATGCCGCAGCCCCTCGGCCGCGGCATCCGCCCGTCGTCGCGGGTGCCGGCCTACAGGGCCGCGGCCTCGGCCTGGCCCTCGGCGAGCCGGGTCTCGACGTCGCCCGCGGCCTCGTAGTCGACGTCCTTCGTCTCCTTCGACAGCAGCAGGGCGATGAGGGTGAGCACGGCCATCACCGACAGGTAGACGCCCACCCAGAACGGGCTGCCGCCGCCGGCCGCCCAGAGCGCCGTGCCGATGAACGGCGCGACGGCCGCCCCGAGGATCGACGACACGTTGTACGCGATGCCCGAGCCGGTATAGCGCACGTTGGTGGGGAAGAGCTCGGGCAGCAGCGCACCCATCGGGCCGAAGGTGAGGCCCATGAGGGAGAAGCCGACGACGAGCCAGAGCATGACGCCCCAGAACCCGGCACCGAGCAGCGGCACCCAGATGAGGCCGAACACGATGATGCCGAGCGTCACCCAGATGAGCGTGCGGCGGCGTCCCCAGCGGTCGGCCCACGGTCCGGACACGAGGGTGAAGATGCCGAAGAACACGACGCCGGCGATGAGCATGAGCACGAACGTGTTGTACGAGTAGCCGAGGCCGGGCTGTGCGCCCTCGGGCGCTTCGACCGGGGCCCGGCCGTAGGCCAGCGAGAACGTCGTCATGAGGTAGAAGAGCACGTAGGTCGCCAGCATGAAGAACGTGCCGAGGATGAGCTGCTTCCAGTGGTTGCGGAAGACGCTGGCCAGGGGCAGCTTCGCGAGCTTGCCCGCCTTCGAGGCCTTCGAGAACGCCGTGGACTCGACGAGGCGGAGTCGCACCCAGAGGCCGACGATCACCATCACCACCGAGAACAGGAACGGGATGCGCCAGCCCCAGTCGAGGAACGCCTGCGACGGCATCGACGGGTCGTCCGACGGCAGCAGGGCCGCGATCACGAGGAACAGGCCGTTGGCGATGATGAAGCCGATCGGCGCGCCGAGCTGCGGGAACGTGCCGTACCAGGCGCGTTTGCCCGCGGGGGCGTTCTCGGTCGCCACGAGGGCGGCGCCCGACCACTCGCCGCCGAGCGCGAAGCCCTGCGCGATGCGGAGGATGACGAGCAGCAACGGCGCGAGCCAGCCGACGAGGGCGTAGGTCGGCAACAGGCCGATGAGGAAGGTCGCGATGCCCATGGTGAGCAGCGCGCCGACGAGCGTCGCCTTGCGACCGTGCTTGTCGCCGAGGTGGCCGAAGATCACGGCGCCCAGGGGGCGCGCGACCATCGCGGCGCCGAAGACCGCGAACGAGGCGAGCAGGGCGGCCGTCGGGTCGCCGGGAGGGAAGAACAGGTACGGGAAGACCAGCACCGCGGCCGTGGCGTAGACGTAGAAGTCGTAGAACTCGATCGTCGTGCCGATGAGGCTCGCAAGCACGACTCGGCTGCGCGGATTGGCGGGGACTGGGGTTGCGGCCGTCGCGGCCGCCGGGATGGGTGAGGACATCGCCTGCGTGACTCCGTGGAACGTATGGATCTGCTCCGCGTCGGGCACGTCGATCAGGCGTGGGCATGGCCGCGGAGGCCGGGAATCGTCGCTTGTGGCAACCGCACAACCCTACGCCCGCCGCATCCGGCAGGTCGAGCCGGATGCGACGAGCGGCAGGAGCGGCGCGGCGAGCGGCGACTAGCGCCAGGCGACCGCGATCACGATGTTCGCGAACGTGAGCCCGCCGACCGTCCAGAGCGCCCAGCTCGGCGCGGGATCCTTCTTGCGGTAGACGAAGACGAGCACCGTGATGACGATCGCGATGACGAGCTTCACCGCGATCTTCACGTTGTTCAGGTCGAACAGGTCGCCCATCTGGATGGTCGCCACGAGGAGGACGCCGGTCACGATCTGCGTGAGCGCGCCTCGCCACATGATCGGGAGGACGGTGCCCGTGTGCCCGGCGATCGCCTTCTGTTGCACCAGGAATCCGCCGAACAGCATCGCGAGGCCGACGAAGTGCAGGATGAGGAGGATGATGCGCAGGATGTCCATGCCCCGAGCCTAGAAGCCGGGCGGGCCCGCGGACCACTTCCCGACGCCTTCGGGGGCGGGATTCAATCGAACGACGGAGGCCCGGGGCTCAGCCCCAGATCCTGCGCAGCGTCCGGGCCGTGGCGACGGCCGCCTCCGCGGCCTCCCGCCCCTTGTCCTCCTTCGAGCCGGGCAGGCCGGCGCGGTCGAGCCCCTGCCGTTCGTCGTCGAGGGTGAGCACCCCGAACCCGACCGGCTTGCCCGTGTCGAGCGCGACGCGCGTGAGGCCGTCGGTGGCGGCGGCCGAAACGTACTCGAAGTGCGGGGTGCCGCCTCGGATGATCACGCCCAGCGCGACCACGGCGTCGGCGCCCGCATCGAGGGCGGCCTTCGACACGACGGGCAGCTCGAAGCTGCCGGGCACGCGCACGAGCTCGAATGACGCTCCGGATGCCTCGAGGGTGCGGGTCGCCCCGGCGATCAGGCCGTTCGTGATCTCCTCGTGCCAGCTGCCCGCGACGATCACCACCCGCAGGCCGGTGCCGTCGACGTCCAGCTCGGGGGAGCCTGCTCCGCTCATGATGCGTGTCCTTCCAGGAGGGTCTCTGCTGCGGCATCCGTCAGCTGCTGGTCGTCGATGGCGTGGCCCATGCGACGGCGCTTCGTGTCGAGGTATCCCTCGTTGCCGGCGCCGACGCCCACCACGAGCGGGAGGCGCTCGGCCACGCGGATGCCGTGGTGCTCGAGCTGGCGCACCTTCTCGGGGTTGTTGGTGAGCAGGCGCACGGTCTCGATGCCGAGGTCGGCGAGGATGGCGGTCGCCGCGCCGTAGTCGCGGTTGTCGATCGGGAGCCCGAGCGCGAGGTTCGCATCGAGGGTGTCGAGCCCGTCCTCCTGCAGCCGGTAGGCCCGGAGCTTGTTGATGAGCCCGATGCCGCGGCCCTCGTGGCCGCGCAGGTAGACGACCACGCCGCCGCGATCCTGGATCTCGCCGAGCGCCGTGTCGAGCTGCGGCCCGCACTCGCACTTCAGCGATCCGAACGCCTCGCCCGTCAGGCACTCCGAGTGCACGCGTACGACGGCGCCCGCCGGGTCGCGAGCGGGATCGCCGGCGATGATCGCGACGTGGTCGGCGCCCGTCCCGCGGTCGCGGTAGGCCCGCACGCGGAAGACGCCGTGCTCGGTCGGGAGCGAGGTCTCGACCTCGAACGCCACCCGCGAGGTCTCGGGTACCGAACCGGCGGTGCCCGCACCCAGGACGTGGCCGGTGTGCCACTCGTTCATCCACTCGATGAGCGCCGCGACGGTCGTGACCGGCAGCCCGTCGCGCGCGCCGAGCTCGATGAGCCCGGGCAGCCGCATCATCTCGCCGTCGTCGGCGACGATCTCGCCGATCACGCCGACGGGCGAGAGCCCGGCGAGCAGCATCAGGTCGACCGCCGCCTCGGTGTGGCCGCCGCGCTCGCGCACGCCGCCGTCGACGGCGCGGAGGGGCAGGATGTGGCCGGGCCGGATGAGCTTCTCGGGCGTCGAGGCGGGGTCGGCAAGCACGCGGAGCGTGTGCGCGCGGTCGGCCGCGCTGATCCCCGTGGACGTGCGGTCGGCCGCGTCGACGGAGATCGTGTACGCGGTGCCGCGCACGTCCTCGTTGCGCTCGGTCATGAGCGGCAGCTCGAGGCGGTCGGCGGCCGCGTTCGTCATCGGCGCGCAGAGGAAGCCGCTCGTGTGCCGCACCATCCACGCGATCCACTCCTGGGTCGCGAACTCGGCGGCCATGATGGCGTCACCCTCGTTCTCGCGGGCCTCGTCGTCGGCGACGATGACGGGCTTGCCGGCTCGGAGGGCGTCGAGCACCTCGGGGATCGTGGCGAGGCTCATGCGAGGCTCCCTGCTCCGGCTGCGGCCGGTTCTGCGAGTGACGAGGGCAGCGAACGGTGCGCATCGAGGCGCAGCATCCGCTCGACGTGACGGGCGAGGATGTCGGTCTCGAGGTTCACGAGGTCGCCGACCTCGCGCCGGCCGAGGGTCGTCGCCGTGAGGGTCTCTGGGATGAGCGACACCTCGAACCACGAACCCGCGGGCTCGTCGCCGAGCGCGCTGACCGTGAGCGAGACGCCGTCGATCGCGATCGAGCCCTTGTCCACCACGAGCGGGGCGTGGGCGTCGTCGAGGGAGAAGCGGATGACGCGCCACCCGTCGCCCTGGCGGATCTCGAGCACGCGTGCCGTGCCGTCGATGTGCCCCTGCACGATGTGGCCGCCGAGGCGATCGCCCACCAGGGCCGCGCGCTCGAGGTTCACGGCGAGCCCCTCGCCGGCCCCGTCGAGCGTGGACATCGTGAGCGTCTGGGCCATCACGTCGGCGGTGAAGGACGCGTCGTCGAAGTCGACGACGGTCAGGCACACGCCCGAGACGGCGATCGAGCCGCCGTGCTTCACGCCCTGGACCGCGAGCGGCCCGCGCACCGTGAGCCGCGCGGCGTCGGCGCTGCGCTCGACGCGCGTGACGGTGCCGAGCTCCTCGATGATTCCGGTGAACATGTCAGTTCCCTTCGGTCGGTCTGGGGTGGGCGACGACGAGCAGGTCGTCGCCGAGCCGCTCGACGGCGGCGAAGTCGAAGCGCCGGGCGTCGGCGATGGTGTCGATGCCGAGGTCGCCGACGGCGAGCCGCGGCCCGCCGAGCAGCACGGGCGCGACGTACACGAGGAGCTCGTCGACGAGGCCCGCGGCGAGGAAGGCGCTCGCGAGCGTGGGCCCGCCCTCCACGAACAGCGAGCGGATGCCCCGCCGCTGCAGGTCGTGCAGGTCGGCGGCGAGGTCGGCACCCTCGACGAAGACGGGGGCGTGCGGATGCCGCGAGATCGCCGCGTCGGCCGGAACGGGACGCCGCCCGAACACCACGGGAACGGGCTGCGCGTCGAAGAACTCGCCGCCCGGCTCGCGGGCCGTGAGGGCGGGGTCGTCGGCGAGGACGGTGCCGGTGCCGACCGCGATCGCGTCGGCCGCGGCGCGACGTCGGTGCACGTCGGCGCGTGCGGCGGGTCCCGTGATCCATCGGCTCGAGCCGTCGGATGCCGCGGCGCGGCCGTCGAGGCCGGCCGCCCACTTCACCGTCACATGGGGCCGGCGATGGCGGGCGGCGAACAGCCAGTCGCCGAGGACCGCCTCGACCTCGTCGGCGAGCACGCCGCCGGCGACCTCGACGCCGGCGTCGCGGAGCCGTTCGGCACCGCCTGCGGAGTGGTCGCCCGGGTCGGCGACGGCGTAGACGACCCGACCGATCCCGGCGTCGATGAGCGCCACGGCGCAGGGCCCGGTGCGGCCCGTGTGGTTGCACGGCTCGAGGGTCACCACCGCGGTGGCGCCCGCCGCGGCACCCGGCTCGAGCTTGCCGAGCGCGTCGACCTCGGCGTGGGCGGTGCCGGCGCCGCGGTGCCACCCCTCAGCGAGCACGTCGCCGTGCGGCGAGACGATCACGCACCCGACGCGCGGGTTCACCCCGCGGGCCGGGCCCCGCATGGCGAGCTCGAGGGCGCGGCGCATCGTGGCGGCATCCGCCATCGTGTGCCCGCTCGTCGTCATCCCGCGTCCTGTCGTCAGGGCTCCGGGGGATGCATCGGCGATGCCGCGGTGTCGACCACCGCATCCATCGACTGCGCACGCGCAGTCGACACGTGCCGCCTCCCATCCGGACTTTCACCGTCGGTACCGGATTTCCACCGGTTCAACCGTTCGCGCTCGACCTCTCGGCCTCGCACTCGCAGTTCGCGGACTGTCACCGCCGGTTCGGAATTACACCGACCCCGGAGCACGTTTCTCGTGTCGATTCTAGGTCAACGCGAACGCGGCCGGGCTATTCCCGGCATCGGGGAGGCTCATCGGCACTGCGCGGCCGCGGCGATCTGCGCATCGGTGGGTCGTCCGTAGGCCTCGATGCCCGCGCCGGGCAGGTCGTACCCCATGCCGATCGCCCAGGCGGTGGCCCAGGTCTCGTGGTCGCGGTGGAACTCGGGTCCCTCGAAGATCGGCGTGCACGTCGGACGGATCGCCTGCGTGTGCCCGACCTCGTGCACCACGACGGCCCGGGCGTTCTCATCGCCCCAGCTGTCCTCGATGCTGTGGCTCAGCGTGATGTGACCCCATCCGCCGTCCTCCGGCCAGAACTCCGCCGTGCCCGCGTACCAGCCATCGCTGGTGACGCCCGCCACCTCGTAGGCCCAGCCGAAGTCGAGCGCCACGCCCTGGGAGATCGATCGCGCGAACGCCTCGACCTCGGCCCGCACCGGATGCTCCGAACGCGCCGCCTCGGCCTCGGCGTGCGAGGCGCGCAGCGCCGTCACGGCCTCCGCGAGGGCGGTGAACCCGGTGGCGCTCGTCGATTGGCCGTCGACGCCGCCGGCATCGATGAGGTGCCGTACGCCCAGGACCGTGCGGTAGCTCGCGAGCGCGTTCGCGTCGATCTCGGCCTCGGCGCGCTCGTACGCGCTCGTGAAGACCGCGTCGGTGCGGTCGACCACCGCCTGGCGCGCCTCCCGCACGACGAAGGTCGCCTCGTCGAACCGGCTGATGGCGGTGTCCCGAGCCGGGAGGGCGTCCGCGATCCCCACGAGATCGGCGTACCGCTCCCAGGCGGGCGCGAACGTGGACGGCTCCTCGAAGCGCCCCGTGATCGGCCCGGTGGGCGGTGGCGCGGCCTCGAGGGCCGCGCGCAGCTCCGCCGTCTCGGCCCTGAGCGCGTCGACCTCGTCGGGTGCGACGAGGTCGCCGCCGGCGACGGTCTGGAGCGCCTCGGCCCGCACCGCGACGACCTCGGAGCGGTCGAGCGTGCGCTCGTACGACTCGATCGTGTCGGCGAGCTGCGTCTCGACCGAGGTCAGCCGCGACCACGCCTGCTCGTACGCCGTCGTCGAGACCAGCTGGTGACCGAGGAGTCCGAGTCCGATCGCGAGGGCGGCGGCGCCGACGATGACCGGACCCCGGACGGACGACCTCGAGCTCACTCCGCCGGGCTGGTCCACCGGATCCACATGGTTCCCTTCGCGCGATCTGGCCGCCATGCCGGCGGCCAGACCACGTTAGCCGCGGGCGGGCGCCGTCGGGGTCACGATCCGATCACGCGTCGACCAGCGCCCGGGCCGTGCCCTCGTCGACGATGAGGTCGGTGATGAGTCCGGCGGCGAGGGCCCCTCGGAGGCTGGGGAGCTTCGCCCGACCCGAGACGACGCAGATCCGGCGCGGGGCCCGGCGCAGCACGGCGAAGTCGGGCCCGGTCGCACGTTCGTTCAGGCCGATGCCGTCGGTGCTGCCGTCGGCGCGGTAGAAGACGGTCGCGACATCGCCCACCGCGCCGTCCCGGCTGAGGGCCTGGTAGTCGGCTCGCTCGAGGTAGCCGCCCTGGTAGACGTGGCTCGGCACCTCCGCGAACGGCGAGCCGACCCCGAACAGCGCGACGTCGAGCCGGGACTGCAGGTCGAGGAGCCGGCGCGTGCTGCGTTCACGCCAGAAGGCCTGCTTCGTCGCGGGCTCGTCGAAGAACGCGGGGACGGGGAACTGCTGCACCCGCGCCCCGAAGGCGTCGCCGAACCGCCGCAGGAGCTCGCTCGCGTAGAGGATGCCGGTGGTGCGCACATTGCCCGCGCCGTTGAGCTGCACGATCTCGGTGTTGTGGGTCGCCTTCGGCACCAGGTGCCGGCTCATCGCACTCATCGTGGACCCCCATGCGACCCCGATCGCCTGATTCGAGTCCACGTACTGGCCGAGGATCCGTGCGGCCGACAGCGCGACGCGATCGAGTCGATCGACGTCGCTGGCGTGGTCGGGCACCGGTACGACGTGCGCGCGCACCTCGTGTCGCTCGAGGATCTCCTGCTCGATGCGGCTCGGCAGGTCGAGCGGGGAGTGGATGCTGATCTCCACGAGCCCGCTGGCCCGCGCGTGGCTGAGCAGGCGCGAGATCGAGGATCGCGACGTGTGCAGCTCGTGTGCGATGGCGTCCATCGTGAGGTCCTGCATGTAGTAGAGGTGGGCGGCCCGGAGGGCGTCCCGCGTCTTGCCGCTCACCGCGTCGGCTCGGTCGATCGCCTCGCGTCCGTCGTTCTCGATCATCCCCACACCCTTGCACATATGTTCAGTCGGCTTGCAACAGCGTGCGACCGTGCTCACGATGTATTCATCCACATCCGGCCCCACCGGCGCAAGCCGACCGCGAGCCGGGCCGCACCGCACGAGAGGACAGCGATGTCTGCGCACCCCACGACCCCGCAGCGATCCGAGCACGGAGACGCCGCCGCCGGCGCCCGCCTCGAGATAGCCGGCCTCCGCGCCCGCCCGACGGCCGAGGTCGTCGTGATCGGCGGCGGCATCAACGGCATCGCCACCTTCCGCGATCTCGCGCTCCAGGGCGTCGACGTCGTGCTCGTCGAGCGCGACGACTTCGTGTCGGGCGCCTCATCGGCCTCTTCGCACATGATCCACGGCGGCATCCGCTACCTCGAGAACGGCGAGTTCCGACTCGTGCGGGAATCGGTCGAGGAGCGCAACGGCCTCATCCGCATCGCGCCGCACTACGTGAAGCCGCTCCAGACGACGGTGCCGATCTACTCGACGTTCTCCGGCATCCTCTCGGCGCCGCTGCGGTTCCTCACCCACCGCCGGGGCCGGGCGACCGAGCGCGGCGCCGCGCTCATCAAGACGGGCCTCACGATCTACGACGCGTTCTCGCGCGACGGCGGAGCGGTGCCGCGGCACGCCTTCCACGGTCGCCGGCGCTCCCTCGCGGAACTGCCCGCGCTGGACCCCGCCGTGAAGTACACCGCCACCTACTACGACGCGAGCATGCACGATCCCGAGCGCCTCGCCCTCGACGTGCTCTTCGACGGGCTCGCGGCCGGCCCGCACGCCCGCGCCGCGAACCACCTCGGGGCGGTCGGCCTCGGCGCGGACGGCGTGCGGGTGCGCGACGGGCTCACCGGCGAGGAGTTCGACATCGCCGCCGACGTGGTCGTCAACGCCTCCGGGCCGTGGACCGACCTCACGAATGCGGGCCTCGGGCGACCGTCGACGTTCATGGGCGGCACCAAGGGCTCGCACATCGTGCTCGACCATCCGGAGCTGCTCGCGGCGACCGCGGGCCGCGAGATCTTCTTCGAGCACGAGGACGGCCGCATCGTGCTCATCTACCCGCTGAAGGGTCGCGTGATGGTCGGCACGACCGACCTCGAGCACGACATGCGGGAGCCCGCCGTCTGCACCGAGGACGAGGTCGACTACTTCTTCGACCTCATCGCGCACGTTTTCCCAACCATCCGAGTCGAGCGGTCGCAGATCGTCTATCGCTTCTCGGGCGTACGCCCGCTGCCCCGCCACGACGACACCCAGCCCGGTTTCGTCTCGCGGGACTACCGCATCGAGCGGGCCGAGGTCTCGGAGCGCCCGGGCACGACGCTGCTCAGCCTCGTCGGCGGGAAGTGGACCACCTTCCGTGCCCTCGCGGAGCACCTCTCCGACGAGGTGCTCGAGCTCATCGGGCGCGACCGCCTGCGATCGACGAAGGGACTCGCGATCGGCGGTGGCGCGGGGTACCCGACCACCGACGACGCCCGACGGGTGTGGCTCGCGTCGCACGGCGACGAGGTCGGACGCGACCGCGCCGCACAGCTCCTCGAGCGCTACGGCACGCGGGCCGAGGCGTTCCTCGCCGCGATCGAGGGCGAACGCGACGCCCCGCTCGAGCACCACCCCGACTACACCCGCCTCGAGATCGCCTGGCTCCTGCGCAACGAGCGAGTCGTGCACCTGCCCGACCTCGTGCTGCGCCGCACGAGCATCGCGTTCACCGGCACGCTCAGTGCGCCGTTGCTCGACGAGCTCGCCGATGCCGCCGCGCGGGTCCTCGCATGGAGCGTCGAGCGCCGCGCGCAGGAGGTCGCCGCCACGCGCTCGCTGCTCGCCGATCGGCACGGCGTACGCCTGCGGGACCTCGCACCGGCGGCCTGAACGGGGCGGGATCGGCCCGGCCGACGTCGGTCGCGCGCGCCCTCTCAGACCCTCGAGATCTGCACGCATGTGCAACCGGAACAGCCCTCTCGCGGGTCGCCCGGTCGGTACGTTACCTCGGGGCCAATCGCCCCCGGCACCACCGCAGCACGCCGTGCGGCGTGCTCCCTGGCTCCACCGGAGCGCGCCGTGCGGCGCGCTCACCACGCAGAGAAGGAAGGTCAACGTGGACAATCTCGGAATCGTGTTCCTCGCGGAACTCGTCGGCACCGCCATGCTCGTGCTGCTCGGCTGCGGCGTCGTCGCGAACGTCGCGCTCGCGAAGACGAAGGGCAACAACGGCGGGTTCCTCATGGTGAACTTCGGCTGGGGGCTCGCGGTCTTCGCCGGCGTCACGGTCTCGTACGCCTCGGGTGCGCAGCTGAACCCGGCCGTCACGCTCGGCCTCGTGGCCAACGGCGCCACCGAGTTCGGCATGGGCGTGCCGGTGAACGTCGTCTCGGTGCTCACGTACATCGCCGCGCAGCTGATCGGCGCCATCATCGGCGCGGTGTTCTGCTGGGTGGCGTACAAGCAGCACTTCGACGCCGAGCCGGTCGCCGCGAACAAGCTGGGCGTGTTCTCGACCGGCCCTGCGATCCGCTCGTACGGCTGGAACCTCGTCACCGAGATCATCGGCACGTTCGTGCTGGTCTTCGTCGTCATCGGCTTCGGCGGCGGGCGCCAGGGCGATGGCGGACTCGCCGCGCTCGGCGCGCTGCCCGTGGCCCTCCTCGTGATCGGCATCGGCGCGTCCCTCGGTGGACCGACCGGGTACGCGATCAACCCCGCCCGCGACCTCGGCCCCCGGCTCGCGCACGCCTTCCTCCCCATCCAGGGCAAGGGCGGCAGCGACTGGTCGTACTCGTGGGTCCCCGTCGTCGGCCCGATCATCGGCGGCGTGCTGGCCGGCTTCGCCGCGATCCCCCTCCTGCCGCTGATCGGCTGATCCGCGGCATCCGCCCACCAACCGCCACCAATCACTGACAGCAACGGAGTTCTCAGATGGCTGACTACGTCCTCGCGATCGACCAGGGCACCACCTCGTCGCGCGCGATCATCTTCGACAAGGCCGGCTCGATCATCTCGACCGGGCAACTCGAGCACGAGCAGATCTTCCCGAAGGCCGGCTGGGTCGAGCACGACCCCGCCGAGATCTGGCGCAACACCGGCGAGGTGATCGGCCAGGCACTGGGCAGGGCGAACCTCACCCGGCACGACATCGCGGCCGTCGGCATCACGAACCAGCGCGAGACCGCGGTGGTCTGGGATCGGCGCACCGGCGAGCCCGTGTACAACGCGATCGTGTGGCAGGACACCCGCACGCAGCCCATCGTCGACCGGCTCGCGGCCGACGGCGGCGTCGAGCGGTTCAAGCAGGACGTCGGACTCCCGCTCGCGACGTACTTCTCGGGCACGAAGATCGTGTGGATCCTCGAGAACGTGCCCGGAGCGCGCGAGAAGGCCGAGGCCGGCGACCTGCTCTTCGGCACCACCGACACGTGGGTGCTCTGGAACCTCACCGGTGGCGTCGACGGGGGCGTCCACGCGACGGATGTCACGAACGCGAGCCGCACGATGTTCATGGACCTCGAGACGCTCGGCTGGCGCGACGACATCCTCGCCGCGTTCGGCGTGCCCCGCTCGATGATGCCCGAGATCCGGTCGTCGTCCGAGGTGTACGGGGCCGCGAACGAGCACTCCCTGCTGCGGGGCACGCCCATCGCCGGCATCCTCGGCGACCAGCAGGCCGCGACCTTCGGCCAGGCGGCGTTCGACGCCGGCGAGGCGAAGAACACCTACGGCACCGGCAACTTCCTCATCTTCAACACCGGTGAGGAGATCGTGCATTCGAGGAACGGCCTGCTCACCACCGTCGGCTACAAGCTGGGCGACCAGCCCGTGCACTACGCGCTTGAGGGCTCCATCGCGGTGACGGGATCGCTGATCCAATGGCTCCGCGACAACCTCGGGCTGATCTCCTCGGCGTCCGAGGTCGAGGCGCTCGCGAACAGCGTCGAGGACAACGGCGGCGCGTACTTCGTACCGGCGTTCTCGGGGCTCTTCGCCCCCTACTGGCGTCCCGATGCACGCGGCGCGCTCGTCGGGCTCACGCGGTACGTGAACAAGGGGCACCTCGCGCGGGCGGCACACGAGGCGATCGCCTTCCAGACCCGCGACGTCGTGGAGGCCGTCAACGCCGACGCCGGTATCGACCTCACCGAGCTGCGGGTCGACGGCGGCGCGACCGCGAACGACACCCTGCTCCAGTTCCAGGCGGACATCCTCGGCGTGCCGGTGGTGCGTCCGGTCGTCGCGGAGACGACCGCGCTCGGCGCGGCGTACGCGGCGGGACTCGCGGTCGGCTTCTGGTCGGGCCTCGGCGAGCTCGCGCAGAACTGGCAGGAGGATCGCCGCTGGACGCCGGCGATGGACGAGGCGGAGCGGGAGCGCCTCGATCGCAACTGGAAGAAGGCCGTCACGAAGACCCTCGACTGGGTCGACGAGGACGTGGCGTAGGCCTCACCGAGGGTACGGTGAGAAGACGCGTCGGGCGCATGGGGGTGCGCCCGGCCCGTTCCCTCGTCGCGCCGCGAGTGCGCCGCGCGGCGTTCAGCCGAGGCGCGGCACGAGCCGCGCGGCGAGCTCGTCGAGGCGGTGGATCTCCACCACGCCGACGTCGATCGCCTCGGCCGCCTCGTCGTCGGGAGGGCGGACGCCGTGCCGGTTGAGCCAGACGCCGACGAGCCCGGCCCGCGCCGCGCCGATGGCGTCGGTGCGCAGGCGATCGCCCACGTAGGCCGCCGCCGACACGGGGCCCGTGCGCGCGAACCGATCGAGCGCCTCGTGGAAGATGCCGGGATCGGGCTTCGCGATGCCGAGCTCGCCCGACGCGATCACGTGCTCGACGCGACCGTGCAGGGCGAGTCGCACGATCTTGGCCGTCTGGAACTCGAGCTCGCCGTTCGTCACGATGCCGAGCCGCACTCGGGGCAGTGCGGTGGCGAGGGCGTCCAACGCGGGCAGCACGTCGTCGTGCAGCGCCCAGGAGTCGCGGTAGTGGCGGAAGTACTCGGCGAACCACGCGCTCGCCGCCCGCTCGTCGAGCTCGTCGCCGAACTCGCGCGCGAAGGCAGCCGCCCGTGCGCGACGCTGGCCCTCGAAGCTCAGCGCGCCCTCGAGGTAGGCCGTGTAGTGCTCCTCCTCGAGCTCGTGCCAGCGGCCGGCCGCAGCTCGCTCGTCGCCCTCGTATGCGCGTTCGCGCATGTGACGGAGGATGCCGGTGGCCACCGCCTCGCGGTGCGCCATCAGCGTGTCATCGAGGTCGAACAGCACCACGGGCGATGCGGTTTCGCCGGTCACCCCGGCCCCAGGATGTCGGTCCAGCTCTCGAAGGCGCGCGGATCCGCGGGGACCGTGCGCACGGCATGCCAGGCGGGCAGCGCGTCGCCGTCGCGCGCCGGGACGGTGGGATCGGCCGGCTCGATCCGCCGGAACCCGGCGGCCCGCGCCACCCGGGCGGACGCCACGTTGCCCTCGACGGCACGCCAGAACAGCGTGGTGGCACCGCGGACGCCCCCGGCGAGCGCCCAGTCGGCGACCGCGACCGCCGCCTCGGTCATGAGCCCGGCACCGCGATGGGCGGCGCCCATCCAGTAGCCGATCTCGTGGCGCGGCTCGCGCACGCCGATCACGCCGAGCAGCTCGCCGCCCGGCGCACGGCGGATCGCCCAGGTGCGCTCGGTGCCACTGGCCCACGACTCGGGCACGAACACGCCGAGGAAGGCCTCCGCGTCGGCCCGGGAGTAGGGCCACGGCGTCGTGAGGTACCGCTCGAAGAGGGGATCCCGGCAGTACTCGGCGACCCGGTCGGCGTCGGCGAGCGTCGGTTCGTCGAGGACGAGCCGCGCCGTTCGGATGGCGACCGGCCGCATGCTCAGCCCCGTCGGATGAAGCCGACGCGGTCGTAGGCCGTGCGCAACATCCGCTCGGCTCGCTCGCTCGCCTTCTCGGCGCCGATCGCGAGCAGGCGGTCGAGCTCGGCCGGATCCTCGAGCAGCTCGAGCGTGCGCGCGCGGATCGGCGTGAGCCGCTCGACGACCGCCTCGGCGACGTCCTTCTTGAAGTCGCCGTAGCCGCGGCCCTCGTACTCGATCTCGAGCTCGACGATCGAACGCCCGGTCGTGGCGGCGAGGATGTCGAGCAGGTTCGAGATGCCGGGCTTGCCGGCGGGGTCGTAGCGCACCTCGCGACCCGTGTCGGTGACGGCGCTGCGGAACTTCTTCGCGGTGACGGCGGGTTCGTCCATGAGCTTCACCAGGCCCGCCTCCGAGTTGGCCGACTTCGACATTTTGGCCGTCGGCTCCTGCAGGTCGTAGATGCGCGCCGACTCCGTGGGGATGAGCGCCTCGGGCACGACGAAGGTGTCGCCGAACCGAGAGTTGAAGCGGCCGGCGAGGTCGCGGGTGAGCTCGAGGTGCTGCCGCTGGTCGTCGCCGACCGGCACGAGTTCGGTGCCGTAGAGCAGGATGTCGGCCGCCATGAGCACCGGGTACGTGAAGAGTCCGACGGTCGTGGCGTCGGCGCCCTGCTTCGCCGACTTGTCCTTGAACTGCGTCATGCGGCTCGCCTCGCCGAAGCCGGTGATCGTGCTGAGCACCCACGCGAGCTCGGCGTGCGCCGGCACGTGCGACTGCACGAAGAGCGTCGACCGCTCGAGGTCGACGCCGGACGCGAGGTACTGGGCGGCCGTGCGTCGCACGTTGGCGTGCAGGGCGGCCGGGTCCTGCTGCACGGTGATCGCGTGCAGGTCGACGACGCAGTAGATGGGATCGTAGGTGTCCTGCAGGGCGACCCAGTTGACGAGCGCGCCGAGGTAGTTGCCGAGGTGGAGCGAGTCGCTCGACGGCTGCATGCCGGAGAAGACAACGGGACGGATGGCGTTCATGTGGTCGGAGTCCTTGTCGGGGGAATCAGATGTCGTAGTCGACGACGACGGGAGCGTGGTCGGACCATCGCTCGGCGTAGGTGTCGGCACGGTCGATCGAGTACGCGAGCGCAGCGTCGGCCAGCGCGGGCGTCGCGAGCTGGTAGTCGATGCGCCAGCCGGTGTCGTTGTCGAACGCCTTGCCGCGCCACGACCACCAGGAGTAGGGACCCTCGACCTCGCCGGCGAAGCGACGGCCGAGGTCGACCCAGCCGAGGCCCGCGCCATGGTTGTAGTCGGCGTCGCCCTCGGCGCCGACGAAGCGGTCGAAGTAGGCGCGCTCGTCGGGCAGGAACCCGGCCCGCTTCACGTTGCCCTTCCAGTTGCGGATGTCGAGCGTGCGATGCCCGACGTTGAGGTCGCCGACCACGAGCGCGAGCTCGGAGTGGGCGGCCAGCTCGGGCAGCCGCGCCTCCATCGCGTCGAGGAAGCGGTACTTCTCCACCTGCTTGGGGGTGTCGGCCTCGCCCGAGTGAACGTAGGCGCTCACCACGGTGACGACCCGGTCGCCGACCTCGTAGTCGGCCTCGAGCCATCGCCCGGCGCTGTCGAATTCGGGCGCGCCGAGCTCGACGCGGTGGATGCTCGCACGGTTGCGGCTCGCGATGGCGACGCCCGCGCGGCCCTTCGCGGTGGCGGGGTCGTGCAGGATGTCCCACTCGTCGCCGAGCAGCTCCTGCAGGTCTTCGGTGGAGGCGCGAACCTCCTGCATGGCCAGGATGTCGACCCCGCGGCCCTCGAGCCACGAGCCCATGCCCCGACGGAATGCCGCCCGGACCCCGTTGACGTTGACGCTGGCGACACGGAGGGGTTTCGCGGAGGGCATGCCTTCGATCCTAGGGGAGCCCTCCGACGTCCCCCTGCGCCGCCAGGGGCGTCAGCTCCGCCTCCGCACGCGCCAGCGCCTCCTGAGCCCGGGTGAGCCGGCGCCGCGCCGGGATCCGCTCGAGCCAGTTCGCCTCGGCGAGCTCCTGCTCGGCGTCGCGCACGCGCACGCGCGCCGCAGTGACGAGTGCGCGCTGCTCGCGTGCCCGCTCCTCCTCGACGAGCTGCTCCGGCGTGACGAGCCGCAGGCTCTCGTGCGCGTCGAACGCCTCGACGGCGATCCAGCTCGCCGCGACGAGGATGACGATGCCGGTGAGCCGGAACCACAGCAGCAGCGCGATGAACACCGCGAAGGTCGCCAGCAGGGGATTGTTGCCCGCGCCCGTGATCACGTACCCGCCGAGGAGCTGCAGCACCGAGAGCGCCGCCGATCCGAGGAGCGATCCGATCCACATGCGCCGCCACGGCATCGCGGCGCCGGAGAGGAACCGGAACAGCGTCGCGAGCGCGAGCGTGTCGATCACGAAGATGACGAGCACCGAGCCCGCCTGCAGCATCAGGTTCGACCAGATGGATTCGTCCGCCAGTCCGAGCAGTGTCGCAAGCCACCCGAAGAACGAGGTCGTCGCCACGGTCAGGATGGTCGCGATGATGAGGATCGTGCCGAAGGCGAGTCCCACCACGAAGTCGCGCGTCTTCAGCAGTGCGTAGGCGCGCGTGTCCTTGGGCAGTCCGAAGATGCTGCGCACCGCGATCCGCGAGTACGTGATCCAGCCGATGGCGGTCCAGATGAGGCCGGCCAGGGCCACGGCGCCCGTCCATCCGAACAGGCTCGTGCTCGTCGTCGCGATCGTGACGAGGTCGTCGGTCGAGATGATGCCGTCGTCGCCGACGAGGCCCGGCGCGAAGCTGTTCAGGAGGGCGATGAAGGCGTTGAGGGCCTCCTCGTTGCCGGTCAGCCAGATGCCCGCCACGGCGAACACGACGTAGACGGCCGCGAAGATCGCGAAGAGCGCCTGGTAGCTCATGCCCGCCGAGAGGATGAAGCCGTTGCGTGCGAGGAAGTGGCGCCACACGCGCACCGGGAAGAGGGCCATGGTCTTCTGCGTCAGGGTCGAGACCCTGGTGATCGGCTCCTCGAACCGGTGGCGGATCGGCTGGCTGAGCGCGTCGAACCGCTCACGGGCGCTCGGCTCGAGGTCGAGGGGGTCCTCCGACGACGCAGCGGGAGGTGCGGACGCCTCGCGGCCCGACTCCTCGGGCGGACCCGGCCGCCGGCCGTGCCGGTCGCCGGCGGGGGTGCGCTCGCTCACGCACCCAGACTAGCGAGCGGGGTCCGTGCGATCGGCACGAACCCCGCGGCGACACCGGGACGTCAGGGCTTGCCGCGCATGATCGCCTGCTTGACCTCGGCGATCGCCTTCGTGACCTCGATGCCGCGCGGGCACGCGTCGGTGCAGTTGAAGGTCGTGCGGCAACGCCACACGCCCTCCTTGTCGTTCAGGATGTCGAGGCGCACGGATGCCGCGTCGTCGCGCGAGTCGAAGATGAACCGGTGCGCGTTGACGATGGCGGCGGGGCCGAAGTACTGGCCGTCGGTCCAGAAGACCGGGCACGACGACGTGCACGCGGCGCAGAGGATGCACTTCGTGGTGTCGTCGAAGATCTCGCGCTTGGCGATCGACTGGATGCGCTCCTTGCCGGGCTCGGGCGTGGAGTTCGCGATGAGGAACGGCTGGACCTCGCGGTAGCTCGCGAAGAACGGCTCCATGTCGACGACCAGGTCCTTCTCGAGGGGCAGGCCCTTGATCGCCTCCACGTAGATGGGCTTCGAGATGTCGAGGTCCTTGATCAGCGTCTTGCAGGCGAGCCGGTTGCGCCCGTTGATGCGCATGGCGTCGGAGCCGCAGATCCCGTGGGCGCACGAGCGGCGGAACGTCAGCGATCCGTCCTGCTCCCACTTGATCTTGTGCAGGGCGTCGAGCACGCGATCGGTCGCGTACATCTCGACGTCGAAGTCCTGCCAGCGCGGCTCGGTGTCGACGTCGGGGTCGAAGCGCCGGATCAGGAAGGTGACGGTGAACGACCGGATCGCGGCATCCGCGGCATCCGTCGACTTGGCCTCGAGCGTGGCGGTGGTCACGTCAGTACTTCCTCTCCATCGGCTGGTAGCGGGTGATGGTCACGGGTTTCCAGTCGAGCCGGATGTGGTCGGCGGCATCCGAGGAGTGCGCGTCGCCCGAGAGGTAGGCCATCGTGTGCTGCATGTAGTTCGCGTCGTCGCGGTTCGGGAAGTCGTCGCGCATGTGGCCGCCGCGGCTCTCCTCGCGGTTGCGGGCGGAGAAGACGACGACCTCGGCGAGGTCGAGGAGGAAGCCGAGCTCGACGGCCTCGAGCAGGTCGGTGTTGAACCGCTTGCCCTTGTCCTGCACGGCGACGTTGCGGTAGCGGTCGCGGAGGCCGGCGATGACCTCGGTGACGTGGGCGAGGGACTCGTCGGTGCGGAACACCTGGGCGCCCTTGTCCATCTCGTCCTGGAGCTCCTTGCGGATCGCGGCGATGCGCTCGGTCCCGTTCGAGTCGCGGAGCTGCTCCAGCATGCGCCGCACGCCGGCGGCGGGGTCGTCGGGCAGCGGCGTGTAGTCGACGTCCTTGACGTACTCGACCGCGTTCCGGCCGGCGCGCTTGCCGAAGACGTTGATGTCGAGCAGCGAGTTGGTGCCGAGTCGGTTGGACCCGTGCACCGAGACGCAGGCGCACTCGCCCGCGGCGTAGAGGCCCGGGACCACGGTCGTGTTGTCGCGCAGCACCTCGGCCGCGACGTTGGTGGGGATGCCGCCCATCGCGTAGTGCGCGGTCGGCATCACCGGCACGGGCTCGTACACGGGGTCGACGCCGAGGTAGGTGCGTGCGAACTCGGTGATGTCGGGGAGCTTCGTCTCGAGCACCTCGGCGCCGAGGTGGGTGCAGTCGAGGAGCACGTAGTCCTTGTGGGGTCCGGCGCCGCGGCCCTCGGCGACCTCCTGCACCATGCACCGGGCGACGATGTCGCGCGGGGCCAGGTCCTTGATGGTGGGCGCGTAGCGCTCCATGAACCGCTCGCCCGACGCGTTGCGCAGGATCGCGCCCTCGCCGCGGGCGCCCTCGGTGAGGAGGATGCCGAGGCCGGCGAGGCCGGTGGGGTGGAACTGGAAGAACTCCATGTCCTCGAGGGGCAGGCCCTTGCGCCAGATGATGCCGACGCCGTCGCCCGTGAGGGTGTGCGCGTTCGAGGTGGTCTTGTAGATCTTGCCGAAGCCGCCGGTCGCGAAGATGATCGCCTTGGCCTGGAAGACGTGGAGTTCGCCCGTGGCGAGCTCGTAGGCGACGATGCCCGACGGCTGCTCGACGCCGTCGACCTCGGTCATCACCAGGTCGAGGGCGTAGTACTCGTTGTAGAACTCGATGCCGAGCTTCACGCAGTTCTGGAACAGGGTCTGCAGGATCATGTGGCCCGTGCGGTCGGCCGCGTAGCAGGCCCGGCGCACCGGCGCCTTGCCGTGGTCGCGCGTGTGACCGCCGAAGCGGCGCTGGTCGATCTTGCCCTCGGGGGTGCGGTTGAAGGGCAGGCCCATGTTCTCGAGGTCGATGACCGCGTCGATGGCCTCCTTCGCGAGGATCTCGGCCGCGTCCTGGTCGACGAGGTAGTCGCCGCCCTTGACGGTGTCGAAGGTGTGCCACTCCCAGCTGTCCTCCTCGACGTTCGCGAGCGCCGCGGCCATGCCGCCCTGCGCCGCGCCCGTGTGGGACCGCGTCGGGTAGAGCTTCGAGATGACCGCCGTCCTCGCGCCGGGACCCGCCTCGATCGCCGCCCGCATCCCCGCGCCGCCGGCGCCGACGATGACGATGTCGTACTGGTGGTGGTGGACGCCGTCGACGATCTTCGTCTCGACGTGGGCGCTCTCGGAATTCACAGGTCTCCTAGACGGCGGGGCAGAACGAGGGGAGCAGGTCGGCGGGTGCGCCGGCGGGGCACGGGTCGAACGTGAAGACGACGAGGGTGCCGAGCACGATCAGCACGACCGCTGAGGCGAGCAGGGCGCCCTTCAGCACCTTCTGCAGCGTGCCGGGGCTGGTGTAGTCGTTCACGATCGTGCGCATCCCGTTGGCGCCGTGGATCAGCGCCAGCCAGAGCATCAGCACGTCCCACCACTGCCAGAACGGGTCGGCCCACTTGCCGCCCACGAACCCGAAGTCGATGGCCTTCACGCCCTCGCCCACGATCAGGTTCACGAAGAGGTGTCCGAAGATGAGCACGATCAGCACCACGCCGGACGCGCGCATGTAGATCCAGCCCCACTTCTCCCAGTTCACGCCGCGCTTGCGAGCGGGGCGCACCGGGCTGCGAGGCGCTTCGATGGCAGTCATGTCGCTGGGCTCCTCAGTGGCTGAAGACGTTCATGAGGTGGCGGGGCACGAAGGCGAGCATGGTGACGACCCAGAGGGCGATGACCACGTAGAAGAGCACCCGCTGGTGCCGCGTCGCCCAGGACCAGAAGTCGACGAGGATGATGCGCAGCCCGTTGAAGGCGTGGAAGACGATCGCCCCCACCAGCGCGACCTCGCCGAGGCCCATGATGGGCGTCTGGTAGGTGCCGATCACCGCGTTGTACGCCTCGGGGCTCACCCGCACGAGCGAGGTGTCGAGCACGTGCACGAGGAGGAAGAAGAAGATCGCGACACCGGTGATGCGGTGCAGCACCCACGACCACATCCCCTCACGGCCGCGATACAGCGTGCCGCCCGGCCTCTGCTTCGCCGGCTTCGCGGGTGCGGTCAGGGTTCCTGCCGAGGTCTCTGGCATGAACAACCCTCCCTGGCTGTGTGGATCGCCCTTGACATGAGGGCACGACGGGCACTCGGCCCGGACCGAGTCTAGCCCCGCGCCCGGGGCGCCGCCGCTTAGGGCCGCCTAACCCTCTCGATGTCGAGACAGTCGCCGTGACGGATGCCGCGACCAGCCCGCCGACGGCCCGCCGGGCTATCCTCGGTGGCATGCCAGCACCGAACATGCCCCTCGACGGCTTCTACAGCGTCATCCCCGCCGGAGGCGTCGGCTCCCGCCTGTGGCCTCTCTCGCGTGCCGACGCTCCGAAGTTCCTGCACGACCTGACGGGCTCCGGACAGACGCTGCTGAAGGACACCTGGGACCGACTCGCCCCGATCTCCGGCGAGCAGCGAGTCATGGTCGTGACGGGGCGCGCCCACCGGGCGGCGGTCGAGGCCCAGCTGCCGGCCCTCGCCGACACCAACATCGTGCTCGAGAGCGAGCCGCGCGACTCGACGGCCGCCATCGGCCTGGCCGCTGCGATCCTCGAGCGCCGGGAACCCGGCGTGGTGATCGGCTCGTTCGCGGCCGACCACGTGATCTCGGGCGACGCGCTCTTCCGCTCGGCGGTCGCCGACGCCGTCGCGGCGGCGCACGCCGGGTACATCGCCACGATCGGAATCACCCCGACGGAGCCCGCGGTCGGATTCGGCTACATCGAGTGCGGAGGCACGCTCGAGGTCGAGGGCGCCGAGCGCGTGGAGGCCGTGTCCAACTTCGTCGAGAAGCCCGACCTCGACACGGCGAGGCGCTACCTCGAGGGCGGCGACCACCTCTGGAACGCGGGCATGTTCATCGCGAAGGCGTCGACCCTGCTCGAGGAGTTGGCGCGCACGAAGCCCGAGCTGCACGCCGGGCTGGTCGAGCTCGCCGAGGCGTGGGACGACCCGGTCACGCGCGGGCCCGCGGTCGACCGGATCTGGCCGACGCTCGAGAAGATCGCCATCGACTACTCCGTCGCCGAGCCCGCCGCCGCGGCGGGCCGGCTCGCCGTCATCCGCGGGCACTTCCAGTGGGACGACGTGGGCGACTTCGCCTCGCTCGCGAAGCTCAACACCGCGGGTCGCTCCGGCGAGCTCGCGATCCTCGGCGACAACGCCCGGGTGCTCGCCGACGCGTCGAGCGGCATCGTCGTGAGCCGCGCGAACCGGGTCATCAGCCTGATCGGCGTGCACGATATCGTCGTCGTGGACACGCCCGATGCGCTGCTCGTCACGACGAGCGAGCACGCGCAGCGGGTGAAGGCGGTCGTCGACGCCCTCAGGCTCGGCGGTTCGAGCGACGTGCTCTAGCGGGTCGCACGGGAGGACGGGAGCAGCGGATGTCGATGCGCAGGCGATTCGGGATCGGGGCCGCGCTCGTCGTGGCATCCGTGGCACTCGCGGGCTGTGCGCCCGCGCCGGAGTCGGACGGCAGCGATGCCGCCGCCGACGAGTGCGTTCGCATGGTGACGAACTCGGGCGGCCTCGAGGACCGCTCGTTCAACCAGTCGAGCTGGGAGGGCCTGCAGCGGGCCGAGGACGAGCTCGGCGTCGAAGCCGAGGCGATCGTCTCGACCGGCGAGACGGATCTCGCGCCGAACGTGCAGCAGGCGGTCGACTCCGGCTGCGAGCTCATCGTGACGGTCGGCTTCGAGCTGGCCGAGGCGACGCTCTCCCAGGCCGAGGACAACCCCGACCTCTCGTTCGCGATCGTCGACGAGACCGTCGACGCCGAGAACGTGAAGCCCGTGGTGTTCGACACCGCGCAGGCGTCGTTCCTCGCCGGGTACCTCTCCGCAGGCGTGTCGAAGACCGGCGTCGTGGCGACGTTCGGCGGCGGCAACCAGCCGCCCGTGACGCTGTTCATGGACGGGTTCGTCGACGGGGTCGCCAAGTACAACGAGGTGCACGGCACCGCGGTGCGCGCGCTCGGCTGGGACAAGGCGCAGCAGGACGGTGCGTTCACCGGCGACTTCGAGGACATCAACAAGGGCAAGGCGCTGGCCGAGGGCTTCATCGACCAGGGTGCCGACGTGATCCTGCCGGTGGCCGGCCAGGTCGGCGAGGGCGCCACCGCCGCCGCCCTCGAGCGCGGCGGCGTCTCGGTGATCTGGGTCGACAGCGACGGTTACGAGTCGCTCGCCGCCGAGTTCCGCCCGGTGCTGCTGACGAGCGTCCTGAAGAACACGCAGGACGCGATGGTCGAGATCGTCGGCGAGGTGCAGGACGGCTCCTTCTCCAACGAGCCGTACATCGGCACCCTTGAGAACGGCGGCGTGGAGATCGCGCCGTACCACGACCTCGCCTCGCTCGTGACGCCCGAGCTCGACGGCGAGATCGAGGGTCTGCGACAGGCGATCATCGCCGGGGAACTCGTGATCGACTCGCCGAGCGCGCCCTGAGTCCGCACGTCGCAGTGGTCCGCGTCGCAGGTCGGCTCGGCTCCGCCGACCGCGCCGCGGGCGCCGTCCGGGCTGCGCCCCTCGCTCGGGGGTCGTCGATGCTGCTCATATGAGCAGAATGTCGCGTCTTGATAACCATTGCATGTCACCGGCGGCTGCGCCTGAGCGCCGAGCGCAACATTCGGTAACGTGACTCCACGGGTCCCCGCGACGGTCGGGGCGCAGTCTTTGGAGGACACAGTGAAGGTCACCACCAGGAAGGCCGCACTCGGCGGCCTTGCGATGTTCGGCGCAGCCGTACTGCTCGCCGGTTGCGGATCCGCACCCGAGGATTCGGGCAGCACCGACGGGGGAGAGGCCTCCGACTTCCTCCCCTGCATGGTCTCCGATGCCGGCGGCTTCGACGACAAGTCCTTCAACCAGCTCGGGTTCGAGGGCCTCACCAAGGCCGCCGACGAGCTCGGCGTGGAGCCGGTCACCGTGCAGTCCGACTCCGAGACCGACTACGCGCCCAACCTGACGAACCTCGTCGACCAGGGCTGCAACCTGATCACCACCGTCGGCTTCGCCCTCGCGGCGGCGGCGGGCGAGTCGGCCGAGGCCAACCCCGACATCGAGTACGTCTCGATCGACGACACGGTCGACCTGGACTTCGACGGCACCACCGACTTCGAGAACATCAAGCCGATCGTCTTCGACACGGCCCAGGCGGCGTTCCTCGCCGGCTACGCGGCGGCCGCGTACTCGCAGACCGGCGTCGTCGGCACCTTCGGCGGCATGAACTTCCCGACGGTCTCCATCTTCATGGACGGCTTCAAGCAGGGCGTCGACTACCACAACTCCGAGATGGGCACCAACGTGCAGGTCCTCGGCTGGGACGGCACCGACGGCCTCTTCACGGGTGGCTTCGAGGCGAACGACACCGCTCGCAACACGGCCCAGGGCCTCATCGACCAGAACGTCGACGTGCTCCTGCCCGTCGGCGGCCCGATCTACCAGTCGGCTGCCGCAGCCATCCGCGACTCCGGCCGTGAGATCGCCATGATCGGCGTCGACGCGGACTTCACGCAGACCGACCCGTCGGTGGCCGACCTCATGCTGACCTCGATCCTCAAGGGCATCGACGTCGGCACCTACGAGGCGGTGCTCGCAGCAGGCAACGGCGAGTTCGACAACACCCCGTTCGTCGGCACGCTCGAGAACGAAGGCGTCGGCATCGCGCCGTTCCACGACTTCGAGTCGAAGGTCCCGGCCGACCTGCAGGGTCAGCTCGACGACCTGAAGGCCGCGATCATCGCGGGCGACGTCGAGGTCGCGTCCTACCTCGCAGAGTAAGGACCACGCACTGATCGGGGAGGTCGGCGGAAGCCGGCCTCCCCGATCCGCGTTCGGCGGCTCGACAGAGCATCTCGCGCAACATCTGCGCACGCGGCCTTCGGCCGACTCCACATTCGTGCAGCATCTCCAACGGATGCAGCCACCTCACTAGGATCGGGGACATGAAGCTCGAACTTCGCGGCATCACGAAGCGATTCGGCAGCTTGGTCGCCAACGACCACATCGACCTCACCGTGGAGGCCGGAGAGATCCACTGCCTCCTCGGCGAGAACGGTGCAGGCAAGTCGACGCTCATGAACGTGCTCTACGGCCTGTACCAGGCCGACGACGGCCAGGTGCTCCTCGACGACCAGGTGCAGCAGTTCGCCGGGCCCGGCGACGCGATGGCGGCCGGCATCGGCATGGTGCACCAGCACTTCATGCTCATCCCGGTGTTCACCGTCGCCGAGAACGTCATGCTCGGCCACGAGTCCACTCGCGCCGGGGGCCTGCTCGACCTCCCGACGGCGCGTGCGAAGGTGCGCGAGATCTCCGAGCGGTTCGGGTTCCACGTCGACCCCGACGCGCTCGTCGACGATCTCCCGGTCGGGGTGCAGCAGCGCGTCGAGATCATCAAGGCGCTCTCCCGCGACGCGCGCGTGCTCGTGTTCGACGAGCCGACCGCGGTGCTGACCCCGCAGGAGACCGACGAGCTGATGGGAATCATGCGCCAGCTCAAGGAGACCGGCACCTCGATCGTCTTCATCACCCACAAGCTCCGCGAGGTCCGCGAGGTCGCCGACCGCATCACGGTCATCCGCCTCGGCAAGGTCGTGGGCGAAGCCGCTCCGACGGCCACGAACGCCGAACTCGCCTCGCTCATGGTCGGCCGCGCCGTCGAGCTCACCGTGCAGAAGGAGGAGCCGTCGCTCGGCGACCCGGCGCTCATCGTCGAGGGCCTCACGGTCATCGACCCGATCGGCCAGCTCGTCGTCAACGACGTCAGCTTCACCGTGCGCCGCGGCGAGATCCTCGCCGTCGCGGGCGTGCAGGGCAACGGGCAGACCGAGCTGACCGAGGCGCTGCTCGGGCTCCAGCCCCGCGTGGAGGGCTCCATCAACCTCGACGGCACCGAGCTGACCTCCGCGAGCGTCCGGCGCATCCTCGATGCCGGCGTCGGCTTCGTGCCAGAGGACCGCACCGAGGACGGCCTGGTCGGCGAGTTCACGATCGCCGAGAACCTCATGCTCGACCGCAGCGGCGGCGCGCCCTTCGTGCGCGCGGGCAACATCCAGCGCGGCGCACTCGCCGACTTCGCCCGCGAGAAGGTGAAGGAGTTCGACGTCCGCACCCAGGGCATCGACTCGAAGGTCCGCCAGCTGTCGGGCGGCAACCAGCAGAAGGTGGTGCTCGCCCGCGAGCTGAGCCGCGACCTTCGACTGCTCGTCGCCGCGCAGCCGACGCGCGGCGTCGACGTGGGCTCGATCGAGTTCATCCACAAGCGCATCGTCGAGACCCGCGACGCCGGCGTGCCCGTGCTCGTGGTCTCCACCGAGCTCGACGAGGTCGTCGCCCTCGCCGACCGGATCATGGTCATGTACCGCGGGCGCATCGTGGGCATCGTGCCGGGCGACACCCCCCGTGACGTGCTCGGCCTGATGATGGCCGGCGAACACCCCGCAGAAGGAGCCGCGGCATGAGCGACCCCCAGCACCCCGACGCCGCCGGAACGCCCGGCCCAGGGCGGCCCGAGCTCGACGTCGACGTCGCGATCGAGGAGCCCGGCGCCGTCTCGCCCGAGAAGGAGACCGCGGCCGAGGATGCGCGCGCCACCGCGGGCGGTCCCGGCGGAACGGCCGGCGCCGACGTGCCGCCGCCCTCGCGCTGGCACACCACGCTCCACCAGATCGCGACGGGCAACGCCATCATCTCGGTGCTGGCGGTGCTGCTCGCGCTGATCGTGGGCGCCATCATGATCGCGTTCACCGACGAGCGCGTGCAGGAGGCCAGCGGGTACTTCTTCGCCCGGCCCGGCGACACCTTCCTCGCCATCTGGGAATCGGTCTCGGGCGCGTACGCGGCCCTGTTCCAGGGGTCGATCTACAACTTCCGGCGCGACACGTTCCTCGCCGGCATCCGCCCGCTCACCGAGACGCTCACGTTCGCGACGCCGCTCATCGCCGGTGGCCTCGGCGTGGCCCTCGCGTTCCGCGTCGGCATGTTCAACATCGGTGGTCGCGGCCAGATGCTCATCGCGGCATCCGTCGCGGGGTGGATCGGCTTCGGCTTCGACCTGCCCTGGGGCCTGCACATGCTCGTCGCCCTCGTCGGCGGCCTCGTCGGCGGCGCGCTCTGGGCGGGCATCGCCGGACTCCTGAAGGCCCGCACGGGAGCGCACGAGGTGATCGTCACGATCATGCTCAACTACATCGCGTTCTACCTCGTCTCCTGGCTGCTCCGCACGCCCGGGCTGCTGCAGGCGCCGGGTTCGTCGAACCCGAAGACCCCGGCGATGAAGGACACGGCGATCTTCCCGTCGCTGCTCGGACCGCAGTTCAACCTGCACCTCGGCTTCGTCCTGGTGATCATCGCGACCGTCGTGGTCTGGTGGATCCTCAGCCGGTCGAGCCTCGGCTTCCGGTTCCGCGCGGTGGGCGAGAACCCGAACGCCGCACGGGTCGCGGGCATCAACGTGCGGAACATGTACGTCTACGCGATGCTCATCTCGGGTGCGCTGCTCGGCCTCGCGGGCGTGAGCCAAGTGCTCGGCACGGTGACCACCGGGTTCACCGCGGGCATCGACGCCGGCATCGGGTTCGACGCGATCACCGTCGCCCTGCTCGGCCGGTCGACCCCGTGGGGCACCTTCGTCGCGGGCCTGCTGTTCGGCGCCTTCAAGGCGGGCGGCTTCTCGATGCAGGCCGCCGAGGGCGTGCCCATCGAGATCGTGCTCGTCGTGCAGTCCCTCATCGTGCTGTTCATCGCGGCGCCGCCGCTCGTGCGCACGATCTTCCGCCTGCCCGACCCGGCGTCGCGTCGCAGGCCCGTTCCGAACGTCTCCCAGGAGGTGAAGGTCAAGTGAGCGCCACCGTGCAGCAACCCGCTCCCTCGCCGGAGATCGTGACCCTCGACACGACCGTCGTCACGAGCTGGAAGGCGCCGATCGCGTTCGCGATCTTCACCGTCCTCGCCCTGGCGCTCGCGGTCTTCGCACCGCAGGAGGGCGACACCACGTTCCGCCTGTCCACCCAGTCCGACCTGATCCAGCTGTCCGAGATCACGGTGCCGACGATGCCGGCCCTGTGGACCACGATCGTGCTCCTCGCGATCGCCACCGCCTACTCCGCGGTGCTGGTGTCGTCGAAGCGACGCGTGCCGCTCTGGCTGATCGTGGTGTTCGCGGTGCTGTTCATGTTCGGGTTCCTCACCTGGGCCGCCTCCGGCGCGGCGATCCCGGTGATCGGCCTGCTGTTCGGATCGCTCAGCCTCGCGGTCCCGCTGATCTACGGCTCCCTGGCCGGCGTCATCGGCGAGCGCGTGGGCGTCATCAACATCGCGATCGAGGGACAGCTGCTCGCCGGCGCCTTCACGGCCGCGGTCGTCGCGTCGCTCACCGACCAGCCCCTCCTCGGCCTGCTCGCCGCGATGGTCGCGGGCATGCTGGTCGGCATGGTCCTCGCCGTGTTCTCGATCAAGTACTTCGTCGACCAGGTCATCGTCGGTGTCGTGCTGAACGTGCTCGTGATCGGCCTGACGAGCTTCTTCTTCTCGCAGGTGCTCGCGCCGAACGCCTCCTTGCTGAACACGCCCCCTCGCTTCGAGCGCCTCCCGATCCCGGTGCTCAGCGAGATCCCGATCATCGGCCCGGTGCTGTTCCGGCAGACCCTCGTGGTGTACCTCATGTACGTCGCCGTCGCGCTCGTGTACGTCGGGCTGTTCCACACCAAGTGGGGTCTGCGCCTCCGTGCAGTCGGCGAGCACCCGCAGGCGGCCGACACGGTGGGCATCAAGGTCAACCGCACCCGGTTCTGGAACGTCGCACTCGCCGGCGCGATCGCCGGCCTCGGCGGCACGTTCTTCACCATCGGGTCGGGCATCGCCTTCAACAAGGAGATGACCGCGGGCGCCGGCTTCATCGCGCTCGCCGCCGTGATCTTCGGCCAGTGGGACCCGATCAAGGCGACGCTCGCGGCGCTGCTCTTCGGCTTCGCCTCGAACCTGCAGAACACGCTGTCGGTCATCGGATCGCCCGTGCCGAGCGAGTTCATGCTGATGCTGCCGTACGTCGTGACGATCTTCGCCGTGGCCGGACTCGTCGGCAAGGTCCGCGGCCCCGCCGCGGCGGGCAAACCGTACATCAAGTCCTGAGCGGATGCCGCCGCCGGCGGCGGCATCCGTCATCATCACCGAAAGGCCCATCCTGAACGGGGGAGCACCATGACCGCAACGGATGCGATCGACTGGGAGTCGCTGCGCGAGCGCGCGCGCGAAGCCATGGCGAAGGCGTACGTGCCCTACTCCGAGTTCCCGGTCGGCGCCGCCGCGATCGTCGACGACGGCCGCGTCGTCAGCGGATGCAACGTCGAGAACGCCTCGTACGGCGTCACGCTCTGCGCCGAGTGCTCGCTCGTGTCGGCGCTCGTCATGTCGGGCGGCGGCAAGCTCGTCGCCTTCACCTGCGTCGACGGCCACGGTGCCACGCTGATGCCGTGCGGCCGGTGCCGCCAGCTGCTGTACGAGCACTCGGCCGAGGGCATGCTGCTCGAGACCGTGTCGGGCGTCAAGACCATCGACGAGGTGCTGCCCGACGCGTTCGGACCGCGGCAGCTCGCCGAGTTCCGGGGCGTGCGCGCATGAGCGCCGTGGAGGCGTTCGACGCCGTCGACCTGATCCGCGCCAAGCGCGACGGCCACGAGCTCGACACCGCGGAGGTCGACTGGCTCATCGACGCGTACACGCGCGGCTACGTCGCGGACGAGCAGATGTCGGCGATGACCATGGCGATCTTCCTCAACGGCATGAGCCGCCGGGAGATCCGCGACATGACGATGGCGATGATCGCGTCGGGCGAGCGCATGGACTTCTCGGGGCTCGGCAAGCCCACGAGCGACAAGCACTCCACCGGCGGCGTCGGCGACAAGATCACGCTCCCGCTGATGCCGCTCGTCGCCACCTTCGGCGTGGCGGTGCCGCAGCTGTCCGGCCGCGGCCTGGGCCACACCGGCGGCACCCTCGACAAGCTCGAGTCGATTCCCGGCTGGCGCGCCGACCTCACGAACGAGGAGATGTTCGCGCAGCTCCGCGACGTGGGCGGCGTGATCTGCGCCGCCGGATCCGGGCTCGCGCCGGCGGACAAGAAGCTCTACGCACTGCGCGACATCACGGGCACGGTCGAGGCGATCCCGCTCATCGCCTCCTCGATCATGTCGAAGAAGATCGCGGAGGGAACCGGCGCGCTCGTGCTCGACGTGAAGTTCGGCTCGGGCGCGTTCCTGCAGGACATCGAGCGTTCACGGGAGCTCGCCCGCACGATGGTCGAACTCGGGGAGGATGCCGGGGTGGCGACCTCGGCGCTCATCACGAACATGAGCGTGCCGCTCGGGCTCACGATCGGCAACGCGAACGAGGTCCGCGAATCGGTCGACGTGCTCTCCGGCGGCGGCCCGGCCGACGTGCGGGAGCTCACGGTGGCACTCGCGCGAGAGATGCTCGCCCTCGCGGGCGTGCACGATGCCGACGTGGAGGGCGCGCTCGACGACGGGCGGGCCATGGACACCTGGCGGCGGGCGATCCGCGCCCAGGGCGGCGATCCCGACGCGGCCCTGCCCGTCGCGCGCGAGCAGCACGTCGTCACCGCCGACCGCGACGGCGTGCTCGTGGCGCAGGAGGCCCTGCCGTTCGGCATCGCCGCATGGCGGCTCGGTGCGGGCCGCGCGCGCAAGGAGGACCCGGTGCACCACGCCGCGGGCATCGAGCTGCACGCCAAGCCGGGCGACGCCGTGCGAGCCGGGGCGCCCCTGTTCACGCTGCACGCCGACGAGCCCGCCCGATTCGCCCGCGCGCTCGATGCGGTCGAGGGCGCCTACCGCGTCGGCGATCCGGGCGACGCGATCGAGGACGGCGGGCCGCTGATCGCCGACCGCATCGGTCGCGCGTAGCCGCACCGGGGAGGCCGGGCCGAGCGGAATCCGACGCGATCGGGCTACGGACGCGACCCGCAGGAGCTTCGAGATTGCCGAGACTTCGCGACGGACGCGCCGCTATCGTTGTCACGTGAACACGATTCCGGAGTACCGCCTCGAGGGCGACGGCACCAGCATCCAGGGCCTGCCGAAGATCTCGCTGCACGACCACCTCGACGGCGGGCTGCGCCCGCAGACCCTCCTCGAACTCGCCGACGAGATCGGCGTCGAGGTGCCGGCCGCCGACGCGGAGGCGCTCGCCGCGTGGTTCACCGAGCAGTCGAACTCGGGCTCGCTCGTCGAGTACCTCAAGACCTTCGACCTCACCACCGCGGTGATGCAGACGCGTGCCGGACTCCAGCGGGTGGCCCGCGAGTTCGTGCAGGACCTCGCGGCCGACGGCGTCGTCTACGGCGAGATCCGATGGGCGCCCGAGCAGCACCTCGCGCGCGGCCTCAGCCTCGACGAGGCGGTCGAGGCGGTGCAGGCCGGCATCGAGGCGGGCATCGACGACGTGCGGCACCAGGGGCGGAGCATCCGTGCGGGGCAGCTCGTCACCGCGATGCGACACGCCGATCGCGGTCTCGAGATCGCCGAGCTCGCCGTTCGGCACCGCGACCGCGGGGTCGTCGGCTTCGACATCGCCGGTGCCGAGGCCGGGTTCCTCCCGAGCCGCCACCGCACCGCATTCGACTTCCTCGCCTCGCAGTTCTTCCCGGTGACCGTGCACGCCGGCGAGGCCGACGGGCTCGACTCGATCCGCAGCGCCCTCTTCGACGGGCGCGCCCTGCGGCTCGGCCATGGCGTGCGCATCGCCGAGGACCTCACGATCGAACGGCAGGATGACGAGAACACCTACGTGTCGCTCGGCCCGATCGCCCAGTGGGTGCGCGACCGTGAGATCGCCCTCGAGACGAGTCCGTCGTCGAACCTGCAGACGGGTGCGATCGCGGCGTGGGGCGACGAGCTCGTCGACCACCCGTTCGACCTGCTCTACCAGCTCGGCTTCCGCGTCACGGTCAACACCGACAACCGGCTCCAGAGCGGCACCTCGCTGACGCGGGAACTCTCCCTCCTCAGCGAAGCCTTCGGCTACGACCTCGACGACTTCGAGACCTTCCAGCTGAACGCCGCGGCATCCGCCTTCCTCCCCCTCGACGACCGCGAGGAGCTCGCCGAGCTCATCCAGGACGGCTTCGACGAAGCCTGACGGGCGCCGCACGGCCCACGAGACCTGACGCGCCCCCGAACGGACCCCCATGACGACGATCCCGCCGCTCCCCGACACCGCCGTGGTCCTCCGCGCACGCGCCGACGACTGGCGCGCCGCCGTGCGGGAGGCAGGCCGCGCCCTGACCCGCTCCGGCGCGACCCGGTCGGAGTACGCCGACCGCATGATCGCGGTCATCGAGGAGTTCGGCGCCTACGTCGTGATCGCCCCGGGCCTCGCGCTCGCGCACGCGCGTCCCGGCCCCGACGTGCGCCGCGAGGGGCTCGCGGTCGTCACGCTCGCCACGGCGGTGCCGTTCGGCCACCCGCACAACGACCCGGTGCGCGTCGTCGTGGGGCTCGCCGTCTCGAACGCCGAGGACCACGTCGCGTCGGTGGCGAAGCTCGCGAACGCCTTCAACGACAGCGGCATCGTCGGGCGCATCGCTCGGGCGGCATCGGCCGACGAGGTGCGCGCACTGCTCGGGATCGACACCGAGGGCGAATCGGCAGCCGACGCGGACGCCGGCGCCGACGCGACCGGTGGGGCGGGCGTGGCGTGAGGATCGTGGCAGTGTGCGGCGCTGGGGTCGGCACGTCGGCGATCCTGAAGGTGAACGCCGAGCGGGCGCTCGACCGCCTCGGGCTCTCCGCGGACGTGAGCGCCAGCGACCTCGCGAGCATCGCGGATGCCGCTGCCGACGCCCAGGTCATCCTCACGTCGACGGAGCTCGCCGGTGCGGTGCGCGCGGCGATCGGGCGCAACTTCGCCGAGGTCATCGAGGTCGTGAACTACTTCGACGTCGAGGAGATCGGCGAGAAGCTCGAGGCCTCGCTCGGCTGACCCCGGCGCGCGCCTCAGGCGGTGAGCTCCCGCATGCCCGCCTCGAGCGCGGCGACGGCGGCGGATGCCGCGGCCCGCCGCTCCGCGACGGTGCCCTCGGCGCCGACCGCGTCGATGTAGACCTTGAGCTTCGGCTCGGTGCCGCTCGGCCGCACCATGACCCGGCCGCCGCCCTCGAGCAGGACCCGCAGCACGTCGGACGGCGGCAGCGCGCCGAATCCGTTGGCCAGGTCCTCGATGCGCTCGACCCGGATGCCGCCGACCGAGGCCGGGGGCGCGGCGCGCAGCCGCGCCATGATCTCGCCGATGCGCGAGAGGTCGGTGACGCGCAGGGAGATCTGCGAGGAGGCGAAGCAGCCGAACCGCTCGACGAAGTCGTCGAGGTGGTCGGCGATCGTGCGGCCGGCGGCCTTCAGCTCCGCCGCGAGGGAGAGGAACGCGACCGCGGCGGAGATGCCGTCCTTGTCGCGCACCGTCTGCGGATTCACGAGGTAGCCGAGCGCCTCCTCGAAGCCGAACAGGAGTCCGGTGGCTCGCGAGATCCACTTGAACCCCGTGAGCGTGGCCTCGAAGTCCAGGTCGTAGGCCCGGGCGACGGCCTCCAGCCCGGGGGAGGAGACGATCGAGCACGCGAGCGTGCCGTCGGCCCCGGCGTCGCCGGAGGCCGCCGCGGCGGCGCGGCGCGCGGCCTGCCAGCCCAGCAGGAGCCCGACCTCGTTGCCGGTGAGGCGGCGGTATCCGTCGGCCGCCGCGGCATCCGGGACGGCGATCGCGAGTCGGTCGGCATCGGGGTCGTTGGCGATGATGAGCTCGGCGTCGACCTCGCGCGCTCGCGCGAAGCTCAGGTCCATCGCCCCGGGCTCCTCGGGATTCGGGAATGCGACGGTCGGGAACGCGGGGTCGGGCGAGATCTGCGTCGTCACGAGCGCGGGCGCGTCGAACCCCGCCGCGGCGAGCACGCGCGCGGCGGTCTCCCAGCCGACGCCGTGCATCGCCGTGTAGACGACGCGGGGCTGCGCGGCGGGTGCGTCGGCCACGAGCGCGGTCTGGCGGATGTACTCGTCGACGACCGACTCGGGCGCGGTCTCGAAGTCGCCGCGCGGCAGCTCCGGTACGGTCGTCGTTCCGGCGACCCGGAGGATCGCGGCGGCGATCTCGGCATCGGCGGGCGCGACGATCTGCGAGCCGTCGTCGCCGCCGCCGAGGTACACCTTGTAGCCGTTGTCGTTCGGCGGGTTGTGCGATGCGGTCACCATGACGCCGGCGGACATCTCGAGATGCCGCACGGCGAATGCCAGGACCGGCGTCGGCAGGAGCTGCGGCAGCAGCACGGCGCGCACGCCCGCGCCGGCCATCACCTCGGCGGAGTCCCGCGCGAACACGGCCGAGTTCTTGCGGCCGTCGTAGCCGATCACGACCGACGGCGTCTCGCCGGGACGCGCCCGCTCGAGCAGGTAGGCGGCGAGCCCCGCCGCGGCCTGTGCCACGAGCACCCGGTTCATGCGATTGGGGCCGGCCGCGATCTCGCCGCGGAGCCCTGCGGTGCCGAAGGCCAGGCGCGTGTCGAAGCGGTCGGCGAGCTCGGCGGATGCCGCGGGGTCGCCCGCGCGTGCACCCTCCACGAGCGCCGCCAGCTCGGCACGCGTCTCGGGGTCGGGGTCCTGCGCGATCCAGGACTCGGCGAGCGCGAGACGCTCGGCGTCGGCGGCGTTCGTCTGCGACATCCGGTGCCTCCTAGAGCTCGGCGACGATCTTCGCCAGCAGGCTGGAGATCACCGGCTCGGCTTCGCGGCCGGCCTCGATGACCTCCTCGTGGCTGAGGGGCGTCTGCTGGATGCCGGCGGCGAGGTTCGTGATGAGCGACATCCCGAGGATCTCCATGCCCGCCTGTCGGGCGGCGATGGCCTCGAGCGCCGTGGACATGCCGACGATGTGCCCGCCGATGGCCTTCGCCATCTGCACCTCGGCCGGCGTCTCGTAGTGCGGCCCGCGGAACTGGCAGTAGACGCCCTCGTCGAGCGACGGGTCGATGGACCGTGCGAGGTCGCGGAGTCGGCGGGAGTACAGGTCGGTGAGGTCGACGAAGGTCGCGCCCTCGAGCGGCGAGTCGGCGGTGAGGTTGATGTGGTCGCTGATGAGCACGGGCGTGCCGGGCGACCAGGTCTCCCTGATGCCCCCGGCGCCGTTGGTGAGGATCATCGTCGAGGCGCCCGCGGCAGCGGCGGTGCGCACGGAGTGCACGACCCGGCGCACGCCGTGGCCCTCGTAGTAATGGGTGCGCGCGCCGATCACGAGCGCGCGCTTGCCGCTGGGCAGCGCCACGGAACGGAGCGTGCCGACATGGCCCTCGAGCGCGGGCTTCGAGAAGCCCGGCACCTCGGTGGCGGCGATCGAGTGCGTGGTCTCGCCGATGAGGTCGGCCGCGCGGCCCCAGCCGCTGCCGAGCGTGAGGGCGACGTCGTGGCGTTCGATCCCGGTGAGCTCGGCGATCCTCGCGGCGGCGTCGGCGGCGATGGCGAAGGGATCGGCGTTCGGGTCGTCGAGCGGGTTCGAATCGTGCATCCCACCACTCTAATGAGGGGGCGGATGCCGCCGCTGGCCCGTGCTCGTGTGCTGGCCCGCCACGCGGATACGACAGAATGTGAGCATGGCCTACGAGTTCGAGCGCACGCAACGGATCGCCGTCCTCGGAGGAGGACCCGGTGGCTACGAGGCGGCACTCGCCGGCGCAAGGCTCGGGGCGGAGGTCACCCTGGTCGAACGCGCCGGCGTCGGCGGCTCGGCGGTGCTCACCGACGTGGTGCCCTCGAAGTCGCTCATCGCGACCGCGGAGGCGTCCAACGCCGTGAAGGAGGCGGCCGACCTCGGGGTGCAGTTCTACGCCAAGGGCCAGTCCGACAAGGCCGTGAAGCCGAGCGTGGCGATCAACCTCTCCGCGGTCAACAAGCGGCTGCTCGGCCTCGCGGCGCAGCAATCCGAGGACATGCGCTCGAACCTCCTCGACGCCGGCGTGAACCTCGTGCAGGGCGAGGGCCGGCTCGACGGCTCCAACGCCATCATCGTCGCGACCGCGAAGGGCGGCACCGACTTCGACCGCATCGAGGCTGACACGCTCGTGATCTCGGTCGGCGCGACCCCGCGCGTGCTCCCCACCGCGGTGCCCGACGGCGAGCGGATCCTCACCTGGACCCAGCTGTACGACCTTCCCCAGATCCCCGAGCACCTGATCGTCGTCGGATCCGGCGTCACCGGAGCGGAGTTCGCGTCCGCGTACCGTGCGCTCGGGTCGAAGGTGACCCTCATCTCGAGCCGCGACCAGGTGCTGCCCGGCGAGGACGCGGACGCGGCATCCGTGATCGAGAAGGTCTTCAAGCGCAACGGCATGAAGGTGTTGAACAAGTCGCGCGCGGAGTCCGTCGTCCGCGACGGCGACTCCGTCGTGGCCACGCTCACCGACGGCCGCGAGGTGCGGGGCAGCCACTGCCTGATGGCCGTCGGCTCCGTGCCGAACACCTCCGGCATCGGCCTCGAGGAGGCGGGCGTCCAGCTCTCGGAGAGCGGGCACATCCGCGTCAACCGCGTCGCGCGCACGTCGATGCCGAACATCTACGCGGCCGGCGACTGCACCACGTTTCTGCCGCTCGCGTCGGTGGCGTCGATGCAGGGGCGCACCGCCGTGTTCCATGCGATGGGCGACATCGTCGACCCGCCCGAGGAGCGCAACATCACCTCGAACATCTTCACCCAGCCCGAGATCGCCACGGTCGGCTGGACGCAGAAGGACATCGAGGAGGGCGTGGTGCCCGGCGTGGTGTACAAGCTGCCGCTCGCCTCGAACCCCCGAGCCAAGATGATGGGCATCCGCGACGGCTTCGTGAAGCTCTTCGCCTCGAGCGGATCCGGCGCCATCATCGGCGGGGTGATCGTCGCGCCGAAGGCGTCGGAGCTCATCCTGCCGCTCGCGCTGGCGGTCGAGCACCGGCTCACGGTCGACCAGTTCGCCGAGGCGTTCCCGATCTACCCGTCGCTGACCGGTTCGCTGACGGATGCCGCGAGGGCCATGCACGTCGTACGCTGAGACGACGCGGCGCTGCGGGGGCAGCGCGCAGCGGCTTGGGGGGAACCATGAACCTGCGAGTGAAGTCCGTCGAGGCGTCGATCGCCGACTCCGTCGACGAGGAACGCAGCCTGAGGCGATCGCTGGGCACCTGGGACCTCGCCCTGATGGGGATCGCCGTCGCCGTCGGCGCGGGCATCTTCTCGGTCGGTGCGCAGGCGGCGGCCAACTTCGCGGGGCCCAGCGTGACGATCTCGTTCATCCTCGCCGCGATCACCTGCGGGCTCGCGATCATGTGCTACGCCGAGTTCGCGTCGACGGTGCCGGTGGCGGGCAGCGCCTACACCTTCACTTACGCGACCATGGGCGAGCTCCTCGCCTGGATCATCGGCTGGGACCTCATCCTCGAGATGTTCACCGGTGCGGCCGTGATCGCCAAGTACTGGGGCGTCTACCTCGGCGAGGCGCTCCTCGCCGTCGGCATCCCGTTCCCGGCCACCGTGGAGATCGCCGGCATCGAGGTGAGCTGGCCCGCGTTCCTGATCGTCGCGATCTTCACCGCCCTGCTCGTCGCCGGCACGAAGCTCACCGCGCGCGTGGGCTCGGTCTTCACGATCATCAAGGTCGCGATCGTGCTCTTCGTGATCGTCGTGGGCTTCTTCTTCATCAATGCGGCGAACTACGTGCCGTTCATCCCCGAGTCCGTGCCGACCGAGGGCGGCGCGAGCGACGTGTGGGCGCAGTCGCTGTTCTCGTGGGCGACGGGTGCGGCGCCCGCCCAGTACGGCATCTTCGGGCTGCTCTCCGCGGCGTCGCTGGTGTTCTTCGCGTTCATCGGATTCGACGTCGTCGCCACGAGCGCCGAGGAGGTGCGCGAGCCGCAGAAGCGCCTGCCCCGCGGCATCTTCCTCGGCCTCGCGATCGTGACCGCGCTCTATGTGCTCGTCTCGATCGTGATGACGGGCATGGTCTCGTACACGCAGCTCGCGGCCGAGGAGACCCCGTCGCTCGCGACGGCGTTCCGCCTCGTCGGCCAGGACTGGGCGTCCGCCGTGATCTCGCTCGGCGCGCTCGCCGGTCTCACGACCGTGATCATGGTGCTGCTGCTCGGGCTGTCCCGCATCGTCTTCGCGCTGAGCCGCGACGGGCTGCTGCCGCGCTGGCTGTCGAAGACCACCGAGCACACGAAGACTCCCGCGCGCATCCAGATCATCGGCGGCACGGTGGTCGCCCTCGTCGCCGCCTTCACCGACGTCGGCCTGCTCGAGGAGATGATCAACATCGGCACGCTCTCGGCGTTCGTGCTCGTGAGCCTCGGCATCGTGGTGCTGCGGCGCACCCGGCCCGACCTGCCGCGCGGATTCCGCGTGCCGTGGTCGCCGGTGCTGCCGATCCTGTCGGCGGTGCTGTGCTTCTGGCTCATGCTGAACCTGACGACGCTCACCTGGGTGCGGTTCCTCGTGTGGCTCGTGATCGGCGTGCTGATCTACCTGGTCTACGGCCGGCGCCGTTCGCGGCTCGTGGGCGAGCAGGTCAGCGAGGTGGAGCTCCCGACGCCGCAGGGCGCGCCACCACCCGCCTGAGGCGCATGGTCGACGCAGCGGATGTCGCGGTGGTCACCGGGGCGGCAGGGGGCGTCGGGCGAATGATCGCCCAAGCCCTGGCGGATCGTGGCCGGGACCTGCTCCTCATCGACCGGCTTCCGGGGGCGCTCGACGAGGCCCGCCGTCGGCTCGAGGATGGGTACGACGTGCACGTCGGCACTCGCGTCTGCGACCTGGGTTCGGCGGAGGCAGTGCGAACGCTCGGAGCCGAGCTGGCGCGAGACGCCCGCGTCGGGGCCCTCGTCAACAATGCCGGTGCCTGGACGGCGGGGGACCAGTACCCCGACGCCGCACCTGACGCGTGGTGGTCGGCCATGACGGTCAACCTGCTGGCGCCCATGCTCCTCACGCAGTCGCTGTGGCCGACGCTCGCGAGCGTGGGCGGCGCGGTCGTGAACGTCGGCTCGAGCGGCGGCACCGGCGATGACGCCTATGCCTCACCGGAGTACGGCGCCGCCAAGGCGGGCCTGCGACGGTTCACGACGAGCCTCGGCGCGCGCTCCGATGTGCGGGTGACCGCGGTCGTCCCAGGCTGGATCGGCCTCGATCGCGCGGTGCGGGAGTGGCACGCGCTCTCACCCCGTGCCCGCGCGGATGCCGGCGGGCTGGTGCCGCCCGCCCGGGTCGTCGATGCGGTCGTCCGGCTCATCGAGCGGGGTCAGCCAGGCGAGGTCGTCGAGCTCGAGGGGGACTGGGTTCCGGAGCCCAGGCCCTGACCGGATCACGATCGCGCGCCATGGCCGGCGACTCCGAGCGGCCGTGATCGAATCGCGATCCGGAGCGCGCACTCCGAACGGCGGCGATCCAGTAGATTCGGGTCGGCCGGACTCGCCGGTGCGGGTTGGAGGATTCCGTGGTCGGTCGTGCCGTGGGCGTCGCGTTCGTCATCGCCGCGGCAGGCGTGCTGCTGACCGGATGCGTGGTGGCGCCCCCCGATCCCACCCAGCCGCCCACCTCGACGCCGATGCCCTCCCAGTCGGCGACGCCGGCACCGCCGACGACCGCCCCGGTCGCCGCCGAGCCTGCACCGGTCGACACGGTCGTCGCCCACATCACGGTTCGCCCCGAGCACCTCGACCTTGTCAACGGCGCTGGAATCGTCGTCGGCGAGCTCTCGTACGACGCCGACGCCGGCACCTTCGTCGACACGATCTCCACCGTGCTCGGCGGCCCGCCCGATGTCGAGGAGCGCCCCGGCGGACACGAGTGGCACGCGTGGACGAGCTACACGTGGCCGGGCGCGGTCGTCAACGACGACCACGAGCCGTCCGGGTATTCCTCCGACATGAACGTGATGGTGCAGTTCACGCATCCGGTCGTCGGCAACGGCATCAGTGTCTCCACGACGCAGGGCTTCCGGCCCGGCGACGACCTGCGCGCGCTCGCCGATCAGTTGGGCGAGGAGTGGCACGGGACCGGATACGACGAGTTCCCGGTCGAGACGGGGCCCGACCTCGGCGAGCGCATGTACGACTCATGGACCGACACGTACCGGAAGTACGCGAACGCGAACGCCGTCGCCGCCACCCAGTGGAACTGGAACGATCCGTCGGTCACGAGCGTGATCTCCGCGCCGTGGAACTTCGGCATCGGCCACGTCTGACCGACCGGCGGGAGCTGCCGCCGGATCAGGCGTCGTTGATCGCGAGGAGCAGGTGGCCGCTCGAGACGGTGGCGCCGGCCTCCGCGTTCACGAGGCCGATGACGCCGTCCTTGTGCGCGACGATCGGCTGCTCCATCTTCATGGCCTCGAGCACGAGCACGAGATCGCCCTTGACGACCTTGTCGCCCTCGGCGACCGCGACCTTCACGACCGTCGCCTGCATCGGTGCCTTCACGGCGTCGCCGGTGGCGGTGCCGACCGAGTGGCCGGGCGTGCGTCGGCGCGGCGCCGTGCCCGAGCCGGCCGAGCCGGTGGCGGATGCGCCGCCGAGGAGCTTCTTCGGCAGGGTGACCTCGACGCGGCGGCCGGCGACCTCGACGACCAGGCTCGCGCGCGCAGCGGGGCCGCTCGTCTCGGCGAGCTCGCCCGACCACGGCTCGAGCTGGTTGTCGTACTCGGTCTCGATCCAGCGGGTGTACACCGAGAAGGGCTCGCCGTCGACGGGTGCGAACGCGGGGTTGCGCACGATGTCGCGATGGAACGGCAGCACGGTGGGCAACCCGGCGACGTCGAACTCGTCGAGGGCGCGGCGGGCGCGCTCGAGGGCGTCGGTGCGCGAGGAGCCGGTCACGATGAGCTTGGCGAGCAGCGAGTCGAACGCGCCTGAGATCTCGTCGCCGGTCGTCACGCCCGAGTCCACGCGGACGCCGGGGCCGCCGGGGAACCGCAGCACGTGCACGGGGCCGGGCGAGGGCAGGAAGTTGCGGCCCGGGTCCTCGCCGTTGATGCGGAACTCGATGGAGTGGCCGTTGGCGACGGGGTCGGGGTAGTCGAGCGTGCCGCCTTCGGCGAGGCGGAACTGCTCGCGCACGAGGTCGATCCCGGTGATCTCCTCCGACACGGGGTGCTCGACCTGGAGCCGGGTGTTCACCTCGAGGAACGAGACGGTGCCGTCCTGCCCGATGAGGAACTCGCAGGTGCCCGCCCCGACGTAGCCGACCTCCTTGAGGATCGCCTTCGACGCCTCGTAGAGCGCGCGGTTCTGCTCCTCGGTGAGGAAGGGCGCCGGCGCCTCCTCGACGAGCTTCTGGTGGCGGCGCTGCAGCGAGCAGTCGCGGGTCGACACCACCACGACGTTGCCGTGCCGATCGGCGAGGCACTGGGTCTCGACGTGGCGCGGCTTGTCGAGGTACTTCTCGACGAAGCACTCGCCGCGCCCGAACGCCGCGACCGCCTCGCGGGTGGCCGAGTCGAAGAGCTCGGGCACCTCGTCGCGCGTGCGGGCGACCTTGAGGCCGCGGCCGCCGCCGCCGAAGGCGGCCTTGATGGCCACGGGCAGGCCGTGCACGTCGACGAACTCGAGCACCTCCGCGGCATCCGCCACCGGGTTCAGCGTGCCGGGTGCGAGCGGCGCGCCCACCTTCTCGGCGACGTGCCGGGCGGAGACCTTGTCGCCGAGGCGCTCGATGGCCTCGGGCGAGGGGCCGATCCAGATGAGGCCCGCGTCGATCACGGCGCGGGCGAAGTCGGGGTTCTCGGCGAGGAAGCCGTAGCCGGGGTGCACGGCGTCCGCGCCCGAGCGGCGGGCGACCGAGAGGAGCTTGTCGATCACGAGGTAGGTCTCGGCGCTCGTGGTGCCGTCGAGCGCGTACGCCTCGTCGGCGAGCTTCGCATGACGGGCGTCGCGGTCCTGGTCGGCGTAGACGGCGACCGAGCCGATGCCGGCGTCGCGGGCGGCGCGGATGACGCGAACGGCGATCTCTCCACGGTTGGCGATGAGGACCTTGGTGATGCGCGGCATAATCCTCAAGCCTATTGGGCCGCCGGAGCTCGCCTTTGGGTCGCTTCCACAAAAAAGCCGCGCGACCCTTGCGGGCGTCGACAATGGTCGCGGCGGGCAGTGGCCGCCGCCCGTGCGCTCGCCGGCCGAACCGCCGCCGCGCAGGACCTCACCTCAGCGCCGGTTCCAGAGCGAGGGCCAGTCGACGCCGAGCTCGCGCACGAGATCGCGCAACGTCGAGAGCGAAAGGCCGACCACCGTCGAGGGGTCGCCCTCCACGCGCCGGATGAAGGGCCCGCCGAGGCTGTCGATCGTGAACGCGCCCGCCACGAGGAGGGGCTCTCCGGTGGCGATGTAGGCGTCGATCTCCGCGTCGTCGAGGGCCGCGAAGCGCACGGTCGCGACATCCGCACGCCCCACCGCGCCCCGCATGGCTCCGCCGCGGTGGTCGATGAGCCAGTGGCCCGACCAGAGGTCGCCGTGCCCGCCGTTCTGGCCGAGCCAGCGCCGGCGCGCGACCTCGGGCCGGTGCGGCTTGCCATGGATCGCGCCGCCGGTGAGGAACGCGGAGTCGCCGCCGAGGATGAGCCCGTCGATCGGCTCGCCCTCGTGCGCGCGCCCCACGATCGCCTCGGCCTTGGCGCGCGCCAGCAGCTGCACCAGGTCGGATGCCTCGAGGGGGCCGGATTCCGCCTCGACGGCCGCCACGACCGCCTCCTCGTCGACGCCCGGCGCGATGGCGATCGGCTCGATCCCGGCGGCGCGAAGGGTCTGCAGCCGGGCGGGTGAGGTGGAGGCGAGGTACAGGCGCATGCCCCCATCCTGCCGGTCCGCGCTCGCGCTGTGGAATGCTCGGAGCATGGCTGAGACCCGTCGCCCCCGTCGCAGGCGCCCGCGTGCCGGGGAGCAGCGTGGCGCCGCGCGCCCCGCGTCGCCCGCACCCGACCCTGACGGCCCCGTCGTCGAGCTCGAGGTCGAGCGCGTCGCCCACGGCGGCGTGTTCGTGGCGCACCACGAGGGCCGGGTCGTGTTCGTCTCCGACGCGATCCCGGGCGAGCGCGTCTCGGCGCGCATCACCGACCGGCGGCACGATCGGTTCTGGCGGGCGGAGACGCTCGGCGTGCTGCGGGCCTCACCGGATCGGCAGGACCACGTCTGGGCCGAGGCCTCCGTCGAGCGCGCGCCGGGGAACCGCGCGGGCGGTGCCGAGTTCGGGCACATCCGGATGGACCGGCAGCGCGCGCTCAAGGCCGAAGTGCTGCGCGACGCGCTCTCGCGCATGGGCGGCGTCGAGACCGACGTCGAGGTCCGACCGGTCGACCCGGAGCTCGCTCCCGGCGTCGCGCCCGACGGCACCGGCTGGCGAACGCGCGTGCGGCTCCAGGTCGCCGCCGACGGCGCGGTCGGGCCGTACGCGGCGCGAAGCCACACGGTGGTGCCCGTGGCATCCGTGCCCCTCGCCGTGCCGGGGCTCGCCGCGCTGGCCCCCCTCGACGGGCGGTTCCCCGGCGCCCGGGCCGTCGACCTCGTCGCGCCGAGCGTGGGGGAGCCGGCGATCGTGGTCGTCGACGCCGAGCGGATGCCGCGGGGCCCGCGTCCGACCATCGAGGAGCGGGTCGGCGACCGCGTCTTCCGGCTCGATCGCGACGGATTCTGGCAGGTGCACCGGGGTGCGGCCGCGACGCTGTCCCGCGCCGTGCAGGACCTGGTCGACGGCGACCTGTTCGATCCCGCGGCCGCCAACCTCGACCTCTACGGCGGGGTCGGGCTGTTGGCCGCTGCGGTCGGCGACCGCTTCGGCCGCGCCGTCCGGATCACGACCGTCGAGTCGGATGCGGGGGCCACCGAGCACGCGGGTGCCAACCTCGCCGACTGGGTGGGTGCTCGCGCCGTGACGGCACGGGTGGATCGATTCCTCGACGACGCGGTCCAGGGCTCGACCGCGGCCGAGCGGCCACGATGGCACGATGCCACGGTGGTGCTCGATCCTCCGCGGTCCGGTGCCGGTCGGCAGGTCGTCGATCGGCTCGCCGAACTGCGGCCGCGCCAGCTCGTGTACGTCGCCTGCGACCCGGTCGCCCTCGCCCGCGACGTCGGACTCCTGCGCGAACGCGGATACCGGCTCGCCGACCTCGCGGCGTTCGACCTGTTCCCGAACACGCATCACGTCGAGGCCGTGGCGAGGCTGACCGCTATCGTGTGACTGGAAGGGGGACACGCGTGTCCGATGCAGCAGCAGGAGCGGCGACCGTCGCGATCGTGGACGACTACGAGGCGGTGCGGCTCGGCCTGCGTGCCGCGTGTCGTGATGCCGGGTACGAGGTGGTCGCCGAGACCTCGAACGTGCCCGAGCTCCTCGAGGCACTCGCGGGGTCGTCGTGCGACGTGGTGGTGCTCGACCTGTCGCTCGGCGACGGCTCGAGCGTGACCGAGAACGTGCGGGCGGTGCTCGACACGGGCAGCGCGGTGCTGGTGCACAGCATCGCCGACCGCGTCGCCGCCGTGCGCGAGGCCCTCGCAGCCGGGGCCGCGGGCGTCATCCCCAAGGCGTCGCCGATGTCGTCGGTGATCGGCGCCATCGCCACGGTCGCGAAGGGCGAGGTGCTCAACAACGTCGAGTGGGCGAGCGCGATCGAGGCCGACCGCGACTTCGCGAAGGCGCAGCTCGGGCGCCGCGAGCGCGACGTGCTGCACCTCTACGCATCGGGCCTGCCCCTGAAGCTCGTGGCGATGCAGCTCGGCATCGCGCACTCCACCGCACGCGAGTACCTCGACCGCATCCGGGCGAAGTACGTCGAGGTCGGCCGGCCCGCGCCGACGAAGGTCGACCTCCTGCGGCGCGCCGTGGAGGACGGCATCCTGCCCGGCCTCGACGGCGAAGGCGGGGATGCCCGCCGCTGAATGGCGGGTCGCGCGGCTCGCGACGCGTCGTCGGGCCGCCGTGACGCGTGCCCAGGTCGAGACGGTCTCCGGCCGCGCGCTCGGCCTGTTCGGGCTCGTGTTCGGGGCCCAGACGCTGCCGCTCGCGCTGGAGCAGTCCTCGGCGCTCGTCGAGGGGGCCGGGCCCGCCCTGATGGCCGTCCTCTACGGCGCCATGGCGGCCCTCGCCGTCGCCTCCATCGCCAAGGTCGCCGTGCGCGTCGCCGCGCTCGCGTTCGCGGTGCTCTATGCACTCGCCCTCGCGGCGTGGCCGTTCATCGTCGCGGACCCCGCGGCGATGGAGGGCGAGACGCCGTGGCTCTACTACATCTGCACGGTCGCCACCACAGCGGCCGTCGTCGCGCTGCCCACGCCCATCGCCGCCGGCTACACGATCGTGGTGCCGGCGTTCTACGGCGTGATCCGGCTCCTGCCGGCCGGCGGCGGCTCCCCGCCGCTGCTCGCGGTGCTCGACGCGATGTACGCCGTCATCCTCGGCAGCGTGGTGCTCATCATCGTCACGATGCTGCGGCAGGCCGCCGAGGCCGTGGACAGCGCACAGGAGGCCGCGCTCCAGCGCTACGACGTCGCCGCCCGGCAGCACGCGACCGAGAACGAGCGCGTCAAGGTCGATGCCCTGGTGCACGACAGCGTGCTGACGACCCTGCTGTCGGCGGCGGCCGCCGATTCGCCCGAGGAGCAGGCGCTGGCGGCGCGCATGGCCCGTGACGCCGTGAAGCGCCTCGACGAGGCCGCTGCCGAGGGTCCGGGGGCGCTCGACACGGTGGGCCTCCCGGTGCTCGTCCGGCGCCTGCGGGCGGCGCTCACGACGTTCTCCGCTCCGTTCACCGTGCGGGTCGTGAACGCGGGCGGCGTCGAGCTGCCGGTCGAGGCCGTCGACGCGCTCTACTCCGCGGCCGTGCAGGCGATGGTGAACAGCATGCAGCACGCCGACGGGCCGGGCCACGCCACCCGCCGCGAGCTGCGGATCCGCGGCGTCCGCGGGGGCGGATGCGTCATCGAGGTCGCCGACGACGGCGTCGGCTTCGATCGCCACGAGGTGCCCGACGAGCGGCTCGGGCTCCGCGTCTCGATCGAGGAGCGGATCGCGAACGTCGGCGGCGCCACCGAGATCCGCTCGCAGCCGGGCCACGGCACCACGGTCACGGTCGCGTGGCCCGCCGCCGAGGTCGGGGGCGGCGCATGATCGCCGTCCCTCGCTGGCTGCTCCTCGTGCTCGGCGCGCTCTTCTCCGCCTACCACGTCGTGCTCGGGATCTACACGCTCGACGTGCCGCGCTCGCCGTGGCCGACCGTGGTCGCGCTGGTGCTCTACACGGTGGCGACGGCCGCGAGCCTGTGGCCGGCGAAGCGCGTGCGCATGCCCGACTGGCTCGCCGCGTTCGACCTCGCCGTGAGCATCGTGCTCCCACTGCTCGTCACGAGCCAGCTCGACCCCGACGCCGACAACAGCTACGCCACCTGGTACGTGGCCGCGGTCGGCACGCTCATGACCATCGCCGCCGCCCGGCGCCAGCTCGCCGCCGCGTGGCTCGGGGTCATCGCGCTCGCCGTGCAGAGCGTCGTGTGGGCGGGCCCGCTCTCGCTCGGCACGATCGGCGTCATCGGCAGCATCGTCTGGGTGGCCATCGCGCACATGCTGACGAGCGCGCTCACCACCGCCGCACGCGAGACCCGGCGCTATGCCCAGGCCGAGCGCGAGGCGGCCGCGTGGCAGGCCGCGCAGGACGCCCACCTGTTCGAGGGCCGGATGCGGCTCGCGCAGACGAACCGCATCGCCGCCCCCATGCTGCGCCGCATCGCCGACCGCGGCGGGGACCTCACCGTGGCGCAGCGGCGCGAGTGCCGCATGCTCGAGGCCGCGATCCGCGACGAGATCCGAGGCCGGATGCTGCTCACCGACGCCGTCCGCGTCGAGGTGCAGCACGCGCGCGAGCGCGGCACGATCGTCACGCTCCTCGACGAGGGCGGCATCGACGACCTCGACGAGACCGCCAGGGACCGCGTGCTCTCGCGCCTCGCGGAGGCGGTCGCACGATCCAGCGCCGATCGGATCATCGCGCGGACGGCGGCCGAGGGGTCGGCGGTGGCCGTGACGGTCGTCGGACTCCGCGAGCCCGAGGGCGCCGTGGCGTCGGAGAACACCGACGACCTCGAGGTCGAGTTCTGGCTGGAGATCCCACGGACCTGAGCGGGGGCGCCGCACACATGAGGTGGGGGGCCGATCAGCGATCGACCCCCCATCAAGCCCGAGCCACGGCGACAACCCGAATATCGCCCTGACTCGCCCCCAACGGTCACCGGTTACCCGACCGGTGACGGTGGCGACTCCCAAAGGAGCCTGCGATATCCATATTGGCGCACCCGGTCGGGAACGCAAAAGTCATCATTTCGGAGGACAGGCATGGATTCGGGGGACATGGAATGTCCTCGATTCAGGCTCCAACCAACGTTGCGGCCGATTCCGCCGCATCAGCGGCGTTCGAACCCTGTGAAAACGGGGGACACCGCTCGAGTTTCAGCGTCCGGTGCGGCCCCACGCGCCCGGCCCGACGGCGAGCGGGCTGCGCAGTGCGCCCGCGCTCTGCACCCAGGCGTTGCGAGCGGGCTCGGCGACGGATGCCGCGACAGTCGTCTCATCGAGCGTGGCGAGCAGCACGGCGGTCACGGCCGCGGCCTCCTCGTCGCTGATGTCGCGCGTGACGAAGCGGATGGCCGCGGCGCGCGGGTCGGCCTCATCGGTGCCGGCCCCGCCGGCGGGAATGTCGTCGACCATGTCTCCCCCTAGAGCGGGATGTTCCCGTGCTTCTTCGGCGGCAGGCTCGCGCGCTTGGTGCGCAGCGCCCTGAGCGCCTTCACGACCGCGACGCGGGTGGCGGCCGGTTCGATGACGCCGTCGAGCTCACCGCGCTCCGCGGCGAGGAACGGCGAGGCGACGTTGTAGGTGTACTCGTTCGCGAGCTTCGTGCGCACCGCCGCGACATCCTCGCCCGCCTCCTCGGCACGCCTGATCTCGCCGCGGTAGAGGATGTTCACCGCGCCCTGGCCGCCCATCACCGCGATCTCAGCGGTGGGCCAGGCGAGGTTGATGTCGGCGCCGAGCTGCTTCGAGCCCATCACGATGTAAGCGCCGCCGTATGCCTTTCGCGTGATCACGGTGACGAGCGGCACGGTCGCCTCGGCGTAGGCGTACAGGAGCTTGGCGCCGCGGCGGATCACGCCCGTCCACTCCTGGTCGGTGCCGGGGAGGTAGCCCGGCACGTCGACGAGCGTCAGGATCGGGATCGAGAACGCGTCGCAGAACCGCACGAAGCGCGATGCCTTCTCGCCCGCCGCGATGTTCAGCGTGCCCGCCATCTGGCTGGGCTGGTTGGCGATGATGCCGACCGAACGGCCCTCGATGCGGGCGAAGCCCACCACGATGTTCGGCGCGAACAGCGGCTGCACCTCGAGGAAGTCGCCGTGGTCGACGATCCCCTCGATGACGCTGTGCATGTCGTACGGCTGGTTGGGCGAATCGGGGATGACCGTGTTGAGCCGGCGGTCGTCGTCGGTGATCTCCAGCTCGACGTCGGCGTCGTAGACCGGGGCATCCGACATGTTGTTGTCGGGCAGGAACGAGATGAGGGTGCGCGCGTAGTCGAGCGCGTCGGACTCGTCGCTCGCGAGGTAGTGCGCGACGCCCGAGATCGTGTTGTGCGTGAGCGCGCCGCCGAGCTCCTCCATGCCGACGTCCTCGCCGGTGACGGTCTTGATCACGTCGGGGCCGGTGACGAACATCTGGCTCGTCTTATCGACCATGATCACGAAATCGGTCAGGGCGGGGGAGTAGACCGCGCCGCCCGCCGCAGGGCCGCAGACGATCGAGATCTGCGGGATCACGCCGGACGCGGCGGTGTTGCGGCGGAAGATCTCGCCGTACTTGCCGAGTGCGACCACGCCCTCCTGGATGCGCGCGCCGCCGGAGTCGAGGATGCCGATGATCGGAACGCCCGTCTTCAGCGCGAGCTCCATGACCTTGATGATCTTCTCGCCGGCGACCTCGCCGAGCGAGCCGCCGAAGATCGTGAAGTCCTGCGAGTACACGGCGACCTGGCGGCCGTGGATCGTACCCGTGCCCGTGACGACGGCGTCGCCGTAGGGGCGCTTCGCGTCCATGCCGAACGCGTACGTGCGGTGGCGCACGAACTCGTCGAGCTCGACGAACGAGCCGGGATCGAGCAACTCCGCGATGCGCTCGCGCGCCGTCATCTTGCCCTTGGCGTGCTGCTTCTCGATCGCCGCCTCGCCTGAGGCGGTCACGGCTTCGTGATAGCGCTGCTTGAGGTCGGCGAGCTTGCCCGCGGTCGTGGAGAGGTCGGGGCCGTCAGTCGCTTCGGTCACGTCGTTCACTCTACCGGCGAGCATCCGGGGCGGTTCGTTGACGGTTTCCTATAAATCCGCCCGCCGACGTGGTGCATTCCCGTGACGCGCGGAACTGGGAGACTGTCGGCATGGACCTTCCGCTCAGCCGCGCGGCGGTGCCCCGCCTCGAGTTCCTCGCCTCGACCGGCTCGACCAACGACGACCTGCGCGACGCCGCGACGGGCCCCGAGGCCGCCGGCTGGCCGCACGGCTCGGTCATCGTCACCGACGACCAGACGGCCGGCCGGGGCCGGCTCGGGCGAACGTGGCTCGCGCCGACCGGCAAGACGCTCGCCATCTCGGTGCTGGTGCGTCCCGAGCTGCCGGGCGGGGCGGCGTTCCCGCCGGAGGGGTACGGATGGATCCCGCTCATCGCGGGCGCCGCCATGACCGAGGCCGTGCGCCGCGCCGTCGACGCCGCGGCATCCGCTCGCCGGGTCGAGACCGAGGACGACGAGACCGGCGGCGTGGAGGTGGAGCTGAAGTGGCCGAACGACGTGCTCGTCTCGGGGTTCAAGGTCTGCGGCATCCTCTCGGAGCTGCTCCCCGACACCGGCTCGGTCGTCGTCGGGGCCGGCCTCAACCTGACCCTCGACGAGCACGACCTGCCGACCCTCGCGTCGACGTCGTTGCTGCTGGTGACCGGCGTGCAGCCCGATGCCGATGCAGTGCTGGCCGACTACCTCGGCACGTTCCTCGGCCTCCTCCGCGCGTTCTCCGAGCATGGCGCGGATGCCGCCGCGAGCGGCATCGCCGACCGCGTGAGCGGGGTCTGCGGCACCCTCGGCTCCGAGGTGCGCGTGGAGCTCCCCGGCGATCGGGAACTCCTCGGCGTCGCCGAGCGCCTCGACCGCGACGGCCGCCTCGTCGTGCGCGACCGGAATGGGGAGGCCCAGTCTGTCGCCGCGGGCGACGTCACGCACCTGCGGTATTAATGGGCGTATGAGCCCAGCCGCGAGCAAGGCTGTCGCCCAGCCTGCAGGACCCGCTGAGCGCGTCGTCGCCCGCCTCCGGCGGCACGCGCGAGTGCTCATCCTCCCGGTCCTGCTGCTCATGGCCACCGCTGGTGCTGCGACCTATGCGCTCCTCGTGCTGCCCGAGCTCTGGCAACGGCTGGCGGTGGGCGCGGTCACGCTGCTGGTCGTGCTGTTCGGCTGCCTCCTGCCGTTCCTCGCATGGCTCACGCGGCGCACCACGATCACCAGCCGGCGCATCATCATGCGCCGCGGCGTGTTCGCCCGAGAGCGGCGGGAGCTCCTGCACAGCCGCGGGTACGACGTGGTCGTGCGGCGCACGTGGATCCAGGGCACGTTCGGCTCCGGCGACGTGCGCATCAACACCGGCCACGAGCACCCCTTCGTCATCGCGGACGTGCCGAACCCGTTCCAGGTGCAGGCGGCGCTCCACGAACTGATGGAGGGGGCCCACACGCTCGTCGCCGACCGTCGCAGGGCGGATCAGTCGATGGCGGACGGCGACACGGTGGCGTGGGGAGGCCGCTGATCCACGGCAGGTGCCGCGACATCCGCCCGGAGGCGTAACGTAGACGAGTGGTCTCGTGCGCCCCCGAGCGCGAGCCGCGCGATGAAGGGTTCCACTTGGCCGACGAATGCATCCACGGTTTCGACGACGGCCTGTGCGCCATCTGCTTCCCGCCGAAGGAGCCCGAGCCCAGGCCCGTCGTGACGGCGGCGCGGACCCGCACCGCCGGCGGAACGCGTGTCGCGCGTCCCGCGCCGCGCGTGGCCGGCAGCGCCCGCGCGGGCGCCTCGCTCGCCGACGCGCCCATCGACCCCAAGACGCTGCGCATCTACCACGTCACCCACGTCGACAACATCGCCCCGATCCTCGGGGAGGGTGCGGTCCTCGCCGACCTGGCCGGCGCCGCGCCGGTCGTCGACGTGTCGGCGCCCGCCGCTCGCGAGTTCCGCCGCACGGCTCCGATCGACGGGCTCGACGCGGTCGTGGCCGACTACGTGCCGTTCCTGCTCTCCACCGACGCGCACGTCTGGAACGCCGTGCGCACCGGAACCCCCGATCCCCGCCTCGCGGAGGGCGCGGTGGAGCGGCAGCCCGCCGACCACGTCATCCTCGTCGGCTCCGTCGCGGGGGCGGTCGGCGCGCGCACCGACACGGTCGGCGCGGTCGTCGTCACCGATGCGGATGCCGCGGCCGGCGGCGTCGCGGCGGCATCCGCCTGGCCGGATGTGCTCCGGATGCTGCAGCGACTGCACCGCGAGGAGGACGGGGCCCGCCTGCTGGCGGCGGAGTTCCTCGTGCACGAATGCCTCCCGCTCGAGCGCGTGCTGCTCATCGCCGTGGGCAACGATCGCGTGCGCGACCGCGTGCGCACGGCCCTCGACGCCGTCGGGCTCAGGACGCGCGTGGCGGTGTACCCGCCGTGGTTCCAGCCGACGGCTGAGACGGACGCGGAGTAGCGGCGGGCACCTCGCCCACGGCGTCGGGCGCGGCATCCGTCGTCGCGTCGGGTTCCTCGAAGATCGCCCGCTGGGCCTCCTCGACCCGGTCGAGGTTGGAGAGCCCGTCGGCCCGATGGTGGCCGTAGACCCAGTAGCGGTAGAGCAGGAAGCGGAACGCGGTGCCGAGTGCGAGGCCGACCACGTTCGTCGCGACGTTGTCGGCGACGATGCTCGTCAGCCCGAGCCAGTGGTGGCTGACCCAGAGGCACGCGAGCGCGATGAGCATTCCGCCGAGCGAGACGATCAGGTACTCCATGAACTCGCGCACGTAGTTGCGGCGACGATGGCGGCGGAAGGTCCAGTACCGGTTGCCGAGCCAGTTGAACACGATCGCGACACTCGTGGAGATCGTCTTCGCACCCAGCGCCGACTGCGCCCAGTGGCCCTCGCCGAACACGCCCAGCCGGAGCAGGTTGAACAGCGCCACGTCGATCACGAGCCCGATTAGCCCGACGACGCCGAACTTCACGGCGTAGGCCAGCAGCCCGTGCCAGAGCTTCGCGAGGGCGCTGCCCGCCGTGGGGCTCATGGCCCGCCGACGCGCCGTTCGCTCGGCTCGTCGAGCGACGAGGCATCGGTCGTCGCGGATGCATCGTCCTCGAAGATGGACATCGCGGCGGCCTCGGCGCGGCGGGACTCGATCGCGCTGAGTCCGTCCTTGCGGTGGGTCCCGTACACCCAGTAGCGGTACATGAGGAAGCGGAACAGCGTCGCGAGCCCGACCCCGATGATGTTGCGGCTGATGTTGTCGGCGAGCAGCGAATCGAACCCGAGCACGTAGTGCGAGATCCAGACGCAGGCGAGGTTGATGCCGAGGCCGACCACCGCCACCGCGCCGTACTCCACGAGCTCGAGCAGGTAGTTCTTCCGTCGGTGCTCGCGGAACGTCCAGTAGCGGTTGCCGACCCAGGCGAACACCGTGGAGACCGTCACCGAGACGACGGTGGCGCCCAGCGGGGACTGGAACCAGGTGCCCGTGCCGAACACCCCGATGCGGAGGAGGTTGAAGACGAGGACGTCGACGAGGTAGGCGAGGATGCCCACGATCCCGAACTTGATCGCATAGCGGATCAGTCGGTCGTACACCTGTCGTGCGAAGCTTGAGAGTCTGTTCACTGAATTCAATCGTGTGCCGCCGAGAATGACGCCTGCTCGGCGACAGCGATAGTCTAACGTCGGGTCGGGAGAAGGCGATTCGAGAAGGCTCATCGCCGCGCGACCCCATCGTGAGACGGTCGAGACAAGGTAGGTAGGTAGCCCATGGCCGTTGTCGTCGGGGTGATCGGCGGTGGACAGCTCGCCAGGATGATGATTCCCGCAGCGATCGAACTCGGCATCGAGCTGAAGGTGCTCGCGGAGACCGATGGCATGTCGGCCGCACTGGCGGTCGACCGGGTCGGCGACTACACCGATGCTGCGACCGTCCTCGAGTTCGCCCGCGACGTCGACGTGGTGACCTTCGACCACGAGCACGTGCCGCAGGACGTGCTGCGACTCCTCGTCGACGCGGGCGTTCGCGTGCACCCGGGGCCCGACGCGTTGCGCTTCGCCCAGGACAAGCTGCTGATGCGCGAGCGCCTCTCCGAGCTCGGCCTGCCGGTGCCCGATTGGGCACGGGTCGAGACGCCGGATGACCTCGACGACTTCATCCGCGAACACGGGGGCTCGGCCGTCGTCAAGACGCCGCGAGGCGGCTACGACGGCAAGGGAGTGCGGGTCGTGCGGGCCGCGGCCGAGGTGGCTGAATGGTTCGCGACCATCGCGGAGGACGGGCGCGGCGGGGCGCTCCTCGTCGAGGAGCTCGTGGACTTCCGCCGGGAGCTCGCCCAGCTGGTGGCGCGCAGCCCATCGGGCGAGATCGTGCCGTGGCCGGTCGTCGAGACGGTGCAGGTCGGTGGCGTGTGCAGCGAGGTCATCGCCCCCGCGCCGCGCTCGGCCGGTCGACTCGCGGACGTCGCCTCGAGTGTCGCGATCACCATCGCCGAGGGCCTCGGCGTCACCGGCGTGCTCGCGGTGGAGCTCTTCGAGACGACCGACAACCGGATCCTCGTGAACGAGCTCGCCATGCGTCCGCACAACAGCGGTCACTGGTCGATGGACGGTTCGACCACGGGGCAGTTCGAGCAGCACCTCCGTGCGGTCCTCGACCTGCCGCTCGGCGGAACCGGGAGCCACGAGGCGTGGTCCGTGATGGTGAACGTGCTGGGCGGTCCCGCGGAGGGCACCCTCGCCGACCGCTACCCGGAGGCCCTGGCCGGGCATCCGACCGCGAAGCTGCACAACTACGGCAAGCTGCCGCGCCCCGGCCGCAAGGTCGGCCACGTCACGGTGATCGGCGCCGACCTCGACGACGTGGTCTACGAGGCGCGTGCGGCGGCGGCGGTCTTCCAGGATTGACCGGCGGCGCCGTCGGCCGTCACAGGTCCGCGTGCAGTTGCCAGACGCGCTCGGCCGAGTCGCGCCAGCTGAAGGCGCGAGATCGATCATGGCCGGCGATCGACAGGCGATCCGACACGGAGTCGTCGGTGACGACCGTCGAGATGGCCGCGGCGAGGCGATTCACGTAGCCCTCGCCGGCGACCCCGACCGGGATCGAGAGCGCTGCCCCGGCGGTCGTCTCCACGTACTCGGGCGCATCGGAGTGGATGACGGGCGTGCCGAGCGTGAGCGCCTCGATCAGGGTCGCCGGGTCGCCCTCCTCGTGCGTCGGCGCGATGAAGGCGGCGGCACCCCCGATGACGATCGCGAGGTCGGCATCGCTCAGCGCGTCGAACGAGCGCACGAGGTCGCTGCGCACCCCTGACTCCTCGGCCACGGTGCCCAGCGCCAGCTCGCCCCACTCGCGCGGGCCGAGCACGATCAGGGGCAGTTCGGGCATCCCGGGTCGTCCGAGTGCGGAGAGCACGTCGGTCACTCCGCGGTGGGGCTCGAGCGTGCCGATCGTGACGAGGTAATCGCGTGGGAGCCCGAGCTCGGCCACGCGTTCGGCCGCGTCGCCCGGAACCCGGAGTCCGGAGCGTGCCGCCGTGCTGACGACGCGGATCCGATCGCCGAAGTCGTGCTGGTCGGCGAGTCGCGCGGCGAGTGCGTGCGTCGAGACGACGATCGCGTCGGCATGCTTGCGCGCTCGCTTCAGCATCGCGCGGCGCCAGCTCGACTCCGCGGTCGAGAGGGATCCGGGGTGGCTGAACGCCAAGGTGTCGTGCACCGTGACGACGACCTGGTTACCGGACTCGTGGTCGTGCTTGCGCAGGGGCGCGAAGAGGCTCGGCGAGTGGATGATGCCGCCGCCCGGGGACGTGGTCAGGCCCATCTGCCAGGCGGCCGCCAGCTCACGTCGCGCGAGCGACGTGCGGTAGAGATCGGCCAGACCCGGCAGCTCGCGCTCGATGTACTCGTACTGCGTGGGGGGCGAGGACGAGACGATGCCGGCGACCTCGCAGTTCGCGGGCGCCGAATCGATGAGCGCGCGCGTCAGGTCCCTCGTGTACCGGCCGATCGCCCCGGGGACCGGAGCGACGAGCTGGTCGACGACGACGCGCAATCGAGTGGTCATGTCCATCGCTTCCTGTGGGATCGATTCAATCTATCGGTTCGGCGGAACGGGGTCGGGCCCCTGTGGACACTCGCGCGGGTCGCCCCTGCGCGCCCTCCGGGCATCTCCCAGCAGGCGGCTCTAGGATCGTCGGGTGACTGCAGCAACCACCCCGCTCGTCGGCGTCGTGATGGGCTCCGACTCCGACTGGAACGTGATGCGCGAGGCATCCGGACTCCTCGACGAGTTCGGCGTCGCGCACGAGGTGGAGGTCGTGTCGGCGCATCGCACGCCCGACAAGATGATCGCCTACGGCAAGCAGGCCGCCGGCCGCGGGCTGAAGGTCATCATCGCGGGCGCCGGTGGTGCGGCGCACCTGCCCGGCATGCTCGCCTCGGTCACCACCCTGCCCGTCGTCGGCGTTCCCGTGCCGCTGTCGCGCCTCGACGGCCTCGACTCGCTGCTGTCCATCGTGCAGATGCCCGCCGGCGTCCCCGTCGCGACGGTCTCGATCGGGGGCGCCAAGAACGCCGGCCTGATCGCCGTGAAGATCCTCGCGACGTCGGATGCCGCGCTCAGCGCCGCGCTCGCCGACTACGCCACTGCCCTCGCCGACCTGGTCGAGGAGAAGAACGAACGGCTCAAGTCGAAGCGATGAGCCTCGCCGCCAGCCCGATCCGATTCCCGGACCTCGCCTCGCGCACGGTGATGACCCGCCGCGCGTGGTGGCTCGTGGTGCTCAACTTCCTCATCCCGGGCTCCGCGCAGGTGCTCGCGGGCGACCGCAAGCTCGGCCGCTTCGGGCTCGGTGCCACCCTCTCGCTCTGGTTCCTCGCGGTCGTCGCCCTCGTCGTCTGGATCTTCTGGCCCGCCGTGATCTACACCGTCTTCTCGACGACCATCACGCTGTGGGTGGTGGCGGCGGTGCTCGCGTTCTACGCGGTGCTCTGGGTGGTGCTCACCTTCGACACGCTCCGCCTCGTGCGGCTCGTGAAGACCGCGCCGTCGGCGCGCGCCTGGGTGGCGGCGTTCACGGTCGTGGTGATGGCGTTGGTCTCCGGAACGGCCGCCTACGGCGCCTACCTCGCCACGACCGCCAGCGGGTTCCTCTCATCGGTGTTCGTGGCCGGGCCGAGCGAGCCGCCGATCGACGGCAAGTACAACATCCTGCTGCTGGGCGGCGACGCGGGGCCAGATCGCGACGGGCTGCGGCCCGACAGCATCCGCGTGGTGAGCATCGACGCCGAGACCGGCCAGGCGGTGACCATCGGCCTGCCGCGCAACATGGCGGACGTGCCGTTCGACGCGGACTCGCCGCTCGCGGCCGTCTACCCCGAGGGCTACGGGGCGATCGACGGCTGCGAGGTCGACGTCTGCATGCTCAACTCCATCTACACCGAGGTCGAGCTGAAGAGCCCCGACATGTATCCCGACGCCGTCTCCCAGGGCTCCGAGCCCGGCATCGAGGCGATGCGGGATGCCGCGGAGGGCATCACCGGGCTCCCGATCCAGTACTACGTGCTCATCGACATGGCCGGCTTCCAGCAGCTCATCGACGCGCTCGGCGGCGTCACCGTGAACGTGCCCGAGGACGTGCCGATCCACGCCGACGAGACCTTCACGACCGTCGCCGAGTGGATCCCGGCGGGCGAGCAGCACCTCGACGGCTACCACGCGCTCTGGTACGCCCGGTCGCGTCACGGCACGAGCGACTACGACCGGATGGCCCGCCAGCTCCAGATCCAGGAGGCCGTGCTCGCCCAGTTCAACCCGGCGAACGTGCTGTCCAAGTTCCAGGAGATCGCCGCAGCCGGCTCGCAGGTGGTGAAGACCGACGTTCCCCAGGGCATGCTGGGCTACTTCGTCGACCTCGCGTCGAAGACGAAGGAGCTTCCGATCGTCGACGTGCCCCTCGTGCCGGACAACGGCGTGGATCCCGAGGACCCCGACTACGACTACATCCGGCAGCTCGTGCAGCAGGCGGTGTTCCCGCCCGAGCCCGAGGAGCCGGCGGAAGGCTGACGCCCCCGCGCACAGCCCGACGCGACCGGGCGGGAGTCAGCCGAGGTCGGCGAGTGCCCCACTGGCGAACGCGGCATCCAATGCCGTCCGCCAGTCCCGCATCGGAGGGATCCCCGCCCGCGACCACGCCTCGTGGCCGAGCACCGAATAGGAGGGTCGAGGGGCGGGCCGCACGAACTGCGAGCTGTCCGTCGGGCTGATGCGCTCGGGATCGAGGCCGGCGCCGTCCAGCACGGCCTTCGCGAATCCGAACCACGTCGTCTCGCCGGAGTTGGTGCCGTGGTAGATCCCGGCCGGCGCGTCGGAGTCCAGCAGCGAGACGATCTGTGCGGCGAGGTCGGCCGTCCACGTGGGTTGGCCGACCTGGTCGTCGACGACCGTCCACGTCTCGCGGGAGGCCGCCAGCTTCAACATGGTCTTCGCGAAGTTCGGTCCGTGTTCGCCATAGAGCCAGGCGGTGCGCACGACGTACGAGCGCTCGGGGTTGTGCTCCAGCACGAGCTCCTCCCCGGCGGCCTTGGTGCGCCCGTACGCCGAGATCGGCGCGCGAGGAGTCGTCTCCGCGTACGGGCTCGTCGCTCGTCCGTCGAAGACATAGTCCGTGGAGACCTGCACGAGCTTCGCACCGGCCGCCGCCGCCGCCGCGGCGAGGTTGCCCGCGCCGGTCGCGTTCACCGCATAGGCGGTGCGCTCGTCGCCCTCCGCATCGTCGACCTTCGTGTACGCGGCGCAGTTGATGACGACATCGTGGCCGGACACGGCGGCCGTCACGGCCGCGGCATCCGTCACGTCGAGGTCGGTTCGAGCGAGCGCAGTGACCTCTCGCCCCTCGAGCACCGACTGGAGGTCGCGCCCGAGCATGCCGTTCGCGCCGGTGACCAGGTAGCGCACGCCTACTGCCCCTGCGCCCGGTAGCGCGCCTCGGTTGCGTCCTTCTGGGGCGCCCACCAGGCCTCGTTGTCCCGGTACCACGCGATCGTGTCGGCGAGGCCGGCCTCGAAGTCGGAGAACCTCGGCTCCCAGCCCAGCTCCGTACGGAGTCGGGTCGAGTCGATCGCGTAGCGCAGGTCGTGACCCGGGCGGTCGACGACGTGGTCGTAGGCGTCGGACGGCTGGCCGAGCGTCGTCAGGATCAGCTCGACGACGTCCTTGTTGTTCTTCTCGCCGTCGGCGCCGATCAGGTAGGTCTCACCGATCTCTCCCGTGTCGAGGATGGTGAGCACGGCCGAGGAGTGGTCGTTCGCATGGATCCAGTCGCGCACGTTCTCGCCCTTGCCGTAGAGCTTGGGTCGCTCGCCGCGCAGCACGTTGGTGATCTGGCGCGGGATGAACTTCTCGACATGCTGGTACGGGCCGTAGTTGTTGGAGCAGTTGGAGATCGTCGCCTTCACCCCGAAGGAACGCACCCAGGCGCGGACGAGGAGGTCGCTGCCCGCCTTCGTCGACGAGTAGGGGCTGGACGGGTTGTAGGGCGTCTGCTCGGTGAACTTCGCGGGATCGTCGAGCTCGAGGTCGCCGTAGACCTCGTCCGTCGAGATGTGGTGGAAGCGGATGTCGTGCTTGCGGGCAGCCTCGAGCAGCGTGTACGTGCCGATGATGTTCGTGTCGAGGAACGGCCGCGGCTCCTCGAGCGAGTTGTCGTTGTGGCTCTCGGCCGCGTAGTGCACCACGGCATCGTGCTCGGCGAAGAGGGCATCGACCAGCGCGGCATCCGTGATGTCGCCCTTGACGAACCGGAACCGGTCCTCGGGCAGTCCGTCGAGCGACGCGAGGTTGCCCGCGTAGGTCAGCTTGTCGAGCACGGTCACCGTGTGGTCCGTGTTCGCGAGGACGTAGTGGACGAAATTCGAGCCGATGAAGCCGGCACCGCCGGTCACGAGAAGTCTTGACACGCCCGTCATCCTAACGGGCGTATCTCGGAGGTCGCTCCCGCTCGGGAGGCCGCGGGCGCCTCCGTTGCGATGCCCGCGGTCACCTGCGAGAGTGGTGCGGACGTACGGCGCGGCCGCCCGACCCGGGACCCGCGCCTCGCTCGCAGAGGAAGGACACCGCCTGGTGCGCACGGATCCCTGGATCACGGATGTCTCGTACTGGCGGCCGCCGATCCTCACCGTCTCCGCGTGGACCGAGCACGCCCCCTTCGCGTACTGGCTCATGCAGGCCGTGCGGCCGGGCCGCGTCGTGGAGCTCGGCACGCACGCCGGGTACTCGTTCTTCGTGTTCTGCGAGGCGGTCCGGCGTCTCGGGCTCGACGGCACCCAGGTCTACGCCCTCGACACCTGGGAGGGCGACGTCCACGCGGGATTCTACGGCGAGGAGGTCTTCGAGTCGGTCGAGGCGACGGTCCGTGAGCGCTACAGCGAGACCGGCCGGTTGGTCCGCGGATACTTCGACGACGCTCGTCCGCAGTTCGAGGCCGGCAGCGTCGACCTGCTCCACATCGACGGGCGCCATCGATACGAGGACGTGCGTCACGACTACGAGACGTGGGTGAGCACGCTCTCCCCGACCGGGGTCGTCGTCTTCCACGACATCGCCGAGCGGCGAGACGATTTCGGCGTGTGGCAGTTCTGGGACGAGCTCCAGCAATCGCATCCGTCCTTCGCGTTCGAACACGGCCATGGCCTCGGCATCCTCGCACCGCGCGAGGTTCCCGCCGGTCTCCGCACCCTGTTCGACGCGGCGGAGGAGCACGGGGACCGCATCCGCGCCGACTACGCGCGACTCGGAGGCGACGTCGGCCGCGAGTGGGACCGGATCGTCGACCTGCAGGAGGTCAGCGCGCAGAACGCCGACCTCATGGCCCGGGTCGATGACCTGTCGGTCAGACTCGCAACCGCCGAGCAGGCCGCGGAGTCCATGACCATGGAGGCGGCCTCCCTCCGCGCGGCCATCGACGAGATCCGGGGGAGCACCAGCTGGAAGCTGACGCGCCCGGTCCGTGCCGTCGGTGGACTGCTCCACCGCACCTGAGCAGCCGACCGGGGCAGGGGTGTTCAGCGCCGGCTGTGCCGCGACCGCACCTGCAGCCCGAGTCGCAGTGCCTGCCGCACCGGCCAGAGCAGCGGACCCGGGTACCGCTTCGCCAGGAAGCGATAGGCGCTCTCGTGATGCGCGGCCACCATCGCCGAGACCGACCGTTCGGTCGAGTGCGCTCCGGTGTGCGTCACGGACGCCGCGGGCTGATACCGATTCCGGTAGCCCGCATGGAGCAGGCGGGCGCCGAGGTCGACGTCCTCGAAGTACATGAAGAAGGACTCGTCGAATCCGTCGATCGCGCGGAAGGCCGTCGAGCGCACCAGCAGGCACGCGCCGGAGAGCCATTCGGCGTCCCGTGCGACCGGTTCCTCGTTCGCCTGCCGGTACTCCTGGCTCCAGGGGTTGCCTCGCCAGACCCTTCCGAACAACGCGTGGCCGGTTCCGGTCGTGAGACGTGGGAGTCGTCTCGCGGACGGGTAGATGCCACCCTCCGCGTCCCGGATCAGCGGGCCCACGGATCCGATCCTCTCGTCCTTCTCGCCCGCGCCCACCAGCAGGTCGATCGACCCCGGATCCATCGTGACGTCGGGATTCGTGATCAGCAGCCACTTCGTCTCCACTGCGAGCCCGAAGACCGCCCTGTTCACGGCGGCGCCGTAGCCGGGGTTCTCGAGCGGGAGGTACTCGAGGCCGCGTGCCTCGGCCAGGCCCTCGACCGCACCACCGGCCGGCTTGTTGTCCACGACGATCGTGCGCAACGGCATCGACGAGGCCGGCCCGAGCGAGTCCAGAAAAGCGGGGAGCACGGCTTCCGATCCATAACTCACCACGACGACCGTCACATCGGGTGCTCGCAGGTTCTCCTCGTTCATCGAGCGTCAATGTTACGTGCGTGAGGTGGAATGCGAGCGCACGCCCGGAGAAGTCCGCTCAGCGATCGTCGAGCCACCGCCTTGCTAGGATTTGCGAGTGCAGATCCGAGAACTCGACATCCCCGACAGCTACGAGCTCACCCCGAAGCAGTTCGGAGACGACCGGGGCGTGTTCCTCGAGTGGTATCGGGCGGATGTCCTCGAATCGGCGATCGGGCACACGATCTCGCTGGCTCAGGCGAACACCTCCGTGTCTCGCCGCGGTGTCGTCCGCGGCATCCACTTCGCCGACGTGCCGCCGAGCCAGGCGAAGTTCGTCACGGCGACGCACGGCTCCGTGCTGGACTTCGTGATCGACATCCGCGTCGGATCCCCGACGTTCGGGCAGTGGGATTCCGTCCTCCTCGACGACGTCGATCGTCGCGCGATCTACATCGCCGAGGGACTGGGCCACTGCTTCGTCGCGTTGACCGATGACGCCACCGTGAGCTACCTGGTGTCGGCGCCGTTCAACGCGGCGCGCGAGCACGGCATCAACCCGCTGGATCCCGAAGTCGGCCTGGACTTCCCGGTGCCCGACGATGAACTCCTGCTGTCGCCGAAGGACACCGAGGCGCCCGGGCTCAGCGCCGCACGGGAGGCCGGCCTGCTGCCGACCTGGGCCGATGCGCGAGCCTTCTACGACACGTTGAACGGAGTCCGCTGACATGCGCGGCATCATCCTCGCCGGCGGCTCCGGCACCCGCCTGTGGCCGATCACCAAGGGCATCTCGAAGCAGTTGATGCCCATCTACGACAAGCCGATGATCTACTACCCGCTGTCGACGCTGATGATGGCCGACATCAACGAGATCCTCGTGATCACCACACCCGAGTACAACGCCCAGTTCAGGGCGCTCCTCGGCGACGGATCGCAGCTCGGCATCCGCATCGACTACGCCGTGCAGCCGTCGCCCGACGGCCTCGCGCAGGCATTCGTGATCGGCGAGGAGTTCATCGGCGACGAGACGGTGGCGCTCGTGCTCGGCGACAACATCTTCCACGGGACCGGCCTCGGATCGTCCCTCCGAGCTCACGGCGAGGTGGAGGGCGGACTCATCTTCGCCTATCCGGTCGCGAACCCCGAGGCATACGGAGTCGTCGAGTTCGACGACGCGATGCGGGCGATCTCGATCGAGGAGAAGCCGGCCCATCCGAAGAGCAGCTACGCCGTTCCCGGGCTCTACTTCTACGACAACTCGGTCGTGGAGGTCGCGAAGTCCATCGAGCCGAGTGCGCGTGGCGAACTCGAGATCTCCAGCGTCAACGAGCACTACCTCCGGGAGGGTCGCCTCCAGGTCAAGGTCCTCGATCGCGGGACCGCCTGGCTGGACACGGGAACCTTCGAGTCGATGATGCAGGCATCCGACTACGTCCGCGTGATCGAGGATCGCCAGGGATTCAAGGTGGGATGCATCGAGGAGATCGCCTGGCGGGCCGGTTGGATCGACGATCGGCAGCTCGCCGAGCTCGCGACCCCGCTCGTCAAGAGCGGCTACGGTCGCTACCTGCGGGAGCTGCTCAAGCGCTGATCGGATCGTCGGACGTCGGCTCCCCGGTGCCCGGCTCCTCGACGCGGGACATCGCATAGACCGATCCCCAGTTCGGCCCGTCGGCCTCCATGACGAACGACGTCGTGAGCGACGCGTCGGCGAGGTGGTTGCCCGACGGATCGAGGAGCGCCACGCTGACGTGGTAGGTCCCCTGTCCGAACATCGGCGAGACGATCCGCACCTCGAGCTGCCGTTCCCCGACGAGGCTGCCCAGTCCGCTTCGCTCGTGATCGGTGTTGGTCCCGAACACGACCTGCCCGTGCTCGTTGTCGATCTGGATGGCGCACAACCACGACGACAGGCCGGTGGGGTGGGACAGGGTCGTCTCGATGACGATGTCGTCGCCGGGTCGGGCCGGCTCGCCGGGCCCACGCCCGGGAATCCGCACCCTGGTCGCGGAGATCTTCGCATGGGAGGGGTCGTCAGCCGCGCGGCCGGCGAGGTCGGACTCCGCCAGCCGTCGTTGTTCGAGGATGTCCCGGAAGGTGGCGATCACCTCGTTCGGCGTCCCGTCGATGACGACCTTGCCGTGATCGAGGAGGATCGCCCGATCGCAGAGCTCGGCGACCTGTCCCATCGAGTGCGTCACGAGGATGATCGTGCGGCCCTCCGCCTGGAACGCCTTGATCTTGTCCATGCACTTGCGCTGGAAGGCCTCGTCGCCGACCGCCAGCACCTCGTCGACGATGAGCACGTCGGGGTCCGTGTGCACGGCGACGGCGAACGCCAGTCGCACGTACATCCCGGACGAGTAGAACTTGACCTGCGTGTCGATGAACTCCCCGATGCCCGAGAACGCGACGATGTCGTCGAACTTCGACTCCGTCTCCGCCCGGCTGAGGCCGAGCACGGAGGCGTTGAGGAAGACGTTCTCGCGCCCGGTGAGGTCGGGATGGAATCCCGCCCCGAGTTCGAGCAGGGCGGCAACCCGGCCGCGTCCGTCGACGCGCCCCTTGCTCGGTTCGAGGATGCCCCCGATGATCTTGAGCAGGGTGCTCTTCCCCGAACCGTTGTGACCGATGAGGCCGATCGTCTCACCGGCACGGATCGAAGCCGACACATCCGACAAAGCCCAGAACTCCTCGCGGTAGCGACGGCCCGCGCGTCCGAGGGTCACGATGCGCTCCTTCAGCGAGTTGTCCTTCCGGACGACGAATCGCTTGGATACATCGGCGACCTCGACGACGACGGGCGGTCTCGGCGATGCGTCCACGTTGCTCAACTGCATTGGGTTCTTTCGTAGTGATCGAGGGCGCTCAGGGGCGAGCGGCCGTGCGTGCGTCAGGCGAGGGCTCAGAGCGCCTGCGCGAAATTGCCCTGGAGGCGACGGAAGACGAGATGGCTCAGGTACAGCAGCACCAGCCCGATGGCGAATGCGATGAGCATGCGCGGTAGCAGGTCGGGCGGGTAGTCGGCGGGTGTGCCCGCGGTCCAGAACGCGCGCTGGAACCCGAGCACCGCGAGTGTCAGCGGGTTGTTCGTGTAGATCTCGAGGAGCGTGCCGGTCCCGACCGAGTCACGGACCATCGTCCACGAATAGACGATGGGCGAGGCCCACATGAGCAGCATCACCGCGACCTCCACGAGGTACTGGATGTCGCGCAGGTAGACGTTCGCCGCGGACAGCAGCAACGCCAGCGCCGTTCCATAGGCGAGCATCAGCGCGACGGCGGGCACGGCGTAGAACAGCTCCGCGTGGAATGGCACGGCGCCGATCACGATCGTCGCCGCGACGAGGACGACCAGTTGTATCCCGAAGTTGAAGATCGCCGAGCCCACCGATGAGAGGGGGAACACCTCGCGAGGAAGGTAGATCTTCTTGACGAGGCCGCTGTTGCCGACCACCGATCCGACGCCGCCCATCACGATCTCGCTGAACAGGCCGTAGATCGTGAGGCCGGCGAAGATGTAGACGGCGAAGTCGGCGATGCCGCGAGCGGCTCCGAGGAACTGGCCGACGACGACGTAGTAGATCACCAGCTGGGTGAGGGGCCGAACGAGGGTCCACACGAAGCCGAGGCTGGAGTCCTTGTACCTGGCCTTGAGATCACGCCGGATGAGCAGGTCGAGCATCTCCCGATGCCGGAAGATCTGCGCGATGGCTCCGCGGCCGCTGAGGCCCTCGCCGGTCGAGCCGCCGACCAGTCGCATGGGCTCGGAGTCGAGTCGCTCGTAGCGACGATCGCGCAGGGCGGCCGGGTTGTAGGGCTCACTCATAGTCCGCTCATCATACTGTCCGTGACTGGCGGGGTTCTGGGTGCGCCCTCGGGGTGCGCGGGTGGTCGCTGCCGCGCTCCATCCCGCCTCGGCTCGGCTTGGAGCAGCCGTGTCCGTCCCACTAAGGTGAATCCGACATCGTTCGCGACGAGACCCCCTGCGTCGGTGTGCATTCGATCCCACGAGGAGGTTGGGAAGCATGGTCGCCTGCGCTCATCGCCGCGTTCCCAGCGGTAGCGTCCGTGTCTGAGTTCACGTCCCGCGTGCGTCGGCTCCTCCCCGGAAGGTTCGCTCCGCCGGCGCCCGCCGCCCCGGATCCCGACGCCGCACTCCTCTCGTCGGGGCTGTTCGACCTCGACTACTATCGCGCCCAGCTTCCCGCCCATGCCCCTCGGCTCGAGACCGTCGAGGACGCGGTCGCGTACCACATCGCGTCGGGCCGTGCCGAGAACCTCTCGTTCAGCCCGTTCGTGGAGGTCGCATGGTGGTCCGACGAGGAGCTCACGGCCGACGCCGTTGCCCACCTCGAGTCGGACCTCGTGCTCGGCTACCTCCGCCACGCGACCACGTCGCCGCTCACCGCCGACCGCGACGTCGACGTGGACGTCAGCCTCCTCGCGCTCCAGGCCCTCATCGGCGACGCCGACCGTGTCGACGTGGGTGGGGGGCTCAGCCTCGCGGACGCGGGTCGACGCATGACGAGGCTCGTGGCCGATGCCTACGCGTCGCCGCCGAACGAGGGCGCGCGTTCGAACGTCGACTGGGACCTCGCCCGGTCGAGCGCGGCAACGCGTGTTCCCGGCCGTGTGTCGGTGCTGATCCCGACGTACCAGGACTGGCGCATGACGACGGACGCCGTTCGGTCGGTGCTGGCGGAGTGCGACGGCGCCGACATCGAGGTGATGGTCATCGACAACGGCTCGGCCCCGCACGTCTTCCGCCTCCTCACCGGACTCTTCATCGCCGACACCCGCGTGCACGTCATCCGGTGCGATGTCAACACCAACTTCGCGGGGGGCATGAACCGCGGGATCGCCGATTCGACCGGCGAGTACGTCCTCCTCCTCAACAACGACGCCGTCGTCCGCGACGGGTGGCTCGACCCGCTCCTGCGGGTCCTCGCCGAATCCGCGGATGTGCTGGGGGTGCAGCCGCTGCTGCTGTATCCGAACGGCCGGATCCAGACCGCGGGCACGGTGTTCCTCGGGGAGCGCGTACTGCCGTGGCACTTCCTCGCGGGGCATCCCCGAGAGGACGCCGGTCGCATGCGACGGCTCGACTTCTCGGCCGTGACCGCCGCGGTGATGATGCTGCGCGCCTCGACCCTGATCGACGTCGAGGGTTTCGACGAAGGGTACGTGAACGGCTACGAGGACGTGGACCTGTGCCTTCGACTCGCCGAGCGTCAAGGCGGTGGCTTCCGCGTCGTTCCCGAGTCCATCGCCGTGCATGCGGAGGGCAGCTCACCCGGACGGAGCCGTTTCGACACCGCCAACCGCAAGCGGTTCCTCGAGCGGTGGCGGGGTCGGTTCCCGGCGTCCGATGCGGAACGGTACCGCGCGATCGGGGTGGTGATCGACGGCTATCGGACGGTCGCGTTCCACGATGAGGCGCGAATCGTGGAGGGTGTGCCCATCCTGCGGCGAACGCGAACCACCGTCGCGAGCGGTCCCGCGAGCGGCCTTCCGAGTCTGCGCTGGGCGTTGACCGCGCACGACGGCGAGGACGTGCGACGCGAGCGCCTCGCAGAGATCCTGGTCGAACTCGGCCAGGAGGTCGTCACCACTCGCGGGGGCGTGCACCCGAGCGACAACCTCGACGACATCGTGGTCGCCTTCACGGTGGATGCGCCGACGACACCGCGCGCCGCTGCGTTCAACGTGCTCGTCTCGGCCGAGTCGAGCAGCGCGTTCGACGCGGCGGCGCTGTTCGACGCCGTCGTCTCGACCGACGACAGCAGGGTCGCCGCATTCGCGGGCCAGGCCGTCGTTCGCGTCACCGATCTCGCCGATCACGACGAGATGGTCGACGCGGTCCGAACGATCGTCGCCGCGGCCGCGCAGGATCGCGACCGACGGTACGGTGGCTGAGGACCACCGCGGGACACGGCGACGCGTCGCCCGACGCGCGACATCTCGGCCGACGGCGTTCCGGCCGCGCTGTTCCACGCCCGTGCGCCGGAGAGGGGGAGAGGGTGTTCGAGCGCATCCGCAGCTGGAATGAGCGTCGTCCCGCGACCGTCGCGGTGGTGGGTTTGCTCCTCAGCTCGACGATCCTGTACCTCGTGGCGCGTCCGTCGCAGTTCTTCTCGGACGACTTCCTGAACTTCGCGCGGGCCGATGAGGTCGGATTGACGCTCTCGTGGCTGAACGGAGAACTCTTCGGGCACTGGCTTCCGGCGCGCAAGGCCCTCGACTGGGGACTCCAGCTGACTCGACCCGTGCACTGGGAACTCGCCCTGCTGGTGCTGGTGACGTTCGTGGGCATCAGCGCGGTGCTCCTTCGTTGGGCGGTGGTGCGTATCACTCGCTCGACCGGCTGGGGGACATTCGCGGCGGTGATGCTCCCACTCACCGCGTGCGTGAGCGGGACGATCCAGTGGTACGCGGGGGCTGCACAGGTCGCCCCGGCGCTGGCGTGTTCCCTCGTCGCGCTGTGCGCCTGCCTCGCGTTCGCGAGGGCCGGCACGGTGATGACGGCGATCGCCTCGGCGGCGGTCATGGTGGCGTCATTCGTCGTGGCGGTCCTGTTCGACGAGCGCGCGGTGGTGATCCTCTTCGCCAGTCCGTTGCTCGTCCCCCTGCTGCCGGAGTGCACGCGACCGCTGCGCCGGATGCTGCTGCTCTGGACGATCGCGGTGCCCGCGTCCTTGGCGTGGTATCTCATCCAGTCCGCGATGACCGAGGACGCGCCGGCACAGACTCGCGCCGACCCGGGGACGATCCTCGTGTACCTGGCGAAGAGCCTCGTGCAGGCTTCCATGCCGGCGTTGATCGGATGGAACTCGCGCCCGGCACTCGGCGGGGAGGCGCTCCTGTGGATCATCGGGGCCACGGTGCTCGCCCTGCTCATCACGCTCGCGTGGTTCGGCGACGCACGGATGAGGGCACTGTACGCCGTGGCGGTGTTCATCATCGTGACGATTGCCACGGTGCTTCCCGCCGCCGTCGTGCGCGCGTTCGAGTTCGGAGTCGACGGAGCCCTCGAACCCCGGTACAACTTCATGGCGATGCCCTTCGGGGTGATCGCCGTCGCCGTGGTGCTGCAGCATGCGTCGCCCATCCTGCGCCGCGCACGTCCGGTGCTCCGTTGGCTTGCGATCTGCCTGGTCGCGATCGCGGCGGCGGCGTCCATGGTCCATCTGAGCGCCAACACCATCGGCGCTCCGGCCCGAGCCTGGCTCGAGCGATTCGCGGAGACGAGCGACGGGCTGCGCGCAACGCAGTTCTACAACGTGCCGGTTCCCGAGTCGGTCGTCGCGGGCGGCTTCTATCCGTACAACATGCTCGCCGAGCTGCTGCCGCTCGTTCGGGTCGGTTCCGACACGGTCGTCACCGACGAACGTGCGGCACTCGCGAATTCCGACGGGAGCGTGACCCTGGTCGAGCCGACGATCGTGGGGGCCGCCGACCTCACGGGGGCCGACGGGCTCGGCGAGGTGCGGCCGGGATGCTGGCTCGCGGATGGGGGTGCCGGTCGGCTGTGGTTCGAGCCGCCGCCGATCCCCATCGAATCCGACCTCGAGCTCATCACCGTCGAGGGCGCCTTCGAGGACAGCGGCGCCCACCTGTTCGCGGGTGCCGACAGCGCCTCGCTGCGGGACATGACCGCCGGCGTCGGGGGGCACGTGCCGGTGGCGGGCTCGTCTCGGTGGGTGACGAGCTACGAGTTCGAGGACCTCGGGGCGATCATGGTCGAGATCCCGCCTGGGGAGGAGCTCTGCGTCTCGTCGGTGACGATCGGCTCGCTTCCGGTTCGCTAGCCGGTGGTCAGGGCGTGTCCTCGCGCTGCCACGTGATCCCCTCGCGCACGACCTTGGCCGGTGTCCCGGCGATCGCGGAGTTCGGCGGGAACGACTTCCCCCGGACCAGGCTGCGTGCACCGACCACCGAGTTCGCGCCGATCTCCACGTCGCCGGTGACGATGACGTCCCGGCCGAGCCAGACGTGCTCACCCAGCCTGATGTGCGCACCGAAGGGGTTGAGTCGCCGACCCGTCGCAGCATCCTCGAGACGATGCATGTCATCAGTGGTCACGATCGTGCCGGATGCCCAGAGCTGGTCGGACTCGGCGACGATGCTGCCGCCGTTCCGCGCATCGATGACCGAGGCGAACGTCGACGTCACCTTCCGCACGAGCACGACATTCGCGGCATCCGAGCAATGGAGCTCGGCACGGGGGAGGGAGCATTCCGGTCCGATGTACACCGTCGGACGATCGCCCCTCGGCAGGCAGTAGGCCATGGCTTCGACGGAGCTGGCGAGGACCACCAGTGCGTTGCGCACCGGGCCGGCGAGCATCCCCTCGATCATGGCGTCGGGGGTGGCGATGCCGTCCTCGAGGAAGAACGCATTGCCCTGCTCGTGCCACCAGTCGGGGAACGCGCCGGACAGCTCTCGGACGTGGAGCTGCACGAGTTCCGATTCAGGGACGCCTGCGTCGCCGAGGCGTCGGCGCTGCTCGGCGTCCAGCCCCTGGCCGCGGACCCACTGCGGATGCGCGCTCGCGGGCGACGCCGGGTCGCGGCGGCGTCGCAGCGACGTCGGCACGAGCGCTGAGAGTCTCATGTCGTCTCCCTCGATTCGAGGCGTCGGATCGCGCACACCCGTCGGATCGGGCGCTGCCGGTAGGACATCGGCACGATGTCAGGCCTTCGGCGGCGGGCTCACGATGCGTCGGACATTCCGCGCGACGGGTCGCAGGAAGCTGAGGCGCACGGCGATGCCGTCCATGAGCCGGATGGACCGGCGCGATCCCAGGAGCGCCACGCGAGCCTCGAGCGCATCGGCGCGAGCACGCGACGACGCCTCACGCTCGACGGCCACCTCCGAGTAGGCACGTGTCGCCCGGAAGTAGCGCTGTCGGGACCGCACCCGGTCGATCGACACCGGTCGTTCGAGCACGTCGCGCATCGAGTCGAGGATGGCACGGTTGTAGTCGTCGATGGTGCGGACCTGCGCGGGCACGGCCCGGGGATCGGCCAGCGCCGCGTCGACGAGCTCGGCCAGCTCGGAGAAGCGTCGGAAGAACCTCGTCGAACCCGACAGCCCGAGTGCTCCGACGACCTCGCGTGAGACCTCGGTGTCGAACACCACGAGATTCCTGCCGTGCTGTGCGGTCTCGGCGACCGGGAGGCCGAAGCCCTCGTATGCCGAGGGATAGACGATGAGCGCCGCATTCCGGTAGAGCTCGTGGACATCGGCGTCGGTCAGCAGCCCGCCCTGGATGGGAACCACGTTGTCGCCGAGGTCGTCGGCGCGGCTGCCGAAGATGACCACGGGGAACGGGCGGCCGCGGAGTGCGGCGGCAGTCGCCGCGAGCTGCTTGTGCTGGAATCCGTTGCCCACGACGAGGACGTACCCGCCTGCGTCGACGGTCTCCGCCTGCCGTTTCGAGAGCGTCGTGTGGTGCGCGAGCACCGCATCATCGGGTGACCCCGGTGGCGGCACGGCGACGCCCTGGTGGATGACCTGCGTGCGGGAGGGAAGGTCGTCGGCGAGCGCGGGGAAATAGTCGATCGTGTCGTCGAGCGTGGACTGGCTGATCGCGATCACGCGGTCGGCGTACTGCAGCGAGTCGAGGACGACCTGGCGCCGGCCGAAGTCCTCCTCGAGGAGCGCGATGGCACGCAGCGAGATGATGTCCAGGTGCGACGCGAGCCATCGGAGGCAGAGTCGATCGAGCCGGAGGATCTGGCCGTAGGTCGTGATGGGTGCGAGCGAGAAACCGAGGTCGAAGATCTCGTCGACCTCGCCGTTCGGGACAACTCTGAAGCCGAACCGATCGAGTTGGAAGAACTCGATCGCGTCGAGCGAGGCGGCCACGACGAACTCGATGCCGCCGGTCCGGCCGGCCGCCTCCTCGGCCTGCAAGAAGCTGAGGAAGGTGAGCGCGTTGCGGACGCTCCCGTCGTAGATCAGCGACATGTGATGGAGGTCGATCAGGACCTTCCACGGCTCGTCGCTGGGAACGAGGAGATCGGCGAACCAGTCGGCCGTGTCCATGCCGTTCTCGAGGTAATGCCGGACGGCCGCCGGGTAGAACGGGTAACGCTCGACGATGAGCTCCTCGTGCTCCGCCTTGATCCGCAGCTGGTCGAGGGACGCGAAGCTCTTCGATCCCTCGTGGCCCACGAACGCACGATTCGCGATCACGGACGAGTAGCCGTATCCGTTGACCCGCAGGCAGAAGTCGTTCTCCTCCCCGTAACCCGGGGCGAATTCGGTGTCGAACAGGCCGTGATTGCTGATCAGCTCGCGACGGACGAGGAAGCAGAAGCCATGGGCCACCGGAGCGATCGAATACCGGGGCAGCTCATCCCGCATCGCCTCGAACACGCTCGCCGATCGCTCGGGGCTCGCTTCGACGCCGGATCGCGTGCGGAACGGGATCGTCGCGATCGTGGCCTGGTTGCTGCGGGCCGTGACCACTCCGTGCTTCTCCGCGAGGTGGAGCACCTCGGAGAGCTCGTCGAGCGCACCGTCGGTCAGGAGGGCATCGCTGTTCAGGAGGAGGATGTCGTTCTCGCTGGTGTCGAGCTCGCCCACGGCCCTGTTGCACGTTCCGACGAACCCCAGGTTCTCCGCGTTGCGGACGTAACGCGTATTCCGGGTCCCCTCGAGGAGCTCGAGGACCCGCTGCTCCATGACGTCGGCGTCGGGTCCGACGTCGTTGACCACGAGGAGGGCATGCACCGAGAGGTCGACCGTCTCGAGCACGCTCAGGATGCAGCGCTCGGCCGAGGGGAGGTCACCGTAGAGGGGAACGACGACGGTCGTAGGGTACGCGCTGCTCATCTGTCACCATTCTCACTCTGCGTCTCATGCTCGTCGTACCGATCGTGGCGATCCGTCGGCGACGCGGCCAGGCCTTGTCGTCGGCTCTCCACGACACGAACGTCGCAATGGCGGTCCAGCGTGACGCTGCGGCCCCTCGACCGCATTTCCGACACGTCACCACGAGGTGACGGACGAAGCATGCCGTTCGATTATATTGCGGGGAGGCGCCGCATCGCGTGACACCCGTTCGTCGATGACGACACGGTGCTCGGGAGATGCCGGATGCGACGACGTCGAGTGGTGACCGCGGTTCTGGCGCTCGTCCTCGTGGCGACGGGAGTCGGCGCGGGTCAGGCCCAGCCGACTCCGGCGGCGGCGGCGCCGGTGGGCGCCTTCGACCCCGGCAACATCATCTCGGACGCGCAGTTCTTCGACTCGCGTGCGATGGGGGAGGCGGACGTGCAGCGCTTCCTCGGCGGCATCTCGTGCACGCCGCGCGACGGACTTCCGTGCCTCGCCGACTATCGGCAGACGACGTACAGCATCGCGGACGCCGGGGACGCCCAGTGCGATGCGTACCAGGGCGGCTCCGATGAGAGCGCGGCGAGGATCATCACGAAGGTCGCCACGGCGTGCGGCATCAGCCCGAAGGTCCTGCTGGTGATGCTGCAGAAGGAGCAGGCCCTCCTCACGAATCCGAGCTCCTACGGGTACTCCCGGGCGATGGGCTACGCCTGCCCGGATACGGCCGACTGCAACGCGGAGTACTTCGGCTTCTTCAATCAGGTGTACAACGCCGCGTGGCAGTTCCGCCAGTACGGGAAGTACCCGACGTCCTACAACCATCGAGTCGGCACGGTCTTCGTCCGGTACCACCCGAACGCCGCGTGCGGCGGGACGAACGTGAACATCCGCAACCAGGCGACGGCGAACCTCTACAACTACACGCCGTACCAGCCGAACGCCGCCGCGCTGGCGAACCTCTACGGCACGGGCGACGGATGCTCCGCCTACGGCAATCGCAACTTCTGGCGGATCTACTACGACTGGTTCGGCTCCCCGACGGATGCCTCGCCCATCGGGGCGGTCGAGAACATGCAGCCGATACCGGGAGGGGTCGGCGTCTGGGGCTGGGCGGTCGACACGGAGACGGCCGAACCGCTGACCATCCACGTCTACGTCGACGGCGTGTTCTCGACCGGCGCACTCGCCGACGTCTCACGCCCGGACATCGGGCAGCGCTTCGGGCTCGGCGCGAACCACGGCTTCGCCATCAAGGTCCCGACCGGCGGAGGGCGCCACAGCGTGTGCGTCTTCGCCTTGAATGTCGGCGCGGGGGAGAACCGCCTGATGACGTGCGCCGACGTCTTCGGCGGCGGCGGGGATCCGGTCGGTGCCATCGAGAACGTCCAGGCCCAGCCGGGCGGCCTCGGCGTGTGGGGATTCGCCCTCGATCCGGACTCGTCGGACCCGATCTGGGTCCACGCCTACCTCGACGGCCGCTTCGCCGGCGGGTACCTGGCCGATGCGATCCGTCCCGACATCCCCGGCCGGTTCCCGGGCTACGGCGAGCGCCACGGGTACGGGTTCTTCGTGCCGGCATCCGCGGGGGCTCATCGCCTGTGCGTGTACGGACTCAACATCGCCACGGGCTCGGTGAACACGGAGCTCGGCTGCGCCACGGTGCAGTCGGGCGGGAATCCGATCGGAGCGCAGGAGCAGGCGACCACGGGCCTGGGCAGCATCACGTTGCGGGGCTGGGCCCTCGACCCGGACACGCGCGATCCGATCTGGCTCCACGTCTACACCGATGGCCGATTCGCCGCGGGCGTGCTCGCGGATCGGCCCCGGAACGACCTCGGGATCTACCAGGGCTTCGGAGATCGTCACGGGTACGACGTGACCATCCCGGCCGCGAACGGACCGCACACGGTCTGCCTCTACGCACTCAACACGATGGCGGGAGATGCGAATCCATCGATCGGCTGCCCGACCGTCGAAGTCGGCGGGTCGCCGGTCGGCCGCATCGAGAACGGTCAACCGGGCTTCGGATCGATCGGTGTGTGGGGGTGGGCCTACGACCGCGACACCGCCGACAGCATCCCGGTGCACATCTACGTCGACGGACGGTTCGCGGCAGGGGCCGGTGCGTCGACGGCGCGCCCCGACGTCCCGGAGATTCCCGCCGAATACGGGGATGGGCACGGATTCGGCGCCACCTTCCCCGCGACGCCCGGGCGTCACGAGGTCTGCGTCTATGCGATCGACACCGGGTGGGGTGAGAACGCCTCGCTCGGCTGCTTCACGACGACGGTGAGCGGCGACCCCGTGGGCCAGGTCGAGAACATCCAGCCCGTGGCCGACGGGTTCGGCGTCTGGGGGCACGCCGTGGACCCTGACGTGGCGGCTCCGATCGACGTCCACGTCTACGTCGACGGGCGCATCGCCGGGATCTTCCCCGCGAATCAGCCTCGCGGCGACCTCGGCGTCCGCTACCCGGGATTCGGCGATGCGCACGCGTTCGGAGCGACCGTGCAGGCGCCGCCCGGCACGCACGAGATCTGCGTGTTCGCGATCAATACCCCATCGGGCATCAATCCCGTGATCGGATGCACCGTGGTGTCGCGCCAGTGAGGTGAGCGCTCGCGGAGTGAACTAGCCTAGGGTGCGTCGTTGCCCAGGAGAGGATCAAGATGCCCGTACCGCCGCCCGAGGAACCCCTCGCACTCTGGTCGAGAACCTCCCGCCGGTGGACGATCGCACACCTGGTGAGCCTCGGGATCGCGTTGGTGCTCCTGGTCCTGGCGGCGCGCGGCCAGTGGTTCTTCTACGACGAGTGGGACTTCCTCGCGAGCCGGGCCGAATGGAACCTGCTCGGTCCGCACAACGGCCACCTCAGCTTCTTCCCCCAGCTGCTCACCACGCTGACGAAGGGCGTCGTCGGCCTCGAGGAGTACTGGCCGTACCTCGGGTTCACCATCGCGGTCCATCTGCTCCTGGCGCACCTGCTGTGGCGGGTCATGCTCCGAACCGGAAGCCACCCGCTCGTCGCACTGCTGGTCTCGACGATCTTCGCGGTGCTCGCGCCGGGCGCTGAGAACACGCTCTGGGCGTTCCAGGTCGGCTTCATCACGCCGCTCGTGACGGGTGCCGCCGCCCTGCTCATCGCCATGCGACCCGAGCTGCGACGACGCGACATCCTCATCATCACCGCACTGCTCCTCGTCGGGGTCGGCTTCGCGGGCACGGCCATTCCCATCACCGGGGCCCTCCTGGTGTTCCTCCTGGTCCGGCATGGATGGCGGGTCGCCGTGCTCATCGGGGGAGTCTTCGGTGCGGTGTACGGCGTCTGGTACCTGGCGTTCAACCGAGGGAGCCAGGGGACGGACGGAATGCGTGCCTCCAGCGCGTACGACGTGCTCGTCCGCATGCCCGAGTACATCTCCCACGGATTCGTGGACAGCCTCGCGAAGACGATTCCGTTCGACCAGCTCGCCCCCGCCCTGGTGCTGCTCTTCGCCGTCTGGCTCGTCCTCGACGTTCGGAAGGGCGGCGCCGGGCGCATCTCTGCCGTGCACGCACTCGTGCTGGCCGCACTCGCATTCAGCCTGCTGACGGCATTCACTCGCGTGCAGTTGGGGGTGGAGAGCGCGTCGGCCGGGCGGTACGTCTACGTCTACGTCGCCCTGCTGGTCCCGGCCGCCGGACGTTGCCTCAGCGTGCTCGCCGGGAGGGGGAGGGTGGGTCTCACCGCCGTCTCGGTGGTGCTCGCCATGACCCTCGCGTTCAACGTGGGCGGCCTCCTGCAGCAGGCCACGGGACAGGCCACGCTGGAGCAGTCGGTGAATCGCGCGATCTCGGCGGCGATCGACCTCGACGACGGTTCGGATGAGCTGGCCGGCAGGCGGCCGTCACCGATCGTCGCGCCGCCGCTCACGATGGCGGACATCCGGGAGTTCGTCGCGCGTGGACAGTACACCCCGGTCGAGTACTCCGACTCCGATGAGCTCGACGTGCGTCTCAACCTGTTCCTCCGCGCCGAGCCGGTCAGCGCGCCTGAGGGATACGAGTGCGCACCGGTCGACGACGAGGGGTTCGTCGCACTCGATGACGACGAACCGCTCGTCGAATCGTCGGTCGACGCCACCGTGCGAGTACGGGCGGTCGACGGCGACGCGCAGTCCCAGTTCGCCCAGGTGCAGCTTCCGCAGGGCTGGAGCGAGCTGAGCGGGGTCGAGGGGGCATCCCTGCGCCTCGAGGTGCCCTCGAACGGATCACTGTGCGCGGCGTTGCCCGTCGACGGGCAGTGATCGCCGGAGCATCCGGGCCCGAGTGCCTGCACCCTGACGACGAACGAGGGAGCCGCCGGTGGGCGACTCCCTCGTTCGCGTGCATCCGCGACGCGGCTGATCAGATGGTGCCGTCCTTGACGGCGTTCTCGATCCACGGGATGACCTCGTCGAGCATGTCCTCGAGCTTGGTCGTCGCCTCGAAGCCGAGAACCTCCTTCGCCTTGGTCACGTCGGGGACGCGCTTCTGCACGTCGTGCTCGAAGCCGGGATCGCTGGTCAGGCGGAGCGGGACGTCGGGTCCCTTGATCTTGCGCCAGATCACCTCTGCGAGCTCCTTGACCGTGTGACCCTCTGCCGTCGAGACGTTGAAGTCCTCATTGCGCGCGGCGGGGTGGTCGAGGCTGAGGACGATCCCGCGCGCGAGGTCGCCACCGTAGGTGTAGTGGCGCACCTGGTCGCCCTCGCCGAGGATGTGGAGCGGGTCCTGGCCCTTCAGCACCTTCTGCACGAGATCGGGAACGACGTGGCTCATGGCGAGCTTCACGTTGCCCGAGTCGATCTCGACATCGCCCAGAGCGCGCGATTCGCCGATCCCGACGCAGTTGAACGGGCGCAGGATCGTGTACGGAAGCTTGTACTGGTCCCACGCGGCCCGGGCGAAGTACTCCACCGCCAGCTTCTGGAATCCGTACGACGACAGCGGCGGCGGAACGAGGCGCTCGTCGCCCTCCTTGCTGGGCCAGCGGTCCGTCGACTCGAAGACCATCGACGAGGACATGTACGTGACCTTCTCGAGGCGGCCCTGCTTGTGCGCGGCGATCGCGGCATCCACGCTCGACGCGATGATGCGCTCGTTCTGCGCGATCAGGTCGTAGGCGTAGGTGTGGAAGTAGGAGATCCCGCCGATCAGCGCGGCGCCGGCGATGAAGTGATCGGCGTCCGACAGCAGCTCGGTCATGAGCTCGACGTCCTGGACGTCGCCGACGACGAGGCGGTAGTTGGGGTTGTCGTCGTAGGACTTCTTGATCGGCCCGTACTTGGAGTAGTTGTCCACTCCGACGACCTCGTACCCCTGGTTCAGGAGTTCCTCGACGATGTATCCGCCGATGAATCCGGCGGATCCGGTGACGACGACTTTCTTCATGGCGTTCGTTTCTCTGCTTTCTCGTTGGAATCGGTACCGATGGCGGGCGAACCGCCCACCTTGGACCGAAGTTGTTCGGCACTCAGCGGAGGGCCGAAGGCGAAGCGGTACCACCGAAGGTATTTCGGGATCCACTTGGACATCTTGAAGTTGGATTGGCCGAACTGCCGATCGAGCCAGATCGTGGGGATCTCGGCAACGGGACGCCGCAGCCGTCGTGCCTTCGCCGTGAGCTCCAGGCCGATCTCGAATCCGTCGCGGCTGTCGATGCCGACCTCCTTGACGAATGCGGCATCGTAGGCCTTGAACGAGTTCGTCGCGTCGCGCGTCCCCGCGCTGGTCAGCAGGTTGAGGCTGAATCCCGCGGTGTGCGACAGGAAGCGCTTGAACCGCGGACCGCCGACCTGCTGGCCGCCGGGCATGTACCGCGATGCCGCTGCGACCACGACGCCGCGTTCGACGAGACGGACCAGGTCGTCGATCTGCCTGGGGTCGTCGCACCCGTCGGCCATCGTGACGACGACGGTCCGCGCGGCCGCGGCGTCGATCCCGAACCGGATGGCCTGTGCGGGCCCGCGCCCGTACGTGTTGATCACGATCCGAACGGACGGATGCGACGCTGCGTACTGCTCGACGGTCGGAACGGTCGTGTCGTCGGGTGAATCGACCACCACCAGGATCTCGGCGTCGAGCTTGACGGCCTCGATGATCCGATCGAGACCCGGCAGGATGGCGTCGCCCTCGTTGTACGCCGGGATGACGACCGTGGCGCGAGGCGTCACACCCGTACTCCGTCGCCGAGCAGGTTCCACACGTCGGCAACGGGAAGCGACGTCTCGAGGTTCCGATACTCCTCGTGCGGAGTCGCGATGATGAGGAGGTCCGCCTTCTGCAGGACGGCGTCCAGCGGCAGGAGCGTGTCGTCGATCTCCTCGCTGACGTGCGGGTCCGTGCCGATCACCGCCTTCGCCTTGAACTTGAGGACGCGCCGCAGCTTGTAGGAGAGGCTCGAGCGGATGTCGTCGGAGCCCGCCTTGAACGACATGCCCAGGATGCCCACCGTCATGTCCGCCAGGTCGTAGGACTTCTCCAGCCGGCTGACGAGGTAGAGCGGCAGGCCCTCGTTGACCAGCATCGCCGAGTGGCCGAGGTTGAACGTGTTGTCGCTGAAGGCCGCGAGCTGCATGGTGTCCTTGAACAGGCAGGGCCCCGCCGCGAAGCCGGGTCCGGGCAGATCCTTCGCGCGGGGGTAGTTGTGGGTGAGACCCTTCCGGATCTTCTCGAAGTCGAGTCCGCGATCGTTCGCCATCATGTAGAACTGGTTCGCGGCGGCGAACTTGATGTAGCGCCAGGTGTTGGTGAAGAGCTTCGCGAGCTCCGCCTCCTCGGGCTCGAGGTGGACGATCTCGTCGGTGAGGGTCCCGAAGAGGGCCGCGGCGCGTCGGCGACCGTCCTCCGAGCGCGAGGACACGATCTGCGGCAGGGTGTAGAGCTCCTCCATCGCCTTGTGCTCGGCGATGCGCTCGGGGCAGAACGCGACATCGGCCTGCACTCCGAGGTCGGCCACCATCTTCTCGACGAGTGCGGTGACGCCGGGGTAGACGGTGCTCCTGAGGATGAGGAGCTGCCCGTCGCGGAAGTACCGGCTGCACGATGCGAGCGCCTCGGGGATGGCCGTCGGATCGGGGTTGAGGTGCTCGTCGACCGGGGTGCCGATCACCACGATCACGTTGGCCGCGGTCGCGACCACCGACGGGTCCGTGGATGCGGTCAGCATGCCCGCGTCGAGGGCGCGTCGCAGGACGGGCTCGGCGCCCGGCTCGGAGAACGGCATCCTGCCCGAGTTGATGATGTCCACCGCGCTCGCGCTGATGTCGTAGACCACGACCTTGGATCCGCGGTCGGCCAGGGCGATCGCGAGCGGGAGGCCGACATGGCCGCCGCCGCCGATGACGACGACATCGTTGGAGAAAGCTGAGTTCACGGAGTCCTCACTCGGAGAAGCACGATCGAGCCGTGCTGGCATGCAAGAGTCGCGATCATCCTAGTTCGAGAAAGCGTCATGGTCCGTTTCGAGGCGTCCGCCCACCGGCCGCAGGACGGGCGCCGAGTGGGATTGGGTAGACTCCCGAACGCAAGCGCTCCTCACGAAAGGCACGAATGGCCAAGCCGACCCCGGGGCTCGTCTCCGTCGTCCTCGTCAACTTCCGCGGTGCGGATGACACGATCGCAGCCATCGGCTTCCTCGGTGAACTCGACTGGCCACGCGACCGACTCGAGATCGTCGTCGTCGAGAACGCATCCGGCGACGACAGCGCGCAGCGCATTCGAGCCGCAGCGCCCCACGTGACCGTGGTCGAGTCCGACGAGAACCTCGGGTTCGCAGGAGGGTGCAATCTCGGTGTCCGCTCGTCGCACGGCGAGTACCTGGCGTTCCTCAACAATGACGCGCGCCCTGACCGCGCGTGGGTGGCCGCCGCCGTCGAGCGGTTCCAGCGCAGCCCCGACGTCGGAGCGGTCGCGAGCCGGGTCCTCGACTGGGAGGGGAAGCACGTCGACTTCATCGGCGCTGCCCTGACCTGGTTCGGCATGGGCTACAAGCCGCTCACCGCGCAGCCCGTTCCCAAGTCAGCGGAAGAGCCGTCCGACGTGCTGTTCGGCACCGGATCCGCGATGTTCGTGCGGCGGTCCGTCTACGAGGCGCTCGGAGGATTCGACGAGCGGTTCTTCATGTTCTTCGAGGACGTCGACTTCGGCTGGCGCGTGAACCTGGCGGGATGGCGGTTCGTCTACGAGCCGGCATCCCTCGCCTACCACAAGCACCACGCCTCCATGTCGTCGTTCGGGGAGTTCAAGGAGACCTACCTCCTCGAGCGCAACGCCCTCTTCACGATGTACAAGAACCTCGGAGACGAGGAGCTCGCCCGGCTCCTTCCGGCGACGCTCGCGCTGACGGTCAGGCGCTCGGTCGCCCGCGGCGAGCTCGACTCCAGTTCGTTCGACCTCCGTCGGGGGGCGAGTGACGAACCGTCGATGACCGTGGCGAAGTCCGCCCTCGCCGGCATCTTCGGCATCGACCAGTTCGTCGAGGAGCTCCCCGAGCTCGAGAAGGCACGTCACGAGGTGCAGTCGAAGCGAGCGGTGTCCGACGCGCGGATCTGGCCGTTGTTCGGCGTCACCGATGCACCCTCGTACCAGGGCGGGGCCTACCTCGAGGGGTACGTGAACATCGCCGAGGCATTCGACGTCTACTCCGAGCCCACGCCGTCGCGGGTGCTGATCATCACAGGGGATCCGATCGGACCGAAGATGGCCGGGCCGGCGATCCGCGCCTGGCACATGGCGGCGGCGCTCGCGACGACGCATTCGGTCACCCTGGTCTCGCTTGCGAAGGTCGACGCCGTCGACGCCCCGTTCCGCGTCGTGCACGTGGCACCGGGCGACGACCGGTCGATGGGTGCGCTGGAGCGCGAGACGGACATCATCGTCTTCCAGGGCCTGGCGATGGCGCTGTTCAACTCGATCCGCAAGAGCAACAAGATCATCGTGTGCGACATCTACGACCCGATGCATCTCGAGCACCTCGAGCAGGGGCGCGACCTGCCTCGGGCCCAGTGGGACCGGCAGGTGCTCGACGCGACCGAGGTGCTGAACGAGCAGCTCCTCCGGGGGGACTTCTTCCTGTGCGCCTCGGAGCGGCAGCGTCACTTCTACCTCGGCCAGCTCGCGGCGCTGGGCCGGATCAACCCGACGAACTACGAGACCGACCCCGACCTCGAGCGTCTCATCGCCGTCGTCCCGTTCGGGCTCGGCTCCGCGTTCCCCGCGCACGATCGGCAGGTGCTCAAGGGCGTCGTGCCGGGAATCGGCGCAGACGACCGGGTCCTGCTCTGGAGTGGGGGCCTCTACAACTGGTTCGATCCGAAGTCGCTGATCCGCGCCGTCGCCAAGCTGTCGTCGCGACGGCCGACCGTGCGGCTGTTCTTCCAGGGCACGAAGCATCCGCACCCGGGCGTTCCCGAGATGGCCATCGTGGCGGAGTCGCGTGCCCTCGCGAGCGAGCTGGGCGTGCTCGACCGTGCCGTGTACTTCAACGCCTCGTGGGTGGACTATCGCGAGCGCCACAACTACCTCGCCGAGGCCGATGCCGGCGTGAGCACGCACTTCGCACATGTCGAGACGACCTTCTCCTTCCGGACCCGCATCCTCGACTACCTCTGGGCTGAACTACCGATGGTGGTGACGGCGGGCGACCACTTCGCCGATCTCGTCGAGGCGGAGGGCCTCGGGATCGTCGTTCCGCCCAACGATGTCGAGGCGCTGACCGCGGCACTCGAGACCGTGATGTTCGACGAGGAGTTCCGGGCGGAGGCGAAGCAGAACATCCGGCGGGTGCGGGAGGACTACGCATGGGAGGTGGTGCTCGAGCCGCTCGTCGACTTCGCAGCGTCGCCCCGGCGCGCACGGGACCTGGCGGGGTCGGATGGCGCGACCGGCGGCCCCGTCCGGACGCGGAAGACGCCGCCCCGCAAGCGTCACGGAATCCTGCACGACGTGGATCTCGCGGTGCACTACCTTCGCACCGGGGGCCCGCGCGTGCTGGCCTCGAAGGTCCAGAGCCGCCTCCGCCTGAAGCGCCGCTAGCCACGGCGGAGTTCGGGTAGGTTACGTAGGTGATTTCGCGCTCGCTGCCCCTGCCCGCCATCTGCCATACGGTGTCGACGGACGGATCCCCGCGGTGAGCGAGACTGCGAGCCCCGGCCGGCTGGCCGCCTGGCGCGCACGGTTCGATCGCTGGGTGGAGCCGCGGCCCGACGGGCTGCCCGCCATCCGCGTCCTCGTCGCGCTCCCGCTCCTGCTCGCCGTCGTCGGGGCGATCCTCGTCGGCCTCTCGGTGAACGGCTCCTCGTCGGGGGCGTTCTATCCGGAGTTGCACGAGGGACGCGACCCCGACCTCATCGCCGGCGCGCCGCAACTCATCCGAACCGACGAGTGGAACGTCCAGACGGTCTGGGCGATCGCGCAGGCCGAGCAGGGACTGCCCGTCGAGAACGAGACGTTCCCCGGGGGCATGGACGCCACGATCCCGCAGGACCTCCCTCGGGCGGACTGGTCCGTGGCGTTCCGCCCGCACCTCCTCGGCTTCCTGGTGTGGGATGTCGACCACGCGATCGCGTTGAAGTGGTGGTTGCCGGGACTCGCGCTCGTCGCGGCGGCCTACTGCTTCGCGGTCACGATCCTGCCGCGGCGACCACTCCTCGCCGCGGCGATCTCCCTCGGGTTCTTCCTGAGTCCGTTCTTCCAGTGGTGGTTCCTCCAGACGACACTGTGGCCCGTCGTCTGGGGCTTCGTGCTGCTGACCACCCTGGTCTGGTGCCTCCGCTCGGCGACCAAGGTCGTCCCGATCGTCTGGGCGGGCATCCTCGCCTACCTCACGGTCGTGATGGCGATGGGGATCTACGTACCGTTCATCGTCCCGATCGTGCTGGTGTGCGCCCTTGCCGCGGTCGGCGCCGTCGTCGACGCGACGAGGGGCGGAACGCGGTTCGGTCGCCTCGCGCTGCGACTCTCGCCGGTCCTGGTCGCAGGGGTGCTCGGCTCGGCGGTCACGGTCCTCTGGCTCTCCGAGAAGCGCGAGACCGTCGAGGCGTTCCTCGGCACCGCGTACCCGGGCGAACGGCTCTTCCCGACGGGCCGCGGGGACCTGGTCGAGGTGGCGGCGACGTTGTCCTCGTCGTTCGCCCTCGCGCTGAAGTCGGGCGGATGGCTCGGCACGAACGCGTCCGAGGCGTCGACGTTCTTCTTCGTCGGGATCTTCCTGCTCCCGGTGGTGGTGTGGCTGCTCGTCAGGTCGCGGCGGACGATGGCGTTCCCGTGGATGCTGGTCGGCGCTTCGGCGTCGACCGTGGTCATCCTGGCGTTCATCTTCATCCCCGGCTGGGACGCCGTGGCGCACCTCCTCTTCCTGGACCGGACGATGCCGAATCGGCTGCGGATCGGCCTCGGGTTCGCCTCGCTCGTCATCACGGTGATCCTGATCAGGGAACTCTCGCGAGATCGCCGCCCCGGACGTGTCTTCGCCGGTGTCCTGGCGTTCGCCTTCCTCGCCTCGCAGGGCGCGATCGCGATCGCGCTGCGCGTGACGGCGCCCGGCGCGATCGACCCGGCGCGGTACTGGTGGCTCCTGGCGCTGGTCTCGGCCGCCGCGATCTACCTCCTCGCCCGGTCCAGGGCGGTGCTCGGCGTCGCGGCCTTCCTGCTCGTGGGCGTCATCAGCTCAGCGACCGTCAACCCGCTGTATCGCGGCGTCCTCGACCTCCGCGAGACGGATGCCTCCGCCGCCGTGCAGGCGCTCGACGAGCAGGCCGATGGGGCCACGTGGGTCGGAATGGGCGGACGCCTTCCGACCGCGCTCCTGCTCGAGTCGGGCGTCGAGGCGTTCAACGGGTTCCAGGGCGCTCCGTCCGAGTCCATGTGGGGACTGGTCGATCCCACCGGCAAGTACGAGTTCGAGTGGAATCGCCTGGCGGGCGTCGGTTGGACCCCCGGAACCGGTGAGCCGCAGATCTCCAATCCGGCGCCCGACCAGATCGTCGCCACGTTCGACGCCTGCTCGGAGTTCGCGCAGGAGCACGTGGACTTCGTCCTCGTCGACGAGTCGGTCGACGTGGAGAGCGACTGCCTCGTGCCCGTCGACGAGTTCGACCTCGCGGCCGATGGTGAGCTGCGCATCCTCGAGGTGATCCCGGCGCGTTCCTGAGCCGGGCCGTTCCGACGAGTGGTCAGCGGCTCCTGCCGAAGGTGTGGCCGGCGAGCGTGCGGATTCCCAAGCCGTCTCGCGCGGCGAGCGCCGAGGGGATGCGCGTCAGCGCGTTGACCCGGCTGGAGAGGTGGAAGCGGGCCGCCCTGGCGGCCTGGTGCCATCCTCGTTCCTCGAACTGCCGCGCGAGCTGGACGAAGAACGCACGCTCCTCGACGAAGCGGCTCCCGTCGACGGCCTTCCACGACGAGACGCTGCCGGCGTGGCGGCGGTAGTCGAACTCGACGGTGTCGTCGACGATCAGCGACCCGCCGGCCTGGCACAGGTCAAGGACGAGCGCGAGGTCCTGGACCACCTCGTATCCGTCGCGGAATCCCGTTGCTCGGGTGCGAGGGCCGTGCCAGGCGACCGACGGGAAGTTCATCCAGTTGCCCCGTGTCACGCTGGTGGCCAGCTGCTCCCCGGAGAGGCGGATGGGTTGCCGTGCACTCGGACGGTAGAACGCCTTCGCCGAATCGACCATCGTGCGCACGACCTCGCCGTCCTCGTCGATGATCCGCACCCCCGGGTGCAGCATCGCGGCGTCGGGGAACTCGGCGGCGAGCGATCGCATGTGCCGGACGTAGCCAGGATGCAGCACGTCGTCGCACCCGAAGATGGTGAACCAGTCCGCAACGGACCGGTCGACGGCTTCCTGGAAGTTCGCGTTGATCCCGACGTTCGCGGCGTGCCGCACGTACTCGATCCGCTCGTCGCCGAGGCCGACGAGCCACTCGCCCGCGCTCGGATCCGGGTAGTGGTCGTCGATGACCACGAGGCGCCAGTCCTCGTCGGTCTGGTCGAGTACGCTCCGCACCGCGATGCGGAAGTGGTCGACGCGACCGTAGAACGGCATCATGATGTCGAACGGCATGGGGGTCTCGGCGCTCCTCTGCCCCGTTGACGGGGTTAGCATTCTCGGGTGCCTCAATCCTCCCTCATCCGACAGGGGGTGCTGTCGACCGTCGGCGTGGCCGTGCAGGGGCTGGCGCGATTCGGCTATTCGATCCTCATCGCGCGATTCGTAGGGGCGGAGCCGCTCGCGCTCGTCAACACCCTCATCTCCCTCTCGATCATCCTCTCCCTGCTGTGGCCGACCGCCGCGGGCAACGCGGCCGGGACGTTCCTGGCCCGCGCGCTCCGGAACGGCCGGTCGCCCCAGTACGTGCTCCGGCTGCTCTGGGGATCGACCGCGTTGGCGTCCGTCGCGATCGTCGTCGTGGGCGCGGTCATCGCCGTCGTGTTCATCGGCGCCGATCCGGTCGAGACGGCGGGGATGATCGCGCTCACGCTCGCCTGGTCGGCGTACATCCTCACGCGAGGCGTGCGAATGGGGCTCGGCCAGGTCGGGGCGGCCGCGACCTGGGACGCGATCACCGCGTTCATCAGCCTCGCCCTGCTCGCCCTCGTCATCGCCTCGGGCCAGACCGTGCTCCTGCTGTGGCCGCTGACGGTCGGGTACGCGATCTTCGCCCTCGCGGCGGTGCCCGCGATGCGTCGCGCGGGCCGCGATCGGTCGCCGGACACCGCCTCGGCGTCCGCCGATGTCTGGCACCTCATCGCATGGAACTCCGTCGGCCTGATCGCGAGCAACGGACTCATCCAGTTCTCGATGGTCTTCGCGTTCGCCAACTCGGGCGCCGAGGAGGCCGGCATGTTCGCTGCGGCGATCGCACTGGCGACGCCGGCCTCGATGCTCGCGCAGGCGGTGAGCCAGGTGCTGATCCCCAGGTACGCGCACTGGCTCGAGGAGGATCGGGCGGAGGCGCGCCGGCATCACCTCCGCGTCATGGCGGCGATGACCGGCATCCTCCTCGTCGCATTCGGCCTGGTCGCGCTGGTCGCACCCTGGCTCGTCCCCCTGCTCTACGGTCCCGGGTACGAGGACGCGGTCCCACTGCTCCGCCTGCTCCTGGTCGGCGTCTTCCTCTTCTCGATCGGCTTGATCGCCTCGTCGTTCCTCATCACCTCGTGGCGGACCATGTCCGCGACCGTGGCCGCCGGCATCGGCTCCGTGCTCGGCGTCGTCGTCATGGCGGCCACGTCGGGAGCGCTGGGCGGAGCGTTCGCGGCCGCGTTCGGCGTGATCGTGGGCACCGGGGCGAGCGCGCTGCTGTCGGTCGGCTGGTCGTTCCGACTGCCGCCACGCCCGCCCGAGCGCGCCGAGCGCGGTGTGATCGCAGGCGACGGGGGCATCGACGAGGTCCGTTAGAATATCTCGTCACCCACCGCGAAGGACCCCATGATCACCACCTCCACGATCGAGCTCTCGGTCGTCATGCCGTGCTTGAACGAAGCCGAGACGCTCGCCGTCTGCATCCGGAAGGCGCAGGGGTACTTCGAACGATCCGGCGTGGTCGGCGAAGTCGTCATCGCCGACAACGGCAGCACCGACGGATCGCAGGAGATCGCCCGCGAGCTCGGCGCCCGCGTCGTCGACGTCCCCGAGAAGGGCTACGGCAGTGCGCTGATGGGGGGCATCGAGGCCGCAGTCGGCGAATACGTCATCATGGGCGATGCCGACGACAGCTACGACTTCTCCGACCTGGACCCGTTCGTCGAACGACTCCGCGCCGGTGACGACCTCGTGATGGGCAACCGGTTCCGCGGCGGGATCGAGCCCGGGGCGATGCCGCCCCTGCACAAGTACCTCGGCAACCCCGTGCTCTCGTTCGTGGGTCGCCTGTTCTTCCCCTCCCAGATCCGGGACTTCCACTGCGGCCTGCGCGGATTCAAGCGCGAGTCGATCCTCTCGATCGGCCTCATCACCACCGGCATGGAGTTCGCGAGCGAGGTCGTCGTGAAGTCCACCCTCGCCGGACTCAGGATCAGCGAGGTACCCACGACCCTCGCGAAGGACGGTCGTTCCCGTCCGCCGCACCTCCGCAGCTGGCGAGACGGATGGCGCCACCTCCGGTTCCTGCTCATCTTCAGCCCGAGGTGGTTGTTCCTGTACCCGGGCGCCGTCGCCTTCCTGATCGGGCTCATCGGCAGCGTCATGCTCGCGTTCGGTCCGGTCGAGGTGGGCTCGGTCGGGTTCAACGTCTCGACGCAGGTGTACCTCTTGGCCCTCACGATCGTCGGCTACCAGGCCGTGCTGTTCGCGCTCCTGGCCAAGCTCTACGCCCGACATGAGGGGTTCTTCATCCCACGCAGCGCCGCGTTCGAGCGATTCGCGGAACGCGCGACACTGGAGTCCGGCGCGCTCGTCGGCACCGCCCTCTTCATCGCCGGGTTCGTCATCGGCGTGCTCCAGTTCGCCGCGTGGGCGGCGGTCGGCTTCGGGGGCCAGGACGTGGTCGACACGGTGCGCCTCGCGATCCCCGCGGCGCTGCTCATGATCCTGGGTGTGCAGACGATCATGGCGGGGATGTTCCTGGGCATCCTCTCGGTGCCGGTGCGACGACGCTGATCGTGGCCACGACGGTCTCGGTCGCGCTGGCAACGCGCAACGGCGCGCGCTTCCTCGGAGCGCAGCTCGAGAGCATCCTCGACCAGTCGCGTCCCGTCGACGAGATCATCCTGTCCGACGACGCCTCCTCGGACGGCACCGTGGAACTGGCGATCGGGCTGCTCGACGATCGCCGCGCCTCGGGCGCCGCTGCCCCTGCGCTCGTCGTGCTCCGCAACCCCGCGCCGCTCGGTGTCACCGGCAACTTCGCGCAGGCGCTGCTCGCGGCATCCGGCGACGTCATCGCCCTGGCCGACCAGGACGACGTCTGGCACCCCGATCGCATCTCGCGGGCCCTCGCCGCGCTCGAGCGCCGCCCCGCCGTCGAGCTCGTGGCGGGCGACGCGCGCCTGGTCGATGCCGAGGGCGCCGACCTCCACGCCTCGCTGTTCGCGACGCTGGGCGTGGACGCCGCGGTGCGCGACAGGCTCGAGTCGGATGCCGCCCTCGACGAGCTGCTCAAGCGCAACCTGGTCACGGGTGCCACGACGATGGTGACGCGCTCCCTGGTGGACCGCGCGGCGCCGTTCCCCGCGTCGTGGGTGCACGACGAATGGCTCGCGGTCGTGGCCGCCGTCGGTGGCGGGATCGCCGTCATCCCCGAGCCGGTGATCGACTACCGGCAGCACGGCGCGAACCAGATCGGCGTCGAGCGACTCGGTGCCGGGGGGAGGCTGGCGCGCCTTCGCGAGCCCCGCACGGATCGCAATGCGAAGCTGCTCCGCCGTGCAATCGAGCTCGCCGACCGCCTGCCCGCGATCGCGGACGAGCCGTCGCACACGGAGGCCGCGGTGCGTGGAAAGCTCGCCCACGAGGTGATGCGCGGAGCCATTCCCGCCGCACGCGCGCGCCGCATCGCACCCGTCCTGCGTGAGTGGCGTTCCGGCGCCTACGACCGATTCGGGCGCGGCGCGCAGGACGTCCTCCGCGACCTCGTGCAGCCGGTCTAGGACCCGGCGCAGCCGCTCCGGGAGGAGCAGACGCTCCACGGATCCGCGCGGCAGGGCAGCGAGGCGAGGAGACCCTCAGACTCACCGCACCCCATTCAGTACGATGAGGTGGCCCGCCCGCCGTACGACAGGACCCCGACATGCCGACTTCCACCGATGCGATCGAGCTCTCGATCGTCATGCCCTGCCTCAACGAGGCCGAGACGCTGGCCGTGTGCATCGACAAGGCGCAGGGCTACCTCGCACGAAGCGGCGTCGTCGGCGAGGTGATCATCGCCGACAACGGCTCCACCGACGGTTCCCAGGACATCGCGCGTGCGCACGGCGCCCGCGTCGTCGACGTCCCGGCGAAGGGGTACGGGAGCGCCCTCATGGGCGGCATCGAAGCAGCGCGGGGCGAGTACGTGATCATGGGCGACGCCGATGACAGCTACGACTTCTCGAAGCTCGACCCGTTCGTCGAGCGACTCCGCGCCGGTGACGAGCTCGTGATGGGCAATCGTTTCAAGGGCGGCATCGCCGAGGGCGCGATGCCCCCGTTGCACAAGTACCTCGGCAACCCGGTGCTCTCCTGGATCGGTCAGGTGCTGTTCAGGTCGCCGATCGGGGACTTCCACTGCGGCCTCCGCGGATTCAACCGCCGATCCATCCTGAACCTCCACCTGCAGACCACCGGCATGGAGTTCGCCAGCGAGGTCGTCGTCAAGTCGACGCTCGGCGGCCTCCGCGTCTCCGAGGTGCCGACGACGCTCGACAAGGACGGCCGCAGCCGCCCGCCGCACCTTCGCAGCTGGCGCGACGGCTGGCGCCACCTCCGGTTCCTCCTGATCTTCAGCCCGCGCTGGCTGTTCCTGATCCCGGGAGTCGTCGCGTTCTTCGTCGGATTCCTCGGCGCCTTCCTCCTCGCGATCGGTCCGGTCGAGCTGGGTGACGTCGGGTTCGACGTGTCGAGCCAGATCTACCTCGCGGCACTCGCGGTCGTGGGCTATCAGGCGATCCTGTTCGCGATCCTCACGAAGATCTACGCGCAGCACGAGGGGTTCAACATCCCCCGCTCCCGGAACTTCGACCGACTCGAGAAGCGCATCAGCCTGGAGAGCGGTGCGCTGGTGGGCCTGTTCCTGTTCCTCGTGGGGCTGGGCATCGCGATCTGGCAGTTCTCGGTGTGGGCGGCATCGGGGTTCGGGGCACAGGACCCGTCGTCGACCCTCCGCACCGCCGTGCTCGCCGCCCTGTTCATGATGCTCGGGGCGCAGACGATCATGGCGGGCATGTTCCTCGGTGCGCTGAAGGTCGGGCTCCGACGGGAGTGACCCCGACGGGAAGACCCCGCCCGGAGCGAGTCAGCCGCCGGGCAGCTGCTCGATCCGCTCCACCGTCGGGGGCGGCGGCCGACCGGTCGCCAGCGCGTCGCGCCAGCTCATGTCCCGTGCCGCCTTCACGGCGCAGACGACGAGCAGCATCCAGCCGCCTTCGCCGAGGGCGAAGCTCTCGGCGAAGCTCGTCACCGCGATGACGACGAGCATGAGCGCCGGCCAGACGTACACGACGCTCCGCCGCGTCGAGGCGAGGAGCCAGGCTCGCACGAGGGCCACCCCGACGAGGCCGACGAACAGGAGCAGGCCGATCACGCCGACCTGGAAGTAGACATCGATGTAGGCGCTGAGCGCGGACGAATGCGGCCGGCCGGTCGCGAGCTCGATCCAGGTGTACGGCGCGGCATCCGGCCAGAGCCCCACCCAGCCCCATCCCTGGAGCGGGTTCAGGTTGAGGTAGCGGGAGAGCTCCCGCCAGACGTCGAGGCGCACGTCGAACTCGGCACGCGCGTCGAGGAGCTCGATGATCCGGATGCGGAAGATCCATGCGGTCACCAGGACCACCACTGCAGCGACGAGCAGCGCGATCTGCCACCGCCAGCGCGTGGCGGGCGTGGCGCGGCGCAGGCCGTAGAGCGCGGCCAGGGCCAGCAGCGAGACCCCGAGCGCCGCCCAGGTCGTCGGCGATCCCGACAACACGAGGCACAGCGACGCGAGCACGAGCGATCCGATGGCACGCCCCCGCGGCACGATCCGGGTGCGCCACTCCACGACGAAGGTCAGGAGGGCGATGAGGGCGACGAAGCCGAGCAGGTTGCGTGACCCGAACAGCCCCTGGATGGGCCCGAGCGACGCGAGGTCGCCCTGGATCCCGAGGATCGCGAGCGGGACGTCGAGCAGGATGCCCGAGAGCACCTCGAGCGCGAGCGACGCGCCCAGCAGCACGCGCATCACGTCGCCGAACGCGCGCACGATCTGGATGGTGTCGCGCATGAGGGCGACGTACACGCCGAGGAAGGCGAAGGCGATGAGGTAGACCACCCGGATCGCCGTCGCGCCGGGGAAGTTGCTCCAGAGCACGGATGCCGCGCACCACCCCACGAACACCAGGATCGTGATCGGCAGGATCCCGTACCACTCCACCGCCCGCCACCTCGCGATGAGCGAGAGCACGCAGAGGGTGAGGAGGCCCGCGAGCGCGGCGAGCAGGCCGGGCCATCCGATGAGGCTCCGCACGGCGTGCGTCGAGAACGCGAACCCGACGACCAGGAGGGCGAGTGCCTGGGCGAACCGCGCGGAACCCGCGAAGTCGCGCAGGGCGCGGGCGAGGTGCCCCCCGGCGACGGGATCCGTCATCGCCGCCCCTCGGGCGGCGGCATCCGGGATGCGGGGACGGGCGGCGGCTCTGCGGGAAGGGGCTCGGCCGCCCACTGCCGTTGCTTCGTCGACCACGCGATCGCGATGAGCAGCAGCCAACCGCCCTCGATCAGGATGCGGCTCTCGGCGAGGCTCTGGCCGAGGAGGGCGACGAGGAGCAGGAGCGGCACGAGCGCGGCGGCGGAATGGGGGAGCGGGAGACCCGCGTCGTCCCTCGGCCGGTCGACGGCCAGGAACCACGAGCGCCACAGCGCGCCGACGGCGATCGAGGCGAAGGCGACGAGGCCGACGATGCCGAGCTGCATCCAGACGTCGAGCCACGCGTTGTGCGCCTGCAGGTACTCCACGCCGTTGCGCACCGCGAGCCCGTCGAACGGCTCCACCCATGGCTGCCAGTAGCCGATCCACCCCCAGCCGAACCACGGGCGCTCGAGCGCGAGGCCGATGACGGCGTTCCAGATGTCGAGGCGCCCGGTCAGGTCGTCGCTCTTGCCGAAGACGGCGAGCAGGGCGTTCCAGAAGACGAGCAGCAGGGCTGCGGATGCCACGAGGGCGCCGGCCGCCGCCCAGTACACGCCGCGGCGCCGGTCGGGTCCGACCTTCCTCGCCCACAGGGCGAAGCCGAGGGCGACGAGCACGACCACGGCGACGAGGATCACGGTCGCCGATCGCGTGAGGAGCATGACCGCGCCGGCGACGACGAGCCAGCCGATGCCCTGCGCGCGCCGGATGCTCCCGGCCGCGAGCAGCGAGCCGAAGACGATCAGCCCGAGCAGCGCGATCATGCCGAGGAGGTTGCGGCTCGCGACGATGCCCTCGATGGGACCGCCCTGGAAGAGCAGCCCCCGCGACCAGAAGAACGCCATCGGCGCGTCGTCGCCGTAGTCGGTGAAGTTCGGCGCCACCGGCTCCCGCACGAAGATCGCGACCCACAGCTCGAACAGGATCGAGAGCGCGAGGATCCACTTGATGGCGCCGCCGACCGCTCGGACGATCCGCGTCCACGGCACGCACAGCACGAGGGCCACGGCGACGAGGGTCGTGGACAGGGTGATCGCGAGTCCGAGCAGGGTCGCCGCGGGGTAGTACGACCACGCGAGGGACGCCGTCGCGATGATCAGGAACGCGATGGTGGACTTCGGCACCCGCCGCCACCGCCATGCGGGGCGCTCCGCGACGAGCAGCGCGACCGCGCCGCCGATCACGACCGCCGCGACCGCCGCGAACCCCCACCAGCCCAGCAGGTTGCGCCAGAACTGCCCGGCCAGCACCGTGAACAGCGCGAACGTCGCGTAGGCGCCGATGAGCGTGCGACGTCGGCCGGTGGTCATGGCTCCAAGGCTATCGCGCGCGCGGTCGCCGCCAGGTGACGGATGCCGCGCGCTGCATGGGGCGCGGCATCCGTCTCGCGGCTCACACGAAGGCGGCCCTGCCGGTGATGCTGCGGCCCACGATGAGGGTGTTCATCTCCTGGGTCCCCTCGTAGGAGTAGAGCGCTTCCGCGTCGGCGAAGAACCGGGCCACGTCGTAGTCGAGCACGATGCCGTTGCCGCCGACGACCTCGCGTGCCCACGCCACGGTCTCGCGCATCCGCGCCGTCGCGTAGGCCTTCGCGAGCGCGGAGTGCTCGTCGCGCTGCTCGCCGCTGTCGAGCATCTCCGACACCCGGATCACCATGCCGAGCGACGCCGTGATGTTGCCGAGGCTCTTCACCAGGAGGTCCTGGATGAGCTGGTGCGAGCCGATCGTCTTGCCGAACTGCACGCGCTCGCCCGCGTACGTCAGGGCCGCCTCGTAGGCGCCGACCGCCGTGCCGACGGCCGCCCAGGCGACCTCCGCGCGGGTCAGGCGGAGCACGGCGGCGGTGTCCCGGAAGGAGTTCGCGTTCTGGAGCCGGTGGGACTCGGGCACGACGACGTCCTCGAGGGTGATGTCGGCGTTCTGCACCATGCGGAGGCTGACCTTCCCCTCGATCTTCGTGGCGTGGTACCCGGGGGTGCTCGTCGGCACGATGAAGCCCTTGACCTGGCCATCCGCGAGGTCCTTCGCCCAGATGATCGTGATGTCCGAGAACGTGGCGTTGCCGATCCACCGCTTGGAACCGTTCAGCACCCAGGTGTCGCCGTCGCGCCGTGCGGTGGTGCGGAGCCCCTGCGCCGAGTCGGAGCCCGAGAGCGGTTCGGTGAGGCCGAACGCGCCGACGATCTCTCCGCTCGCGATCCTGGGGATCCACTCCCGGCGCTGCTCGGCCGAGCCGCAGATGCTGAGCGTGCCGTTGACGAGCCCGTTCTGCACGCCGACGAACGTCGCGACCGACGGGTCGACCCGGGCGAGCTCCATCGCGATGAACCCGCGGAAGACGGCGGAGTTCTCGAACGGCTTCGTCTCGTCCCATGCGAACGAGTAGGCGCCGAGCTCGGCGAGCGGCTTCACGATCTGCGCCGGGAACTCGGCACGATCCCAGTAGCCCGCGACGATCGGCCGCACCTCCGACTCGAGCCAGGCGCGGAGCTCGGCGATGGCGGCCAGCTCCCGGTCGTTGAGAAGGGATTCGTACGAGTAGAAGTCGCTCGCGAGCGGCTCGAACGTCATGATGCTCCAATGCGTCGTCGGATCCGTCGAGCCTAGGGCGGGACGCGGCGGGCGATGAAGCCGTTGGTAGTTTGGACCCAAAGTCTGGGAAGGGACCACCGAGGATGTTTGTGACGATCGGCAACAGCCCGCGCGAGTACGCCTGGGGCTCCACGGCCGCCATCGCGGAGTTCCGCGGTGTCGCGCCCTCGGGATCGCCCGAGGCGGAGCTGTGGCTCGGTGCGCACGCCGGATCGCCCGCGATCGTCGTCGACGCGGCATCCGTCGGTCACGCCGACCTCGCCTCGTGGATCGCGGCGGCCCCCGAGCAGGCGCTCGGCGCGCGCCTCGCCGACGCCGGCCCGCGGTTGCCCTTCCTGCTGAAGCTCCTCGCCGCCGCCGAGCCGCTCTCGCTGCAGGCGCACCCCACGCCCGAGCAGGCGCGCGCCGGGTTCGCCCGGGAGGAGGCCGAGGGCATTCCGATCAACGCGTACGACCGCAACTACCGCGATCCGTTCCACAAGCCCGAGCTCATCGTCGCCCTGAGCGAGGAGTTCGACGCGCTGTCCGGCTTCCGCCCGCTCGACGAGGTGTCGGGCGTGCTCGCGGTGCTGCGGGCGGCGGATGCCGCGCAGGACGAGCCCGAGCCGGGGGCGCTCGACCTGCTCGCGGCACGGCTCGGCACGCCGGATCCGCTGCGCGACACGGTCGAGTGGCTCCTGCGCGACGGACGGGGCGGCGACACGGGCGAGGCCGCATGGGTCACCGAGCGGATCACCCTGCTCGCGGCATCCGAGCCCGCCCGCAGCTCGCCGTACGCGCTGTCCTTCGAGACGGTCGGCGCGCTCGCCGAGGCCTACCCCGGCGATCCCGGCGTCGTGATCTCGCTCCTGCTCAACCGGGTGCGGCTGCGCCGCGGGGAGGCGCTGTACCTGGCCGCCGGAAACATCCACGCCTACCTCGCGGGGCTCGGGATCGAGCTGATGGCTGCGAGCGACAACGTGCTCCGCGGCGGGCTCACGCCGAAGCACATCGACGTGACCGAGCTGCTCGACGTGCTCGACTTCACCCCGATCGCACCGCCGCGCCTCGAGCCCGAGCCGGTGGCGCCGGGCGTGGTCGCGTTCCGGCCCGACGTGCCCGACTTCGTGCTCTACCGCGTCGAGGCGGATGCCGCAGGGGCCGACGCCCCGGTCGTGCCGCTCGACGGCCCGGCCATCGTGCTCGCCGAGGGGGGCGAGGTGCGGCTCCGCGGAGCGGGCGGCGCCGCGTCCGTCGCGCGCGGCGACGCCGTCTACGTCACGCCCGACGAGGGCGGGCTGGCGGTCGCGGGGGATGGGATCGCCTGGATCGCCACGACCGGCTCGCCCGCGGCATCCGCCGACTGACGACGCCGCTCAGCGGGCCCGACGGTCAGCTCGCGGCGCGCAGGCCGAAGAGGCGACGGTACTGCGTCGGCGTCGTCTGCAGCACCTTCAGGAAGTGGTGGCGCATCACCGCGGCCGCACCGAACCCGGTCTCGCGGGCGACCTCCTCGAGTGAGAGCGAGGTCTCCTCGAGCAGCTGCTGGGCGCGCAGGAGCCGCTGGCGATTGAGCCACGCGTTCGGCGTGGTGCCGGTCTCGGCGCGGAATCGGCGGGCGAACGTGCGGGGCGACATGAGCGCCTTGCGCGCGAGCAGGTCGACCGTGAGGTCGTGGTCGAGGTGCTCGAGCATCCACTCGGTGACCTTGGCGAACGAATCGCTCTGGCATTCCGGCACCGGCGTCTGGATGAACTGCGACTGTCCGCCGTCGCGCTGCGGCGGCACGACCATGCGGCGGGCGACGATGTTCGCCGCGCTCGCACCGAGTTCGGTGCGCACGATGTGCAGGGCCGCGTCTATGCCGGCCGCGGTGCCGGCGCCCGTGACGACCTTGCCGTCCTGCACGAAGAGGACGTCGGGGTCGACGTCGGTCTTCGGGAACAGCTCGGCCATCCGGTCGGTGTACATCCAGTGGGTGGTCGACCGCCGGCCGTCGAGCACGCCGGCGTAGCCCAGCGTGAAGGCGCCGGAGCACACCGAGAGCACCCAGGCGCCCCGGTCGACGGCGTGGCGGATGACGTCGAGCACGCGTTCGTCGGCCGGCGAGCCGACCAGCGAGGCTGGCACGGCGACGAGGTCGGCCTCGTAGGCGAACTCGAGTCCCTCCTTCACGACGACGTCGAATCCGAGCTTCGTCGGGATGGGGCCGGGGTCGGCGGCCACGACGTGGAAGTCGAACGTGGGCCCGCCGTGCTCGCGGCGATCGATGCCGAAGACCTCGCAGATCACGCCGAATTCGAACGGCGCCATCTGCGGGAGGGCGATGCAGGCGATGGTCTGGAGCACGGAATCCTCCGGATGGCAGGAATAGGTCGTTTGGTGGCTACTCTGCCACTTCCGGCAGGATGTCGCAAGGAGTACATTAACTGCCATGACCACGATAGTGTTCCTCGTCATCGCAGGACTCGCCATCTGGGGCGTCCTCGCCACGGTGCTCCGCCTGGACACCGACGGCTACGGCCGCCCTGAGATCCGGGACCGCAACCGGCACGCCGAGAACCTGCCGACTCGCACGGTCTGACCGGGCCTCGAGTCGCGCCGATGGCGTGCGCCCTCCCGAGCCCGCGGAGTCCGGCCGCTCGACCGTCGCGCAGGGGCGTGAGCGCCGCGACCGACCCTCCCGCCTCCCCGATACCATCGGGTTGAGCGTGCGGACCTCCCGCGGGCGGGAGGCGGGAACATGAGCTGGCTGGTCACCGGAGGCGCCGGGTACATCGGGTCGCACGTCGTGCGGGCGTTCGCCGAGCAGGGCATCGACACCGTCGTGGTCGACGACCTGTCCTCCGGTCGGCACGCGTTCCTCCCGCCGCGCACCCCGTTCGTCCAGGGGACGATCCTGGACGGGCCGGCGCTCGAGGCCGCCATCCGCCACCACGACGTCCAGGGCGTCGTGCACCTCGCGGGCTTCAAGTACGCGGGCGTCTCCGTGAGCCGCCCCCTCCACACCTACCAGCAGAACGTCACGGGCACGGCGACCCTCCTCGCGGCCATGGAGTCGACGGGCGTCGATCGCATCGTGTTCTCGTCGAGCGCGGCCGTGTACGGCACGCCCGACGTCGACCTCGTGACGGAGGCGACGCCGCAGCGCCCCGAGTCGCCGTACGGCGAGTCCAAGCTCATCGGCGAATGGCTGCTCGCCGACCAGGCGCGCGCCACGGGCCTGCGTCACACGAGCCTGCGCTACTTCAACGTCGTCGGGTCGGGCACCACGCGGGTGTTCGACCCCAGTCCGCACAACCTCTTCCCGCTCGTGTTCGACGCGCTGATCGAGGGGCGTACGCCGCGCATCAACGGCGACGACTATCCGACGCCCGACGGCACGTGCGTGCGCGACTACATCCACGTCGCCGACCTCGCCGCCGCGCACGTCGTGGCGGCCCGCAGACTCGACGCGGGCGAGCCCCTCGAGCCCGTCTACAACCTGGGCTCCGGCGACGGGGTCTCGGTCGGGCAGATCATGCGCGCGGTGGCGGCCGTCACGGGCATCGAGTTCGCTCCCGAGGTCGGCCCGCGCCGCGCCGGCGACCCCGCCCGGATCGTCGCCTCCGGCGAGCTCGCCGCACGCGACCTCGACTGGCGCATGCGCCACTCGCTCGCCCAGATGGTGGAGAGCGCATGGGAGGCCCGCCGCGCCGCGCCCGACGCCTGATCCGGTCCACGCGTCCGTCCGCGAGCGTGATCGGCGACCCGAAGGTAACGTCTGCGGAACGCCGTCGGCGTGTCGCGAGCGCGATGAAGCCTCGACGGCCGCTTGAGGGTTTACGATCTGCGACTTGACTCTCACGAATTACACCGGTGTAATTGGTCGTGACACACCCTCTGGGTGGTCGGTACAACTGGGTGGGAGACGATATGGGCAATCCTGAATATCGTTCTGGAGTACCTGACGATTGGTTCGTCGATCCGGTGAGGCTGGGCGTTCCGGGGGTTCGGCAGGGGGCCGGCGACGACAATCCGCTGGCATGGCAGAGCGACGCGCTGTGTGCGCAGACCGATCCGGAGGCGTTCTTCCCCGAGAAGGGCGGCTCCACGCGGGACGCGAAGAAGATCTGCACGGGATGCGAAGTGCGCGGGGAGTGCCTCGAGTACGCGCTCGCCAACGACGAGCGATTCGGCATCTGGGGCGGGCTCTCCGAACGCGAACGCCGCAAGCTCCGCAAGCGCGCGGTCTGAGCCTCGTCCGACGCGACACCGACGTCGCGTCGGACCGGCGCGCCGGCCCTGAGGGGATCCGATCGTTTCGTGGCGCGCCCGGCCGGGTTGCGGATGCCGCGCCGGGGGCCGCTTAGGCTGGCCCCGATGTTCCCCAGAGTCACCGCCGTCCTCGTCGTTCGCCACGGCGGCGACCATCTCCGGCGCACGCTCGACGCGATCCGTGCGCAGGTGCGCACACCCGACGCGCTCGTGGTGGTGCTCGCGCAGGCCGACACGGAGGCGCGCGCGCAGAGCGCCGCCGCCGGCGCCACCCATGTCGTGTCGCTGCAGGAGCCCCTCTCGTTCGGCGAGGCCGTGCGAGCGGGCGAACGGGTGCTCGACGCGCCCGCATCGGAGGCGGATTCGCTCTGGCTGCTCGCCGAGGACTCCGCGCCGGAACCCGAGGCGCTGGACGCGCTGCTCGCCACGCTCGAGACGGCGAAGTCCGTGGCCGTGGCCGGTCCGAAGCTCATGGAGTGGGACGAGCCGGGCCGAATCGCCGGATTCGGCCGTACCGTCACGCGCCTCGGCCGCAGCGTCCCCGTCGTCGCCGGCGAACTCGACCAGGGCCAGCACGACGGACTCAGCGATGTGCTCGGCCTCGATCCGGCGGCCATACTCGTCAGGCACACCGTCTGGCAGTCGCTCGACGGCCTCGATCCCGCGCTCCCGACCGTCGACGACGGCCTCGACCTCGGCGTCCGTGCACGCCTCGCCGGTCATCGCGTCGCCGTCGTGCCCGCGGCGCGCGTGCGGTTCGCCGCCGACGGCGTCGCGGGGCCGCCCGACGACGGACGGGCGCGCACGCGTCGCCGCAACACCCGCGCCGCGCGCGCTGCCGCCCTGCACCGCCGCCTGGCGTACGCGCCGGCGCCCGCCGTGCCGTTCCACTGGCTGAGCTTCCTCCCGCTTGCGATCCTGCGGTCGATCCGGCTGCTGCTGGTGAAGCAGCCCGGCGCCATCCCGGGGGAGTTCAGCGCGGCGCTGGCCACCATGGTCTCCGGCGTTCGGGTCGCCCGCGCGCGTCGCGTCCTGGCATCGTCGCGGACGGTGGGCTGGTCGGCGATCGCACCGCTCCGGCTGCAGCCCGACGAGGTGCGCCGCCGGCGCCAGGCCGCAGCCGAGGCGCGTCGCACCAGGGCCCGGGGGCGCTCGCACGAGCTGCAGTTCATCGGCACGGGCGGCGGGTGGGTGCTGCTCGCGACCGCCGCCGCATCCGTCGGGCTGTACTCGTGGCTGATCGGCTCGGTCGGCGTGGGCGGCGGTGGGCTGCTGCCGCTCTCGGGCTTCGCCGAGCTCTGGCGCAACGCTGCGTACGGCTGGCGCGACATCGGCACGGGATTCGTCGGCGCGGCCGACCCGTTCAACGGCGTGCTCGCAGTGCTCGGATCGTTCACGTTCTGGGCGCCGTCCTTCGCCATGGTGCTGCTCTGGCTCATCGCCATGCCCGCCGCCGCGATCGGCGTCTGGTTCGCCGCCTCGCGGCTCACCGCACGCGGATCGCTCCGTGCCGTCGCCGCGATCCTCTGGGTCGCCTCCCCGCCCTTCCTCACGGCGCTCGCCGAGGGCCGGCCGGGCGCCGTGATCGCGCACGTCCTGCTCGGCTGGCTTGCGTTCGCGGTGTTCGGCGCCGCCACGTCGTGGGCGGCGGCGGCCACGGCCTCGCTGCTCTTCGCCGCGGTCGTGGCGGCGGCGCCCAGCCTCGCTCCCGCCCTCATCGTCGGCTGGATCGTCGCGCTCGCGGTGAGCGGCCGCGCTGCGGTGCGACTCGCGGGGTTGCCGGTCCCCGCCCTCGTGCTCGCCCTGCCGCTGATCGTCGAGCAGGTGGGCCGCGGCACGCCGTTCGGACTCCTCGCCGATCCGGGCCTGCCCGTCGGGGGCGCGCAACCGACCGCATGGCAGCTCGCCCTCGGACTGCCGAGCGGTGGATGGGGCGGCTGGGACGAGCTCGTGACGGCGACGACGTCGCTGGACCCGCGAGTCGTCGCCACCCTGCTCGTCGTGCCGCTCGTGCTCGCCGCGCTCGCGTCGGCTTTCGCGCCCGGGTGGCGCCGCGCCGTGCTCGCCCTCGGCACCGTGCTGCTCGGCTACGCCACCGCGGTCGCGGCCACGCTCGTGTCCGTCGCCATCGTGGGACCGCAGGTCGTGCCCATCTGGGCCGGCGCCGGATTGAGCCTCGCCTGGCTCGGGCTCGTCCTCGCCTCGGTGTCCGCCCTCGACGCGCTCCGACGCGGTGCGGCCGCCGTCGGTGCACTCGTGGTGGTCGTGTCGCTCGTGGCGGTGGTTCCGCTGTCGTTCGCGATCGCGACGGATGCGGTGCCCCTGGCCCCGGCGAGCGAGCGGACCCTTCCCGCCTACGTCGTCGCCCAGGCGGAGGCCGATCCGCGCGTGACCACCCTGCGCATGGAACCCGAGCCCGACGGAGGACTGCGAGCCACGCTGGAGCACGGCACGGGCATGACCCTCGACGACCAGTCGACGCTCGCGCAGACCCGGACGGAGCTGACCGACGAGGAGGTGCAGCTCGCCACGGTCGCGGGGAACCTCGCGTCCCGCAGCGGATTCGATCCCGAGGCGGCCATGCGCGAGTTCGGCGCCTCGTTCGTGCTGCTGGCGCCGGCGCCCGACGGCCGTGAGGCCACGCAGACGGAGGCGAGGGCGCGCACGGCCCTCGACGGTAATTCCGCGCTCGTCGCGGTGGGCGAGACCGAGATCGGCGCGCTCTGGCGGTTCGCGGCCGCAGAGCCGGATGCCGCGGCGGCCCAGGTGCCCGACGACGCCGGCGGGTGGCTCGGGGCGCTCATCACGACGATCCAGGTGATCGTGATCGGCGCGGCCCTGCTGCTGTCGATCCCGACCGGCGCGGGACGCGAGGCCGACCGGCGAGCACCGCGGCGGATGCCCCGGCGGCGCGGTGCCGCAACCGCCGCCGCCGCTGCCGGTGCTGCCGCCTTCGGCGCCGGTGCCGGTGCCGGGCCAGTCGAGCCCGTCGACGATGCGGGCGGCGATGGCGATGGCGATGAGGATGCCGCCGAGGCCGCCGCATCCGTCGACGACGCATCCGTCGACGACGCCTCGGACGACGACGTGGGATCGCACGCCACCGGCACCGAAGCCGCGTCGGAGCCGGTACCCGACCCGGCAGCCGACGCCGAACGCGAGCGCGAACCCGACGCCGAGCCGCGGGCGCACCCGAAGGGGGACGACGATGCGCATTGATCGCAAGCGGGCGCTCCGTCTCGGCGGGCGCGCGGCAGGATTCGTCGCCGCGGCCGCGCTGGCCGTCGGCACGGTCGCCGCCGCCGCGCTGGTGCCGTGGCCCGAACACCGGGCGGATGCCCCGTCGGTGCTCGTGCAGCCCGCGGAGAGCCGTCAGCAGCGAGTCTGCCCCGGACCGCTGCTCGCCCTCGGCGAGGACGCAGCCGCCGCGACGACCGCATCGTCGGTCGGCTCGGCCGACGTCGTGACCGCGGCCGAACCGGCCGACGCCGTGCTCGAGGAGGTCCCGCTCGCGGCGCCCGGCAATCCCAACGCGGCCGAGGACGGCGCACCGGTCGCCGTCGCCGCCGAGCCTGGCGGCGTCGCCGCCGGCATGCTCGCCGGTGCCCAGTCCCAGGGCGTGTCGACCGAGACGCTCGGCGGATTCGCCGCAGCCGCGTGCGGCGAGGCCGTCGCGAACGCCTGGCTGGTGGCCGGGGCGACCAACCTCGGCCGCAGCGGGCTCGTCCTGCTCTCGAACCCCACCGCCGTCGCCGCGACCGTCGACGTGCGCGTGAACGGGGAGGCGGGGCCCGTCGAAGCGCCGTCGGCGCTCGGCATCATCGTGCAGCCGGGCAGCCAGCGCGTGCTGTCGCTCGCGGGCTTGGCTCCCAACCTGACGTCCCCGGTGGTGCACGTCACGAGCACGGGCGGCGCGATCGCGGCGAGCCTCGAGACCTCCGTGGTCGTCGGCCTCGCTCCGGCCGGCATCGAGCTCACCGGCGTGACCGCCACCCCCGCGACGAGCCAGGTGATCCCGGGGCTCGTCGTGCCCCAGTCCGGCGGCGTGGAGGCATCCGAGGACCACGCCGAAGGCGACGACTTCCCGGCGGTCCGGCTGTTCGCGCCGGGGGAGGGCACCGTCGACGTGTCGATCGGCGTGGTCCCCGAGTCCGGCAGCGGCGGCAACACCATCGAGGCCACGCTCCAGCCCGGGAGCGTGACGGACGTGCCGCTCGGCGTGCTCGACGAGGGCTCCTACACGGTGCGCATCGAGGCCGACCAGCCGGTGGTCGCCGCCGCTCGCACGACCGTCGGCGGCGCGGAGGGGCAGACGGATGCCGCGGCACCGTCCGACCTCGCCTGGACCGTCGCGACGGCGCCCCTGCTGGACTCCGCCGTGATCGCCGTGCCGCCCGGTCCGTCGCCGACGCTGCACCTCTTCAATCCGGGTGGCGCCCCGGCGACCGTGACGCTCGTCGAGGGCGGCGCGGAGCGGACCGTCGACGTGCCGGCGGCGGGAGCGCTCTCGGTCTCGCTCGGGGGCGCGTCATCCGTGGCACTCACGGGCACGACGGGGCTGCACGCGACGGTGTCGCTCGCCGGCGACGACGAGCTCGCCGCGTTCGGGATCCAGCCGCCCGGCCCGCTCGACTCGCCCATCCGCGTCTACCCGAACTGATGCGGGCGTCGCCGGCGGACCATGCCGGCGAGGACGCGCTCAGAGGTGGCGGTAGCGGCCGGGCGCGAGCTCCCACGGATCCTTGTCGAGGAGTTCGGCGACCGCGCGGAACACGCAGCTCTCGACCAGGAGCTTCTCCTCGCGATCCTCGCCCTCCTGGAGGCGCAGGAACCGCACGATCGGCAGCCGGTAGAACGTGATGCGCCGCTCGTCGTGCATCACCTTCCACCGGTCGACGTGGTCGCCGTGGATCGCCTCGGCGGGACCCTGGGCCACCTCGAACACGACGCCCTCGAGTTCGGGCCAGAGGCCGCGCAGGTAGGCCGCGGTCGTCGCGACCGTGAAGTCGAACTCGTCGAGGCGGGTGCGGATGGGTTCGAGGTGCGGCCCGGTCACCGCGGAGCGCATGCCGCGGCCGTGTCGGTCCCGGGCGAGCCGCCTGGGGGAGCGAGGTGTGGCGACACGACGGGAACGGGGCATGCCCTCCATCGTAATGTCCGCATCGCTCGCTACTCTGGTGGAGCCATGAGACGTTGTTCGCGAACCGCATGCACCGCCGAGGCGGTCGCGACCCTCACGTTCGACTACGCCGACTCGATGGCGGTGCTGGGCCCGCTCGCCCTCGCGCGCGAGCCCAACGGCTACGACCTCTGCAGCCGTCATGCCGAGCGCACCTCCGCGCCGGTCGGGTGGCAGGTCGTGCGGCACGTTTCTCTCGGTGGGGTACATTTCAAGGCATGACTCCCGCTGCACCCTCCCAAGCTCGCGCGCGCCTCGACGCGATCGTGAAGGCCTACGACGTCCGCGGCATCGTGGGCGAGGGGCTCACCGAGCAGTCCGTCGAGGCACTCGGTGCGGGGTTCGTCGACGAGGTGGGCGCCGCAGGCGGCACGGTCGTCGTGGGGCACGACATGCGCGACTCCTCGCCCGGCTTCGCCGCGGCCTTCGCCCGCGGCGCCACCCGACGGGGTGCCGACGTCGTGGCCATCGGGCTCTGCTCGACCGACGAGAGCTACTTCGCCTCGGGGTCCATGGACGCCCCGGCCGCGATGTTCACCGCGAGCCACAACCCGGCCGCCTACAACGGCATCAAGTTCTCGCGCGCGGGCGCACAGGGCATCTCCCTGGACACCGGCCTCGCCGCGATCCGCGACCGCGCCGGCGACTACCTCGACGAGGGCATCACGGACGCCGCCACCCCGGGCACGATCAGCACCGCCGACGTGCTCGCCGACTACGCCGCCTACCTCCGCTCGCTCGTCGACCTCAGCGGCATCCGGCCCCTCAAGATCGTGGTCGACGCCGGCAACGGCATGGGCGGACTCACGGTTCCCGCGGTGCTCGGCGAGGCCGCCGGCCTGCCCGCCCTGCCGCTGGAGATCGTGCCGCTCTACTTCGAGCTCGACGGCACCTTCCCGAACCACGAGGCGAACCCGCTCGAGCCCGCGAACCTCGTCGACCTGCAGCGCGCGGTCGTGGAGCACGGCGCCGACCTCGGCCTGGCCTTCGACGGCGACGCCGACCGCTGCTTCGTCGTCGACGAACAGGGCGGGGCGGTGAACCCCTCCGCGGTCGCCGCGATCGTCGCGCTCCGCGAGATCTCGCGCGTTCGCGCCGCCGGGGAGGACGACATCTCCGTCATCCACAACCTGATCACCTCGCGCTTCGTCCCCGAGACGATCGAGGAGGCCGGCGCCACGGCAGTGCGCACGCGGGTGGGCCACTCCCTGATCAAGGACCGCATGAAGGAGACGGGTGCGGTGTTCGGAGGCGAGCACTCCGCGCACTACTACTTCCGTGACTTCTGGGGCGCCGACAACGGCATGCTCGCGGCGATGCACCTGCTCGCCGAGTTCGGCGCGCAGGAGGCACCGCTCTCCGAGCTCGCTGCCCGCTACACGCCCTACGCGCTGTCGGGCGAGATCAACTCGGTCGTCGACGACGTGCCCGCCGCCTACACGCGCATCGTCGAGGCGTTCACCGGTCGTGCCGACTTCGACGAGCTCGACGGGCTCACGGTGACGGGCATCACGCCCGAGAGCGAGCCGTTCTGGTGGTTCAACGTGCGACCGTCGAACACCGAGCCGCTGCTGCGGCTGAACGTGGAGGGCGCCGACGCGGCCACGATGGCGGCGGTGCGCGACGAGGTGCTCGGGCTCATCCGCGCCTGAGCGCTAGGCTCGGCCCAGGCCGAGACGATACAGAGCGACGGCGGGGACCAGGACCCCGCCGTCGGCCTGTCCGAACGGCCGTCGCGCACCAAGGGAGGACACGGATTGAACGTTCGTTGGGCAAGGCTCGCACTCGTGGCCGCATCGATCGCGGCGCTGACCGGGTGCGTTCCGGGAGCGGACGCCACGCCGAGCACACCGCCGGCCGGCACCACCGCGAGCGCGACGCCGTCGCCGAGCACCGCGCCCGCGGACGACACCCCCATGCAGTCGCCTCAGGTCCTCGACGATCCATCGACGTGGATCGTCAGCGGCGCGGGCATCGGGCCGCTGAAGCGGGGCGCGGCGTTCGACCCGGCAGCTCCAGGGACAGGGCCGTACGCAGTCGAGGCGACGGCGTGCCCCAATCCCTTGGTGACGTACCTGGAGGGCGAGGGCTTGGCGAACCTGTCGGTCGTCACCGAGGAGGACGGCTCGGCGATCGCGTTCGTGCAGGTCACGAGCTGGGGGACCCCGGGCGCCGTCGTCTCGCCGTCGACCGCCGCCGGCATACGGCTGGGGGCGACCCTCTCGGAGCTGGAGGCAGCGTACCCGGGTATCCAGCAGACGGGGACGAGCAACAACTCGCGGTTGTTCGCGGTCGAGGACTCCGACGGCTGGATCGTCTTCTGGATGGACGACGAGGCGGTCGTGAACATCTCGGCGGTTCCGACGTCGAACGTCCCGTCCGAATTGTGCGGCTGACGCGACGAGTTCCCGCGGTCCTGCGAGAATGGTCCGCATGACGACGCCGCCTGTCACCACCGCCCTGCCCTTCAAGGTCGCCGACCTGTCCCTCGCCGAAGCGGGACGCCACCAGCTGCGCCTCGCCGAGAACGAGATGCCGGGGCTGATGGCCCTCCGCGCGGAGTTCGGCGCGTCGAAGCCGCTCGCCGGGGCGCGCATCGCGGGCAGCCTGCACATGACCGTCCAGACCGCGGTGCTCATCGAGACCCTCGTGGCGCTCGGCGCGCAGGTGCGCTGGGCGAGCTGCAACATCTTCTCCACCCAGGACGAGGCCGCCGCGGCGGTCGTGGTCGGGCCCGACGGCACGGTCGACGACCCGCAGGGCGTGCCGGTCTTCGCCTGGAAGGGCGAGACGCTCGAGGAGTACTGGTGGTGCACCGACCGCATCTTCGACTGGAGCACCGAGGCCGCCGACGCCGGCGCCGACTGGATCGGCCCGAACATGATCCTCGACGACGGCGGCGACGCCACCCTGCTGGTGCACCAGGGCCGCGAGTTCGAGGCGGCCGGCGTGGTGCCCGAGGCGACGGATGCCACGAGCCACGAGTTCCGCGTCGTGCTCGACACGCTCCGGCGCTCGCTGGAGCTCTCGCCCGACCGCTGGACCCGGATCGCGTCCGAGATCCAGGGCGTCACCGAGGAGACCACCACCGGCGTGCACCGCCTCTACGAACTGCACGCCAAGAGCGAGCTGCTGTTCTCGGCGATCAACGTGAACGACTCGGTGACGAAGTCGAAGTTCGACAACAAGTACGGCATCCGGCACTCGCTGCCCGACGGCCTCAACCGGGCCACCGACGTGCTGATGGGCGGCAAGGTCGCGTTCGTCGCCGGCTACGGCGACGTGGGCAAGGGTGCCGCCGAGGCGCTCCGCGGCCAGGGCGCCCGGGTCATCGTGAGCGAGGTCGACCCGATCTGCGCGCTGCAGGCGGCGATGGACGGCTACCAGGTCTCGCGCCTCGAGTCGGTCATCGGCGAGATCGACATCGTCGTGACGGGCACCGGCAACAAGGACGTGGTGCGCCTCGACCACCTGCTCGGCCTCAAGCACCTCGCGATCGTCGCGAACGTCGGCCACTTCGACAACGAGATCGACATGGCCGGACTCGAGTCGCTCGAGGGTGCCGAGCGCGTCGAGATCAAGCCGCAGGTGCACGAGTGGCGGCTGCCCACCGGCCGCAGCGTGCTCGTGCTCAGCGAGGGGCGCCTCATGAACCTCGGCAACGCGACCGGTCACCCGTCGTTCGTGATGTCGAACTCGTTCACGAACCAGGTGCTCGCGCAGATCGAGCTGTGGACCCGCCTCGACGCCTACCCGATCGGCGTCTACGTGCTGCCGAAGCACCTCGATGAGAAGGTCGCCCGTCTGCACCTCGATGCGCTCGGCGTCGAGCTCACCGAGCTGTCGCCCGAGCAGGCCGCCTACATCGGGGTCTCCATCGACGGCCCGTACAAGGTCGACCACTACCGGTACTGACGACGACGGATGCCGCGGGCTCGCGGCATCCGGCCCTCACCGCTCCGGGAATCCCACCGGCTTGGCCGTGAGCACCGGCGCGAGGGCGTCCATTCGTGCGTCCTCGAGCTGCAGCGCGGTGAGGTCGCGGGACCGCCGGACGGCGACGACCGCGGCGAGGAACCGCTCGGGCGGCGCATCCGGCACGGGCGAGACGAAGGGTGCGACCTGGGCTGCGAGCGACGCGGCGACCCGGGCGCGGCTCTCGGGCACGAGGTGGTCGATGTTCCCGAAGAACGAGGCGACGCGACGCGCGAGCACGTCGGGCAGGCGCGCCACGTCGGCGGTGGCCGCCCAGTCCGCCAGCTCGGCCGGCACACCGAACGCCGCCGACGGCACCCTCGGCACCCGCTCGACCTGGGCGTGGGTACCCGCGAGCAGGTCGCCGAGGCGCTTCGACGAGGGGTTCAGGAAGCCGACCAGCACGGCGAGGCCGCCGAACGTGAGGTAGATCTCGACGACGCCCGTGAGCGCGCGGATGAACGCGTGGCGGAATCCGATCGCGCCGCCGTCGTCGCGCACCACGCGGAGCCCGAGCGCCAGCTTGCCGAGCGACCGCCCGCGCGAGGCGGTCTCGACCGCGGTCGGCAGCACCACGATGCAGCCCACGATGCCCGCGACCAGGATGGCGCGGAAGGCGGCCTCGTCGACGGAGAGCCCGGCGAGCGACAGCAGCAGCGCCACGATGAGCAGCAGCGACAGGAGCACGTCGATCGCCGAGCCGGCGGCCCTGATGAGGGCGCTGGCCGGTCGGACGTCGAGCGTGACGGCCTCGCCGGTGACCAGTCCCTCGTCGTCGAACCGGGCGACCCGGCTCCGGGCGGCGGTCGCGGAGGCCATGGGTAGTATTCAAGCAGATGGACCTCGACGCGCTCGCCTCCGCCCGCCACGACGACTGGGAGCGGCTCGACGTGCTCGCGACGACGCGCCGGCTCGACGGCCCAGGCGCCGACGAGCTGATCGAGCGCTACCAGGCCACGGCGTCCGATCTCTCGCTCGTCCAGGCGACGGCGGGGTCGACGGCGCTCGGCGACCGACTGTCGGTGAGCCTCGCGCGCGCCCGGCTCCGGTTCACCGGTGCGCCCGAGAACCCGCTCCGCCAGTTCACCCGGTTCGCGATCGTCAGCCTCCCGGCCGCGCTCTACCGCCTCCGGTGGCTCTCGTTGGCCGTCGCGGTCGTCACGTTCGCGGTGGCCGCGCTGTACGCCTGGTGGATCGGCGGTGACCCGCGCGTGCTCGCGGCCCTCGGCACCGAGGAGGAGCTGCGGCAGGTCGCCGACGAGGGCTTCGTCGCCTACTACTCCGAGAACCCCGCAGCGTCGTTCGCCGGGGCGGTCTGGACCAACAACGCGTGGATCGCCGCGCAGTGCGTGGCGTTCGGCATCCTCGGGGTCTGGGTGCCCCACGTGATCCTGCAGAACGCGCAGAACCTCGGGGTCACGGCCGCCGTCATGTTCGCCTACGACGAGGCCGACACGTTCTTCCTCTACATCGCGCCGCACGGACTCCTCGAGCTCACCTGCGTGTTCGTGGCTGCGGCGGCGGGCCTGCGGATCTTCTGGGCGTGGGTCGCGCCCGGACCGCGTTCGCGCGGCGTCGCCCTCGCCGAGGATGCGCGTTCGCTGTTCAGCGTCGCCATCGGGCTCGTGTTCTTCCTCTTCGTGTCGGGCCTGATCGAGGGCTTCGTCACGCCGGCGCCGTGGCCGTGGCCCGTGAAGATCAGCATCGGCGTGGCCGCGCTCGGCGGGTTCCTGGCGTACATGCTCGTGCTCGGGCGGCGCGCGTGGCGAGCCGGCGAGACGGGCGACCTCGTCGAGTTCGACGCCGGCGCGAGCCGTATCGTCGCCGGATGACGACGGCGGACAGGGGTAGGAACCGCGGCCGTCGAGCGCGCGACGAGCATGGCGCTCAGAGCCGGCCGGTCGCCTTCAGCTCGAGGTAGCAGTCCGCCAGCGCCGGCGGCAGCTCGTGCGGTGCCGCGGTCACGGTGATCCCGCCCAGGCGTCGGATGGCTGCCCCCACGCGTTCCACGTCGAGGAGGCCGCGCTCGGCCGCGGACGCCCCGTAGACCTCGTCGAGCGTGTCACGCTCGTGGCGCGCGGCGAGGAGCGCCGGATCGGCGACGGAGGCGACCACCACGGTGTGGCGTGCGGTGAGCTGCGGGAGCACCGAGAGGAGTCCGCGGGCGCTGCCCGGCGAGTCCGCCGCGGTGAGGAGCACGACGAGGGCGTGGTGGCTGGTCACCCGGCGCACGTGTCCGGGCACCGACGCCCAGTCGGCCTCGATGAGCTCCGCGTCGATGCCCGCCATGGTGTCGACCATGCGGGCGAGGAGCTCGGCGCCGCCCGCCCCGTGCACCCGGCCCCGCAGGCGGCGATCCCACGCCAGGAAGTCCACGCGGTCGCCCGCGTGCGACGCGAGCGCGGCGAGCAGCAGCGACGCCTCCCAGGCAGTGTCGAGTCGCGGCTCGTCGTCGACCCGCGCCGCGGCGGTGCGCGACGTGTCCGCGACGATCACGATGCGGCGGTCGCGCTCGGGCCGCCAGGTTCGCACCATGAGGCGCATGCTCCCCGGCACCTCGGGGTCGACGTGCCGCGCGGTGGCCCGCCAGTCGATCGACCGCACGTCGTCGCCTCGCACGTACTCCCGGATCGAGTCGAACTCGGTGCCCTGGCCGCGGATGAGCAGCGGCGTGCGTCCGTCGAGCTCCCGCAGGCGCGTGAGCCGCGACGGCAGGTGCACCCGCGAATGGAATGGCGGCAGGACGCGGAGGCGGCCCGGCGCGGCGAGCGTGGCCTGGCGGGACCAGAGCCCGAGCGGTCCGGAGGAGCGGATCGTGACCTCCTCGGCCCGGCGGTCGCCGCGACGCCACGGCGTGAGCTCCAGCGACATCCGGCGCCGTTCGCCCGGCGGGATCCGCAGGCGTGTGCGGTTGGGCCCGGCGATGCCCGCCGAGGGATCCCAGCCGTCCCTGACGACCGCCCGGAGCACGCGCGGGCCGAGGTGCTGGACGGCGAGCTCCGACGTCACGGTCTCGCCGAGGCGCACCCGATCGGGGAGCGAGCGCGTCAGGACGAGCCGGCGCGGCGACGCCGCGAGCGAGAGGTCGAGCACGCCGGCGCCGATCGAGAGGGCGAGCCATCCGACGAGCGCGAGCCACGCGGCATCCGCGCCCTGCAGGCCCGCCACGACGACGGGGACGACGCCGAGCGCGACCAGGAGCACGAACCGACCGGTGACCGCCATGTCAGAGCGGCACCTGCACCTGCTGCACGATCGACCGCAGCACCGCATCGACCGACACGCCCTCGAGCTCGGCCTCGGGACGCAGCTGCACCCGATGCCGCCACACGGGCAGGAGCATGGCCTGCACGTGATCGGGCGTCAGCGAGTCGTAGCCGGTGAGCCACGCCCACGCCTTCGACGCCGCGAGGAGCCCGGTGGTGGCCCGCGGGCTGACGCCCAGCCGCATCGACGGGCTGCGTCGGGTGGCGCGCGCGAGGTCGACGACGTAGGCGAGCACGTCGTCGGAGACGCGCACGGCGGCGGCGGCGGCGCGCGCCGCGGCGAGCTCCTCCGCGCCGAGCACCGGCGTCACCCCCGCGGCGGCGAGGTCGTGCGGGTCGAAGCCGTCGGCGTGGCGCCGCAGCAGGAGCACCTCCGAGTCGCGTTCGGGCACCTCGAGCACGAGCTTCAGCAGGAACCGGTCGAGCTGGGCCTCGGGCAGTGCATACGTGCCCTCGTACTCGATGGGGTTCTGGGTGGCGGCGACCATGAACGGGTCGGGCAGCGGGCGGGTCACGCCGTCGGCCGACACCTGGCGCTCCTCCATCGCCTCGAGCAGCGCCGACTGGGTCTTCGGGGGCGTCCGGTTGATCTCGTCGGCGAGCAGGATGTTCGTGAACACCGGACCCTCGCGGAACGCGAAGTCGCCGGTGCGCGGGTCGTAGGCGAGCGATCCCGTCACGTCACCCGGCATCAGGTCGGGCGTGAACTGCAGGCGCCGCGTGTCGAGCTGCAGGGTGCGGCTCATCGTGCGCACCAGCAGCGTCTTCGCGACGCCGGGCACGCCCTCGAGCAGCACGTGGCCACGCGTGAGCAGGGCGATGATCAGGCCGGTGACGGCGCCGTCCTGGCCGACCACGGCCTTGCCCACCTCGGTGCGCACGCGGTTCAGCGCGGCGCGCAGCTCCTCCTCGGTGGTCGCGATCGCGTCGGTCATGGTCGCCTTCCTGTCGGGTCGGTGCGGTCGTCGGGCCGCACGGAGGCGGCGACGTCGTGTTCGAGCCGGTCGAGCTCAGCGGCCAGGTCGACGAGCTCGCGGTCGCCGGCCGGTCGGGTGCCCACCAGGAGGCGGGCCACGGATGCCGCGTCACGCCCGGTCGCCTGCGCCGCGGCATCCGCGACCGCCTCGACGGGTGCCGAGCGCGGCAGCCGCAGCACGGCGGCGATGCGGCCGATCGCCCCGATGCGGAGCTGGTCGAGCGCGTGCCCTCGCGACGTGCTGCGCGCGTAGAGCCGGGCCCGGCCTTCGCTCGTCTCGCCCGCGGGCACCTGCACGGGCAGCCGCTCGACGACGAGCGGCCCGAGACGGCGTCCTCGCCAGACGCCCGCGGCGATGGTGACGGCGATCGCGAGCACCACGACCGGGCTCACCCACCCGGGTGTGAGCTCCGCGAGGGTCGGCGCCTCGGCGGCGTCGGCGTCGGCGGGCCCGGGCAGGTACCAGACGAGCTCGTCGGATGCCCCGAGCAGGCCGATCGCGAGCGCCGCGTTGCCGGACTCGTCGACGTGCTCGTTCTCGAACACGGTCGTCGCCGCGACGAGCGCGACCTCGCCGCCCGACGGACCGGGACCCGTGGCGACGGCGTACCCGAACTCCCCGTCGCGGAAGCATCCTCGCCACCCGGCCGCCGCGGCGTCATCGTCGACCGTGAGCAGCCGCTGGCCGTCCGACAGGGCCTCCGCGCGCTCGGCCGGCCGCGCCGCGCAGGCGACGTCGTCGATCGGACCGCTCGCCGCGCCGGCGAGGCGCACGCCGGGGGCCAGCGCCTCGAGCGCGCCGAACCCCGGCTCGGCGACCACGAGGCGGTCTGCGGCGGCGGCCAGCTCCGTGAGGCGCTCCGCCCCGAGGATCCCGGTCTCGTCGTAGAGCAGCACCGTCGCACCGCTCGCGGCGGCATCGAGCGCGGCCTCCGCCGTCCGCGCCTCGCTCACGTCCACGCCGTGCGCGCGGAGCACCTGGACGAGCGCCTTCGAGCCGGGCGGCGCCGGGTTGTCGGCCCCGAGGATCGGCCCGGGCGCGCGTGCACCGCCCTGCACGACGAGCACGACGAGCGCGCCGAGCACCAGGACGGCTGCGATGACGATCCACGCGCGCCTGCGCCGGAACGTCTCGCGCAGGGTCGGCGTGATCGCGGCGGCCACGGGGTCGGTGCCCGTCTCGGCGGCGGGCGCGCGGGCGGGGGCGCGGGTGGCGGTCATGCCGGCGCTCCGTCGGTCGCGCGCTCGCGGACGGGCGTCGCGGGCGTCGCGGCCGCGAGCTCGCCGTCGAGCCGGGTCAGCGCGTCGTAGTCCTCGCGGGAGCCCGATCGGCCGAGGTACCGCACCGCGTCGAAGTCGGCGGCCGCGGACCGCAGGGCCTCGACGTGCGCCGGGAACGGAGCGGCCGCGGCATCCGCGACGCCGCGGGCGGTGGTGCCGGGGTGCACGCGCACGAGATCGCGGTCGACGATGCCGCGCACGATCGCCCGGTACCGCTCCTCGATGGCCAGGGGCCAGTCGCCCGCCTCGGCGGCCGCGACGGCGGCGCGGCGGAGCGCCCGCAGGTCGCGGCGGTCGTGGTCGTCGAAGAGCGGTTCGGCGGCCCGTCGACGTCGCCGCAGTCGCGGTAGCCCGAACACGAGCAGGCCGACCACGACCAGCACGACCACGACGACGAGCACGAGTAGCGCGAGGAGCGGGCCAGGGATGCCCGAGGCGCCCTCGAAGAGCCCCACGAACCAGTCGCGGATCGACTGCATGGCGAGGTCGAACGCGTTGGGTTCCGCGCTCACGTACTCGGGCTTGGAGAGCTCGTCCTGCAGCCACCGCCGGGCCTCGGGTGCATCGGGATCGAGCGGCGTCTCGAGCAGGGGGTTCAGGACGCTCAGGACCACGTGGCGGGGCGCTCGCTTCCGGGCGGCGCCGACGCGGCGGCCGGGGTGGACGCGTCGGCGGGGACGCGGTACGGATCGCCGACCGGCTGCCCCGCGTCGCGCTGCTCGACGAACCGCTCGAGCTCGAGGTCGAGTCCCTCCCTGCGCATGCGCAGGTCGATGTAGATCACGGCCACGAGCGCCGCCTGAACCACGGCCGTGATCGCGCCGATCAGCAGCGACAGCACGAGGGTGACGATCGTGGTGATGATCGTGATCGTGAGGGCGGCGCCAGTGCCGGTCGGGTCGATCACGAGTGCGAGCAGGGTGCCGACCAGCGAGACCGGCTGCACGACCACCTGGGCGGCCACGTTCAGGATCACGCCGACGAGCAGCAGCACGCCGAGCGTGCGCCAGTAGGCACCGTTCGTGAGGCGCCACGACCGGGTCATCGCGGTGCGGATGCCGGCGTGCTCGAGCACGATGATGCTCGGCACCAGGGCGAGCTTCACGCCGACCCAGAAGCCGACCACGAGCAGGCCGAGCCCGAGGACCAGGGCCCCGACGACGCCGATCAGGATGCCGAGGGGCGAGGAGTCGACGGCGGCGGCGAGAAGGACGACGCCGAAGAGCAGGGCGAACGCCACGAGCAGTGCGGCACCGACGAGGAGGGTCCATCCGATCAGGGGCCAGATCCGCTTCGCGGCGCGCTTCCAGAGCGCGCCGAACCCGAGCCGTTCGCCCACGGTGCCGGTCGCCACGTCGACCACCATCACGCCCTGGAGGAACGCGCCGGCGACGACCGACAGTGCGACGGGGACGAGCATGAGCAGGAGGAAGCCGCCGACCGCGCCGGAGAGCAGCGCATCGGCGTCGGCGGTCGTCGCACCCTCGAGCCGGGACAGGGTGAGCGTGAGGAAGGGCACCAGGACCGCGGCCGTCGCGATCGCGGTGACGAGCTGCACCACGAGGCCGCTGCCGAAGGTCGCGGCGGGATTGCGGCGGAGCGTGCGGAAGGGCGCCCAGAGCAGGGTGCCGAAGCTCATCGGGCGAAGCGGGAGGAGGCCGGGCTTCGGCGGCGGCGTCCAGCCTCCCGCGCCGGGCGGCGGGAAGGCGCCGGGAGCCGGGAAGGCGCCGGGAGGCGGGAAGGCGCCGGGAGGCGGAGTGGCGCCGGGAGGCCCGTACGCGGTGGAGCCGGGCGGGAGCGGTGGCGGCGTCACGCCCCCGGTCGTCGCGTCGCCCGCGGCCCGCGTGCCGTTCGGGGCCGGAGCCGGTCCGCCGGGCGCCTGCCAGTCGTGATCGGACACCTGCATGCGCTCCTTCCGGCGGGGTGTCCCCATGCTCGCACATTTCGCGTACCGCGAGGCATCCGTCACCTGCCCGGCCCGAGCGGCCGGCTCGAGGGGGCCTCCCGCGGCTCCCAGCGCGCTTCCGGGCGGCTCACGGCAACGAACGACTACAGTGGATCCACTGCCATCGGCCCGCCTCGCGGGCCCCGACGGAAACCGAACGGATGACCCCACGCGTACTCGTCGTCGATGACGACACGGCCCTCGCGGAGATGATCGGCATCGTGCTGCGCACCGAGGGCTTCGACCCGGCGTTCTGCGCCGACGGCACCGGCGCGCTCGCCGCGTTCCGCGAGACGAAGCCCGACCTCGTCCTGCTCGACCTGATGCTGCCCGGCATCGACGGCATCGAGGTCTGCGGTCGCATCCGTGCCGAGTCGGGCACGCCGATCATCATGCTCACGGCCAAGTCCGACACCGCCGACGTCGTGAAGGGCCTCGAATCGGGCGCCGACGACTATATGGTCAAGCCGTTCAATCCCAAGGAGCTCGTCGCCCGCATCCGCACGCGGCTGCGGCCGGCCCCCGACCCCGTGGTCGACACGCTCGGGGTCGGCGACCTCACCATCGACGCCGCGGGCCACGAGGTGCGTCGCGGCGACGAGCGCATCAACCTCACGCCCCTCGAGTTCGACCTGCTGCTCACGCTCGCGTCCAAGCCCCAGCAGGTGTTCACTCGCGAGATGCTCCTCGAGCAGGTGTGGGGTTACCACTACAAGGCCGACACCCGGCTGGTGAACGTGCACGTGCAGCGCCTGCGCGCGAAGGTCGAGCACGACCCCGACAACCCGCGCATCGTCATGACCGTGCGCGGCGTCGGCTATCGGGCCGGCGCGACGACGTAGGCCGAGGATGTCAGCGGCCGACGCCTCCCCACTCTTCGCCGCTCGATCGTGGCGGGAGGTGCCGCGTCGACTCGCGGTGCTCTGGCGCCGGTCGCTGCAGTTCCGCACGGTCCTCATCACGCTGGGACTCTCGGGACTCGCCATCCTCGTGATCGGCCTCTACATCTCCTTCAGCGTCGCCTCGAACCTGTTCCAGGCGCAGCGCGAGACCGTGCTCGAGGCGTCGAACAACGCCACCGCGGCCGCGCAGAGCATCCTCGACTCGTCGGATGCCGCCGACCGCGCGTCGCTCCAGCTGCTCATGGCCTCGGCGATCCGGACCATCTCGAGCGTGTCCGGCAGCAACGACATCGCCCTGTTCCGGGAGCCCGGCCAGGATTCCGTCCTGATCGCCCCGCCCGATCGGCAGAGCCCGCGCCTCGGCGGCGGAGTGATCACGCCCGAGCTGCGCGAGCAGGTGCAGGAGCACCCCGACCGGCAGTACTGGCAGTCGGTGGCCCTCCCGAACGCCGACGCCGGCACCGACCCGGGCATCGTCGTCGGCAGCGACCTCGAGGTGCCGGCGGCCGGCCGATACGAGCTCTACCTGGGTTACGACCTCTCCGAGGCCGAGCAGACGCTCGCCTTCATGCAGGTCACGGGCATCGTCGGCGCCGCGGCCCTGCTCGCCCTGCTCAGCGCGATCACCCTCGTGGTGGTGCGCGGCGTGATCGAGCCGATCCGCGCGACCGCGGCGACCAGCCGTCGCCTCGCCGCGGGCGATCTCGGCGTGCGCATGCCAGAGAGCGGGGAGGACGAGCTCGCCACCCTGGCCGCCTCCTTCAACGGCATGGCCGACAGCCTGCAGGCCCGCATCCGCGAGCTCGCCGAGCTCTCCGTGATGCAGCAGCGATTCGTCTCCGACGTCTCGCACGAGCTCCGCACGCCGCTCACGACCATCCGGCTCGCGGGCGACGTGCTCTACGGGCAGCGGGACGACTTCCCGGGCCCGACCTCCCGCACCGTCGAGCTCCTGCACACCCAGACCGACCGGTTCGAGCGACTGCTCGCCGACCTCCTCGAGATCAGCCGCTACGACGCCGGCTCGGTGAAGCTCACGACGGAGCCGACCAACCTCGTGCACCTGGCGGGCGACGCCATCGAGTCGATGCACGAGCTCGCACGCGAGCAGGGCTGCGAGCTGCGTCTCGACGCGCCCGGGGGCCACCTCGACGCCGAGGTGGATCCCCGTCGCATCGGCCGCATCGTGCGGAACCTGCTCGGCAATGCCATCGAGCACGGCGAGGGGCGCCCCATCGTGGTCGCCGTCGACAGCAACGAGACCGCCATCGCCCTGTCGGTGCGCGACTACGGCATGGGCATGAGCGAGGAGGAGACGGCCCGCGTCTTCGACCGGTTCTGGCGCGCCGATCCCAGCCGCACGCGCACGATCGGCGGCACGGGGCTCGGCCTTGCGATCTCCCTCGAGGACGCCGTCGCCCACGGCGGAATGCTCGACGTGTGGTCCGAGCCCGGCAAGGGCACCGTGTTCCGCCTCACGCTGCCGCGAACACCGGATGCCGCGGCCGTCGTGTCGCCGCTGCCGCTCGAGCCGGTCGACCCCGGCGCGGAGGGACCTCCGTCCACGGGCGCGGTGGGGGCGACGCCGGGCCTCGACACGGGCGCGCGGGAGGTGCACGATGCGTAGCAGCCTGGCCGCCGCGGCATCCGCTGCCCTGCTCTCGATGCTGCTCGCGGGGTGCGCGACCATCCCGAGTTCGGGGCCGGTGCAACAGGGCGACCCCGTGCCGGCGGACTCGTCGCCCGACCTCGACATCGTGGTCGAGGGACCGACGGCCGACGCGACGCAGGAGCAGATCCTCGAGGGCTTCCTCACCGCCGCACAGAGCCCCCGCAACAACTACCAGGTCGCCCGCGAGTACCTCACGCCGACCTTCTCCGACGAGTGGCAGGCCGATGCCGCCGCCACGATCGACGTGCTCGCCGACCGGGAACAGGAGGTCGTGGACGAGACGACGATCCGGATCGACGCCACGCCCGCCGCGTCCCTTCGCGACAACGGCCAGTACGAGGAGCCCGAGTCCCGCACGCCGATCCCGCTCGACTACCGCTTCGAGCAGGTCGACGGGCAATGGCGCATCTCGAGTGCGCCGACGGGAATCCTGATCGACCAGGTGAGCTTCACGCAGGTCTTCCGCGACTACACGCTCTACTTCTTCGATCCGACGCATCGCTACCTCGTGCCCGACGTGCGGTGGTACGCGGGGCGCGACTCGGCGCAGACCAGCATGGTGCAGGCCATGCTCGCCGGACCCGCCGAGTGGCTCAGGCCGGGAGTGGTATCGGCGTTCCCCGAGGGCATGCAGCTCGAACCCGCCGCCGTGCCGGTGACCGGCGGCGTCGCGAACGTGTCCCTCGCCGGAGCCGCCTTCGACGACCTCGCCACGGTGCAGCAGATGCAGGAGCAGCTCGACGCGAGCCTCATCGGCGTGCGCAACATCAGCTCGGTCGACCTCACGTTGAACGGCGTCGACCCCGATGCGCCGCCGCTCGCGAGCCCGCCGGTGAAGAACCCGCGCGTCGATCCCCGATCGGTGGTCTTCGACGGCGAGACCTTCGGCTACCTGGCGACGTCGGGGGAGGGGATCGACCCGATCGCCGACCTGTCCGACCAGGTCGTCGCGCTCGCGCCGACCGGAGCCGCGCTCGGACTCGAGGCCGACGCTGCCGCGGTGCGGTCGGCGGAGGGCGTGTGGAGCGTGCGTGCGGGCGAGGAATCCGTGCTCCTCGACCCCCGCGAGGGACTCGTCGTGCCGACGATCGACGGCGAGGGCGTCGTCTGGTCCGTCCCGGCCGCATTCCCCGACCAGCTCGTCTGGTTCGCGCCCGACGGGAGCGTGTCGGAGCAGGTCGCCGCGCCCTGGAGCGGGTCGTCCATCGCGGCGATCGAGGTGTCGCGGGATTCGACCCGGATCGTGGCGCTCCTCGCCGACGGCGGACGCACGCACTTCGTCGCCGCCTCGATCCAGCGCGGCGCCGACGGCCTGCCGGTGGCCCTGAGCCCCACGGCGCTCCGGCTCGCCGACGTCTCGGGCACGCCGCTCGACGTCACCTGGCTCGACTCCAGTACCGTGGCATCGCTCACCGGACTCGCCGACGGCGTGACCCACGTCGTGACCCAGGAGCTCGGCGGCTTCGCACGCGATCGCGACGGACCCGTCGGGGGCGTGCAGGTCGACGGCGGCAATGCCGACCCGCGCGTCCTCACCGGCGAGGGAACGCTCAACGTACAGAGCGGCGTCGGCTGGCAGGTCCGCGCCGGGAACATCCGGTTCCTCGCGTCCCAGCAGCCCGACTGATCGACTCGTCCTCCACGATGCGAGCCGCAGACCGGGTCCGGACCGTGCGGCCCGATCTCGGCCGGCGATCGTCCGCGATGCGCCACGCTCGGACGATGCGACTCCTCGACCGGCCGCTCCTGGCTGCGGCGCGACGGGCTGGGCTCGACGCGATCGGGCTGCTGCTGCCCGTCACCTGCGCCGGCTGCGGCGCGCCCGATCGCTCGGTGTGCCCGTCGTGCGCGGCGGCGCTCCGCCCGTCGCCGCGCACGGTCGCCCGGGGCGACCTCAGGGTGTGGACGGCGCTCGAGTACGCCGGCGTGGCCGCTGCCGTCATCCGCGCCTACAAGGACGACCTGCGCACGGATGCCGCGGCACCGCTCGCGCACGCGCTCGGCGCAGCGGTCGGAGCGGCCCTCGGCGAGCGTCGCGCCGGTTCCGTCGAGGTGTGCACGGTGCCGTCGACCCCGGCCGCGCGCCGTCGACGGGGCTACGCGCCCGTCGACGCGATGCTGTCCCGATGCGGCATCCGACCGTCGCCGGTGCTGCGCCTCGCACGTGAGCGTCGCGACCAGGCGGGGCTCGGCGTCGAGGCCCGCCTGGCCAATGCCGAGGGCGGCCTCGAGGCCCGCTCGCGGCTCGTCGGACGGCGGTTCCTGCTGGTCGACGACGTGCTCACGACGGGTGCGACGCTGGCCGAGACACGGCGTGCGGTGCTCGCCGCCGGCGGCGCGGTGGCGGCCCTCGCGGTGCTGGCGGAGACCCCGTTGCGGCGATCGGGACACATGGCAGGAACTCGTGAGACACACCGTGACATCCACGGCCCGGACGACTACGGTGGCAGGACAGGCGTGGTCGATCCACCCTTCAGATCCGGGTGACACGCCGGTGAATGGAGGTCGAAATGGAACTGAACATCGTCGGACGAAACCTGGGGATCACCGATCGTTTCCGCGCCTACGCGGCGGAGAAGTCGGAGAAGGTCACTCATCTCGCCGAACGAGCCATCTCCCTCGACGTGAAGCTCAGCCGTCACAATGAGAAGAACGGCAACACCGGACCCGACCGCGTCGAGCTCACGCTCGTCGGAAAGGGGCCCGTCGTCCGGGCCGAAGCGGACGGTTCAGACAAGTACGCCGCGTTCGACGTCGCCCTCGGGAGGCTCCTCGAACGCATCCGCCGCGCGAAGGACCGCCGCAAGGTCCACCGCGGCCAGCGCAGGCCCACCTCGCTCCGCGAGGCGACCGATGTCGGCTTCGCCGAGGTCGGCGTGCAGGCCGCAGCGCCCGAGGTGCTCGAACAGGTGCGCACGGGCAGCATTCCGGTGATCGAGGAGGGCCAGGAAGCCCCCTACACCGAGGAGGACGAGGTCTACTGCCCCGTGGTCATCCGCCGAAAGGTGTTCGCCTCCACTCCGATGACCGTCGACGACGCCCTCTACTTCATGGAGCTCGTCGGCCACGACTTCTACCTCTTCGTCGACTCCGAGACGGGCCGGCCGAGCGTGGTGTACCGCCGCAAGGGATGGGACTACGGCCTGATCGGCCTCGACGACCGAGCGGATGCCACGTCCGACGCATCCGCACCCGAACTGCAGCGCGCGTCCGCCTGACGCGCAGCCGTCCTCCGCACCCGGGCCGGGTGCGGGCCCCAGCGCCCGCACCCGGCCCGCTCTCCGTCCGCGCCCAGCCAGCTGCCCGCTAGCATGGCTATGATGACCGTCTGCACGGCGGCAACGGGCGTGCCCGGGAGTTCCACTCGAGGAACACGGCGCCCGACGAGTACAGGAGAACATTCGTGGCTTCGATTCTGGAAAAGGTCCTCCGCGTCGGCGAGGGCCGAACCCTCAGGCGACTGGAGAACTACGCGGCGGCGATCAACGCCCTCGAAGACGACTTCCAGGCACTCAGCGACGAGGAGCTGAAGCACGAGACGGTCGAGCTGCGTGAGCGCTACTCGAACGGCGAGTCGCTCGACGACCTGCTGCCCGAGGCCTTCGCGGCGGTGCGCGAGGCGAGCCGTCGCACGCTCGGCCTCCGTCACTTCGACGTCCAGCTCATGGGCGGCGCGGCGCTGCACCTCGGCAACATCGCCGAGATGAAGACCGGTGAGGGCAAGACCCTCGTCGCGACGACGGCGGCCTACCTCAACGCACTCACGAGCCGTGGCGTGCACATCGTCACGGTCAACGACTTCCTCGCGAGCTACCAGTCCGAGCTCATGGGCCGCGTGTTCCGCGCGCTGGGCATGACCACCGGATGCATCGTCGCCGGCCAGAACCCGACGGTGCGACGCGAGCAGTACGCCGCCGACATCACCTACGGCACGAACAACGAGTTCGGGTTCGACTACCTGCGCGACAACATGGCGTGGCAGTCGAGCGACATGGTGCAGCGCGGCCACCACTTCGCGATCGTCGACGAGGTGGACTCGATCCTCATCGACGAGGCGCGCACGCCGCTCATCATCTCGGGCCCGGCGTCCGGCGAGGCCAACCGCTGGTTCAACGAGTTCGCGAACCTCGCCAAGCGCCTCACCCCCGGCGAGGACTACGAGGTCGATGAGAAGAAGCGCACCGTCGGCGTGCTCGAGCCCGGCATCGAGAAGGTCGAGGACTACCTCGGCATCGACAACCTCTACGAGTCGGCGAACACCCCACTGATCTCGTTCCTCAACAACTCCATCAAGGCGAAGTCGCTCTTCAAGCGCGACAAGGACTACGTGGTGATGAACGGCGAGGTCCTCATCGTCGACGAGCACACCGGCCGCATCCTCGTCGGCCGCCGCTACAACGAGGGCATCCACCAGGCGATCGAGGCGAAGGAGGGCGTGCAGGTCAAGGCCGAGAACCAGACCCTCGCCACCGTCACGCTGCAGAACTACTTCCGCCTCTACGCCAAGCTCTCCGGCATGACGGGCACCGCCGAGACCGAGGCCGCCGAGTTCATGTCGACGTACAAGCTCGGCGTGGTGCCGATTCCCACCAACAAGCCGATGGTGCGCCTCGACCAGCCCGACCTCGTCTACAAGAACGAGGAGTCGAAGTTCGCCCAGGTCGTCGAGGACATCGTCGAGCGTCACGGCAGGGGGCAGCCGGTGCTCGTCGGCACGACGAGCGTCGAGAAGAGCGAGTACCTCTCCCGGCTCCTCGCCAAGAAGGGCGTGCGGCACGAGGTCCTGAACGCGAAGAACCACGCCCGCGAGGCGGCGATCGTCGCGCAGGCCGGCCGGCACGGTGCCGTCACCGTCGCCACGAACATGGCCGGACGCGGCACCGACGTCATGCTCGGCGGCAACGCCGAGTTCATCGCCGTGCAGCAGATGCACGAGCGCGGGCTCAGCCCGGTCGACACGCCCGACGAGTACGAGGCCGCGTGGGACGACGTCTTCGCGTCGGTGAAGGCCGAGGTCGCGAAGGAGGCCGAGAAGGTGCTGGCGGCCGGTGGCCTCTACGTGCTCGGCACCGAGCGCCACGAGTCCCGTCGCATCGACAACCAGCTGCGCGGTCGTTCCGGCCGTCAGGGCGACCCCGGCGAGAGCCGGTTCTACCTGTCGCTCACCGACGACCTGATGCGGCTCTTCAACGCCGGCGCGGCCGAGAGCCTCATGTCGCGCGGCGTGCCCGACGACGTCGCCATCGAGTCGAAGGTCGTCACGCGCGCCATCCGCTCGGCGCAGTCGCAGGTCGAGGCGCGCAACGCCGAGATCCGCAAGAACGTGCTGAAGTACGACGACGTGCTCAACCGCCAGCGTGAGGCCATCTACAGCGACCGCCGCCACATCCTCGAGGGCGACGACCTGCACGAGCGCACCCAGACGTTCCTCGAGAACGTCATCGACGAGGTGCTCGACGTGCACACGGCCGAGGGCAACCCCGACGAGTGGGACTTCGACGCACTCTGGACCGAGCTGAAGACGCTCTACCCGATCGGCATCACGATCGACGAGGTCGTCGCGGAGGCCGGCGAGAAGGGGCGCGTGAACCGCGACTTCATCCGCCGCGAGATCCTCTCCGACGCGAGGCTCGCCTACCAGCGCCGTGAGGAGCAGCTCGGCAGCCCGGCCATGCGCGAACTCGAGCGCCGCGTGGTGCTCTCGGTGATCGACCGCCGCTGGCGGGATCACCTCTACGAGATGGACTACCTGAAGGACGGCATCGGCCTGCGCGCCATGGCCCAGCGCGACCCGCTGGTCGAGTACCAGCGCGAGGGCTACGCGATGTTCCAGCAGATGATGGGATCCATCCGTGAGGAGACGGTCGGCTTCCTGTTCAACCTCGAGGTCGAGGTCGCGCCGCAGGCCGGAGTCGGCGGGGCGACGATCGAGGCGAAGGGCCTCGGCCGGCAGGGTGCCTCCGACGACAAGCTGAGCTACTCCGCGCCGAGCGACTCCGGCGGTGTCGAGGTGCGCAACCAGCGCGGCCAGGTGCAGCAGGCGGCCACGCAGCGCGCTCGCCGCGCCGTGGCGCAGGCGCAGGCCCCCGAGGCGGAGCCATCGCGCGGGGCGTTCGGCCAGCGCACCGGCGGCGGCGGCGAGGTCGCACCGCAGAACCGCGCCGAGCGTCGGGCGCAGGAGCGCAAGGGACGCTGACCCGCATCCTCGATCTGCTGCACGCCCGCCACGGCACCGGTGCAGCGGGTCGAGGAGCGCGCGGCTGGGCGGCGACGACGCTCCAGCCGCAGCCGCAGCCGCGGCCGCGGCCGCAGCCGCGAGTGACGACGGAGGGCGTCAGAGCACGCTGATCGCGCTGGCCCGCCATCGCTGGTCGAGCCCCTCGAGCCGGATCGCGACCGCACGCGAACGTGCCCGCTGGTGCACCATCACGACGGCCTCGACGACGCCATCGGCCGGCTCGCAGGTGATGACCGTGCCGAGGCTGAACGCCGGACGCTGCAGCGCCTGCCCCTTGACACGCCGAGCACGAGCGGCGAGCACCACGCGTTTCGACAGGTTGCGGTAGACGTCGTCGGTCACCCAGCGCGCGAGCTGGTCGAGGTCGCGCGCACCGGCGAGCACCTCGATGACGCAGTGCGTGAGGTTGCGCAGCAGCGGCTCGGGATCGGGGAGTTCGCTGCGTCGCGCCGGCTGACGGGCGAAGTACTCGTCGTCATCGTCGAGGAACTGCAGGGCAGAACTTCTCGCCGGGGCGCGGCCGGCGGCAGGGCGTGCGGTCATGTCGGCTCCATGAGGGGATGGCGTCGGCCTCGCGGCCCACTGCGGGATCACCCCCGATCGGGGGACGTCGGGTGATCCTTGAGTGAACGGTATTGAGCCGGCCCGAGCCGTGTCAAGGGATTCGGGAACCTGTGGAGAACGAATGGGCGGTCAGGGGGGCCGGAGTAACGTGCGTGCATGCGCTGGGACCTGCTGTTCGACGACCTCGAGTCGCAGCTCGACCAGGAGCAGCGCGACGAGGAGCGGGCGCTCGCGCTCGAGGAGGAGCGGCTCCGGATGGGTCGTCTCACCCTCCGCGACCGGCTCACCTCGATGGCCCGCATCGCCGACCACGACCCGTCCGCGGGCATCCGCGTCGAGCTCCGCGACGCACAGGTGCTCGAAGTGCGCCCGCTCGCATTCGGGCGCGACTGGATGAGCGCCGCGCTGGACGCGCCAGGCCGAGGGGGTGGCCACTGCATCGTGCCGCTGGCGGCGATCGCCGCGGTGCTGCCGACGCGCTCGCAGCTGGAACCGAGCCTCCGGCCGGTGCCGGAGTCGTCCGCTCGGCTCGCCGAACGCATCGGCATGTCGTTCGTGCTGCGCGACCTCTGCCGCCGCCGCACTCCCGTGCACCTCACGACCGACGACGGCCGTGTGCACGGCACGCTCGATCGCGTGGCGCGCGACCACCTCGACCTCGCCGTGCACGAGCCCGGCACGGTGCGTCGCGACAACCTCGTGCGCGGCATCCGCCTCGTTCCGCTCGAGCGGATCGTGCTGGTTTCGTTCCCGTAGCCCCTGCGTTCAGTCGACGGGTCGCAGGCGCCCCGCGCGGGCCCCCGAGAGCTCCGCCACGTTCGCGAACTCGCCCTGGTTCCAGAGCGAATGACGACGGGTCGCCTCGTACTGCTCCTCGATCCAGACCTCGAGCTGCGTGCGCTCCACTCGCCACGGGCCGGCGCTGCCGACCCGGATCGCCGGGAGCTCGCCCGAGCGGATCAGCTCGTCGACGGTCGGGACGTCGACGGCGAGGAGCTCCGCCGCGTCGGCGACGGTGAGGAACCGGCCGATCTCATCGCCTGAACCGGGAGAGGTCATGACTCCAGTATCGACCCGGCGCGCGGAAGCGGCCGCGGATGTGGATAACTTCGGGGCGACCTCCCGGAATCGGGCGACGATGGTGCCCGGCGTGCTCGCGCCCGTGTCAGGAGGGAACCCGATGGTCCGTCGACCGGAACGCTCGGAGCGCGGCGCGCTCCGTCTCGACCCGCGCCTGGTCATCGGCATCCTGCTCGTCGCCGGCTCGACGACGGGCGTCTGGGCGCTGGTATCGGGCCTCGACGACAGCGTCGAGGCCTACGCGTTGCGCGAGACGGCGACGCCGGGCACCCGCATCGAGGCCGGCGACCTCGTGGTCGAGTCGGTGCGCCTCGGCGCGACGGTCGACCGTTACCTCGTGCCGGGCGAGGTGCCCGACCGCGGACTCGTCGTGACCCGCACCGTCGAGCGGGGCGAGCTCGTCCCCGACTCCGCCGTCGACGACGTGGATCGCAGCGGGTTGGCGAGCGTCGTCGTTCCGACCCGTGGCGCGCTGCCGACCGGCCTCGGTCCCGGCTCCACGGTCGACGTGTGGGCGGCGCGCGAGCTCGAGCGCGGCGCGTACGAGCCGCCGGCCGTGCTGGTCGCGAACGCCGAGGTCGCCGCCATCCAGGAGCCCGAGGGGATGGTCGATTCCGGCGGCGTGTCCGTGGAACTGCTCATCCCGCGCGACAAGGTGGCCGCGCTCCTCGAGGGCCTCACGGCGGGTGATTCGATCGACCTCGTCCCGGCTCGGGCGACCGGACGCTGATGGTGCGCCTCGCACTCGCCCTCGATCCGGCCACCGAGGACCGCCTGATCGCCGATGCCGTCGAGCACGGCCACGCGATCGTCGCCCGCCTCGTCGGCTGGCGCGACGTGCTCGAGAACCTGGATGTGCTCGCACCCGATGTCGTGCTGGTCGGCGCCGGGCGCGCCACGTTGAGCGGCGAGCTCCTCGCCGGGTGCGACGATCGGGGCATCCGGTTGATCGCCCTCGCGGCCGCTGACGCCGATCGCGCGCACGCCGCACAGCTCGGACTCCACGAGGTCCTCGACCGATCCGCGCACTGGACGGCGATCGACGCGTTCGTCAGGGGCGGCGTGCCCGTTCCGTCCCGGCTCGGCGACCCCGAGCCGAGGGCGCAGCGAGCCGCCGAGGTCATCGCGGTGTGGGGCCCGGCCGGCGCGCCGGGCCGCACCACGATCGCCGTGAACCTCGCCGCCGAGTTCGCCGCGGCCGGGCACTCGGTCGCCCTCGTCGACGCCGATCCGTACGGCGGCGCAATCGCCCCCGCCCTCGGGCTCCTCGACGAGGCGCCCGGGCTCGCGTCGGCCTGCCGGCTCGCCGGGGGCGACGCGCTCGACCGCGCCGAGCTCGAGCGCATCGCGCAGCGGTACTCGGCACCGAGGGCCTCCTTCGACGTCTTCACCGGCCTCGTCGGTCCGAGCCGATGGCCCGAGCTGGCGCACGATCGGGTCATGGCCGCGATCCGGGCCATCGCCGCACGCGTGGAGTACGTCGTGATCGACACGGGGTTCAGCCTCGAGCGCGACGAGGAGCTCACGAGCGACCAGTTCGCGCCGCGCCGCAACGCCGCCACGTTCGCCGCGATCTCGGCGGCCGATCGCGTGGTGGCCGTGGGCCTCGCGGATCCGGTCGGGCTGTCGCGACTGCTCCGCGGCCACGGCGATCTCCTGGAGCACGTCGAGCCCGAGCGCGTCGACGTGATCGTGAACCGGGTGCGCACGGCTGCCCTCGGCATCGACGCCCACGCGCAGGTGCGCCAGACCCTCCGGCGCTTCGCCGGCATCGGCGATGCGACCCTGCTCCCGCACGACGGGCGGGCTACGGATGCCGCCATCCTCACGGCGCGCACGCTGCGGGACGCCGCGCCGCGGAGCCCCCTCCGTGCGGCGCTGCGCGAGTACGCCCTCGACCGGATCCTGCCGGTGCCGCAGCCCGCGCGGCGGCGCCGATCGGCCTTTCCGGCGGTCCGGCGCGCGGCCGCGGGCTGATCGCGGGCATGCGGGGGTCGGGACCCAGGGCGCGGGAACGCCGGCGGCGAGGGGGCGCACTACGCTGGGTCTGTGTCGACCCTCAGTGATCTCGTCCTCGCCCAGGGCCGCAGCAGTCAGGCCGATGTCGACTGGCTGCACATGCTCGTCGGCGACCTGCAGCTGCTCGCCGACCTGGCCTTCGCCGACATCGTGCTCTGGGTCCCGTCGGGCGACGACGACTTCGTCGCGGTCGCGCACGCGCGCCCCTCCAGCGCGGCGACGCTCTTCTACCGGGACTTCGTCGGCCAGCAGATCAAGCCGCAGTGGCGCGACCTCGTGACCCACGCGTTCGCGAGCGCCCGCATCGCCGACTCATCCGCACCCGACTGGTACGAGGAGATGCCCACGCGCGTGCGCGCGGTGCCCGTCATGCGTCGGCTGTCCGCCACCGGGACCCAGCTCGCCCCCGAGCCCGTCGCGGTCATCACGCGGCACACGAACCTCGGTGCGCAGCGCACGCCGAGCCGGCAGGAGCTCACGTTCAACGAGTGCGCCGAGGAGCTCTTCCAGATGATCGCGTCGGGAGACTTCCCCGACCTCGGCGCGCCGACCGGGCCTCGTCGCGGCGCCCCGCGTGCCTCGGACGGGCTCATCCGCCTCGACGTCGACGGCGTCACCACCTTCGCGAGCCCGAACGCCCTGTCGGCCTTCAACCGGATGGGCTTCGAGGACGAGCTCGAGGGGGAGTCCCTCGCCGAGGTGACCACGAGGCTCCTCAGCGGCAAGCTCGTCGTCGACGAGTCGCTGCCCCTCGTGGTCACGGGGCGGGCGCCGTGGCGCACCGACGTCGAATCGCGCGGCGTGACGGTCTCGCTGCGCGCCATCCCGATCCGCCATCGCGGCGAGCGGATCGGCGCGATCGTGCTGAGCCGCGACGTCACCGAACTCCGGCACCAGGAGCAGGAGCTGATCACGAAGGACGCGACGATCCGCGAGATCCACCACCGCGTCAAGAACAACCTCCAGACCGTGGCCTCGCTGCTGCGCATCCAGGCTCGTCGCACGCACTCCGACGAGGCTCGCGACGCCCTCACCCAGGCGATGCGACGGGTCGGCGCGATCGCCGTCGTGCACGACACGCTCTCCGAGGGGCTCACCCAGAACGTCGACTTCGACGAGGTCTTCGACCGTGCGCTGCTGCTGGTCGCCGAGGTGGCCTCGGCGCACAACACCACCGCCCACCCGAAGCGGTCGGGCTCGTTCGGCGTCCTGCCGAGCGAGTACGCGACGCCGCTGGCGCTGGCCCTCACCGAGCTGGTCACGAACGCGGTGGAGCACGGTCTCGCCGGCCAGGAGGGCGACGTCGAGATCACCGCCGACCGGTCGCCGACGGCGCTCACCGTGCAGGTGCGCGACACGGGGTCCGGCCTGCCGGAGGGGAAGGTCGGCGAGGGCCTCGGCACGCAGATCGTGCGCACGCTCATCCAGGGCGAGCTCGGCGGCACCATCGACTGGCACACGGTCGTCGGCCGCGGTACCGAGGTGACCATCGACGTGCCGCTGCGGTGGATCGCACCCGAGTAGGGTGCTGATGCCGTGGGGGTCAGGTGCGGTTCGGGCGCAGGACGTGAACGAGCCCACCGGGGGCGGACTCAGGTGCGGTTCAGGAGGCCCGACGTGAACGAGCCCACCCGTCCACGGGTTCAGGTGCGGTTCAGGAGGCCCGACGCGCGCGAGCCGCGCGGCGCTTGAGGGCGCGACGCTCGTCTTCGCTGAGGCCACCCCAGACGCCCGAGTCCTGACCGGTCTCGAGGGCGTACTGCAGGCAGATCTCGGTGACGGTGCACCGGGCGCAGACAGCCTTGGCCTTCTCGATCTGGTCGACGGCGGGACCAGTGTTGCCGACCGGGAAGAAGAGTTCCGGGTCTGCGGTGAGGCAGGCGGCCTTGTCGCGCCAATCCATGGAGATGCTCCTTGCGTGTACTTCGTTCGCAGACGCGCTCGATTGCGCTTGCCGGTGACGGCTGCTGCAGGGGGAAAGGCCGAATCTCGGGAAGTAGGATCATGACTGATCGGCTCACGTCCCTGTGAGCATCAATTCGGCCTCATAAATGGTCGCATAGCGGAGAGATCGAAGCAATAGCCGTGTATGGGATAACGCTGTGAATCAGGAGCACGCCGACGGGGATATGCCGCCGGCGGCATCCGTCTCGGGTGGGGTGAAGGCCGCGCTGGTCGTGGTGAGCGCGCTGCTGTTCCTCGAGGCGGTCGCGCTGGTCGCGATCATCGTCTGGCTGGTCGTCGACCTCGTCACGCTGGAGCCGTCGTCGTACCCGACGGCGATCGCGCTCATCGTGCTCGTCGTGATCGGAGCCGTGTGGGTCGGCGCCGTGGCGATCGCCTCGCTTCGGCGGGCGAGCTGGTCGCGCGCGGCGGCGATCGTCTGGCAGATCCTGCAGGTCTCGATCGCCGTCGGCGCGTTCCAGGGCCTCTTCGCACGGCCGGATGTCGGGTGGCTGCTCCTCGTGCCGGCGGTCACCGTGATCGGGCTGCTCCTCTGGACGCCGGTGCGGCTCGCCTACACGCGCCAGGAGGACGGGGACCGGGCGCCCGACGGCGCCTGATCGACCGTCGGCTCAGCCGTCGAGTCCGAGCTCGCGGCGCACGCGCGCGACGTGCCCGGTGGCCTTGACGTTGTACCAGGCGCGCTCGATGCGGCCGTCCTCGCCGATCACGAAGGTGGAGCGGATCGAACCCACCACGGTCTTGCCGTAGAGCATCTTCTCGCCCCACACTCCGTACGCCTGCTGGACGGCGAGATCCTCATCGGCGAGCAGCGTGTAGTTCAGCCCGTCGCGCTCGGCGAATCGCTTGAGCTTCGCCACGTCGTCCTTCGACACCCCGACGACGCGCACGCCCGCGGCCCTGAAGGAGTTCAGGTTGTCGCGGAAGTCGCACGCCTCGGTGGTGCAACCGGGCGTCATCGCCTCGGGGTAGAAGTACAGCACGACGCGGGTTCCGCGGAGGGACGAGAGCGACACGGGGGTGCCATCCTGGTCGTCGAGCGTGAAGTCGGGGGCGAGGTCGCCGGGGGCGAGTCGTGCGTCGGTCATCCGTCCATCGTAGGCACGGCAGCCTGAGCGCCCGGTGCGACGGCGGGGCCGCTGCCGGGCGCTGCGACCGTCACGCGAACGTCGCGAGCAGCCGCTGCAGCGAGTCGAGTCGGGCACGACCGGTCTCGCCGAGCTCACCGGCGGCGACGGCCTCGTTCATCGCGCAGTCGGGGGCGTCGGGCAGGTGCGTGCACCCGCGGGGACAGTTTTCGGCGATTCGCGCGAGGTCGGTGAACGCGCCGAGGATGTTCGCCGGGTCCACGTGGCCGAGGCCGAACGAGCGCACGCCCGGAGTGTCGATCACCCAGCCGGTGCCGCCGCGCCCGTCCTCGACGCGCAGGGAGACCGTGGAGGAGGACGTGTGGCGTCCGCGGCCCGTGACCTCGTTGACCCGCCCGATGGCGCGGTCGGCGCCCGGCACGAGCGCGTTCACGAGCGTGGACTTGCCCACGCCGGAGTGCCCGACGAAGACGGTGCGGTGCCCGATGAGCGCTCGCGTGATCTCCTCGAGCGGCATCCGCTCGGTGCTCGACCGGAACACGGGCAGGTCGAGACCCGCGAAGTTCTCGAGGAACTCGGCCGGGTCGGCGAGGTCGGTCTTGGTGATGACGAGCAGTGGCTGGATGCCCGCGTCGAAGGCGGCGACGAGATAGCGGTCGACGAGCCGGATGCGCGGCTCGGGGTTCGCCGCCGCCACCACGATGAGCATCTGGTCGGCGTTCGCGACGATGATGCGCTCGACCTCGTCGGTGTCGTCGGCGCTCCGCCGGAGCAGGGTCGACCGCTCGCCGATGCGCACGATGCGGGCGAGCGTGCCGGGCTCGCCGGTCGTGTCGCTCACGAGGTCGACGTGGTCGCCGGTGACCACCGACTTGCGGCGGAGCTCGCTCGCACGCGCCGCCGTGATCTCGCGCTCGTCGGAGCCGCCCTCGTCGATGAGCACGGCGTAGCGTCCGCGATCGACGCCGAGGACCGTGCCCGGCACGGCGTCGGCGTGCTCGGGTCGCACCTTCGTGCGAGGACGGCTCCCGCGTCGGTTGGGGCGCACGCGGACGTCGGACTCGTCGAACTCGGGCTCGTCCTCGTCGTCGTCCGTGTCCCACCAGCTCATGCCAGCATCTGCTCCCAGAGCCTGGTGAACTGCGGCAGCGTCTTCGACGTCGACCCGATGTCGTCGACGACGACGCCCGGTACCGCGAGACCGACGATCGCGCCGGTCGTGGCCATGCGGTGGTCGGCGTAGGCGCGCCACGGGCCGCCCGTGAGCGGCGCGGGCTCGATGCGGAGCCCGTCGTCGAGCTCGGTGACGGCGCCGCCGAGCCCGTTGAGCTCCGCGGCGAGCGCCGCGAGCCGGTCGGTCTCGTGGTGGCGGATGTGGCCGATGCCCGTGAAGGTGCTCGGTGCGTCGGCGAATGCCGCGAGTGCGACGAGGTTCGGCACGAGCTCGCCGGCCTCCGACAGGTCGAGGTCGACCCCGCGGATGCCGCGACCCCCGTCGGCGCCGGGTTCGGGGGCTCGCACCATGAGCCGGTCGGCGTCGATCGACACCCGGGCGCCGAAGCGGGGGAGGATCCTGGCGAGCTGGGCGCCCACCTGCGTGGTCTCGGCCGGCCACCCCGTGACGGTGACGTGGCCGCCGGCGACGAGGGCGGCCACGAGGAATGGCGCGGCGTTCGAGAGGTCGGGCTCGACGTCCACATCGACAGCGCGGATCGGACCGGGGTCGACCTGCCAGCGGCCGGGCTCGGGGCTCCTGACCGCCACGCCTCGCGCGGCGAGGGTCGCGATGGTCATCTCGATGTGCGGCAGGCTCGGCAGTCGCTCGCCGACGTGACGAAGGTCGAGGCCGCGTTCGAACCGCGCCGCGGAGAGCAGCAGGCCCGACACGAACTGGCTCGACGCCGAGGCGTCGATCTCGAGCGGTCCCCCCTCGACCCGACCCGTGCCGTGCACGGTGAATGGGAGGGCGCCGCGGCCGTCGTCGTCGAGGTCGACGCCGAGGGCGCGCAGGCCTTCGATCGAGCCCCCCATGGGCCGCCGGCGGGCGCCCTCGTCGCCGTCGAACGTCGTGGGCCCGAGTGCGAGCGCCGCCACCGGCGGGAGGAACCGCATGACCGTGCCGGCGAGTCCGCAGTCGATCGTGGTGGAGCCGAGCAGTTCGTCGGCCGGGATGACGCGGAGGTCGTCGCCGAACCCGCCGGTTCCCGGCATCCGCTCGAATCGGGTCCCGAGCGCGCGCAGGCCCTCGACCATGAGCTCGCTGTCGCGCGACCAGAGCGGCGCGCGCAGTGTCGACGGGCCGTCGGCGAGGGCGGCGAGCACGAGCTCGCGGTTCGTGAGCGACTTCGAGCCGGGGAGTGCCACGACGGATTCGAGCGGGGCCGTGGCGACGGGCGCCCGCCACCCGTCGTCGGGCTCGGTCTGCCTCGCCTCACCGTAGGGATCGAACTCGGGGGCGGAATACCTCGATATCTGCATCGGTTATCAACAGTAGCGTCAGCGAACGCGGAAGGAGATGGTGCGCGTGCCAGTCGTGGTGCTCGAACGCCCAGTTGTCGCACCGGCCGACGATCTAGGATGGCCGGTGATGACTGCCGAAGAGATCGAGACCACACCGACCGATGCGGTGCCCGACGACGAGGGCCGCCCGCTCGGTGAGCTCTTCGAGGAGCAGGCGCTGCCGTTCATCGACCAGCTCTACGCCGCGGCGCTGCGCATGACGAAGAACCCAGCCGATGCGCAGGACCTCGTGCAGGAGACGTTCGTCAAGGCCTTCGCGGCCTTCGGGCAGTTCACGCAGGGCACCAACCTCAAGGCGTGGCTGTACCGCATCCTCACGAACACCTTCATCAACAGCTACCGCAAGAAGCAGCGAGAGCCATACCAGGGCACGATCGATGAGCTCGAGGACTGGCAGCTCGGCGGCGCGGAGTCGACGACGGCGCGGTCGAGCCGATCGGCCGAGGCCGAGGCGATCGACCACCTGCCCGACAGCGCGGTGAAGGACGCCCTGCAGGCGCTGCCCGAGGACTTCCGCCTCGCCGTGTACTTCGCGGACGTGGAGGGCTTCTCCTACCAGGAGATCGCCGACATGATGAACACCCCCATCGGGACCGTGATGAGCCGACTGCATCGTGGCAGGCGGATGCTCCGCGAGTCCCTCGCCGAGTACGCCCGCGAGCAGGGCTTCGAGACGGCGGCCAAGACCACCAGGAGGCAGACCATGCCGAGGAGCTCACGATGACCGACTGCGGCTGCGAGAAGGCCAGGGCCGAACTCGAGGAGTACCTGCACCACGAACTGCGCCGCGAGGATGCGGCCGACATCCGCGAGCACGTCGAGCACTGCGCCGACTGCCAGGCGGAACTGCGCGTGGGCGTCGCGATCACCGAGGTGGTGCAGCGTGCCTGCAAGGAGAGCGCGCCCGAAGAGCTGCGCATGGTGGTGCTCGCCCGGATCCGCGACATCCAGTCGGGTCACGGCATCCTCGTCGACTGACACCGCGGCGACGGCCATCCCGCCGACCGGCGCCGCGCCGCCGACGCACCGGGGTGTTTCCGTCTTTCGGTGGACGCGGCGCGGGGAGTCGAGCCCGTAGCGTCGTTCGGGATGGAACCCGCAACGCACGACAGCCCCCGCCGATCCCGAGTCCCCGCCTGGCTGCGGCTCCTGATCCCCACCGTCCTCATCCTGATCTGGTTCGGCGCATTCGGTGCCGGCGGCGCATCGTTCGGTTCCCTCAGCGACGTCGTCGAGAACGAGCAGTCGCAGTTCCTCCCCGACGACGCGGAGTCGACGCGGGTGCAGGACCTCCAGGCCGGGTTCCGCTCGGCCGACGTGATCCCGGCCGTCGTCGTCTACGCGCGCGACGGCGGGTTGACGGATGCCGACGCCGACGCCGTCGCGGACGACGCGACCGCCTTCCAGGACGTGCCGGGTGTCGTCGACGACGGGGTGTCGCCGCCCGTCGCGTCGGACGACGGCGAGGCCGCCGAGGTCTTCGTGCAGGTGGACGCCACGGCCGAGGTCGACGAGGTCGTCGGGGGGATCCGAGATCGTGTCGCACAGACGGCGGGCGACGGCCTCGAGGCTGCGGTGACCGGCCCGGCCGGCTTCACCGCCGACCTCACGGCCGCATTCGCCGGGATCGACGGCCTGCTGCTCCTCGTCGCCTTCGCGGCCGTCTTCGTCATCCTCGTGGTCGTCTACCGGTCGCCGCTGCTGCCCGTCATCGTCCTCGGCACCAGCCTCACCGCGCTCTGCGCGTCGGTGCTCGTGGTCGTCGCTCTCGCGCGGGCCGACGTGCTCGTGCTCAACGGCCAGACCCAGGGCATCCTGTTCATCTTGGTCATCGGCGCGGCCACGGACTATTCGCTGCTCTACATCGCCCGCTACCGGGAAGCCCTGCACACCCACGCGCGCAAGTGGGATGCCACCTGGGCGGCGCTGCGGGGATCGTGGGAGCCGATCGTCGCTTCGGGCGGCACGGTGATCGCGGGCCTGCTGATGCTGCTGGCGAGCCAGCTCACGTCGAACAAGATCCTCGGGCCCGTCTCGGCGATCGGCATCGCCTTCGCGCTGCTGACCGCACTGACGCTCTTGCCCGCGCTCATGCTCTGGGCCGGCCGTGCGGCGTTCTGGCCGGTGAGGCCGAGGTTCGGCGCGCACGTCGAGGCCGACGACGTCGTCGGCCGTCGCGGGATCTGGCCGAGGGTCGCCCGACTCATCGCGCGACGGCCCCGGGTGACGTGGCTCGTCTCGACGCTGCTGCTCGCGCTCATGGCGCTCGGGATGACGCAGCTGAAGGCCGACGGCGTGCCGTCGAGCGAGTTCGTCCTCGGTGCATCGCAGGCCCGGGACGGCCAGGCGCTGCTCAGCGCCCACTTCCCGGGCGGCTCGGGCACGCCCGCGGTGGTCATCGCGAGCGAGGAGCAGGTGCAGGATGTCGCCGACGTGCTGCTCGCCACCGAGGGGGTCGAGGCGGTGTCCATCGTCTCGGAGGATTCGCCGAGCGGCTCGCTGCCCGTCACCGAGGACGGAATCCAGCCGGTGGGCCCACCCGGCACTCCGGCCGGCGATCCGACCGTGGTCGATGGACTCGTGCAATTGGACGCGACCCTCGCGGACGCGAGCGACTCCGACGAGGCGGAGGCGGTCGTGTCGACGCTCCGCGCGGAGCTGGCGGGCGTGTCGACGACCGACGACCCCGTGCTCGTGGGCGGGACGACCGCGGTCGCGCTCGACACGAAGGAGGCGTCCATCCGCGACCGAACCCTGATCATCCCACTCGTGCTGGGCGTGATCCTGGTGATCCTGATGCTGCTCCTGCGCTCGATCGTCGCGCCACTGCTCCTGATCGGCACGGTCGTGCTCTCGTTCGCCGCGGCACTCGGAGTCTCGGCGCTCGTGTTCGACGGCGTCTTCGGCTTCCCCGGGGCCGACCCGGTGGTGCCGCTGTTCGGGTTCGTGTTCCTCGTGGCGCTCGGCGTCGACTACAACATCTTCCTCATGACGCGCGTGCGCGAGGAGAGCCTGCGGCACGGCACCCGGGCGGGCGTGCTCCGCGGGCTCGTGGTCACCGGCGGGGTGATCACGTCGGCCGGGCTCGTGCTCGCGGCGACGTTCGCGGCGCTCGGCGTGCTGCCCATCCTCTTCCTCGCGCAGATCTCGTTCATCGTCGCGTTCGGCGTGCTGCTGGACACGTTCCTCGTGCGATCGCTGCTCGTGCCCGCGCTCGCCTACGACCTCGGCCGCGTGATCTGGTGGCCGTCGAAGGCCTGGCGCGCGCCCGTCCGGGGACCAGGAGACCAACCGGTCGTCGCGTCGTCCGATGCCGTCGCGACCGATGCGGCCGTCGCGGCGCCGATTCGGCACGACGAGCCCGTGCATCGCGCCTGACGCGGCGAAGGGGCCGGATGCCACGTGGCATCCGGCCCCTTCCGCGTGCTCGAGACCCGCGGCTACAGGGTGAGCGCGCGACGCACGAGCTGGGCCTGCTCGGCCGAGTGGCGCTTCGCCGATCCGGTCGCGGGGGACGCCGCCGCCGTGCGGGCGACGACCGACACGGGGCGCGGGCCCAGCTTGTTCGTCTCGATGATGAAGTACGGCCAGGCGCCCTGGTTCTCGGGTTCGTCCTGCGCCCACATCAGCTCGGCGTTCGGGTAGCTGTCGGCGACGGCCTTGAGCTCGACCTTCGGCAGCGGGTACAGCTGCTCGAGGCGCACGACCGCGATCTCGGGGTTCGGGTGCTTCTCGAGCTCGGCGGCGAGGTCGTAATAGATCTTGCCCGAGACGAACACGACGCGCTTCACGGCCGCCCGGTCGCTGATGCGGGCGTCGTCGATGACCGGCTCGAAGCGGCCGGAGGTGAAGTCCGACACCTCGCTCGTGGCACCGCGCAGGCGCAGCATCGCCTTCGGCGTGAACACGATCAGCGGCCGGCGCGGCCGGGCGTAGGCCTGCCGGCGCAGGAGGTGGAAGTACGACGCGGGCGTCGAGGGACGCGCCACGGTCATGTTGTCCTCGGCGCAGAGCTGCAGGTACCGCTCGATGCGGGCGCTCGAGTGGTCGGGACCCTGGCCCTCGTAGCCGTGGGGGAGCAGGAGCACCACGCTCGAGCGCTGGCCCCACTTCTGCTCGGCCGACGAGATGAACTCGTCGATGATGATCTGCGCGCCGTTCGCGAAGTCGCCGAACTGCGCCTCCCACATCACGAGCGCGTCGGCCCGCTCGACCGAGTAGCCGTACTCGAAGCCCATCGCGGCGTACTCGCTGAGCAGCGAGTCGTAGATCCAGAACTTGGCCTGGTTGTCGGAGAGGTTCGCGAGCGGCAGCCACTCCTGGCCGTTCACGCGGTCGTGCAGCACGGCGTGGCGCTGCACGAAGGTGCCGCGACGGGCGTCCTGGCCGGCGAGGCGCACCGGGGTGCCCTCGAGCAGGAGCGAGCCGAGGGCGAGCAGCTCGCCGAAGCCCCAGTCGATCTTGCCGTTGCGGCTCATGTCGTAGCGCTTGGTGAGCAGCTGCTGGATCTTCGGGTGCACGGTGAACCCGGCCGGCTTGTTGTCGAAGGCGTCGCCGATGGCGTGCACGACCTCGGTCGAGACGCCGGTGGTCTCGAGCTCACCCGAGACGACCTCCTCGTCGCGGGAGCGCTCGGTGGCGCCGACGATGGGGATGGCGCCGGTCTGGGCGGCGTGCGTCTCGGCGAAGGCACGCTCGAGGCGGTCCTGGAAGTCGCGGTGCGCGTCCTCGTACTCCTCCTCGGTGATGTCGCCGCGGCCGACGAGCGCCTCGGTGTAGAGCTTGCGGACCGAGCGCTTCGCCTCGATGAGGTTGTACATGAGCGGCTGCGTCATCGAGGGGTCGTCGCCCTCGTTGTGCCCGCGGCGGCGGTAGCAGACCAGGTCGACGACGACGTCGCGCTTGAACTCCTGGCGGTAGCGGAACGCGAGCTCCGCGACCCGCACGACGGCCTCGGGGTCGTCGCCGTTCACGTGGAAGATCGGTGCCTGGATCGTCTTCGCGACATCCGTCGAGTAGATCGACGATCGCGCGTCGCCCGGCACGGTGGTGAAGCCGACCTGGTTGTTGACCACGATGTGGACGGTGCCGCCCGTGCGGTAGCCGCGCAGCTGGGACATCTGCATCGTCTCGAAGACGACGCCCTGCCCGGCCATGGCGGCGTCGCCGTGGATGAGGATCGGCAGCGTCGAGAACGTGCCGACCGGCTTGCGGTCCTGCTTGGCCCGCACGATCCCCTCGAGCACGCCGTCGACCGCTTCGAGGTGGGACGGGTTCGCAGCGAGCGACACGGGGATCTGGTGCCCGTCGTCGGCGGTGAAGGTTCCCTCGGTGCCGAGGTGGTATTTGACGTCACCGGACCCCGAGAAGCTCTTCGAGTCCTGCGTGCCCTCGAACTCGCGGAACACCTGGCCGTAGGTCTTGCCGCCGATGTTGGTGAGCACGTTGAGCCGGCCGCGGTGGGCCATGCCGATGGCGACCTCGTCGAGGCCGTCCTTCGCCGCGCCCTGCAGGATCTCGTCGAGGAGCGCGATGACCGATTCACCGCCCTCGAGGCTGAAGCGCTTCTGGCCGACGTACTTGGTCTGCAGGAAGGTCTCGAACGCCTCGGCCTCGTTGAGCTTGCCGAGGATGCGCATCTGCTCGTCGTGCCCCGGCTTCTCGTACTTGCGCTCGACCTCGTTCTGGATCCACTTGCGCTGCACCGGGTCCTGGATGTGCATGTACTCGATGCCGATGGTGCGGCAGTACGAGTCGCGCAGCACGCCCAGGATGTCGCGGAGGAGCGCGGTGCGCTTGTCGCCGAACCCGCCCGTGACGAACTCGCGGTCGAGGTCCCAGAAGGTGAGGCCGTGGCTCGCGATGTCGAGGTCGGGGTGCGAGCGCTGCACGTACTCGAGGGGGTCGATGTCGGCCATGAGATGTCCGCGCACGCGGAAGGAGTTGATGAGCTCCTGCACGCGGGCGGTCTTGTCGATGGCGCTCGCGATGTCGACCGAGATGTCGGGTGCCCATCGGATGGGCTCGTAGGGGAGGCGGAGCGCCGCGAAGAGGTTCTCGTAGAAGTCGCGCTGCCCGATGAGGAGCTCGTGCACCTTCTTCAGGAACTCGCCCGATCCGGCGCCCTGGATGACGCGGTGGTCGTAGGTGGAGGTGAGCGTGATGGTCTTGCCGATCGCGAGGTTCGCGAGGGTCTTCTCGGAGGCGCCCTGGAACTCGGCCGGGTACTCGAGGGCGCCGGCGCCGATGATGCAGCCCTGGCCCTTCATGAGACGGGGCACCGAGTGCACCGTGCCGATGCCGCCCGGGTTCGTGAGCGAGATCGTGGCGCCCGTGAAGTCGTCGGCCTTGAGCTTGTTCTGGCGGGCTCGCGTGACGAGGTCTTCGTAGGCGCTGAGGTACTCGTTGAACGTCATCGTCTCGGCCCGCTTGATGGCGGGGACGAGGAGGGCGCGGGTGCCGTCGGGCTTCGGGATGTCGATCGCGATGCCGAGGCCGATGTGGGCGGGCTTGACCATGCTTGGCTTGCCGTCGACCTCGGCGTAGGAGACGTTCTGGCTCGGGAACTCCTTGAGCGCCTGGATGAGCGCCCACCCGATGAGGTGCGTGAACGACACCTTGCCGCCACGCGAGCGGCGGAGGTGGTTGTTGATCACGATGCGGTTGTCGATCATGAGCTTCGCCGGGATGGTGCGCACGCTCGTGGCGGTCGGCACGGTGAGGCTCTGGTCCATGTTCGCCGCGAGCGTCTTCGGCAGGCCCTTCAGCGGGACGATCTCGTCCTCCTGCGGCGCCTCGGCGACGATCGGCTGCGGGCTGGTGATGGGCACGTCGGCGGGCACGGGCGCCGTGCGCGGTGCCACCGACGTGGTGCGCGCCTCGGGCGCCTGCCCGATGATCGGCGACGGCGCGGTGACGGGGGCGGAGGTCGCGGGAGCTGGTGCCGGGGGCACCGAGGTCTCGGGCGCGGCGGGCGCGGGGGCCGCCGGTGCGGGCGGTGCGACCGGGGGCGCGGCGGGTGCGGATGCCTCCGCGGCGGGCGCGGCATCCGTCGGCTGGGAGGCCGGAGCCGCGGCGGAGGTGTCGGAGCGCCCCTGCCGGTAGTGCTCGAGGACCGGCCACCACGTTCGGTCGACGGAATCAGGATCGGCGAGGTACTTCTCGTACATCTCGTCGACGAGCCACTCGTTGGCCCCGTACTCGCCCGCCGTCGTCTCCTCGGATCCCGACCCGGTCAATTGGCTCGACACAGCCTCTCGCCCACTCTCTCCATTGATGCTGGATTCTCTGCCGGCGATCTGCACGTGCGCGCACGCGCTCCGTGCCCGATCACCCACACAAGCCTAAACCCCTCGCGGGGGCCCGGTGGCCCTGCGCGGCGGTAGCGTGGGGCGCATGGAGTTCTACCGGACGACCCCGAGCCACGACCTCACGTACTCCGACGTGTTCCTCGTTCCGAGCCGCTCTGGGGTCACCAGCCGCCTCGACGTCTCGCTCGCTCCCGATGACGGCTCGGGGGCATCCGTGCCGATCGTCTCGGCGAACATGAACTCGATCACCGGCCCGCGATTGGCGGTGACGCTGGCCAGGCGCGGCGGGCTCGGCGTGCTCCCGCAGGACCTGCACCTGCAGGACCTGGACGAGGCGATCCGGTGGGTGAAGGACCAGTCGCCCCGCTTCGACACGCCCCACGGCTTCTCGCCCGACGACACCGTCGCGGATGCGCTCGCGGTGCTCCCGCCGGTGCCGGGGCACGGCATCGTGCTGCAGGACGCGCGCAAGGAGTACGTCGGCTGCATCGCGGCCGAGCGCCTCGCGACCGCGCTCTCGGACGCCCGACTCGGCGATCTCGTGCACGGCGGGCTCGCGTCCCTCGAGGCCGACGACGTCGACTCCCCGCGGCGCGCCTTCGACCTCATGGTGGACGCGGGCCTCGAGTTCGCACCCGTGCTGGAGCACGGACGGGTCGTGGGAACGCTGAGCCGACGAAGCGCCCTCCGTGGCACGATCTACGAGCCCAACGTCGACGGGGCGGGGCGGCTGCGCGTCGCGGCCGCGATCGGCATCAACGGCGACGTGGCCGCCCGGGCGCAGGCGCTCGTGGCCGCCGGCGTCGACATGCTCGTGATCGACACGGCCCACGGACACCAGGAGGGCATGATCCGGGCGGTCGGCATCGTGCGGGACCTCGACCTCGGCGTACCGATCGTCGCGGGCAACATCGTGACCGCGGACGCGGTGGCCGACCTCGTCGAGGCGGGGGCCGACGTGCTGAAGGTGGGCGTCGGACCGGGTGCCATGTGCACCACGCGCATGATGACGGCGGTCGGCCGTCCGCAGTTCTCCGCCGTGCTCGAGACCGCCGACGCGGCGCGCGAGCTCGGCGCGAAGGTCTGGGCCGACGGCGGCGTGCGGTACCCCCGCGACGTGGCGCTCGCGCTGGCCGCGGGCGCGGCATCCGTCATGATCGGCTCGTGGTTCGCCGGCACGATCGAGGCGCCGGGCACGCTGAAGCGCGACGCATCCGGCCGCCTCTTCAAGGAGAGCTGGGGCATGGCGTCGACGAAGGCGGTGCGCGAGCGCTTCGACCGGCTCTCGCCGTACGAGCTGGCCCGCAAGGAGCTCTTCGCCGAGGGCATCTCGTCGTCCTCGATCTACCTCGACCCGCTGCGCCCGTCGCTCGAGGACCTGCTCGACATGATCACGTCGGGCGTGCGCAGCTCGTTCACCTACGCCGGAGCCCGCTCGATCGAGGAGTTCCGGGAGCGCGCGCTCGTGGGCATCCAGTCGGCCGCGGGCTACGAGGAGGGCAAGGCGCTGCCGGTCAGCTGGTAGGGCCGGACCGACCTGGAGCGGCGTGCGTCGAGCCCGTGACGGCTCAGGAGGCGCGCCCATGCCGCCGATATACTGACGAGACGATGGACGATCCCCCCTCTGCCAATACGCCCGGCCATAGACCCTCGCCCGTGACCGACCGGGGAGGTGCGGATGTCTGAGTGGATCCTCCTCGGCATCGGACTCCTCCTCACGATCGGCACGGGCTTGTTCGTTGCGAGCGAGTTCGCGCTCGTCAACCTCGACCGCGCAGAGCTCGAAGCGCGCCGCGAACGCGGCGAGACGCGGCTCGGCCTCACGATCTCGGCGCTGAAGATCACGTCGACGCACCTGTCGAGCGCGCAGCTCGGCATCACGCTCACGACGCTGCTCACCGGCTACACGATGGAGCCCGCGATCAGCTCGCTCCTCGCCGGACCGCTCACCGCGCTCGGCCTCCCCGAGGGCATGGTGCGCCCCGTCGGCGCCACCACCGCGATCGTCGTGGCGACGCTCCTCTCGATGGTGCTCGGCGAGCTCGTGCCGAAGAACTTCGCGCTGGCGCTGCCGCGCCAGACGGCGGTCATCGTGATGCCGTTCCAGACCGCGTTCACGTGGGTGTTCCGCCCGGCGGTCGCCCTGCTGAACGGTAGCGCCAACGCGCTGCTGCGCGGCGTCGGGATCGACCCGAAGGAGGAGCTCTCGGGCGCCCGGTCCGCTGAGGAGCTGTCCTCGCTCGTCCGCCGCTCGGCGAGCGCCGGGCTGCTCGAGCAGGACACCGCCACGCTCCTCGGGCGCACGCTGCGCTTCGCCGACCACGACGCATCCGACGTCATGACCCCGCGCCCGCGGGTCGCGGCGGTGCAGCGCCAGGAGTCGTCGGAGGCGGTGCTCGAATTGGCCCGGCAGACCGGCTACTCCCGCTTCCCGGTCTACGACGAGAACCTCGACGACATGGTGGGCATCGTGCACGTGAAGCAGGCGGTGGCCGTGCCGCGCGAGCGGCGAGCGGATGTCCCGGCTTCGGCCCTGCAGTCGGAGGCGCTGCGCGTGCCCGAGACGATGAAGCTCGACATGCTCCTCGGCGAGCTCAGGGGACGCGGATTCCAGATGGCGATCGTCGTCGACGAGTACGGCGGCACCGCCGGCGTGGCGACCCTCGAGGACCTCGTGGAGGAGCTCGTGGGCGAGGTCGCCGACGAGCACGACCGCACCCGCGCGGGCATCGTGCGACGAGGCGACGTGGTCAGCTTCCCGGGGATCCTCCGACCCGACGAACTGCTCGAGCGCACCGGCATCCGCGTGCCCGAGAACGGCGACTACGAGACGGTGGGCGGCTTCGTGATGGCCGAGCTCGGCCGGCTGCCGGTCGTCGGCGACGAGGTGCTCATCGATGAGGGCACCCTCGAGGTGCAGCGCCTCGACGGTCGCCGGATCGACCGCGTGCGATTCGTGCCCACGCCCATGCCCGAGGCCGAGACGACCGAGACCGAGCGGGGCGAGCGATGAGCGACTGGGCCGGGATCGTCTGGCTGTTCGTGCTCCTCATCGCGAACGCCTTCTTCGTCGGCGCCGAGTTCGCGGTCATCTCCGCGCGACGATCCCAGATCGAGCCGCTCGCCGAGCAGGGCCGACGCAGCGCGAAGACCGCGCTGTGGGCCATGGAGCACGCGACGCTCATGCTCGCGATGAGCCAGCTCGGCATCACGATCTGCTCGCTGCTCATCCTGAACGTGTCGGAGCCGGCGATCCACCACCTGCTCGAGGTGCCGTTGCACCTCACGGGCTGGCCCGAGGGCGTCGTCTCGACGATCGCGTTCATCATCACCCTCGTGCTGGTCTCGTACCTGCACGTGGTGTTCGGCGAGATGGTGCCGAAGAACCTGTCGTTCTCGGTCCCCGACCGTGCGGTGCTCCTCCTCGCGCCGCCGCTCGTCTTCCTGGCGCGCCTGTTCCGCCCGATCATCGTCGCGCTGAACGCCACCGCCAACGGCGTGCTGCGACTGTTCGGCGTGGAGCCGAAGAGCGAGGCCACCTCCACGTTCACGCTCGAGGAGGTGCAGACCATCGTCGACCAGTCCCGTCGCGAGGGCGTGCTCGACGACGCGAGCGGCACCCTGACGGCCGCGTTCGAGTTCACGACGAAGCAGGTGAAGGATGTCGCGGTGCAGATGTCGGGCCTCGTGAGCCTGCCGCCGACGGCGACACCCGGCGACGTGGAGCGGGCGGTGGCGCGCCACGGCTTCTCGCGCTACGTCATCCTCGGTGCGAGCGGCGAGCCCGACGGCTACGTGCACCTGAAGGACGTCATCGACCTCGACGACGACGAGTTCGACGATCCGCTGCCCGCGAAGCGCATCCGCCGGCTCGTCTCGATCTACGACGGCACCGACCTGGAGGACGCGCTCGCCACGATGCGGCGCCTCGGCACCCACGTCGCGCGGGCGTTCGACGAGGACGGCACGACCACCGGCGTGATCTTCCTCGAGGACATCATCGAGGAGCTCGTGGGCGAGGTGCAGGACGCCACCCGACGCGGCTGAACGGCACCCTCGAACGAGCTGACCGGCACCCCTCGGGTCGGCGTAGACTGACGCCGACCCGAGGATTCGAGGAATCATCATGTTCGAGAAGCTCATGGCCACAGCCGTACTCCCGGCGTCCGACCTCGCACGCGCCAAGCAGTGGTGGCATGACGTGCTCGGCCGTGATCCGATGTACGAGGACGCCGAGGGCGAAGCCCTGTATTACGACGTCGGCGGGATGCCCGTGCTCGTCTACCGCACCGATTTCGCCGGTACGGCGAAGAACACCGCCTTCGGCCTCATGACCGACGACCTCGACCGCGACATGACCGAACTGCGCACGCACGGGGTCATGTTCCACGACTACGACATGCCCGGTCTGAAGACGGTCGACGGCGTCGCAGAGATGGACGACGGGCGCAGCGCGTGGTTCAGCGACAGCGAGGGCAACATCTTCGCGATCGGCCAGTACTCTCCGCAGATGATGGACCTGGCGAGGAGGATGCGCTCCTCGGCGGCGGGAATGGGCTGACCCTCGCTCACCACTCGCCGTCGTTGACCTCCGGCCGTGCCCGGAGGTACTGCAGCGGCCACATCGACGTGTCGGCGCCGAGCTCGTGGGCGGCCCGCAGCGCGAAGTGCGGATCGCGCATCATCGCCTTGCCGAACATCACGGCGTCGACCTCGCCGGCCGCGACGAGCCGCTCGGCCTGCTCGGGCATCGTGATACGGCCGACCGCCGAGACGCGCACGTCGGCCCGGTCGCCCACGTACTCGGCGAGATGGGCCTGGTAGCCGGGACCGACCGGGATGCGCACGTGCGCGACGAGCCCGCCGGTGGACACGTCGAAGAAGTCGGCTCCAGCGTCCTGCGCCCAGCGCGCGACGATCGCCGTCTGCTCCTCGTCCCAGCCGCCCTCGGCCCAGTCGGTCGCCGAGAAGCGCACGAAGAGCGGCATCCGCTCGCCGATCTGGGCGCGCACCACGCGCACCAGCTCGAGCAGCAGCCGGGCCCGGTTCTCGAGCGGACCACCCCACCGGTCGTCGCGACGGTTCGAGAGCGGTGACAGGAACTGGTGCACGAGGTACCCGTGCGCGGCGTGGAGCTCGACGACGTCGAAGCCCGCGTCGACGGCGCGTCGGGCCGCGAGCCGGAACTCCTCGATCACGCCGAGCACGCCCGCCTCGTCGAGCGCGACCGGCTCACGCAGGCCGTCGAACGCCACCGCCGACGGCGCGACGGTCGTCCAACCGCCCTCGTCGAGCGGCTGCGAGCCCGAGCGACGGATCGTCTCGGGCCAGACCGACGCCTTGCGCCCGGCATGCGCGAGCTGGATGCCCGATGCGGCCCCCTGCGACCGGATGAACCGGGTGATCCGGCTCCAGGCCTCGGCCTGCTCGTCGTTCCAGAGCCCGGTGTCGTAGTCGGAGATGCGGCCCTCGGGGCCGACCGCGGTCGCCTCCGCGACCACGAGACCTGCGCCGCCGGCCGCCATCGCGCCGAGGTGCACGAGGTGCCAGTCGTGCGGCACGCCGTCGCGCGCCGTCACCGAGTACTGGCAGAGCGGCGGGACCCAGACGCGATTACGGATGGTGAGGCCGCGGATCGTGATCGGTCGGAAGAGCGCCGGCGACTCCGGCGAGGCGTCGGGCCGGGCCGTGCTCTCGTTCATGCGGCGAGGCTCCGGAGCCAGGCCTCGAGCGCCGCGGCATCCGTGAACACGTGACCGTCGCCGCCCACCGCCCGCGCACCCTCGACGTTCTCCGACTTGTTGTCGACGAACAGCAGCTCCGACGGCGTGATGCCCAGCTCGTCGATCACGTGCTCGTAGATCGCCGCGTTCGGCTTGACCAGCCCGAGCTCGCCGCTGACGAACACGCGCTCGAACAGCGGCGCGAAGGAGCCGGATCGGAGCCACCCCGAGAAGTCGGCGCCGGCGTTGGACAGGAGGGCGAGGCGGGTGCCGCCCTCGGCGAGCGCGTGCAGCACGCGCAGGGTGTCGGGGTCGAGGCTGAGCCAGCCGCGGTGGTCGATCGCCCACAGCTCGTGCACGTCGACCGCGTTCCACTCGACGCCGAGGTCGCGCGCGACGGCCGCCCAGTACTCGGCGATCGATGCCGTGCCCTGGTCGAGCGGCTCGCGGTGGGCCCAGTAGGCGGCCCAGAACGGTTCCGCCGCCGCGCCGGCGCGGGCGACGAGTCGTGCCCGGTCGGCGTCCGTCGGCTCACGGGAGATCACCTCGCCGTAGTCGAACACGACGACGCGCGGGGCGAGGCTGATCGGTGCGGGGGCTGTCGAAGGCATCCACCCCAACCTATCGTTGGAGCATGACGACCGTGTGGCAGGAGTGGACCGCCGACGACGCGGCCGGTTGGGTCGCCGCTCCCGCGTCGGGCGACGACAAGTACTCGCGCGGCGTGCTCGGGGTCGTCACCGGTTCGCAGGAGTTCCCGGGGGCCGCGGTGCTGGGGGTTGAGGCGGCGCATCGGACGGGCATCGGCATGGTGCGGTACATCGGGCCGCGCTCCGTCCGGCAGGCCGTGCTGGCGCGTCGCCCCGAGACCGTCGGCGTCGCCGGGCGGGTGCAGGCGTGGCTCGTCGGGTCGGGCATCGACCAGTCGCGCCGCTCCTTCGTGCTGCTCGGCGACCTCGGGCACGCGCTCGCCGCCCAGGTGCCGGTCGTGCTCGACGCCGGCGCGCTCGACCTGGTCGGCACGCACACCGCGCCCACCGTCATCACGCCGCATGCGGGGGAGCTCGCCGCGCTCCTCACCGCTCGGGAGATGCCCACGACCGTCGACGAGGTCCGCGCCGCGCCCGGCGAATGGGCCGAGCGGGCCGCGGCCGAACTCGGCGTCGCGGTGCTCCTGAAGGGCGCGGTCACGTACGTCTGCGACCCCGACGGAGACCGCTACACCGTCACGGCGCCCACCCACTGGCTGGCGACCGCCGGCAGCGGCGACGTGCTCGGCGGCATCCTCGGCGCGCTCGTGGCGACGCACCATGTGCAGCTCGCAGCGGATGCCGAGGCGCTGACCGCCCTCGCCGCCACCGCGTCATGGGTGCACGGCGAGGCGGCTCGGCGCGCGAGCGCCGAGGTCGGCGGGGGACCGGTGACGGCCCTCGACATCGCCGTGGCCGTGCCCGCGGTGATCGGCGCCCTGCTCGCGCGATGATCGCTCCGCCCGGCCTGGTGGCCCGCGACTCCCGCGACCGGGGGTGGCGCCGGGTGAGGGTCGGATAGGCTCTCGCCATGACGGTGGGGGAGCTGCGCGACGCATCCGTGTCGCGTGGCCGGCGCATCCGTCGGTTCCTCGGCAGCCGTGCCGCCCTCTGGCTCGCGTTCGCGATCGTGCACGGCGCGCTCGTCTGGTTGAACCTCGGTGCCCGCGGCTACCCCCTGGGCGACGTGACCGGGGTCTACCGCGTCTGGGCCGAGAACGCCGCCGCCGGCTACGTGCGCATGGGCATCGACGCCCCGTGGGTCTACCCGATCCTCGCCTTCGCGCCGATGGCCGCCTCGCTGGCGTTCGGGTCCGAGTGGTACGGGCAGACCTGGCTCGCGATCGTGGTGCTCCTGAACGCAGCGGCGTTCGCGATCCTCCTCGGCGATCGGCGGCTGTCGCGCACCAGGCGGATCGCGGCGTGGTGGTGGGTGGGGTTCCTCGCACTGCTCGGTCCGATCGCGCTCGGACGCATCGACGCGGTCACCGTGCCGCTGGCCCTCACGGGGCTCCTCTGGGCGGCGGGGCGGCCGCGCGTCGCCGCGACCCTCCTGACCATCGGCGCGTGGGTGAAGGTGTGGCCGGCCGCGCTGCTCGCGTCGGTGGTCATCGCCTCACGCAAGCGGTGGGACGTGAGCATCGTCGCGGTCGCGCTGAGCGCGGGGATCCTCGGCGTGAGCCTCGTCGCCGGCTCGTGGCTGAACGCGCTCGGATTCGTCGCCGAACAGGCGGACCGCGGTCTCCAGGTCGAGGCGCCCATCGCGGCCGTGTGGCTGTGGCAGATGGTCGCGGGCTCGCGGGCGGTCGACATCGTCTACGACCGTCAGATCCTCACATTCCAGATCTCGGGTCCGGGCGCGGATGCCGCGGCGGCCCTCACGACGCCGGTGATGGCGGTGGGCGTGGGGGTCGTCCTCCTCCTCGGCATCCGGGCGGTGCGGCGCGGAGCGGCCTTCGGACGCCTGCTCCCCCCGCTCGCACTGTCGTTCGTCGTGGTGCTCATGCTGGCGAACAAGGTGGGCTCGCCGCAGTTCGCGACCTGGCTCGCGGCGCCGATCATCCTCGGACTCGCGCTGTGGCCGCGACGGTACCTCGTGCCGGCGCTGCTCGCGGCCGCGATCGCGCTGCTCACGCACGTGCTGTACCCCTACCTGTACGGGTGGCTGCTCGTCGCGCATCCGGCGTTCGTGCTGCTGGTCACGGTCAAGGCCGCGCTGCTCGCGGCGCTCCTGGCGTGGGGGATCCGCGCGGTGTGGCGGGCTGGGACCGTCCGGGGGGTCGCCGGCCTCGACCGGGCATCGGCGCCGGAGCGATCGGCGCGAGAATAGGACCTCGAGGTTGGAGTCGACATGCTGGTGGCATTCTCCGTCGCGCCGAGCGGCACCGGACGGGCGGACGGGTCGGTGCACGACGCCGTCGCGGCGGCCGTGAGGATCGTGCGGGAGTCGGGACTCCCGAACCGGACGACCTCGATGTTCACCGAGCTCGAGGGCGAGTGGGACGAGGTCTTCGACGTCGTCCGCCGTGCGACGGAGGCCGCCGGCGAGTACGGATCGAGGGTGTCGCTCGTGCTGAAGGCGGACATCCGACCGGGCTACTCGGGCGAGCTCGACGCGAAGGTCGAGCGACTGGAGACCGCGATCGACGAGGCGGGCGGCGGCGTCGCGTAGGCGCACGGGGTGATTGCGCCCCGATGCGTGCGGGAGGACCATGGAGTGGTCCGTCAGCTCGAGGGAGTCGCCGTGCGCGCATTCAGGGCCGCCGTCGCGGACTGGTCCGCGGCCGCCGGCCTCGCGTTCGCCGTGCCGTTCCTGCTGCTGAACGCGGTGGTGGCGCTGCGGGTCGAGCCGTACCTCTCCGTGATCCGGCCCGGCGTGCACACGGGGCCCATGGAGATCCCGCTGCTCGCCGTCGTGCTGTTCCTCCTCCCGGTGGGCGCGGTGGTGGCGCTTCGCCCGCTGCGGTCGGCCGACGTCGATGGGCGACGGAGCGTCCCCATCGTCAATGTGCTGGTGGCGCTCGCGCTCGTCAGCGCGTTCCTCGTGATCGGCATCGCGCTCGGCGAGGAGATCGTGCGCTGCGACGTGCTCGACGTGCCCCGCTGCGACTAGGCGTGCTCGCGAGCCGTGCGGGCGCCGCGGCATCCGCTTGTCGAATCGATTCGATTCGTGCGAGAATCGACGGGTGACCCACCTCCCAGACGGGCCGACGACGTTGTCGCCGGCCCGTATCCGTTTCGCGCTGCTGGCACTCGCCCTCGGCGGCTTCGGCATCGGCTCGACCGAGTTCGTGGCCATGGGGCTGCTGCCGAACATCGCCCAGGACCTGCTGCCCGGCGTCTACGCGCAGTCGCCCGAGGAGGCCAACGCGGCGGCCGGGTGGATCATCTCGGCGTACGCGCTCGGGGTCGTCGTCGGTGCGCCCACGATCGCCGCGGCCGCGGCGCGGTGGCCCCGCAAGCGACTCCTGCTCGCCCTGCTCACGGCGTTCACGCTCGGCACGGTCGCCTCTGCGCTCCTGCCGACCTTCGAGCTCGTGCTCGTCGCACGATTCCTCGCCGCCGTTCCGCACGGCGCCTACTTCGGCATCGCCTCCCTCGTGGCCGCCAGCCTCATGGGTCCGGGCAAGCGAGCCCGAGGCGTCGCGTTGGTGCTGTCGGGCCTCACGATCGCGAACGTCGTGGGCGTTCCGGCGATCACCTGGCTCGGCCAGGCCGCGGGCTGGCGGGTCGCGTACCTCGCCGTCGCGGGTATCTTCGCCCTCACCTTCGTCGCCGTCGCGCTCGCCGTGCCGTGGCAGGCGGGCGACCCGTACGCGACGATGAAGCGCGAGCTCCGCGCGTTCGGCCGCGCCCAGGTGTGGTTCGCGCTCGGGATGGGGGCGATCGGCTTCGGCGGCCTGTTCGCGGTGTACAGCTACGTCGCGCCACTGGCGACCGAGGTGACCGGGCTTCCTCCCGCCATGGTGCCGGTGGTGCTCATCGTGTTCGGCCTCGGCATGACGATCGGCAACCTCGTGGGCGGGCGACTGGCCGACTGGAGCGTGCGCCGCAGCATGTACGTGTTCTTCGCCGTGCTCGCCGCGGCGCTCGTGCTGCTCGGCTTCACCGTGGCGAACCCCGTCGGGCTGTTCACCGGGGTCTTCCTGGTGGGCGCGTCCTCCGCGGCCCTGTCGCCCACCATCCAGGCCCGGCTCATGGATGTCGCCCGCGACAGCCAGTCGATCGCGGCCGCCCTCAACCACTCGGCACTCAACATCGGCAACAGCCTCGGCGCCCTGCTCGGCGGCCTCGCGATCGCCGGCGGCCTCGGGTACGTCGCCCCGATCTGGATCGGCCTCGTGCTCACCATCGCGGGCGTGCTGCTCACGCTCGCCTCGTTCGCACTCGACCGCTCGCGCGGCCGGCGCGGCGTGGTCGTGCCGTACGCCACGGGTGCGGTCGAGGTCGTCGAGCCGTAGCCGGAGGGTTCGCCCCGGGCGACGCCCGGCCGCGGCATCCGCTCAGTCGGACTGCAGCAGGATCCCGTCGAGGATCGCCCGCTTGCGCAGGGCGACCTTGGTGCCCACGTCGAAGCCGGCGACCCGGTACTTCTCGCGGATGCGCTTGAGGTAGCTCTTGGCCGTCTCCTCGGAGATCCCGAGCTGGAAGGCCACGGCCTTCACGGGCTGGCCGGCGCCGTAGAGCGCCATCACGCGGCGCTCCTGCGCGGAGAGCTTCGGCACGGCGCCGTCGTCGGCGAGCGCGTCCTCGAGCTCGGGCGTGAGGTACGAGTTGCCCACGCGCGCGGCGCGGATCGCCTCGATGATGTTCTCGACGGGCTCCGACTTGACGAGGTAGCCGAGCGCGCCGGAACCGAGCGCCTCGCGCACCACCGCGGGCTCGGAGTACGTGCTCATGAGCATGGTCTGCACGCCGGCCGTCTTCAGCATCGAAAGCTTGAGCGAGATCGGGATGTTGTCGCGCAGGTCGAGGTCGAGGAGGACCACGTCGACCGGGAACTCGCGATGCGCAAGCAGTTCGGACCAGGACGGCACGGCCACCACGAGCTCGATGTCGGATGCCGCGCCGCGAAGCCACTCGGAGAGGGCACCGAGCAGCATCCGGTGATCGTCGACGATCGCGAGCCGTATCGGTGAATCGGTCTCAGCCATTCAGCTTCCCCTCGATCGAGCGGCCCCACGGGCCGATGGGCTGCCTGCGTGGATGTTCGGGGCGACCCGGCAGGCGATGTCGATCCGGAAACCATCGGCCCCCGTCACCACGTTGTGGCTTCCGACACTACCGATAGCGTCCCACGTCGCGGGGTCCACACGGCGTCGTGCAACGCCCGACACGTCGATCATCATGTCGAATCCGGCATCCGGATCGGTCTCGTCCGCCCGCTCGCGGCACGCGACGTGCACCTGGAGCGGCGGTCCGGCGCCCTTCGGCGGCTCGGCGACGAGGAGCCAGAGCGCGAGGAGCAGCCCGTCGCGCTGCTCCTGGGAGAGCAGTCCGGCGGAGCCGAGGGGGTCGTCGAGCACGACCCGGTGGCTGAGATAGGCCGACTCCGTCACCGCGTGTCGCAGCCAGGTGTCGGTCCGCCCTTCGATGAGGCGGACGCGCAGGCGGGCCGCGAGCGACCCGGCGAGCTCGGCGGCGTCGGGCGGCAACGGGATCATGATGCGGCCCGATCCGACGTCGTCGAGCAGCGTCTCGGCGTCGAAGTCGAGTTGCGCGAGCTCCTCGGACGCGCGCATGCCGACGGCGGTGCGTGCGGTGCCCACGGTGCTCTGCACGAGGGAGAGGTCGAGCTCGCGCCCGACGAGCCGGCGGAATCCGCTGATGGCGAGGGTCGCGAGCAGCACCGGGAACACCGCGGTCGCCGCCACGGCGACACCCGGCACCACGAACAGCCCCGCCGACGTGGCCTGGAGCAGCGCCTCCGTCGCGAGCACGGCGGCGATGACCGAGGCGGCGACGAGCGGGACGCGACTGCCGCGGATCGCGGCGACGGGCATGAGCACGGCTCCGGCCGCGGCGGCGGCGGTCGGCGTGACGCCGCGGTCGAGCTGGCCGGCCGTGGCGCTCACGTCGAGCCAGAGCGGCACGGCGAGCCCGGCGAGGAGCACGAGGTACAGCCAGTCGGGCAGCACGCGTGACACGAGCCGCGAGATCACGCCGACGGCCAGGACCACGCCGAGCGCGATCCACGCCGGCCAGGGTCCGCGCCCCGTCAGCACGTAGGGAGCCTGCGCGACGGCGTGCACGAGATGCGCGAGCACGATGAGGACCGCGGCGATCGTGATCCCGGTGGCGAGGCGGCGTCCGCCGTGGCTCTCGCGGACGTCGCCGGCGGCGCGCACGGTGCGGGCCGAACGGGCCGGTCGCCGGAACTGGTGGTCGGCGCGGCCGCCGGCGTCGGGTGCGTGATCGCTCATGGCTTCGGCACCTCGAGCATGACGGTGGTGCCCGAGCCGGGCGAGGAGAAGATGCGGGCGCGCCCGCCCACCGTGTGCAGCCGGCCGACCACGGACTCCGCGTACCCCAGTCGCGCCCCGTCGACGGTCTCGGGCTCGAACCCGCTCCCGGCATCGGTGACCATGGCGCGCACGGTGCGGTCGTCGTCCGTCACCGTGACATCCGCCTCGCTCACCCCGGAGTGCCTGCGGACGTTCTCGAGGCACTCGCCGAGGGCGCCGAGCAGCGCGTCGAGGGTCTCGCGGGGAAGGGCCAGTTGGCCCGCACCATGCCAGTTGACCGCCAGTCCCATGCGGGCGAATCGTTGCCGCACCGACTCGAAGGTGGTGCTCAGTGCGTCGTCGTCGTTGTCGGCCTCGGGGGAGAAGATCGTGGTCGAGCCGGCGTCGAGGGGCGCGCCGAGGCGGAGCTGCCGCAGGAGGCGGGCGTCGTCGCCGGCCTGCTGTCGCAGCGCCGTCGGGCCGACGCCGACGCCGGAGTGCGCGAGGAGCGAGAGCGTGGCGAGCACCGTGTCGTGCAGCACGCGGGCGTCCTGTCGCTGCTGGGCCTCGAGCTCGCTCGCGAGGCGCTCGGCCTCGTGCGCGCGCCCGACCTCGTCGATGCGGTCGGCGGCGAGCCGGATGGCGCGGTCGATCCACGCCCCGAGCACCCCGCACGCGGCCCACCCGGCGGCCGTCGCCACCGCCACCGCACGCAGGTCGTGCGACCGCGCGGCGACGATCCAGATCATGCCGAGCACGATCGCCGCGAGCGCGGTCACGAGCAGCCGCCCACGACGGTGCACCACGAGCGAGATCGCGACCGACGCGGAGGCGACCCCGCCGAGGACCGCCATCGCGGTCGTGGTCGCGGCGTCGATCACGGACGCGGTGCCGAGCATCACCATGATCGCCATCGAGCCCGCGACGACGCCGAACGCCGGGAGCAGGGCGCCGCGAGCGGTGTGCAGGCCGACGAGCACGGCGACGATCGCGCAGAGCACCGAGCCGACGGCGAGCTCCAGCGGCGTCGCCGCCCCGGGAACGAGCAGGCAGATCAGCGCGCCGGCCGCGCCGACGAATCCCGTGACGCGCGCCAGGCGTCGCAGGAGCCGGTCGCGTTCCTTGTGGATGCGCTTCACGCCACCCCCTCGCAGGGTCGGGCACCCTCGGCACACGGGTGCCGCCATTCGAAACTGTAGCGGAGTCGGCCCGGCGACGCGTGCGCCGTCCGCGGCGGCGCCGGCGGGGCGCGCCCTCAGGCGTCGAGGAGGGCGCGCAGGGCGGCGCCGACGACGGCGTGCTCGATGAGGAACGCGTCGTGCCCGTACTCCGAGTGCACGAGCACGGGGCGCTCCCCGTGCACGCTCCCGGCGAGGCCGGCGGCCACCTCCTCCTGGCCGTCGAGGGAGAAGTAGCGGTCGCTGTCGATGCCGAGCACGAGGCTCTTCGCCCGGATCCCCGCGAGCGCCGCACCCACGCCCCCGCGTCCTCGCCCGATGTCGTGGGAGTTCATCGCCTCGGTGAGCACGATGTAGCTGTTCGCGTCGAAGCGTCGCGTGAACCGGTTGCCGTGGAAGTCGAGGTACGACTCGACGGCGAACCGGCCGCCCCCGCCCAGCGGGTCGAGGTCCGACTGCCAGCTGCGCTCGAAGCGCGCGTTGAGCTCGGTCGCCGTGCGGTAGTTGAGCATCGCCATGCGGCGCGCGAGGGCGAGGCCGCGGGTGGGACCCTCGCCGTCGGGCGCGTCGTAGTAGTCGCCGCCCCGGAAGGCGGGGTCGCTGCGGATCGCCTCGATCTGCACCGAGTTGAGCGCGACCTGGTCGGCGGTCGCCGCGGCCGGGGCGGCGAGCACCGCGATGCGGTCGACCGCGTCGGGCGCCATGATCGCCCACTCGAGCACGTGCATCGCCCCCATCGAGCCCCCGACCACGGCCGCGATGCGGTCGATCCCGATCGCCCCGGCGAACGCGAGCTGCGCCCGCACCTGGTCGCGGATCGTGAGGAAGGGGAACCGCGTGCCCCACTCCACCCCGTCGGGGGCGAGCGACGCGGGACCGGTCGACCCCTGGCATCCGCCGAGCACGTTGGGGGCGACCACGAAGTACCGGTCGGTGTCGATCGCGAGCCCGGGGCCCACGACCCCCGGCCACCAGCCCGCGCTGGGATGCGCCGGACCGGCGGGGCCGATGACGTGGCTGTCGCCCGTGAGGGCGTGCAGCACCAGCACCACGTTGTCGCCGCGAGGGGACGGCGTACCCCACGTCTCGTAGGCGATGTGCGCGCGCGGCAGCGTCGCTCCAGAATCGAGCGGCACGTCGCCGATCGCCACGAACCGGCGGTCGCCCACCGGGTCGCCCTCGCGCCAGGCCCCCGTCGCCGGCGCCCGGCCCTGCAGGGCCTGCGCGCGCGCCTCCGAGACGATGCCCGCGGGCACCGCGTCGGCGGTGGTCTGCCAGTCCATGTCCCGATTCTCCCGAACCCTGCGCGCCAGCACGCGTTTGTTACGCCGGTGTCGGCCCGATGACGACGGATGCCGCGAGCCCGTGCGGCCCGCGGCATCCGTCGTGTGCGTCAGGGTCTCAGACGCGCGCGGCCTCCGTGGCGGCGCGCGCGGCGGCGAGGCCCGCCTCGAGGTCGGCCTTCAGGTCGTCGACGTTCTCGATGCCAACCGAGAGCCGCACGAGACCGGGCGTGACACCGGTCGTGAGCTGCTGCTCGGGCGTGAGCTGCGAGTGCGTCGTCGACGCCGGGTGGATCACGAGCGACCGCACGTCGCCGATGTTGGCGAGGTGGCTGAACAGCTGCAGGTTGTCGACGAGGGCCCGGCCGGCGTCGACGCCGCCCTTGAGCTCGAACGACAGCACCGCGCCGACGCCCTTCGGGGCGTACTTGTTCGCCGCCGCGTACCACGGGCTCGACGGCAGGCCCGAGTAGTTCACGCTCGCGACGTCGGGGTGGTTGTCGAGCCACTCCGCGATCTCCTGTGCGTTCTGCACGTGGCGCTCGATGCGGAGCGAGAGCGTCTCGATGCCCTGGATCAGGAGCCAGGCGTTGTTCGGCGCGATGGCGGCCCCGAGGTCGCGCAGCAGCTGGACGCGCGCCTTGATCACGTACGCGAGGCCGTCGCCGACCGCGGCCGTGTAGCTCGCGCCGTGGTACGACGGGTCGGGCTCGGTGAGGCCGGGGAACTTCTCGACGTTCTTCGACCACTCGAACGTGCCGCCGTCGACGATGACGCCGCCGATGACCGTGCCGTGGCCGCCGAGGAACTTGGTGGCCGAGTGGATGACGATGTCGGCGCCGTGCTCGAACGGGCGGATGAGGTACGGCGTCGCGATCGTGTTGTCGACGATCAGCGGGATCCCCGCCTCGTGCGCGATGCCCGAGACGAGCTCGATGTCGAGGATGTTGATCTTCGGGTTGCCGATCGTCTCGGCGAAGAACAGCTTCGTGTTCGGACGCACCGCGCGGCGCCACTCGTCGGCGTCGTCCTGGTTCTCGACGAACGTGGTCTCGATGCCGAGCTTCGCGAGCGTGTACTTGAAGAGGTTGTACGTGCCGCCGTAGATCGACGACGACGAGACGATGTGGTCGCCGGCCTGCGCGATGTTCAGCACCGCGAACGTCTCGGCCGCCTGGCCGGAGGCGACGAGCAGGGCGCCGGTGCCCCCCTCGAGGGCGGCGAGGCGCTCCTCGACGACCGCCTGGGTCGGGTTCATGATGCGCGTGTAGATGTTGCCGAACTCGGCGAGCGCGAACAGGTTCTGCGCGTGCTGGGCGTTGTCGAAGACGTAGGACGTGGTCTGGTAGATCGGGGTGGCCCGGGCGTGCGTCACCGGGTCGGGTGCGGCGCCTGAGTGCACCTGCTTCGTCTCGAAGCGCCAGTCGGCGGCGTTCTCGCTCATTGAGGTCTCCTTCTCGATGGCGGGAAGAGGGCCCCCGCCGGGCCCGAGCCACGTTACGACCGCGCCCCGGCGCGGGCAATGGACCCCGACACACGGCGTAATCGCGTCAGGGAGACGTCAGGCGCCCGCCCTGGGCTCATCGGGCGGTGCCGGCGATGCGGGCGGAGCGGGCGGTGCGGGCGGTTCGGGCGGATCGCCGTCGGTCGTCGCCGACGGCGGTGGCGACGGCAGCGGCGGCATCGCGCCCGGCGGCAGCACCAGCGTGCCCGTCGCCGTCGACGGCTCGGGCCGGAACAGCCACCTCGCCCGTGGTTCGACGAGCGGGCGGAACACCCGCCGCACGGGCTTGAGCGACAGCACCACCGAGATGCCGATGCAGAACAGGATCATCGCGGGCAGGACCCAGAACGGCTGGTCCCCCGCGAGCATCCCGGTCTCGCGGAACGGGAACAGGATGAAGGTGTGCAGGAGGTAGATGTACATCGTGGCGGTGCCGAACGGCGTGAACCACGTCGTGCGGCGCGGCATGAGCACGAGGAACGCGACCGAGAGCAGCATCGCGAAGAGCAGCAGCGCGAGGCGGATGGCGCCCGACCACGGCTCGTCGTAGCCGATCGCCTGGTACGACTCGTCGTAGAGCATGAAACGCCGCAGCTTCAGGTCGCGCCACGTCTCGATGGCGATGGGCATCACCAGGAGCACCGCGGTGAAGACGGCGATCGCCCCGGCCCGCCACCGCCAGGCGACCCTCGACGGCAGGTCGAGCCAGCGACCCGTGAGCTGCCACTGGCGGAGCTTCCAGCCGAACACGAAGAACGGCAGCATCCCCAGCGTGCGCGAGAGGGCGAGCGTCGCGTCGATCGACTCCGTGTAGCCCGCGCCGATCGAGATCGCGATCGCGATGAGCAGCGGGAAGCGCAGCAGCACCAGGTAGGGCAGCATGATGCGCCACACCGCGAGGGCGATCAGGAACCACAGGGTCCACGACGCGGTCGTGTAGTCCAGCTCGAACGCGCCGCCGAGCGCCCACCTGACGATCGTCCAGATCGTCTCGAAGATGAAGAAGGGGAAGACGATGTCGGTGAGGATCTGCCGGAGGGCCCGCGCGTTCGGCGGCCCCGACTTCGCGAAGTAGCCGCTGACCGTGACGAACACGGCCACGTGGAACGAGTAGATGAACAGGTAGACGCTGTACGCGACGTCGTCCTCGGAGATGAGCGGCAGGATGCCGTGGCCGATCACCACGAGGGTGATCGCGATCCACCGCGCGTTGTCCCAGAGCGGCACGCGCCGCCTCCGCGTCGGGGGCGTCGCGTGCGGCCTCGTCTGCATCGTCCCATTCAACCCCAACGGCCGCGCGGATGCCTCGGCCGTTGCGGTCGCGCGCATTCCTCCGGGGGTGCGCCACAATGGGCGCATGGATGTGCTGCGAGCGGTCGTGACCGGTGCGAGCTCCGGGATCGGAGCGGCGACCGTGCGCGCCCTCCGCGCCGCCGGATGGGACGTGGTCGGCGTCGCCCGCCGCGAGGATCGGCTGCGGGAGCTCGCCGAGGAGACCGGGGCATCCGTGTTCGCGGCCGACCTGACCGACCAGGGCGACGTGGACGCCCTGCGCGCCCACCTGGCCGCGACCGGCCCGCTGCACGCGCTCGTGAACAACGCGGGCGGCGCGAAGGGCCTCGACTCGGTCGAGGACTCCTCCATCGAGGACTGGGCGTGGATGTTCGAGGTGAACGTGCTGGCGTTGAAGCGGGTCACGAGCGCGCTGCTGCCACTGCTCCGCCGCGGCGCGGTCGAGCGCGGGGTCGCCGACATCGTGAACGTCACGTCGATCGCCGGCCACGTCGCCTATGCGGGCGGCGGCGGATACAACGCGGCGAAGTTCGCCGCGCACGCGCTGACCGAGGTGCTCCGGCTCGAGCTGAACGGCGAGCCGCTCCGCGTGATCGAGGTGGCGCCCGGCATGGTGCGCACCGACGAGTTCGCGCTCGTGCGATTCGGCGGGGACCGCGCCAGGGCCGATGCGGTGTACGACGACGTGCCCGAGCCGCTCCTGGCCGAGGACATCGCCGGCGTCATCGCGGACGCCGTGCAGAAGCCGCGGCACGTCGACCTCGACCTCATCGTCGTGAAGCCCGTGGCCCAGGCGGCGCCGTACCGCCTCGCGAAGGGCCCGCTCGTGGTGCGAGCGGAGACCCCGGAATGAACCTCCGGGGCCTGCCGGAGGGCGACCCGGCCACGCATCGTCGCCGACGCTACGTCGACGCGACGGGGCGCACGCTCGCCCTGCTGGGCGTGGCGTTCGTCATGGCGTACACCGTCTACGTGCTGTGGCCCGACCGGCCGCAGTGGGTGACGACGTTCGTGATCGTCATCCTGATCCTGACCTGGGTGATCTTCGTCGTCGACGTCGCCATCCGGATCCTGCTCACGCCGCGCGGTCGACGGTGGCACTACGCCTGGCACCATCCGTTCGAGGTGCTGTCCGCCATCCTGCCGGTGTTCCGCGCGCTCCGCGTCGTGGGCCTGCTGCAGGACCTCCCCGTGCTGAAACGGCACACGCCGACCGCGGTCCGGGCGCAGTTCATCATCCTCGCGCTCGCCTACGCGTTCGCCTGGGTGTTCTTCCTCGCCCTCGCGACCCTGCAGGCCGAGCGCGACGCACCCGGCGCGAACATCACCACCTTCGGGGACGCGATCTGGTGGGCGCTCGTCACGATCGCGACCGTGGGCTACGGCGACACCTACCCGGTGACCGCCCTCGGCAGGTTCTACGCGGTGCTGCTCATGGCCGGCGGCATCGCGATCGTCGGCACCGCGTCGGCGACGATCATCTCCTACCTCAACGAGCGGGTCGCGGGCCTCCGGCACCAGGGCGACACGCTGGCGCCGCCCTCGCTCTCGACCGGCGAGGAGCCGGATCCGGGGGCCACCGCCGCCCTGCCGCCTGCCGGATCGGCGGCCGGAGTCGCCGACGCCGAGCACGAGCATCCGGCCGGAACCGCCGGGTAGCCTGTCGGGATGACCTTCGATGCGAACGACGCCGCGACGGGCGTCGACAGGATCCGTCGCGAGATCCTCACCTGGGAGGAGTTCGGCGATGCCGCTCGCCGACTCGCGGGCGACGTGCTGCGCTCCGGATTCCAGCCCGACGTCGTGATCGCGATCGCCCGCGGCGGACTGCTGCTCGCGGGCGCGATCTCGTACGCCCTCGGCACGAAGGCATGCGGCTCCATCAACGTCGAGTTCTACTCGGGGATCGACGAGCGGCTCCCCGAGCCGGTGCTGCACCCGCCGATGCTCGATGCGCCGGCACTCGGCGGCAAGCGCGTGCTGCTCGTCGACGACGTCTCCGACTCCGGTCGCACGCTCGCGAAGGTCGTGGCGATCATCCGCGACGAGGGCGCCGAGGTGCGCACCGCGACGCTCTACACGAAGTCGCACACCGTGCTGGTGCCCGACTTCGACTACCGGCGCACCGACGACTGGATCGTGTTCCCCTGGTCGGCGCTCCCTCCGGTCGACGCCGCGCAGGGCGCCGCGTGAGCGTGCACCTCGTCGGCGGCGGCGCGACCTCCCGGGCGGATGCCCCGCTGTACGCGCCGTTCGTCGCCGAGGCCGTCCTGCGGGGCGGCGCCGCCGGACGCGCGCGACCGCGCATCGCCGTGATCTCGCTGCACCCCGAGGCCGGGGAGAAGGCGGCGGCGCTCGCCGATCTCCTGGTCGCGGCCGGCAGCGGCGGCGAGATCGAGGTGCACCTCACCGCAGGGCGACCCGGCGAGCCGATCGGGCTCACCGCGATCGCCGATGTCGACGCCATCGCCGTGGGCGGCGGCGTCGTCGAAGACGTGCGTGCCGGCCTCGAGCCGCTGTTCGGCGAGGTGCGCCGGCTGGTCGCCGGCGGGGTGCCCTACCTCGGCGTCTCGGCCGGCGCGATGATCGCGGCGGAGGGCTCGCTCGGGAGCGGTTCGCGCATCGGCGGCGTGCTCGTCGCACCGGAGGACCCGGAGGAGCCGGGGGTCGAGCTCGAGATCGAGGCCGGCATCGGCCTGGTCGACGTGGCCATCGAGGCGCACGTCGCCGAACGCGGCATGCTCTCCCGCCTGGTCGCCGCCGTCGAATCCGGCCTCGTCGGCGGCGGGCTCGGCATCGACGAGCGGACGGCGCTGATCGTCGGCGACGGCGGCCTCCGGGTCGAGGGGAGCGGCAGCGTCTGGCGCGTCCTGCCCACCGACCAGGGCGTGCTCGTCTCCACGATCGGAGCCTGAGATGCCGAAGTCCCTCGACGAGCTCGCCGCCGTCGGGCTCATCGACGCGGGATGGGCGCGCGCGCTCGCCCCGGTCGCCCCGCGCATCGCCGAGCTCGGCGACTTCCTCCGCGCCGAGACGGCGGCCGGACGCGGGTACCTGCCGAGCGGCGATCGCGTGCTCAGGGCGTTCGGCGCACCGCTCGACGACGTGCGGGTGCTCATCGTCGGCCAGGACCCGTACCCCACGCCGGGGCATCCGATCGGCCTCTCGTTCGCGGTGGATCCGCACGTTCGACCCGTTCCGCGCAGCCTCGCCAACATCTACCGTGAGCTCGCCGACGACCTCGGCGTCGAGACGCCGGCGCACGGCGACCTCACGTCGTGGAGCACGCACGGCGTGATGCTCCTGAACCGCGTGCTCACCGTGCGGCCGGGAGCGCCCGCGTCCCACCGGGGCAAGGGCTGGGAGGATGTCACCGACCACGCGATCCGCACCCTGGTCGCACGCGGCACGCCGCTCGTGGCGATCCTCTGGGGGCGCGACGCGCAGGGCCTCAGGCCGCTGCTCGCCGACACGCCCGTCATCGAGTCGGTGCATCCGAGTCCGCTGTCGGCGAGCCGGGGATTCTTCGGCTCGCGGCCGTTCAGCCGCGCCAACGCGCTGCTCGAGGCGCAGGGCGGCGAGCCCGTCGACTGGCGGCTGCCCGTCTGACCGTCGCGACATCCGGTCGCAACGCGGGCGAGGTAGTCTGGCGCCATGCTCGAGGAGGAATACCAGCAGCGCCGCGTGCTGCCCCCGCACCTGCGCCGGGTCGAGCCGCCCGAGGCGCCCTTCGAGTTCGCCATCCGCGACGCCCGGCTCGCGGACATGCCCGCCGTGCGGGAGATCTACAACTACTACGTCGCGAACTCCACGGTCACGTTCGACGAGGACGCGATGACCCTCCGGGAGTGGAAGGCCAAGTTCTCCTACCTGCACAAGCTCGGCATGCCCTTCCTCGTGGCGGAGTCGCCGAGCGGGCAGCTGCTCGGCTATGCGCTCGTCACGCCGTGGAAGCAGAAGCGCGCCTACCGGTACACCGTCGAGAACTCGATCTACCTCGGACCGGCCGCCGCGGGCAAGGGCCTCGGGCGCGCGCTCCTCGGCGAGCTCATCGAGCGGTCGCGAGCCGCCGGCCTGAAGGAGATCATCGCGGTCATCGCCGACCAGGGCGCCGAGGCGTCGATCGCGCTGCACGAGAAGTTCGGCTTCGAGGAGATCGGCCGCATGGGCCGGGTGGGCTTCAAGTTCGACCGCTGGCTGGGCACCGTGCTGCTGCAGAAGTCGCTCAAGTAGCCCCACGGATGCCGCGGGCATCGCCCGTAGGCTCGGAGCATGACCGAGCTGCACGAGTACACCGCCCTCGAGCTCCACCAGCTGCTGCAGCGTCGCGACGTGTCGCCGGTCGAGCTCGCGGAGCACTTCCTCGGCCGGATCGCGCGGCTCGACGGCGCGATCGGGGCCTTCGCCACCGTGACGCCCGAGGCGGCGATCGCCCGGGCCCGTCACGTCGAGGAGCACGTGCCGACCGCCGCCCCCCTGTGGGGGATGCCGCTCGCGGACAAGGACCTGCATCGGCGGGCGGGCGTTCCGGCGCGGTTCGGGTCGCGCGCGTTCACGGACTTCGTGCCCGACGACTCCGACGAGCTCGTGCGGGCGGTCGATGCGGCGGGCGCCGTGAGCCTCGGCAAGAGCGCGACCCCCGAGTTCGGGCTTCCGTCGTACACGGAGGGGCTCGCCGGCCCGCCGACGCGGAACCCGTGGGACCCGTCGCTCGGTGCGGGCGGCTCGAGCGGCGGAGCCGCGGCCGCCGTGGCATCCGGAATGCTGCCCTTCGCGCCCGGATCGGACGGCGGGGGGTCGATCCGCATCCCCGCGGCGGCGTGCGGCCTGGTGGGCGTGAAGCCGTCGCGCGGACGGGTTCCGGCCGGCTCGGGGCTCGCGAGCCTCGCCGGGCTGGGCGTGGCGGGTCCGATCGCGCGCAACGTCGCGGATGCCGCGCTGCTCCTCGACGGCATGATCGCGCCGGCCGGGTATCCCGCCGCCCATCGCTTCGCGCTGCGGGCGCCCGGCGACGACGGACCCTACCTCGGCACCGCCATCCGCGGCGAGGGACGCTTCCAGGTCGGCGTGATGACGGACTCGCCGTGGGACGAGGCCTACGAGATCGCGCTGGACGAGGACGCGCGTTCCGCGTTCGATCGGGCGATCACCGTGTTCGACGGGCTCGGCCACGGCGTCGAGGCGATGGCGCCCGAGCCCGAGCCCGGCTACCCCGCGGCGTTCCGCACCATCTGGCAGGCGGGCGCGGCGACCATCCCCGTCGACGGCGAGGCCGAGGCGTTCCTCGAGCCGCTCACGCGCTGGCTGCTCGAACGAGGTCGCGCCGTGCCCGCCCGCCGGCTCGCGGAGGCGCTCGAGTGGCTGTCCGGATTCGAGGAGCGCGTCATCCGGAGGTTCGCCCCGTTCGACGCCGTCATGACGCCCGCGCTCGCACTCACGCCGCCGCCGGTCGGCTGGTACGACCAGCAGGACGGCGAACGGAACTTCGCCCAGCAGGTGCAGTTCACGCCGTTCACGTCGTTCGTGAACGTCGCCGGGCTGCCCGCCGTCACGGTGCCGGTCGAGGAGACGCGCGCAGGCGTGCCCATGGGGGTGCAGCTCATCGGCCGGCCCGGCGGCGAGGCGACGCTCTTCTCCCTCGCCGCGCAGCTCGAGCGTCGGGTGCGTCGCGGGCACCGGCATCCGCCGAACTGGTGATCGGCGACCGTGCATGACGTCACGATTCACGACCGCCGGCACCATGTGCAAGACTTAGGTAATGCTTACCTCACTCGCTGAAGCCGCGCCGCGTGAGCGCCCCGCCTACCGCAGCTTCCGGGTGCAGGTGGCCCGGGTCGAACGCCTCGCACCGCATTTCACGAGCGTGACCTTCTCGGGCGACGACCTCGACGGCTTCGGCACGGCCGGCCTCGACCAGCGCGTGAAGGTGGTGCTCCCGCTGCCCGAGATCGGGTTCGCGACGTTCCCCGAGGGCGACGACTGGTACGGCTCGTGGCGTGAGCTCCCGTCCGAACTGCGCAACCCCTTCCGCACCTACACGGTGCGCGCGGTGCGCCCCGACGTGCGCGAGGTCGACGTGGTGTTCGTGGGCCACGGCGACGCCGGACCCGCCTCGGCGTGGGCGGCCACGGCCGCGCCCGGCGACGAGCTCGTGCTCATCGGCCCCGACGAGCTGAGCCCCGGCCGCACGGTCGGCATCGACTGGCGCCCCGGCGACGTCGACACCCTGCTGCTCGCGGGCGACGAGACGGCCGCACCCGCGATCGCGTCGATCCTCGAGTCCCTGCCGGCCGACGCCACCGGGATCGCCCTCATCGAGGTGCCCGCGCACGGCGACCGGCTCGAGGTGCGCGCCCCCGCCGGCGTCGAGGTGCGCTGGCTCGCCCGCGAGGACGCCGGATGCCTCCATGGCGGCCTGCTCGTGCCGGCCGTGCGCGACTGGGTCGTGCGCCACCTCGCCGCGCTCGGCCTGGCCCGGGCCGCCGACCTCGACGAGGCGGCCGCCGCGCTCGCCGCGGCGGAACGGGCCGACCTGCCCGACACGCCCCTGTGGGACGTGCCCGAGGGGCACAGTCTCGACGGCGGCTGCTACGCCTGGCTCGCTGGCGAGGCATCCGCCATCACCACCCTGCGTCGCTTCCTCGTGCGCGAGGCGGGCCTCGACCGCCGGCAGGTGGCGTTCATGGGCTACTGGCGCATGGGTCGCGCCGAGCTCGACTGACGAGGGGTGACCGAACGGATGCCGCGCGCCGCCACGGTGACGCACCCGACCGGCACGCCCGATCGGCGCGGTGCCCGACGCCTCCCGCCCATCGCGACCCTCTCGATCGCGGCCGGACTGCTCGTGCTCGTCGCGCTGGCGAGCCTCGCGATCGGCACCCGGCAGGTGCCGCTCGACGTGGTGTTCGGAGCGTTCGCCTCGCCGGTCGCCGGTGATGCCGACCAGGTCGTCGTGCGCGACCTGCGGCTGCCGCGGGCGGTGATCGGCATCATGGCGGGCGCCGCGCTCGGCGTGGTCGCCGCGCTCCTGCAGGGCGCGACCCGGAACCCGCTCGCCGACCCCGGCCTGCTCGGCATCAACGCGGGCGCCTCGCTCGCCGTCGTGGCGGCGATCGCGTTCCTCGGCGTGGCCTCGCCGTTCGGATTCATCTGGTTCGCATTCGGGGGTGCGGCGGTGGCCGCCGCGGTGGTCTTCGCGATCGGGTCGACCGGCGGCGCCGGCGCGACCCCCGCCAAGCTCGCGCTCACCGGTGCGGCGCTGACGGCGGCGACCACGCCGCTGGTCACCCTGCTCCTCATCAGCGACGAGGGCACCCTCTCGCAGTTCCGGTTCTGGTCGGTCGGCTCGCTGTCGGGGCGTGGCCTCGAGACCGCCGCGGTGCTCTGGCCGTTCCTCGTCGCGGGGCTCGTGCTGGCCGCCTGGCTCGCCGGCCGGCTGAACCTGCTCGCGCTCGGCGACGACGTGGCGCGTGGCCTCGGCGTGCGACTCGCGACCACCCGCGTCGTGACGGCCGTCGCCGTCATCATCCTCGCGGGCACGGCCACGTCGCTCGCCGGCCCGATCGCGCTGCTCGGCCTCGCGGTCGCCCACGCCGCGCGCGGGCTGGTGGGCGGCGACTACCGCTGGATCACGCCGCTGGCCGGTGTGCTCGGGGCGATCGTGCTCCTCGCGGCCGACGTGATCGGTCGCGTCGTGGTGGCGCCGGCCGAGCTCGAGGCCGGGATCGTCGCCGCGATCGTCGGCGCGCCCGTGCTCATCGCGCTGGTGCGCCGCACCAAGGGGACGTCGCTGTGAGCGTCGCGCCCGCCGTCGTGCCCACCGGACCGGGGGAGTCGGTCCACCCCCTCGCGGTCCGGGTCGCCGCCGCCAGGTCGCGAACCCATCGCCGCGCGACGACCGTCGTGGCCGTCGGGTCGCTGTTCGCGCTGGCCGCGGCGACCGCGTCGCTGCTCCTCGGCGCGGCGGGGCTCGGCGTCGGGGACGTGCTCGCCGCGCTCGTGGGCCAGGGCTCGCCGAAGGCCGAGTTCGTGATCGTGCGCCTGCGCCTGCCCCGCGTGCTCGCCGCGATCGTCGCGGGCACGGCGCTCGGCCTCGGCGGCGCGCTGTTCCAGACGACCCTGCGCAACCCGCTCGCGAGCCCGGACATCCTCGGCGTCACCGGCGGCGCGAGCCTCGCGGCGGTCGGCTCGATGCTCCTGCTCGGCCTCGAGGGGCCTGCGGTGTCGCTCGCGGCGTTCGCGGGCGCGCTCGTCGTGGCCGCCCTGATGTGGGGCCTCGCGTGGCGCGACGGGCTCACCGGCATCCGCTTCGTGCTCGTCGGCATCGGGCTCGCGTCGATCGTGTCGGGCCTGCTCGGCTGGCTGATCACGCGGGCGGAGGTGCGCGAGGCGTCGGAGGCGCTCGTCTGGATGGTCGGCGGCATCGCCGGCGTCGGCTGGCCGGAGCTCGGCACCGCCGGGTCGACGCTCGCCGTGCTCCTCGTGCTCACCGTCGCCTTCTCGCCGCGGATGCCGCTGCTCGCGCTCTCCGACGACAGCGCGCGCTCGCTCGGGCTCGACGCGACCCGTGCCCGCGCGACGGCGATCGTGCTGGGCGTCGGGCTCGTCGCGGTGGCGACCGCGCTCGCCGGACCGATCGCATTCGTCGCGCTCGTCGCGGCGCCGATCGCACGCGCCCTGGTGGGGCACGGGCAGGCCGCGCTCGCGGCATCCGCCGTGGTGGGCGCCGCCATCGTGCTCGTCGCCGACCTGGTGGCCCAGCACGCGTTCACGGGCTTCGCCGTGCCCGTCGGCATCGTGACGGGGCTCATCGGGGCCCCCTACCTGCTCTGGCTCATCGCCAGGGGCAATCGGAGAGGATCGGACGGATGACCCCGCCAGCACCGCATGCGCTCCGCGCCGATGCGTTGACCCTCGCCTACGACGGCCGCCGCGTCGTCGAGGGCCTCGACCTCGAGATCCCCGACGGCCGCATCACGGCCGTGGTCGGACCGAACGCGAGCGGCAAGTCCACGCTGCTGCGCGGGCTCGCGCGCCTCATGCGCCCAGAGGCCGGGCGGGTCACGCTCGACGGCCGCGACATCCGCTCGTTCGCGCCGAAGGAGTTCGCGCGCCGCGTGGCGGTGCTGCCGCAGCAGCCGGTGGCCCCCGACGGCGTGCTCGTGGCGGAGCTCGTGTCGCGCGGGCGGCACCCGCACCGCGGCTGGTTCGGCGGCCGCTCGAGCGACGACGACCGGATCGTGGCCGAGGTGCTCGAGGCGACGGGCACCGCCGAGCTCGCCGACCGTGCGGTCTCCGAACTGTCGGGCGGACAGCGCCAGCGCGTGTGGATCGCGATGGCGCTCGCGCAGCGAGCCGACATCGTGCTGCTCGACGAGCCCACGAGCTTCCTCGACGTGAGCCACCAGCTGGAACTGCTCGACCTGCTCACGGAGTCCAATCGCGAGCACGGCACGACGGTCGTCATGGTGCTGCACGAGTTGAACCTCGCCGCGCGCTACGCGGACCACCTCGTCGTGGTCGACGGCGGCCGCATCGCCGCCGCAGGGGAGCCGGCCGCGGTGATGACCGCCGAGACGGTCGGCGCCGCCTTCGGGCTCGACTGCGTCGTGACCCCCGACCCCGTCGCGGGCTCCCCGATGATCGTGCCGATCGGTCGGTTCCATCGGGCCTGACGTTTAGGTTAGGCTAACCTCAATCCACCCACTCGAAAGGGAGTTCATGCACGCCCGACGCACGATCGCCGTCCTGGCCGCCGCCACCGCGGCCGCCCTCAGCCTCGCCGGCTGTTCCACCGCCGCGCCCGACGGGAACGGCTCGACCGCAGCCGCCGACGGTGGCTTCCCCGTGACGATCGAGCACGCGTTCGGCGAGACCGAGATCCCCGCCGCGCCCGAGCGCGTGGCGACCTGGGGCTGGGGCAGCACCGAGGCGGCGCTCGCCCTGGGCGTCGTGCCCGTGGCCATCGGCCAGCAGGCCTACGGCGCGAACGAGGACGGCGTGCTGCCGTGGGTCGCCGAGGAGCTCGACGAGCTCGGCGAGGAGACCCCCGTCATCCTCACCGATGACGGCGAGGCGCCCCCGTACGAGGAGATCGTCGAGGCCGCTCCCGACGTGATCCTGGCGCCGTACTCGGGCATCACCGAGGAGCAGTACGAGCTCCTCAGCGAGATCGCCCCCACCGTGGCCTACCCCGACGAGCCGTGGACGACCCCGTGGCGCGAGACCGTCACGATCGTCGGCACCGCCCTCGGCAAGGCCGACGAGGCGCAGGGCGTGCTCGACGACCTCGACGCCGAGCTCGCCGCCCAGGCGGAGGCGCACCCCGAGCTCGAGGGGCAGACCGTCGCCGCCGTCTGGGATGTCGCCGGCACCTTCTACGTCTACACCCCCGAGGACTCGCGCGTGGAGTTCCTCTCGGCCCTCGGCCTCGAGGACGCGCCCGCCGTCGCCGAGCTCGCGAACGGTGACTCGCCCTTCTACTACACGCTCTCCTACGAGCAGCTCGACCAGCTCGACTCCGACCTGATCATCAGCTACCACGACACGCAGGAGGAGGCCGACGCCTTCCTCGCGTCCGCGCCGATCCAGGCCATCCCGGCGGTCGCGCGCGGCCAGGTCGCGCAGGTCGTCGGCACGGAACTCATCGCCGCGGTCTCCCCGCCCACGGCCCTGTCCTTGACCTACGGGCTCGACGAGCTCGTCGCGTCGCTCTCGGCCGCCGCCCAGTCCGCGGACTGAGCGCGTCGCGCCTCGCTGCGCGAAGCCGGCACGCGAACGGCCCGGATGCCCGCACACTGCGGCATCCGGGCCGTTCGACGTCTCAGCGCCCGGTGCGGTGCTGCCGCGCCCGACGTTGCTTCGGAAGGTAGCCGCCGGCCTCGAGTCCCGCCTCGATCTCGAAGCGGTTCCCGAGCGGATCGCGGCCGGCGATGAGGTACAGCAGCGGGAACAGCATGCCGTAGGTGCGCCACTGCCGCTGGTGCACCACCTCGTGGCCCAGCACGAGGTCGCCCGCGTTGCGATCGGTGAGGTAGCAGCCGCCGACGCACGACCCGCCGCGTCCGAACGTCCACTTCGGCATGCCGGTGAAGACGATGAGCCCGTGGCGGACCTGGACCGGACCCGTGCTCCAGATGAAGCCCCACGTGAAGCCGACCGCCGTCGCCCACCAGTAGCCGGCCCGGCTGATCGGCGAGTCCGTGAGCCGGATGCGCACCGTCGGCCCGCTCACGCGGCGGCCTTGGGGCGGCCGAGGTCCTCGAGCAGTCGCAACCACACCTCGCTCATGGTCGGGAACGCCGGCACCGCGTGCCAGAGACGGTCGACCGGCACCTCCCCGACGACGGCGACGGTCGCCGCGTGCAGGAGCTCGGCGACGTCCTGTCCCACGAACGTCGCACCGAGCACCACCCCGCGCTCGGCGTCGACGACGAGTCGCGCCCGGCCCTCGTAGCCGTCGGCGAGGATGCCCGCGCCGCTCGCCGACTGCATCGGCACGTCGGCGATCCGCACCTCGACGGCGGCCCGGGCGGCCTCCGCCTCGGTGAGCCCCACCGACACGCACTCGGGCTCGGCGAAGACCACCTGCGGCACCGCGGCGTGGTCGGCGGTGGCGGCGTGCACGCCCCACGGCGTTGCGTCGACGGGACGGCCGAGCGCACGGGCGACGATGACGTCGCCCGCCGCGCGACCCTGGTACTTGCCCTCGTGGGTGAGCAGCGCCCGGTGGTTCACGTCACCGACGCCGTAGAGCCACTCGCCGTCGCCCTGGGCGTCGGCGACCAGCATCGTCTCGTCGACCGTCAGCCACGAGCCCGGCTCGAGCCCGACGGACTCGAGGCCGACCGTGCGGGACCGGGGCGTGCGGCCCGTCGCGACCAGCACCTCGTCGGCCGTCACCGTGGACTCGTCGTCGAGCGTGATGACGACCTCGCCCGACGCGTTGCGCTCGACCTGCGTGGGCTCGACACCGAGCCGCACGGTCGCGCCGAGCCCGCGCAGCCCGGCCGCGACCGCCTCACCGGCGAACGCCTCCATCCGTCCGAGCAGCCCGCTGCGGGCGAGCACCGTGACCTGCGTGCCGAACCCCGCGTAGGCGGTCGCCATCTCGCAGGCCACGACGCCGCCGCCGATGATGGCGAGCCGGGCGGGCGGATGCTGCACGCTCGTCGCATCGCGACTCGTCCACGGCTCCGCCTCGGCCAGGCCGACGACCGGCGGGATGACGGGGTCCGATCCGGTCGAGAGCACGACCGCGTGCCGGGCCACGAGCGTCACCTCCGAGCCGTCGGGGTGCTCCACGACGACCCGGCGCGGACCGTCGAGTCTCCCGTGGCCCCGCTCGAGCCCGATGCCCGCGCCGGCGACCCACTTCGCGGCGCCGTCGTCGGTCCAGTCCGAGACCCAGAAATCGCGGCGGCGGAGCACGGCGGCCACGTCGAGCTCGCCCGTGATCGCCTCGGCGGCGCCCGGAACGCGGCGCGCGGCGCGCAGGGCCGCCGCACTGCGCAGGAGGGTCTTCGACGGCACGCACGCCCAGTAGGAGCATTCGCCCCCGACGAGCTCGTGCTCCACGAGCACCACGTCGAGGCCCCCGGCCCGCGCCCGGTCAGCGACATTCTCGCCGACGGGGCCCCCGCCGACGACGACGACGTCCACCTCGCGCTCCATGTGTCTCCCTCCGGCCCGGGCGGCGCCGGGCAGCGTGGTCCCAGCCTAGGCAGGCCTGCCGACGGGCGACACCCGTCGCGCGGTCAGTCCGATCCGGTGGCGGATGCCGCGTCGCCGACGTCCGACGCGCGCGCCGCGCCGCCCGACGTGAGCGCGGCGACGAGCCGCAGGATGGTGGGCAGGTCGTCCTCCGCGGCCTCGGGGGAGCTCGGTGCGAATCCCGCGATGGCGGCGCCCGCCAGCGGGAACCGGGCCGCCACGGCCCGCAGCAGCGCGACGAGCGTCGCCGTCTCGATGCCGAACGGCATCGGATACGAGAGGCCGGCGAGCGCGGAGGGGTCGAGCACGTCGAGGTCCACGTGCACGAACACCTGCGAGGCGCCGGTGTCCTCGAGCGCGGCGATGACCATCGAGGGGTCGGAGAGGTCCTCCACGGTGAGCACGGCCACGTCGTGCTCGTCGATGAAGCGGCGCTCCTCGTCGTCGATCGCACGGATGCCTCCGAGCACGAGCCGCGCCGGCGCGACCCGGGTCTGCTCGTCGAGGGCGAGCCCGTCGGCGCCGTCGCCGGCGATCGCACGCAGGGTCATGCCGCCGAAGCCGCCGGAGGGCGACGACTCGGGGGTGTTGAGGTCGGGGTGCGCATCGAGCCAGAGCACCGCGAGGTCGCCACCGGCACGCCGCGACGCGTGGGCCACCGCGCCGAGCGACGCGCCGCAGTCGCCACCGACCGTGATGGCCAGGTCGGGCACCTGGGCGAGCGCCTTCTCGGTGCGCTCGCGCACGCGCCGGAGCGCGCTGTACCTGGCCACGCCGGTGCCGAGGGCGTCGCCGGCCTCCACGGGCACCTCGACGAGGATCGTGGCGGCGGCCGGCAGGTCGCCGAGGATGGCGACCGCGCCGTCGGCGTGGCTCATCGCGCGCGACGAGACGGAGCCCTGCCATTGGGGAACGACGACGAACGTTGCGGGCATGCCTCACACAGTATCGCGCTCGCCCCGCGTCACGTCACTGGTCGGGAAACCGCACGAGGCGCGCCTGCACGGCCAGCCCGAAGCTCGCGACGATCATGAACCCCAGGCCCAGCAGGCCCCCGATGGTCGTCGCGAGCACCGTCGCGACGGCGTTCACCCCGATGAGCACGAGGGTCGTGCGCCACGCCCAGCGGCGACCCGTGAGGCCGGTCGCGATCGCGGAACCCACGAGCAGCCCGACCCGCACCGACAGGTCGATCGGGCTCCAGACCGGCAGCCCCGACAGCGCGAGCACCGCTCCCATCAGCAGGAGGAGCGTCCACGTGCCGAAGAGCCACCAGCTCGAGGGGCCGGCGGGCCGGACCGCCTCGGCATCCACGACCCGCTCGTCGACGATCCGGACGCGGCGGCGGGCGGTGGCGCCACCGGTGGCGCCGCCGTCGCCGCCCTCGCCGGGACCCCCCTCCCGGCCGCGGATCCGGTCGACCGCCGTCCGGAGCAGCACGTCGCGCGCGCGGGTGACATCGACGAAGCGTTCGCTCGCGGCGCGCACGTCGGCCGCCGGCCTGCCCGCGAACCGGTCGGGATGGAGCTCGCGCGCGAGGTGCCGGTAGGCGCGGTCGATCTCGGCTCCGTCGGCGTCCCGCCGGACGCCGAGCACCGCGGCGGCCTCGTCCGGCGTCATACTCGAACGCTACCGCCGCCTCGCTGGATCCGGGCTTCGCATCTGCCTCCTCGGGTGGGACCGGGGCGGGTGCCCACCGGGAACGAGCGGATGCCGCGACCGTCGCGGGCCGCGGCATCCGTCATCGCAGCCGCTCAGCCCGAGATCTGGCCCCGCGACGAACCGCCGGCCTTCAACTCCGCAAGACGCGCATCGACCTCGGTGAGCTCGCCGAGGTCGTCGAGCTCGTTGAACTGCGCGTCGAGGCTCGAGGCGGCGAGCTCGGCCTGGCCGCGGACGACGGCCTCCTCGCGGCGGATCTTGTCCTCGAAGCGGCCGATCTCGCTGGTCGGGTCGAGGATGTCGATCGACTTGACCGCGTCATGCACCTGCCGCTGCGCCTGGGCGGTCTTCGCGCGGGCGACCAGCTCGGAGCGCTTGTTCTGCAACTGGACGAGCTTCTCCTTCATGCCGTTCAGCCCGCTCTTGAGCTTGTCGACCACCTCGGTCTGCGCGGCGATCTGCGGCTCGGCGGCCTTCGCCTCGTTCTCGGCCGAGATCTGGCGACTGAGGGCGACCTTCGCGAGGTTGTCGAACTTGTCGGCATCCACCGCGTCTCCGGCGCTGCGCAGCTCGTCGCCCTTGCGGCTCGCGGCGAGGGCCTTCTCGCCCCACTCGCGGGCGGCCTCCACGTCCTCGCGGTGGTCGTCCTCGAGGAGTCGCAGGTTGCCGATGGTCTCGGCGATGGCCGCCTCGGCGTCGGCGATGCTGTTCGTGAAGTCGCGCACCATCTGGTCGAGCATCATCTGCGGATCCTCGGCCTGGTCGATGAGGGCGTTGATGTTGGCCCGCAGGAGTTGCGAGATGCGGCCGAAGATGGACTGCTTTGCCATGGTCGTTCCTTTCGGTGGTGGTCGATGGGTCGTCTGGTCGTCTGGTCGGCTCAGGTGCCGGTTCGGGTGGTCGCGGCGCTCAGAATCTGCCTCCGCCCCCGCGCCGCGAACGCGTGGCCGAGCCGCCGAAGCTGCCGGGGGACCGTCGGCCGCCGCCGCCGCCGCCGAAGCCGCCGCCGAAGCCGCCGCCACCACCGCCGAAGCCGCCGCCGCCCCCGCCGCCGAGGACCGAGTTGATGAGGATGCCGCCGAGGACCGCGCCGAAGAGGTCGCCGCCGCCCCCGCCGCCCTGCGGCGCGCCCATGCCTCCGCCGAGTCCGCCCCCGAACCCGCCCGCGAAGCCGCCGACGTCCTGCTGGGCGAGGGACATGGCGGTGCTCGCCAGCGACTCCGCCCGCTGCGCCGTCGCGAGCGCACCGGCGGGGTCGACCTGCGCCTGGCCCTCCGCCTCCACGAGCAGGCGGCCGGCCTCCGCGAGACGGGTCCTGGCCTCGGCCCCGACCGCGCCGCGGCGGGCGACGAGGTAGTCCTCCGCGGCCTGAACCCGCGCGCGCGCGGTCGCGAGCGTGCGTCCGAGCTGCGCCTGCGCGCGCTGCACGCGCACCGCAGCCTCGCGCGCGCCCGCGATCGCCGCGTCGATCTCGGCGTTCACCTGCTCGATGCGGGCATGGGCCGCGAGCGGATCGCGTCCGGGGGCGCCCATCGTCGCCCGGATCGCGGCGGCATCCGCGGCGACCCGGTCGGCGAGTGCCGCGGCGTTCGCGTCGTCGAGCGCACGCCCGGTCTGCACGTCGTGCTCGAGGTCGGCGACGCCGGCGGCCACGGCCGCATCGGCGGTGGCGAGGTCCGCGGCGAGGCGGTCCACGGCGTCCGCGAGGAGGTTCGCCTGGTCGACCGCTTCCTCGGCCGCGCGGATGCCGACCGCGGCGTCGCTCGGCCGTCCCTCGGTGATCGCGGCCGCGGCCTCGTCGAGCTCCTGCTTGGCGAAGCCCAGCCGGGCCTCCGCCTGCGCCGGGTTGTCGGCGACGGGGGCGACGGCGGAGGGCGCGTACTCCCGGGTGATCGCCGCGAGCCGGTCGGTGGCGGGCGCGATGCGCGCGGCCGCCGCCGTGGCCTCGGCCTGCACGCGCTTCAGCTCCGCCGGGGCGTTCCGCTCCAGGGCCCGAAGCGCGTCGAACCGCTCGGCCTGCTCGTCGAGCACCGCGTCGGCCTCGTCGGTGAGGCGGATGATGCCGCCGTACCACGCGCGCCGCTCCTCGTCGCTGTCGGGCGTCGCATCGTCGAGCTGCTGCTGGAGCGCGAACGCCTCCGCGAGCTTCGCCTTCGCGCCGTCGAGCGCCGCGCGGAAGTCCGCCGTCGCCTCCTCGCCGTAGGAGGCCACGGCGAAGCCGAGCTCCTCCTCGCTGGTCTTCACCGCGTCGTCGGCCTGCACGAGGGCGCCGCCCGCCTGCCGCCGGAGCTCGTCGATCGAGGGCGGGGGAGGCCCGGGCGCGGGTCCGCCGGCGCCGCCCTGCTTCCGGGAGCGACGGCGGGCGAGGATGATCGCGATGATCGCGACGACGACGGCCGCGATGACGAGGAACCACACCCAGCCCCAGCCGCCGCCCCCGCCACCGCCGCCTCCGTCGCCGAGGGCGTCGGCGGTGTCGATCGCCGCCTGCGCCCAGTTGCCGTCGCGGAGCTGCGGCTCGATGACCTCGAGCATGATGCGTTGCAGGTCGTCGTCCGACACCGACGCCTCGGAGTCCGCCGAGAGGTAGTACGCCCGGCCGTCGATCGCGACGGCGAGCAGGTAGTCCTCGGCGCCCATGTTGTTGGCGATCGCCGTGTCGTTGGCCCACGCGTCCGCAGCCTCGGGGTTCGTGAACTCGTCGACGTAGGCGACGAAGAGCTGTCGACCGGTCGCGTCGGCCGTCTCGTCGATGGCGGCCTCCACCTCGGCGAGTCGACCGTCGAGCGCGCCGACGGTGTCGACGACGGGGCTCGATCCGAACCCGACCGGATCCTCAGCCCACGCGGCCGCCGGTGCGCCGATCGCGAGCATCGCCCCGATGATGATCCCGAGAACCGCGGACTTCCGACGTGACGACGCCATGCACCAGTGCCTTTCCCCCGTCCCAGCGGACGATCCCGAGTCTATGGGTGAGGCGGATGCCGCGTCCACGTCGTCGCGCCCGCGGCGGCTCGCGCGGGGTCGCGTCCGCCGTACCGCTCAGCCGACGAGCACCGGCGTCATCGGCGACGGCACCAGCACGACCATGCCCTCCTGCGGCGCCGAGAAGGCCACGGTGGCCCCGACCGCATAGGAGCCGGGTGCGAGCGGGGGAAGGTCGGAGGGCAGTTCCGTGCCGTCGTCGTCCGCCGCGGTGCAGCGGAGCGCCGACAGCACGCCGGTGAGCGTGACGGACTCGCCCGGTCGCAGCGAGACGCGGATCGCACCCGCCTCCGACGCGCCGCTCGAGTGCCACGCCACGACGCCCGCGTCCGCGATGGTGATCGTCGGGATGCGGGAGAGGTCGCCCGTCACGACCTCCGTGCCGGGATTCGTCACCGTGACGGTGACGGATGCGGTGGCGCCCGGGGCCACCGGAGCAGTGGGCGTCGCCACGGAGACCGCGAGCGGGGCGTCGGCCGCGTCGCCGAGCGGGACCACGGTCGCGCCGCAGCGATCGACCGACTCCGGCACGGCGAGCCGTGGTCCGGATGCCGCGCCGTCACCCTCCGCCGCCTCGGGGGCGACGTCGGCGGACTCGGCCGACTCGCTGGCGACCGGGGCGTCGGCCGTGGTGGCGTCGCCGCCGGGGCGCTGGAGCCCGAACACGAGTCCGCCGACCACGAGCACCGCCGCCACGGCACCGGCGCCCGTCAGGACCGCCGTGCGGCGGGCCCGTCGTCTGGAACGGCTCGCGGCGAGCACGGCGTCCACGTCGACCGCACGGGGACTCGCGGCATCCGCTGCCCGCTTGAGGTGCTCGCCGAGCCCGGTGGGTTCAGGTGCTGACATTCTCGCCTCCCGCCCGCGCGGAACGGGTTCCGTCCGGATCGATCGAGGAGGAGAGCGTGCGGAGCCCGTCGCTGAGGTACCGCTTGACGGCGCCCGAGCTGATGCCCAGCACGCCGGCGATGCCGTCGACCGTGAGGTCGTCGTAGTACCGGAGCACGATGCAGGCGGCCTGCCTCGGGGGCAGCTCGCGCAGTCGCCCGAACAGGTCGAGCCGGTCGTCGCTCGCCGGCGCCGACGAGTCGACGGCCGCGGGCGCGACGGCGAGGTGCCGCACCCGGCGCCAGGTCCCGTCGCGTCGCGAACGGTCGATGACCTGGTTCAGGATGGCCCGTCGCACGTACGCCTCGGCGCGCGGCAGGGTCAGCCCGAGCCGGGGCGTGCCGAACGTGCGCACGAGGGCCTCCTGCACGAGGTCGGCCGCGTCGTCGACGCTGCCCGTGAGCAGGTACGCGTAGCGGCTCAGCGCATCGCCGCGCTCGACGACGAGCCTCGTCGCCACCTCGTCCCACGAGCGAGCCACCCGCACTCCTCCCGACGGCGGCGGATGCGCCGTCACCCATACAGACGAGCGACGAGCGCGTTTCGTTGTGCGGGGAGGGGATCGCCTGGCTCAGCGTATCGCCGACGGGCCGACGTGGGCGTCGAGCCAGTCGGTCAGCGGCTTCGAGGCCCGCAGCGCCTCGGCGACGTGCGTCTCGGCGGCGGACGTGTGCAACCACGGCGCGACCGGCCATTCGACCCACGCCGCGAGGTCCTTGTCGCGCAGCAGGTCGGCCCGCGGATGGTCGGGGTCCATGCCGCGGGGGATCCGCTTCAGGCGCTCCCGTGCGCTCACCGACACGCCGCCGGCCTCCACGGCGGCGACGGCCGCGACCAGCGCCTCGCCGCTGCGGTGCTCGTCGACGGCCGCGCGGAAGCGGGCGAGCTGGTCGTGGGCCATCACGTGGCATCCGGCGCCGACGCCGAGGCCGGACGCCGAGAACTGCACGTACCCCGAGCCGCCGAGCGTCGCGCCGATCGCGGTCTTGTACGGCGACTTGTCGGCGGCGAACCGGATGTCGCGGTACGGACGGAAGATGCGCCCCTCGCCGAATTCGTCGGCGAGGTCCTCGAGCAGTGCCTGCATCGGCTCGAGCACGAGCTCGTCGTACTCGGCCCGATGCGACGTCCAGTACGCCTTCGAGTTGTCGGCCCCCAGCCCGCGGTAGAACTCCACCGCGCGGGCCGGCCAGCCGGTGAACGCGCCCATCCCGGCCTCCTCTTCGGAGCCCTCGAACGGCGATGGCGACGTCATCGCCTGAAGTGCCCCCGGAGGGATTCGAACCCCCGACCTACGGTACCGGAAACCGGCGCTCTATCCCCTGAGCTACGGAGGCGCACAACTGGAGAGACTACCACTGCCCGAGGCCCGTCTCCGACACGTGGGGCGCCCTGCGGTGCGTTCGACGGGTCACGCGAGGCTCACGCTCGCGACCGTGTCGAGGAGTTCCTCCCGCACGCGCGCCGCGACCATGATGCGGGCGCCCACGAGCACCGGATCGCGGTCGACCCGCGTCGCGACCACCTCGGGATACCAGCGGCTCAGGCGGCGGATGCCGCGACCGACCTCCTCGGCGAACGGCTCGCCGCCGAGGCTGGCCGACGGACCCGCGAGCACCAGGTGCCCCGGGTCGAGGGTCGCGAGCAGGGGGAGCGCGACGTGCGCGACGCGCTCGGCGAGATCGTGGAACACCGCAGCGCGCGCCGCGCCGGCGCCCGGCTCCGCGAGCGCCGAGCGCGCGGCGTGGTAGCCGGAGACCTCGAGGCCGTGCCGGCGTGCGAGCAGGGCCACCGCGCGGCCGCCGACGAGGTCCTGCGCGGTGTGCGCACTCGGGTCGAGCGCGTTCGCCGCCACCGAGACCGGAAGGAAGCCGATCTCGCCGGCGCCGCCGAAGGCGCCGCGGTGCAGGTCGCCCGCGACGTCGAACGAGGCGCCCACGCCGTTGCCGAGCCAGAGCAGTGCGAACACGTCGCTGTCGACGCCGGCGCCGTGCTGGCGCTCGGCGACGGCGGCCAGGTTCACGTCGTTCTCGATGTGCACGGTGCGCGCGAGCTCGGTCTCGAGGATCTCCTTGAGGCCGCGCACGGGCCAGCCGGGCAGCGCCTCGCTGAACAGCTCGCCCGTCTCGCCGGGGTCGACGTATCCGGGGATGCCGACGCAGACCGAGTGCACGATGCCGGGGTCGGTGCCGGCCGCGGCACTCGCCTCGGCGATCGCCAGCGACACCTCCTCGACGGCGGAGCGCTCGGTGGGATCGTGCGGCAGCGGGATCCGGACGACGGGGCGTTCCGCGCCGGTGGCGTCGACGACCGTGGCGCGCAGCTCGAACGCGTCGAGGTCGAGCGCGACGCCGAGCGGCCGGTCGGTGCGGGCGGCGTAGACCACCGCACTCCGCCCCGCGGATCCCGACGTGCGACCGCGCTCCTCGATGAGTCCGCCGGCGAGCAGGCGGGACATCATCTGCGACGCCGTGGGCTTGGAGACGCCGACGAGCTCGCAGATCCGGTTGCGGGTGAGCGGGCCGCGCTCGAGCAGGACCGCGAGGCCGGCTCGGTCGTTCACGGCCCCCAGCCAGGAGGGCGTTCCCGTCGTGGAGTCGGCCGCCATGGGACTCGTCAGGCCGCGGGCAGGTTGGCGATCACGGCGGCGACGATCTGCTGCGCGTCGCCCGGCTCGAACAGCGCGGCCGAGTCGACCACGATCCAGTACGGCCCGTGGAACACCTGCGCCTCGCCGGTGCCGCCGGCCATGACGAAGTAGCCCTCGACGTCGGGGGGCGTGCCGTAGGTCGGCACGGGCTTGCTCGACAGCGCGGCGGCGTTCCTGCGGGCCTCGCCGGCGGCCTCGGTCGGCGTCGCGACGGCGACCTCGATGACCTCGCCGCTCGACTGGTTGAGGTAGCCGCATGCCGTGCCGGCATCCTCCTCGACCAGGGCGACGACGTTGGCGGCGGCGGGTTCGTAGGCGGGGTCGGTGCCGAAGTTCGGGTTGAACGTGTAGAGCTGGTCGGCGGTCAGGAGCGCGTCGCAGGAGACCTCGAACGGCGTCGGCGGCTCGGCCGTCTCGGTGGGAGCGGGCGCCGCCGTGGGGGCGTCCGGCGGGGCCGTCGGCGCCGCCGTCCCGGTGGGCGGGGCCGCGTCGGGCGCGCACCCGGCGAGCAGTGCGACGGATGCCGCGGCGAGGAGCGCGAGGCCGATGGAACGAGTGCGTCGGGGCTTGGGCGGGCGCGGCATGTGACGAACCCTATCAACCGTGCCGGGTAGGATTTGCGGGTGACTCCCGACGAACTCTCGCACGCCCTGTTCGCCCTCGTGAACGGGCTCGCCGAGCGACGTCGGGCGGGTGGCGACGACGTCGTGCTCGACCTCGCGCCGGGGCAGGTGACCCTGGAACGGCCCAAGCTGCGCGAGCACGGCGACTGGGCGTCGAGCATCGCGATGCGGGTGGCGAAGCCGCTCGGGTCGAACCCGCGCGAGATCGCCGCCGAGCTCGCCGCCGAGCTGGCCGGCCTCGACGGCGTCGCGAGCGCCGAGGTGGCCGGGCCGGGCTTCATCAACATCCGCCTCGACGCGGCGGCGGCCGGCGCGCTCGCGAAGGCGATCGTCGACGCGGGCGGCGCGTACGGGCACAGCGACACGCTGGCCGGCGACGGCCGGATCAACCTCGAGTTCGTCTCGGCGAATCCGACGGGGCCGCTGCACATCGGCCACACGCGCTGGGCCGCGCTCGGCGACTCGATCGGGCGCGTGCTCCGCGCGGCGGGTGCCGAGGTCGCGAACGAGTACTACATCAACGACGCCGGCACCCAGATGGACAACTTCGGCCTGTCCGTGCTGGCCGCCGCCAAGGGCGAGCCCACGCCCGACGGCGGCTACCCCGGGAGCTACATCGCCGACCTCGCGGCGAGGGTGCTCGAGCGGGAGCCGAAGCTCCTCGAGCTCGACGAGGCCGTCGCGCTGCACACCGCCACCGAGATCGCCTACGAGCTCCAGCTGGCGGAGATCCGCGCATCGCTCGAACGCTTCAACGTGCACTTCGACGTCTGGACGAGCGAGCGGCGCCTGCAGGTGAAGGGCGACGACGGCCTGTCCGACGTCGACACCGCCGTCGAGCGCCTTCGCGCGCAGGGCCACGTCTTCGACGAGGACGACGCGGTGTGGGTGCGCACGACCGACTTCGGCGACGACAAGGACCGGGTGATCCGTCGCAGCAACGGCGCCTACACGTACTTCGCCGCCGACGCGGCCTACTACCTCGACAAGGGCGACCGCGGCTTCGGCCACAAGATCTACCTCCTCGGCGCGGACCACCACGGCTACGTGCACCGGCTCCGGGCGCTCGCCGGAGCGGCGGGTGACGACCCCGAGCGCGACATCGAGGTGCTCATCGGCCAGCTGGTGAGCATCAACGGCGCGAAGCTCTCCAAGCGCGCCGGCAACATCATCGAGCTCGACGACCTGCAGGCCTGGCTCGGCACCGATGCGCTGCGGTACACGCTCGCGCGCTACCCGGCCGACTCGCCGCTCACCATCGACCCCGAGATCCTCACGCGTCGCACCAACGACAACCCCGTGTTCTACGTGCAGTACGCGCACGCGCGAACGGCGGCGGTCGACCGCAACGCGGCATCCGTCGGCGTCGACCGCTCGACCTTCGCACCCGAGCTGCTCGTGCACGAGACCGAGTCGGCGCTGCTCGGCGCGCTGCAGGAGTTCCCGCGCATCGTCGCCCAGGCCGCCGAGCTGCGCGAGCCGCATCGCGTCGCGCGCTACATCGAGGAGCTCGCGGGGCTCTACCACCGCTGGTACGACAACTGCCGCGTGCTCCCACTCGGCGACGAGGCGATCGGCGACCTGCACCGCACGCGCCTCTGGCTGAACGACGCGACCGGCCAAGTCATCCGCAACGGGCTCGACCTGCTCGGCGTCTCCGCACCGGAGCGCATGTGAACGACGCGCGAGCGGCGACGACGGCTCCCGCGCCTCCCGCCGAGCGGAAGCCCCGCGGGCGCGCGGCGCGCATCTGGTTCACGGTCGTGGCGATCGTCGTGGCCCTCGCGGCGCTCGTCGTGGTGGCCGACGTCATCGTGCGGAACATCGCGGAGGCGCGCTTCGCCGAGGAGATCGAGGCGAACCTGCCCGACGGCGTCGAGGGCGACGTCGGCGTGACGATCGGCGGACTCTCGGTGATCGCGCAGTACCTCTCGGGCACGATGCAGCGCGTGGAGCTCTCCGCCCCCGAGCTCGACGTCGAGGGGGTGCCGATCGCGGTCGAGGTCGTGGGGGAGGGCGTGCCCGTCGACCTCGCCGTGCCCGTCGAGCACGTGACGGCCACCATCGAGGCCGACGCCGCGGCCGTGAACCGGCTCGTCGACGTGCAGGGGATCGAGGGCGAGCTGGCCTTCGGCGACGGCACCGTGGGCTACACCGACTCCGTCCGCCTGCTCGGGTTCCCCGTCGAGTTCACCGTCACCGCGCGGCCGACCGCGGCGGGCGACACCGTGCTGCTCGAACCCGTCGGCGTCGACGTCGCGGCCGGCGGCGGCTCGATCGACGTGTCGGACCTCGTCGACCGGCTCCTCGGCGACGACCCGATCCCGGTGTGCGTCGCCGAGCACCTGCCGGCCGGCGTCGAGGTGCAGCAGCTCACGGTCGAGCCCACCGGCGCGACCGTCGCCCTCCAGGCGGACGGCCTCCGCCTCGACGCGGCGAGCCTCGCGACGCTCGGCAGCTGCGACTGACGCGATCGACGAGACGTCGCCACGGATTCGGCCTGCCTGCCGCGCCTCGGTAGACTCGCCGTAGTCCGCCCCACAAGGGCGGCACGCAGCAGGCTTCAGGAACCAATCCGGGTTCGCTCGCCGCGAGCGATCCCGTCGATGCCCTCGTCCCGTTGAGGTTTCCCCGTGGCAACCACCGCAGCAGCACCCGGATGGCTCCGCGTGCCCGATGACGCCAATGCCCTGGCCCCGCAGGTGTGGCCCGAGCGTGCGCACCGCGACGCCGATGGCCGCCTGGTCGTGGCCGGCATCGCCGTCACCGAGCTCGCGGAGCGGTTCGGCACGCCGCTGTACGTGGTCGACGAGTCCGACGCGCGGGCACGGGCGGCGCGCATCCTCGCCGCGTTCGAGGCCGCCGCGGCATCCGTCGGCACGACCGTGACGGTCTATTACGCGGGCAAGGCATTCCTCTCCGGCGCGATCGTGCGCTGGGTCACCGACGCCGGCCTCGGCGTCGACGTGTGCACCGGCGGCGAGCTGGCGGTCGCCCTGGCCGCGGGCACCGACCCCGCGCGCATCGGGTTCCACGGCAACAACAAGTCGGTCGCCGAGATCGAGCGCGCGGTGGCGGCCGGCGTCGGCGCGATCATCATCGACAGCGAGGTCGAGATCGAGCGGGTGGCGGATGCCGCGGCCCGCGCCGGCCGCGTCCAGCGCGTGCGGCTGCGGGTGAACAGCGGCGTGCACGCCTCGACGCACGAGTTCCTCGCCACCGCCCACGAGGACCAGAAGTTCGGCGTCTCCCTCGACCGCGCCGTCGAGCTCGGCACGCGCATCCGCTCGCACGCCTCGCTCGAGCTGCTGGGGCTGCACTGCCACATCGGCTCGCAGATCTTCGACTCCGCGGGGTTCGCCGAGTCGGCGGAGCGCCTGCTCGCCGCGCACGCCGAGCTCTCGGCGGCCGGCCCGCTGCCCGAGCTGAACCTCGGCGGCGGCTTCGGGATCGCCTACACGTCAGCCGACGACCCGACGCCGATCGAGGAGATCGCGCTCGGCATCGCCGAGGCGGTCGCGAGCGGATGCCGCGCCCACGGCGTCGCCGTGCCGAAGCTCGCGTTCGAGCCGGGGCGGTCCGTGATCGGCCCGGCGGGGATCACGCTCTACACCGTCGGCACGGTCAAGCCGGTGCCGATCGACGGCGGATGGCGCCACTACGCCTCGGTCGACGGCGGTATGAGCGACAACGCCCGCACCGCCCTCTACGGGGCCGACTACTCCGCGCGCATCGCCTCCCGGGTGTCGGACGCCCCGCCCGCGCTCTTCCGCGTGGCGGGCCGGCACTGCGAGTCGGGCGACATCGTGGTCGACGCCGAGTACCTCCCGCACGACGTCGCCCCGGGCGACCTCCTCGCGGTCGCCGCGACCGGCGCCTACTGCTGGTCGCTCGCCAACAACTACAACCACGTGCCGCGGCCGGCCGTCGTCGCCGTGCGCGACGGCGTCGCGCGCGTCATCGTGCGCGGCGAGACCGAGGCCGACCTCCTGGCCCGCGACGCCGGGCTCGACGCATCCGACGCCGCAGAAGGGGCCCCCGCATGATCGAGTACCGCACCATCCGAGTCGGCCTCCTGGGGGCCGGCTCGGTGGGGTCGCAGGTGGCGCGGCTCCTGCTCGAGCACTCCGACGAGCTCACGCAGCGCATCGGCGCGCGCATCGAGCTCGTCGGCATCGCGGTGCGCGACACCGGCGCGAAGCGCGACACCCAGCTGCCGCCCGAGCTGCTCACCACCGACGCCGAGTCGCTCATCCTGGGCTCCGACATCGTGATCGAGCTCATGGGCGGCATCGAGCCCGCGCGCACGCTGGTGCTCGGCGCGATCGCCTCCGGCGCCGACGTGGTCACGGGCAACAAGGCGCTCCTCGCGAACCACGGACCCGAGCTCTTCGCCGCGGCCGAGCAGGTGGGCGCGCAGCTCTCCTACGAGGCCGCCGTGGGCGGGGCCATCCCGATCATCCGGCCGCTGCGCGACAGCCTCGCCGGCGACCGCATCGACCGCATCCTCGGCATCGTCAACGGCACCACGAACTTCATCCTCGATCGCATGGACTCGACGGGCGCCTCGCTCGAGGACGCCCTCGCGACCGCGACCGAGCTCGGCTATGCCGAGGCCGACCCCACCGCGGACATCGGCGGATACGACGCCGCGCAGAAGGCGGCGATCCTCGCGAGCCTCGCATTCCACACGAGCGTGCCCGTCACGGCCGTGCACCGCGAGGGCATCACGGGAGTCACCGCCCAGCAGGTCGAGTCGGCCCGGAGCGCCGGGTTCGTCGTGAAGCTCCTCGCGATCTGCGAGCGGCTGGTCGACGACGAGACCGGCGAGGAGGGCGTCTCGGCGCGCGTCTACCCGGCGCTCGTGCCGCGGAGCCACCCGCTCGCCGCCGTGCACGGCGCCAACAACGCGGTGTTCGTCGAAGCCGCCGCCGCCGGCCCGCTCATGTTCTACGGCGCCGGGGCCGGGGGAGTGCAGACGGCGTCCGCGGTGCTCGGCGACCTCGTCGCGATCGCGCGCCGCCACGTCATCGGCGGCCCCGGCACGGCCGAGTCCACGCACGCGGAACTGCCCCTCCTCGACATCGGCCGCATCACCACCCGCTACGCGATCACGCTCGAGGTGGCCGACGAGCCGGGCGTGCTCGAGCAGATCGCGCACGTCTTCGCCGAGCACGGCGTCTCGGTCGAGCAGCTCCAGCAGACCGTGAGCGGCGCGGCCGAGCGGGCTACGCTGGTCATCGGAACGCATGAGGCGAAGGAGTCCGCGCTCGCCGAGACCGTCGCCGCCCTCGCCCAGAGCCCCGTCGTCGAATCCGTCGCGTCCGTCCTCCGAGTCGAAGGAGCAGTGTGAACCACCCCACCCCCAAGGCCAGCTCGCGCCAGTGGCGCGGCGTCATCCGCGAATACGCCGACCGGCTGGATGTGACGGATGCCACGCCCGTCGTCACCCTCGGCGAGGGCGGCACGCCGCTCCTGCCCGCCCCGGCGCTGTCGCGCCGCACGGGCGCCGACGTGTGGGTGAAGTTCGAGGGCATGAACCCCACCGGCTCCTTCAAGGACCGCGGCATGACGATGGCGGTGACGAAGGCCGTCGAGGGCGGCGCCAAGGTCGTGATCTGCGCCTCCACCGGCAACACGTCCGCCTCGGCGGCCGCGTACGCCACGCACGCGGGCATCACGGCCGCGGTGCTCGTGCCCGAGGGCAAGATCGCGATGGGCAAGCTCAGCCAGGCCATCGCGCACGACGCCCAGCTGCTGCAGGTGCAGGGCAACTTCGACGACTGCCTCGACATCGCCCGGGACCTCGCCGCGAACTACCCCGTGCACCTCGTGAACTCGGTCAACAACGACCGCATCGAGGGCCAGAAGACCGCGGCGTTCGAGGTCGTCGAGGTGCTCGGCGACGCGCCCGACTTCCACTTCATCCCGGTCGGCAACGCCGGCAACTACACCGCGTACACGCGCGGGTACCGCGAGGACATCGCGGCGGGCAATGCCACGCGGATGCCCCGCATGTTCGGGTTCCAGGCATCGGGTTCCGCGCCGATCGTGCGCGGCGAGCCGGTGCGCGATCCCGACACGATCGCGAGCGCCATCCGCATCGGCAACCCCGCGTCGTGGGAGCTCGCCCTGCAGGCGCGCGACGAGACCGACGGCTACTTCGGCGCCATCGACGACGACAAGATCCTCGAGGCGCAGCGCATCCTCTCGGCCGAGGTCGGCATCTTCGTCGAGCCCGCGTCGGCGATCAGCGTCGCCGGGCTGCTCGAGCGCTCGGCGGCCGGGGTCGTCCCGGCCGGCGCGCGGGTCGTGCTCACGGTCACCGGGCACGGGCTGAAGGACCCGCAGTGGGCGCTCCGCACGGCCGACGGCTCCGACGTGCAGCCCACCGTCGTGCCGGTCGACACGAAGCAGGTCGCCCAGGTGCTCGGGCTCACGTCATGACCGCCACCGCCACCGCCGGCGCCGGCGTCACCCCCTCGCTCGTCGGCCGCACCGTGCACGTGAAGGTGCCCGCGACCTCGGCCAACCTCGGCCCCGGATTCGACACGCTCGGCCTCGCGCTCGCCCGCTACGACGAGCTCGAGGTCGAGGCGACGGATGCCGCGACCCACGACATCCACGTGCACGGCGTCGGCGCCGGCGAGGTGCCGCTCGACGAGACGCACCTCGTGGTGCGCGCCGCGGCGCACGCCTTCGCGCGAGCCGGCGCGCCGATGCCGTCGCTGCGGATCGTGGCGCACAACTCGATCCCCCACGGACGTGGCCTCGGCTCGTCGGGCGCCGCGATCGTCGCGGGCGTGATGGCGGCCAAGGGCCTGCTCGAGGGCGTCGTCGAGTTCACGCCCGACGAGCTCCTCGAGCTCGCGACCGAGCTCGAGGGCCACCCCGACAACGTCGCCCCGGCGCTCTTCGGGGGTCTCACGATCGCGTGGGTCACGCCCGAGGGACCCCGGCACAAGAAGCTCATCGTGCACCGCGGCGTCTCGCCGCTCGTGCTCGTGCCCGAGCACGAGATGTCCACGGCGCTGGCCCGCTCGCTGCAGCCCGAGTCGGTGCCGCACTCCGACGCGGTGTTCAACGTGTCGCGGTCCGCGCTCCTCATCGCCGCGCTCATCCAGAGCCCCGAGCTGCTGCTCCAGGCCACCGAGGACAAGCTGCACCAGCACTACCGCGCCGAGGCGATGCCCGAGACCGACCGGCTGATCCGCGTGCTGCGGGCGGCGGGGCATCCGGCCGTCGTCTCCGGCGCAGGTCCGTCGATCCTGGTGCTGGCCAGCGACCCGAGCGAGCGGGCCGACGCGGTGCGCCTCGTCGAGGAGTCGGCCGACACGGCGTGGCAGGCCATGCCGCTCGCGGTGGACTTCAAGGGCGCGACGGTCGTCGACGCCGACCGCTGACGCCGGCGCGCCGAGGCCGACGGGCGATGCCGGCCCGAGGGCGCCGCTGCGGCATCCGCCACCACCGGGCGCGTCGCACGTCGGAGACGTGCTCGTCCTGGTGTTAGGATTGTTCCGCACCCGGCAGGAGACGCACAGTTCGCATCTCACGGCCGCATCGTGCAATTCCCGCAATCCATTGCTTTCGCTCTCGCGCATGTCTGCGCCACCGCGCACCGACATCGCTCGTGCCGGCGATCAGCTCTCCTGGGTCCGCAATTCCTGCGACCAGGGGAAAGGAACATACCCAGTGACCAACGCAACCGACCACGCCGACGTGAGCGTGGCGAACCGCACCCGCCTCAGCACCCTGAAGGTCGCCGAGCTCCAGGAGCTCGCCGCCTCCCTCGGGATCTCAGGTGCGTCGAAGCGCCGGAAGGGAGAGCTCGTGGACCTGATCTCCGCCCACCAGGACGGCTCCGCCGCCCCTGACGCTCCCGTCGCCGAACCGACCACGGCCGAGGCTGCCGCCCTCGAGGCCGACGCGCCGGCGACCGAGGCCCCCGTCGACACGGCGGCGACCGACGCTCCGACCACCGAGGCGACCGCCGTCGAGGCACCCGTCGCCGAGCCCGTCATCGACGCCTCCGCCGACCGGCCCGCCCCGGCGAATCCCGTGATCGAGGCCGCACCGGCCACGACGCAGCCCGCCCGACAGGGCCGCCAGCCGCGCCGCGCGACGAGCGCCACCACGGCCGCACAGCACGTGAACGCCGGAGGCGCCGGGGTCGACCTCGTCCCCGCCGACGCCGACGCCCGCGAGGCCGCCCGTGCCGCCGTGCGCGAGGAGCTCGCGGCCGCGACGGGCGAGGGCGCTCGCGTCTCGCAGCCCGCCGAGGGCGAGGCCGAGCCGGCCGCCGAGCAGCCCCGCCAGGGTCGCAGCCGCAACCGCGGCCGCCGCGGCGGCGATCGTGCCGAGCGGGCCGGCGACGACACGCAGAAGCCCGCCGAGGAGCGTCAGGGTCGCCAGAACGGCCAGGGCGGCGACCAGCAGCGCAAGGCCGAGGAGCAGGGCAAGCCCGTTCGCGAACGCCAGGCCGACGGCGATGCCGGCAAGCAGCAGGGCGACGGGGTGCGTGGCCAGCAGGGCCAGACGCGCGACGCCCAGCCGCAGCTCGAGGGCGAGGGCGGCCGTCGCAACCGCTACCGCGACCGCAAGCGCCGCGGCCAGACGGGCGGCGACGAGCTCGAGCCCGAGATCCTCGACGACGACGTGCTCATCCCCATCGCGGGCATCCTCGACGTGCTCGACAACTACGCCTTCGTGCGCACGACCGGCTACCTCCCGGGTCCGAGCGACGTCTACGTCTCACTCGGCCAGGTGAAGAAGTACAACCTGCGCAAGGGCGACGCGGTCGTCGGCTCCATCAAGCAGCCGCGCGACGGCGAGTCGAACAGCCGCCAGAAGTACAACGCCCTGGTCAAGGTCGACTCAGTCAACGGCCAGACGCCCGAGGAGTCGGCGGCGCGCGTCGAGTTCCAGAAGCTCACCCCGCTCTACCCGCAGGAGCGCCTGCGCCTCGAGACCGAGCCGACGAAGCTCACGCAGCGCATCATCGACCTCGTCGCACCGATCGGCAAGGGCCAGCGCGGCCTCATCGTCGCGCCCCCGAAGGCCGGCAAGACGATCGTGCTGCAGCAGATCGCGAACGCCATCTCGATCAACAACCCCGAGGTCCACCTCATGGTCGTGCTCGTTGACGAGCGCCCCGAAGAGGTCACCGACATGCAGCGCACGGTGAAGGGCGAGGTCATCGCCTCGACCTTCGTCCGCCCCGCCGAGGACCACACGACGGTCGCCGAGCTCGCCATCGAGCGCGCGAAGCGGCTCGTCGAGCTCGGCCACGACGTCGTCGTGCTGCTCGACTCGATCACCCGCCTCGGTCGCGCGTACAACCTGGCCGCGCCCGCCTCGGGCCGCATCCTCTCGGGCGGCGTCGACGCCTCGGCGCTCTACCCGCCGAAGCGCTTCTTCGGCGCGGCGCGCAACATCGAGAACGGCGGCTCGCTCACCATCCTCGCCACCGCGCTCGTCGAGACCGGGTCCAAGATGGACGAAGTGATCTTCGAGGAGTTCAAGGGCACCGGCAACTCGGAGCTCCGGCTCTCGCGCCAGCTCGCCGACAAGCGCATCTTCCCGGCGGTCGATGTCAACGCGTCGTCGACGCGTCGCGAGGAGATGCTGCTCTCGCAGGACGAGGTCAAGATCACCTGGAAGCTGCGGCGCGCCCTCGCCGGCCTCGAGCAGCAGCAGGCGCTCGAGGCGGTCCTCGGCCGGCTCAAGGAGACGCAGTCCAACGTCGAGTTCCTCATGCTCATGCAGAAGTCGATGCCGGTCGCCAACGGCGCGGCGCACTCGCACGGGCACGAGACCGACCACCGGTAGGCCGCGTGTTCGAGTCCGTCCAGGCCCTGCTCGCCGAGCACGCCGAGCTCCAGGAGGAGCTCGCCGACCCGGCGCTGCACGCCGACGCCGCGCGCGCGAGGAAGGTCAACCGCCGCTACGCGGAGCTGAGCCGCATCGTGCACGCGCACGAGGTGTGGATGCAGGCGCAGGACGACCTCGTCGCCGCGAGGGAGCTCGCCAAGGAGGACGAGGCGTTCGCCGAGGAGGTCCCCTCCCTCGAGGAGAGCCTCGCGCAGGCGCAGGAGAAGCTCCGGCGCCTGCTCATCCCCCGCGATCCCGACGACGGACGCGACGTGATCATGGAGATCAAGGGCGGCGAAGGCGGGGCCGAGAGCGCCCTCTTCGCGGCCGACCTCCTGCGCATGTACCTCCAGTACGCGCAGTCCAAGGGCTGGAAGATCGAGCTGCTCGACCAGAACGAGTCCGACCTCGGCGGCTACAAGGACGTGCAGGTCGCGATCAAGTCGAACACCACCGACCCGTCGCAGGGCGTCTGGGCGCACCTCAAGTACGAGGGAGGCGTCCACCGCGTCCAGCGCGTGCCCGTCACCGAGACCCAGGGGCGCATCCACACGTCGACCACCGGCGTGCTCGTCTTCCCCGAGGTCGACGAGCCCGAAGAGGTCGAGATCAACCAGAACGACCTCAAGATCGACGTCTACCGCTCGTCGGGTCCCGGCGGCCAGTCGGTGAACACGACCGACTCCGCCGTGCGCATCACCCACCTGCCCACCGGGATCGTGGTGTCCATGCAGAACGAGAAGTCGCAGCTGCAGAATCGCGAGGCGGCGATGCGCGTGCTGCGGGCCCGCCTGCTGGCCCGCCAGCAGGAGGAGCTCGCGGCCGCGGCATCCGACGCCCGCAAGACGCAGATCCGCTCGATGGACCGCTCGGAGCGGATCCGCACGTACAACTTCCCCGAGAACCGCATCGCCGACCACCGCACCGGCTACAAGGCGTACAACCTCGACCAGGTGATGAACGGCGCACTCGACCCCATCATCGAGTCGGCCATCCAGGCCGACGAGGAGGCGCAGCTCGCCGGCTGAGGCGACGACTCGGCGGCCTCGTCAGCGCCACTTCGACGTCCTCAACGCCACGGCAAGTGGCGCAGAGGACCGCAATCGGGCGCAGGCGCCGCGGCATCGACAGCTCCTCGACAGGTCGAGCATTGCTCCGAGCATTCGGGCGGGGGACGGATACCGCGTCCAGCCGCCCGGCGAGCCGTGACCATGTCCACATGGACCTCGATTCGCTGCCGCGTGCCGCCGGAGACGTGATCCCCTCGGCACGGGCGCGTGCCGCCGGGGTCTCGGCCACGCTCTTGACGGCGCGCGACGCGGGGCGGCTCGTGGCCGTGCGGCGGGGCATGTACGTCCTTGCAGCGCGCCACGATGAGCTTTCGCCGGTCGCGCGACACCGTGAGATGGCATTCGCCGTCGCGCAACAACGGCCTGGAGTCGTGTTCGCCGGCTTCACGGCGGCCGTGCTCTCGGGAATGCCGATCGTGGGCGGGGTGCCGCGCGATGTCGTGGTGCTCGCGGCCGGCAGGTCCGGCCGTCGACGCAACGGCGTTGTCGAGATCGTTCGGCGAACGGATGCTCCGATCCTCACCGACGACGGAATCGCGGTGACCCCGGTCGTCGACACCCTGATCGAGGTCGCACGCACCCGGCCCCTGCTCACGGCGCTCACGATGACGGATGCCGCGCTCTGGATTCCCCGGTTCGGGACGGGGCGTCCGGCTGCGACGATCGACGAGCTTCGCGCCGGGTTCGACGCGCGATCGCCGTTCCCGGGCAGTCGCAGCGTCGCCGCCGTGCTCGACCGTGCGTCATCCCGTGCCGAGACGCCGCTCGAGACGCTCAGCCGAGTTCGGATCGAGGAGCTCGGATTCCCTCGGCCGGAACTGCAGCTGCGGGTGAACCGCCCACGAGGACGTGGGCCGGCGTTCCTCGATTTCGCGTGGCCCGATCATGGCGTGTGGGGTGAGGCGGACGGAGCGGGCAAGTACCTCGGCGGTTCCGCCGACGTTGGAGATCGACGTTCACCCGCCGAGATCGTCTGCGACGAGAAGGAGCGCGAGAACGACGTGCGATCGGTGACGAAGTGGGCGTGCGGTCGATGGGAGTGGGATGAGGCCTGGAACGGCGGCCTGCTCCGCCGCATCCTGCAACAGGCGGGCCTGCCGCTCGTGCGACCGGCACGACGCTGATTCCACTGCTCTCGTCGCCGCTGCGCCGGTTTCGCGTCCCGCGCGCCACTTGAAGCGGCGCGGAGCACGCCGAAATGGCGCAACGACGCCAGGAGCCGAGTGCGCGGCCGGAGCGACGCTCAGATGTGCCAGTCGTGCACGCCGCGTGCCGCGTCGGCCGTGGCGTGCGAGAGCGGCTTGAACGTCGCGGGGATCCCGACGATGAGCGAGTGCGCCGGGGCGTCCTTCGTGACGACCGCATTCGCGCCGATCGCGCTCCAGGCGCCGATGGTCACGTCGCCGAGCACCTTGGCCCCCGCACCGACGGTCACGCCGTCTTCGAGGGTCGGATGCCGCTTCGCGCCGCGCGGCGTACCGCGAGGCGCCTTCCCGCCGAGCGTGACCCCGTGGTAGAGCATCACGTCGTCGCCGAGGACCGCGGTCTCGCCGATCACGACGCCCATGCCGTGGTCGATGAAGAAGCGCCGGCCGATCGTGGCCCCCGGGTGGATCTCCACGCCGGTGAGGAAGCGCACGAGCTGCGAGCCGAGCCGCGCGGGCAGCCGGAGCCCGGCCTCCCACAGGGCGTGCATCACCCGATGACCCCAGATCGCGTGCAGGCCCGAATAGGCGAGGACCACCTCGGTGGCGTTCCGCGAAGCAGGGTCGTGGGCGCGGGCGGTGGCGACGTCTTCACTGAGCCTGGCGAGGATTCCCACCCGCTCAGTCAAGCAGACCTTCGTACAGCACGGTGCTCAGGTAGCGCTCGCCATAGCTCGCGACGATGACGACGATGGTCTTGCCCGCGTTCTCGGGACGCTTGGCGAGCTCGACGGCCGCGTAGACGGTGGCGCCCGACGAGATGCCGCCGAGTATCCCCTCCTCCACGCCGAGACGGCGCGCGGTGGCCACGGACTGCTCGATGTTCACGTCGATGATCTCGTCGTAGACCTCGCGGTCGAGGATCGCGGGCACGAAGTTGGCCCCGATGCCCTGGATCTTGTGCGGGCCGGGCTGGCCACCGTTGAGGATGGGCGACTCCGCGGGCTCGACGCCCACGATCCGCACCTCGGGCTTGCGCTCCTTCAGCACCTGGCCGACGCCGGTGATGGTGCCGCCGGTGCCGATGCCCGACACGAAGATGTCGACGCCGCCGTCGGTGTCGTTCCAGACCTCCTCGGCGGTGGTGAGGCGGTGGATCTCGACGTTGGCCTGGTTCTCGAACTGCTTGGCGAGCACGGCGCCGGGCGTCTCGGCGGCGATCTGCTCGGCGCGCGCGACCGCGCCCTTCATGCCCTCGCCACCGGGGGTGAGCACGAGCTCGGCTCCGTAGGCGCGCAGCAGCGCGCGGCGCTCCTTCGACATGGTCTCGGGCATTGCGATGACGACCCGGTAGCCGCGGGCCGCGCCGATCATGGCGAGGGCGATGCCGGTGTTGCCGCTCGTGCCCTCGACGATGGTGCCGCCGGGCTGGAGCTCGCCCGACGCCTCGGCGGCGTCGACGATGCCGATGCCGAGGCGGTCCTTGACGCTCGCGCTCGGGTTGTAGAACTCGAGCTTGGCGAGCACGGTCGCCTCCGCGCCGTCGGTCACGCGGTTGAGTCGCACGAGGGGCGTGCGACCGAAGACCTCGGTGATGTTGTCGAAGACCTGGGCCATGGTGCTTCCTCTCGGCTGTGCGTCGTCGTCGGCGACGACCGGGTACGCGGGGCGGGCTGCTGCCGCGGCCCAGCCTACGGCGGCGCTCGCACCCGGTCACGTGCGTTACATTCCATTTCGTGGATGAACGGATGCCGCCGCACGGCGCACGAGACCTCCGCGCGGTGCGCGACGACCTCGTGGCGCGGCTCGGCGCGGCCGGCGTTCCCGAACCCCAGGTCGACGCGGAACTGCTGCTCGGCCACGTGATGGGCCTCTCCCGCGGCGGCGTGCAGGCGCGCATCGTGGTCGGCGCCGTCCTCGACGAGGCCCAGGCGGCGACCCTCGAGGCCCTCGCGGCGCGGCGCGCTGGCCGGGAGCCGCTGCAGCACCTGACGGGCCGGGCGGCGTTCCGCTCGCTCGAGCTCGCGGTGGGGCCGGGCGTGTTCGTGCCCCGCCCCGAGACCGAGCAGGTCGCCCAGCTCGCCATCGACGCGCTCCGGGCCACGGCCGAGCCCGAGCCCATCGCGGTCGACCTCGGCACCGGGAGCGGGGCGATCGCGCTCGCGATGGCCACCGAGGTGCCGCACGCGAGGGTGTGGGCGGTCGAGAACTCGCCCGAGGCGTTCCCGTGGACGCGGCGCAACGTCGACGAGGTCGGCGCGGAGAACCTCGAGCTGGTGTTCGGCGACCTCGCCACGGCCCTGCCCGAACTCGACGGCAGCGTCGCGCTCGTGATCTCGAACCCGCCGTACGTGCCGGCGGGGGAGGTCCCGGTCGACCCCGAGGTGCACCGTCACGACCCCGTCGCGGCCCTGTACGGCGGCGCTGACGGGCTGGACGTGGTGCGGGTGCTCTCGCGTCGGGCGTGGGAGCTCGTCCACCCGGGCGGGGTGCTCGTGATCGAGCACGCCGAGACGCAGTCCGCGTCGATCGCCGCGATCCTCGCCGCCGACGGCTGGCGTGCGATCGTCCACCACCGCGACCTCACCTCGCGCGACCGCGCGACGACCGCCGTGCGCTGAGCCCGCGGCATCCGTCACCGGCTCAGGTGCGATCGAGCCGTTCCCGCTCGCGCTCGCGCTTCTCGCGTTCCCGTTCGCGTCGTTCCCGTTCGCGCCGCTCCCGTTCGACGCGGTCGCGTTCGAGCTGCTCGCGTTCATGCCGCTCGCGTTCGAGCGCGCGCTTCACGGCCTCGCGCTCTCGCTTCTGGGCCTCGCGGAGCGCCTTCTCGGCCTCCCGCCTGGCCTTGGCCGCCTCGCGCACGTGCTTGTCGCGGGGGAGCGCGATCTCGGGCGCCGGCGGCTCGGGGCGCACGACGGCACGGCCCGCCGCCACTCGGCCGACGTGGTATTCGATGCCGTCGAGGATGCGCTGGAGGCCGAACTCGAAGTCGTCGTCGTTCTCGAGGTTGCCGGCACCGGGCTCCGCCACGTAGCCGCCGGCGACGAGGAGCGGCTGGAGGTACGGGAAGCGCTCGGCCGTGACGAGTTCGACGAGGGCGCCGAACGCGTTCTCGCCCGTGACGTCGCCGGGGTCGGAGGCCGCGGCCGCCGCGCCGAGGTCGCGTTCCTGGGCGCTGGTGGCCCGCACGTAGCTCGTCACGAGGAGCAGCGCCGACATCTTCTCGCCGTCGCTCAGCGGCAGGTCGTGCATCTCGCGCAGGAACCAGTCCACGATCGTCAGGCTGTTCGGGGTGATCGGAGCACCCGAGATCGGGATGTCGACGAGCCACGGATGCGCCCGGTAGGCGTCGCGCATGGCGAGCACCCACGCGCTGACGCCGTCGCGCCAGCTGCGCTGGACGGCCTCGTCGGGAACGGGGACGACGCTCGCCTCCTCCTGCATGAGGAGGATCAGGTCGTCCTTGCTCGTCACGTAGCGGTAGAGCGACATCGTCGTGAACCCGAGCGAGGTCGCCACGCGGCTCATGGAGACCGCACCGAGACCCTCGGCGTCGGCGATCTCGATGGCCGCCTCGACGATCCGCTCGATCGACAGCTCCCGCTTCGGCCCGCGCTGGGGATGCGCCGCGATGCCCCAGGCGAGCGCGACGCCCCTGGGGAGCTCGGGGTCGGGCTGCTCGACGTCGGGCGGCGTGGGGTTCGGCATCGGCTCCCGTTCTCGTGGGTGTTGACGACAGTCTAGAACTGTGTATTACTTAAACAACAGTGCATTACATACACAGTTTGCGGCATACGCAGACAACCCAGGGAAAGGGGCAGGAGATGACGCTCGCCATCGACGCACGCGGACTCCGCAAGCACTTCGGCCGAACCGAGGTGCTCGCGGGGCTGGACCTCGCCGTGCCCGCCGGCACCGTGTTCGCCCTGCTCGGGCCGAACGGCGCGGGCAAGACCACCACCATCAACATCCTGACGACGCTCGTGCGGGCCGACTCGGGCACGGCGCTCGTCGCCGGGCACGACGTCGTCGCCGACACCGAGGAGGTGAAGCGCCGCATCAGCCTCACCGGCCAGTCCGCAGCGGTCGACGGGGTGCTCACCGGCACCGAGAACCTCGTGATGATGGGCCGCCTCTCGGGGCTCTCGCGCCGCGAGGCCCGCGTGCGGGCCGCCGAGCTGCTCGATCGATTCGACCTCGCGGATGCCGCCGGCCGGCGCGTCGGCACCTACTCGGGCGGCATGCGCCGTCGGCTCGACCTCGCGCTCAGCCTCATCGTCGCGCCCGCGGTGCTGTTCCTCGACGAACCGACCACCGGGCTCGACACCCGCAGCCGGCAGGAGCTGTGGAGCGTCATCCGCTCGCTCGCCGGCGCCGGCACGACGGTCTTCCTGACCACCCAGTACCTCGAGGAGGCCGACCGCCTCGCCGACCGCATCGCCGTGCTCGACGGCGGACGGGTCGCCGAGGAGGGCACCCCCGACGAGCTGAAGGCCCGCATCGGCGGCGACGTCGTGGAGCTCCGCGACGCCGACGGGGTCCTGCTCCTCGAGCTGCCCACCGACGGGAGCGTGCACGGGCTCCGGGCCGCCCTCGACGAGCTCGACCGCGCTCCCGCGGCCGCCGCCGACGGCGTCGCGGTGTCCATCCGGCGTCCCAGCCTCGACGACGTGTTCCTCGACATCACCGCCCGCAACGCGGCGCCCGCGTCGCCCGAACTCCTGGAAGCGAAGTGACGACCATGACCACGACCACCCTCGTGCGCCCGCGCATCGGCGCGTTCACGGCCGAGTCCACGTTCATCACGCGCAGCTTCCTCCACTCCGTGCGCGACGTGGAGTCGGCCCTCATGGCCATCGTGCTGCCCGTGATGCTGATGCTGATGTTCACCTGGATCTTCGGCAACGCGATCGACCCGTCGGGCGGCTACGTCGACTACGTCGTGCCCGGCATCATCCTGCTCTGCGCCGGCTTCGGCTCGGCGTCGACGGCGGTCTCGGTCGCGAACGACATGACGACCGGCATCATCGACCGGTTCCGCACGATGCCGCTCCGCAGCGGCGCGGTGCTCACGGGGCACGTCGTCGCGAGCCTCGCGCGCAACCTCGTCGCGACCGCCGTCGTGATCCTCGTGGCGCTGCTCGTCGGCTTCCGGCCGACGGCGACGCCGCTCGAGTGGCTCGCCGTGTTCGGGCTCGTCGCGCTGTGGATCCTCGCGATCACCTACCTCTTCGCCGCGATCGGCCTCGCCGCGTCGACACCCGAGGCGGCGAACGGCTACGGCTTCATCCTCCTCTTCCTGCCGTACCTGTCGAGCGCGTTCGTGCCGGTCGAGACGATGCCCGACTGGCTCCAGTGGATCGCGGAGAACCAGCCGATCACCCCGATCATCGAGACCCTCCGGTCGCTGCTCATGGGCACGCCGATGGGCGATTCGGCATGGTGGGCCGTCGGATGGTGCGTCGTCATCATCGCCGGCTCCGTGGCCTGGGGGGCTTGGCTGTTCCGCCGGAAGGCCGGTCGCCGCTGACGACGGGGGCGCAGGCGACGGATGCCGCGGGCCGCACGGGCTCGCGGCATCCGTCGCCCAGGCGTCGACGATGAACGGCGGCGCGCCGATGCCCCGGGGATGGCAAGCGCGCTGGTCTAGAATCGAGCGGTCATGACTGCCATCTACGACTGTTCGGTCGACTCCCAGCTGCTCACCGGCATGCGCCTCGCGCGCGGTGCCATCGGACGCGGCGAACTCGTGGTGATTCCCACCGACACGGTCTACGGCCTCGCCGCCGACGCGTTCGACGCGGCCGCGGTGACCCGACTCCTCGAGGCCAAGGGCCGTGAGCGCACCTCGCCGCCGCCCGTGCTGATCCCCGGCATCCCCACCCTCGACGCGCTCGCGAGCGAGGTGCCCGGAGCGGTGCGCCGGCTCGTCGAGGAGTTCTGGCCCGGCGGACTCACGGTCATCCTGCACGCGCAGCCCTCGCTGCAATGGGACCTCGGCGAGACGCGGGGCACCGTGGCGCTGCGCATGCCCGCGAATCCGATCGCGCTCGAGCTGCTCTCCGAGACCGGCCCGCTCGCCGTGTCGAGCGCGAACCTCTCGGGGCAGCCGTCGGCCGTCACGGCCGCCGACGCCGAGGCCATGCTCGGCGACTCGGTCACCGTCTACCTCGACGGCGGTCCGGCCGGCGAGGGCTACGAGGCCATCGGCGAACGGCCCGGCGACACGTCGTCGACCATCGTCGACGCGACCGGGCTCGCCGTCGACGGGGGAGTGATGCGCATCGTGCGCGCCGGCGTCATCTCCCGTGAGCGCATCGCCGAGGTGATCGGCGAGGACATGCTGGCTCCGGCCGACGAGGCCGCGACGATCGACCCCGAGGCGGATGCCGCGACCGACGGGGCCGCGGCGGCCCGCGAGGGTGCGGCATCCGACGCGTCGGCGGCGTTCGACGGCCCCGCGGCGTCCGACGGCCCCGCGGCATCCGACGCGCCCGCGGCACCAGCCCGCACCACCGCCGACGACGGAGCGGATGCCGCCGCCTCATGACCCTGTTCCTCGCGCTCGCCCTCGTGGCCGCGCTCGTCACCTTCGGCGGCTCGGTGCTGGTCTGGAAGCTGAGCCTGAAGTACCGGCTCTACCCGAAGATCCGCGAGCGCGACGTGCACACGCGACCGACGCCGCGGCTCGGCGGCATCGCGATGTTCGTCGGGATCCTCGCCGCGATCGGCGCGGCCGCGTTCGTGTCCACCCTGGGTTCGTCCCGGTTCTCGATCGTCTCGATCATCTTCCAGAACCCCAGCCAGATGCTCGCCATCCTCGGTGCCGCCCTGCTCATCGTGCTCATCGGCGTGGCCGACGACATCTGGGACCTCGACTGGACCACGAAGCTCGCCGGCCAGTTCATCGCCGCGGGCCTGATCGCGTGGCAGGGCGTGTCGATCGTGTCGCTGCCCATCGGCGGCATCACCGTCGGCTCGTCGTGGATGAGCGCCACGATCACCGTGTTCACGATCGTGCTCGTGATGAACGCGATCAACTTCATCGACGGGCTCGACGGCCTCGTCGCCGGCGTCGCCCTCATCGCCAACGGCGTGTTCTTCCTGTACACCTACCTGCTCGTGCAGAAGACGTCGCCGCTCAACTACTTCAACCTGGCCTCGCTGCTCGCGATCGTGATCGTCGGCGCCTGCGTGGGATTCCTGCCGCTCAACTGGCACCCCGCGAAGCTCTTCATGGGCGACGCGGGCGCGCTCCTCATCGGCCTGCTGATGGCCACGTCGGCGATCGCGGTGACCGGCCAGATCGATCCCGCCTCGCTCGGCCTCGACGAGCTGTTCCCCGCCTTCATCCCGATCATCCTGCCGTTCGCCGTGCTCGTCATCCCACTGCTCGACTTCGGGCTCGCGGTCGTCCGGCGCCTGCGGGCCGGCAAGTCGCCGTTCGCCGCCGACCGCAAGCACCTGCACCACCGCCTGCTCGACATGGGCCACTCGCACCTGCACGCCGTGCTCATCTTCTACGCCTGGACGGCGGTGGCGTCGGTCGGATGCCTCCTCTCGTTCGTGTTCCCCGTCTACCTCGGCATCGACTCCGGGTGGGCGTTCCTGCTGCTCGGCCTGGGCTTCATCGCCTGCGCGGCCGTCACCCTGGCCCCGCTCGGCCGCCGCAAGCGGCTCACGGTCGCCGCGGAGGCCGAATCGGTCGACGTGCCCGAGGCGATCGTGTTCGACGAGCTCGAGCCGGCCCCGGTGCCCGTTCAGGCGTCCCGGCTAGAATCGGGCGACCCCGAACTGGAGCACGATGACCGACGCACGCCCTGAATCCGCCGACCGCACGCCCACCTCGAATCCGGTGCTCCGCAGGGCGCTCGCCTGGGGCGGGGTGCTCGCCGCGGTCGTGCTCGTGGTCAGTGGCATCCTCGGCTTCGTCTTCGCCGGCACCGAGGGACTGGTGAGCGCGCTCATCGGCACGCTCATGGCCGTGGTGTTCATGGGCATCACCGCGGCGAGCATCCTGCTCGCCAACCGGTTCGCCTCGAGCGACGTGTTCGTGGGCGTGTTCTTCGGGATCGTGCTCGGCGGCTGGCTGCTGAAGTTCATCGTCTTCATCGTGCTCGTGGTCGTGCTCCGCGACGCCCCGTGGCTGAACCCGACGGTGCTGTTCCTCAGCCTGGTCGCGGGCGTCATCGCCTCGCTCGTCGTCGACGTGCTCGTGGTCGCGAAGTCCCGGATCCCGTACGTGAGCGACGTCCGACTGCCCAAGGCTCCCACCGACGACTGAGGCCCGGCGGCGAATTCGTCTGCTCGTAGAAGTCTTGCTAGAGTATTGACGATCCCCCACGGTTTCCGCCCGGCTTCGGCCTGTTCGGAATCCGTGTCCGATGTTCGTCGTCGCGAGAGCTGAGCTCCACGCCCCGAAACAGGAGATAGCGCTGCTAGCTAACGCTCTGAACCTGCTGGTTCCGATGTCAACCGATGATGGTGGCTTCCACGGTCCGTCGATCGAGGAATTCTTCCCGGGGGCGTTGCTCTTCGGCGGCACTCCGTTCGAGATCAACCGCATCACGCTCGTGCGCATCGTCGCGGTCGTCGCGCTGCTCCTCGTGTTCTGGCTCGGCACGCGCAGGATGCGCATGGTGCCCGGCCGCTTCCAGAGCCTCGTCGAGATGGGCCTCGACCTCGTCCGCGTCAACATCGCCGACGACCTGCTCGGCAAGAAGGACGGCAAGCGGTTCCTCCCGCTGCTCACCACCATCTTCTTCATGGTGCTGTTCATGAACCTGACGGGTGTCATCCCGTTCCTGAACATCGCCGGCACGTCCGTGATCGGCGTGCCCCTCGTGCTCGCGATCGTGGCCTACGCCGCCTTCATCTACGCGGGCGTCAAGAAGAGCCCCAAGAACTTCTTCAAGAACTCGCTGTTCCCGTCGGGCGTGCCGTGGCCGGTGTACATCATCGTCACGCCGATCGAGCTGATCTCGACCTTCATCATCCGGCCGATCACGCTCACGCTCCGACTCATGATGAACATGATCGTCGGGCACCTCCTGCTCGTGCTGTTCTTCGCCGCGACCTCGTTCTTCGTCGTCCAGCTCGGTGGCTGGTGGAGCCTCCTCGGGGTGGGGACCCTGGCCTTCGGCCTCGTGTTCACCCTGTTCGAGATCCTCGTCGCCGTCCTGCAGGCCTACGTCTTCGCACTCCTCACCGCGGTCTACATCCAGCTCGCGGTGGCGGAAGAGCACTGAGCCCGGGCACCCGCCCAGAACATCCCTAGGAAAGGAAAACCCAACGTGGACGCAACTACCGTTCTCGCTGAGATCAACGGCAACATCGCGACGGTCGGTTACGGCCTTGCGGCGATCGGCCCGGCCATCGGCGTCGGCATCGTCGTCGGCAAGACGATCGAGGGTGTCGCCCGCCAGCCCGAGCTCGCCGGCCGCCTCCAGGTGCTGATGTGGATCGGCATCGCCTTCACCGAGGCGCTCGCCTTCATCGGCATCGCCACGTACTTCATCTTCGTCTGATCCGCTCCGCCGCTATCTAGGAGGCCAATGTGCTCCACGCAGTTCTGAGCGCTGCGACCGAGGCTGCCGAGGAGAACACGAGCCCGGTCGTCCCCGAGCCGTACGACATCATCGGGTCGGCGATCTGCTTCATCATCATCCTCGTCTTCTTCTGGAGGTACGCGCTGCCGCGCGTCCAGAAGCTGCTCGACGAGCGCGCCGAGGCCATCGAGGGCAACATCGCGAAGGCCGACGAGGCCCAGCGCAAGGCGGAGGCGGCGCTCGAGGAGTACACCGCCCAGCTGGCCGACGCGCGCACCGAGGCCGGCCGCATCCGCGAGTCCGCCCGCGAGGACGGCAACAGGATCGTCGCCGAGGCCAAGGAGCGTGCCGCCGGTGAGGCGGCTCGCGTCACCGCGACCGCGCAGGCGCAGATCGAGGCCGAGCGCCAGTCCGCGCTCGTCTCGCTCCGCTCCGAGGTGGGCACGCTCGCGATCGACCTCGCGTCGGGCGTCATCGGCGAGAGCCTCTCCGACGACGCGAAGGCGACCGCCGTCGTCGACCGCTTCCTCGCCGACCTGGAGGCCTCCGAGGCCACCGCCGGAGGGAAGAAGTAACCCATGGGTAGCGCTACGAGGAAGGCCCTGGCCGGGACGCACGCCGCGTTGACGTCGCTCGGCCGGGCCGAACTGCGCGTCGCGGAGGACCTCCTCGCCGCCGGCCGGATCATCGGCTCGTCGAAGCAGCTCCGTACCGCGCTGACCGACAGCGAGGCGGATGCCGCGCAGAAGCGCGCGCTCGTCGAGGCCGTCTTCGGCTCGAAGCTCGCGGCCGACTCCGTGACGCTGCTCACCGACCTCGCCTCGAGCCACTGGTCGGACTCGAGGGACCTGCTCGAGGGCATCGAGGAGCTCGGCCTGCGGGTCGCCTCCGAATCGGCACGCGATGTCCCGATCGACGCGGAGCTCTTCGCGATCCAGCGTGCCGTGGCATCCGACGCCGAACTGGAGCTCGCGCTCGGCAGCAAGCTGAACCCGACGGAGTCGAAGGTGCAGGTCGTGGACAAGCTGCTCGCGGGCAACGCGTCGCCGCAGACGGTCGCGATCGTGAACCACCTCGTGCAGCAGCCGCGTGGACGCCGGATCGGCGAGCTCCTCCGCCATGCGGCCGCGGTGGTCGCCGAGCAGCGCGGGTTCGAGATCGCCACGGTCACCACCGCGACGCCGCTGTCCAGCGAGCAGCTCGACCGCCTGGTGCGGGGCCTCGAGGCGCAGTACGACCGTGCGCTCCGGGTGAACACCATCGTCGATCCCGCCGTCCTCGGCGGGGTCCGCGTGCAGATCGGCGACGACGTCATCGACGGCAGCGTCGCCTCACGCCTCAGCTCGCTGCGGCAGAAGCTTGCCGGCTGACGCCGGATGAAACGACCGGCGTCCTGCGCCGCGACACACCAGTAGCTGTACAACCGGTACAGAAAAGGGAAAGACAATGGCAGAACTCTCCATCAGCCCCGACGAGATCCGTTCGGCTCTCTCGGAGTTCGTCTCGTCGTACGAGCCGGGCCAGGCGCAGACGACCGAGGTCGGATACGTCTCCGACGCCGCCGACGGCATCGCCCACGTTGTGGGCCTGCCCTCGGTCATGGCGAACGAGCTCATCCGCTTCGCCGACGGCACGCTCGGCCTCGCGCTGAACCTCGACGAGGACGAGATCGGCGTCGTCGTGCTCGGCGAGTTCACCGGCATCGAGGAGGGCATGGAGGTGACCCGCACCGGCGAGGTCCTCTCCGTTCCCGTCGGCGAGGGCTACCTCGGCCGCGTGGTCGACCCGCTGGGCAACCCGATCGACGGCCTCGGCGAGATCACCGGCATCGACGGCCGCCGCGCCCTCGAGCTGCAGGCGCCCGGCGTCATGCAGCGCAAGTCGGTGCACGAGCCGCTGCAGACCGGCATCAAGGCCATCGACGCGATGATCCCGGTCGGCCGCGGCCAGCGCCAGCTGATCATCGGCGACCGCCAGACCGGCAAGACCGCCATCGCGATCGACACGATCATCAACCAGAAGGCCAACTGGGAGTCGGGCGACCCGTCGAAGCAGGTGCGCTGCATCTACGTCGCGATCGGCCAGAAGGGCTCCACGATCGCGGGCGTGAAGGGTGCGCTCGAGGACGCCGGCGCGATGGAGTACACCACCATCGTCGCCGCCCCCGCCTCCGATCCCGCCGGCTTCAAGTACCTCGCGCCGTACACCGGCTCGGCGATCGGCCAGCACTGGATGTACGACTCGAAGCACGTCCTGATCATCTTCGACGACCTGTCGAAGCAGGCCGAGGCGTACCGTGCCGTGTCGCTCCTCCTCCGCCGCCCGCCGGGACGTGAGGCCTACCCCGGCGACGTGTTCTACCTGCACTCGCGCCTGCTCGAGCGTTGCGCGAAGCTCTCCGACGAGCTCGGCGCCGGCTCGATGACGGGCCTGCCGATCATCGAGACGAAGGCGAACGACGTCTCGGCGTACATCCCGACCAACGTGATCTCGATCACCGACGGCCAGATCTTCCTGCAGTCCGACCTCTTCAACTCGAACCAGCGACCGGCGGTCGACGTGGGCATCTCGGTCTCGCGAGTCGGCGGCGACGCGCAGGTCAAGTCGATCAAGAAGGTCTCGGGCACGCTGAAGCTCGAACTGGCGCAGTACCGTTCGCTCGAGGCGTTCGCGATGTTCGCGTCCGACCTCGACGCGGCGAGCCGTCGTCAGCTCGCCCGCGGCGCACGCCTCACCGAGCTCCTCAAGCAGCCGCAGTACTCGCCGTACCCGGTCGAGGAGCAGGTCGTCTCGATCTGGGCAGGCACGAACGGCAAGCTCGACGAGGTGCCCGTCGAGGACATCCTGCGCTTCGAGCGCGAGTTCCTCGACTACCTGGGCCGCAACACCGAGGTGCTCTCGACGCTCCGCGACACCAACGTGCTGTCCGACGAGACCGTCGCGACGCTCGAGACCGAGGTCGACAAGTTCAAGCTCGAGTTCCAGACGGGTGAGGGCAAGCCGCTCGCCTCGGTGGGGCGCGAGGAGTTCGAGGCGATCGCCGTCGAGGACGTCAACCAGGAGAAGATCGTCAAGAGCCGCCGCTAGGCAGCCGGCGAATCGCGATCGACCCCTAGGGATACAGGAGAGACATGGGAGCGCAACTTCGGGTCTACCGGCAGAAGATCAAGTCTGCCCAGACGACGAAGAAGATCACGAAGGCGATGGAGCTCATCGCCGCCTCGCGTATCCAGAAGGCGCAGGCGCGCGTGACGGCTTCGACGCCGTACTCGCGGGCCATCACGCGAGCCGTGTCGGCCGTCGCGACGTTCTCCAACGTCGACCACGTGCTCACGACCGAGCCCGAGACGATCGAGCGCGCCGCCGTCGTGATCCTCACGTCGGACCGCGGACTCGCGGGTGCGTTCAACTCGCAGGTGCTCCGCGAGGCTGAGCAGCTCGCCGAGCTGCTGCGCAGCCAGGGCAAGGACGTCGTGTACTTCCTCGTCGGACGCAAGGCGGTCGGATACTTCCAGTTCCGTCGTCGGGCATCCGAGCGGCAGTGGACCGGCAGCTCCGAGAACCCCGAGTTCGAGCTGGCCAAGGAGATCGCCGACGCGGTGCTCGAGGTGTTCCTCCGGGATGCCGCCGACGGCGGCGTCGACGAGATCCACGTCGTCTACAACCGCTTCGTGAGCATGATGACGCAGACCCCCGAGGTCGTGCGCCTGCTTCCGCTCGAGGTCGTCGAGGGCGTCGAGGAGCCGGATGCCACGGTGCAGCCGCTCTACGAGTTCGAGCCCGACGTCGAGACCGTGCTCGACTCGCTGCTGCCGGTGTACATCGAGAGCCGCATCTACAATGCGCTCCTGCAGTCGGCGGCGGCGAAGCACGCCGCGACCCAGAAGGCGATGAAGTCGGCATCGGACAACGCCGACAAGCTCATCACCGACTACACGCGCCTCGCGAACGAGGCGCGACAGGCCGAGATCACGCAGCAGATCGCCGAGATCGTGGGCGGCGCCGATGCGCTCGCCGCAAAGAAGTAATCCAGAAAAGAGAGAGCCAGAATGACTGACACCGCAACCGCGCCGGTCGCCGAGTCGACCGCCGGCGCCGTCGGCCGCATCGCCCGCGTCACGGGCCCTGTCGTCGACATCGAGTTCCCGCACGACTCGATCCCCGAGATCTACAACGCTCTCAAGACCGACATCACCATCGAGGGCGAGACGAACACCATCACGCTCGAGGTCGCCCAGCACCTCGGCGACGACCTCGTGCGCGCCATCGCCCTGAAGCCCACCGACGGTCTCGTGCGCGGCCAGGAGGTCAGCGACACCGGTGAGGCGATCTCGGTGCCCGTCGGCGACGTCACCAAGGGCAAGGTCTTCAACGTCATCGGCGAGATCCTCAACGGCGAGCCCGGCGACCAGGTCGAGATCACCGAGCGCTGGCCGATCCACCGCAGGCCTCCGGCCTTCGACCAGCTGGAGTCCAAGACGCAGCTCTTCGAGACCGGCATCAAGTCGATCGACCTCCTGACCCCCTACGTGCAGGGCGGCAAGATCGGCCTCTTCGGTGGTGCGGGCGTCGGCAAGACCGTCCTCATCCAGGAGATGATCCAGCGCGTCGCGCAGGACCACGGCGGCGTGTCCGTGTTCGCCGGCGTCGGCGAGCGCACGCGTGAGGGCAACGACCTCATCCACGAGATGGAGGAGGCGGGCGTGTTCGACAAGACCGCCCTCGTCTTCGGCCAGATGGACGAGCCGCCCGGCACGCGTCTTCGCGTGGCGCTCTCCGCGCTCACGATGGCGGAGTACTTCCGCGATGTGCAGAAGCAGGACGTGCTCCTCTTCATCGACAACATCTTCCGGTTCACGCAGGCCGGCTCCGAGGTGTCGACGCTCCTCGGCCGCATGCCGTCGGCCGTGGGCTACCAGCCGAACCTCGCCGACGAGATGGGCATCCTCCAGGAGCGCATCACCTCGACGCGCGGACACTCGATCACCTCCCTGCAGGCGATCTACGTGCCCGCCGACGACTACACCGACCCGGCGCCGGCCACGACCTTCGCGCACCTCGACGCGACGACCGAGCTCTCTCGCGAGATCGCGTCGAAGGGCCTCTACCCGGCGATCGACCCGCTGACGTCGACCTCGCGCATCATGGACCCGCGCTACCTGGGCGAGGACCACTACCGCGTCGCGACCACGGTGAAGCAGATCCTCCAGAAGAACAAGGAACTCCAGGAGATCATCGCCATCCTCGGTGTCGACGAGCTCTCCGAAGAGGACAAGATCACGGTCGCCCGTGCACGTCGCATCCAGCAGTTCCTCTCGCAGAACACCTATATGGCCAAGAAGTTCACGGGCGTCGAGGGGTCGACGGTGCCCCTCAAGGACACGATCGAGTCGTTCGACGCGATCGCCCGCGGTGACTTCGACCACGTCGCCGAGCAGGCCTTCTTCAACGTCGGCCCGATCACCGACGTCGAGGAGAACTGGGCTCGCATCCAGAAGGAGAACGGCTGAGCATGGCCGCCCTCAACGTGAGCGTCGTCTCGGCCGACCAGGAAGTCTGGTCGGGCGAGGCGGCCATGGTCGTCGCCCGCACGGTGGAAGGCGAGATCGGCATCCTGCCGGGTCACGAGCCGATGCTCGCGATCCTGGCCGGTGGCGAGGTTCGCGTCACACTGCCGGGCGGCGAGAAGATCACCGCGAACGCGGAGGACGGCTTCCTGTCGGTGCAGTCGAACGCCGTGCAGGTGGTCGCGTCACGCGCAGAGCTCTCCTGAGGAGTTCCGGATGCAGGGGGAGCAGCCGATCGACCGCCAATTCGGTGACCTGAGCGTCACCCAACTCATCGTGATGGCCGGGTTGCCGGGCGCGGGCAAGTCGACGATCGGCGAGATCGTAGGAGCCCGACTCGGCGCCACGGTCGTGTCCGTCGACCCGATCGAGTCGGCGATCCTCCGCGCGGGGATCGACGCCGACCAGCCGACCGGTCTCGCCGCGTACCTCGTGGCCGAAGAGATCGCCGAGAAGGAGCTGGACTCGGGGCGAACGGTCATCGTCGATGCCGTCAACGCCGCCGAGGCCGCGCGCCTGCAGTGGCGGGACCTCGCCGCCCGCGCCGACGTCCGCCTGCGGGTCATCGAGGTCGTCTGCTCCGACGAGTCGTTGCACCGCGCTCGGCTCGAGAAGCGCGAGCGCGGCCTGCCGCACCTCGAGGAGACCACCTGGCGCGCCGTCGAGCAGAGCCTCGAGGGCTACGCGCCCTGGACCGGCCCGTCGTCGGCGCTCCCGCGTGTCACGATCGACAGCGTCGAATCGCTCGGTTCGAACGTCGACGCGGCGCTCGCGTTCATCGCCGCGTAGATGCTGTTGCTGCTTCCGCCGTCCGAGACGAAGCGGGACGGTGGCGACCCGACACCGCTCGACCTCGACGCGCTCGCGCATCCCGACCTCACCGCGTTGCGTGGAGAGCTCGTCGAACGGGTGGTCGGTCTCGCCGGTGATCCCGACGCGACCATGCGCGCGTTGAAGCTGAGTCGGCGTCAGGTCGCGGAGGTCGAACGCAACCGGCGCCTGCGGGACGCGTCCACGATGCCGGCGATCGACCGCTACACCGGAGTGCTCTACGACGCGCTCGACCCGTCGACCCTCTCCACGGAGGCTCGTGCGTTCGCGGAGACCACGGTCGTCGTGCATTCCGCGCTGTTCGGTCTCGTCGGGGCATTGGACCCGATCCCCGCGTATCGGCTGTCGCACGATTCCCGCGTGCCGGGCGTTCGCCTGCGTGCGTTCTGGCGCGAATCGCTCTCGTCGTTGCTGGCGTCGCGGTCGGACGTGATCCTCGACCTGCGATCGGAGGGCTATGCCGAACTCGGCCCGGCGCCTGCTCGGGGCGGCAGTGCCTTCGTCCGAGTGGTCTCGGTCGACGCCGATGGGCGCCGTCGAGCGCTGAACCACTTCAACAAGCACGCCAAGGGACGCTTCACCCGGTCGTTCCTCCAGTCGCGTCCGACGATCGGCTCGCTCGACGAGCTGATCGACTGGGCTCGGGCGGCGGGATTCCGTCTCGAGCTGCGCGAGTCGAGCGCGGGGGACGAGCCGCGCGAGCTCGAGCTCGTCGCCTGAGCGACGCTGCCCGATCGGCTCCCGCCCTCGCTCGACGGGCTTCAGGCCCCGACGGCGATCCTGGCGCCACGGCGACCAGTCGACGTACGGAAGCACCCGGCGAGATGGTCGTCGACCATGCCGGCCGCCTGCATGAGGGCGTACATCGTGGTCGGCCCGACGAAGCGGAAGCCGAGCTTGCGGAGTGCCGTGCTCATCGCCACCGATTCGGGCGTGGTCGCCGGAACGTCGGAGAACGAGGCGGGTGCTGATGCTCGCGGTGCCGGAGCGAAGTGCCAGAGGACACGGTCGAGCGGCTCATCGAGTGCGAGGGTGGCGCGGGCGTTCTGGATGGTCGCCTCGATCTTGCCCCGGTGGCGGATGATGCGCGCGTCGCCGAGCAGTCGCTCCACATCGGACTCGGACATCGCCGCGACGCGCTCGATGTCGAAGCCGTGGAAGACTTCGCGGAAGGCCGGACGGCGCCTGAGGATCGTGATCCACGACAGCCCGGCCTGGAACCCCTCGAGGCAGACCTTCTCGAACAGGCGCACCGGGTCGTGCTGGGGCGTGCCCCACTCCTCGTCGTGGTAGCGGCGGTACTCGGGATCGACGGCGCCCCACGCGCAGCGCGCCAGGCCGTCGTCGCCCGTGACGAGCTCGGGGCGCGGCACCGCGCTCACGCGGCGAAGCCGATGCGCTCGTGGCCGAGCAGCCAGAGCTTGGTCGGGATGCCCTCGCCGCCCGAGTAGCCGGTGATGCGACCGTCGGAGGCGAGCACTCGGTGGCAGCCCACGATGATGGGGATCGGGTTGGCCCCGACGGCGCCGCCGATCGCACGAGCGGACCCGGGCTTGCCGACGGCTGCCGCGAGCGCCCCGTACGAGATCGCCTCGCCCCAGCCGAGGCGCTCGAGCTCCGCCCAGACCGCCTCCTGGAACGGTGTGCCGGACAGACGGACCGGGAGGTCGAACTCGGTGCGGGATCCGGCGAAGTACTCGAGCAGCTGCGCGCGAGCGAGGTCGAGCACGTCGTTCGAGCGTTCGGGCTCGCCGTCGTGCGGGAGCGCACCGTCGCGCTCGATGGAGAGGCTCGTGACGGCGTCGTCGTCGCCGGTGAGCTCGATGCGGCCGATCGGGCTGTCGAGGCGGGTGAGGAATACGCTGTTCATGCTTCGAGCGTAGCCGCGGCATCCGACATCGACTCGCGGGAATCGGACATCGCACGGGTTCGCGCCGAAGCGGGCCCTGTGGAGGACGAGGCCGCGCCCGATCGACGCGTTCGCGGACCGCCGAGGCCGCCGCCTAGGCTTGACGGATGACCGCACTCGAGTACCGCTCCCTCGGACCTTCGGGCCTCCGCGTGTCGGCGGTCGGCCTCGGCGGGAACAACTTCGGCCGCGCCGGAACGGCGACGGAGTCGCAGGACGGCACGAACGAAGTGGTCGCCGCGGCACTCGACGCCGGCGTCAACCTCATCGACACCGCCGACATCTACGGGCGCGAGTACGGGCTCAGCGAGACGCTCCTCGGCGAGGCGCTGCGCGGTCGGCGCGACGAGGTCGTGATCGCCACGAAGTTCGGGCACGCGAGCCTGCCGTCGCCGCTGCCCGCGTGGGGAGCGCGGGGCTCCCGCCGGTACATCCGCCTCGCCGTTGAGGGCTCGCTGCGGCGCCTCCAGACCGACTGGATCGACCTCTACCAGCTCCACACGCCCGACCCCTCCACGCCGATCGACGAGACGATCGCGGCGCTCGACGATCTCGTGCGCGACGGAAAGGTGCGCTACCTCGGCCATTCGAACCTCAGCGGCTGGCAGGTCGCCGAGGCCGAGCTCGTCGCCCGCGAGCTCGGCGCCACCCGATTCGTCTCCGCGCAGAACGAGTACAACCTCCTCTCGCGCGGGGCCGAAGCCGAGGTGCTGCCCGCCGTCCGCCACTTCGGACTCGGCTTCCTCCCGTACTTCCCGCTGCAGAACGGGTTGCTCACCGGCAAGTTCCGGCGCGACGACCATCCCGCCGACACGCGCATCATGCGCCAGCGCCGTCACCTCGTCGATGACGCACCGTGGGACCTGCTCGACCGCTACCGCGCCTTCGCGGAGCAGCGGGACATCACGATGCTGGAGGCCACGTTCGGCTGGCTGCTCGCGCAGCCGGCCATGGCGAGCGTGATCGCGGGCACGACGCGCCCCGAGCAGATCCGGCAGAACGCCGCGGCCGGCAGCGCATGGCGGCCGACGGCTGCGGAAACGGCCGAGATCTCGGAGCTGTTCTCGGGGCGCTGACCCGTCCTCCCCACCTCGGGGATGCCGGCGTCCGTCGCCCGATCGGACGGTGGGCCGGTCGAGCGGATGCGGCGCGCGCGACGCTGGCCGCATGACCACCATCATCCGCGCCACCGGTGCGCACGACCTGCTCGCGCTCGTCCCGGTCCTCGCCGGCTTCCTTCCCGAGCGATCGATCGTCTGCGTCGCGTTCCGCGGCGCACGGTCGGCCGGCGTGCTCCGGCACGACCTGCCGCGACGGGCCAAGGATCGGCCGGCGCTCGTCTCCGCCATCATCGGAACGCTCTGCCGCATGCCCGGCGTCGACGCGGTGGTGCCGATCGCCTACACCGATGCGACATTCGCCGCGGCTCGTGGCGTGCCCGAGCGCGGTCTCCTGTCGATGCTGGTGCGCCGGGCCGGACAGGCCGGCTTCGGCGTCCGTGATGCGCTCTGCCGGGCCGCCGACGGCTGGGGCTCGCTGCTGGACCCCGATACGCCGGCCGCGGGCCACCCGCTCGAGGTGATCGACGAGAGCCCGGCCGCGAGGCGGTTGCCGGCGGACGCCCACACGTCCGGGTCGCCGGCCGAGGCCGGTCGGCTGCCGGCCGTCGGCGGGACGGCCGTGGGCGTCGTCCGGGCGGAGCTCGAGGCGTTCGACGACCTCGAGCGCAGCGTCGTGCAGTTCGAGCGACTCGGCCATGCGACCGACCCGGTCACCCTGATCGAGACACTCCTGCTCGGCGAGCCGGCAGGGCAGCCGCCACTGCGGCTGGCCTGGTTCCTGCACCTGGCCGATCGGCCCGCCTTCCGCGACGCCATGATGCTGCAACTGGCGTTCGGACCGCAGATCGGCGAGCTCGCGCACGATGACGCGGCAGCCACGGCGTCGAGGGCGGCCGAGGCAGGGGAGACCGTCGACGAGTCGGTACGGCGCGAGCTCGACGGCGACGAGGCCGACGAGGCATCCGAACTGCTCGGTCGGCTGCTGCTCGGCCAGACGAGCGTCCGGCCCGACCATCGGCGCGTCCGCCGTGCGCTCGACCTCGTTCGCTGGGCCGCCGCCCACGCACCCGCCGAGCACCGGCCGGGCCCGCTGTGCATGGCGGCGTGGCTGGCGTGGGCACTCGGCATGGGGTCCGCCGCCGGGTTGCTCATCGACCAGGTCCTCGCGCTCGCACCCGGCCACACGATGGCGTCGCTGCTCTCGGCGTTCATCGGGAGCGGCGCCCTCCCCGAGTGGGCGTTCGCGGACCCCGCGAGCGACGTCAGTGACCGGTGAGCGGGGCGAGCAGCCGCGCGGTGACCGAGGGGCGGCGGGTGATGCGCTCCTCGAGGTCGGCGAACTGCATGCCGAGGATCCCGAGGTTCGCGCCCGCGAAGCGGAGCGGCTCCGGCTCCCACAGGGGAGAGCGATGATTCGCCCACGGCAGGGCCGTCAGCTCGGAGTCGCGACCCAGCACGAGGTCGGCCAGGGTGCGACCGGCGAGGTTCGTCGTCGAGAGCCCGTCGCCCACGTACCCTCCCGCGAAGCCGACACCGGTCTTCGGGTTGTAGCTCGCGGTGGCGTGCCAGTCCCGCGCGACCCCGAGCGGGCCGCCCCAACGGTGCGTGACGGCCGCGTCGCCGATCGCGGGGAAGAGGTCGCGCAGGACTCCGTGCAGGTGATCGAACACCTGGTCGACGCGCTCGAACGCCGGATCCACGGTGCTGCCCCAGTGGTACCGGGCGCCTCGGCCACCGAAGGCGAAGCGGTTGTCTGCGGTGCGCTGGCCGTAGATGAGCAGGTGGCGGTAGTCGCTGAACGTCTGGCCGTGCTCGATACCGATCTCGTCCCAGATCGCATCATCCAGCGGCTCGGTCGCGATCATGAGCGAGTAGAGCGGCAGGATGCGTCGACGCACCCTCGGCCGCTGGGAGCCGTAGCCCTCGAGCGCGATGATGACGTGCCTCGCGGCCACGGAGCCCTCGACGCCCGAGTCGACCCCGCGGAATCGCACGCTCCCCGCCGCCCAGTCGATGACCTCGGTGCGCTCGAAGAGGACGACGCCGAGCCGTTCGACCACCTCGGCGAGGCCCCGGACGAGCTTCGCGGGGTGGAGCCTCGCGCAGGCCGGATCGAACATCGCACCGGGCGCGTCGCCGTCGAGGCCGGTCGCCCCGAACCGGGACCCGACCGTGCGCTGGTCCCAGTAGTCGGGGCGGTCGACCCCGAACCGCCGCAGCTCCGCGACGTCCGCCGTCGCGAAGTCGCGCTGCACGTCGTTGCGGGCGAAGACCACCGTCCCGCCCCGCTCGAAGTCGCATTCGATGCCCTCGGTTCGCGCGACTCGACCGACCTCGTCGACCGTGTCGACCATCGCACGCCGCATCGCGACCGTCGCGTCGAACCCGTGCCGGCGTTCGAGCGATCCGGGAGACCGTGGGAACAGCGCCGAGCACCAGCCGCCGTTCCGGCCCGACGCGCCGAAGCCGGCGATCTCGCGCTCGAGCACGGCGATGCGCAGGCGGGGGTCGGCCTTCGCCAGCGAGTACGCCGTCCACAGCCCGGTCAGGCCGCCGCCGACGATGCAGACGTCGAACCGTGCATCGGCCGCGAGCGGCGCGCGAGGCACGAGGTCGTCTCGTCCCGAGCGGACGAGGTCATCCAGCCAGAAGCTCGAGCGGCGGTAGGTGGCGGATGCGCCGTCGGTCGTCTGGTGGGCTCCCGCCATCAGAGGCGGTTGGAGGCTTCGGTGAGCACGGAGCGCAGGATCTGCTCGATCTCCTGGAACTCCGGTACGCCGATCGTGAGCGGCGGCGCCAGTTGGATCACGGGGTCGCCCCGGTCATCGGCGCGGCAGTACAGGCCCGCGTCGAAGAGCGCCTTCGACAGGAATCCGCGCAGCAGCCGCTCGGACTCGTCGTCGTCGAAGGTCTCCTTGGTCGCCGTGTCCTTGACGAGCTCGATGCCGAAGAAGTACCCGTCGCCGCGCACGTCGCCGACGATCGGCAGGTCGAGGAGCTTCTCGAGCTCGGCGCGGAACAGGGGGGAGTTCACCCGGACGCGCTCGTTCAGCCCCTCCTCCTCGAAGATGTCGAGGTTCTCGAGCGCGACCGCGGCCGACACCGGGTGCCCGCCGAAGGTGTACCCGTGGTAGAACGACGTGTTGCCGGTGGCGAACGGCTCGTAGATCTTCTCCGACACGATCGTGGCGCCGATCGGGGAGTAGCCCGACGTCATCGCCTTGGCGCACGTGATCATGTCGGGCACGTAGCCGTACGCGTCGCACGCGAACGTGTGCCCGATGCGGCCGAATGCGCAGATCACCTCGTCGGAGACGAGCAGGACGTCGTACTGGTCGCAGATCTCGCGCACCCGCTGGAAGTAGCCGGGGGGCGGCGGGAAGCAGCCGCCCGAGTTCTGCACCGGTTCGAGGAACACCGCAGCGACCGTCTCGGGGCCCTCGAACAGGATCATCTCCTCGATGCGGTTGGCCGCCCAGAGGCCGAAGGCCTCGAGGTCGTCGGCCGGTGCGCCGACCTCGGCTGCGCGATAGAAGTTGGTGTTCGGCACACGGAATCCGCCGGGCGTGAGCGGCTCGAACATCGCCTTCATCGCCGGGATGCCGGTGATCGCCAGGGCGCCCTGCGGCGTGCCGTGGTAGGCGACCGCGCGCGAGATCACCTTGTGCTTGGTCGGCTGGCCCTTGAGCTTCCAGTAGTACTTGGCGAGCTTGAACGCGGTCTCGACGGCCTCGCCGCCGCCGGTGGAGAAGAACACCCGGTTGAGGTCGCCCGGCGCGTAGCCGGCCAGCCGGTCGGCGAGCTCGATGGCCGACGGGTGCGCGTACGACCAGATCGGGAAGAACGCGAGCTGCTCGGCCTGCTTGGCCGCGACCTCGGCGAGCCGGGCGCGCCCGTGACCGGCGTTCACCACGAACAGGCCCGAGAGGCCGTCGAAGTACTTCCGCCCCTCGACGTCGAAGATGTGGTGGCCCTCGCCGCGCGTGATGATCGGGACGCCCGACGTCTCCATCGTGGACTGGCGGGCGAAGTGCATCCAGAGGTGATCCTTCGCCTTCTGCTGCAGGTCGGCGTTGTCGTAGCCGGTCGCTTCGAGGCTCGTCGGCGTGTCGAGGGTGGTCATCTCTGTCCTCCTATGGAGGAGCGCCCGCTCATCGGGTGCCCCAGTTGTAGAACTGCTTCTGCAGCTTCAGGTAGACGAACGTCTCGGTGCTCTGCACCCCGGGCAGGTTGCGGATGCGGGTGTTCAGGAGCGTGATGAGCTCTTCGTCGTTCTCGCACACCACCTCGGCCAGGAGGTCGAAGCTCCCGGCGGTCAGCACCACGTAGTCGAGCTCCGGGATCTCCGCGAGCCGCTCGGCGAGCTCACGGGTGTCGCCGCCCGCGCGGATGCCGATCATCGCCTGGCGGGTGAACCCGAGCTGCATCGGATCGGTCACCGCCACGATCTGCATCACGCCCGATTCGGTGAGTCGCTGCACGCGCTGGCGCACGGCCGCCTCCGAGAGGCCGACCGCCTTGCCGATGTCGGCGTAGGATCGCCGGCCGTCGGCCTGGAGCTGCTCGATGATGGCCTTCGAGACATCGTCGAGGTGCACCGGCCGCGCGGCGGCGGAGCGTGCGGCGTTCGTCATGCGTTCGATTGTGTCAGCGCCGGATGCCGCAGGCAAGCGATTCCGTCGAAATCCGCGCCCTTCACAACTGATTCCAATGCATTCGCTCGCCTCGAGCGAGCAATCGCCCGTACCATGGGCGCACGGTGCCGGCCAGGGCGCCGGGCGCGCGCGTCGCGCCGAGCGCACGAGTTCGAGGATCGACACCCATGAGCAGTGGAACACTCCGCAACTTCATCGACGGCGACTACGTCGAGGCGCGTGGCGACACGGGACAGGACCTGATCGACCCCGCCACGGAGGAGGTCTACGGCGTCTCGCCCGTCGCCACCGAGGCCGACCTCGACCACGCGTACCGCGCGGCATCCGACGCCTTCGAGACCTGGGGGCAGGTCGCACCCTCCGAACGGCAGCTCGCCCTCTTCCGCATCGCGGACGCGATGGAGTCGCGGGCCGAGGAGTTCGCCGACCTCGAGTCGCAGGACACCGGCAAGCCACGCGCCACGCTCGTCGCCGACGAGATCATGCAGTCGGTCGACCAGCTCCGCTTCTTCGCGGGCGCCGCACGGAACCTGGAGGGCCGTTCGGCGGGCGAGTACCTCGCCGGCCACACGTCGTTCGTGCGCCGGGAGCCGATCGGCGTCGTCGGCCAGGTCACGCCGTGGAACTACCCGCTCAACATGGCGGTCTGGAAGGTCGCGCCGGCGATCGCCGCCGGCAACACCGTGGTGCTGAAGCCCTCGGACACCACGCCCCTGTCGACGCTCAGGCTCGCCGAGGTGGCCGCCGAGTTCCTGCCGGCCGGCGTGCTCAACGTGGTCACCGGCGACCGCGGCACGGGCGCGGCGCTCCTCGAGCATCCGACCCCCCAGATGGTTGCCATCACGGGGTCCGTCCGCGCGGGGATGGAGGTCGCCCGGGCGGCGGCATCCGACCTGAAGCGCGTGCACCTCGAGCTCGGCGGCAAGGCGCCCGCGATCGTGTTCGCCGATGCCGACCTCCAGGGGGCGGCCGAGGGCATCGTCGCCGCCGCCTACTTCAACGCCGGCCAGGACTGCACCGCCGCCACCCGCGTGATCGTGCACGAGTCCGTCCACGACGAGTTCGTCTCCATGCTCGCCGCCGCGACCGCCTCCAACGCGCGCACCGGGGGCCCGCGCGAGGACGGCGTCCTCTACGGCCCGCTCAACAACGCGAACCAGCTCGCGCACGTGTCGGGCTTCATCGACCGGCTGCCCGCGCACGCCGACATCGCAATCGGAGGCCGGCGGCAGGGGAGCCGCGGCTACTTCTGGGAGGCCACCGTGGTCACCGGGCTGCGGCAGGACGACGAGGCGGTGCAGCGGGAGATCTTCGGGCCCGTCCTCACCGTGCAGTCGTTCCGCGACGACGCGGAGGCGCTCGCCATGGCCAACGGCGTGGACTACGCCCTCGCGGCATCCGCCTGGACGAGCGACCACACCCGCGCGATGCGCTTCGCCAAGCACCTCGACTTCGGCTGCGTCTGGATCAACACGCACATCCCGTTCGTGTCCGACATGCCCCACGGCGGATTCAAGCACTCGGGCTACGGCAAGGACCTCTCGAACTACGGGTTCGAGGACTACACGCGCATCAAGCACGTGATGAGCCGCATCGGCTGACGCCGTCGTCGCGGCGGTGCCAGACTGGTCGACATGGTCGCCGGAACCGTCACGAGCGCCGCCGTTCTCGGGGCACGCGCCTGGGACGTCGTGGTCGGCGACCGGTTCATCGCCGCCATCGCGGCTCCGGCACCCGGTCCCTGCCTCGCCGCGCTGGCGACGGCGGCCGCCGATGGCAACGTGTCGATCGAGTCGCTCGTCGGCCTCGTCCCGCTCGGCGGCAGCCAGCCGGTGGAATCCTTCGCGCTGGTGTGGTGGCCGGGCACCGACACGTCGGAGGTCACGGCCGTCGTGCGCGGCGACGCGGTCGTCGACCTGGCCTCTCCCGGGGGCACGCGGCGCTTCGACTCCCGGGGCATCCGGCCATGGCACCTCGCCGAGTTCGGCGCCGTCGTCGGCATCAGGGTCACGGCGGCGGAGGCACCGCTCGGCCGGCTCGGCGAGGCGGACGACGCGGTGCCCCACGCGCGCGCGAGCCTCCGGGCGTCGGCGGTGGAGTGGGCGTCGGCGGCGATGCCGCGACGACCGGATCCCTCGGCCGCCGATGCCGACACCATCCTGATGCCACGCGGCCGACCGGTGGCGGCGACGCCGACGACGGCGCCGATCCCGACCCCCGATGCCGAGCTCGTCGGGCGCTCGCCGCGTCCGATCGGCACCGGGCTGATCGCCGGCCCGCCGACGGCGACCGTGCCCGTCGACCTCGCCGCGATCGCCGCTGCCGCCGCCGCCGCCGCCGCCGCGGCCGCAGCATCGCTGCCGCCGCCCGCCGCCGACGCCCGGCGGTCACCCGGATCGCCCTCGTCCTCCACCGCGCGCGCGGCGCCGGCACCGGCGCCGCCGCGACCGCCCGCGTCGGGGACGCCCGCGGCGCCCGCGTCGGGGATGCCCGCGCCGCCCGGGACGCCCGTCGAGCCGTCGATGCAGGCGCCCGCGTACCGCATCGGCGACGGCCCGGTGCATCCGGTGACCGGCCCGGTGCTCATCGGCCGACGGCCGCTCGCCCCGCGCATCCCCCACGCCCTGGGAGGATCGCCGGAGCTCGTCGTGGTGCCGTCTCCGCGCGCCGTCGTGTCGGGCACGCACCTCGAGCTCCGACTCGAGGGCTCCCGTGTGGTGGCGACCGATCTCAGGTCGACCAACGGCACGATCGTGCGGGGCCCGTCCGGTTCGCGTCGCCTGCGTTCCGGCGAATCGATCGTCGTGGGACCGGGCACCAGCCTCGACCTCGGAGACGATACGATCATCGAGATCCTCCCCGCCCCCGCAGTTCCCCTCGAATGACCCCGACCAGACAGCAGGCAGCCCCGTGACGCAGATCGGCAACGGCAACGCCAGGCATCGCGTCATGCTCCCCGACGGCACCGAGGTCACCATCGCCTGGGCCGCGATGACCGACACCGGGCTGCGCCGGGAGGTCAACGAGGACAGCTTCGTCGCCCAGGCGCCCATCTTCGCCGTGGCCGACGGCATGGGCGGCCATGCCGCAGGCGACTTCGCGAGCGCCGCCGTCGTCACCCGCCTCGCCGAGCACGGCGGCAAGGTCGCGATGGGCACGCCCGAGATCGATGCCGCGCTGCGCCTCGCCGTGCAGGACATGGGTCGCGGGGCCGGCGTCACCGACGAGGGCAGCGGCACCACCGTGACCGGGGCGGCGCTGGGGTCGATCTCCGACGAGCCGGCGTGGATCGTGTTCAACATCGGCGACTCCCGCGTGTACCGCCTCGTCGATGGGTTCCTCGAGCAGCTGACCGTCGACCACTCGATCGTGCAGGAGCTCGTCGACGCGGGCCAGATCACGCGCGAGGAGGCCGACACCCATCCCCATTCCAACGTGATCACCCGCGCGGTGGGCTTCCACGAGGCGCCGATCCCCGACTACCGGGCGATCGCGGTCGAGGAGGGCATGCGGCTGTTGATCTGCTCCGACGGGCTCACGAAGGAGCTGACGGCCTACGGCATCCGCCACTTCCTCGTCGCGAACCCCAAGCCCGAGAAGGCCGCGCGCCAGCTCGTCGAGGCGGCCCTCGGCAACGGCGGTCGCGACAACGTGACCGTCGTCGTGGTCGATGTCCTGAAGGTCGTCCGGCCCGAGCACGCCCGCCACGGTCGACGCGCCGACAGCGACCTCGACTGACTGATGCCGCGGGGCGGCCGGACGCACTGCACAGGGCTTCGCGGGGGCGTCCGCCCCCAATCTACAATGGTGGGCACCGGGCGCCGCCGGGCCACCGGGCGGCGCCGAGGGGCCCGAGCGCTGGGAGGAACGTGACGAGGCGTCTGCCGTCCACTCCGCCGAACCTGCCCGGGTTCGCGTTCATCCGCGTGCTCGGCTCCGGTGGCTTCGCAGACGTGTTCCTGTACGAGCAGAACATGCCCCGTCGGCTCGTGGCGGTCAAGGTGCTGCTCGCCGAGGTCGTGAACGACGAACTCCGCCAGATGTTCCAGGCCGAGGCCAACCTCATGGCCCAGCTCTCGTCGCATCCCTCGATCCTCACCGTGTACCAGGCGAGCGTCGCCGCCGACGGCCGCCCGTACCTCGTGATGGAGTACTGCTCCTCGACATTGGGGCAGCGCTACCGAGCCGTGCAACTGCCGCTCGCCGAGGTGCTCTCGATCGGCGTGCGCATCGCCAGCGCCGTCGAGACGGCGCACCGACAGGGCGTGCTCCACCGCGACATCAAGCCGTCGAACATCCTGACCACGGCATACGGACATCCCGTGCTGTCCGACTTCGGCATCGCGGCCACGCTCGGCGAGGCCGAGACGAGCGAGGCGGTCGGCCTGTCGATCCCGTGGTCGGCGCCCGAGGTGCTCCAGGACGACGTCTCCGGCACCGTCGCGAGCGAGGTCTGGTCGCTCGGCGCGACCGTGTACTCGCTGATCGCCGGCCGCAGCCCGTTCGAGATCCCGGGCGGCGACAACGCCACCGTCGCCCTCATGGGGCGCATCGAGAAGGCGAGGCCGGCGCCGACCGGCCGGGTGGACGTGCCGCGGAGCCTGGAGCGCGTCCTCGCCCGCGCCATGTCGAAGCGTCCGCAGGACCGCCAGGCCAGCGCCCTCGAGTTCATCCGCGACCTGCAGTCGGTCGAGGAGGAGCTCGGACTGCCGCAGACCCCGCTCGAGGTCGCGATGGACGACTGGGCGCTCGCCACGGCCGTCGACCTCGACGAGCGCACGCGCATCGGCGGGCACCACGCGCTGTCCGACGGGCAGGGCGCACGTCGCCGTACGCGACGATCCGGATCACGCTCCTCCGGCACCGTGCTCGGCGCCGATGCGCACGCGCACGACGGCACCACCGGCCGCCCGCGCACCGCTCCGCCCACGATGCGGCGCCTCGTCTGGGGCATCTCGGTCGCGGCCGCCCTGATCGTCGCCCTCGTCGGCGCCGGCGTCGTCGCCGTCGTGCAGGGCACCCGCGGCATCCCCGTCGTCACCGACGTGCAGGGGAGCGCCGACGGCACGGCGGTGACGTTCACGTGGGACGATCCCGGCATCGAGAGCGGCGACGCCTACATCGTCACCGTCGACGGCGAGCCGCGGCCGATGCAGCGGGAGCCGCGCTTCGACACGAGCGCCGATGACGGCGACCGCGTGTGCGCCACCGTCACCGTGACGCGCGACGGCAAGTCCGGCGTGCCGAGCGCCGAGCGCTGCGTCGATGTCGAGGCGGGGGTCGGCTGATGCGCCTGCCGCAGCTGGGCGGACACCGTTCGGCGCTCGTGACCGCGGGGGCGGTGACCGCCGTGGTCGCCGTCATCGCGGGCGTGGCCGTGGCATCCGGCGGGTACGCGGCCCAGCGGGTCGACCTCGGCGACGCGGCGGTCTGGGTGGCCAACGAGGAGCTGCAGGCGGTGGGACGGGCGAACACCGCGGTGCTCGAGCTCAACTCCGTGGTCGAGACCGGCGGCTCGGCCGCCGAGATCGTGCAGCAGGGTGCGACGGTGCTGGTGCTCGACCGCGACCGCGCGAGTGTCGGCATCGTCGACGCCACCACGTCGACGGTCACCGAGACGGTGCCCGTGCCACCCGGCGACTCGTCCCTCGCGCTCGCCGGGGATCGCGTGGTGGTCGCCGCCGACGGCAAGGTGTGGTCGGCGCCCGCCGCCGGGTTCGCCGACTTCGACGGCGACGCCGACCCGATGCTCAACTTCGGCCCCGGCGCCGTGACCTCGGTCGATCCCGCGGGGGTGCTCTTCGCCTACACGCCGAGCACCGGCGCGGTGGCGCGCGTCGACGCGGCCGACGAGGAGACCGTGGCCGCGAGGTGGCAGCTCCCGTCCGTCGACGACGATCACGACGTGCAGGTCACGTCGGTCGGCGGGCACTGGGCGGTGCTCGATTCCACGGATCGCACCCTCTGGGTGGAGGGGCGCGAGGTCCCGCTGTCCGGACTGCTCGAGACGACCGACGATCCCGTCCTGCAGGTCCCGGCGCTCGAGGGCGACTCGATCGCCATCGCGTATCGCCGCGGCCTCATCACCGTCGGGCTCGACGGCAGCGAGCCGGCGACGGCCGCGGAGGGCGTCGGCGGCGCCCCGGCCGCCCCCATTCGGCACGGCGGATGCCTGCACGCCGCGTGGGGCACCGGCGAGGCCTGGCGTGGATGCCCGGACGGGGTCGTGGGACCGTTCGAGCTCGACGGGGCGACCGGCGCCGGCGACCTCGCCTTCGCCGTCAACGGCGAGGCCATGGTGCTCAACGACCGCCGGGGCGGCGCGACGTGGGCGGCGACCGGCGACTACGGGCTCATCGACAACTGGGACGCGCTGCTCGAGCGCGAGCACGACGAGGAGACCATCGAGCAGAACGATCCCGACGCGGAGCCCACCGTCGAGAAGAGCCAGGTGGCGCCGACGGCCGAGGACGACGCCTTCGGGGCGCGGCCAGGCAGGTCGACGCTCCTCCCCGTGCTGCTCAACGACTACGACGCCAACGGCGACGTCCTCGTCGTGGACGGGATCGACGGCGAGCTCCCGGGCGGAGCGCGGCTCGACCGAGTGTCGGAGAACCAGCAGCTGCAGCTCACGCTCGACGAGGCGGCATCCGGCGCACTGACCTTCGGGTACACCGTCGGCGACGGTCGGGGCGGCACGGCGCACGCGCAGGTCACCGTCACGGTGCGCGATCCCGACGAGAACGGCCCCCCGGTGCAGCAGCGTGGGAACCGCGCCTCCGTCGCAGCGCAGGGGCGCGTCACGACGGCCGTGCTCGGCGACTGGGTCGATCCCGACGGGGACCCGTTCTTCCTTCGCTCGGCCGTGGTGCCGGAGCCCGACGCGCTCTCCTCGACCGCCGAGGGCATCGTGGTGTTCGACGAGCTCGGTGGAGCCGGCCCGACGCGCGACGTGACGCTCGTGGTCTCCGACGGCCGGGAGGAGTCGACCGGGGTGCTCGCGATCGCGGTGAAGGCGCCCGGCGACGTTCCCCTCATCGCGGAGCCGTTCGTCGCCCTCGCGACGGCCGGCGAGGAGATCAGGATCGACCCCCTTCGCCACGTCCGGGGCGGCAGCGGGCACATCAGCCTCAGCGCGGTGCCCGCGAAGCCCGACGTGCAGCTGACGCCCGACTTCGACGGCGGCAGCTTCCGCTTCTCCAGTGCGGACGTGCGCACCCACTACCTGGAGTACTCGGTGACCGATGGCACGGACACCGCGACCGGCCTCGTGCGCGTCGACGTGTCGGCACCGCCCGACCGCGACACCACGCCGATCACCGTGCCCCACACGGCCTTCCTGCGCCTGCAGCAGCCCGTCGACGTCGACGTGCTCGCGACCGACATCGATCCGACCGGCGGGGTGCTCATCGTGACCGGCGTCACGGACCCGGCCGAGGACGAAGGGGTGCGGGTCGAGGTCGTCGACCATCGCGTCCTGCGCGTCACCCTCATGCGCCCGCTCGCGACCGGCTCGACGACGTTCGGCTACCGCGTGAGCAACGGCCTCGCCGAGGCCGAGGGCGTGGTCACGGTCGTCGAGGTGCCGCAACCCGAGAGCTACCAGCCGCCGGTGGCCGCGCCCGACACCATCTCCGCGCGCACCGGCGACGTCGTGGAGATCGGCGTGCTCGACAACGACGAGCACCCCGACGCGCTGCCGCTGACGCTGGCACCCGACCTCGTCACGCAGCCGGCCTCCGGCCTGCTCTTCGTCGCCGGCGATCGGCTGCGATACTTCGCTCCCGAGCAGGACGGGGAGTTCGAGGCGAGCTACCGGGTCGACGCCTCCGACGGTCAGTACGCCACGGCCACCGTGCGCATCTCGGTCCGCGAGGCCGACCCCGTGACCAATGCGGCGCCCGTGCCACGGGCCGTCACCGCCCGGGTGATCGCGGGCGACACGGTGCGGATCCCGATCCCCCTCGGCGGTACGGACCCCGACGGCGACTCGGTGCAGCTGCTCGGACAGGAGACCAACCCCGAGCGCGGCGCGGTCGTGGGCCGGGGCGCCGACTGGCTCGATTACGAGGCGGGGGAGTACTCGGCGGGCACCGACACGTTCCAGTACTCCGTGGTCGACGCGCTCGGCGCCCGGTCGACCGGCTCGATCCGGGTCGGCATCGCCCCGAGCCTCGACGGCGCTCGCGCGCCGATCGCCGCACCCGACGTCGTCACCGTACGGCCCGACCGCACGATCTCGGTGCGCGTGCTCGAGAACGACTCCGACCCCGACGGCGGCGGCCTCGAACTGCGCTCGGTGAAGCAGACCCTGCCCGGCGCGACCGCCACGATCGTGGGCGACACGATCCAGGTCGAGCTGCCCGACGGCGAGGGCGACTACGGCTTCGTCTACGAGGTCGAGAACGCGGCACTCGGCGTCGCGTCGACCTTCCTCACCGTGCACGCGCGCGCCGACGCGCCGTTCGCGCGTCCCGAGGCATCCGACACCGTGCTGACGCTCAGCGACATCCTCGAGGAGGAGGCCATCGACGTCCAGGTGCTGCGCAACGTGTTCCTGGCCGACGGCAATGCCGCCGACCTGCAGGTGAGCCTCGTCGACGGGTACGAGGGAGGGGCCCAGGTGCGTCGCGACGGCAGCATCCGGGTGACCGTCGAGGACCGCCGCCGGATCATCCCGTTCGAGGTCACCCACCCCGAGGATCCGGACGTGTCGGCCTACGCCTTCATCTGGGTGCCGGGCCGCGACGACGCGCTGCCGCAGTTGCGACGCGACGCGCCAGACGTGGAGGTGAAGAGCGGGGCCGAGGTCGTGCTCGACCTCGAGGACTACGTCATCGCGGCATCCGGGCGCCCCGTCCGCATCACCGACGGCGCGAGCGTCCGCGCGTCGCACAGCGACGGGACCGACCTCGTCGTCGACGACGACACGCTGCGGTTCCGGAGCGCGCCCGGGTACTTCGGGCTCGCGTCCCTCTCGTTCACGGTCACCGACGGCGAGTCCGCCGCCGACCCGTCGGGGCGAACGGGCACGATCGTCATCCCGATCACGGTGGAGCCCACCGACGACCAGCCCCCGGTCTTCACGGGCGGCGTGATCGACTTCGAACCCGGCCAGTCGAAGGCCATCGACCTGGTCAAGCTCACCGACTACCCGTACCCCGAGGCGATCGACGAGCTCGCCTTCCGGGTGCTGCAGCCCATGCCCGAGGGATTCGACGTCGCGCTCGACGGCCAGGAGCTCACGATCGAGGCCGCGGAGTCCACTTCGACCGGCACGAGCCAGGCGGTCGCCATCGCGGTGGCGGATGCCGCGGGCGACGGTCGTCCCGGACGCGTCGAGCTGCGGGTCGTGCCGTCGACGCGGCCCCTCGCGCAGCCCGCAGCCGACCTCGCCGTCGCCGCGCGCGGGCGCACGACGACCATCGACGTGCTGGCGAACGACCGGGCGACGAATCCCTTCCCGTCCACTCCGCTGCGCGTGGTGGCCGTGCGCGGGCTCGACGACAGCCTGCCGGCCGGCGTCACCGTCGAGCCGAGCGCCGACCGGTCGACCCTCGCCGTCGACGTGGCCCCGGGCGCCGCGCCGATCAACACCACCCTGCAGTACCAGGTCGCCGACGCGACCGACGACCCCAGCCGGTACGCGTGGGGCACGGTCACGATCTCCGTGCAGGACCGGCCCGACCCCGTCACGGGGGCCCAGGTCACCGGCTTCGGCGACGGCACGCTCGACGTCGCCTTCGGCGCGGGCGGATTCAACAACTCGCCCATCACGGGCTACGAGATCGCACTCGTCGACCCGAGCGGGGGCGAGGTGCTCGACACGACCACCTGCGCCGCCACCACCTGCACGGTGCCCACCCCGGGCAACGGGCAGTCGAACGCGGTGCTCGTCAGGGTGCAGGCGCGCAACGGGATCGGGCTCTCCGACCCGGTCGATGCTCCGGGACCGATCTGGTCCGACGTCATCCCGCCGCCGCCCGAGGGCCTGCGGGCGCTGCCGCTCGACGGGCGCCTGCGCATCGAGTGGTCGCCGGTCGGCACGGGCTCGGGGAGCCAGGTCGAGTCGTACGTCGTCACGGTGGCCGGCGTCTCGAGCGAGGTCGATGCGGCCGGGGCGTGCACCGCGACGGTGTGCACCACCGAGTCCCAGGCCATCGCGAACGGCAGCCAGGTGCCGTTCACCGTCAGCGCGCGCAATCAGGCCTACCCCGCGCTCGCGACGTGGACCGAGGCGGGCGGCACCGGGACGCCGTTCGGGCCGCCGATCGCGGGGGGCATCACCGTGAGCGGCGATGCCGCCGCGGGGGCGGTCACCGTCTCGTGGGCGCCGTTCGGCGGCAACGGCGACGCCATCGGCGGGTACTTCGTGCAGCGCCTCGCCGAGGGGCAGACCGCGGTGCCCTCGGGCCCGCAGGCCTGCTCGGTCACGAGTCCGGCCCCCGGCGACGTCATCGCCCCGGCGAGCGGCGGCAGCGTCGCCGAGGTGGTGCAGGTCGGGCCGGATGCCTCGAGCGTGCAGTTCACGGGCACCGTCACCGAGTCGACGCGCTACTCCTTCGTCGTGTGGGGATTCAACCGGTCCGCCTGCGTCAACACCGAGGTGGCGGGCATCGTGGTGCGGCCCGCGCCCGGCACGATCACCGGCCTCTCGAGTCGGATGGACTGGATGAACCAGGAGACGTGGGACCGGTACATCGACCGGGTCGACTCCAGTTCGCCCCGCCTGCAGATCATCGCGGTCGACGCCAACGGGGCCCAGATCGGCCAGCCGGCCGAGTTCCGCGGCACGGGGTGGCTCCGATCCCTGCTGAACCGGCCGTTCGGCGAGGCGGCGAGGTTCCAGGTGCGCAGTTGCTCGGTCTGGGGGAGCTGCGGGCCGTGGTCGGGGATCATGCCGTCGGACGCGAGCCCGTCGCTCACCTTCGCGCTGCCCAGCCGGGTGTGGGACGAACCGTCGCGGACCTGGGCGTGGACGGCTGGGCCGGACAACTCGGGCCTTCCGGCGAACTTCCGCTGCGGCGTCGACGGCGACCGCAACGGCCGGAACGCCCAGTCGGCGACCACGTGCCAGGTGCCCGACGCCAAGGACGGCGAGCGGGTCTGGTTGGATGTTGAGGTCGCCGGCGTGACCGCAAGGTACTGGAATCGATGAGCGAGGAGCAACGATGACGATGACCCCCGAGGAGGCGACGCGGTTCGCCGCGAACCTCGACCGACTCGTCGGCGCGGTCGAGGAGGTGCTGCTCGGCAAGAACCGGGTCGTGCGCCTCGCCTTCACGGCGTTCCTCAGTGAGGGGCACCTCCTGCTCGACGACGTGCCGGGCACGGGCAAGACCTCGCTCGCGCGTGCGATGGCGCAGTCGGTGGCGGGCTCGAGCAACCGCGTGCAGTTCACGCCCGACCTGCTGCCCGGCGACATCACCGGCGTCACCGTCTACGACCAGCGCAGCGGGGCGTTCGAGTTCCATCCCGGGCCGGTCTTCGCGAACATCATCCTCGCCGACGAGATCAACCGCGCGAGCCCGAAGACGCAGTCCGCCCTCCTCGAGGTCATGGAGGAGGGACAGGTCACCGTCGACGGGCGGACGCACCCGGTGGGGCATCCGTTCATGGTCATCGCGACCCAGAACCCCGTCGAGCAGGCCGGCACCTACCGACTTCCCGAGGCGCAGCTCGACCGCTTCCTGATGCGCTCCTCGATCGGGTATCCCGATCACGCCTCCACGATCCGGATCCTCGAGGGAGCCGACCAGCGGGCGCACGACCACCGCCTGGAGGCCCAGCTCGACGCGGAGGAGATCGTCGAGATGGCCTCGCTGGCTCGAACGGTGTACGTGGATCCGACGATCCACGACTACGTCTCCCGGCTCGTCGACGCCACGCGCACGGCGAGGGAGGTCCGCCTCGGCGTCAGCGTGCGCGGCGCGCTCGCGCTCATCCGCGCCGCGAAAACGCACGCGGCCGGGCGCGGCCGGCACTACGTCGTGCCCGACGACGTCAAGGCGCTCGCGGAGCCCGTGCTCGCGCACCGGCTCATCCTCGACCCCGAGGCCGAGTTCGACGGCGTGACCACCTCGAACATGATCGCGCAGGTGCTCATCGAGACGCCGCCACCGTCCAGCAGGCAGGCCGTGTGACCTTCGCCCAGACCCGCACCTCGATCCCCGAGGAGGCCAAGAAGGAGGGGCTGCTCGCGGTCGTCATCGGACGAGCCGTGCGCGGCGTGCTCGCCGCCACCTCGGTGGTGGCCGACTGGGCGCGCGCCGTGCAGGGCGTCGTCACGCCCGTGGGCTGGGCGGTCGTCGCGGGCTCGGTCGTCGCGCTCGCGGTCGGCTACGCGTGGGGCTGGATGGAGTTCATCGCCATCGGATGGGGGCTGGCACTGCTCGTGGCCGCGGCATCCGTGTGGCTCATCGGCCGCGGCGCCTCGACGATCGAGCTCTCGCTGCCGACGCCGCGGGTGGTCGTCGGCGAGCAGGCCGAGGCGCGGCTCGTCGCGGCGAACCCCGGCAGGCGGCGGTTCGGCGGAGTGCAGCTCGAGGTGCCGGTCGGCGGCCGCGTGATCGAGCGCGTCCTGCCCGGCCTGCCGCGCGGCGGCGCGTTCGACGAGCAGTTCCGCATCCCCACCGACCGACGCGGCATCATCCCGGTCGGTCCCGCCCGCACGGTACGGGCCGACCCCGTCGGGCTCATGCGACGCGAGATCGTCTGGTCGCAGACGGTCGAGCTGCACGTGCATCCCCGCACGATCGCCATCGCGGCGCTCAGCACCGGGTTCATCCGCGACCTGGAGGGGTCGCCGACCCGCGACCTCACGGCGAGCGACATCGCGTTCCATGCGCTCCGCGAGTACGTGCCCGGCGACGACCGCCGGTTCATCCATTGGAAGAGCTCGGCGAAGACGGGCACGTTCATGGTCCGGCAGTTCGAGGAGACGCGCCGCAGCCGGCTCATGGTGCTGCTGGACCTGGATGTCGGGGCGTACGCCGACGACGCGGAGTTCGAGCTCGCGGTGAGCGCCGCGGCATCCGTCGGGGCGCGGGCCATCCGCGACGCCCGCACCGTGTCGTTCGTGGTCTCCGGTCGGGGTCGCACCGGCAGCGTCCGCGGAGGCATCCGCGGGAGCGCCATGCGCGAGCTGCCGACGGTGTCCCGCGACCGGCTGCTCGACGCCCTCTGCGTCGTCGAACGCGACGACCAGGCCGTCATGCTCCCGGATGTCGCGCGCGCCGCCGCCGAGGGACTGCCCGGCGTCTCGCTCGCCTTCCTCGTCACCGGCACGGCCCGCGGCGTCGGGCCGCTGCGGGCGGCGGCCTCGCGCCTCCCGGCCGGCGTCGACGCCGTCGCGGTGCAGTGCGCACCCGAGGGGGCGGCGGCGGCCCGCACCGTTGCGGGCCTCACGGTGCTCGGCATCGGGTACCTCGAGGACCTCCGCGCGATCCTGGCCAGATCGGCGTCGATCGCATGAGCGCCGCACGACGCCCGGCCGGCGTGGACCGCCTGTGGCCCACGCTCGTCAGCGTGCTCCTCGTCATGGCGATGCTCGCGGCCGCGATGATCCCGTGGTGGCCGATCTACGAGAGCGCCGCCTTCGTCGTGGCATCGAGCGCCGCCATCGTCGCCGGCACCGCCATCGCGGTCGCCGGGGCGAAGTTCGGATGGCCCGCCTGGGCCGTCGTCATCGCCGTCTTCGGCACCTACCTCGTGCTGGGGGTCCCCGCTGCCGTGCCGAGCAGGGCCGTCGTCGGCGTCATCCCCACGCCCCAGGGCATCGTCGAGCTCCTCACGGGTGCCGCCCTGTCGTGGAAGCAGCTCGTGACGATCGCGGTGCCCGTCGGCTCCTACCAGACACTCCTGGTGCCCCCGTTCCTCCTCGCGCTGGTGGCGGCGACCTCGGCGGTGACCATCGCCCTGCGCAGCAGGCGGCCCGCCGCCGCCGTCATCCCGCCGGCGGTGCTGCTGCTCGCCGGCATCGCCCTCGGGGTCGTGCACGCCGCCCTCGCGATCGAGACCGGTCTCGCGTTCCTCATCACCGCGGTCGCGTGGCTCGTCCGCGTCGCCATCGCCAACCGCCGGGAGATCACGAGCGGTCGCCCCGTCGAGCTGGCCCTCGCCGACGCACGCCGCGTGCTCGGGGCGTCGGCGATCGTCGCCGTGGCGCTGGTCGGCGCGACCGCGGCATCCGTGACCCTGCCGATGCCCCCTCGCAGCGTGGTGCGCGCCGAACTCCAGCCGCCGTTCGAACCGCGGGCGCACGAGAGCCCGCTCGCCGGATTCCGCACCGCGTTCGACCCCGAGGTCGCCCGCGACGCCATGCTGGAGGTGCGCGGCCTGCCCCCGGGCGCCGGCATCCGGATCGCGACCCTCGACACGTACGACGGCATCGTCTACACGGTCGGCGGCGCCGACGGCACCGCCGAGTCCGGCCGCTTCACCCGTGTGCCGTACCGGCTCGACCAGACCGCCGTCCGCGGCGAGTCGACGGAGCTCGACGTGCTCGTGCGCGGGTACTCCGACGTCTGGGTGCCCGGCATCGGGCAGCTCGAGCGCATCACGTTCGCCGGGGAGCGCGCCGAGCTCCTCGCCGACGCATTCGTCTACAACGACGTGACCGGCACCGGCGCCGTGCAGGTCGGGCTCGAGGCACTCGACCGGTACACCGCGCAGTCGGTCGTGCCGGTGGAGCCCGAGAGCCTCGCGCGCCTGCAGCCCGGCACCAGCGTGCTGCCTCCGGCGCCCGAGCTGCCCAAGGAACTCGCCGTCCTGCTGGACGAGTGGGCACCCGCCTCCGACGACGAGGGGGAGCGACTCCAGGGCGTGATCGCGGCCCTGCAGCGTGAGGGCTTCGTCAGCCACGGACTCGAGTCGGACCAGGTCCCCAGCCGTTCCGGGCACTCGCTCGACCGGCTCGTCGAGCTCGCGACCGAGCGCCCGATGGTCGGCGACGGCGAGCAGTACGCGGTGGCCGCGGCGCTCATGGCGCGCCAGATCGGCTTCCCGGCGCGCGTCGTCGTCGGCTACCTGCCCGACCCGGGCGATCCGCTGCCCGAGCCCGGGGAGTCGACGGTGTTCGACAGCGACGACCGCCAGGCGTGGATCGAGGTGCAGACCGCGGAGGGCGCGTGGGTGTCGGTCGACCCGAATCCCGAGCCGCGCCCCATCCCCGAGCGCGAGCCCGACGAGCCCACCATCGTCTCGCGTCCGCAGTCCGCCCTTCCGCCGCCGGCGGAGCGGACCCCCGTCGACGACCTGGACTCCGACCCCGAGCTCGCATTGGACCGGGGCGACGACGGAACGGAGCCGTGGGTCGAGGCGCTCCTCGGGGCGCTCGCCATCACCGGGTTCGTCGTCCTGGGGCTGGCCGTGCTCGTCAGCCCGTTCCTGGCGATCATCGTCGCGAAGCTCCGCCGCCGCCGCCTCCGTCGGCTGGCGCCGTCGGCGGTCGAACGCATCGAGGGCGGATGGCAGGAATTCGCCGACACCGCCGCCGACTACGGCTATGCGATCCGTCCGACCGCCACCCGAGCCGAGCAGGCGGCCACCGTCGGCGGGCTCGCGCCGCTCGTGCTCGCCTCGGTCGTGGACCGTGCGGTCTTCGCGCCCGACGGGCCGAGCGACGGCGACGACGCGCGGGTCTGGAGCGCGGTCGACGAGCTGCAGGACCGGCTCGCCGCGCCGCGCAGCCGGCGCGAGCGGATCCTCGCCGCGATCTCGCTCACCTCGCTCGGCGGCTACGCTGTGACGCGGAGAGGACCCAAGCCGTGACGTGTCGGATCTGCGGAGCAGCGCTCCCCGAGGGTGCGATGTTCTGCGGAGACTGCGGCAGCTCCACGAGCGCGACGCCCGAATCGCGCCGCCGACCGGATCCCAGGCCGGGGGACACGACCGCCATCGAACGTCCGGCGAGGCGGAACAGCGGCGTGGTCAGCATCCCCGTTCACGGCTTCCGCGCCGCGACGGCGATCCCCGAGGCCCAGGCCACGGAGGCGCCCGCGGCGAACGCGTCGGAGTCGCCGGCCGGCACGGGTCCCATCCCGCCGATGACGACCACGCCCCGATTCGTGCTGGCGTTCAGCACCGGCGAGACGCGCACCGTGTTCGGCACCGGTCTCATCGGCCGCAAGCCGCTGCCGCAGCCGGGTGAGGCATTCGACCACCTGGTGCAGATCGCGGATCGCACCCTGTCGGTCTCGAAGACCCACCTCGAGTTCGGCGAGCACGACGGCGTGATGTGGATCGCCGACCGGTTCTCCGGCAACGGCACCATCGTGCGCCGGCCCGACGACGGGGCACTCCGGTGCGAGCCCGGACGGCGCTACCTCGTGCCTCGCGGCAGCCGCGTCGAGCTCGCCGAGCAGTCCTTCACCGTGGCCTGACGGAGCGCATCCCGCTCCCACTCGTCCTGCACAGCCGACGGTGCGGGCGGCGACGCTCCACCCCAGTCGGTCCGTCGAGTCGCGGTCGGCCGCCGATGATCGGATGCTGGAGTGGAACGAGACGAGACCGATCTCGCCGACGTGATCGACTTCGCCGACGCGCCGGGCGCGGCGCTCGCGCTGCCGTCGCACCCGCCCGATCCGCCGACGCCCGGATTCCCGTGGATCGCCGCGATCACCCCGGTCGGCGGGGCGGTCGTGCTCTGGGCCATCACGGGTTCCGCGCTGTCCCTGGCCTTCGCCGCCCTCGGCCCGGTCGTCGCCGTCGCCTCCGTCCTCGATGCGCGGCGACAGGGGCGACGGATGCAGCGCACGGGGGCGGCGGAGCGCGCCGAGCGGCTCGCGGCACTGCGCACGTCGGTCGCCGCCAGACACGAGCTCGAGCGCACCGCCGCGTGGCGGCGGGTCGCGCCCGCGCGCCCGATCCTCGATGCCCGGCGGCCGCTCGACTGGCGCGACGGCGATGCAGGGCATCTCGTGCTCGGTCGCGGCACGACGCGGAGCGCACTCCGGGTCGACGGCACGGCGGTCGACGCCGACGACCGCGAACTGCTCGCACGCGCTGCGCGCCTCGACGGCGCGCCGGTGCTGGCAGTCGCCGAGGGCGGGATCGGCGTCATCGGCGAGCCGGCGCTCGCGAGGTCGGCCGCCAGGGCGCTGCTCGTGCAGGTCGCGCATCGATGCCGCCCGGGGACGGTGGCGATCGCGGTGCCGCCCGGAGACGATTGGGCCTGGGCGACCGAGCTGCCCCATCGCCGGGGCCCGATGGTCGTCCGGCTCGTCGATGCGACCCTCCGCCTCGACGGGACCCTCGGCATCGACGCGACCCTCGGCCAGGTCGATCGCGGAGCCGCACCGCACGGCGAGATCGTGATCGCCGTGGCGGAGACGGCCGACGGGCTGCCGATCGGGCTCGAGACCGTCGTGGTGGTCGCGTCGCCGGGGCATGCGATCGTACGACGGCGCGGCGACGGGCACGGCGGTCGCACGATCGTGCCCGCGCTCGTGAGCCTCGCCGAGGCGGGAGCACTGGCGAAGCGGCTGGCGACGGCCGGCGACCGCGAGGGCGTCGGCCCGGCCGCAGCCCTGCCCGACGCCGTGCCGTACGACGCGCTGGAGCAGCCGACGGCCCGGCCGGGTTCGAGGGACACGCTCCGCGCGGCGGTCGGCGTGGTCGCCGACGGGCCGCTCGTCCTCGACCTCGCGACGCTCGGGCCGCACGCGATCGTGGCGGGCACGACGGGCAGCGGCAAGAGCGAGTTCCTGCTCGCCTGGATCGTCGCGCTGGCCGACGGCCATCCACCTGAGCGCGTGTCGTTCCTCCTCGTCGACTTCAAGGGAGGTGCCTCATTCGAGCCGGTCCGTGCCCTGCCCCATGTCGCGGGCATCGTGACCGACCTCGACGAGGGCGAGGCGGAGCGCGCGGTGCTCAGCCTGCGCGCCGAGCTCCGCCACCGGGAGGCCGTCCTGCGCGACGAGCGCGTGCGCGGGATCTCGGAGCTCGCTCCGCACGTCGAGCTCCCGCGGCTCGTGCTCGTCGTCGACGAGTTCCAGGCGATGATCGAGCGCTTCCCCGAGCTCGGCGGGGTGGTCGCCGATGTCGCCGCCCGCGGGCGCTCGCTCGGCGTGCACCTCGTGCTCGCCTCCCAGCGTCCGAACGGCGTCGTGCGCGAGCAGGTCACGGCGAACTGCGCCATCCGCGTGTCGCTTCGCGTGATGCACGCGTCCGACAGCATCGCGGTCGTCGGGTCCGACGGTGCGGCGTCGATCGGCTCCGAGACGCCGGGGCGCGGCGTCGTCGACGCGGGCGACGGCCGCCCGCTGCTGTTCCAGTCCGCCCGCGTCGACCCCTCGGCGATCGATCGCCTCGTGCGACGCACCACCGGCCTCCGGGCGGCTCGTCGACCGTGGGTCGGACCGCTGCCCGACCGGATCCCACCCGACGACCTCGGCCTCGCCGCACCGGCATCCGCGGTCGGGGCGGGCTCGCTCGCGTTCGGGCTGCTCGACGACCCGGATCGTCAGCGCCACGAGCTCGCGGTGTGGGACCCCGGTGCCGACGGTCACCTGCTGGTCGTCGGGGCTCCCGGCAGCGGACGCAGCTCCGCCCTGGCCGCCGTCGCATCCGCGGCGTCAGGCGCAGCGGCCGGTCCGGTGGTTCGGATCGACGGCCCCGCGAGCGCGCAGTGGGACGCGATGTGCGCCGCGGTCGATGCGATGCGGCGCGGCGACGGGCGCGGCGTGATCGCCATCGACGACCTCGACACCCGCTTCCGCGACTGGCCCGACGACCACCGGCAGGCCGCCCGCGGCATGGTCGAGGCGCTGCTCCGTGAGGGGAGGGGTCGCGGCGTCGCCGTCGTGGCGACGGCGGGATCGGCGCACCGGCTGGGCTCGGCGATCCGCGAGCTGTTCGGCTCGACCGTCGTCCTGCGGCATCCGAGTCGCTCGGACCTCGTGCAGGCCGGAGGCGTCGGGGCGCTCTGGCGCGCAGACGACCCGCCCGGTCGCGGACAGTGGCGCGGCCGGCGCATCCAGTTCGTCGACGCGCAGCCCTCTCCCGCAGCGGATGCCGGGGGCGTGGATGCGGCGGAGCCGGACCCGCCGGCGACCGCGGCGGCGGGTGGCTCCCCGGCCGGCGGCGCCGGCGCCTGGGCGATCGTCACCGCGACGCCTCGCACGGATGCCGCGGCGCTCCGGATGCAGGGGCACGATCCGATCGTGCTCGACGCCCTCGTCGACCCCACGGTGCGAGCGGCGATCGGCCTGCGAACGCCGACGGCGACCGGGCCGCGGGTCGTGATCGGGGATGCCGATGCCTGGCTGGCGAACTGGGCGCTCGCCGCCGCGATGCGCGAAGAGGCCGCGGTCGTCGTGCACGGCGGACTGCGCGAGTACCGCGTCCTCGTGCGCGACGGGTCGCTGCCGCCGCTGCTCGACGAAGGGGTGGCGCAGTGCTGGGTGCTCGCGCCGGGCGCCACGCCGCGCAGGTCGCCATGGCCGCCTTCCTCGAACAACTGAAAACGTCGGCCCGAGGCCCAATCGCATACTGAATCCGCACCGGATGTTGCCAGAAATTAACGATTCGGACATGATCGCGTGAAAGTCGACCACCAGTGTGGCAGTATCGACGCACCCCCAGCACGCGCCTGCAACCCGAATGGAGTTCCCGTGACCGCTCGGCCCCTTCCCCAAGACCCGATGATCCGTGCCCTGATCGCCCAGGCGCGACAGGCTCAGGTGAATCGCCGCACGCTCCTGGCCGGTGCCGGTGCCGGTGCCTCCGCGCTCGCGCTCGCGGCCTGCTCGACCGGTGGTGCGGGCAAGCCCAGCCCCGCGGCCGACACGTCGTCCACCGACAAGACCCTGAACTGGGCGAACTGGGCGGCCTACATCGACGAGGACGACAACGGCGACTACCCGACGCTGGTCGCATTCGCCGACGAGACCGGCATCGAGGTGAACTACGAGGTGGCCGTCGACGACAACAACACGTACTACGGCAAGGTCAAGGACCAGCTCGCCCTCGGCCAGGACATCGGCGCCGACACGGTCTGCCTCACCGACTGGATGGTCGGCCGCTGGATCCGATTCGGCTACACGCAGGAGCTCGACCACGCCAACATCCCGAACCTCTCGAACCTGACGCCGGCACTCCAGAACCCCGACTTCGACCCCGGCCGCAAGTTCTCGCTGCCGTGGCAGGGCGGGTTCGCCGGCATCTGCTGGAACAAGGAGGCGATCCCCGGCGGCCTCGCCTCGGTGGCCGACCTGTGGAACTCCGAGCTCAAGGGCCGGGTCGGCGTGCTTTCCGAGATGCGCGACACCATGGGCCTCATCATGCTCGAGAACGGCGTCGACATCGCCGGTGAGTGGGGCGACGCCGAGTACACCGAGGCGATCGAGATCCTCCGCGAGCAGGTCGAGAACGGGCAGGTCCGCAACATCAAGGGCAACTCGTACCTCGAGGACCTCAAGAGCGAGGACACCCTCGCGGCGATCTGCTGGTCGGGCGATATCACGGTCATCAACGCCGAGGCCGGCGACAAGTGGGAGTTCGCGATCCCGACCGCCGGCGGCACCCTGTGGAACGACAACTTCCTCGTGCCCATCGGGTCGCCCCGCAAGGCCAACGCCGAGGCGCTCATGAACTACTACTACGAGCCCGAGGTCGCGGCCGAGGTCGCCGCATGGGTGAACTACATCACGCCCGTCGTCGGAGCGCAGGAGGCCGCCGCCGCGATCGACCCCGAGCTCGCCGAGAACCAGCTCATCTTCCCCAACGAGGAGACGCTCTCGCAGGCTCACATCTTCCGGACCCTCACGGGAGCCGAGGAGCAGAAGTACCAGGCTGAGTTCCAGAGCATCCTGCTGGGTGCGTGAGCATGTCGGTTCGTGAGTTCGCCGAGCGCGGCGCGGATCTCGAGCTGGTCGGGATCCAGAAGCGATTCCCCGGCTTCACGGCGATCGAGGACCTCGACCTCGTCATCCCGGCCGGTTCCTTCTTCGCCCTGCTCGGCCCGTCGGGCTGCGGCAAGACCACCACGCTCCGGCTCGTCGCGGGCCTCGAGGAGCCGACCCGCGGTCGGATCCTGATCGGCGGCAAGGACGTGACCGACACCAAGTCGCACGAGCGTCCGGTGAACACCGTGTTCCAGAGCTACGCGCTCTTCCCGCACATGACGATCATCGAGAACGTGGCCTTCGGGCTGAAGCGGCGCCGCATCGCCGACCCGGTCGGCAAGGCGCACGAGGCGCTCCGCCTCGTCGAGCTCGACCACCTCGCCCAGCGCAAGCCCCAGCAGCTGTCCGGCGGCCAGCAGCAGCGGGTCGCCCTGGCGCGCGCGATCGTGAACCGCCCGGCGCTCCTGCTCCTCGACGAGCCGCTCGGCGCGCTCGACCTGAAGCTCCGCCGCCAGATGCAGCTGGAGCTGAAGGGCATCCAGGAGGAGGTCGGCCTGACGTTCCTCCACGTGACGCACGACCAGGAGGAGGCCATGACCATGGCCGACACCGTCGCGGTCATGAACAAGGGCGCCATCGAGCAGATGGGCGCGCCGGCGGAGCTCTACGACCTGCCGCGCACCGCCTTCGTCGCCAACTTCCTCGGCCAGTCGAACCTGTTCACCGGCGAGGTCGTGGGCACCACGGGCGCGGCGGTCACGATCGACGCCGGGGGAACCCGCATCGTGGTGCCCACGGCACGCGCCCAGCGGCACCAGGGCGAGGTCACCGTCGGCGTACGACCCGAGAAGGTCGCGCTGCACGCCGAGGCGCCCACGGCCACGGCCGACCGCAACGTCCTCGGACCCGGCCGGGTCATCGACGCGTCCTTCTCGGGCGTGAGCACGCAGTACATCGTCGACGTGCCCGGTGTCGGCGCGGTGCTCGTGTTCGCGCAGAACATCGGCGTCGGCCCGGTCGCGGGCGTCGGCGCAGAGGTCTGGGTGAGCTGGGAGGTCGAGCACGGGTTCGGCCTAGAGGACGACCCGGGCGAGTCCGGCCGGTTCCCGGCCGACGACTCGACGACCGCGATCGCCGTACAGCGACGCGAGGCCCTCGTGTCGGAGCTCGAGGAGCACTGACCATGGCCTTCGCAGCGTTCGCCACCACGGAGGCGCAGCCGCAGGCACCGAAGCGGAAGAGCCGGATCGCGCTCTTCCTGCTCCTGCCCGGCATCCTCTACCTGGTGCTCTTCTTCCTGACGCCGTTGATCTCGCTGATCCTCACGTCGTTGCAGGCGCCCGCGGAGTTCGGCGACATCGGCCAGTACTCCTACGCCTTCAACTGGCAGAACTACGTGACGGTGGTGCAGCAGTACCTGCCGCACATCCTCCGGTCGTTCGGGTACGCGCTCGCCGCCACCGTGTTCGCACTGCTCTTCAGCTACCCGCTCGCGTACTTCATCGGCGTGAAGGCGCGCAGATGGCCGCTGCTGCAGAGCCTCATGCTCGTGCTGGTGATCGCCCCGTTCTTCATCAGCTTCCTGCTCCGCACGCTCGCGTGGAAGCAGCTCCTGTCGGACGAGTCGTTCATCATCACCTCGCTGAAGGCCCTGTCGCTCATGGCCCCCGACGCCCACTTCACGGGCACGCCGTTCGCGGTGATCTTCGGCCTCACCTACAACTTCATCCCCTTCATGACGCTGCCGCTGTACACCACCCTCGAGCGGCTCGACACGCGCTACCTCGAGGCGGGCAGCGACCTGTACGCGAACCCGTTCACCGTGTTCCGCAAGATCACGATCCCGCTCTCGATGCCGGGCATCGTCGCCGGCACGCTCCTCACGTTCATCCCCGCCGCGGGCGACTACGTGAACGCGAGTCGCGACTTCCTCGGCGGGCCCGACACCCAGATGATGGGCAACGTGATCGAGGCGAACTTCCTCGTGCTGCTGAACTACCCGGCGGCCGCGGCGCTCTCGATCATCCTCATGGCGGCGATCCTCGTGCTCGTCAGCATCTACGTGAAGCGTTCCGGAACGGAGGACCTGCTGTGAGCGGCGAAGTCCAGGCTGCGGCCGTCCTCGGCGGGTTCACGGAGAGCGAGACGCAGGAGGACCGCGGCCCGCGCGGCTTCCCGCGCCGGCGCCGGATCGGCCTCGGCGACTGGCTCCTCCCCGTCTACACCGTCCTCGCGTTCGTGTTCCTGCTGATCCCGATCGCGTACACGTTCGTGTTCTCCTTCAACGACTCCCTCAAGTCGAACATCTCGTGGCGCGGGTTCACGCTCGACAAGTGGCTGAACGTCTGCAACGTCGAGGGCGGAGCGGTGTGCCAGGCCTTCACGAACAGCATCATCATCGGCCTGGTCGCGACGCTCATCGCCACGGTCCTCGGCACCATGATCGCGATCGCGCTCGTGCGGTACCGCTTCCGGGCCCGCTCGGCGATCAGCCTCCTGCTGTTCCTCCCGATGGCCACGCCCGAGGTCGTGCTGGGTGCCGGCCTCGCCGCGCAGTTCCTCGCGGTGGGCGTGCCGAAGGACATGACGACGATCATCCTGGCGCACACGATGTTCTGCATCAGCTTCGTGGTGGTCACCGTCAAGGCCCGCGTCGCCAGCCTCGATCCCGCACTCGAGGAGGCCGGCCGCGACCTCTACGGCTCGCCATCGCAGGTCTTCTGGCGGGTCACGTTCCCCCTGCTGACGCCGGGCATCCTGGCCGCGGCCCTGCTGTCGTTCGCCCTGAGCTTCGACGACTTCATCATCACGAACTTCAACTCGGGCTCGGTCTCGACGTTCCCGAAGTACATCTACATCTCGGCTTCGCGTGGCATCCCGGCAGAGGCCAACGTCATCGCGTCCGCGGTGTTCCTCTTCGCGCTCGTGCTCGTGATCGGCGCGCAGGTCTCCCGCGCGGCGCGCGCGAAACGGCTCGCGAAGCTCGGCTGACCCGAACCGAGCCGACGACGGATGCCGCGCGGGAGCGATCCCGACGCGGCATCCGCCGACGGATCAGATCGTCGCGCGCACCTGGCCGACCCGACGCTCGCCGCCCATGACCCACAGGTCGAGCTCGGTCTGCACGGCGTCGACGGCGGCGTCCTGCAGCGCGCCGGCCTCGGCGAGCAGCCGCAGCGCGATGATGGTGGACGCACGCGACGACCCGTCGAGCACCTTCAGCGCGGTGGTCGTGCCGTTCGGCGCGGTCATGACCATGACGCCCTCGGCTCCCACCTTCGCGAACACGCCGAGCCGCTCCATGGCCACGGTGTCGGGCTGGCCGGGTCCGCCGACCGCCCACGCGTGGTCGCGCGCCGCCTCCGTGAGGGCGGCCGCCTCGCGGTAGAGGGCGAACGGCGACGACGACGCCGCCGTCGTGATCTTCTGGATGCCGCGGGCCAGGGCGCGCAGGCTGACGGCGTGCACGGGCGCGCCGCATCCGTCGACGCCCGTGGCCGCCGGGCGTTCGCCGGTGAACCGCTCGAGGACGTCGAGGATGCGCTTCTGGAGCGGATGCTCGGGATCGAGGTAGCCCTCGAGCGGCCAGTCGTTCGCGACGCAGGCGAGCAGCATCGCGGCATGCTTGCCCGAGCAGTTCATGTAGACGCGCTCGCGAGGTGCGCCGCTCCGGATCAGCTCGTCGCGTGCGGCCTGATCGGTCGGCGACGCGGGCGGGCAGCCGAGTGCCGAGGTCGGCAGGGACTCGCGGGCGAGGAGTCCGCGCACGAGCGCGACGTGCGCCGCGGTGCCGGAGTGGCTCGCGGTCGCGATCGCCGCGTCCTCGCCGCGGAGCGAGACCCCCGACGTCATCACGGCGACGGCCTGGAACGGCTTCAGGCAGGACCGGGGGAAGGTCGGGGTGTGCGTGTCGCCGAGCGCGCGCAGCACCTCGCCCTCGGGGGAGAGCACGACCGCGGAGCCGGCGTGCCTGGACTCGATGAAACCACTGCGTTCGACCACGGCGAGTTCGACGGCGTCGGAGACGGAGAATGTGCCGGGCACGCGCGCTACCCGAGCGACGCGAAGCCGTCGTCGAGCACGCGGAGTCCGTCTTCGATCAGGGCGTCGCTCACCGCGAGGCCCGGGAGGAAGCGGAGCACGTTGCCCCACGTGCCGGCGCTCAGGAACAGCACGCCGTGCTGGGCCGCGTATGCCACGAGGGCGGAGACCGCCTCGGCGTTCGGCACCTTCGTCGTGTCGCCCGTGCCGGGCTGCACCAGCTCGATGGCGACCATCGCGCCCGTTCCGCGGATCTCGCCGATGAGGTCGTAGCGCTGCTTCAGGCGCTCGAGGCCCGCGGTGAGGGTCGACCCGATGCGCTCGGCCTCGCCGAGGAGGTGGTCCCGCTCGATCGACTCGAAGACGGCGATCGCCGCGGCGCAGGCCACCGGGTTGCCGCCGAAGGTGCCGCCGAGCCCGCCGGGCTGCGACGCGTCCATGATCTCGGCGCGGCCCGTCACCGCGGCGAGCGGCAGCCCGCCGGCGATGCCCTTGGCCGAGAGCACGACGTCGGGCTCCCACCCGAAGTGCTCGCTCGCGAAGTATCGGCCGGTTCGCGCCATGCCGCTCTGGATCTCGTCGGCGATCATGACCACGCCGTGCTCGGTGCACCAGCCCTGCAGGATGTTCAGGTAGCCGTCGGCGGGCACCATGAAGCCGCCCTCGCCCTGGATGGGCTCCACGACGAGGCAGGCGAGGTCGCTCGCCCCGACGACCTTCTCGAGGTAGGCGATCGTGCGGGCCGCGGCATCCGCACCCGAGAGGCCGTCGCGGTAGGGGTAGGAGCTGGGGGCGTGGTAGACGTCGCCCGCGAACGGGCCGTAGCCGGTGGCGTACGGGTGGGCCTTGTAGTTCATGGCCATCGTGAGGTTGGTGCGGCCGTGGTAGGCGTGGTCGAGCACCGCGACGGCTCGACGGCCGGTGAACTTGCGCGCGATCTTCACGCCGTTCTCGACCGCCTCGGCGCCCGAGTTCACGAGCACGCTCTTCTTCTCCCAGTTGCCCGGCGTGTGCTCGGCCAGGAGCTCGGCGACGCGCACGTACTCCTCGTAGGGCGTGATCGTGAAGAGCGTGTGGATGACGTCCTGCAGCTGGTCGGCCGCCGCCTGCACCACGTGCTGCTCGGTGTGGCCCACGGTGGTGACGCCGATTCCCGCGCCGAAGTCGATGAACCGGTTGCCGTCGACGTCGACGAGGATCGCGCCGTTCGCGCGCTCGATGTACACGGGCAGCGCGGAGGAGACGCCGGCCGACACGACCTTCGCGCGTCGTGCGTGCAGTTGCTCCGACTTCGGACCGGGGATGGCGGTCACGACCTGACGCTCCTGGGGCACGGCGTACACCGGTGCGGTCGCGGTCTCTGCGGGAATCTGGGTGTCAGTCATGATGACTCCACCCTATCGCCGCCGCACCCGGGCGCCGTGGCCGCCGGGAGTGCCAGAATCGGATGACGCGACCCACCCGACAGGAGGCCCGGATGCTCGGCGAACACCACTATGCGGTCGAGCTGGAATGGCAGGGCGATCGCGGCGAGGGCACGTCGGGCTATCGCGCCTACGGCCGGCAGCACGTCGTGCGCGCCGCCGGCAAGCTGCACGACATCGCGGGATCGAGCGACCGGGTCTTCCACGGCGACCGCGAGCGCTGGAACCCCGAGGAGCTGCTGCTCGCGGCGCTCAGCGAGTGCCACATGCTCTCGTACCTGCACGTCGCCACCCGTCATGGCGTGATCGTGCGCGGGTACACGGATGCCGCCACGGGCACGATGATCGAGGACGGCCGTGGCGGCGGCGCGTTCAGCGAGGCGACCCTGCGTCCCCGCGTCGTCGTGGCGGATGCCTCGATGCTCGCGGTCGCCGGGGAGATCCACGCCGAGGCCGCCGAGAAGTGCTTCATCGCGGCATCCGTCGCGTTCCCGGTGCACCAAGAACCGACGGCCGTGGTCGCCGGCTGACCCTCAGCCCGCCGCGGCGGGGATGGTCGCCTGGGCGGGCGGGCACGGGTGTCCGCCCACGAGCCGCGAGCAGGGCGGGAAGAACGCGGGCAGCCGCTCGGCCTCGGGGTCGCCGAACCAGCGATGCCAGATCCGCCAGAAGTTGAGGTTGCCGAACGCGCTGCAGCCGTCGCCGGTGTCGGGGTCGGCGAGGGTCGCGTCACTCGGCTGGTACGGCGTGTAGTTGTAGAGGTTGGCGGTGGCCTGGTTGCGGATCTCGACGGCAGAGGCGCCGCACGCGGCATCCGGGTGGTAGCCGACCTGCACGGTGCCGATCCGGTACGCGCGGTCGGGCTCCTCGGTGTACTGCCGGAACTGCCACGCCGCGTTGTACACCTGGTTGAAGAAGCCGAAGTACTTGGTGTCGCAGTCGGCGGTGTCGGGGCATCCGTACCCGGTCGCGCGCTCGTATCCCGAGATGCTCGGACGGCTGAGGAGGGACTGCTCCTTCTGGAGGAGCACGAGGAGGCTGCGCGGGCTGATGCCGCAGGCCTCGGAGACCTTCGCGATGATGCGGCTGGCGCGCTCGCGGATGCCGCCGCGGTACTCCGCGCAGTGCGCGCCGCCGACGGCGGGCTGCGTGGTCGTCGACTGCGTGTAGTCGGCCAGGCACTCCACGCCCTCGTCGGGCCGGCACGACACCGACTCGAGGAACGCCTGGATCTCCTCCTCGCTCATCGCCCCGCTGTCGTAGAACGCATCGTCGCTCACGATGTGGCCGGGGTCGAACTCGGTGGCGGGCGGCTCGGGCAGCGTGCCGCGCGTCGACGTCGCGACGGCGGACCCGGCGTCGTCGACCGGTGACGTGCACGCGGCGAACGCCACCACGACGAGTGCCGCCGCGGCACAGCGGGCGGCGACCTCAGCGATGCTCATCGTGCCGACGATACCGGGCCGACGCGAGGCGATGCTGGGAATCCGCGTCAGACGCGTTCGCGCGGCGCGACGCGGTCGGCGAGCTTGGCCAGCGTGCCGGCGGGCGGCGTCTCGTTGTAGCGGCCCGCCAGCTCCTGGCCGGTCAGCTCGTGGATCGCGGCCATGATCTCGTCGGTCGCCGCGCGTCGCGCCCGGCCCGAGGAGGCGGCGCCGTGGCGGCTGAGGTCGAGCGGCGCACCGAATCGCACGGTGACGGGGCGGATCCGTGGCAGCTTGGCGCCGACGGGCTGGATCTCCTGGGTGCCGACCAAGCCGACGGGCACGACCGTGGCGCCCGTCTGCAGCGCCAGCCAGGCCACGCCCGTGCGTCCGCGGTAGAGGCGCCCGTCGAGCGAGCGGGTGCCCTCGGGGTAGAGCGCGAACGCCGCTCCAGATTCGAGGATGCGGCGGCCCTGGTCGAGGGCCTCCTGCGCCTGCGCCCCGACGCCGCGCTCGACGCCGACCGCCCCGATCGCGGTGAAGAAGGTGCGCGACACCCATCCCGAGAACCCGGTGCCGGTGAAGTAGTGCGACTTCGCGAGGAATTGCACGGGACGAGGCGAGGCCAGCGGGATCACGATGCTGTCCACGAACGAGAGGTGATTGCTCGCGAGGATGACCGGGCCGTGCTTCGGCACGGATTCGGCGCCGGTGATGGTGGGCCGGTAGGCCAGGCGCACCAACGGGCGCAGGATGCCGCGGACGATGCGGTAGAGCGGACCCTGTCGCACGGTGGTTGCGGGGACGGCGTCGGCCTCGATCTCGCTCACCATACGACTGTAGGCCCGTGGGCATGCCGGCGCCGGAATACGCGGACACGCGATGATGCGACGCGAGACGCGGCGCATCGCGCCGGGATGCGGGAGGATGGTGCGCATGGACGTACCGGGCGACGGCGAGCTCATCGAGCTCGAGGAGGCGGGCGCGCGCGTGCTCGTGCTCGGCGGCCAACGGCGCCAGCCGACCGCCGACACGGTGCTGCGCGGCCTGATCGCCGAGGCCTCCGGGGTGCCGGCCGACGATGTCGAGCTCATCCACGCCTGCGGGGTGTGCGGCGCGCGGCACGGCCGGGTCAGCGTCCCGTACCCGCTCACCGCGTCGGGTGCCTCGTGGTACGCGGACGTCGCCGTGTCGGGCGACACGGTCGTCGCGGCGGCGGCGACGCGGCATCCGCTCGGGGTCGGCATGGAGGTCGCCACGCTCGACGCGGGGGCCGTGATCGACGAGGCGGCGTTCCACGTGAGCGAGCTCGCCGCGCTCGGAGAGCTCGACGCGTCACGCGGCGCGCTCGTGCGGGCGACCCTGTGGGCGCGCAAGACCGCCCTGCTCCGGGCCGTCGGCCACACCGACTTCATCGAGCCGTCGCGGCTCGCGCTGTCCATCCCCGGCGAGGACGGCGGCACGGGACGCATCGTCCGCAGCGTGCCCGAGTTCGGCTCGGTGTGGCGGCAGGTGCGCTTCCACGACGTGCCGGTGCCCGGCAACCGCGCGGCATCCGTGGCCGTCATCGGCTGAGCGCACGCCGCCGACGACCGCAGCGGCGGGACGGCGCGCGAGGGGGCGATCGCCGTACAGTGGGAACGTGCGCAGCGTCATCATCCTCGGCTCATCCGGTTCGATCGGCACGCAGGCGCTGGACGTCATCCGGGCCAACCCGCGGCGCTTCGAGGTCGTCGGGCTCGCGGCCGGCTCGAACCGTGCGCTCCTCGAGACGCAGGCGGCGGAGTTCGGGGTCGACCACACCGCGATCGGGATCGAGGAGGCGGTGCAGCTCGTGCGCGACGTCGACGCCGACGTGGTCCTGAACGGCATCACCGGCTCGGTCGGCCTCGCACCGACGCTCGCCGTGCTCGAGCGCGGCACCACCCTCGCCCTGGCCAACAAGGAGTCCCTCATCGTGGGCGGCGACCTCGTGACGCGGCTCGCGGCGCCGGGTCAGATCGTGCCCGTCGACTCGGAGCACTCGGCGATCGCACAGGCGCTCCGGTCGGGCTCCGACGACGAGGTGCGGCGACTGGTGCTCACCGCGTCGGGCGGCCCGTTCCGTGGGCGGAAGCGGGAGGACCTCGCGGAGGTCACGCCTGCGGAGGCGCTCGCGCACCCCACGTGGGACATGGGCCTCGTAGTCACGACCAACTCCGCGACGCTCGTGAACAAGGGACTCGAGGTCATCGAGGCGCACCTCCTCTTCGACGTGGAGTACGACCGCATCGAGGTGGTGGTGCATCCGCAGTCGATCGTGCACTCGATGGTCGAGTTCATCGACGGCTCCACGATCGCGCAGGCCTCGCCGCCCGACATGCGGCTGCCGATCTCGCTCGGCCTCGACTGGCCCGACCGGGTCGGCGGCGTGGGCCGCCCGCTCGACTGGAGCACGGCCACGAGCTGGACGTTCGAGCCGCTCGATGCCACGGCGTTCCCCGCCGTCGCGCTCGCCAAGCAGGTCGGCCGGGCCGGCGGCGAATACCCGGCGGTGTTCAACGCCGCGAACGAGGAGGCCGTGGCGGCGTTCCACATGGGCCGTATCGGGTTCCTCGACATCGTCGACACGGTGCGAGCCGTCGTCGATTCGCACGAGTCGTCGTCGGGCGAGCTCACGGTGGCCTCGCTGACGGAGGCGGAGCGCGCCGCACGGCACTCCGCGAACGAGCTCATCCGACGCATCTCGGGCTGAGCGGCATCCGTTCTCACAGCCGAACGACAGCGGACCCCAAGGCGTCGGCAGTACGCTCGTCGGGTGGATTCCGTGCTCGCCTTCATCCTCGGCGTCGTCATCATCGTGGTGGGCCTCGCCGTGTCGATCGGCCTGCACGAGATCGGGCACCTCGTGCCCGCCAAGCTGTTCGGCGTCAAGGTGACCCAGTACATGATCGGCTTCGGGCCGACCATCTGGTCGAAGCGCCGGGGCGAGACCGAGTACGGCGTGAAGGCGTTCCCCCTCGGCGGCTACATCGCGATGATCGGCATGTTCCCGCCGGCCAAGGGCGCGCGCGTGCACGAGGACTCGACGGGGTTCTTCCGCGGTCTCGTGCAGGACGCCCGAGATTCCAGCATGGAGTCGATCACGCCCGGCGACGAGGACCGCGCGTTCTACCGACTGCCCGTGTGGAAGCGCATCGTCATCATGTTCGGCGGCCCGTTCATGAACCTCGTGCTGGCCGTCGTGCTCTTCGCGGTGCTGCTGATGGGCTTCGGCGTGGCGCAGGCCTCGACGACCGTCGGGTCGGTCTCGGCCTGCGCCCTTCCCGCGACGAGCGAGCGCCAGACCTGCGAGCCCGGCGACCCCGCTGCGCCGGGCGCGGCGGCGGGCATCGAACCGGGCGACCGCATCGTCTCCGTCGCCGGCGAGCCGATCGACTCGTGGACCGAGTCCACCGCGATCATCCGCGAGAGCCCCGACGAGCCCATCGACCTCGTCGTCGTACGCGGCGGTGCGGAGGTGACGCTCGCGGTCACGCCGATGCTGAGCGAACGCTACGTGACCGACGAGAACGGCCAGGTCGTCACGGATGAGTCGGGCGAGCCGGTCACGGTGCAGGTGGGCTTCGTCGGCATCAGCCCCGCCTCCGAGACCGTGCAGCAGCCCGTGACCGCGGTGCTCCCCGCCGTCGGGGAGAACATCGCCGGGGTCACCGGGATCATCGTCAACCTGCCGCAGCGCATCGTCGACGTGGCGAACGCCGCGTTCGGCCCCGGCGAGCGCGACCCCAACGGACCGATCTCCGTGGTGGGCGTCGGGCGCGTGGCCGGCGAGATCGCGAGCCTCGACGAGATCCCGCTCGCCTCGAAGGCCGCCGGCCTCATCGGCATCCTCGCGTCGCTCAACATCGCGCTCTTCGTCTTCAACCTCATCCCGCTGCTCCCGCTCGACGGCGGCCACATCGCCGGCGCCCTGTGGGAGGCGATCCGCCGCGGCTTCGCGAAGCTGTTCCGCCGGCCCGATCCCGGCCCGGTCGACCTCGCGAAGCTCATGCCGCTCACCCTCGGCGTGGTCGTGGTGCTCGGCGCGATGAGCGCGCTGCTCATCTATGCCGACATCGTGAAGCCGGTGACGCTCCTCTGAGCCGCGCCCGGTACTCCCGGAGGAGTAGCCGATGAGCCTCCGCCGGGCCGATCCGGCGCGTGCGTCGCAGCGCTACGATCGGTGGATGCCCGTCACCCAGGGGGACGGACGGCCCCACTGGGACGGACGGTGGGACGGACGACCCGACCGCTTCCGTCCGCCGCCCGGGGTCACGCTCCTGGCCCCGGTGATCATCAGCCTGCTCGTGCAGGTGCCCGCCGCGATCGGCATCGCGGTCTGGCTCCGTGTCGGCTGGGCGGCCGGTCTCGCCCAGGTCGCGCTCGCCGCCACCGGCCCCCTCGCACTGCTCGCCGCCCGGCGGTATCCCGGCCCGACGGTCGCCGTCGTGTCGGCTGCCGCCCTCGCCGACCTCCTGCTCACCCCCGACGTCGGGCCGCCCTACGTGGCGCTCGCGTTCGCGATCGTGCTCGGGATCGCGCGCGGCGCGATGCTGTGGACCGTGCTCTCCGTGGTCGTCGCGTGGGTGGCGGCGATCGTGCTGGGCGCCGTGGTCGGGCTCGACTGGCATCCGTTCCGCATCGCGCTCACCACGGCCCTGTTGGCGGCGTGCTTCGGCGTCGGCGCGTTCGTCCGGGTGCGCCGCGAGCGCGCCGAGGAGTTCCGGGCCGAGGCGATGCGCCGCCGCCAGACGGCCGAGCAGCGCGAGCGCGTTCGCATCGCGCGTGAGCTGCACGACGTGATCGGCCACGCGCTCTCGCAGATCAACGTGCAGGCGAGCGTCGGCCTGCACCTCATGGACCGGGATCCCGAGCAGGCGCGGTCGGCCCTCTCCGCCGTCAAGGAGACGTCGAGGACCGCGCTGGAGGAGGTGCGCAGCGTGCTCGGCGTCATCCGCACCGAGGGCGATGCCCCGCTCGCGCCGCAGGCCGAGCTCGCCGAGCTGCCCCGGCTCGTCGCGGGCGTGCGCTCGCCGGGCTTCGACGCCGAGCTCGTCGACCGGCTCGACGGCGCGGTGCCCGGCCGGGCGGCGCAGTTCGCCGCGTACCGCATCGCGCAGGAGGCCCTCACCAACGTGGTGCGGCACGCCGGCGCGACGCGGGCCGTGGTCGCGGTGGAGCGACTCGGCGACGAGCTCCTCGTCACCGTCGACGACGACGGCGCCGGCGTGCAGGGTTCGCCCGAGGGCAGCGGGATCCTCGGCATGCGCGAGCGGGCGGCACTCCTGGGCGGATCCGTGGAGGTCGGTGCCTCGCCGCGCGGCGGCACCCGTGTGACGGCGCGGCTCCCGTGGGGAGCAACGCCGTGATCCGGGTGGCGCTGGCCGACGACCAGCTCCTGGTGCGTGCCGGCTTCCGGGCGCTGCTGCAGGCGGAGGACGACATCGCGGTGGTCGGCGAGGCCTCGAGCGGCGAGGAGCTGCTCGCGCTCGTGCGCCGGGATCCGGTCGACGTCGTGCTCATGGACATCCGCATGCCCGGCGGCGACGGGCTCTGGGCCACCGAGCAGATCGCGGCGGATCCCGCGCTCGCGGGGGTGCACGTCGTGATCGTCACGACGTTCGAGCTCGACGAGTACGTCGCCCGGGCCATCCGCGCCGGCGCCGGCGGCTTCCTCGTGAAGGACACCGAGCCCGTCGACCTCCTCCGGGCCGTGCGGGTGGTGGCGAGTGGCGAGGCGCTGCTGTCGCCGGGGGTCACCAAGCGGCTGCTCGAGCGCATGGCCGTCGGGCTCCGCGACGCACCCGACGCCGAGCGCCTGGCCGCCCTCACCGACCGGGAGCGCGAGGTGCTGCAGCTCGTCGGCCAGGGGTTGACGAACGACGAGATCGCCGAGCGGCTCGTGCTCTCCCCGCTCACCGCGAAGACGCACGTGTCGCGGATCATGGCGAAGCTCCACGCGCGCGATCGGGTGCATCTCGTGGTGGTCGCCTACGAGTCCGGCCTCGTCGCGCCGGGCTGGCAGCAGTAGCCCGAACGACCGGCCTGCTCCCGTGGGAGCAGGCCAGGTGTCTCCGCCGGGCGGATTCGCGCTCGGCCCCGCGTCGCGAGCATGGAATCGACGGTCCATTCCGGGACCGCACGATCAAGGGACACATCATGCTCACCACCCTCGCGACCACCGCGGTCGTCGCCCACGCCGGCCCCTGGGCGGCCGGTTGGGGCTGGGCCTTCTTCCTCATTCCCGTCTTCTGGTTCCTCGTCATCGGGCTGATCATCTTCCTCGTCACCCGTGGGCGCCGCCGCGCCTGGGCGAACGGCGGCCCCGAGGGCTACGGCCCGCCGTGGGCCCGCGGTGCCAGTGCCGAGTCCACGCTCGCCGAGCGCTTCGCCAAGGGCGACATCGACGAGACCGAGTACCGCGCCCGCCTGGAGGTGCTGCGCGCCAATCGGCCGAACGCGTAACGGCGCAGGCTGACACGAGGGGGCGGATGCCGCGGCATCCGCCCCCTCGTCGATCGGGATTCACCGGCGGCTCAGCCGCCGAGCGCCCGCTCGAGCGCCGCGGCCTGGTGGCGGTGGCCGACGGTCTCGTAGCCGACCACGACCACGAACGGCGACGCCGCCGTGATGAGGATGCCGACCCCGAAGGTCGCGCCGGCCGCGACGGCGGCCACTGCCAGCACGAGGACGACGACGCTGCCGATGAACAGCCAGATGTGGAACGGATCGAACTGGCGCAGCAGCAGCGAGTAGATCGTGAACAGCGCGACCATGAAGATCCCGACGGGCACGACCACGGTCAGGAGCGCCTGCACGATGCCGATGTGCGCGACGCCCTCGATCTCGTAGGCGGCCACGTGCAGCCCCGCGCCGGTTCCCGCCAGCGCGAAGAAGATGAAGTAGTGGAGGTAGCCCCACACGAAACCGCGCGGTCGATACCGCGCGAGCACCTTGCCCGACGGCATCGTGAAGTACACCCACCACAGGCCGAAGGCGAGCGCCGTGCCCCCGAATGCCACGAGGACCGCCTCGACCGACCAGTCCTGCTCGTCGATGACGGCGGAGATGGCGAGGATCGTGCCGAGGATGATCTCGCCGAGGGTGATGATCACGAGCAGTCCGTACCGCTCGGCGATGTGGTGGGCATGCCACGGCGTGCCCCCTTCCCGCCCGTGCTCGGCGACGTAGGGGCCGACGAGCTCCATGGCGATGAGGAGCAGCGTGAAGCCGATCGTCGGCGCGACGGGCAGGTTCACGAAGATGACCACGATCCACCCGACCTGCGTCACCGAGACGAAGAGCACGTAGGTGAGCGCCGTCCGTCTCCTCGCCGGGTCGTGCTTCGCGGCGCGCAGCCAGAGCGCGATCGTCGCGACGCGCATGACGACGTACCCGGCCACGACGACGCCGTTGTCCACGTGCTCGCCCTCGTCGAGCGAGTGGAACAGCGTCGGCAGGCCGAGGGCGAGCACCAGGACGCCGAGCATCTCCACCATCGTCGCGACGCGGAAGAAGATGTCGTCGTTGTCGTAGGCGGAGGCGAGCCACGAGTAGTTGATCCACGCCCACCAGATCGCGAACACCGCGAAGGCGAAGCCGCCGATCGCCGGACCCCAGTGCCCGATCTCGAGCAGATGCGCGGTCTGCGCGCCGGCCTGGCTGAACGCCACCACGAACGTGAGATCGAAGAGCAGTTCGAGCGGCGTCGCCGTGCGGTGCGGCTCGTCGGGATCGCGGCCGACCATCCGCCGCATGCGGTGGTCGAGCGGCGGCCGAGCGGATGCCTCGACGTGCGCGCCCTGCGTGCCGCTCTCGCTCATCGTGCGCTCCTCACCGGGCACGCCGGATGGCCCGTCGCATCATGCTGCCACAGGCTCCGGCGCGTTCGCGCCCCTATCGCGAGAGCAGCAGCGCCTCGCCCTGGCCGCCGCCGCCGCAGAGCGCGACCGCGGCACGGCCGCCGCCCCGACGGGACAGCTCGAGCGCGGCATGCAGCGCGAGGCGGGCACCGGACGCGCCGATCGGGTGCCCGACGGCGATCGCGCCGCCGTGCACGTTGACGACGTCGGACGTGATGCCGAGGTCGCGCATCGACTGCAGCGATACGGCCGCGAAGGCCTCGTTGATCTCGACGAGGTCGAGGTCGCCGGCTTCGCCGCCCTCCTTGGCGAGTGCCGCGGCGATCGCGTTCGCAGGCTGCGAGTGCAGCGAGTTGTCGGGGCCGGCGACCTGCCCGGCGGCGCCCACCAGGGCGAGCCAGGGGAGTCCACGGGCCTCGGCCCATTCGCGGCTCGCGACCACCACGGCGGCGGCGCCGTCGGAGAGCGGCGACGAGTTGCCCGCCGTGATCGCCCCGTCGGAGCTGAACGCAGGGCGCAGCCGGCCGAGCACCTCGGGGGTGGAGTCGGGGCGCACGCCCTCGTCGGCGGCGACCGTGATCGGGTCGCCCTTGCGCTGCGGCACCTCGACGGGCACGATCTCGTCGTCGAAGACGCCTTCGGCCTGGGCCTTGCCGGCACGCACGTGCGAGGCGGCGGCGATCTCGTCCTGCTCCTCGCGGGTGAGCCCGTAGCGAGCGTTGAAGCGCTCGGTGGACGCCCCCATCGAGTCGTGGTCGAAGGCGTCGGTGAGTCCGTCGTTGGCGGCGTGGTCGAGCATCTCGACGGTGCCGTATGCCCAGCCCTTGCGCGACCCCGGCAGCATGAGCGGGGCCTTGGTCATGGACTCCTGGCCGCCGGCCACGACGACGGATGCCTCGCCGAGGCGGATCAGCCGCGCGGCATCCGTGATGGCGACGAGGCCCGACAGGCATACCTTGTTGACCGTGGTGGCGGGCACCCGCCACGGGATGCCGGCCGCGACGGCGGACTGCTTCGCGGGGTTCTGGCCGGCGCCCGCCTGGAGCACCTGGCCCATGATCACGGCGTCGACGTCGTCGGGGGAGACCCCGGCCTTCTCGAGCGCGCCGCGGATCGCCGTGGTGCCGAGTTGGACCGCCGTCTGCCCCGCGAGGTTGCCGTTGATGCGGGCGAACGGGGTGCGTGCCCCCGCGATGATGACGACGTCGGGGATGCTCATGTTCCGGGACTCCTTCGTACGGGTTGCGAGCGATGCGTGTTCGACTCTATTGTACTTTCCTGAGACCTGAACCACCTGTCAGGTTCGTTCATACACGTCCAGCCATTCACTGTTGAGAGGCACTCACATGCGGGTTACGAAGAAGTACCTCGCGACGGCCGTCATCGCCGCCGCGACCATTGCGCTCGTCGGGTGCGCCCCGACCGCGGCATCCGGCGGCGGCGACGCGGCAGCGACCGATGCCGGAGCACCGGTGAAGGTGGCGATGCTCACGAGCCAGACCGGCCCGCTCGCCGCCTACGGCGCGGCGTACACCGCCGGGTTCGAGGCCGGCCTCGACTACGCCACCGACGGCACCGGCACCGTCGACGGTCGCGAGCTCGAGATCGAGTGGGCCGACGACCAGGGCAACCCCGACACCGCCGTCTCCAAGGCCAAGGACTTCATCGGCCAGGGCTACCAGATCCTCGCGGGCACCGCCGCGTCGGGCATCGCCACCGCGCTCGCCGAGCAGGCCGCGCAGAACAAGATCCTCTACATCTCGGGGCCCGCCGCCGCCGACGCGATCACCGGGATCAACGAGTACACGTTCCGCTCCGGCCGCCAGACGTACCAGGACGTGGCCACCGCCGGCACGTTCATCGGCGACCCGGCCGGCAAGAAGGTCGTCGTCTTCGCACAGGACAACGCGTTCGGCCAGGGCAACCTTGCGGGCGTGCAGGCCGTGCTCGGCGGCCAGGGCGCCACCGTGGAGGGCGTGCTCGTGGCCGAGGACGCCACCGAGTTCACCCCGTTCGCCCAGCAGCTGCTCGGTGCATCGCCCGACCTCGTCTTCGTCGCGTGGGCCGGCGCCTCCTCGGGCGCCATGTGGACCGCGCTGGCCCAGCAGGGCGTGTTCGACGCGGTGCCCGTGGTCACCGGACTCGGCGACACGGCGACCTACGGCGCCTACGGCGACGCATCCGCCGACATCTCGTTCCTCAACCACTACTTCGGCGGCGCCGCGGGCACCGAGGTGGAGGCCGCGATGATCGAGCACCTCGAGGAGGCCGGCGCCACGCCCGACCTCTTCTCGCCCGACGGCTTCGTCGCCGCGCAGATGATCGTGCAGGCGATCCGCGAGGGCGGCGACACCGTCGACGGCATGATCGACGCGCTCGAGGGCTGGACCTTCGACTCGGTCAAGGGTGAGATCACGGTCCGCGAGGAGGACCACGCGGTGATCCAGCCGATGTACCAGGCCAAGCTGACGCAGGACGGTGCGACCTGGGTGCCCGAGCTGGTCGAGACGATCGACGCCGAGACGGTCGCGCCGCCGGTCGCCGGCGAGTGAGCCATCCGGCGGCCGCGCACCCGAGCGCGGTCGCCGGACCCCGGCAGCACGTCCCGTCCACCAGAAACGTCCCCTCACGCAAAGGCAGCCATGACCGACCACGCGGTGCTCAGCCTCGAGCACGTCGGCCTCCGCATCGGCGGCGCCCGCATCCTGCACGACATCGCCCTCGAGATCCCGGTGGGCGAGATGCTCGGAGTGATCGGGCCCAACGGCGCGGGCAAGACCACGCTCTTCAACGTCGTCTCCGGCGTCGTGCGTCCCACCGAGGGCGTCGTCCGACTCGACGGGCAGGACGTGACGCGCGAGCCGATCCACCGGCGCGCGGTCGCGGGCCTCGGGCGCACCTTCCAGACGTCGAGCCTGTTCCCCGGGCTCACCGTGCTCGAGAACGTCCGGCTGGCCGCCCAGGCCCACGCGGGCGGTGCGGCATCCGTCTTCCGCACCCCGCGTCGCACGGATGCCGCGACTCGCGTCGCCCTCGACGCGCTGGCCGAGGTGGGGCTCGAGCGCCGCGCCGACGCCGGCGCAGCCGGACTCGCCCACGGCGAGAAGCGCAAGGTCGAGATCGCCATGCTCATCGCGATGGACCCGAAGGTCGTGCTCCTCGACGAGCCGATGGCCGGCGTCGCCTCCGGCGACGTGCCCGCGATCACGGAGGTCATCCGCGGCCTCCACCGGGGCGGGCGCACGGTGCTCATGGTCGAACATCACATGGAGGTCGTGCTCGGCCTGGTCGACCGCGTCGCGGTCATGCACCACGGCGAGCTCCTCGCCGTCGACACCCCGGAGGCCGTCATGGCGAATCCGGCCGTGCAGTCCGCCTACCTCGGGGAGGCGGTGTGAGCGAGCCGATCCTCGTCGTCGACCGCCTCTCGGGGCGCATCGCCGGCCAGCAGGTCGTGGAGGACGTCTCGTTCGAGGTCCCCGCGTCGGGCGTCACGGCGCTGCTCGGGCGCAACGGCGTCGGCAAGACCTCCACGATCAAGTCCATCCTCGGCCTGATCGAGCGCACCGGCGAGGTCCGCCTGGCGGGCACCCGTGTCGACCGGCTGCCGACGCATCGCATCGTCCAGCGCGGTGTCGGCTACGTGCCCGAGGACCGCGAGGTCTTCGGCGCCCTCACCGTGGGCGAGAACCTGCGCCTGGCCGAGCGCGACGACCGTCCGCGCCGCGAACTCGTCGACCGGCTGTTCCCCGACCTCGTGGAGCGCCGCGCCCAGCGGGCGGGCACACTCTCAGGCGGGCAGCAGCAGATGGTCTCCCTCGCCAGGGCGCTCGTGAACGAGAACCGCCTCCTCCTCGTCGACGAGCCGACGAAGGGGCTCGCCCCGCGCATCGTCGACGAGGTGGCGGCCGCGCTCGCGGAGGCCGCGAGGACCGTTCCGATCCTGCTCGTCGAGCAGAACCTGCACGTCATCCGCGCGCTCGCCGAGCGCGTGGTGGTGCTCTCGGGCGGTCGCGTGGTCTTCACCGGCGCGGCGTCCGACCTCCTCGACGACGAGGACCGGATCCAGCGATACCTCGGCGTGCACGACGCCGCTGAAGGCCAGAACGCCTCGGAAGGGGAGTCCCGATGAGCACCCTGCTCCTCCTCGTCATCACCGGGCTCGGCCTCGGCGCACTCTACTTCCTCGTGGCGAGCGGCCTGTCGCTCATCTACGGCCTCATGGGGGTGCTCAACTTCGCGCACGGCTCGTTCCTCACGATCTCGGCCTTCCTCGGCTGGGAGGTCGGCCGACGGGTCTCCGACGGCACCTGGGCCGGGCTCGCGCTGTCGGCCCTGGTCGGCATGCTCGTCGGCGCGGTGGTGGCCGCCGCGACCGAGTACCTCCTCATCCGCCGCCTCTACGAACGCCACATCGAGCAGGCGCTCGTCACCGTCGGGCTCGCGCTCGCGAGCGTCGCACTGTTCGAGGGCATCTGGGGCACCGACCCGATCTACACGCAGAAGCCCGAGTGGCTGGGCGAGACCACCGAGATCCTCGGGGCGAAGATCCCGAACGACCGGTTCCTCCTGATCGCCTGCGCGCTGCTCGTACTCGGCGGCATCGTGCTGTTCCTCCAGCGCACCCGCTATGGGCTCATCATCCGCGCCGGCGTCGAGAACCGGTCGATGGTCACCGCGCTCGGCATCGACGTGCGCCGCTCCTTCACGATCGTGTTCGCGATCGGCGGGGCGGCCGCGGGACTCGGCGGGGTGCTCGCCTCCGTCTACTACGGCTACGTGTCGGCGCACCTGGGCTCCGTGCTGCTCATCTTCGCGTTCATCGTCACCGTGATCGGCGGGCTGGGGTCGCTCACGGGGGCCGCGATCGCCTCGGTGCTCGTGGCGGTGCTGCAGCAGTTCGCGAACTACTACCTGGGCGGCACCGGCGACCTCGTCGTGGTGATCGCGCTCGCCGCGGTGCTCCTCGTGCGCCCGCGTGGACTCATGGGGAAGGCCGCATGAACCAGCAGAGAACGGATGCCGCTGCGCCGGTCGACGCGCCCACGCGCGACACGACCACTGGCCCCACGCCGCCGCCCGCGGCATCCGCGCGGCGCCCGCTCCTCCTCCTCGCCGGCGGCGTCGCCCTCGTCGTGTTGCTCGCGATCCTGCCGCTGCTCGCGATCGACATCCCCGGCGTGCTGCCAGGACCCACGTACACGCCCGGCACGCTGCAGCTGCTCGCCTACGCGATGCTCATCGCGGCGCTCGCGCTGAGCTACCGCATGATGTTCGGCCTCGCCGGCCTGCTCTCGTTCGGGCACGCCCTCTTCTTCGCGGCCGGCGCCTACGGCCTCGGCATGACCCTCTACGCGTTCGCGCCCGTGGCATGGCCGAGCGAGCTCATCTTCCTGGGCTCGATCGCCGTCACGCTGGTGGTCGGCATCGTGCTCGCCGCGACCGTGGGGTCGCTCGCCCTTCGGGTCACCGGCATCTCGTTCGCCATGGTGACGCTCGCGTTCGCGCAGGCGGGCTCGGTGCTCATCCGCCGCAACCCGGGTGGCGCGACCGGCGGCGACGAGGGGCTCTCGCTCGACATCGAGCACGTGCCCGACGCGCTCGTCGGCGTGGTGAACACCCGCAACCTCTACTGGCTCGCGCTCGGCGTGCTCGTGTTCGTGTACCTGGTGGTGCTGTGGGTCGAGCGCAGCCGAGCGGGACACGTGGCCGAGGCGGTGCGCGAGAACGAGCTGCGGGTCCGGGTCATCGGCCTCCGGCCGTACACCGTGAAGCTGCTCATCTTCATCGTCGCGTCGGTGCTCGCGGCGGTCGCGGGCATGGGCTACCTGCTGCTGCAATCGGGTGCGTCGCCGCGCATCGCGACCGCGGACTTCACCCTCACGCTGCTCGTCATCGTCGTGCTCGGCGGGGTGGGCTATCGCTGGGGGGCCATCGTGGGCGGTATCGTCTACACACTGCTCGACCAGCGACTCACGGCGCTCGCGGGCTCCGACTTCATCGCCGGACTGCCCGCCGTGCTCCGCGTGCCGCTGTCCGAACCGCTGTTCATTCTGGGAACGCTCTTCATCCTCGTGGTGCTGTTCCTGCCCGGGGGGATCGCGGGGATTCCGCAGCGCATCCGAACGGGTCGGAAGCAGCACCCGGTCGAAACGGAGGAGGCCGCGGATGCCTGACGGCCTGCACACCCTCGGACGGTGGACCCGCGACCGCGCCCGCGCCACGCCCGAGCGCATCGCGATCGACGACCGTGGCGTCGTCGTGACGTACCGCGAGCTCGACGCGCGCGCCGAACGGCTCGCCGGGGCGTTCCGCGCCGCCGGCTATGCGATCGGCGACCGCGTCGCGACGATCACCGGCAACAGCGCCGACCACGTCGTGCTGTTCTTCGCGTGCGCCAAGGCCGGGCTCGCGCTCGTGCCGCTCTCCTGGCGGCTGGCCCCGCGCGAGCTCGCGGAGCAGCTCGAGATCGCCGAGCCGGCCCTGCTGCTCGTCGAGGGCGAGTTCGAGTCGCTCGGACGGGCGACCCTGTCGCGGCTCGCCCGACGCATCCCGAACGCGCCGCTCGGCGCGCACGGGGTCGAGTCCGAGGTGCCCGCACCGGCGGTCGACCTGCGACGCGCGACATCCGTCGACCGCGTCGACGTGGCCGACGACGACGCACTGCTCATCATCTTCACGTCCGGCACGACCGCACGGCCGAAGGGCGCGGTGCTCACGCACCTCAACTGCTTCTGGACCAACCTCTCGTTCTCGCGCATCGCCGAGATCGGCGCGGCGGACACCGTGCTCGCCGTGCTGCCGCAGTACCACGTGGGCGGGTGGAACATCCAGCCGCTGCTGGCCTGGTGGACGGGCGCGACCGTGGTGCTCGAGCGCACGTTCGATCCGGGGCGCGTGCTGCACCTCCTCCAGGAGCGGCGCATCACCACGATGATGGGGGTTCCGGCGAACTACCTGTTCCTCGCGCAGCATCCCGACTTCGAGGGCACCGACCTGTCGAGCCTCGCGCACGCGATCGTCGGCGGCGCGCCGATGCCGCCCGCGCTGCTGCGGGCCTGGCACGCGCGCGACGTGGCGCTCACGCAGGGCTACGGGCTCACCGAGGCGTCGCCCAACGTGCTGTGCCTGCCCGATGAGGACGCGCGGTCCCGCGCCGGCTCGGCCGGCCGGCCGTACCCGCACGTCGACGTGGCCGTCGCCGACCCCGTCACGGGCGAGCACCTCCCCGGCGCGGCCGAGGGCGAACTGCTCGTGCGCGGGCCGTCGGTGTTCGCCGGGTACTTCCGCGACCCCGCCGCGACCGCCGCCGCACTCGTCGACGGGTGGCTCCGAACCGGCGACCTCGTGCGTCGCGACGTCGACGGCTACTTCACGATCGTCGACCGGATCTCGGACATCTACATCTCGGGCGGCGAGGGCGTCGCCCCCGCCGAGGTCGAGGCCGTGCTCACGGGGCATCCCGCCGTCGCCGACGTCGCGGTCGTCGGCGTGCCCGACGAGCGCTGGGGCGAGGCGGGAGCGGCCTGGGTGGTGGTGCAGCGGGGCCGCGTGACGGATGCCGCCGAGCTCGCGCAGTTCGTCGCGGAGTCGCTCGCGCGCTTCAAGGTGCCCCGCGAGGTGCACTTCGTCGACGAGCTGCCCCGCTCCACCGCGGGCAAGGTGCTGCGGCGTGAACTCGCGGAGCGGGTCGCCTCGGGGGCCGTCCCGCACGTCGACGCGTCGGCGGGGGAGTCCCGATGAGCGCCAGCCCACGCACCGCCCGGGGCGTCGAGACCCGCCGAAAGCTGCTCGCGGCCGCCGAGCGGGTGTTCGCCGACCACGGCTACCACGAGGCATCCGTGTCGCGCATCACCGACCGCGCGGGCGTCGGCCAGGGCACGTTCTACCTGTACTTCGACACGAAGCTCGACATCTTCAACGAGCTCGTGGAGGACCTCAACCACCGCGTCCGCCAGGCGATGAGCGAGGGTGCACGCGGGGCGACGAGCCGGCTCGAGGCCGAGCGGGCGGGCTTCGCGGCGTTCTTCCGGTTCACCGCCGAGCATCCCGCGCTCTACCGGGTCGTGCGCGAGGCCGAGCTCGTCTCACCCGATGCGCTGCGACTGCACTACACCCGCATCGTCGAGGGCTACATCGACGGCCTCCGCGATGCCGCGGAGGACGGCGAGATCGGCGACATCGACCCGACGGTCGCCGCATGGGCGCTGATGGGCATCGGCGAGATGATCGGCATGCGCTGGGTGCTCTGGGGCGACCCCGACGCCGCGCCCGGCGACGACGCGGACCCCACGGCGAGCGGCACCCGGGAGGTCCCCCCGCACGTGCTGGACGAGATGATGCGGTTCATCGGGGGAGCCCTCGGCCGCCCCGAGCTCGCAGGAGACCGGCGCGACGGCGCGCCGGAGAAGGAGGAATCGTGACCGATCTCACCGGGCGGCGGGCCGTCGTGACCGGGGGCGCGAGCGGCATCGGCGAGGCGTGCGCGCGCGCCTTCGCCGCGGCCGGGGCGCACGTCGTGATCGCCGACCTCAACGGCGAGGCCGCCGCACGCGTGGCGGAGGAGGTCGGCGGCGAGGCATGGCAGGTGGACCTCGGCGACACGGCGGCGCTCGCGGACCTGACGCTCGAGGCCGACGTCCTCGTGAACAACGCGGGGATCCAGCACGTGCGCCCGATCGAGGAGTTCGAGCCCGAGCGGTTCTCGTTCATCCTGCGGCTCATGCTCGAGTCGCCGTTCCTCCTCATCCGCGCCGCCCTGCCCGGCATGTACGAGCGCGGCTTCGGGCGCGTGATCAACATCTCGAGCGTGCACGGCCTTCGGGCGTCGCCGTTCAAGTCGGCCTACGTCGCCGCCAAGCACGGGCTCGAGGGACTCTCGAAGGTGACGGCGCTCGAGGGAGGCCCGCACGGCGTCACCTCGAACTGCATCGACCCCGCCTACGTGCGCACGCCGCTGGTCGAGAAGCAGATCGCCGACCAGGCGCGCGTGCACGGCATCCCCGAGGACGAGGTCGTGCCGAGGATCATGCTCACCGAGTCCGCGATCAAGCGCCTCGTCGAGCCCGAGGAGGTCGCCAGCCTCGCGCTGTGGCTCGCCGGCCCCGACGCCGGCATGGTCACGGGCGCGAGCTACACGATGGACGGCGGATGGAGCGCACGGTGAGCGACACGACCTTCGCGGCACCCGTCGCGGGCGGGGCCCTGGCCGGCGGGCTCTGGCGGCCGGACACCCCCGGCACGCCGGTGCTCGCGGTGCACGGGATCACGGCCACACACCGCAACTGGGACCTGCTCGCGGCCGCGCTGCCGGACCGGCGCGTGATCGCGCCGGACCTCCGCGGGCGGGGCAGGAGCAACGCACTTCCGGCGCCGTACGGACTCGTGCAGCACGCCGACGACCTCGCGGCGGTGCTCGACGCGCAGGGCGTGGAGCGGGTCTTCGTGGTGGGCCACTCGATGGGCGCGTTCGTGTCGGTGCGGTTCGCGGAGCGGCATCCCGACCGGGTCGTCGGCCTCGCCCTGATCGACGGCGGCCTGCCCGTGCCGAACCCCGACGGCGTCGCACCCGCCGACCTGCCCGCCGTGCTCCTCGGCCCCGCGCTCGAGCGGCTCTCGATGACCTTCCCGAGCCGTGACGCCTACGTGGGCTTCTGGCGGCGGCATCCGGCCCTCGGCCCCTACTGGAACGACGCGATCGAGGCCTACGTGGACTACGACGTCGACGGCGACGAGCCGTCGCTGCGGAGTTCGGCGAGGGCCGATGCGGTCGCGGTGAACGCGGTCGAACTCGACGGATCGGCGGGCTACGTCGAGGCCCTGCTCGCCGCGCCCGGCCCCGTCGACTTCTTCCGCGCGCCCCGCGGCCTCCTCGACGCGGCACCCCTGTACCCTCGGCCGGTCGTCGCCGACTGGGCCGCGCGGATGCCGCAGCTCGTCGTCCACGACGTCGCCGACGTCAACCACTACACGATCGTCATGTCGGAGCTCGGTGCCGGTAGCGTGATCCCCGTGATCCGCGCCCGCATCGAGGCCGCGGAAACACAGGAAGGTGCATCGTGACACTCGACAAAGTCGTCGGGTCCGCTCAGGAGGCGGTCGCCGACATCCCCTCAGGGGCCACCCTCGCCGTGGGCGGGTTCGGGCTCTGCGGCATCCCGATGGTGCTGATCCAGGCCCTGCTCGACGCGGGCGTCGACCGGCTCTCGGTCGTCTCGAACAACTGCGGCGTCGACGACTGGGGCCTGGGCGTGCTGCTGGCGAAGCAGCGCATCGCGAAGATGACCTCGTCGTACGTGGGCGAGAACAAGGAGTTCGAACGGCAGTACCTGTCGGGCGAGCTCGAACTCGAGCTCACGCCGCAGGGCACGCTCGCCGAGAAGCTCCGCGCCGGCGGCAGCGGCATCGCGGCGTTCTTCACGCAGACCGGCGTCGGCACCCAGGTGGCCGAGGGCGGGCTGCCGCGTCGATACCACGGCGACGGGTCGATCGCGATCGCGAGCCCGCCCAAGCCCGTGCAGACGTTCGAGTTCCAGGGCGAGCCGCGCGAGTTCGTGCTCGAGGAGGCGATCACCACCGACTTCGCACTCGTGCACGCACTGAAGGGCGACCGCTTCGGCAACCTCGTGTTCGACAAGTCGGCCCGCAACTTCTCGCCGCTCGCCGCGATGGCCGGGCGCGTCTGCATCGCGCAGGTCGAGGAGCTCGTCGAGCCGGGCGACCTCGACCCCGACGCCGTGCACCTGCCCGGCATCTACGTCGACCGCATGATCGTGGTCGGCACCGACATCGAGAAGCGCATCGAGCGCCGCACCGTCCGAGAGGTGAACTGAGATGGCGCTCACGCGATTCGAGATGGCCGCCCGCGCCGCCCGCGAGCTCGGCAACGGCTCCTACGTGAACCTGGGCATCGGGCTTCCCACCCTCGTGCCGAACTACGTGCCCGAGGGCGTCACGATCCTGCTGCAGTCGGAGAACGGCATCCTCGGGGTCGGGCCCTACCCGACCGACGACGAGGTCGATCCCGACCTCATCAACGCGGGCAAGGAGACCGTCACCGTGCTTCCCGGAGCCGCGTACTTCGACTCCGCCACCAGCTTCGGCATGATCCGCGGCGGCAAGATCGACGCCGCCATCCTCGGCGCCATGCAGGTGTCGGCCGCCGGTGACCTCGCCAACTGGATGATCCCCGGCAAGATGGTGAAGGGCCCCGGCGGCGCGATGGACCTCGTGCACGGCGCGCGGCGCAAGATCGTGCTCATGGAGCACGTCGCGAAGGACGGCTCGCCGAAGATCGTGAACGAGTGCTCGCTGCCGCTCACGGGCAAGGCGGTCGTGGACCGCATCATCACCGACCTCGCCGTCATCGACGTGACCCCCGACGGGCTCCGGCTCGTCGAGCTCGCGCCGGGTGTCACGGTCGACGAGGTCGTGGCCGCGACCGAGCCCCCGCTCGACACGAGCGCCGTCGCCTAGGGAGGCACCATGGTCGACACCCTCTTCCCCGGCATCGTCGCCCATCGGGTGACCACGCCGCGGCTCACGGCCAACGTGCTCGAGCGCCGGGCGGATGCCGCTGCCGACCACGTGCGCACGGTCGTGTTCGTGCACGGCAACGTCTCGTCGTCGCTGTTCTGGCAGCCGACGATGCTCGCGCTGCCGGGCGAGATCCGCGCCCTCGCCGTCGACCTCCGGGGCTACGGCGACAGCGACGTGCTCCCGGTCGACGCGACGCGCGGCGTGCGCGACTTCTCCGACGACCTCGCCTCGGTGATCGACGAGCTCGGACTCGGTGCCGTGCACCTCGTCGGCTGGAGCCTCGGCGGCGGCGTGGTGATGCAGCTGCTGCTGGACCGCCCCGATCTCGTGGCGAGCCTCACGCTGCAGGCGCCGGTGTCGCCCTACGGGTTCGGCGGCACGGCGACCGACGGCTCGCTGCTCACGCCCGATGGAGCCGGCACCGGCGGCGGCGCGTCCAACCCCGACTTCGTGGCGCGCCTCGCGGCTGGCGATCGCAGCGACGAGCCCGGCTCACCTCGAGCCGTCTTCCGGTCGAGTTACGTCGCGCCCGGATACGAGTCGCCCTACGAGGACATCTGGGTCGAGTCGATGCTCTCGACGGCGACCGGGCCCGACAACAATCCGGGCGATGCGACGGCCTCCGAGTCGTGGCCGGGCTTCGCCCCCGGCGGACGCGGCGTCCTCAACACGCTGGCCCCGACGGTCTTCGACACCACCGCGATCGTCCACGCCGATCCGAAGCCGCCGATCCTCTGGATCCGCGGGGCACTCGACGCGATCGTCGGCGATGCGTCGTTCTTCGACCTCAACCAGCTCGGCAAGGCCGGCATCGTGCCGGGTTGGCCGGGCGACGACGTGGCGCCCCCGCAGCAGATGATCGTGCAGACGCGCGCCGTCCTCGATCGCTACGCGGCCCAGGGCGGCGCGGTGACCGAGCTGCAGCTCCAGCAGTGCGGTCACTCGCCGCACCTCGAGTGCCCCGATGAGTTCCGGACGGCGCTCCTGACCCTGCTCGAGGCGGACGCCGCCGCTGCCGCCTGAGTGGACGGTGAGGTGATCGGCGCCCCCGAGATGGAGGCCGGCGGCTGCGCGTGATCCGGGAGAACCACGCGGCGTCCGCCTGATGGGCCCTGGGGCACGCCGCCGGAAGTAGACTCGGGGAGTGCCTGCAGTGAATCTCGGAATGCCCAAAGTCCCTGAGGTCCTGGCCCCGCGACGCAAGTCCCGCCAGATCAAGGTGGGCAAGGTCCTCGTCGGCGGCGACGCCCAGGTGAGCGTGCAGTCGATGACCACGACGCCGACCCCGAACATCAACGCGACGCTCCAGCAGATCGCCGAGCTCACCGCGTCCGGCTGCGACATCGTGCGCGTCGCCGTGCCCAGCCGCGACGACGCCGAGGCGCTGCCGATCATCGCGAAGAAGAGCCAGATCCCGGTCATCGCCGACATCCACTTCCAGCCCAACTACGTGTACGCCGCGATCGACGCGGGCTGTGCTGCGGTGCGGGTGAACCCCGGCAACATCCGCAAGTTCGACGACCAGGTCGCCGAGATCGCGCGGCGCGCGAAGGCCGCCGACGTCTCGATCCGCATCGGCGTGAATGCCGGCTCGCTCGACCCGCGCCTGCTCGAGAAGTACGGCAAGGCCACCCCCGAGGCGCTCGTCGAGAGCGCCGTGTGGGAGGCGAGCCTCTTCGAGGAGCACGACTTCCACGACTTCAAGATCTCGGTCAAGCACAACGACCCGATCGTCATGGTGAAGGCCTACCGCATGCTCGCCGAGCGCGGCGACTGGCCCCTGCACCTCGGCGTCACGGAGGCGGGCCCGAGCTTCCAGGGCACCATCAAGAGCGCGACGGCGTTCGGCATCCTCCTGTCCGAGGGAATCGGCGACACGATCCGCGTGTCCCTGTCGGCGCCGCCGGTCGAGGAGGTCAAGGTGGGCCTGCAGATCCTGCAGTCGCTCAACCTCCGTGAGCGCAAGCTCGAGATCGTCTCCTGCCCGTCGTGCGGGCGCGCGCAGGTCGACGTGTACAAGCTCGCGAACGACGTCACCGACGGGCTCGAGGGCATGACGGTACCCCTCCGCGTCGCGGTCATGGGCTGCGTCGTGAACGGGCCGGGCGAGGCGCGCGAGGCCGACCTCGGCGTGGCATCCGGCAACGGCAAGGGCCAGATCTTCGTGAAGGGCGAGGTCATCAAGACCGTGCCCGAGTCCGAGATCGTCGCCACCCTCATCGCCGAGGCGAACCGCATCGCCGAGGAGATGGGCGCCGACGCCCCGGTGGGCTCGCCCGAGGTGCTCACCCCCTGAGCCGGCCCGAAGGCCGTATCCGAATCGAAATCTCGATCGGATGCCGCAGGCCGAACTGCCGCGATACATTCTCGCCATGACACGTATCTCCGGCGCCCTGCTCGCCGGTATTCTCCTCGCGGCATTGACCGGTTGCGTCCCCGCCGCGGATGCCGCCCCTCCCACCTCTGAGCCGCCGTCGCCGACCGCGTCAGCGGAGCCGGAGCCCACCGTCATGGCGAAGCCGACGCTCGCCTTCGCTGGCGCCTGCGAGGCGCTCGTCGACGACGCGACGCTGTCGGACCTCGTGGGCGACGACATGGCGATCGCGGTCGAGAAGAGCGAACGGGTCTGGGCCGTGGGCGTGCTCGGCGGCCTCGACTGCATTTGGCTGAGCGACTCCGAGGCGTACGTCTCGCTCGACGTGCTCCCAGCCGCCGGACTCGAGGCACAGGTCTCACGGGCGGGGGCCGACTCACCGTATTGCTACGGCGGCGAGCCGAGCGAGAGCCGCTGCTCGTTCAGCACGGTCATCGACGGGTATTGGCTCTCGGGGATCGTCGGCGTGGCGAACGGATCCGCCAACACCGCCCTCGACGCGATCGACGCCATCACGGAACGCGTCGCCGATGCGGCTTCCGCTGCGGCCCCGGTCTCGGCCGCGCGTCCCGACGGCACGTGGTCAGTGCCTGCCGAGTGCTCGACACTTGCCGATGCCGTGGACACCACGGGAATCCTGGGTGCGACGTTCGCCGCCGAGCAGGAGAGCGTGGGCGGCGAGGTCACGTCGGGATTCATCGCGGCGCTGCACGCGGTCGGCGACCTGTCGTGCACCTGGGCGACGCCCGACTACGCGCGGTGGTTCACCAGCGAGCTCCTGCCTGGCGCCGGTTGGGCGATCTCCGAACTCGCCGCCCGCGCCGGCGCCGCGCCCGTCACGGTCGACGGCGCGCTTCAGGCGGTCGCGCTGCCGCTCGGCGACGGCCAGACGACGGCCGTCTACGCGACCGACGGCGTGAACCTCGCCTGGGTCACGGTCCCGCTCGAGATCGACCAGACACAGGCCGCGACCCTGACTTCCGCGGTGATGGCTGCGGCGTCGCGGTGAGCGGAGCCCGCGGGTAGGGTGGCCGCATGGGATGCCCGTGGCGCGGCATCCGATCGCGAGAGGGGACCGCGATGAGCGGAGACGGCACGTTCGAGTACCCCGACGAGGCGGGGTACCCCGACGGCATGGGCACGCTGCACGAGGGCACCGACGAGGCGACGGCGACCGAGGCGCAGGAGACCGGGGCGCAGGAGACCGCGGCGGAGGAGACCGAGGCGGAACTCGACCACTTCGCCATGGAGGACGAAGAGGACGACGACGAGGGCGTCTGACCTCAGCCGGCGCTGAACCGCACGGTTCCGGCTCGGATGTCGGCGTGCTCCAGCACGACCGTCAGCGTCCCGCCCGGACGCGCGTCGGGTCCGGCGGGGACGGAGGCGGTGACGGCCGGCTCCACGAGCTGGATCACCGCCGAGCCGTTCCGCACCCGAAGCACGGTCGCCGGGAATCGGTCGCCGATGCGATCGGAGAGCACGGCCGCCTCGACACGCGCCACCGACGCGGCGTCGAGCTGCGCCGCGCGTCGCGACGAGGTGCCCATGAGCGAGGGGAGTTCGCCGAGGCTGTCGCGTGCCCACTGCGGCACCTCGCGTCCGGCGCTGAGCGCCTCGCAGACGACGAGGCCCCAGCGATCGACGAGGCGCCGCAGCGGCGCGGTGACGTGCGCGTACGGCGCGGCGAGGGCGGACTGCACCGGATCCGCCGGTGTGCTGCCGTCCATCGCCTCGTAACCCGCACCGCGGAAGAGCCCGCCGGCGGCCTGCAGGATCGCGAGGGACGCCGGCTCGTCGCGTGGAAGCTCGCGAAGGTACTCGCCGTAGCCGACCGCCTCAGGCCACGGCCGCCCGAGCGCCTCGGTCTGCCGCCGGAACGCCGCGATCTCGTCGGGCGACGGGGGCGGCATGGTGCGGAGGATGCCCACTCGTGCGGCCAGCATGAGCTCCGCCGCGGCCATGCCGGTCATGAGCGACAGCTGCGCGTTCCAGTCCTCGACCGGGAGCAGCCGCCGCCGCTCCAGCGCGTAGCCGCCGTCGGGCGTGCGCACGATCTCCTCGTCGGGCACGTTGAGGCTGGCGCCGCCGCGAGCCCGCTCCTGGCCGAGGCGGAGGTCCCCGATCTCGCGGAGCAGCGCCAGCGATCCCTCGGCGGTCCCGTCGTCGATCCGCGCCTGCGCCTCGTCGTACGCGAATTGGGTCCGCGACCGCACGATCGCGCGCTCGAGGCGGGTCGTGCGCACCGCGCCGGCATCGTCGAGGTCGAACGACCAGAGGTAGGCGCTGCGGTCGACTCCGGGCAGGAGGGATGCCCGGTCCTCGCTGAGCACGGGCGGATGCAGCGGCACCCGACCGTCGGCCGCGTACAGCGTCTGCCCGCGCCCGCGGGCCTCGAGGTCGACGGCACCGCCGGCGCGCACGAAGCCCGGGACATCCGCGATCGCGTACCGCACCGCATAGCCGCCGGGTCGTCGCGCCAGGTGCATGGCCTGGTCGAGGTCGCGCGATCCGGCGGGGTCGATCGTCACGAACTCCAGGTCGCGCCGGTCGACGGCCGGCGGTGGGGTCGCGGATGCCGCGGCCTCCGCCTCGGCGAGGACCTCGGCCGGGAAGCCGTCGGGCAGCTCGAGCGCCTCGCGAAGCTCGGCGAGGGCTGCGGCGAGCTCGCTCTGCGCGGCGGAGCCGGCGACGTGCGGTCGGCGTCGGGGCATGCGGCCAGCCTAGGACGCGGGCGACGCACGGCGGCAAGAGGGTGCCGAGGCCGACGCGGCATCCGTGCGTCATTAGAATCGTCGGGTGCCCACTCGCCTCTCCAACTACTTCCTCCGCACCCTCCGCGAAGATCCCGCCGATGCCGAGGTGGCCAGCCACCGCCTGCTCGTGCGCGCGGGCTACATCCGCCGGCAGGCGCCGGGCGTGTTCGCCTGGCTCCCGATCGGCCTCCGCGTCAAGGCGAGGATCGAGGAGGTCATCCGCCAGGAGATGACCGCGGCGGGCGCCCACGAGGTGCACTTCCCTGCGCTGCTGCCGCGCGAGCCCTACGAGGTCACGAACCGCTGGACCGAGTACGGCGAGGGCCTCTTCCGCCTCCAGGACCGCAAGGGCGGCGACTACCTGCTGGCGCCGACGCACGAGGAGGTCTTCACGCTCATGGTGAAGGACCTCTACTCCTCCTACAAGGACCTGCCGCTCACGATCTACCAGATCCAGGACAAGTACCGCGACGAGGCGCGTCCCCGCGCCGGCCTCCTGCGCGGCCGTGAGTTCACGATGAAGGACGCCTACTCGTTCGACGTGTCCGACGCGGGGCTCGACGCGAGCTACCAGGCGCAGCGCGACGCGTACGAGCGCATCTTCACGCGGCTCGGCCTCGACTACGTCATCGTCCAGGCGGATGCCGGGGCGATGGGCGGCTCGAAGAGCGAGGAGTTCCTGCACCCGAGCCCCGTCGGCGAGGACACCTTCGTGCGCTCGGCCGGCGGCTACGCCGCGAACGTCGAGGCGTACACGACCATCCCGCCCGAGCCGGTCCCGTTCGACGGCCTGCCCGCGCCCCTGGTGCTCGACTCGCCGAACACGCCGACGATCGCCACGCTCGTCGACCTGGCGAACGCCGAGTACCCGCGCCCCGACGGTCGCCCGTGGACGGCCGCCGACACGCTGAAGAACGTGGTGCTCGCGCTCACCCACCTCGACGGCACCCGCGAGCTCGTCGTCGTCGGCCTGCCCGGCGACCGCGACGTCGAGATGAAGCGCGTCGAGGTGGCGTTCGCGCCCGCCGAGGTCGAGGCGGCCACCGAGGCCGACTTCGCCGGGCGCCCGGGCCTCGTGAAGGGCTACATCGGCCCGTGGTCGCCCGACGGCGCCGTGCTCGGCGAGGAGTCCGTCACGGGCATCCGCTTCCTCGTCGACCCGCGAGTCGTCGACGGCACCGAGTGGATCACCGGCGCGAACCTCGACGAGAAGCACGTGTTCGGCCTCGTCGCGGGGCGCGACTTCGTCGCCGACGGCATCGTCGAGGCCGCCGACGTTCGCGCAGGCGATCCCGCGCCCGACGGCTCCGGTCCGGTGGAGCTCGCGCGCGGGGTCGAGATCGGGCACGTGTTCCAGCTCGGCCGCAAGTACGCCGACGCGCTCGGGCTCAAGGTGCTCGACGAGAACGGCAAGCTCGCCACGGTCACGATGGGCTCGTACGGCATCGGCGTGACCCGCATCCTCGCGATCATCGCCGAGGGCCACCACGATGACAAGGGCCTCGTGTGGCCCGCCGCGGTCGCCCCGTTCGACGTGCACGTGCTCGCGACCGGCAAGGACGACGCGGTGTTCGCCGTCGGCGAGTCCATCAGCGCCGCGCTCGAGGCCGCGGGGCTCGATGTGCTCTACGACGACCGGCCCAAGCTCTCGCCCGGCGTGAAGTTCGCCGACGCGGAGCTCATCGGCGTGCCGAAGATCGTGATCGCGGGCCGCGGCATCGCCGAGGGCGTCGTCGAGGTCTGGGACCGGGCGTCGGGCGACCGCACGACCGTGCCGATCGACGGCGTGGCGGCCGCCCTCGGCCGGTGAAGGTCAGAGCCGCGCGTACCGCGCCCGCGCGAAGCAGTAGATGCCGTAGACGACCAGGCCCGCGCCGACGAGCCACAGGATGACCTGCCCGAACGGGAGGGCCGCGAGGCTCTTGAGCGCCGAGTCGAGCCCGCCGGCCTTCTCGGGGTCGTGCGTCAGCGCCGCCACGACGAAGAGCACGCCGACGACGGCGATGGCGATGCCCTTGGCGACATAGCCGACCACGCCCAGCACGCGGACGCCGTCGCCGACCTTGCCGGCGGGCAGCGACAGTTGCTTCTCGAACGACTTGCGGATGCCGCGCACGATGAACGCGATACCGACGCCGAGGATGACGAGGCCCACGAGCACGAGCAGCACCACGCCGCCCGGGTTCGCGAGCAGGGTCGCGCTGAACGTGGTCGACGACTGCGAGGAGTCGGAGCTGCCGCCGAGCGCGTAGACGAGGGCCGTGGCGGCGATCGCGAAGTAGGCGACGGCGGTGCCGATCTCCTTCACGCGCCGGCCCCACTTCTTCTTCGAGTCGGGATCCCGCTCCAGGAACGCCTCGGCGATCTGCCAGACGGCGAGGGCTACGAGGCCGAGCACGATCACCCAGAGCACGACCGTGCCGAAGGGGACCCGCGAGATCTGCTCCATCGCGCCGCCCTGGTCGGCTTCGCCGCCGCCGGCGCCGATCGCGACGGAGATGGCGATCGCGCCGATGATGATGTGCACGATTCCGAGCACGACGTATCCCACGCGCGCCAGGATGCGGAAGGCGGGCGAGCGTTGGGCGGCGCTCGCGGTCGACTTGAGGGTTTCCGGGTTCATCGGCACAGCGTATCGACGCGGACCCCCGTCGCTCGCCCCCTTGCGCCCGGGGGTCGCCGCGCAGTAGGCGATCCGTGCGCGAGGCGACGGATGCCTCGACGCACGCACGGTTCACCCCGCGGACACTCGACGTTCATCGACGTGGCGGATTCGCGTCGCCTGGCAGGACGACCCTCGGATCGACCCGTTCGTCGATCGTGAGGACCCGCTGACATGACGATTTCCGACCAGCCCCGGCTGCGATTGCTCCCGATGTCCGACCACGTGCGCGGCAAGCGATCCGCCGTGACGTGCCAGTTGAAGTGCGCGAACGCGTGCCTCGGCCCCGAGTGCAACACGTCGGACAACCCGCACTTCCGCGACATCGCCTCGTCCGCCCTCTCCCGGCGTTCCCTGCTCGGCCTCGGCCTCGCCGGCGCCATCGGCCTCGTGGTCGGCGATGCCGCCGGAGGCGGTGCCTCCGGCGCCGCGTACGCCGCGCAGCCGGGCACCTCCGGTCTCGCGTTCGGTCCGATCGATCCCGTCAACCGCCTCGTCGACGAGTTCACGGTGCCGGCCGGCTACACGTGGCAGCCGATCATCCGGTGGGGCGACCCGCTGTTCTCCTCGACGCCGGCGCTCGACTTCGAGCACCAGACCCCCGAGGCGCAGGCCGGTCAGTTCGGCTACAACAGCGACTACCTCGACATCATCGCCGACCCGAGCGGCAAGTCGGGCGTGCTGGTCAACAACCACGAGTACGTGAACCCGAACATCATGTTCCCCGCCACGACCGATCCCGCCGAGCGCCGACGCCGTGGCGACATCTACAAGGCCGCGCAGGGCATGTCGGTCGTCGAGCTGCAGCGTCGCAAGGTCGGCGAGCCGTGGTCGTACGTCGTCGACGGCCGGCGCAATCGCCGCATCACGGTCGAGACGGTGTTCGAGCTCACGGGCCCCGCGGCCGGGTCCGACCTCGTGAAGACCGCTGCCGACCCCGAGGGTCGCTGGGTCAGGGGCACGCTGGGCAACTGCGCCGGCGGCACCACGCCGTGGGGCACGGTGCTGTCGGGCGAGGAGAACTTCAACGGCTACTTCGCCTGGGCCGCCGACACGGCCGCGCAGAAGCGCTACAGCGGCACGTCCACGACCTCGACGGAGACGGGCTGGGAGGCCTACGACCCCCGCTTCGACGCCCACGATCCCGACTACGTGTACGAGCCCAACCGGTTCGGCTACATCGTCGAGATCGACCCGAGCGACCCCACCTCGACGCCGCTGAAGCACACGGCGATGGGCCGGTTCAAGCACGAGGGGGCGAACGTCACGATCGCCGAGGACGGTCGCGTCGTGGCGTACATGGGCGATGACGAGCGCAACGACTACCTCTACAAGTTCGTCTCGAAGGGCCGCTACACCGCCGCGACCTCGACCGGGGCCCGCAAGCGGAACATGCGCCTCCTGAGCGAGGGCGACCTCTTCGTCGCCCGCTTCTCCGGCAACTCGCCGGCGGGTGAGATCACCGGCGGCGGCGCGCTTCCGAGCGACGGCCTGTTCGACGGATCGGGGCAGTGGATCGCGCTCACGCGCGACGGCGAGAGCGTCGTGCCCGGGATGTCCACCGAGGAGGTGCTCGTGTACACGCGCCTGGCGGCCGACCTCGTCGGCGCCACCAAGATGGATCGCCCCGAGGACGTCGAGCCCAGCCCGCTCACCGGCAAGGTCTACCTCGCGCTCACCAACAACAGCAACCGCGGCGGTGCGAGTGCTCCGGTCGACGAGGCGAACCCGGTCTCGGGCAACCGCTACGGCCACGTGGTGGAGCTGACCGAGACGTCGGGCCAGGCGGGGGAGACCTTCGGCTGGAGCATCCTGCTGCTCTGCGGCGACCCCTCGACCACCGCGTACACCTACTTCGCGGGGTTCCCGAAGGAGCTCGTGTCGCCGATCTCGTGCCCCGACAACGTGGCGTTCGACTCCGAGGGCAACCTCTGGATCTCGACCGACGGCGCCCCCGGCACCATCGGCTACAACGACGGGCTGTTCAAGGTGCCGCTCGAGGGCGACCAGCGCGGCAACGTGCAGCAGTTCCTCTCGGTGCCGCGCGAGGCCGAGACCTGCGGCCCGGTCATCCACGACCGGGAGGGCCTCGTCTTCGTGGCCGTCCAGCACCCGGGCGAGAACGGCGCGGTCGGTGCGCAGCGCTCGTTCTTCCCCGACTACGTCGCCGCCCACGGCGGCGGCAGGGCGGCGGCGCCGCGGCCCTCGGTCGTGCAGGTGTTCCGGGCATAGGCGCGCCTCGAACTCCGGCGGGCGACGGATGCCGCGTGGCATCCGTCGCCCCGCTGCCGCGCGCCGTTCCCGGGTGGATCGCGGATGCGTCGGTCGGGCCCGCCCGCCGGATGACGGGCCCCGCCGCATCCGGTACGGTAGAGAGTCGTCCGCTCCGAGGGGAAGCGGCACTGAGAGCTGAATAGAGGAGGCCGGCGATGGACATCGACCTCAGCGTGCTCCGCATGATGGAGCGCGAGAAGGAGATCCCGTTCGACGAACTGGTGGAGATCATCGAGCAGGCGATCCTCATGGCCTACTTGAAGCACACCAACCCCGGCCAGCACGGTCACGCGAACCCGTCGGGTGCGCGTGCGCACCTCGATCGCAAGACCGGACACGTGTCGGTATACGTGCCCGAGCTCGACGAGGAGGGCAACGTCATCGGCGAGGCCGAGGACAGCCCCAGCGACTTCGGCCGCATCGCCGCGTTCGCTGCGAAGCAGGTCATCAACCAGCGCCTCCGCGACCTCGCCGACGACGCGGTGCTCGGCGAGTTCCGCGGACGCGAGGGCGACATCGTCGCGGGCGTCATCCAGCAGGGGCCGAATCCGCGGATGGTGCACATCGACCTCGGCACCGTCGAGGCGATCCTCCCGCCAGAGGAGCAGGTGCCCGGCGAGGAGTACCCGCACGGCCAGCGCATCCGGGTGTACGTGACGAGCGTGGCGAAGGGCCAGAAGGGCCCCTCGATCACGGTGTCCCGCACCCACCCGGCGCTCGTGCGCAAGCTCTTCGCGCTCGAGGTGCCCGAGATCGCGTCGGGCGTCGTCGAGATCGTGTCGCTCGCCCGCGAGGCGGGCCATCGCACCAAGATCGCGGTGCGGGCGAACCAGCCGGGCGTGAACGCCAAGGGCGCGGCGATCGGCGAGCTCGGGCAGCGCGTACGCGCCGTCACCGCCGAGCTCGGCGCCGAGAAGATCGACATCGTCGACTGGTCCGACGACCTCGCGACCTTCGTCGCGAGTGCGCTCTCGCCCGCCAAGGTCACGAGCGCGTTCGTCATCGACGAGTCCACGCGTGCCGTGCGCGCCCTCGTGCCCGACTACCAGCTCTCGCTGGCGATCGGCAAGGAGGGCCAGAACGCCCGCCTGGCGGCGAAGCTGACGGGCGCCAAGATCGACATCCAGCCCGACTCGATCCTCGAGTCGAACTGAGCCGCCGGCCTGCGTCGGCAGGCTCCCAGCCCAGAGGTGTAGGATGGAACCCGTCAGAACGTGCATCGGATGCCGTTCGCGCGCCCCGCGGTCCTCGCTTCTGAGGGTCGTCTCCCAGAACTCCCACGTCGTGGCGGATGCCTCGGCCGTGCTTCCGGGCAGGGGTGCGTGGCTGCATCCGACGCTCGAGTGCTACCGGCTCGCCGTGCGGCGACGCGCCTTCGGACGCGCACTCCGCATCCGCGGCGAGGTGGACACCAGCAACGTAGAGAACAGGCTGAACGGCTAATGGACAACTCATGAGCGGCTCGAAATGAGACCCGTCCGCCATTGATGGTCCGCCCCTGTTTCGGGGTGGGCCCGGAACAGGAGAGAAGTGGCTGCCAAACCACGCGTACACGAGATCGCATCCGAACTCGGTGTCGACAGCAAGATCGCCCTTGAGAAGCTCAAGGAGATGGGCGAGTACGTCAAGGGACCCTCGTCGTCCATCGAACCCCCCGTGGCCCGCCGGCTGAAGGCCGCGCTCGAGGCCGCGGGCACCGCGGCGAACGCCGCGCCCGCCAAGGGCGCGCCCGCCAAGGCGACGGCCCCTGCCACGGCGGCGAAGCCGGGCCCCAAGCCGGCGCCGAAGGCGGCGCCCGAGGTGCCCGAGGCACCGGCTGCGGCTCCGGCCGCACCGGTCGGCGAGGCACCGATGACGGTCGCCGAGCGCCAGGCGCAGGCCGAGGAGCGTGCCGCACAGGCTGCCGCCGGCAAGGCGCCCGAGGCGCCTGAGGCGCCCGCCGCGTCGGATGTCGCCAAGCCCGCGTCGGCGCCCAAGCCCGGAGGCGCCATCCCGCGCCCCGCACCGCGCCCCGGCGCGCCGCGTCCCGGCAACAACCCGTTCTCGAGCTCGCAGGGCATGGGCTCGCGCCCCGCCCAGCCGCGTCCGGGCAACAACCCGTTCTCGAGCTCGCAGGGCATGGGCCAGCGCCCGAGCCCCGGCAACATCCCGCGCCCGCAGGCTCCGCGCCCCGGCTCCCCGCGTCCCGGCGGACCCCGTCCGGCAGGCGCCGGCGGCCGTCCCGGCGGTGCAGGCGGCGGCTTCCAGCGCCCCGGTGGCGCCGGTGCCGGTGCCGGCGCGCGTCCCGGCGGCGCCGGCGGCGGATTCCAGCGCCCCGGTGGTGCGGGCGGCTTCGGCGGCCCGCGTCCGGCCGGTGGCGGCGGCCGTGGCCGCGGTCCCGGTGGCGGCACGGCCGGTGCCTTCGGCCGTGGTGGCGGCAAGAGCAAGGCCCGAAAGTCGAAGCGCACGAAGCGGCAGGAATTCGAGATGCGGGAGGCTCCGTCGCTCGGCGGCGTGAGCGTTCCCCGTGGCGACGGCAACACCGTCATCCGCCTGCGACGCGGCGCCTCGATCTCCGACTTCGCCGACAAGATCGACGCGAACCCCGGTTCGCTCGTCACCGTGCTGTTCCACCTCGGTGAGATGGCGACGGCGACGGAGTCGCTCGACGAGGCCACCTTCCAGGTGCTCGGCGAGGAGCTCGGCTACAAGATCCAGGTCGTCTCGCCCGAGGACGAGGACAGGGAGCTCCTCGAGGGCTTCGACATCGACCTCGACCAGGAGCTCGAGGACGAGACCGACGAGGATCTCGAGATCCGCCCGCCGGTCGTCACCGTCATGGGCCACGTCGACCACGGCAAGACCCGCCTCCTCGACGCGATCCGCAACGCGAACGTCGTCGCGGGCGAGGCCGGCGGCATCACCCAGCACATCGGTGCGTACCAGGTGCACACCGAGCACGAGGGCATCGACCGCGCGATCACCTTCATCGACACCCCGGGTCACGAGGCGTTCACCGCCATGCGAGCCCGTGGTGCACAGGTGACCGACATCGCGATCCTCGTGGTGGCGGCCGACGACGGCATCATGCCGCAGACGATCGAGGCGCTGAACCACGCCCAGTCGGCCAACGTGCCGATCGTGGTCGCGGTGAACAAGATCGACAAGCCCGACGCCAACCCCGCCAAGGTGCGCCAGCAGCTCACCGAGTTCGGCCTCGTCGCCGAGGAGTACGGCGGCGACGTCATGTTCGTCGACGTGTCGGCGCGCGAGGGCATCGGCATCCAGGAGCTGCTCGACGCGGTGCTCCTCACGGCGGATGCCGGGCTCGACCTGCGTGCGAACCCCGACAAGGACGCGCGCGGCGTCGCCATCGAGGCGAAGCTCGACAAGGGTCGAGGCGCCGTCGCGACCGTGCTCATCCAGTCGGGCACGCTCCGGGTCGGCGACGCGATCGTCGCGGGCACCGCCTACGGCCGCGTGCGTGCCATGGCCGACGAGAACGGCGACCCCGTGGCCGCCGCGACCCCGTCGCGCCCGGTGCAGGTGCAGGGCCTCTCGAGCGTCCCGCGAGCGGGCGACACCTTCCTCGTCACCGAGGAGGACCGCACCGCCCGCCAGATCGCCGAGAAGCGAGAGGCCGCCGAGCGCAACGCCCAGCTGGCCAAGGCGCGCAAGCGCATCTCGCTCGAGGACTTCACCCGTGCGCTCGAAGAGGGCAAGGTGGAGGCGCTCAACCTCATCATCAAGGGCGACGTGTCGGGTGCCGTCGAGGCGCTCGAGGAGTCGCTCATGAAGATCGAGGTCGACGACTCGGTGCAGCTGCGCATCCTCCACCGCGGTGTGGGTGCCGTGACCGAGAGCGACATCGACCTGGCGACGATCGACAACGCGATCGTCATCGGGTTCAACGTCCGCCCCGACGTGAAGGCGCGCGAGCGTGCCGCCCGCGAGGGCGTGGACGTGCGCTTCTACAACGTCATCTACAACGCGATCGACGACATCGAGAACTCGCTGAAGGGCATGCTCAAGCCCGAGTTCGAAGAGGTGCAGTCGGGTGTCGCCGAGATCCGCGAGGTGTTCCGCTCCTCGAAGTTCGGCAACATCGCCGGTGTCATCGTGCGGTCGGGAACGATCACGCGCAACGCCAAGGCTCGCGTCATCCGCGACGGCGTCGTGGTGGGCGACAACCTCGCCATCGAGTCGCTGCGCCGGTTCAAGGACGACGTCACCGAGGTCCGCACGGACTTCGAGGCGGGCATCGGCCTCGGCAAGTACAACGACATCCAGATCGGCGACGAGATCGAGACGATCGAGATGCGGGAGAAGCCCCGCGCCTAGTTGCTCGAGGGTCGGGGTCCCGCTCTCTTCCTGAGTGAAGAGCGGGGCCCCTTCCCCGATTCACCCAGGAAGAGAGCGGAACCCCTCCGGCGCAAGCCGACGCAGGGCGAGGGAAGGGCAGGGAACATGGCGGATCCGGCACGGGCCAGGAAGCTGGCCGATCGTATCAAGGAGATCGTCGCGCGACGGCTCGACAAGGGGCTGCGCGACCCGCGGCTCGGGTTCGTGACGATCACGGACGTCCGCGTCACGGGCGACCTGCAGCACGCGAGCATCTTCTACACGGTCTACGGCAGCGAGGAGGAGCGCCGCGACTCGGCGCTCGCCCTGAAGTCGGCGACCGGAATGCTGCGCACCGAGGTCGGCCGCAACATCACGGCTCGGCTCACCCCGTCGCTCGAGTTCATCCACGACGCGATTCCCGAGAACGCCGAGCACATCGAGTCGCTGCTCCGCGAGGCGCGCACGCGCGACGCCGAGACCGACGCGCTGGCCTCGACGGCCGAGTACGCCGGCGACGCCGACCCGTACGTGAAGCCGCGTGAGCTCGACGAGGACGCCGACGACTGGGACGAGCTCGACGACGAGGCATCCGACCTCGCCGACGACGCGGAGGCGGGCGGACCCCGCTAGGCCGTGCCCTCGCCGGTGGCGTCATCGTCGCCGGTGCCGGGCCGGGTGCGGTGGCCGAGCAGCTCGTCTTCGACGGCGGCGATGCGTGCGCGCAGCGCCGCGATGAACACGAGCACGGTCGGCTGCCGCAGCGCCTCGGGGCGGCAGACGAGCCAGTACGGCAGGTGCTCGTCGATCTCGTCCGCGAACAGGCGCACGAGGTCGCCGTGCCGGTCGGCCAGGAACGCGGGCAGCAGGCCGAACCCCGCGCCCGCCCTCGTCGCGTCGACATGCACGTACACGTTCGTGCTCGATACCGCGTCGACCATGCCGCGCGTCGAGCGTCGCGCCTCGTCGAGCGCGTCGACCTGCAGCATCGACTCGATGAAGTACACGAGCGGGGCGCCCTCGAGCTCGGCCGGCGTGGCCGGCGTGCCGTGATCGGCCAGGAACGCCCGGCTCGCGTAGAGGCCGAGCGCGTAGTCGCCCAGGTGGATCGCCTCGGCGCGATGCACGTGCGGGCGTCCGACGACGACCTCGAGGTCGACCCCCACGCGCTGCTGCGCGGCGCGCCGGGTCGCCGCGACGATCTCGAGCGACACGTCGGGGTGTTCGCGTCGCACCTCGGCGATCGCCGGCGAGGCGATGTAGCCGCTGAATCCGTCCGTCGCCGAGAGACGGACGACACCGGACAGCCGCGGCGCGTCGGGCGTCAGCGTGCCGAGCGCACGCTCCACGCCCTCGGCCGCCGCGATCGCGTGCTCGCCGAGCGGCGTGAGCACCCATCCCGCCGCGCCGCGCGCCAGCACGCGACCGCCGAGAGCGTCCTCGAGGGCGCCGATCCGCCGTGCGATCGTGGTGTGGTTGAGGCCGAGCTCGTCGGCCGCGGCCGTGTAGCGACCCGCGCGCGCCACGGCCAGCAGCACGAGCAGGTCGTCGGGGCTGGGCCGGCGCCCGGGCAGCGACGTCACGGACATCCCTGCATACTCGCACATCGGGGTCGCGGCGCCGACGTCGCGGTTGCTACGCGTCGGGGAGGCGCAGGCCCCCGCCGGCATCCGCGACGGCGAGCCCGTCGGCGACGAGGCCGCCGAGGGCGCGCTCGAGCTGCGCGGCATCCGGCCACAGCGTCGCGAGCTCGCCCGCGTGCACCGGTCGATGCGCCGCCCTCAGCTCGCGCATCACGAGCCCCCGCACCTGGCGATCGGATCCCTCGAATCGCCCCTGCACGGCCCTGCGTGGACCGTCGTACGGTGGATACCCAGCGGCGCGCCACGCGCACGCGGCGGCGATCGGGCAGGCGTCGCACGACGGGGTCCGCGCGGTGCACACCGTCGCGCCGAGCTCCATCGCCGCGGCGTTGAAGGCGCGGGCCGCGGCATCCGACGCGGGAAGCAGCGCCCCCATCGCCGCGAGATCGCGGCCCGTCGCCGGGGGACCGGGCTGGGCCTGGCCGAGCACGGCCCGCGCGATCACCCGGCGGGTGTTGGTGTCGACCACCGGGTGCCGCCGGCCGAACGCGAACGCCGCGATCGCCCGGGCCGTGTACGGGCCGACGCCCTGCAGCGCGAGCAGGTCGTCGAGCTCCGCGGGGACCTCGCCGCCGTGGCGCTCGACGATCTCGACGGCGGCCCGGTGCAGCCACAGCGCGCGGCGCGGGTAGCCGAGCCGGTCCCAGGCGCGCACTGCCTCCGACGGCGGTTCGGCGGCGAGGGCGGCCGGCGTCGGCCAGCGCCCGATCCACGCCTTCCACCGGGGCACCACGCGCGCGACCTGGGTCTGCTGCAGCATGAACTCGCTGACGAGCACCGCCCACGGCGACACCTCGGCCGCCCGCCACGGCAGCGGCCGCGCGGCATCCGCGAACCACTCGTTCAGGGCGCCCGCGAGGTCGGGGGTCGGCATCCCCTCAGCCTATGTCGGGGGCGGATGCCTCGCGGCTAGGCTCGCACCATGCAGCTGGTCACGACGCCTCGTGTCACCTTCCTCCGCGGCCTCGCGGACGAGATCCTGCAGCACTACGGGCGCGGCCGCATGATCGTCGCGATCGACGGGCCGTTGCAGAGCGGCAAGACGCGATTCGCCGACGACCTCGCGGCGGTGCTCGTCGAACGGGGTCACCGGGTGTTCCGCGCGAGCATGGAGCGGTTCCACCGCTCGAGGGCGGCGCAGGACGCGTTCGGCGACGACTCGCCCGAACGGTACTACCGCTACGGATTCGACGAGTCGGCGCTGCGCCGGGTGCTCGTCGAGCCGTTCCGGATGGGCGGGTCGACCGCCTTCGTCACGGCCGTCTTCGACCCAGCACGCGACGCGTGGATCGAGCCCAGGTGGGTCACCGGCCCGGCCGACGCGATCCTCGTGCTCGACGGCCGGTTCGTGCTGCGCGAGCGCCTGGTCGACCTCTGGGACTTCCGCATCGCGCTCGACGGGGAGCCCGAGGACCCGGCCGACGTGCTCGCCTACGCGGCGGGAGACCCGCGGCTCGCGGCGTCGGCCGTGGTCGACGACCAGGATCCCGAGCATCCGCGGCGCCGGTTCCTCGACAGCTGCTGACGTCAGGCGGGCACCTCGGCGAGCACGCGCGACGCGGGCAGGAATGCGCCGGATGCCTCGACCTCGTGCACGAGCGCGGTCAGCGCCGCGTTCACCGGGGCGCTCAGGCCCGCCCGGGCGGCCTCGCGCACGACCACGCCGTTCAGGAAGTCGACCTCGGTCGGCTGTCCGCGGCGCACGCTCTGCTGCGTCGAGCCGAGGTTCGGCACGGAGCCCATGCGCACCCGCATGAGCCGGGGCAGCAGCTGGCCGACGGCCAGCGGCATCCGGGCGAAGAGACGCAGGCGCCGGTCGCCGAGCCCCTGCAGCGACCCGAAGCGCACGCCGCGGGCGATGCCCACCCGCACGGTCTCGCGCATGGAGGCCGTGACCACGCGGCGCAGGTGCCGGTCGTCGACGACGTCCTGCACGCTCCGGCCGACGATGGCGGGCACGGCGTTCAGCATGTTCACGATGAGCTTGGTCCACTGGGCGCCCCTGAAGCCCCCGATGGCGATCACCGGCACCGCATCCGAGAGGATGGCGGCCACCCGACGGCACTCGTCGTCGGCAGGACCGTCGCCGCGCCCCAGGTAGCTCGCGGCGGTGGTCGTGACCCGCACGACGCCCGGCTCGGTGTAGTTCGCGGCGATGATCGACAGCACGCCCATGCACGCCGACCGGGGGAGCAGTCGCGCCGCGGCGTCGACGCCGTCGAGGCCGTTCTGCACGACCACCACCGGCACGCCGTCGATGAGGGCGGCGTTCGCGCTGATGGCCGCCTCGGCGTCCTGCGCCTTCGTGCACACGAGCACGAGGTCGGGCCGCACGGTCAACGCCTCCCCGGCGGCGACGCGCGCGTGCGCCTCGCCGTAGCCTCCCGAGAGGCGGATGCCGCGCGAGCGGATCGCCTCGAGTCCGGCACCCCGCGCCGTCACCTCCACCTCGTGCCCCGCACGCGCGAGCAGTGCCGCGAAGGTGCCGCCGAGCGCGCCCGCGCCGATGATGCCGATCCTCACCCTCCCAGCGTAGGGGCGGGGCCTGCGTCGGCCCGCCGGCCGGGAGGGCGGGCGCGCCCCGCTCGGCTGTTAGCCTGTACGGCGTGAACAGCGGCATCCTCCTCGTCGACAAGCCGCAGGGAATCACCAGCCACGACGTGGTCTCGCGCATGCGCCGCCTCGCAGGAACCCGCAAGATCGGCCATGCCGGCACGCTCGACCCGATGGCGACCGGACTCCTCGTCCTCGGCGTGAACCACGCGACCCGGCTGCTGCACTACCTCGTCGGCCTCGACAAGGAGTACCTCGCCACGATCCGGCTGGGGTGGGACACCACGACCGACGACGCCGAGGGCGAGGCGCTGGCCGCGGCATCCGCCGAACACCTCACGGGCGCGACCCGGGAGGCCATCCTCGCGGCCATGCTGCGGCAGACCGGTGTGATCGAGCAGGTGCCGAGCGCGGTGAGCGCCGTGAAGGTCGCCGGCAGGCGCGCCTACCAGCGCGTGCGCGACGGCGAATCCGTGGAGCTCGCGGCGCGCACGGTCACCGTCTCGGCGTTCGAGCTCCTCGCGCTGCGACCCGGCGACGGCTTCGTCGACGCCGACGTCCGCGTCGAGTGCTCCTCCGGCACGTACGTGCGTGCGCTCGCGCGCGACCTCGGCGCCGATCTCGGCACCGGCGGCCATCTCACGGCGCTGCGCCGCACGCGGATCGGCGCATTCCACGTCGACGAGGCGCCGGCGCTCGAGGGGTACGACGTCGCGCGGTCGATCATGAGCCCGGCGGATGCCGCTCGCCGGGCGCTGCCCGTGGCATCCGTCACCGCCGAGCAGGCCGTCGACCTCGGCCACGGCAAGCGCATCGACGCCGCCGCCGTCGGCCTCGGCGGCGCTGGGCGGCCCGAGGCCGGAGCCGACGCGGCGATCGCGGCCGTCGCCCCCGACGACCGGCTCGTCGCCATCGTCGAACGCCGCGGCGCGACGTTCAAGGTCGTCACCGGCTTCCCGCCCGAGGAGGCCGGGGAATGATCGAGTGGTTCACCTGGGTGCAGGTCGCGGTCGCCGTGGCGGCCGGGCTGCTCTGCCTCGTGCTCGGACTCGCCGGTCGCGTCCCGAGCGACCTCACCAACGGCGCGCTCGCCCTCGTCGAGCTCCTCCTGGTCGTGCAGCTCGTGGTCGCGATCGCCGCGCCCGCCTTCGGCAACGAACCCACGGGCAGCGTGCTCGAGTTCTACACCTACCTCGTCGGCGCCCTGCTGCTGCCGCCCGCCGCCGTGTTCTGGGCGCTGCTCGAACGCAGTCGCTGGAGCACGGTCGTGCTCGGGGTCGCCGCGCTCGCGGTCGCGGTGATGGTGTACCGCATGCTGCAGATCTGGACCGTGCAGCAGGCCTAGCCGCGAATGAGAGAATCGAACGACATGACTGACGTGCGGAGCGCCCGGCCCGAGTCCCATCGCGGGCGGCGGATGAGCGGCATCGGGCGCGTGCTCGTGGCCGTCTACGGCGTCCTCGCGCTCGCCGCGGTGGGCCGATCGTTCGTGCAGATCGCCACGAAGTTCGACGAGGCGCCGCTCGCGTATTCGCTGTCGGCGCTCGCAGCGGCCGTCTACGTCCTCGCCACCATCGCCCTCGTGCGTCCCGGCCGCACGTGGTACCGGGTGGCTTGGGCAACGCTCGTGTTCGAGTTCACGGGCGTCATCGTCGTCGGCACCCTCAGCATCGTCGACCCCGCGCTCTTCCCGCATGACACCGTGTGGTCGTGGTTCGGCCGCGGCTACCTGTTCATCCCGCTCGTGCTGCCCCTGCTCGGGATGTGGTGGCTCGCGAAGCACCGGCCGGCCGCGAACGGGACGGACGCCGCGTGAAGACGTTCAAGGGCCTCGACGCGGTCCCGGCGGGCTTCGGACCGAGCGCCGTGACGATCGGCAAGTTCGACGGCGTGCACCGCGGGCATCGCGCGGTGATCGACCGGATCCGCTCGATCGCGGCCGCCGACGACCTGCGCGCCGTCGTCGTCACGTTCGACCGCAATCCCCTCGCGCTGCTCGCGCCCGACAAGTGCCCCGACGCGCTCGTGAGCGTGCGCCAGAAGCTCGAGCTGCTCGCCACGACCGGCGTCGACGCGACCCTGCTGCTGCCGTTCGACCGGGCCCTCGCCTCGGTGCCCGCCACGGAGTTCGTCGAGCGCGTACTCGTCGACACGCTGGGCGCGAAGTCGGTGCTCGTCGGCCGGGACTTCCGGTACGGCGCGCGCGGCGCGGGTGACGTCGACCTGCTCATCGCGCTCGGCGCGACGTTCGGCTTCACGGTCGAGGTGGTCGACGACGTCGCGCCCGAGGGCGAGCGCCGCGTGTCGTCGACGTGGATCCGCGAGCTCCTCGCCGAGGGCGACGTGCGGCACGCGACCGCGCTGCTCGGCCACACGCCCGCCGTGTCGGGCATCGTCGTGCACGGTGCGAAGCGCGGGCGCGAGCTCGGGTACCCGACCGCGAACCTCTCGCCCGAGTCCGAGGGCCTGATCCCCGGCGACGGCGTCTACGCCGGCTGGCTGACCGACGCGGGCACGCGGTACCCGGCGGCCATCTCGGTCGGGAACAATCCGACGTTCGAGGGCGTGCCGAAGAAGCAGGTGGAGGCCTACGTGCTCGACCGCGAGCTCGACCTCTACGACCACGTCGTCGACGTCGAGTTCGTGGAGCGGCTGCGCGGCATGGTCGCCTTCACGAACATCCCCGACCTCATCGAGACCATGCGCGGCGACGTGGACCGGGCGCGCGACCTGCTCTCGGACTGAGCCGCCGTTCGGCGGCCCCTGGTCGTCAGGCGCCGCGGTCGCCGAGCTCCCCGTCGCGGGCCGGCCGCGGCGCCTCGCGGCCGAATCCGGCGAGGAAGCGGATCAGCTCGTCGGCGGTGCCGACGAGCACCGGTCCGTGGCCGATCGTCCACGCAGCATCCGTCGCGTGCAGGCTGTGGCCGCCGATGACCGCCCTGATGGGCGTCGGGGCGGCGGCCGCCCGGCGCAGCGCCACGGCGCCCGACGCGAGCGGCGGCACCGCGATGGGCGTGCCGAGCGCGTCGCCGATGCGCACGGCGGCGACGACCGCGTCGTCGAGCTCGACGAGACGCGTCGGCTGCGGCCGGTCGGTGATCGTGACCGCGCGCGCCTCGAGCGCCGCGGCGGCATCCGCCGGGCCCTCGACCGGGGCGTCGGGCGCGGGGGAGCGGCCGTTCATGCCGAGCGCATGCTGGGCGCTGTCGAGGACGCGCCGCGCGGGCGGGCGGTCGAATCCGGCGACGAGTGCGGCGACGGCGTCGGCCACCGTGGGTGCCTCGGCGTCGGTCCTCGCGGACCACCCCGCCTCGCCGGCCCTGCGGAGCGCTCCCGCGATCGAGCGCAGCACGGTGGAGGTGGGCTGGCGCCGGTCGCTCGTCACGCCGCGCTCGTCGATGCGCGAGCGCTGGCTGAGCGGGAGGTAGCGGGCGAAGTCGGCCACCCCTCCAGCCTAGACTCGGAGAGGTGATGCCGACCCAGCCCCGTCCGCTCTGGGCCGGGCGAACCCTCGCACTGCTCGGCATCGTGCTCGTGGCGTTCAACCTCCGCACGGCGGTGGCGTCGCTCTCGCCGATCCTCTTCGAGGTGCAGCGCGACATCGCGCTCGCCCCGGTGGTCGTCGGCCTGCTCGGCATGCTGCCTCCGCTCTGCTACGCCGTCTTCGGCATCCTGACGCCGCTGATCGCCAGGCGCTTCGACCTCGAGCCGACGCTCATCGTCGCGCTCGTCGCGCTGTCGACGGGCCTGCTCTGGCGGGGGCTCGCCGGCGACGCGCTCGGGTTGGTCGCAGCTTCGACCCTCACGTTCGCCGCCATCGGCGTGGGCAACGTGCTGCTGCCGCCGCTCGTGAAGCGGTACTTCCCCGACCGCATCGGGCTCATGACCTCGATCTACGTCACGACCCTCTCGATCAGCACGTTCGTCCCGCCGCTGATCGCGGTGCCGGTCGCGGATGCCGCCGGCTGGCGCGCCTCCCTCGGGGAATGGGCGATCGTGGCCGCCCTCTCCCTCGTGCCGTGGATCGCCCTGGTCGTGCACCCGCGCCGCAACCGGCCGGCCGCGCTGCCCGAGGAGGCGGAGCGCGGGCTGCTGCGGTACGCGCTGCGGTCGCCCCTCGCGTGGGCGCTCACGGTCGTCTTCGCGATCGCCGGCTTCAACGCGTACGCGCTGTTCGCGTGGCTGCCGTCGATCCTGCACGACATCGCCGGCACCTCGCCCGCCGAGGCGGGAGCGCTGCTCTCGCTCTACGCGGCGACCGGCCTGCCCGCCGGGCTGGTCGTGCCGATCGTGGCCGCGCGGTACGGGCGGGTGCGGTTGCTCGTCGGCGTCGCGATCGGGTCGTTCATCGCGGGCTACCTCGGGCTCCTCCTCGCGCCGTCGGCCGCGACGTGGCTCTGGGTGGCGCTCGCGGGCATCGGCCCGCTCTTCTTCCCGCTCTCGCTCGTGCTCATCAACCTGCGGAGCCGCACGCACTCGGGCGCGGTCGCCCTGTCGGCCTTCGTGCAGTCGGCGGGGTACCTCATCGTCGCCATCGGCCCGCTGGCGGTCGGGGTGCTGCACCAGCTGACCGGCGAGTGGGTGTGGCCGCTCGTGTTCCTGCTCGTCGCGTCCACCGTGCCCGCGGCCATCGCCGGCGCGGTCGTGGCACGGCCGCGGTTCTTCGAGGACGAGCGCGGCGCCTGACCGCGGGGAGGGTCGGCGGGAGGCGATCTCGCCACCCGTCCGCGACCGCGCGGCATCCGCCATCGTCGTGCTCATATGAGCAGGATTGCCCGCGAGTGTTGCCGATGAGCACCGGGCTGCCTACGCTGGAAGGCGAGCGGAAGGACACTGTGGACGAGATCGACGAACTCCTCTCGATCCGGGCTGCCGAGCTCTACTACGAGGAGAACAAGACCCAGGACGAGATCGGGCAGGCGCTCCGGCTCACCCGCTGGAAGGTCGGCCGACTCCTCGCGCAGGCCAAACAGCGCGGCTTCATCCGCATCGAGATCCTGCACCCGCGCGCCCGTCGGCTGCCGATCGAGCGCCGCCTCCGCGAGGAGCGCGGGCTCACCGACGCGATCGTCGTGTCGACCGCGGGCGTGCACTCGCCCGAGGAGCTGCAGGAGCGCACCGCGCAGGCCGCGGCCGACTACCTCACGGCGCTCCGGCCCGTGCCCCGCACCCTCGGGGTCAGCTGGGGCCGCACGCTCTTCGAGATCTCCCAGCACCTGCGCAACGGCTGGGCCACGGGCGTCAACGTCGTGCAGATCAACGGGGGCGTGAGCCTCAACCGCCGCCCCGGCACCGCGGCGGCCACTGCCGTCGGCATCGCGCAGAAGGGCGGCGGCACCGCCACCCTGCTGCCGAGCCCGGCGATCCTCGAGCGCCTCGCCACCAAGGAGGCGATCGAGTCCGACCGCGTCGTCGCGGGCGTGATCGAGCTCGCCCGGTCGGCCGACGCCTACCTGTTCAGCGCCGGTGCCGCCGACCACAACTCCGTGCACGTCGAGAGCGGCTACCTCTCGGTCGCCGACGTCGACGTGCTGGTGCAGAAGGGCGCCGTCGGCGACGTCGTCGGCCGCTACATCGACTCCGACGGCAACATCGTCGACCCCGCCCTCGACGCCCGCACCGTCGGGCTCACCCTCGACGAGCTGCGCGCCGCCCCGCTCGGCATCGCCGTCGTCGCCGGGCCTGCCAAGCACGCCGTCGCCGACGCCGTCGTGCGCAGCGGCCTCTGCTCGGTGCTCGTCACCGACGAGGCCACCGCCCTCCACCTCCTCGACGGCTGAGCCCCCGCCTCGCGGGCCGCCCCAGCACCACCGACACGAAAGCCAGGTCAACCACCATGTCAGGCACCTCCCTCGTCACCGCCCGGGAGCGCGCGCTCGCCGTGCTCGGAGGCGAACCCGACGACGCGACGCTCGGCCGCTACCTGCACGGCATCGCCGGCGTCGACGCCGTCGGGCTCGAGCAGCGCGCCGCCGGTCTCGGCACCCGCTCGATCAAGACGAGCTCCAAGAAGTGGGCGCTCGACACGATCATCTCGCTCATCGACCTCACCACGCTCGAGGGCGCCGACACGCCGGGCAAGGTCCGCTCGCTCGTCGCCAAGGCGATGAGCCCCGACCCGGCGGATGCCACGACGCCCCGCGTCGCCGCCGTCTGCGTCTACGGCGACATGGTGCCCTTCGCGATCGACGCGCTGGGCGGTGCGCACGGCGACCCCGACGACGGCCTCATCTCGGTGGCCGCCGTCGCCACCGCGTTCCCGAGCGGCCGCTCGTCGCTCGAGATCAAGCTGGCCGACACGGCCGAGGCCGTCGCCGCCGGCGCCGACGAGATCGACATGGTCATCGACCGCGGCGCGTTCCTCGCCGGTCGCTACGGGCTCGTGTTCGACCAGATCGCCGCCGTGAAGGAGGCCTGCCGGCGCCCCGACGGCACGAGCGCGAGCCTCAAGGTCATCCTCGAGACCGGCGAGCTCGTGACGTACGACAACGTGCGCCGGGCCTCGTGGCTCTCCATCCTCGCGGGGGGCGACTTCATCAAGACCTCCACCGGCAAGGTGCAGCCGGCCGCCACGCTCCCCGTCACGCTCCTCATGCTCGAGGTCGTGCGCGACTGGCACCTGCTGACCGGCCAGCGCATCGGCGTGAAGCCCGCCGGCGGCATCCGCGCCTCGAAGGACGCGATCCGGTACCTCGTGACGGTCGCCGAGACCGTCGGCGAGGAGTGGCTCGTGCCGCACCTGTTCCGCTTCGGCGCATCGAGCCTGCTGAACGACGTGCTGCTCCAGCGCCAGAAGATGACGACCGGGCACTACTCCGGTCCCGACTACGTGACGATCGACTGAGAGAACCGACATGAGCTTCCTCGAGTACGCGCCGGCCCCCGAGTCGCGGGCGATCCTCTCGCTCCGCGACCGCTACGGACTTTTCATCGACGGCGAGTTCGTCGACGGCCGCGGCACCCCCTTCCAGACCATCTCGCCGTCGAGCGAGGAGCGCATCGCCGAGATCGCGAACGCGAACGAGGCGGATGTCTCCGACGCCGTCGCCGCCGCCCGGCGGGCCTACGACCGCAGCTGGTCGCGCATGAGCGGCCGCGATCGTGGAAAGTACCTCTTCCGCATCGCGCGGCTCGTGCAGGAGCGCGCCCGTGAGCTCGCCGTGGCCGAGTCGCTCGACAACGGCAAGCCGATCAAGGAGTCGCGCGACGTCGACGTGCCCCTCGTCGCCGCCTGGTTCTTCTACTACGCGGGATGGGCCGACAAGCTCGACCACGCCGGCCTCGGCGCGAACCCCCGCTCGCTCGGCGTCGCCGCACAGGTGATCCCGTGGAACTTCCCGCTGCTCATGCTCGCGTGGAAGATTGCGCCCGCCCTGGCCGCCGGCAACACGGTCGTGCTGAAGCCGGCCGAGACCACCCCGATCACGGCGCTCATCTTCGCCGAGATCCTGCAGCAGGCCGACCTGCCGCCCGGCGTCGTGAACATCATCACGGGTGCGGGCGACACGGGCGCGACGCTGGTCGCGCACGAGGGCGTCGACAAGGTCGCGTTCACCGGATCGACCGCGGTCGGGCGCGCCATCGCGAAGCAGATCGCCGGCACCGACAAGAAGGCCACCCTCGAGCTCGGCGGCAAGGCGGCGAACATCGTGTTCGACGACGCGCCCATCGACCAGGCCATCGAGGGCATCGTCAACGGCATCTTCTTCAACCAGGGGCACGTGTGCTGCGCGGGCTCGCGCCTGCTCGTGCAGGAGAACATCCACGACGAGGTCGTCGAGCGGCTGAAGCTGCGCCTCTCGACCCTGCGCCTCGGCGACCCCCTCGACAAGAACACCGACATCGGCGCGATCAACTCGAAGGAGCAGCTCGAGCGCATCCGCGAGCTCTCCGACATCGGCGTCGCCGAGGGCGCCGACCGCTGGAGCGTGCCCTGCGAGATCCCCGAGAACGGGTTCTGGTACGCGCCGACGATCTTCACCAACGTGCAGACGTCGAGCCGCATCGCCCGCGAGGAGATCTTCGGCCCCGTGCTGTCGGTGCTCACGTTCCGCACGCCGGCCGAGGCGATCGCCAAGGCGAACAACACCCCCTACGGCCTCTCGGCCGGCATCTGGACCGATAAGGGCAGCCGCATCCTCGCGGTCGCCGACCAGCTCCGCGCGGGCGTGATCTGGGCGAACACCTTCAACCGGTTCGACCCGTCGAGCCCGTTCGGCGGCTACAAGGAGTCGGGCTACGGCCGAGAGGGCGGCCGTCACGGCCTCGCCGCGTACCTCTCGCCCGCGCCGATCGGCCAGGCGGCGCTCTCGCGTCCGTCCACCAGGGGGGCCGTCGAGACGGCGGACGGCGCGGCAGCGCCGAAGGCGCGCCGAGCGGTGCGCTCCGCAACCCGAAGTGCCAAGGCCGCGACGAAGGGATCGAAGCGATGAGCCGCCTCGCCGTGCCGAAGACCTACAAGCTGTACATCGGCGGCGCCTTCCCGCGCAGCGAGTCCGGCCGCACGTACGAGGTCGTCTCCGCCTCGGGCGCGTTCCTCGCGAACGCCGCGAAGGCGTCGCGCAAGGACGCGCGCGATGCCGTCGTCGCGGCTCGCGGCGCGGTCGGCGGCTGGGGCGGCGCGACCGCCTACAACCGCGGCCAGGTGCTCTACCGCATCGCGGAGCTCCTCGAGGGGCGCCGAGCGCAGTTCGTCGCCGAGATCGAGGAGGCGGAGGGCGTCACCCGCGCCGTGGCCACCGCGCAGGTCGACGAGTCGATCGACCGCTGGATCTGGTACGCGGGCTGGGCCGACAAGTTCGCCCAGGTCGCGGGCAACGCCAACCCCGTCGCAGGCCCGTACTTCAACATCTCCGTGCCCGAGCCCACCGGCGTCGTCGCGATCATCGCGCCGCAGGACACCTCGCTGCTCGGGTTCGTGTCGGCGGTCGCGCCCGCGCTCGTCGCCGGCAACTCCGTCGTGGTCGTGGCCAGCGAGCGGTTCCCGCTGTCGGCGATCAGCCTCGCCGAGGTGCTCGCGACCAGCGACGTGCCCAAGGGCGTCGTCAACGTGCTCACGGGCTCGCCCGCAGAGATCGCGCCCTGGCTCGCGAGCCACTCCGACGTCAACGCGATCGACCTCGTCGGGGCGGGCGACCTCGACTGGATCTCGCTCGAGGTCGACGCGGCCGACACGCTGAAGCGCGTGCTGCGTCCCGAGTCGGGCCCGGATGCCGCGGCGCCGGCCCTGGGCCGCATCAGCGCGTTCACCGAGACCAAGACGGTCTGGCACACGAAGAGCCTGCGGTAGCCCCGTGGCCGGGCACGGCGGGGCATCCGACGAGCGCGGCCGACTGGTCGCGGACCCGTTCGACTACCGCGTGACGAAGCAGGGCGGCCTGATCGTGTCGCGCGGCGGTCGGGTCGTGATGACCGTGGGCGGCGGAGACGCCGCACGCCTCATCGTGGCCCTCCAACGTGCGGACGATTCACAGGCGCAGCACCTCCTGGCACGCGCGAGCGGCAACTATCGTCGAGGGAACGAACGGGCCTGACCACCCGCAGGGCCCGGGACGGGGGTGCTCGTGCGTGTGCTCGTGACCGGCGCGACCGGCTACATCGGGGGCCGGCTGGTGCCGCGTCTCATCGAGGCCGGGCACGAGGTGCGCGTGCTGGTGCGACGGCCGGAACGGTTGCGCGACGTGCCGTGGGCGGCATCCGTCGACGTCGTCGAGGGCGACCTCGGCGATCGTGCCGCGGTCGACCGCGCGATGGCGGGCATCGAGGTCGTGTACTACCTCGTGCACTCGATGGGCGGCAAGGACGACTTCGAGTCGATCGAGCTGTCCATCGCGCGGAACGTGGCCGCGTCGGCACGCGATCATGGCGTGCGTCGCATCGTCTACCTCGGCGGGCTGCACCCCGAGGAGACGCGGCTCTCACGGCACCTGCGCTCGCGCATGCAGGTGGGGGAGATCCTGCTCGCCTCGGGCGTGCCCACGATCGTGCTGCAGGCCGGGGTGATCATCGGGTCGGGTTCGACGTCGTTCGAGATGATCCGCCACCTCACCGAGGTGCTGCCGTACATGCCCGCCCCGCGCTGGGTGCGCAGCTTCATCCAGCCGATCGCCGTGCGCGACGTGCTGCACTACCTGATCCGCGCCGCCGACGTGCCGCCCGAGGTGAACCGCGCCTTCGACATCGGCGGTCCCGACGTCTACCGCTACGGCCAGCTCATGAACGGCTACGCCATCGAGGCCGGGCTCCCGCAGCGTCCGATCGCGGCGCTGCCGGTGCTGACGCCGTGGCTCGCCGGCCAGTGGGTGAACCTCGTCACGCCCATCCCGCGACGCCTGGCCGTGCCGATCATCGAGTCGCTGCAGTTCGACTGCGTCATGCGCGAGCACGACATCTACGAGGTGATCCCGCCGCCCGCCGCGGGTCTGCTCCCGTACCGCACCGCCGTGCGGCTCGCTCTCGAGCGGGAGCGCGAGGGCGAGGTCGAGACGAGCTGGCGCAACGCCGAGGTGGAGGGCGCCCCGAGCGACCCGCTGCCGAGCGATCCCGACTGGGCCGGGCACACGGTCTACGTCGACGAGCGCGAGCAGCACTCGACGGCCCCCTCGACGCAGCTGTGGCGCATCATCGAGGGCGTCGGGGGAGAGAACGGCTGGTACTCGTTCCCGCTCCTGTGGGCCATCCGGGGGTGGGCCGACAAGCTGACCGGGGGCGTCGGGCTCCGGCGCGGTCGCCGCGACGCCGACATGCTCCACGTCGGCGACGCGGTCGACTTCTGGCGGGTCGAGGCGATCGACCGCGGCAGCTTCCTCCGCTTGCGCGCCGAGATGCGGCTGCCGGGGCGCGCCTGGCTCGAGCTCGGCGCCACGGAGGATCCCGGCGGCGGCTCGCGCTACCGCCAGCGTGCCGTGTTCTTCCCGAAGGGGCTGTCGGGTCGGCTGTACTGGTGGGCCATCGTGCCGTTCCACGACCTGATCTTCTCGGGCATGGCGAACCGGATCACCGCCGAGGCCGAGGCGGACGCGGCGGCCACGGCCCACGAACAGGAGGTAACGAAATGGTAACGGTGTTGCTAGAGTGACCTGCACCCACCGCGCAAGGGAGCGCGGTCGGTGGAAAGGCCCGAACGCCCGTGACCCGAACGCCCCGTGCGACCGACCCGACGCTCGCACCGCCCGTCCGCCCTGTCCCACGCCGTGCGACCACCGCCGCTGGGGAACTGCTCGACCGACTCTCCGTGCCGCCGCGTCGCGCCGTGCGCATCGCCTGCGCACTGGTGGGCACCGTCACGACCGCGGTGGTGCTGTTCGTCGCCGCCACCCCGACCACCGCCTCCGCGGTCGACGTGTTCGGCGCCCTCCGGCTCCCGGGTGACGCCGCGTTCATCGTGGGGCACCGCGGCGACCGCGCCGAGGCGCCCGAGAACACGATGGCCTCGCTCGAGCTCGCGATGGACGACCTCGCGTTCGTCGAGACCGACGTGCAGCTCAGCCGCGACGGCGTTCCCGTGCTGTTCCACGACACGACGCTGGAGCGCGTGGCGGGCGATCCGCGCACGATCGCGGACCTCGACCTCGCCGACCTCCGACGCCTCGACGTGGGGGCGTGGTACGGCCGCGATCACGTGGGGGCGCGGATGCCGACGCTCGACGAGTTCCTCCGCGCGCTCGCGGCCCGGGAGACCGCCAGGGCACTCGTGGAGCTCAAGGCGGACTGGCGGCCCGATGAGGTGCGCACGGTGGTCGACCTCATCGAGCGGCACGGGCTCCGCGGACGGGTCGTGCTGCAGAGCTTCAGCCTGGAGACCCTCTTCGCCGTGCAGCGCGTGTCGCCGACGACCCCGCGCATCATGCTGATCCGTGAGCTGCCCGCCGACCCCGTGCCCCTCGCCGAGCGACTCGGGGTGATCGGCTTCGGCACGACCGCGGCATCCGTGACGGCCGTGCCCGGGGCGCTCGAAGCGGCGCACGAGGCGGGCGTGGCCGTGCTCTGCTACACGCTCAACTCGCACGAGGGGTGGCAGGAGGTGAGCGAGCTCGGCGTCGACGGCATCATCACCGACCAGCCGAGCGAGCTCGACGAGTGGCTCGCCGTCACCGCACCGGGCACGTGAGGCGGCGTGCTCAGGCGGTCGCGATCCCGAGCCGCTGGGCGGCGGCGCGGAACTCCTCGTGCATGCCGGAGGAGAAGAGCACGAAGCGCACCAGCTCGGGGGCGGCATCCGTCGCGTCGGCCGTCGCGAGTGCGACGGCGGCCGCGTCGTCGGCGGGCCATCCGTAGACGCCCGCCGAGACGGCGGGCAGGGCGACGGAGGCCGCGCCCAGCCGGGCGGCGAGCTCGAGCGAGTTGCGGTAGGCGGCGCGGAGCAGCTCCCGTCGCTCGTCGGCCTCGGCGCCCGCTCCCGGCCACACCGGGCCGACCGTGTGCACGACCCATCGCGCCCGCAGTCGCCCGGCACCTGTCGCGACCGCATCGCCGACCGGCAGGCCTCGGGGCAAGGTGGTCGCGCGGAGCTCACGGCACTCCGCGAGGATCGACGGGCCGCCCGCGCGGTGGATCGCCCCGTCGACGCCGCCACCGCCGAGCAGGCTCGAGTTGGCCGCGTTCACGATCGCGTCGACGCGCTCCGCGGTGATGTCGCCGGTGACGAGTTCGATGCGCGGCATCCGCTCGGCTACCCCCGGTTGTTCGAGAGCTCGAAGATGCGCAGCAGCTCGGCCACCGCCGCGTCGCGCTGGTCGCCACCCGCCTCGTACATCTCGGTCACGTGCGTGCGCAGGTGGTTCTCGACGAGCAGCTTGTTGAGCGAGCCGAGCGATTTCTGCACGGCGAGCGAGAGCGTGATGATGTCGACGCAGTAGTCCTCGTTCTCGATCATCTTCTCGATCCCGCGCAGCTGGCCCTCGATGATCTTCGTGCGGTGCAGGGCGCGCTTCTTGATGTCATCGATCACGACATCAGGATACCCCGTTTGCACCAGATACCCCCTATGGGTATCGTTGTCCTCCGAGCGGACGGGAAGGGCGAGCACGGATGTCGCTGCAGCACGACGAGCGCACGATCGACCTCGACATCGAGGGCATGACCTGCGCGAGCTGCGTGGCGCGGGTCGAACGCCGCCTCGAACGGCTCGACGGCGTGCATGCCGAGGTGAACCTCGCGACCGAACGCGCGCGCGTGCGGTTCACCCCGTCCGTCGGCGTCGACGAGCTCCTCGACGCGGTGCGCGCCGCGGGGTACGCGGCGCGTGTGCCGGAGACGACCACGCCGCCATCCACTGGCGTCGGGGCATCCCCGGACTCGATTCCCGGCCGCGCGGTGCCGCGTGATCCGCTCATCGTGCGCCTGGTCGTGTCGGCGCTGCTCACGGTGCCCATCGTGCTGATCGCGATGGCGCCCCCGCTGCAGTTCACCGGCTGGCAGTGGGCGTCGCTCGTCCTCGCGACGCCGGTCGTGGCCTGGGGCGGGTGGCCGTTCCACCGCGCCGCCGCGGTCAACCTCCGGCACGGCGCGCTGACGATGGACAGCCTCGTCTCGCTCGGCACGCTCACCGCCTACGCGTGGTCGTGCTGGGCGCTCTGGTTCGGCGGCGCCGGCATGCTCGGGATGACGCACGGCTGGACCTTCGGCGTCCGCGGCGAGCCCGGCGGCGACGTCTACCTCGAGGTGGCGGCCGGCGTCGTGACGATCCTCCTGCTCGGCCGGGTCATCGAGGCCCGTTCGAAGCGCCGTGCCGGGGCATCCATGCGCACGCTGCTCGACCTCGCGCCGCGCGAGGTGACCGTCCTCGTCGACGGCGGCGAGGGCCTCGACGGCGCGGCCGGCGGTGCGGCCGTCGGTCGCGAGGAGCGCGTGCCGTCGGCCTCGCTCCGAGCAGGCGCGCGGTTCGTGGTGCGGCCGGGGGAGCGGATCGCCGCCGACGGCATCGTCGTGCACGGCGCGGCGAGCGTCGACGAGAGCATGCTCACGGGGGAGCCGGCGCCCGTCGAGGTCGCGCCGGGCTCCGCGGTGACCGCTGCGGCGATCGTCCATGGCGGTCGCCTCGTGGTGCGTGCCACCCGGGTGGGCCCGGACACGCGGCTCGCGCAGATCGCCGCCCTCGTCGAGGACGCGCAGCTCGGCAAGTCGCGGGCGCAGCGGCTCGCCGACCGCATCTCGGCGGTGTTCGTGCCCGTCGTCATCGCGATCGCGGTGGTGACGGCGGCGACCTGGCTGCTCGCGGGGAGCCCGGTCGAGCAGGCCATGGCCGCCGCGGTCGCGGTGCTGGTCATCGCCTGCCCGTGCGCGCTCGGCCTTGCCACGCCCATGGCACTGCTCGTCGGCACGGGTCGGGGCGCCGATCGCGGGATCCTCATCACGGGCCCCGAGGCGCTCGACCGCACCGCCGGCATCGACACCATCCTGCTCGACAAGACCGGCACGATCACCACGGGCCGCATGCGCCTCACCCGCATCACGCTCGCCGACGACCCGGATTCCGCCGCACCCGATTCCGCCGCACCCGATGGCGCCGCACCCGATGCCGGCGTCGCTGATCCGCTCGCTCCCGCCCCTGCCCGCGACCGTGACGCCGAGGCGCTCGCCGTGGCGGCCGCCCTCGAGCGCGGTTCCGAGCACCCGATCGCGCGCGCCGTCGTCGAAGCGGCGGATGCCGCGAACGCCCCGCACCTCCAGGTGCGGGAGTTCCGGGCCCGCACCGGCCTCGGCGTCAGCGGCGTCATCGCCGGCGACGCCGCCGCGGCAGGGCGGCCCGCCTTCCTCGCCGAGCTGGGCTTCCCGATGCCCGACTCCCTGGCCCGCAGGGCGGAGGACTCCGACGCGACCCTCGTCGCCGTCGCGTGGCGAGGCGAGGTGCGGGCGCTCCTCGAGGTCGGCGACGAGGTCCGCGAGGGGGCGGCCGCGGCGGTGGCACGCCTGCGTCGACTGGGCCTGCATCCCGCGATCGCGTCGGGGGATGCGCGCCGCCCCGCCGAGCGCGTCGCGCTCGCGGTCGGCGTCGACGAGGTGCACGCGGGATCGAGCCCCGAGGACAAGCTCGCCCTCGTCCGACGACTCCAGTCGGACGGACAACGGGTCGCGATGGTCGGCGACGGCGTGAACGACGCGGCGGCGCTGGCGGCGGCCGACCTCGGCATCGCGATGGGCGGCGGCACGGATGCCGCGGCATCCGCCAGCGACCTCGCGCTGCTGCGCGACGAGCCCGCGGCGATCCCCGACGCGATCGAGCTGGCGCGCGCCACGCTCCGCACCATCCGCGGCAACCTGTTCTGGGCGTTCGCCTACAACGTCGCCGCGATCCCGCTCGCGGCGGCCGGAATGCTGAACCCGATGATCGCGGGCGCCGCGATGGCGTGCTCCAGCGTCTTCGTGGTGCTGAACAGCCTTCGCCTGCGTTCCGCCTGACTGGGCCCGCGGGGCGCTAGCGTTGCCTCATGATCCGTCGTTCAGCGCGGGCCCTCGTCGCCGCGCTCGCCGTCGCCGCCGTCGCCCTGGGACCCGCCGCCGCGGCCCCGGCGCTCGCGGCCGGCCAGCAGAGCGCCGCACCCGCACCCGTGTCCGGGGTGCCGACCGGCGTCGACGACTTCACGTTCGCGTCGTTCGACGCGGTGTACGAACTGGCGCGCGATGACGCGAATCGCTCGGTGCTCACGACCACTGAGACGCTCGTCGCGGTGTTCCCCGACATCGACCAGAACCGCGGCATCCGACGGGCGATCCCGCTCGACTACGAGGGGCACCCGACCGACATCCGCGTGCAGTCGGTGACGGATGCCGCGGGGACGCCCCGGGGGTTCGAGGTGGAGGCCGACGAGGCGGGCGAATTCCTCCTCGTCACCGTGCGCGCCGACGACTTCGTGCACGGCGAGCAGACCTACGTGATCCGCTACACGCAGCACAACGTGACGCTCGAACCCGACGACGCGGCGATCGACGAGTTCTACTGGGACGTCAACGGCACCGGCTGGGCGCAGCCGTTCGGCCGGGTCCGCGCCGAGGTGCGGATGTCGGCCGACGTCGCCGGCGGCTTCAACGGCGCCACCGCCTGCTATCGCGGCTGGGCCGGGTCCGGCACCCCGTGCGAATCGCTCGCCACGACCGACACGGCACCCCCCGTGGTCGTCGCGGAGGCGTTCGCGATCGGACCGTACGAGAACCTCACGGTCGCGGTCGGCTTCGCCCCCGGCACCTTCGAGCCCCGCGACGATTCGTTCTGGGCGTCGCCTGCGGCGATCGCGGGCGCGGTGGCGGCGGCGTTCGCGGTGCTGGCGATGCTCGCCGCGATCGTGCTGCGCATCGCCCGGTGGCGAGACCACCCCGGACGCGGCACGATCATCGCGCAGTACGAGCCGCCCGAGGGCATCAGCGCGATGGAGGCCGCCGACCTCGTCGGACACCCCGAGAAGGGCGTGACCGCCACGATCCTCGAACGCGCCGTCGCGGGCGAGCTGCGCGTCGTCGAGACCGGCCGCAAGAAGTACTCGGTCGAGTTCATCGGCGGCGAGCTCGGCGACCGCGACGCGCAGTCCATCGTCCTGGCGCTGTACAGCGGCAACCCGGTGCCCGGCGCGCGCCGCGACCTGAAGTCGCGCGACGTCTCGCTCGGCCGGCGCCTGCTCTCGCTGCGGCAGTCCGTGGCCAAGCGGGTCGTGCAGCGGAACCTCCGGCGGCGTCCCGACCTCGCCATCCGGGTGCTCCTCGCGATCGGCGCCATCGGCGCCGCGACCCTGAGCGTGGTGTTCGGGGTCCTGGCCATCGACGACCAACGCGGCGGCCTCTGGCCGTTCCTCCTCTTCGCAGGGGCGATCGTGGCCGCGATCGTCGCGCTCGTCATGGTCGCCGACGTGCGCCCGCTCACCGAACGCGGCCGTACGGCCCGCGATCACCTCGAGGGCCTGCGGCTCTACATCCGCCTCGCGGAGGCCGACCGGCTGCGCGTGCTGCAGAGCCCGAGCGGCGCCCTGCGCGTCGACCGACCCGCCGCGGCGCCCGTCGCCGTGGGCGTCGAGACGGCGGCGTCCGGCGCGCCCGCGACGACCGCTCCGCTCGACCCGACGGTGGTGCTGAAGCTCAACGAGCGGCTGCTGCCCTACGCCGTCCTCTTCGGGCTCGAGCGCCAGTGGGTCCGCGAGCTCGCCGACCTCTACGAGGCGCGCGGCGAGACGCCAGGCTGGTACGCCGGACGCGACGGGTTCGACGCCGCGAGGTTCTCGGTCGCGGTCTCGTCGTTCTCGGCGGCGTCGAGCTCGTCGTGGTCGGGGTCCAGCTCGAGCTCGTCGTCGAGCGGCTCGGGTGGCGGCGGGTCGTCGGGCGGTGGCGGCGGAGGCGGTGGCGGCGGTGGCGTCTGAGCCGGGCGCCCATGCGTCAGGCGATCAGCCCTCGTCGGCGGCGGATCGCTCGTCGGCCAGGTCGACCCGCCGCTCGGCGTCGATGCCCGCGACCTCGTCGGCGAGGCTGTCGTCGAGCGGTCGGTGGTCGTCGTCGGACGCGGGTTCGTCCTCGTCGAACTCCGTGTCCTGCGCGACCGTGAATTCGTCGTCGTCGGGCGAGATGGCGTCCGCCCCCGCGAGATCGTCCATGGCTGAAGCATAGGCCGACTCCGCCACGCCCGCACCGGCGAAATCCACCGCCGGGGCCCCGACCCGCGCCCCCGCGGGTCCCACGTCGCCGAGGGGCCCCGCGTCCCGCTAGAATGGCAGGGCGCCCGACGAATCCGTTCTTCGGCCGACCGCGTGAGCCCGGCTCGCGTGCTGCTCGGTTCGGGATTCGGCGTACCGCGTGCGGCGGCCTCCGAGTCGTCCCGAGCGGTCCCGACCACCGCCACCGGTGACGAGGGGGGCGAGCCGGAGACGGCCCGAGAGCGGGAGGACCATGGCCCAGACGAGGCAGCGGCAGCGTACGCGATCGCGTGACGACGACGCACCCATCATCCCGATCCTCGCGCGCAAGGTGCGCGAGGTCGAGACCAAGGCGCAGAAGGGCAAGCTCGGCCCCACGAACCGCACGAAGTTCCAGGTCATCGCGCTCCTGATGCGCGAGGAGCGTGCCAGGGTGAAGGCCGACCCCGACGTCGCCGACTCGGCCCGCGCCGAGCTCCTCAAGCGCCTCGACGGCATCGCGCAGATCCTCGCCAAGACCGCGGCGCGCGACACGAGCCTCATCGCGCTGCTCGAGCCGGATGCCTCGATCTCCACGGTCGCGCAGCGGTTCCGCCGCGACTGGCTCCTCGAGTCCGGCGCGGAGCTCAGCCCCGACGAGCTCATCATCACCCGCGAGCCCGAGGCCCGTCCCGAGCTCGGCGAGAACCAGGTCATCCCCGCCTCCGTGCGGTCGCGCCAGCTCGCGAACCCCTTCCTCGCCCCCGATTTCTCGAAGCCGGCCGGCGCGGCCGTGCCCGTGCGACGACTCGCGAACTGGGAGCTCCTCGGGCCGCTGTTCAAGTCGTTCGAGATCGGGTCCGGCGGACAGGCCGCGAGCATGGAGCTGCCCGAGGCACCGAAGGTCGACCGGCTCTCGCCGCGCGGCCTGGAGCTGATGAAGCACCAGGTGAGGTTCATCGAGGCGGCTCGCGAAGGCCACCGCACCTTCCTCCTGGCCGACGAGCCCGGGCTCGGCAAGACCGCGCAGTCGGTGCTCGCGGCATCCGTCGCCGGCGCCTACCCGCTGCTCGCGGTCGTGCCGAACGTCGTGAAGATGAACTGGGCGCGCGAGGTCGAGCGGTGGACCCCGCACCGTCGTGCGACTGTGATCCACGGCGACGGCGACACCCTCGACGCCTTCGCCGACGTCGTGGTCGTGAACTACGACGTGCTCGACCGCCACATGGCCTGGCTGTCGACGCTCGGCTTCAAGGGCATGGTCGTCGACGAGGCGCACTTCATCAAGAACCTGCAGTCGCAGCGCTCGCGCAATGTGCTCGCGCTCGCCGATCGCATCCGGCGCACGTCGCCCGGCGGGAATCCGCTGCTGCTCGCCCTCACCGGCACCCCGCTGATCAACGACGTCGACGACTTCCGGGCGATCTGGCAGTTCCTCGGCTGGGTCCAGGGCGACAGGCCCGCACCCGAGCTGCTCGGCCGGCTCGAGGAGACCGGCCTCACGCCGGCGGACCAGGGCTTCTACAGCGCAGCCCGGCGCACCGTCATCGACCTCGGCATCGTGCGCCGCCGGAAGGTCGACGTGGCCGCCGACCTTCCCGCCAAGCGCATCGCCGACCTGCCGGTCGAGCTCGACGACGAGCTCGGACGCTCCGTGCGCGCCGCCGAGCGCGAGCTCGGCAACCGGCTCGTCGGCCGGTTCCGGGCACTCGTCGAGGCGCGGAACCTGCGCGTCGGCGACCTCGACGAGGACCAGCGCGACCAGTTCATCCGTGCCGTGGCGAGCGCCGAGCTCGAGGAGTCGAAGTCGGCCAAGTCCGGTGAGAACGTCTTCACGATGGTGCGTCGGATCGGCCAGGCGAAGGCCGGGCTCGCGGCCGACTACGCGGCGCAGCTCGCGCGATCGGTCGGCAAGGTCGTGTTCTTCGCCAAGCACATCGACGTCATGGACCAGGCCGAGGCGGCGCTCGCCGCCCGCGAGCTGCGCACGGTCTCGCTCCGAGGCGACCAGACGGCCCTGCAGCGCCAGGCCGCCATCGACGCCTTCAACAAGGACCCCGAGGTCGCCGTGGCCGTCTGCTCGCTCACGGCGGCCGGCGTCGGCGTGAACCTGCAGGCCGCGTCGAACGTCGTGCTCGCCGAGCTCAGCTGGACCGCGGCCGAGCAGACCCAGGCGATCGACCGCGTGCACCGCATCGGCCAGGACGAGCCCGTCACCGCGTGGCGCATCATCGCGGCGCACACGATCGACGCCCGGATCGCCGAGCTCATCGACTCCAAGCAGGGCCTCGCCGCCCGCGCACTGGACGGCAGCGACGTCGAGCCCGGCTCGGCGGACTCGGTGCAGCTCGACGCCCTCCAGCACTTGCTGCGGTCGGCGCTCGACGGCGCCCTGTAGGCCCGCGCCGGAACGGTCGATCCGCGGGAACGCTATAGACTGCGGCAGTCGATACGCCCCGACGCCGTGGCTCCGGCAACATCCATGTTCGCGTCGAGCACCCTTGGAGTCGAGCACACCATGAAGATCGGGATCCTCACGAGCGGGGGCGACTGCCCGGGCCTGAACGCCGTCATCCGCGGGGCGGTGCTGAAGGGCGTCATCTCGCACGACGCCGAGTTCGTCGGATTCCGCTGGGGCTGGAAGGGCGTCGTCGAGGGCGACTTCATGCCGATCACCCGCCACGACGTGCGCGGGCTCTCGAAGCAGGGCGGCACCATCCTCGGCTCGAGCCGAACCAACCCGTTCGAGGGCGAGGGCGGCGGCCCCGAGAACATCCAGCGGATGCTCGACGCCAACGGCATCGACGCGGTGATCGCGATCGGCGGCGAGGGCACGCTCACGGCGGCACGCCGCCTCACCGACGCGGGCCTGAAGATCGTCGGCGTTCCCAAGACGATCGACAACGACCTCGCCGCCACCGACTACTCGTTCGGCTTCGACACCGCCGTCGAGATCGCCACCGAGGCCATCGACCGGCTGCGCACGACGGCGGAGTCGCACGGTCGCTGCATCGTCGTCGAGGTCATGGGCCGCCACGTCGGGTGGATCGCCCTGCACTCCGGCATGGCGGGCGGCGCCCACGCCATCCTCATCCCCGAGCAGCCGCAGTCGGTCGACCAGATCTGCGAGTGGGTGGAGTCCGTGCGCGAGCGCGGTCGCGCGCCGCTCGTCGTCGTCGCCGAGGGCTTCCACCTCGACGACATGGAGGAGGCACACTCGCACAAGGGCCTCGACGCGTTCAACCGGCCGCGGCTCGGCGGCATCGCCGAGCGACTCGCGCCCATCATCGAGGAGCGCACCGGCATCGAGTCGCGCGACACCGTGCTCGGGCACATCCAGCGCGGCGGCGCGCCGTCGGCGTACGACCGCGTGCTCGCGACGCGGCTCGGCATGCACGCCGTCGACGCGGTGTACGAGCACGCGTGGGGCTCGATGGTGACGCTCCGCGGCACCGACATCAAGACGGTCTCCATCGCCGAGGCCGTGGGCAGCCTCAACCGCGTGCCCCAGTCGCGCTACGACGAGGCGAAGATCCTCTTCGGCTGACGGATGCCGCTGCCCCAGGTCTGCGTCTGCTACCTCCTGCGCGAGCGGGCGGGCGTCGTCGAGGTGCTCCTCGGACGCAAGAAGCACGGCCTCGGCATGGGCAACTTCGTCGGCCTGGGCGGCAAGCTCGAACCGGGGGAGTCGGCCGTGGATGCCGCCGTGCGCGAGGTGCTCGAGGAGTCGGGCGTCGTCGTCGCGGCATCCGACCTCGAGCCTCGGGGCCGGCTCACCTACCACTTCCCGCATCGCGAGGCGTGGAGCCAGGAGTCGAACGTGTTCGTCTGCCGCACCTGGCGGGGCGAGCCGTCCGGATCCGACGAACTCGATCCCGAGTGGTTCGCACTCGACGCGGTGCCCTTCGACGAGATGTGGGATGACGCGAGGCGATGGCTGCCCGGCGTGCTCGCCGGCGGGGGCGTTCGCCGTACCTTCGTGTTCGGTGAGGACCTCGCCACCGTGGTGGCTGAGCGGGAGTCGGTCGCGTAGTATCGTCGGGGCACGGCGCTCGCCGCTTCCGCAACCTACGTCCCCTGAACACTCGGTGAATCTCACCACCGATCCAGAGAAAGACGCCGGTGGAACTCACCCTCATCGTCGTGCTGGTCATCGCGCTGGCGCTCTTCTTCGACTTCACGAACGGCTTCCATGACACGGCGAACGCCATGGCCACGCCGATCGCCACGGGCGCGCTCCGCCCGAAGGTCGCCGTCGGCATCGCCGCGATCCTGAACCTCGTGGGCGCATTCCTGTCGACGGAGGTCGCCAAGACGATCTCGGGCGGCATCATCAAGGAGGGCGACGACGGCGTGCTCATCACGCCGCAGCTCATCTTCGCCGGGCTCATCGGGGCGATCGTGTGGAACATGATCACCTGGCTCCTCGGACTGCCCTCCTCGTCGAGCCACGCGCTGTTCGGCGGGCTCATCGGCTCGGCCCTCGTCGGCTTCGGCCTGCAGGCCATCGACTTCAGCGTGGTGATGTCGAAGGTCGTGCTGCCCGCCATCCTCGCGCCACTGACGGCGGGGCTCATCGCGTACACGGCGACGAAGCTCGCCTACGCCATCACCCGTCGCTACGACGGCAAGCCCGACGGCCGCGACGGCTTCCGGCGCGCGCAGATCTTCTCGAGCTCGCTGGTCGCCCTCGCGCACGGCACGAACGACGCACAGAAGACCATGGGCGTCATCACGCTCACCCTGATCTCGGTCGGGCTCCAGCCCGTCGGCAGCGGTCCCGAGTTCTGGGTCGTCGTGGTCTGCGCCGTGGCGATCGCCCTCGGCACGTACATGGGCGGCTGGCGAATCATCAAGACGCTCGGCACCGGCCTCACCGACGTGAAGCCGGCGCAGGGCTTCGCGGCCGAGACCTCGACGGCCGCGACGATCCTCGCATCCACCCACCTCGGGTTCGCCCTGTCGACCACCCAGGTGGCGTCCGGCTCCGTCATCGGCTCGGGCATGGGCCGTCGCGGCTCGAAGGTGCGCTGGCGCACGGCCGGCCGCATCGGCGTCGGCTGGCTGCTCACGCTCCCGGCGGCCGGCATCGTGGGCGCCCTCGCGGCGCTCGTCGCCTCCATCGGACCCATCGGCATCATCATCGACACGATCATCGGCGTGGTCGTCATCGCGGGCATCTTCCTGTGGTCCCGCCGCAGCGAGGTGTCGCCGTCGAACGTGGTGAGCGAGGTCGCCGACTCGGGCACCGCCGTGAAGATCAAGCGGAATCCGAAACCCAAGAAGAAGGTGGCGCCGTGATCGACTGGTTCGCGTTCCTCCTGGTGCTCGGTTCGGCCCTGCTCGCGACCGTGGTCGTGGTGAGCATGTACTCGCTCGGCCTCCGCCTGCTCACGGTCTCGGGGCGGACGCCCATCGTGACCCCGGCCGAGTTCACCGATGCCATCACGGTCGTCACGCCGGCTGAGGCCAAGGCCGCCGCGAAGCGCGCCGCAAAGGCGGCGAGGAAGAGCCCGCTCAGCGACGGCCAGAAGCGCGCCGCGCTCTTCGGTGCCCGCGCGTGCTTCGCGTTGAGCGGCGTGGCGGCGCTGTTCGGCATCTACCTCATCGTGCCCGTGCTGCACGGCCTCGTCTGACCCCACCCTCGTGGGCGGGCCACCCTCTGATCGGGGGGATAGCCCCATACTCCCGTCGCAGCGGCATCCGTACCGTGGAATCACACCCCACGGACAGGAGACCATCACCATGACCACCGCAACTCCCACCTCGTCGCAGCAGGCCGCGTTCGGCGAGCCGAACCCCTACGCGACGACCCCCGCAACGGCGGCGGAGACGAGCGGATTCAGCATCGCGAGCCTCGTGCTCGGCCTCGTGTCGATCGTCGCCGCGTCCACGTTCTTCGTACCGGTCGCGGGCCTCGTGCTCGGCATCATGGCGCTGAAGCGCGAACCCGCGTCGCGAACGATGGCGATCTGGGGCATCGTGCTCAACAGCGTGATGCTCGCGGGCACCGTGCTCGTCGGCCTCGGCTTCGCGGTCTTCGGCCTCGCGATGCTGCCCTTCGCTTTCGTCTGATCCCTCGAAGCCCGAACGGGCCGCGCCCCCGGCTTCGGGGCGCGGCCCGTTCGCCGTCCCCGCGGCTGCGCCTTCGCCGCGTCGTCGGGCGTGCGGGCGCCTCGCCGCCGTTCGCGTGCCGGCGTCGGCGGTAGGCTCGAAGGCGAGAACATGCGCGGCGATCCCGCGCGTACCACCGTGTGCGGCGATCCCGCGCGAACGAGGCAATGGAGCCGAACAGTGTCGATGACCCGACCCGAACACCTGCCCCACCACCTGACCCTGGGAGGGGAGGAGCACGTGACGAAGCCCGATGAACCGATCGCGACCCGGACGGAGACCGACTCGCTCGGCAGCGTCCAGGTCCCAGCCGACGCGTACTGGGGCGTGCACACCATGCGCGCGCTCGAGAACTTCCCGATCTCGAAGCGACCCATCTCCGTCTATCCCGACCTCGTCATCGCGCTCGCGCAGGTGAAGCAGGCCGCGTGCCGCGCGAACCGCGAGGTGGGTGCGCTCTCGCCGCAGAAGCAGGTGTGGATCGACGAGGCGTGCCAGCGCATCATCGACGGCGAGCTGCACGACCAGTTCGTGGTGGGCGTCATCCAGGGCGGCGCCGGCACCTCGACGAACATGAACGCGAACGAGGTCATCGCGAACCTCGCGCTCGAGATCGCGGGCTGCCCCAAGGGGCGCTACGACATCGTGCACCCCATCGACGACGTCAACCGCAGCCAGTCGACGAACGACACCTACCCCACTGCGCTGAAGCTCGCGATGACCTCGTCGCTCACGACGATGCTCTACGAGCTCGACCAGCTGCGGATCTCGTTCGGTCGCAAGGGGCGCGAGTTCGCGGAGGTGCTGAAGGTCGGCCGCACGCAGCTGCAGGATGCCGTGCCGATGACCCTCGGCCAGGAGTTCCACGGGTTCGCGACGACCCTCGGCGAGGACATCGCCCGCCTCCGCGAGACGATCAAGCTCCTCTCCGAGGTGAACCTCGGAGGCACCGCCGTGGGCACGGGCATCACGGCGGACCCGGGCTACGGCGCATCCGTCGTGCGCCATCTCAGCGAGATCACCGGGCAGCCGCTCGAGACGGCGCCCGACCTCGTCGAGGCCACGAGCGACACCGGCGTCTTCATGACCTTCTCGAGCGCGCTGAAGCGCAGTGCCATCAAGCTCTCGAAGATCTGCAACGACCTCCGACTGCTCTCCTCGGGGCCGCAGGCCGGCTTCGGCGAGATCAACCTCCCGCCGCGCCAGGCGGGGTCGAGCATCATGCCGGGCAAGGTGAACCCCGTCATCCCCGAGGCCGTCAGCCAGGTCGCCTACTCGGTGGCGGGCGCCGACGTCACCGTGATGATGGCGTCCGAGAACGGCCAGCTGCAGCTCAACGCCTTCGAGCCGGTCATCGCGCACGCACTCCTCCAGTCGATCACCTGGATGCGGCAGGCCTGCTGGACGCTGCGCGTGAACTGCATCGACGGCATCACGGCGAACACCGAGCGGCTCGACGCGATGGTGGCGTCGAGCGTCGGCGTCATCACGGCGCTCATCCCGTTCATCGGCTACACGGAGGCCGCGAAGCTCGCGAAGCAGGCGCTGGCCACGGGCCGGCCGGTGGCCGACCTGGTGGTCGAGACGGGGCTCATGACCCGCGTCGAGGTCATGAAGCAACTCCAGCCCGGGCGCCTCTCGGGCATCCAGCCGATCACCCAGGCGGTCCCAGTCGTCGACCTGCACGGGGAGGCGAGCGAGTAGGCGGCGCCGCGGCATCGGGTCGCGCGCGGCGCGTCAGATGACGCGACAGTGCGTCGTGAGCGACCCGATGCCCTCGATCGACACCGTGACGGTCGAGCCGTCGCGGAGGAAGACCTGCGGGTTCCGCGAGTAGCCCGCGCCGCCGGGGCTGCCCGTCGAGATGAGGGTGCCCGGCGGGATGGTCGCCGAACGCGACAGGTACGAGATGATCTCGGCGACGCCGCGCACCATCTCGTTCGTCGAGGCGTCCTGCAGGATGTGGCCGTCGAGGTTCGTCGTGAGCCAGAGATCCTGGGGGTCGGCGATCTCGTCGGCCGTGACCACCACCGGGCCGGTGGGCGTGAACCCGTCGAACGACTTGCAGCGCGACCATTGCGCCTCGCTGAACTGGAGGTCGCGTGCCGTGATGTCGTTGACGACCGTGTAGCCCCACACGTAGTCGAGGGCGTCGCGCACGTGCACGCCGCGGGCCGGGCGGCCGATGATCACGCCGAGCTCGGCCTCGTAGTCGACCTGCTTCGTGAGATCCTCGGGCCAGGTGGTCGTGCCGCCGTGCCCGGCGAGCGAGTTCGGCCAGAGGGAGAAGATGGTCATCGCCGTCTCCGATCGCAGCTTCAGCTCCGAGGCGTGCGCGGCGTAGTTGGCGCCGATCGCGATGACCTGCGCGGGGCGCAGCACCGCCGATGAATGGCGCAGCTCGGAGACCGGCACGGGTTCGACGCCGGCGGCGAGCGCGGCGTCGACGACCGCGCGCGTTTCGGCGAGGCCGCCGGGGCCGCGCTCGATGAGCTCCTGGAGATCCCGCGGCGCCGTCGGCATGATCTCGTCGAGGAAGAGCGCCGTCTCCGCCACCACCACCGCGAGCCGAGGGGTCGTCTGGCCTTCGACTCTCAGGTGGGCGAATCTCACCGGTCTAGGCTATCGGGCCGAGCGGCCGCGGGCCTGTGCATGGCGTACAACGAACCGTGGCGGATCTGACGTGGTGTCCACGAATCGGGCGCCGCCGGGCACGCCCACGGCCCGCCGCCGGCCCAGGACTCAGGCGGGGGAGGCGGCGCGCCAGAGGTGCATCGATGCGTAGCTGCGCCACGGCGCCCAGCGCGCCCCCTCGGCCTGCAGCGCCGCGGCCTCGGTGGGCAGTCCGAGCGCGGCGGCGCCGATCCGCAGCGCCAGGTCGCCCGTGAGCAGCACGTCGGGCGCACGCGTGACACGCATCGCGACGTAGCCGGCCGTCCAGGGACCGATGCCGGGGATCGCCAGCAGTTCGTGCGCCAGCTCTGCGCGTTCTCGCTCGGCCGCGACGACGAGGTCGCCGGACTCGAGTCGCCGGGCGACGTCGACGATGGTGCGGATGCGGGCTGCCGGCCCGCGCAGCACCCGCTCGCCCTCGGCGGCGATGGCGGCCGTGGTCGGGAACAGCAGCACGGGGCCGCCGTGAAGGCCGGCCTCCACGTGCTCGCCGAGCTCGGCCGCGAGCCGGGCGAGGGCCGTGCGGGCCGCCTTCACCGACACCTGCTGGCCGACGAGGGCGCGGAAGACGAGCTCGTGCGGGTCGAGGCACCCGGGCAGCCTGATGCCGGGCACCGCCTCGACGGAGGCAGCGAGCCGCGGGTCGGCCGCGAGGGCGGCGTCGATCGCCACGGCGTCGGCGTCGAGGTCGAACAGGCGCCGCACCCGCGCGACCAGGGGCGGCAGGTCGGCGAGGCTCGCAAGGCGGGCCTCGACGTCGATCGACGGCGCCGCCGCATCGCCGCCCGCCTCGAATCGCACGTGCGCCGGCCCGCCGGGAAGGCGGAGCGTGCGGGCGTAGTGCAGCGCCCCGGCCTGCTCGACCCCGTCGAGCGCGCGGGTCGCCAGCCACGCGAACACGCCCGCGGCGTCGAACGGCGCGCGGGCGGGCAGCCGCAGGCGCACGACGCCCACGTGGTGCTCGGCGTCGGGCCCCCGGTTGCCCTGCGGGTCGGCGCTGCCCGGCTCGCCGCCGGCGGAGCGCGCAGCCGCACCACGATCGCGCAGCCGCCCCGCCATGCGGAGCTCGAGGGGGCTGCGCTCGTAGACGGCGCGGATCGTGTCGTTGAACTGGCGGATGCTGCCGAAGCCCGAGGCGAACGCGACGTCGGCGGCGGGCAGGGTCGTCGAGGTGAGGAGCGCCCGCGCGGTCTGCGCACGGTGCGCGCGGGAGAGTGCGAGCGGGCCCGCGCCGAGCTCGGCCGTCAGCACGCGGGCGAGGTGCCGCGGGGTGTACCCGAGGCGGGCGGCCAGGCCCGGAACGCCCTCGCGCTCGACGACGCCGTCGGCGATCAGGCGCATGGCCCGAGCCGCGAGGTCGTCGCGCAGGTCCCACTCGGGGGAGCCCGGCACGGCGTCGGGCAGGCATCGCTTGCACGCGCGGAGCCCGGCCTCGTGCGCGGCCGCCGCGGTGAGGTAGAAGCTCACGTTCGACGGCTTCGGCGCCACGGCCGGGCAGCTCGGGCGGCAGTAGATGCCGGTGGAGTGCACGCCCGTGATGAACTGCCCGTCGAACCGCGCGTCGCGGGCTTGCATGGCGCGGTAGCGCTCGGCGAACACGGGATCGGCGAGCGGATCGGCCCCCGCGGCGGCGGGCCTCGTGAGGGTGGCGGGTCGGGGCGTCATGCGTCCAGCCTCGCACGCGCGCCCGACATCGACCAGCGGGAATCGGACATGGCGCGCAGCGCCGCACCACCGGGCGATGAAGCTAGCGTGGTGGGATGCCGACCGACGTCCTCGCCCGCCTCCACGACGCCCTCGGGGCATCCGTCACGACGGATCCCGCTGCGCTCGATTCCACCCGCGAGGACCGATCCGGCTGGCGCAGCGCGACGCCGCCGCTCGCGGTCGTGCACGCGGCATCCGTCGACGACGTGCAGGCCGTCTTGCGCATCGCGCACGCCGCGGGCACCCCCGTCGTGCCGAGGGGAGCCGGCACCGGCCTCGCCGGCGGTGCCATCGCGAGCCCCGGCGCGATCGTGCTCGACCTCTCCCGGATGAACCGCATCCTCGAGGTCTCGGAGGCCGACGAGCTCGCGGTGGTCGAGCCGGGCGTGCTGAACGGCGACCTCAACGACGCGCTCGCACCGCTCGGCCTCTGGTTCGCACCCGACCCGGCGAGCCGCGCGATCTCGTCCATCGGCGGCAACATCGCCACGAACGCCGGCGGCCTGCTCTGCGCGAAGTACGGCGTGACCCGGGAGGCCGTGCTCGGGCTCGCGGTGGTGCTCGCCGACGGGCGGCTCCTGCGCACCGGGCACCGCACGGTGAAGGGCGTGACCGGGTACGACCTGACCGCGTTGATCACGGGTTCCGAGGGCACGCTGGGCGTGATCGTCGAGGCCACGGTGCGTCTGCGCCCGATCGAGGCCGGCGAGGTCGTGACCGTCGCCGCGGCGTTCCCCGGCGTCGAGGCGGCTGCCGCGGCATCCGCCGCCGTCACGGCCGCGCGCATCCGGCCCGCCGTCATGGAGCTCATCGACGCGGCCGGGTTGGCGCGGGTGGCCTCGTTCCTGGGCGCGACGGCGCTCGCGGGGACCCCGCTCGAGACCATCGCGCCGGGCGAGGCGTTCCTGCTCGCGCAGAGCGATTCGCACGGGGCCGCCGCCGAGGCCGCCCGGATCGCCGAGGCGTTCGCCGCCGCCGGCGGCCGGGTCACGGTGTCGACGGATGCCGCGGAGGGGGAACGCCTCCTGGCCATCCGTCGCGCGATGCACCCGGCGCTCGCCGCGTCCGGGCAGGTGCTCATCGAGGACGTGGCGGTGCCACGCTCGCGCCTGCCCGAGATGTTCCGGGCGATCGAGGAGATCGGCGCGCGGTACGGCATCGAGATCCCCACGATCGCGCACGCCGGCGACGGCAACCTGCACCCGAACTTCGTGTTCGCGGGCGAGGAGGTGCCCGGCGAGGTGTGGGCCGCCGCCGACGACATGTTCCGTACGGCCGTCGCCCTCGGCGGCACCCTGACGGGCGAGCACGGCGTGGGCATCCTGAAGCGACGCTGGCTCGCCGACGAGCTGGGCGCCGACTCGTTCGAGCTCCAGCGGGGCATCAAGGCGCTGTTCGACCCGACCGGCATCCTGAATCCCGGCGTCATGTTCGAGTCGACCGCCGGGGGAGCCGCGACCGCGCGGTGAGGCGCGACCGCCGGTTGCGGCATCCGCTCGATAGGCTGCGCGGGTGACCACCGCGCAGCCGCCCGCACGCAACCCGACGCCCGCGCCGCCGCTCTGGAGCGCGCCGCCGCGAGGGCGGGGCGGGGGCGCCGTGTTCGCGGTCGTGGGCATCGTCGTCGCGGGGTTCGTCGGCCTGCTCGTCATCGCCTACCTCGCGACGGGACTCGGCGCCTCGACGCTCGTCATCGGATCGGTGCTCGCGCTGGTGCCGCTCGCCGTCGTGCTCCTCGCGGTGCGCTGGATCGACCGGTGGGAGCCCGAGCCGCGGTGGGCCCTGTGGTTCGCGTTCCTCTGGGGTGCGGCGGTGTCGGTCGCGATCGCGCTGATCGTCGACGTCGGCGTGCAGCTCGCACTCGCGTTCGCGGAGCCGGGCGGCAGCCCCGACGAGGCGCTGCAGGCGGTCGTTCAGGCGCCCCTCGTCGAGGAGACGGCGAAGGGCATCGGCGTGCTGCTCATCTTCGCCTTCTCGCGCTCGCACTTCGACGGACCGGTCGACGGGCTCGTCTACGCCGCAACCGCCGCCGCCGGCTTCGCCTTCACCGAGAACGTCCTCTACTTCGGGGCGGCGCTCGCGGAGGGCGGGGCGAGCGAGCTGGGCGCCACGTTCGTGGTGCGCGGCATCTTCTCGCCGTTCGCCCACGTGCTCTTCACGGCGTGCATCGGCATCGCGATCGGCATCGGCGCCCGACGCGGCGGCGGGGCCGGCGTGATCGGCTGGTTCCTGCTGGGGCTCGCGGCCGCGGTCCTGCTGCACGCACTCTGGAACGGCTCCCTCGCCTTCGCCGGCGACGCGATCGGACTCTACTTCACGGTCCAGGTGCCGATCTTCCTCGGGGCCGTGCTGCTCACCGTGCTGCTGCGGCGCCAGGAGGTGCGGATCACCCGGGCCCGCCTCGCGGAGTACGGCGCAGCGGGGTGGTTCAGCCTCGCCGAGGTGGAGATGCTCGCGACTCCCGCGGGTCGGCGCCAGGCGCGCGCGTGGGCACGCGCTCAGACGCCGCCCCGCACGGCGCTCATGCGCAAGCTCATCACGGATGCCACGCACCTCGCGTTCACCCGCCAGCGACTCCTCACCGGCCGCGACCCGGGGCGACGAGCGGCGGTCGACGAGCACGTGCTGCTGCAGGCCGTCGCCGCCGACCGGGCGGCACTCCTCCGCTGACCCGGGCGGCATCTGCCCGATGCGGGCCGAGGATCGGCGGCATCGCGCCCCATGCCCCGCGGTTATGATTGGCGGCATCCGGAATCGACGGCGATCGGAGACGGCATGCCCGTGCCGCAGCACCCGCAGGGTGGCGACCTGCGCGACCTGCGCGATCGGCTGCAGCGCGCCCAGGAGGCGGCGTTCGCCACGGGGGTCATGCCGCCTGTGCTGCGCCCGGTCGTGCGCGAGTCGTGGGAGCGGGCGATCCGTGGCGCGATCGATCCCGACCGCGCACTCCCGCGCCTCGAGCTCGACGAGCATGCCTTCCGCGAGTACCGCGCCGCCCACGCGCTCGCGCCGGTGCTGCCGGTCATCCGGCGGCTGCTGGTCGACGGTGCGGATGACGCGGGCCTCGTGGTCGCGGTGGGAGACGCGCAGGGGCGCCTGCTCTGGGTCGAGGGCGACGCGGGCCTGCGCCGACGGGCCGAGGACATGCTGTTCGTCGCTGGCGCCGACTGGTCGGAGGCGAGCATCGGCACCAGCGCGCCCGGCACCGCGCTCCAGCTCGACCGCGCCGTGCAGATCCGGGGCGCGGAGCACTACAACCGCATCGTGCACCCGTGGAGCTGCACGGCGGCGCCCGTGCACGACCCGTCGACCGGCGCGATCCTCGGCGTGATCGACATCACGGGCACCGACCACGCCGTCGCCCCGCACACCCTCTCCCTCGTCTCGGCGACGGTCGCCGCGGTCGAGGCGGAACTGCGCATCGCGAGCCTCGAATCGGCCGTGCACGCGACCATCCGCCGGTCGCGCCTGCGCGCCGTGCCCGCGGCCAAGCCGGCACGCACCCCGCTGACGGTCCTGGGCGAGCGTCGACCCCGCCTGGGCGTGCACGAGCTGAGCCCTCGGCACGCCGAGATCCTCACGCTGCTGGCCTGGCATCCGCGCGGCCTCGGTGCCGAACGACTGGCGGCGCTGCTCTACGAGGGGGACGCGTCCCCGGTCACGCTGCGCGCCGAGGTGGTGCGCCTGCGCCGGGTCCTCGAGGCCGCAGGCGAACCGCCGCTCGAGTCGCGGCCGTACCGGCTCGGACGCGAGGTCGACCTCGACGCGGCATCCGTCGCGAGACTGCTCGGCCAGGGCTCGCTGCGTCGCGCCGCCGACCGGTACGCGGGGTCGGTGCTGCCCGCCTCCGCGGCGCCGGGCATCGTGGAGATCCGCGAGGAGCTCGAGGGCCGCCTCCGCGAGTCGATGCTGTCGGATGCCTCGCCCGAGCTGCTGCTCGCGTACGCGGAGCGCGACGAGCAATATCACGACGTCGACGTCTGGCGTGCGCTGCTCGAGATCCTGCCGCCGCGATCGCCGCGACGCGCGTCGGTCGTGGCGCACCTGGAGCGGATCGAGTCGGCGCTGCGCTGACGGCCGTCCGCGGCCCTGAACGGATGCCGCGGCATCCGCTCGATGCAACCCGACTGCAACCCCGGGGCAACGGGGCCGCAACGGCCGCGCGGCTACCGTGACGATCACCCTCGCTGAGGGCACCAGACAACGATGTCACGAGGAGACACGATGACCGTGTACGCCGCGCCAGGCTCCGCCGGCGCATTGATCGAGTTCAAGCCGCGCTACGAGCACTTCATCGGCGGCGAGTGGGTGAAGCCGCTCGAGGGCGCCTACTTCGAGAACATCTCGCCCGTGAACGGCAAGCCGTTCACCGAGGTCGCCCGCGGCACCGCCGCGGACATCGATGCGGCGCTGGACGCCGCGCACGCGGCGGCACCCGCATGGGGCCGCACGAGCGCCGCGCACCGCGCCGGCATCCTGAACGCGATCGCCGACCGCATCGACCAGAAGCTCGAGCTGCTCGCGGTCGCCGAGACGTGGGACAACGGCAAGTCGATCCGCGAGCCGCTGAACGCCGACCTGCCGCTCGCGAGCGACCACTTCCGCTACTTCGCGAGCCTCATCCGCGCGCAGGAGGGCAGCTTCACGCAGCTCGACGAGGACACGGTCGCCTACCACTTCAACGAGCCGCTCGGCGTCGTCGGGCAGATCATCCCGTGGAACTTCCCGCTGCTCATGGCCGTGTGGAAGCTCGCACCGGCGCTCGCCGCGGGCAACGCAGTGGTGCTCAAGCCCGCCGAGCAGACGCCGACGTCGATCCTCGTGCTCGTCGAGCTCATCGCCGACCTGCTGCCGGCCGGAGTCCTGAACGTGGTGAACGGGTTCGGCGTCGAGGCCGGCAAGCCGCTGGCGTCATCCAACCGCATCCGCAAGATCGCGTTCACCGGTGAGACCACGACGGGTCGGCTCATCCTGCAGTACGCGTCGAACAACATCATCCCGTCGACCGTCGAGCTCGGCGGAAAGAGCCCGAACATCGTGTTCGAGTCGGTCGCGGACCGTCGCGACTCGTTCTACGACAAGGCGCTCGAGGGGTTCAGCCTCTTCGCGTTCAACCAGGGCGAGGTCTGCACGTGCCCGAGCCGGTCGCTCATCCAGAAGTCGATCTACGACACGTTCCTCGACGACGCGATCGAGCGAACGAAGCTCGCGAAGCAGGGCAACCCGCTCGACACCGAGACGCAGGTCGGCGCGCAGGCGTCGAACGATCAGCTCGAGAAGATCCTGAGCTACATCGACATCGGCAAGCAGGAGGGCGCGAGGCTGCTGCTCGGCGGCGAGCGCGTCGACCTCGGCGGCGACCTCAGCGAGGGCTACTACGTCGCCCCGACGATTTTCGAGGGCGAGAACCGCATGCGGCTCTTCCAGGAGGAGATCTTCGGTCCGGTGGTCGCCGTCACGAGCTTCCGCGACTACGACGACGCGATCTCGATCGCGAACGACACGCTCTACGGCCTCGGGGCCGGGGTCTGGAGCCGCAACGGCAACGAGGCCTACCGCGCCGGTCGTGACATCCAGGCGGGTCGCGTGTGGGTGAACAACTACCACGCCTACCCGGCGGGCGCTGCCTTCGGCGGCTACAAGTCATCGGGCATCGGCCGGGAGAACAACAAGCTCGCGCTCGACCACTACCAGCAGACGAAGAACCTGCTCGTCAGCTACAGCGAGAACCCGCTCGGGTTCTTCTGATCCGATGCCCGTCGACGAACTGGCCCGCCGCATCGTCGGCTCGGTCACGGTCGCCGGGGAGGCGTCGCCGCGGGTGGAGCTCTCACCCGCGGCGGCCGCGCTCCTCGGCCGACTGTGGCACCGCCACGGGCCGCTCATGTTCCACCAGTCGGGCGGATGCTGCGACGGCAGCGCCCCGATGTGCTACCCGGCGGGGGACTTCCTCACCAGCGACGCCGACGTGCTGCTCGGAGAGCTCGCCCTCGGCGCCGACGCCGAGGGCGTGCCCCGGGTGGCGCCCTTCTGGATGAGCGCCGAGCAGTTCGGCTACTGGCGGCACACCTACCTGGTCGTCGACGTCGTGCCCGGCCGGGGGAGTGGATTCTCGGTCGAGGCGCCCGAGGGGGTGCGCTTCCTGATCCGCTCGCGGCTCATGGAGGAGTGAATCGGCGTCGGCCCACAGAACCCGCACCACGGGGCGGCGCGCGCCGCCTGCCCGTTCCCTGTCGTCGGCACGGTCGAAGACCCGCCCGCACACAAGGAAACTCGCCGCCCTGTGGTGTGGCACTGCCGACATCTCTACGGGGCGACGAGTTCTCGGATTCCAGAGTGCGTGATGTTCGCAGTCAGCGCAAGAGGGGGGTGGACGGTTGTCCGCGCGCCGCCTCTCCGTTTGGATGGAACCCATGACTGACACCAACAGCAAGCCCGAGGTCGACGCCCCCGAGGGCCCGGCACCCGTCGAGCTCGTCATCGAGGACATCGTCGTGGGCGACGGCGCCGAGGCCACTCCCGGCTCCACCGTCGACGTGCACTACCTCGGCGTCGAGTACGACACCGGCGACGAGTTCGACTCGTCGTGGAGCCGCGGCCAGTCCATCAACTTCCCCCTCCAGGCCCTCATCGCGGGCTGGCAGGAGGGCATCCCCGGCATGAAGGTCGGCGGACGCCGCCAGCTCACCGTGCCCCCGCAGAAGGCCTACGGGCCGGCGGGCGGCGGCCACCAGCTCTCCGGCAAGACGCTGATCTTCGTGATCGACCTGCTCGGCGTGAGCTGACCTCCACGCATCCCATCCGAAGGCCGGCGGACTCGAGTCCGCCGGCCTTCGGCATGTCCGGATCGGGCTCGGGTGGGCGGCCGGGTCGGCGGGTGCCGCGTGCGGGGCATCCGCTCGATACGATCTGGTGGCGCCCTTCGGGCGAGACGACCACCGAGAGGCACGACGACGTGACTGCACCCCTTCCCGAGCCGGGCGACGCACCCCTTCCCGAGCCGGGCGACCGCCGGCGCACCCTGCTCGCCTTCGCGCCGTACTTGCTCATCTCGTTCGGGCACGTGGCGGTGCTGGTCGCGGGCCTCGACGAGGCGGCCGATGCGACGAAGCTGCTCCTCATGCCGGCCCTCGCGCTCGCCGTGCTCCTGACGGCCCGCCCGCTGCGCGGTGCCGCTCCCGTGCTGCTGCTCGTGGCCATCGGCCTCTCGTGGGGCGGCGACGCACTGCTGAGCATCCCTGGCGACCTGGGGTTCGTCGTCGGGCTGGCCTCGTTCCTGCTCGCGCACATGACGTACGTCGTGCTGTTCCTCCGGCTCCCGGCGGACGGGCGCCGCATGCCCGTCTGGACGGTCGGGTATGCGGCCTGGTACGTCGCCTTCCTCGCCCTGCTCCAGCGGCATCTCGGCGGCATGCTCGTGCCGGTGGCCGCGTACGGCCTCGTCCTCGGCGCCATGGCCGCACTCGCGGGCGGCCTGGGCGGACTCATCGCCGTCGGCGGCGCGCTGTTCGTCGTCTCCGACTCGGTGCTCGCGCTCGGCCGATTCCTGCCGGGCTACGAGTTCGGACCGCACGACCCGGTCGTCATGTCGACCTACCTCGCCGCGCAGGGGCTCATCGCCCTCGGGGTCGTGCGGGCGCACCGGCGGAGCGTCAGCTCCGCTGTCCTCGCGGCGTCCGCGTCGGCGCGGACGTCGATGCCGGCGTAGGCGGCGGGCGACCGTCGCCCGATGGCGCGCCGGCGGGTCGCCCACGCTCGGGCTCGGTGGTCTCCTGCACGCGGTCGACGAGCCGGCGCCACGGTCCGGTGAGCTGGCGCTCGGCGAGTGTCGCCTCGTGCGGCGCGCAGCGGATCCGGTAGACGTAGCGGTCGGGCTCGGGCGGAACGGGCGGCGGCTGGCTCCACGGAATCGCCTCGATCAGCAGGTACCAGTCGTCGGCGTCGGGCTGCTCGTCGACGCGCACCTCCCAGGTGAGCCGCAGGCCCGCCAGTCCGCCGCTGCGCGACACGATGACGTCCATGCGGCGATGCTACTCCCGCCTCGCTCGGCCCGGGGCTCGGGGCCGGGATCAGGCGGGTGCGACCGGGTCGATCCCGACGGCGCTCCAGCCTCCGGCGATCGCACGTGACTCGCGAGAGGCGCGACCGTACCGTTCGTTCGCCGCACGCAGCGTCTCGTTCGCGAACGTCTGGAAGTCGGTGTCGGGCTTCAGCCGACCCGACGTGAGCACGTCGTACCAGACCCGGCCCGCATGCTCCCAGGCGAACCCGCCGAGCTCGACGGCGGCGAGCGCGAACGCGCGGTTGGGGATGCCCGAGTTGAGGTGCACGCCGCCATTGTCCTCGTCGGTGTCGATGTAGCGGTCGAAGTGGTCGGGCTGCGGGTCCTTGCCGAGGATGTCGTCGTCGTACGCGGTGCCCGGCTCGAGCAACGACCGGATGGCGCGCCCCTCGACGGCGTCGGTGAAGACGCCCTCGCCGATGAGCCACGTCGCGGACTCGGCGTCCTGCGCCATCGAGTACTGCTCGACCAGCGCGCCGAACACGTCGGAGACGTGCTCGTTGAGCGCCCCCGACTGGCCCTGGTAGCGCAGCCGCGCCGTGCGCTCGGTGACTCCGTGCGCGAGCTCGTGCCCGATCACGCTGATCGACTGCGTGAACCCCCGGAACACCTCGCCGTCGCCGTCGCCGAACACCATGCGCTCGCCGTCCCAGAAGGCGTTGTCGTAGCGATCGCCGTAGTGCACGGTGGCCTCGAGCGGCATGCCGGCGTCGTCGATCGAGTCTCGTGCGAACACCCGCGCGAACATCTCGAACGTGTCGCCCAGCCCGTCGTAGGCCTGGTCGACGGCCGCGTCGCCGCTGGGCGGCTGGCCCTCACGGCGCACGAGCCGGCCGGGCAGCCGGTCGGCGCCCTCGGCGTCGGAGATGCGGCGATCGGGCTGCGGCGCCATTCCGGGCGCCGCCGCGGGCCGTTCGTCGCGCGCGGGTCGCTCGGTCGCCATGAACGACGGCAGTTCCCCCTCGGCGCGGAACTCCCGTAGCGGGGCGTCGCGCATGAGCGACCGCCGGGCAGCCTCCGCCGCGTCGGCGTAGGCGGGGTCGTCGGTGGTCGCGATTCGGGCGAGGAGGTAGGGAGGCACGATCGCCGGGTGCGGCGACGGATGGGTGCAGGGCCGGGGCATCCGCGTCATGCACCGATCGTGGCATGTGCTGCCGACAGACGTGCGTCCCCGCGCCGCGCGACGCCCGGGTCGACCCGGCTCCGGTTCTGTCTCTTGCCACCGGCACCCGGGCTTGGGAGGCTGGGAGCGTGTCCACCGCCGCCCTCGCCGCCCCGCCCGAGGTTCGCACGCACCCGATCGGCCTCGTGCCGGCCGTGCTGGTGTGCGGTGCCGCGGTGCTGCTGTTCGGCTTCATGGTGCCGTGGGCCGGGTACGTCGTGCTCGTCGTGGGACTCGCGGCGGCGTGGCTCACCGACCGCTCGGGGCGCACGAGCCGGCTGCTGCCCGACCTGTCGCTCATCGCGCTCGGCCAGGTGATCATCTCGACTATCTCGGTCGCGGCCGACATCAGCTACGGCAACATGCTGCTCATGGGCACCGTGCTCGGGCTCGCGGTGGTCGTGCCGTACGTGATCTCGAGGTTCGTGTTCGGCGACCGCGTCATCCGCTTCCCGTGGCGAACAGGCCGGCGTTGGACGCGCGTGCAGTGGGCGTACCTGCTGCTGGTGCTCTTCCTCGGCTGGGCGATCCTGCCCTTCTACTTCATCACCTCGGGCGTCTACACGAACTGGCCGACGGTGACCGAACCCGACGAGATCGCCCGCTTGTTCGTGGGCGTCAACGCGGTCGGCACCTGGGACGAGCTCTTCTTCATCTGCACGGTGTTCGCGCTGCTGCGGCGTCACTTCCCGGTCTGGCAGGCGAACCTGCTGCAGACGATCGTCTTCGTCTCGTTCCTGTGGGAGCTCGGCTACCAGTCGTGGGGGCCCCTCCTGACCATTCCGTTCGCACTCCTGCAGGGGTACACGTTCAAGCTCACCAAGTCGCTCACCTACGTGCTGGTCGTGCACCTCCTCTTCGACGCGGTCGTGTTCGCGGTCATCGTCTACGCGCACAACGGCTGGCCGGCGATCTTCCTGCTGGCGCCGTAACCGCCGTCGCCTCGGGGATGACCAGCGCCGTGGCGAGTTCGGCGATGAACGAGCGGGTTCCGGACTCCCGCTGCACCGACGTCGACCCCGCATGCACGCCCTCGACGGCGTGGGCATACTGGTGCGCCCGTTCGATCAGCCGCGGCTGCTCGGCCTGCGCCGCCCGGATCCGACGTTCCAGCGCCACGATCGCGTCGAGGTCGGCCCGCAACGCAGCTGCTGCGCTGGTGGCCCCGGAATTGGTCATGCATCCATTCCAGCACTACCCACCGACATCCGATGGTCATGAAAACCACGGTTGATCAGGGATAATGCCTGTGGAAAACGCGCCAAGCCCGCGTCCTGTGGAGGACAAGTCGGCAACGCGACGCTCCGGGTCGCACCGCGACCCGGAGGCATCGACGATGCCCAGCCGCTACTTCAGCTGCCCGCGGATCTCTCCCGGCTGGTTGTTCGCGTTGTGCACGTTGACGTAGTACGCGCTCGGGTTGGCCTCGATCGCGGCGAGCAGCATCGGGTCGGCCGTCGTGCAGGCTTCGACATCGAAGCTCGTCGCCGCGGGCACCACGAGCGGGATCACCACGGGCCCGGGGGTGTTGCGCGGGGCCACGTGCACGTGCGCGGCGGTGGCAGGAGCGGAGAGCCCGGTCACCTCGAGCGTGTAGCAGAACTCGTTGCCGTCGATCTCGTAGCTGAACGAGCCGTGCGCACCGAACGCATTCGGTCGGGGGACCTCCTGGCCGCCGGTGAGCGGGATGGCGGGTTCGGCTTGCGCGGCGCCGGCGCCGGCGAAGGTGAATGCGGCGACGGCGGCGAGTGTCAGCGCAGCGGTTCGCGCGCGCCTCTTCGTGATCATGATGAGTGCTCACTTTCTCGGGTCATTCGGCACGCTACGCCGACGCCCGAGCGGTCACAAGGGGGTCGCCGCCGCAGCCGATCGCGTGCAGCGAAGGACGCGCTGCGGCGCCCTGCCGCGCCCCGCGGCATCCGCCCGCTCAGGCCTCGACGGATGCCCCGTGGTCGGCGAGCCATGCCAGCAGAACGCTCACGTGGTTCACCTGCTCGTCACGCGCGGCGAACACGAGCGTGACGCGGTCGTGCTCCCGACCCGTCTCGAGCAGCGCCGAGGCGGCGGGACTGGCGTCGAGCTCGTCGCGGTAGCGCGCCGCGAACTCGTCGAAGCGCTCGCGGTGGTGGTGCCACTCGGCGCGGAGCTCGGGGGAGGGCGCGGCGTCCTTCGCCCACTCGTCGAGCTCGGCGCGCTCCTTCTTCACGCCCCGCGGCCACAGCCGGTCGACGAGCACCCGGTAGCCGTCGGATGCCTCGGGCGCGTCGTACACGCGCTTCATCGCGAACCCCATGGCGCCAAGTCTGCCCCGGGGCCGCGGCCCGGGCAATCGATCGGGGCCGCCCGGCTACGCGGCGACCGTGCGCGACGCGGCGACCGTGCGTGATGCGGCGACCGTGCGCGATGTGCGCGACGCGCGCGCGGCCCGTTCGGCCGTGATCTGCTGCACTGCGGCACGTCCGGCCCGGTTGGCGCCCACCGTGGACTGCGAGGGCCCATAGCCGATCAGGTACAGCCGCGGTTCGTCGAGCGAACGCGTGTCGGCGACCCGGAATCCGCCCGCCGGCGTGCGGAGCTTCAGCGGCGCGAGGTGGTCGAGCGCCGGCCGGAACCCGGTCGCCCAGAGGATCACGTCGGCCTCGATGAACGATCCGTCGGGCATGCGCACGCCGTGCTCCTCGATGGCCGAGAACATCGGATGCCGCACGAGCACGCCCCGGGCCTGTGCCGCCCGAGCCCAGGGGGTCCAGTGCATGCCGGTCACCGAGATGACGCTGCCGGGCGGCAGGCCCTGTCGGACGCGCGCCTCGACGCCGGCGATCGCCGCGCTGCGCGCGGGCACGTCGAAGTCCTCCTCGGCCCACTGCGGTTCGCGGCGGGTCATCCAGACGGTCTCGGCGACGTGCGAGATCTCGTCGAGCAGCTGCACCGCGGAGACGCCCGCACCCACGATGATCACCCGCTCACCGGCGAACTCGTCGGCCGAGACGTAGTCGGCCACGTGCAACTGGCGACCGCGGAACCGCTCGATCCCCGGGTAGTACGGGCGGAACGGCCGGGTCCATGTGCCCGTGGCGTTGATGACGTGGCGCGCGGCCCACGTGCCCCGGTCGGTCTCGACGAGCAGCCGCCCCTCGAGGTCGTCGTCGGCTCGTCGGACGGCCCGCACGCGGACCGGGCGCTGCACGTCGAGGTCGAAGCGCCGCTCGTAGTCGGCGAAGTAGGGGGGAAGCGCCTCGCGGCTCGGCATCGCGGGGTCCGCAGGGGGCACCGGATGCCCCGGCAGCTCGTGGATGCCGTTCACGGTCGCCATGCGAAGCGACGGCCATCGGTGCTGCCACGCTCCGCCGGGTGCGGCGTTCGCATCGAGGACGACGAACGTGTCGGCCGCGTGCGGATCCCGGCCGACCGGCGTGAACCCACGGCGCTGCAGGTGGTACGCGGCCGAGAGGCCCGCTTGACCGGCGCCGATGACGGCGACCTCCACCTCGGTTGCATTCACATGCATGTGAACCTCGACGGGGGCCGCGCTATTCCGGCGGATCGGAGGGCCCGCGGCGGGGTCCGGATGGATAGGCTCGCCGCATGCGCGCGGTGCGGTATGAGCGGTACGGCGGGCCCGAGCGCCTGCATCTGGTCGAGCTGCCGTCGCCCGTTCCCGGGTCCGGCGAGGTGCTCGTGCGGGTGCGCGCTGCCTCCGTCAACTCGTGGGACTGGGACCTGCTGCGCGGCCGTCCGCTGTTCGCGCGCCTGGGCGGCCCGCTCCGGCCGCGCATGCCCGTGCTCGGCGCCGACGTCGCCGGCGAGGTGATCGCGGTCGGCGACGGCGTCACGGAGCTCGCCGTCGGCGACCGGGTGCACGGCGACCTGTCGAGCGCGGGTTGGGGCGGCTTCGCCGAGTTCGTGGCCGCGCCGGCGACGGCGTTCCGCCGCATCCCCGACGGCATCGGGTTCACGGATGCCGCGGCGCTCCCGCAGGCGGGCGGCCTCGCCCTGCAGGGACTGCGGCTGGCGCACGTCGGTCCGGGCGACCGCGTGCTGGTGAACGGCGCCGGCGGGGGCGCGGGCACGCTGGCGGTGCAGCTCGCGCGACGAGCCGGGGCCGCGGTGACCGCCGTCGACCGGTCCGACAAGCTCGACCTGCTGACGCGGCTCGGCGCGACTCGCGCGATCGACCTCGCCGACCCGGCGGCCGGACAGCCGCCGCCCGACGGCGGGTACGACGCGATCCTCGAGCTCGTCGCGCGACGACGCCTCCGGGACTACCGGAGCATGCTCGCACCGCAGGGCCGGTTCGTGATCATCGGCGGACGCATGGGCGTGATCCTCGCCACGTTCGCCTTCGGTCGGTCCATGGGCCGCGACGGCCGGTCGTACCGGGTGCTCGCCGCGCACGCGAACGAGGGCCTCGAGGACCTCGATGCCATCGTCGCGTCGGGTGAGGTGCGCCCGGTCATCGACGCCGTGCTGCCGCTCGGGGGCGTGCCCGAGGCGCTGGCGCGGATCGGCGCCGGCGACGTGCACGGCAAGCTGGTGATCGATCCGACGCAGTGATGGAACCGCGACCTCAGGGCCTGCGGCCCCTGCGCACGCCGAGCACCACGAGCACGATGGCGCAGGATCGCGCACGGCGGCCACGCGGCATCCGCTCTGGTAGACTCCTGAGGTTGCCGTGAAATCGGCCGCGCATCAAGAGAGCCCAGGCATTCGGCCCCGGGCAGCGCGCAACAAGGAGAAAGGGGATCCCATCTATGGCACTTGAAGCTGATGTCAAGAAGGCGATCATCGAAGAGTACGCGACCCACCCCGGTGACACTGGATCCCCCGAGGTCCAGATCGCGCTCCTCACGAAGCGAATCAAGGACCTCACCGAGCACCTGAAGGAGCACAAGCACGACCACCACTCGCGTCGTGGCCTGCTCCTCCTCGTCGGTCAGCGTCGTCGTCTGCTCGGCTACCTCGCCGACGTGGACATCAACCGCTACCGCTCGCTCATCGAGCGTCTCGGGCTGCGCCGCTAAGCGTCGTTCCGACGCGGCTCTCGCTGATACCGCGAACTTCTTGCGAAGGCCCCTGCCGAACGGCGGGGGCCTTCGTCATTCCCGGCCGGATGCCGCGGGGCGCGTCGTGCGCTGCGGAGCGCACGGGCGCGGCGGCTCCGACTCAGGCCGTGCGTGCGCGGTAGGCGCGCACCGCCATGCGGTTGCCGCACCTCGTGCTGCAGAACCGTCGCGACGCGTTCTTCGAGAGGTCGACGTAGAGGCTCTCGCAGTCGTCGGCGTCGCAGACCCGCAGGCGCTCCATCTGGTCGGAGCGGATGACGTCGACGAACGCCATCGCCGCCTCGACGAGGATGCGGCGGGCGAGCGGCGCGTCGAGCGCGGTGGCGTGGATGTGCCAGTCGATATCGTCGTGGCGCACGAGCCGAGGAAGCGCGCGCGCCTCCGCGAGGAGCTCGTTGACGGCCGCAGCCGCTTCGTCGCGGTCGAGGAGCCAGAGGTCGCGCAGGCGGGCCCGCGCCTCACGCACCTCGCCGAGCTCTGCTGCGTCGCCGTCACGTCGGCCCGAGTACTTCCATGCGTCCAGGAGGGCCACGAGCTCGGCGGGGGTCGTGAGCTCGTCGTCGCCCGAGTCGGATGCCGCGGGGGTGGTGTCGGCGAGCGCCGCCACGAAGCCCAGCGCCGCTTCCGTGTCATGGGTGAAAAACATTTGACTCCTGACGTCCTGCCCGAGTAGTGTCATCAGTATAACGAGTTTCGGGCATTACAGCGCTGACGCGCCGGGGGGAAGGGGTCGAGCGGATGCACCGTTCACGCGGCATCGTCGGGATCCTCCTCGGCCTGGCCGCCGGCCTCGCATTCGGCGCGGGCGGCGCGATCGTGAAGCCGCTGCTCGAGTCGGGGTGGTCGCCGGGGGCTGCGGTGTTCTTCCGCGTGTCGGTCGCCGCACTCATCCTGCTCGTCCCCGGGCTCATGGCCCTCGGGTTCGACCTCCGCCCGCTCTGGCGTGCGAAGTGGACCGTCCTCGTCTACTCGGTCATCGCGGTCGCGGGCGTGCAGCTGGCCTTCTACACGGCGATCGCCCGCATCCCGGTGAGCACCGCCCTGCTCATCGAGTACCTCGCCCCGGTCGCGCTCGTGGCGTTCGTGTGGGCGCGCACCCGGCGCGCACCGCAACTCGTCGTGCTCGCCGGCTCGGTCGTCGCGATCGCCGGACTCGTGCTCGTGATCGGGCCCGCCGGCGGCGCGCTCGACCCGTTCGGCGTGGTCATCGCGGGCGTCGCGATGCTCGGCGTCGCGGTGTACTACGTGCTGGGCGAGCGCACCGACGTCGGCGTGCCGCCCGTCGCGCTCGCCGCGGTCGGATGCCTCATCGGCGCGATCGTCCTCGGCCTCGCGGGCCTCACGGGGATCGTGCCCTTCGAGGCCGAGTTCGTCGACATCGCGTTCTTCGGCGGCACCGCGCCCTGGTGGGTGCCCGTGCTGATGGTCGGCGCGATCTCGACCGCGTTCGCCTATGTCGCCGGGATCCAGTCGATCCGCCTGCTCGGCACTCGGCTCTCGTCGTTCCTCGGACTCTCCGAGGTCGTCTTCGCGGCCATCGTGTCGTGGGCCCTGCTGGGCGAGGCGATCGGGCCGGTGCAGCTCCTCGGCGGGCTCCTCATCCTCGGCGGCATCGTGCTGGTGCGCCTCGAGCGGCGCGCCCCGGCGCTCGCGGCGACGGCGCTCGACGTCGACCTCGTGCCGGTGCCGGATGCGATCGATGCCACCGACGCTGCCGTGCCGGCCGCCTCGGCCCGCCCCGCGGACGCGCCGTAGACTCGCGCCATGCGGTTCGGCATCGTCATCCTGCCCCAGTACGACTGGCCCGAGGCCGCCCGGCGATGGCGCGGCGCCGAGGAGCTCGGCTTCGACCATGCCTGGACGTACGATCACCTCGCGTGGCGCGGCCTGGCCGGAGAGCGCTGGCACGCCACCGTGCCGACGCTCGCGGCCGCGGCGACCGTCACGAGTCGGATCGCCCTCGGCACGTTCGTCGCGTCGCCGAACTTCCGTCATCCGGTGCCGTTCGCGAAGGACGTCGCGACCGTCGACCAGATCTCGGGCGGGCGGATGCTGCTCGGCGTCGGCTCCGGCGGCACGGGATTCGACGCGTACGTGCTCGGGCAGCCGGAGCTCGCTCCCCGGCAGCGGTTCGCGCGGTTCGCCGAGTTCGCCGAGGCGCTCGACCTGCTGCTCCGCTTCGAGTCGCCGGGCTCGGGGGGCGTCTCGTTCGAGGGGGAGTGGTTCACCGCGTCGGGCGCCCGTATGGTCGGCGAGCCGGCGCAGCATCCGCGGATGCCGCTGCTCCTCGCGGCCGACGGGCCCAAGGGGCTGGCGCTCGCCACGCGCATCGCGGACGGCTGGGTCACGACCGCCGGAGCCGACGACGAGTCGGAGGCGTGGTGGCGCCTGGCCGGCGAGCTCGTGCGACGCCTGGACGACGCCTGCGACGCCGCGGGTCGCGATCCCGGCACGATCAGCCGCACGCTCTCGCTCGACGCGGAGGGGCGCTACAGCCTCGTGAGCGTCGATGCGTTCGAGGACGCCGTCGGCCGCGCCGCGGAGCTCGGCTACACCGACGTGGTCTCGCACTGGCCTCGTGGCCACGGCCTCTACGCCGGCGACGAGTCGGTGCTCGACGAGGTGGCGACGCGGCTCCCCTCCCTCCGCTGAGGCCGCGCGCGGCCCCGCCTCCCGGGCAGCCGCGGACCGGTCGTCCGCCGGCCGCGCGATAGCCTGATTCCCATGCCCGCGCCCCGTTCGAAGCCCCTGCACGCCTGGGAGCCGCTCCCGTTCCTCGTGCTGGTCGGGCTCCTGCTGCTCACGGGCGTCATCCGCCCCGACGGTCCGCTCGTCGTGTTCTGGCTGCTGGTCGTCGCCGTGCTGGCGGCGCTCGCGTGGCTCGTCGTCTCGCTCGTGCAGGCGAGCAGGCGCACGAACCCCGACCAGTGGGGCGACCTGTCCACCCTCGAGGGCCTCGAGCTCATCGACGCTCCGCGACGCGAGCGCGTGGTGCGCACGGTCGTGCCGGTCGAGGACGCCAACCGCCACCAGCCGGCGATCGAGCTGGCGCGACTGCACGGCGGCGCCGAGCAGCACGCGGTCCTCGTGCCGCGCGCCAACCGCTGGCTCTCCCGTCGGTACCGCATCGGGGTGCAGCTCGTCGGCGGCGACCGGCCGCGGCACGCGGGGTTCCTCGGCAGCGCCGCGCAGGAGCGATGGGTCGACCTGCTCGACGGGCTGCGCCAACGGGGCGGTTACGTGCGCGTGCCGGCCATCATCGTCGGGGCGGCCCGCCCGTTCCGCGTCGAACTCGACCTCAGCGGGCTCGAGGGGCTCCACGGGCCCGACACCCCCGAGGCGCCCGGCGCTCCCGGAGCGCCCATCGCTCCGGGGGAATGACCGGCCGTCGCGTCATCCGCCGGCCGGTCGTCGGGGCTCAGGCCTCGCTGACCTGCGACGAGGCGACCGCCTGCTCGGCCTCCTGCCGGGCGAGATCGGCGCGGACGCGGTCCATGTCGAGCGCGCGCACCTGGGAGATCAGGTCGTCGAGCATCGGCCGCGGCAGGGCCCCCGCCTGTGCGAAGACGCCGATGCCGTCCTTGAACGCCATGATCGTGGGGATGGACGTGATGTTCATCGCGGCGGCGAGCTGCTGCTGGTCCTCGGTGTCGACCTTCGCGAACGTCAGGTCGGGATTCGCCTCGGACGCGGCCTCGTAGTTCGGGGCGAACTGCAGGCACGGTCCGCACCATCCCGCCCAGAAGTCGATGAAGACGGTTCCGCCGTCGAGGATCGTCTGCTCGAAGTTCTCAAGGGTCAGCGCCACGGTAGCCATGCGTCCACCCTACGACGGCCGTCTGGGCGCTCGTCCGGTGTTCGCTGTGGGCGACCCGAGTGCGTCCGAGGGCCCGACCGGTCGTCCACGCCGGGCGCCGGCTGCCGGTCGTCGCCGGCCGACGGTATCGTGTGGTCGTGGTCGCAATCGGAGGTGCGCGGGGATCGTTCCGTCGCCGCGGCACGCCGCCCGTCGTCTCGGCGGCGTCGGCGGATGTCGCCGACGAGGCGCGCGTGCTCGACGAGGCCATCCCCGACCTCGACTGGCGGGCCTTCGCGCCCGGCACCGAGCGCTCGAGCTTCGACGCCCCGAGCGGTGCGCTCGCGCGCGTGGCGCTCGGTCCCGTCGACGGGCCTCGGGTCGTGCTCGTCCCCGGCGCCACCGGCTCGAAGGAGGACTTCGTCCTCATGATGCCGCTCTTCGCGGCGGCTGGCTATCGGGTCGAGTCCTACGACCTCGCCGGGCAGTACGAGTCGTGGGCCGCCGGGCCGTGGAACCTCGATCCGGCACGCACCAGCTACGACGAGCGGCTGTTCCTCGACGACCTCCTCGCGGTGCTCGACGACGGCGCACCGCGGGCGCACGTGCTCGGCTACAGCTTCGCGGCCACCCTGGCCGAGCTCGCGCTGCTCGTGCGGCCCGACCGGTTCGCGAGCCTCACCCTGCTCAGCGCCCCGCCCGAGCCGGGGCAGGCGTTCCGCGGGGTGAAGCGCATCGGGCCGATCAGCGGCCTCACGTCGCCGCGCCAGGGCGCGGCCCTGATGCTGTGGGGCATACGCAACAACCTCAACCGGGTGCCCCCGCGCCGCCTCGCGTTCGTGCGGGAGCGATTCGCGCTCACCCGGCGCGAGAGCGTCGACGACATCATCGCCCTCATGATGCAGACCCCCGACGTGCGCACCGAGCTCCTGGCCTCGCCCGTGCCGAAGCTCGTCGCCGTGGGCGAGCACGACCTGTGGCCGCGCGAGCTGCACGAGCGGTTCGCACGCGAGATCGGCGCGCGCTTCACCGTCTATCCCACCGGCCACAGCCCGTGCGAGACGGCGCCGCACCAGCTGGTGCGCGACATGACCGCGCTGTTCGACGAGACCGGCGTCACCCCGTAGCCCCGCGTACGTGCGCCACGGGTCAGGCGGGCAGCGGCGCCTCGCCGTCGGGTTCGGCTTCCACCGCCCCGGCGAGCATCGCCGGGGAGATCAGGTCGTCGCCGATGCGACGCACGGCTCGGCGCTCGAACGGCGGCCAGGCCCGCCACAGCACGCCGAGGGTGTGGAATGCCATCCGCAGGCGCCGGCCGAGCTCGGAGAGGCTGTCGAACGGCCGTGCCGACACGCCGACGATGAGCGCCCGGTCGTGTACGACGGTCATGCCCGGCTGCAGCCACCAGGCGAGGTCGAGGTCGTCGTGCACGTCGGGTCGGTCGCGATGCACGATGTCGCGCAGCCGGAGCCAGGCGTCGGACCGGATCGCATAGTTCGAGCCGTAGATCGGCGGATGTCCCAGTAGCGCGCCGATGACGGTGAAGTAGCCGCCGATGTAGAGGTGGCGCGCGATCCAGCGCCGCGGCGCGGTGCCGCCGTAGAACACGCCGGTGCCGGTCACCACCGTGGGGAGGTCGCGTGCCGACATCCGCCGCTCGACCTCGGCCAGCCAATCGGGCGCGGGCACGGAGTCCGCGTCGAGCCGAGCGAGCACGTCGCCGGATGCCGCGTCGAATCCGGCGGCCGTCGCAGGCCAGATGCCGCGCACCGGCTGGTCGACGACTCGGGCGCCGGCCGCCCGGGCGACCGCCGCCGTGGCATCCGTGGAGCCGTTGTCGACGACGATGACCTCGTCGGCCCGGCGCGTCTGCCTGGCGAGCGCGTCGAGGCACACGGCGAGGTAGTCCGCGTCGTTGAGACTCGGAACAATGACCGAAATCGTGCCCATCACGGCGAGTCTAGCCACCGGGGGAGCGCGACCACGCAGCATTCGTGCGCCGCCGTCGGCATTTGCCGAGAGGGGCTTCCCGCCGCGCCGGGGATCCGCTTAGGCTCGCCCAGAACGGGTGTCGACGAGGACACCCGCACGGAAGGGAAGACGATGTACCCATCTGCAACACTTTCCAGGCGCGTCAGGACGGCGGCGATCGCGACCGCTGCGGTGGCCGGCCTGGCCCTCGTGCCGGCGGGCGCCGTCATGGCCGCCCCCGCCGCAGGGTGCGACGCGAGGACGAACAACACCTACGAAAAGCTCCTCGGATGCGTCACGGTCGACGGAGTGCTCGAGCACGAGCAGGCCCTGCAGGCCATCGCGGATGCCAATGGCGACACCCGCGCGGCCGGCACCACCGGATACACCGAGAGCGTCGACTACGTGGTCGAGACGCTCGAGGCCGCCGGCTGGAACGTCGAACTCGACCCGTTCGACTTCACGTACGTGCCGCCGCCCATCCTCGAGCAGGTCGCTCCGATCGCGGCCGAGTACGAGTCGGCGGTGTTCACGGGCACGGGCTACGGCGACATCACCGCCAATGTCGTGCCCGTCGACATCGTGCTGGCGCCGCCGCGCGACCCCGTCACGAGCGGCTGCGAGGACAGCGACTTCGCCGGGTTCCCGGTCGGGTCGATCGCGCTCATCCAGCGTGGCACGTGCGAGTTCGGCGTCAAGGCGATCAATGCCCAGGAGGCCGGCGCGTCGGCGGTCATCATCTTCAACCAGGGCAACACGGAACTCCGGTCCGGCCTGCTCACCGGCACGCTCTTCGGCGTGAACCAGACGCCGTTGAGCATCCCAGTGGTCGGTGCGAGCTTCGCCGACGGCGCCGCGCTCGCGCAGCCCGGCTCGAGGGCCCACGTCGTGGTCTCCTCGCCCGAGTCGCGTCCGCAGGTCAACGTCATCGCGGAGCTGCCCGGCCAGAACGACGACAACGTCGTGATGGCCGGCGCGCACCTCGACTCCGTGCAGGCGGGCCCCGGCATCAACGACAACGGCAGCGGGTCGTCGGCGCTGCTCGAGATCGCCCAGCAGATCTCGAAGCTGAAGCCCGAGAACACCATCCGCTTCGCATGGTGGGGTGCCGAGGAGAGCGGACTGCTCGGTTCGCGCGCCTACGTCACCGACCAGGTGACGGCCGGCACGCTCGATGAGGTCGCCCTCTACCTGAACTTCGACATGGTGGCCTCGCCGAACTACATCTTCATGGTGTACGACGGCGACGAGTCCGGATGGGACGCCCCCGCGGGCGTGCCGATCCCCGAGGGCTCGATCCAGATCGAGGACCTGTTCGAGAGCTACTACACCTGGGCCGGTGTGCCGTATGACGACGCCCAGTTCAGCGGTCGCAGCGACTACCAGGCGTTCATCCAGAACGGCGTCCCCGCGGGCGGCCTGTTCACGGGCGCCGAGGTCGTGAAGACCCCGCAGCAGGCGGCGATCTGGGGTGGTACCGCGGGTGCGCAGTACGACCCGTGCTACCACCTCGCATGCGACGACATCGACAACCTCGCGCTCGACGCGCTCGACGTCAACTCCGACGCCATCGCGGCGGCGGTGCTGACGTACGCCTACTCCACCGAGACGGTGAACGGCGTGGTGGGCAAGAAGGTTCCGGGCAACTTCGCGTTCCCGGCGCCGGCCGGGCCTGAGGGCACGGTCAACCTTCCGAGCGGTGGCGGCCTCGCGCCCGACCACGGTCACGAGCACGACGACGCCGACTGAGTCGACGCAGTGACGGGGCGGGGGTGCCCGACGGCACCCCCGCCCTTCGCGTGCCGCGGCGCCGTCGGCGTGCCCGCGTCGCGGCGCTCGGGCACACTGGGCGGGTGGACACCATCGTGAAGGCACGCGCAGATGCCCCCGACGGCTTCTTCGAGGCCGAGGCCGCCGGCCTCGCGTGGCTCCGCGCCGCCGGAGGGGTCGCGACGGTCGCGGTCGTCGCCGTGTCGCCGGGCCGGATCGAGCTGGAGCGCGTCGACCGAGCGAGCGCGGATGCCGGTGCGGCGCGCGCGTTCGGCACGTCCCTGGCCCGCACGCACGCGGCCGGCGCGCGTGCGTTCGGTGCACGTCCCGACGGGTGGGGCGGCCCGCTGTTCATCGGCCGCCGTCCGCTGCCCGCGGCCGAGGATCGGACCTGGGGCGCGTTCTACGCGCGCGACCGGGTGCTGCCCTACCTCGAGATCGCCGAGGACGTCGGCAACGCGACGGCCGCCGAGGGTGCGCTCGTGCGGAGGGCGACCGCCGTGGTCGCCGCCGGCGCCTTCGACGACGACGACCCGCCCGCCCGGATCCACGGCGACCTCTGGAACGGGAACGTGCTCTGGTCGTCCGACGGCGTCGTGCTCATCGACCCGGCGGCGCACGGCGGCCATCGGGAGACCGACCTCGCGATGCTCGCGCTCTTCGGCTGCCCGTTCCTCGACGACGTGCTCGCGGCGTACGACCGCGCTTCGCCGTTGCGGGCGGGATGGCGCGAGCGGCTCCCGGTGCACCAGTTGCATCCGCTCGCCGTGCACGCGGCCGGCCACGGCAGGGGCTACGGCGTCGCACTCGCGGAGGCCGCCGAACGGGTGCTGGAACTGGCCGGACGAACCCGGGAATAGTTCGCACCCGACCTCCGTTCCATACGATTGCATGCAAACGCATGAAGCAGGACGAAGAGCCCAGGAGGGCGAGATGCAGTTCGGAATCTTCACGGTCAGCGACATCACGCAGGACCCGACCACCGGCCGTACGCCGACCGAGGCCGAGCGTATCCAGGCGACGCTGACGATCGCCAAGCACGCGGAGGAGGTCGGCCTCGACGTCTTCGCGCTGGGTGAGCACCACAATCCGCCGTTCTGGTCGTCCTCGCCGACGACGACCCTGGCCTACATCGCCGGGCAGACGTCGACGCTGCAGCTGTCGACCGCCACGACCCTCATCACCACGAACGACCCGGTGAAGCTCGCCGAGGACTACGTGATGCTCCAGCACGTGTCGGGCGGTCGCGCCGACCTGATGCTCGGGCGCGGCAACACCGGCCCGGTCTATCCGTGGTTCGGCAAGGACATCCGGCAGGGCCTGCCCCTGGCCGTCGAGAACTACGAGCTGCTCCACCGCCTCTGGCGTGAGGACGTCGTGGACTGGTCGGGCGAGTTCCGCACGCCGCTCCAGGGCTTCACCTCGACACCGCGCCCGCTCGACGGGGTTCCCCCGTTCGTCTGGCACGGTTCGATCCGCACCCCCGAGATCGCGGACCAGGCCGCCTTCTACGGCGACGGCTTCTTCGCGAACCACATCTTCTGGCCCGCGTCGCACACCCAGCGGATGATCGCGCTGTACCGCCAGCGCTTCGAGCACCACGGGCACGGCACGGCCGCACAGGCGATCGTCGGACTCGGCGGCCAGGTGTTCATGCGCAAGAACTCCCAGGACGCGGTCCGGGACTTCCGTCCGTACTTCGACAACGCCCCGGTGTACGGCCACGGCCCGAGCCTCGAGGAGTTCAGCCAGCAGACCCCGCTCACGGTGGGCAGCCCGCAGGAGGTCATCGACCGCACCCTGGGCTTCCGTGACTACGTCGGCGACTACCAGCGCCAGCTCTGGCTCCTCGACCACGCCGGACTGCCGCTGAAGACCGTGCTCGAGCAGCTCGACCTGCTCGGCGAGGAGGTCGTGCCGGTGCTCCGCGCCGAGTTCGCCAAGGACCGTCCGGCCGACGTGCCGGACGCCCCCACCCACGCATCGCTCGTCCGGGCGAAGTACGGCGACCAGGCGCCTCGCCAGGCGACCCCGAATGCCAACCGGGGCGACAACCTCACCGTCGGGTCGCCGTACCAGGACGCTCCGACGGCCGGGTCGGCGTCGGGCGACTCGAGCGTGCAGCCCGGCGCGGCGTTCGGCCCCGCCGCCACCAGGAAGGCGGTCGTGCGATGACCGCCAAGCGCATCGTCGTGGTCTCGGCCGGTCTCAGCACGCCGAGCTCCACCCGACAGCTGGCCGACCGCCTGGCCGCCGATGCCGTGGACATCCTGCGCGAGCGCGGTGTCGAGGTCGAGGTGCAGACCTTCGAGCTGCGCGACCTCGCGCACGACATCACCAACCACCTCCTCATGGGCTTCGCCCCGCCGAAGCTGGAGGAGGCGCTCGACGCGGTGTCGACGGCCGACGGGCTGATCGCGGTCACGCCGATCTTCACCACGAGCTACGCCGGCCTGTTCAAGTCGTTCATCGACGTGATCGACCCGCAGGCGCTCACCGACCTGCCGGTCCTCATCGGCGCCACCGGTGGCACGCCGCGGCATTCGCTCGCGATCGACTACGCGATCCGGCCCCTGTTCACCTACCTGCACGCGATCCCGGTCACCACGGGCGTCTTCGCGGCGACCGGCGACTGGGGCGGCGCCGGTGACGGCGTGCGCTCCTTGCCCGACCGCGTGTTTCGCGGTGCGAGGGAGTTCGCCGACCTCGTCGAGCGGACCGACCGTGCCGACCGCGTGAACGACCCGTTCGCGCTCGACCGCCCGCTCGGCCACCTCATCGGCGGGCTGGCGGGGGAGTAGCCCCGGTTCGAGAGCGGATGCCGCGTCGCGACCTGTTCGCGACGTGGCATCCGTCATCTCGGCGTCAGGCCGGCGCCGGTGCCCGCGCGGCGGACGGCCGGCGACGGCGCACGCGCGCTCCCACCGGCGACGTCGCGCGCTCCACGACGGGGTCCCAGTCGAGGTCGATCGCCGCATCGGACGGGGCGTCCACCGGGTCCGTCCCACGCCCTCGCCACCACGGTGACCACCAGAGCACCGTCCCGGCGACCCAGCCGACCGCCAGGACCTCGGCGATTTGGCGGACGGGCGCCGTGAAGGTGGCGAACGCGAAGGTCACGAGCATGGCGGTGGCGGCCGCCGTGAGGGCGACGAGCACCACGGGCGCGAACAGCAGGCGCGGCCGGGCGAAGCAGCCGGCGAGCATCGTCACCGCGATCGCGAACCCGATCGCGCCGGCACCGACGGCATGCCACAGCGCCTGTTCCCCGAGCGCGTCGGGGTCCGGGGTCTTGACGATCGCGCGCAGGGCGATCGTCGCCCCGACGAACACGAGTGCACCGATCGCCGCGTAGACACTCGACCCGCTCCGCCGAGCGAGTGTGGCCGGAACGGTCTGCGATGCGCGGATCGCCGCGGCCGCGACCCCGAGGAAGGTGATGAGCGCTGCCCAGAACAGCACCGTCCCCATGCCGTACATCAGTTCCACCGCGATGACAGCCGCGCCGGTGACGATGGTTGCGATGTCCAGCGCCACGCGGCCCGGGTGAGCACGACGCTCGGCCGCGCCGATCACGGCGCGCGTGCGCACTTTCGTCGTGGTGTGCTCGAGGATGCGGCGCAGCCTGCTCCGCTTCGACCGGACCGCGGCGACCAGCCTGATCCAGACCAGGAGGACCACCGAGATCGCGACGATCGTGGAGGCGAGCGTGGTCGAGTCGTCGCGGGTCCGCACGGGGAGTGGCCAGACGGTGGTCGGCCAGACGAGCAGGGCACCGCTGACCAGGAACGCGAAGAGCAGCACCAGTCGGGGCCGCGAGATGGTGGAAGGCGCGATCGCGGCGAGTGGTCGGAGGATCCAGTGCGCGAAGCGAGGCACCGAGGCTCGGCCGGTGCCTCGAACGAGCGCCGACGATGCGGCCCGCAGCGTGCGGGAGGCGATCGCAACCCGATAGGAGTCCGACAGCGAGTCGAGTCCCTGCGTGCCGCGCACCATCCGTGCGCGCAGCTCGGCGGGATCCGCGGCTCGAGCCGTCCCTCCATTCATGCGTCCGGCCCGTGCCGTTCGCGTCGACCGGAGCGGGGAGTTCGCGACACCGTCCAGCTGCCGGAGTATGGCGTCGTGCACGTGGTCGAGTACCTCTTCCGCCTTCGGGATGCGCACGAACTTGAGATGACTGGGCTCCGGATCGTCCGCGTCGCCGGTTGCGCGCTTCTCGGGCGCCATGGGAAGCGCATTCAGGAACTCGACGATGCCGGCGGCTGCATCGAGCCGCCCCCACCACCAGTCGTTCAGGCGCCAGTCGGCGCTCAGGAATCCGGCCAGGTTCGCGGTGCGAAGGCCCGCCAGCTTCGCATTCGACCGCAGCGTCGCCTCTTCGAGATAGTTGTGCACCGTGACGGCATCGAGCTCGTCGAGCGGGCGTGCGAGCGCGCCGCGGTAGCCGCGGAGCAGTTGATCCTCCAGCAGCTTCCGGTACTCGGTCGGCTTCGCCGGCCGAACGTCCGAGCCGATCCGGTGGAAGCGCACCGATGAGATCGGCTGGGGGATGCCGTTGCCGCCGAAGATGAGCGGAAGCTGGCACGCGAAGCCATCGGTCGTCTCGCCTCGCCGAAGCTGCGACCACGGCGTCCTGCTCCAGCGCACGGCGGTGGCGGGCATGGTCTCCATCTCCGATGAGATCTGGAACAACTCCTCGACGATCGCGTCGAGGTCTCGCCACCGCTGGGTCAGGTCCTTGGACGCCTCGGTGTCCTGGCTGATCCACCACCGATCGAGAGCCTGGGCGCCGTCGGTCGTCAGGGAACGACCCCGGATGCTGCTCTGGAGGCGACGGAGCGTCGCCAGGATCGCGGCATCGCGGTCCGCCCGCGCCGCGCGCATGATCGTGTTGAGGTTCTCGCGGATCCCGCGCCTCCTCCGAACGTCGGCCTTGCCCTCGATCCTGTCGTCGAGCACACTCAGCACCCCCTCCTGGAATGCGGTGTTCTCGATCGCGCGGATCCAACTCAACGTGGTGAGGCAGGCGTCGACGAGGGACTGCCGACCGTGGAGGATCCGCTCCTGAGGATCGGACACGTCGTTGCCCTGCTGCAGCGAATCGGCGGTCGCGCGGAACGCGGTCTCGACGTGCACCATGCCGAGGCGGTCGACGGCGATCAGCTCCGGGCGCTCGGGGAGGTCGGTGCCCAGGAGCCACTCGCCCGGGTGCACGAGCGCCGGGGTCAGCAGCTCGAGGTCGCTCGTCGCCCGATAGATCGCGTACGCCCGCTTCGACAGGTCGAGCTCGTCGCCGGTCGGGGCCGAGCCGTCCATGCGCACCGCGAGGAGTTCGTTCCTCGCCTTGACGACCGAGATCGCCGAGCGCACGAGGTCGACCTCTTCGATCTCCTCATCGCGCGACTCCCGGACCGAGCGCTTGCGAAGCGACGCGAGCACCGTGGCACCGAGGCGCGACGCGACGTCGGTGCGCGTCGACTGCGTCTCGCCCTGGAAGCGCCTGCGGCCGCGCTCCTTCCAATAGGTCAGCGTCGGGCGGGCGGCCTCGTACGCGGTGGGGCGTCGGAAGAGCGCCGCCGTCTCCTTGGGCGAGGGGTCGAGGTAGATGATGGCCCGACTGATGTGCTCCTCGGCGGGAAGGTCCCGCACGGCGTTGAGGGCTCGGTCGATGGGGATGTTGTCGAGGAGCCCGCCGTCCACGACCCGGAACGGATGGGTGGTCGCATCGGTCCTGTGGGCGTTGAACACCATCCGCATGTCAGGCGAATCGATGGCACGCACGGTACCCACGCCGATGGGCTGCTCCCAGCCATGCTCGGCCTCCAGTTCGGTCGAACCGGAGAAGATGAGGGCGGGTTCGAACATGGCCGGGAACGAGGACGTGGTTCGCGCCGCGTACGCGATACGGGCGACATCCGCTGCGTAGTCGTCCTGGCCGGGCTTGAACCTGGGGACGGCTCGATCGGCGATGACGTCGTCGTCGTCGCCCACGAAGCGGAACTGCGCACGTCCTTCGCTGGTCGTGCGGTCGGAGCTGTCGACCGCGTCGATCAGCGTCGCCGAGAGGTCGACCACGACCTGCGACGCTCGGAGCTGCTCGCACGATTCCTTGTCTCGCGCGATCGTGTCGATCGCCGTCGAGACCTCGGGCCAGAAATAGGTGTCGCCGCGCATCACGGAGTCGAACCGCCCCGGGCGACCCGTCTGCAGGAGGCCCCACGCGGAGCCGGTCGTGAGCCAGGTGTCGAGCGTGGAGTCGAATCCCACGCCGGCGCGCTGGGCGGTCGCGTAGAGCACCCCGTTCAGCCCGCCGGCGCTGGCCCCGGCGAGCACGTCGAACTCCACGTGGTCGTACCCGCGGGTCGCGAGGTATCGAGCGTAGTACTCGGCGCGGGCGACGAGCGGAGCGGACTCCCCGGCGATGTCGACCCGGTGGCCGATGTGGTAGAGCAGCGCCCTGGGGCGTGTTCCATCACGGTAGATGCGGATGCGCCGCAGCACATCGAGTTCCGCGATGGCTCCGCCGATCCACACCGCGAGGCTCAGTCCGCCCTTCATCGCCAGGGCGACCCGGAGGGCCCGTCCATGCCATGGCTCCAGCCCGTCGTCGTGATCGGCCCTGACGCCGCTCGTCGTCGGAAGCGAGAGCGGCCGGAACTCCGACAACGAATCACCCTCGTACAGGCGAAGTTCGATGTATCCCGGTACCGACTTCGGCTCAGCCATGATCGACCCTTCCCATGAGGTACATGAGGAAACGTCGACATTGTAGGGAGGCGGGGAGGGGGCCACGTCAGTGTCAGCACTGACGCCGACGGTCCAGCCCGGCCACGACTCGGTCCACGGCGAGGCCGAGCACGATGGCGATCGGGACGGAGATCGCGATGGCGAGCAGCGGGTCGTCCGGGAGGGCGCTGCCGACCACCGCACCGATCGCGACGTTGTAGGCCGCCCACGCCGTGCCGGCCGCCAACGAGAGCGGCAGGTACCGGCGCAGGGAGACACGTCCCGCCCCGGCGGCGAGGTTCACCGCGATCCGGGCGAAGGGCACGTACCGCGCCGTGAACACCAGCACGGCGGTCCGCCGCTGCACCGTGCCGCGGATCCCGGCGACGGCGACGGCGATCCGCCCCTCGCGCTGCCATCGCCACCGGTCGAGTCCGATACGCCGACCGATGAGGTAGCACAGGCCGTCGCCGACCACGGCGCCGGCGGCCGCGGCCGGAGCGATGGCGAGGAGGGGCGGCGAACCCGTGGTGGCCCACAGCGCACCGAGCGCCACCACCGCCGTCTCGCTCGGCAGCACGACCAGGAACGCATCGCCGACGACGAACGCGAAGAGCGCTGGGACCAGCCATGCGGATTCGGCCAGGGCCGTGATCCACTCGTCGTCCACGTGCTCGTTCTACCCGGTGCGGGTGAACGGGGAGCGACCCCCGCACGTACCCCCCGTTAAGGTGAGAAATGCTCGCTATGCCTTCCCGCCCACCGGACCGGCGAGTACGGTGTGCAGCGGGGGCGCGGCCGATGGCCGCGAATGCCGCGCGCACACCGATCGGGGGCAGGTCACGAGGTTTCGCGACCCGCTCAGCCGAGCCACCGGTTCGACAACCCGATCGGAAGGAACCACCATGTCCATCCAACGAATCGCCGCGGCTGCGACCGCCGCCCTCGCGGCCGTCGCACTCGCCCTCGCCGGCGCCTCACCCGCGGTCGCCGGAAGCCCGCACTTCATCCGCAACGCCACGACCGCGTCGCTCGACGGGGTCTCCCTCGTCGTCGACTTCAAGGAGGCCGGCCTCGAGGCCGGGGCCGTGGAGACCATCCAGGTCACCGCGCACCTCGACGCCCTGTACCAGTGCGTCAACAACGGCGGCAAGGTGCCCAGCGACCCGAAGAAGACGACGATCTCCTCGGATGTCTCCGAGAGCGACGAGTTCACGGCGGCGAAGAACGGCAACCTCGTCGGCACGCTCACGGTCGACCCGCCGGACGCCGCGTCGGTGCTCGACTGCCCCAGTGGCCAGAGGTCGACCCTCGTGTCGGTGACCTGGTCCGACGTGATCATCGACGACCTCACGAGCGGTGCATCCCTCGCACTGACGGGTACCTTCAGCGCCTGAGCGCCGACTCGACCACGAGAAGGGAAGCACGAACGGGGAGGTGCATCGCACCTCCCCGTTCGTCGTGCCGGGCGTGTGCCCGGAGTCGATTCACTCGAGCACGAAGCTGACCTCGAGCGTCACGGACCACGCAGTGATCTGGCCTTCACTCGCCTCGACCTTCTGCTCCTTGACCCAGGCCCCGCTCACGTGGCGCAACGTCTGCGCGGCGCGAGCGATGCCGGTGGCGACCGCGTCCTCGAAGCTCTTCTCGGAGCGGACGGTGATGGTGGTGACCCTTGCGACGGATGACATCGTGTTCCTCCTCGAACAGTCGTGTACCTCGGGCCCATCGTCCTCCGTTCGTGCCGCGAACGCGAGGGGTTGACGGGCGGATGCCGCGAGCCGACGCCCCGGCGACCGGGCGGCGAACGGCATCCGACGACTCGGTGAACCCTCGGCGCCTCGGCCCGTTCCGGTCGTCGCGGCGTGGTCGTGGCATCCACGCTGGACTCGTGAAGGTCGCACTCCTCGCGGAATCGTTCCTCCCGCACATGAACGGCGTGACGCACTCCCTCCTGCAGGTGCTCCGCCACCTCGAGCGACGCGGCCACGAGGCCCTCGTCGTCGCCCCTCGATCGGGACCGATCGAGGGATCGCTCTACGGCGCACGGTCCGTGCTGCTCCCGTCGGTGCCGCTTCCGAGCTATCCCGACGTGCGCGTCACCCTCGCGAGCGCCCACCGGCTCGCCTCGGTCATGCGCGAGCACGGCGCCGAGGTCGTGCACCTCGCCTCGCCGTTCGTGCTCGGCTGGCGGGGGCTCGCGGCCGCGGAGGCATTGGGGATCCCCTCGGTCGCGGTGTACCAGACCGACATCCCCTCGTACGCCGAGCGGTACGGCGTTCCGGGCGCGGCGCCCGCACTCACGCGCCATCTCGGCCGGCTCCACCGCCGCGCCTCGCTCACGCTCGCGCCGTCGAGCTCCGCGATCGAGCGCCTCGGGTCGGCCGGCGTCGAGGGCGAGCGGATGCGGCTCTGGCGCCGAGGTGTCGACACCGAGCGGTTCGCGCCGGCCCGCCGGAGCGAGGGATGGCGTCGCAGCGTGGCCGAGCCGGGCGAGGTGATCGTCGGCTACGTCGGGCGGCTCGCACCGGAGAAGCAGGTCGAGGACCTGCGCGCGCTCGCCGGCCTGCCGCGCACGCGCCTCGTCGTCATCGGCGAAGGTCCGTCGCGTCCCGCGCTCGAGCGGCTGCTCCCCGACGCCCGCTTCACCGGGTTCCTCGGCGGCGATGCGCTCGCCGAGGCGATGGCGAGCCTCGACGTGTTCGTGCACCCCGGCGAGAGCGAGACGTTCGGGCAGACCATCCAGGAGGCGCTCGCGAGCGGGGTGCCGGTGGTCGCCACCGGCCGGGGCGGGCCGGTCGACCTCGTCCGCAGCAGCGTCGACGGCTGGCTGTACCGCCCGGGAGACCTCGAGGACCTCCGTGAGCGCGTGCGCGACCTCGTCGGCGACGATGCGAAGCGCCGGGCCTTCGGGATGCGCGCCCGGCTCGCGGTTCGCGGACGCGGCTGGGACGTGCTCGGCGACGAGCTCCTCGGCCACTACGAGGACGTCATCGCCGCCTCCGACCGGGTCGCCGCGGCTCGGGCGGGCGGGGGATCCGCCCGCCGCGCCTCGGCGGCCGCGATGCCGACCGCGGCGGCCGCGGCTCCGCCGGCGGCGCCTCCGGCAGGGGCGCTCCCACCGGCGGCGACGGCGGACCGGGCGGGTGGCGGCGGCGGTGCCGCCGATCGTCGGCTCGCGGCATCCGCTGCCTCGGCCGGAGCGGTCGCACCGCCCCCGTGGCGCCGGTACGTCGCCGTCGGCGACTCGCTCACCGAAGGGCTCTGCGACGGCTCGCGGATGTCGGCGGGGGAGTACCGCGGGTGGGCCGACCGCCTCGCGATGCTCCTCGCCCTCGCCAGCTCCGGGCAGGACCCGGTCGCGTATGCCAACGTCGCCGTCCGCAGCCGAAAGGTGGCCGATGCCGTCGACGTGCAGCTGCCGCTCGCGATCGCGCAGGGGGCCGACCTCGTGAGCGTGCTCATCGGGGCCAACGACCTCGTCGGCTTCCGGGCGGATGCCGCAGGGCTGGCCGCGCGGCTCGGAGATGCGGTCGCCTCGGTGCGGGCGACCGGCGCCGACGTGCTGCTCGTGACGCCGTTCATGCCGGACCGACCCGCATCGCGGCTCTACGACGCTCGGTTCTCGGCGTTCGCCGAGCGGCTCGCGGCGATCGCGGACGAGCAGGGGGCGATGCTGCTCGACGTGCGCACCCGCGCGGAGCTCGTGGACCGGACGGTGTGGGCCGAGGACCGCGTGCACCTGAACTCGGCCGGACATCGCACGCTCGCGTACGCGGCGGCGCACGTGCTCGGCGTGCCCGATGCGACCGAGCTGGACGCACTCGAGCGTGCCGTGCACGACGACGGTGCCGGCGACCGCCACGTCGGCGACGCCGAATGGCTCGCCAGGCACGCGACCCCGTGGCTGCTCAGGCGACTGCGCGGGCGTGCCGCCGGTGATGGCCGTGAGCCGAAGCGGCCCGATCTCGTTCCTGTCGCGACGTCGTCGGCGACGCGGACCCGCTGAGCCGCGTCACCGATGCGCCGGGCGGTTCAGCCCGACTTGCGCCGGAACTCGCGCTTGTGGTCGGCGGGTCCCTGCGTGTGCTGGGCGCCGCCGCCGCCGTCGAGGTGGGACTCGCCCTCGCGCTGCTTCGAGGCCTTGTTCTTGCGGTCGAGGGCCTCGCGGAACTTGCGCTTCGTCTCCTCGGAGGGGCCAGTGGTGCTCTGCTCGTCGGAAGTCATGCCTCCGAGTCTGCCACGGATGCCCCGACCGGGGTCGCGCGCGGGTACCCCGGCACGCCGACCGCCGACGCGACATCCGCCGTTCACCGGGCGAAAACGCCCGCTCTGCTAGGCTGGGATCGGTTGCCCGATGGGTTGCCGCTGATCGAGGTACCGCAACGCGGCTCGACGCGTGCCGCGTCGCGAGCAGCACAACTGCATATCGAGCACCGTGCTCACTCGAGCACTTCGGAGCAGGCCGGCAGGAAGCTGGTCCCCTGTGGTGGATCACCAATCGCCTCGCGAATGGTGGACTTCTACTGGTGGCCAGCGTGAGCGTATCGCCTGATGCGTTTCGTAATGCCTGTTCCTGCTCCTGACGTATGAGTCGTGCCCGCACGGGGTGCGACGTAAAACAAAGGAGAAGACCTCTTGGAAGGTCCTGAGATCACGTTCGCCGAAGCCGTCATCGACAATGGCAGGTTCGGCACCCGCACCATCCGCTTCGAGACCGGCCGTCTCGCCCAGCAGGCGCAGGGCTCCGCCGTCGCCTACATCGACGAGGAGACCATGCTGCTGTCGGCGACCTCGGTCTCCAAGCAGCCGAAGGAGCACTTCGACTTCTTCCCCCTCACGATCGACGTCGAGGAGCGCATGTACGCCGCGGGCCGCATCCCCGGCTCGTTCTTCCGCCGCGAGGGCCGCCCCTCGACCGAGGCGATCCTCACCTGCCGCCTCATCGACCGCCCCCTGCGCCCCTCGTTCGTCGAGGGCCTCCGCAACGAGGTGCAGGTCGTCGTCACCGTGCTCGCCATCGAACCCGACGAGTACTACGACGTGCTGGCGATCAACGCCGCTTCCCTGTCGACGCAGCTGTCGGGCCTCCCGTTCTCCGGTCCGGTCGGCGGCGTGCGCGTCGCCCTCATCGACGGCCAGTGGGTCGCGTTCCCGAAGTACTCGCAGATCGAGGAGGCCGTGTTCAGCATGGTCGTCGCGGGTCGCGTCGTGACCGAGGCCGACGGCTCGCAGGACGTCGCGATCATGATGATCGAGGCCGAGGCCACCGACAACGCCTGGAACCTCATCCAGGCGGGCGGGGTCAAGCCCGACGAGACCGTCATCGCGCAGGGCATCGAGGCGTCCAAGCCGTTCATCAAGCAGCTCGTCGAGGCGCAGCAGTCGGTCGCGGCCACCGCCGCGAAGCCGACCGCCGACTACCCGACGTTCCCGCCCTACCAGCCCGAGGTGAAGGGCGTCGTCGAGGCGTTCGCGCTCGAGGAGCTCAAGGGCGTCTACCAGATCGCCGGCAAGGTCGAGCGCCAGGACGCCGACGACGCCCTCAAGGCGCGCGTCAAGGAGCACGTCGCGGCGAAGGTCGAGGCCGGGGAGCTCCCCGAGTCGGCCAACGCCGAGGTCTCCGCGGCCTACAAGTCGGTCACGAAGCACGTCGTGCGGTCGCGGGTCCTCGCCGATGGCGTGCGCATCGACGGCCGCGGGCTCGCCGACATCCGGCCGCTCGACGCCGAGGTGCAGGTCGTGCCCCGCGTGCACGGTTCGGCCATCTTCCAGCGCGGCGAGACCCAGATCCTGGGCGTCACCACGCTGAACATGCTGAAGCTCGAGCAGCAGATCGACTCGCTGAGCCCGGTCACCAAGAAGCGCTACATGCACAACTACAACTTCCCGCCCTACTCGACCGGTGAGACCGGTCGCGTCGGGTCGCCGAAGCGTCGCGAGATCGGGCACGGCGCACTCGCCGAGCGCGCGCTCGTGCCGGTGCTGCCCACGCGCGAGGAGTTCCCGTACGCCATCCGCCAGGTCTCGGAGGCGCTGGGTTCGAACGGCTCCACCTCGATGGGCTCGGTCTGCGCATCCACGCTCTCGCTCCTGAACGCGGGCGTGCCGCTGCGCGCTCCCGTCGCGGGCATCGCGATGGGCCTCATCTCCGACACGGTCGACGGCGAGACCCGCTACGCGGCGCTCACCGACATCCTCGGCGCGGAGGACGCGCTCGGCGACATGGACTTCAAGGTCGCCGGCACCTCCGAGTTCGTCACCGCGATCCAGCTCGACACGAAGCTCGACGGCATCCCCGCCTCGGTGCTCGCCGGTGCGCTGACGCAGGCGAAGGACGCCCGCACGACGATCCTCGCCGTGCTCAACGCCGCGATCGACGGTCCCGACGAGATGGCCCCGACCGCCCCGCGCGTGATCTCGGTGCAGATCCCCGTCGACAAGATCGGCGAGCTGATCGGCCCGAAGGGCAAGACGATCAACGCGATCCAGGACGAGACCGGCGCCGAGATCTCCATCGAGGAGGACGGCACCGTCTACATCGGCGCGACCGACGGCCCGTCGGCCGAGGCCGCCCGTGCCCAGGTCAACGCGATCGCCAACCCGACCAACCCCGAGGTCGGCGAGCAGTTCCTCGGCACCGTCGTGAAGATCGCCGCGTTCGGCGCCTTCATCTCGCTGCTGCCCGGCAAGGACGGCCTGCTGCACATCTCCGAGGTGCGCAAGCTCGCCGGCGGCAAGCGCGTCGAGAACGTCGACGACGTGCTCGGCGTCGGCCAGAAGATCCTCGTCGAGATCACGAAGATCGATGACCGCGGCAAGCTGTCGCTCGCGCCGGTGCTGGCCGAGGACGCCGACACCGAGGGCCGCGACTCGGCCGGCACGCACGCCGACGCGCCCGCGGAGGGCGCCGACGTCGGCGCGTAGTCCGCTTCGCAGACGGATGCCCCGCCCGATTCGTTCGGGCGGGGCATCCGTCGTCTGGAGTGGTCGTCGTCGCGGTGGCTCCTACAGGAGGCCGTAGGTCGAGGCGCGGTGCGCCGCATCCCGTTCGGCCAGGGCGGCCTCCGCCGCGGCCCGGGCCTCGAGCCGCCGCAGGAGCCGGTCGCGGTCGTTGCGGCGGGCGGCTCGCTGGAGCCCCCAGCTCGCGAGGCCAAGGCCGCTCCGTACCGCCCAGTCGGCGAGGAATCCGGTGCGGGGGGAGAGGAGTGCGGAGTTCATCGTCATCCCTTCGTCGTGTCGTCGGTCGGCTCCCCGCGAACGAGCGGGAAGGCGTTGATCTGGATCTGCACCGGGCGGGAGCCCGGCGTCGGGGTGCGCTTGTACGCGTCGATGTACCGGATCAGCACGGCGTCGATGTCGGCGACGAGCGCCGTGAGCTGCTCGGGCGTCAGGCGCAGGTTGATGGTGTCGCTCGTCGCGATGTCGAGCCACTCGTCGCCGAAGACGGCGTCGCCCTCGGAGAGGAACTCGTGGAAGTTCTGGTCTCGAGTCCGGAGCCATTCGTCTTCGACCAGTCGTACCGCGAGGCGCTCGGCACTGCCCGGCGGCAGCGAGCGGGCGTCGGGGATCGCGATGGAGCCCGGGGTGCGCTCCCACCACCGCTCCCGGCCCTTCCCGCGCGTCGTGTCCTCGCGCACGAGGCCGGTGCGTTCGAGCTGGCGGAGGTGGTAGCTCGTGGACCCGCTCGATTCGCCGAGCCGTTCGGCGAGCCCGCTCGCGGTCAGCGGGCCGTACGCCGAGAGCTCGTCGTAGATGCGCACGCGCAACGGGTGCGCGAGCGACTTCAGGCTGTCGGTCGTGATCACGTGGTCGACGCCGGGGTGACGCAGGCTGCTCGGCTGCGCCTGGAGGTCGTCGGGGCTCGTTTCATCCATGTTGCAAAGATACCGCTGCAAAGAAAAAGTTGCAAGGGTTTCTTTGCAATGAGTTGTTTGCAACCTGTACTGGCGGCGGCGAGCGGTCGCCGGCCTCGCTCACCGATCGAGCAGCGGCCCCAGTCGGAACGGGATGAGCTCGCCCATCGCCAGCGAGGTCTCGGTTCGCTCGACCCCCTCGATCGCGAGGATCTCGCCGTCGATCCGGAACAGGTCGTGCGCATCCCGGCAGACGACCCGCACGAGCAGGTCGACCGATCCGGAGAGCCCGTGCGCCTGGATCACCTCGGGGATCTCGGCGATCTCGTCGACGACCGCCGACAGCTCCTTCTGGCGCACGTGCACCGACACGAATGCCTCGAGCGGGAAGCCGAGCGGCACGGGATCGATGCTGCGCTCGAACGAGAGGAACGCGCCGGATGCCTCGAGGCGCGACATCCGCGCCTGCACCGTGTTGCGGGACATGGCGAGCCGGTCGGCGAGCGCCACGACCGTCGCCCTCGGGTCGGCGGCCAGTGCCACGAGGAGGGCTCGGTCGACCGCGTCGTAGCCGTTCATATCGCCACACGATAGCACCGGTTGAATGGTATGCACTTGGCAACATGCTCAACGCGTCCAGAGATACTTGAGCTGAGTGACCGATCGACGTACGCTCACGGTATCCGGCAGAGTCGCCGGGTGCGGGCAGCTCACGAGGCGTGCCCGCCGACAGCGAGGATCGACGATGACCCCATCCGACCGAGACGCCACCGGGCTCCTCACACGGCCCGACCACTTCGTGCAGCTCGTCACCCCCACGGGCGAGCGCCGAGCCGACCCCGAGTTCGACCGCTGGGTCGCCGACGTCGATGCCGACGCCCTCTCCCGCCTGTATCGCGACATGTCGATCGTGCGCCGCCTCGACACCGAGGCCACCGCGCTCCAGCGCCAGGGCGAACTCGGACTCTGGCCGCCGCTCGCAGGGCAGGAGGCCGCGCAGATCGGCTCCGCGCGGGCACTCCGCGACGACGACTTCGTGTTCACGAGCTACCGCGAGCATGCCGTGGCCTGGTGCCGCGGCGTCGGACCCGCCGAGCTCCTCACGGTATGGCGGGGGTCGGCGGCATCCGGCTGGAATCCCGCCGAGCACGGCATCGCCGTGCCCCAGATCATCATCGGCGCCCAGGCGCTGCACGCCACCGGTTGGGCCATGGGCGCCGCCTGGGAGGGGTCGGATGCCGCGAGCGTGGCGTACTTCGGCGACGGCGCCACGAGCGAGGGCGACGTGAATGAGGCCCTCGTGTTCGCCGCGAGCTTCGACGCGCCGGTCGTGTTCTTCTGCCAGAACAACCAGTGGGCCATCTCGGAGCCGGTCGGCCTGCAGTCCAAGCAGCCGCTCGCCCGCCGTGCGGACGGCTTCGGCATGCCCGGCGTGCGCGTCGACGGCAACGACGTGCTCGCGGTGCTCGCCGCGACCCGGATCGCGCTGGACCGCGCCCGCCGCGGCGAGGGCCCGACGCTCATCGAGGCCGTCACCTACCGGCTCGGCCCGCACACCACCGCCGACGACCCGAAGCGCTACCGCACCGACGACGAGCTCGCCGAGTGGCGCACGCGCGACCCGATCACGCGACTGCTCGCCCTGCTCACGAGCATGGGCGTCGACGCCGACGCGCTCGAGCGCGAGGTCGCCGAGGAGGCGGGCCGCGCGGCCGCCGAGCTGCGCGCCGCCGTGACGACGATCCCGGACCCCGAGCCGATGACGGTGTTCGATCACGTGTACGCCGAGCCGAACAGCCACCTGGCGCGCCAGCGGGATCACTACGCCCGGTACCTGGCCATGTTCGACGATGCGGATGCCGCGGCATCCGGCGCCGAGGGAGGCGCACGATGACCACGCTCACCTTCGGGAAGGCCCTCAACGCCGGCCTTCGTCGCGCCCTCGCCGCCGACGAGAAGGTCGTGCTGATGGGCGAGGACATCGGCTCGCTCGGCGGCGTCTTCCGCGTCACCGACGGACTCAAGGCCGAGTTCGGCGCCCACCGCGTCGTCGACACCCCGCTGTCGGAGGCCGGCATCATGGGCACCGCCGTGGGGCTCGCGTACCGCGGATTCCGTCCGGTCGTCGAGATCCAGTTCGACGGGTTCATCTACCCCGCCTTCGACCAGATCGTCGCCCAGGTCGCGAAGCTCCACTACCGGTCCCGCGGCAACGTGCGGATGCCGATCACGATCCGCGTGCCGTTCGGCGGCGGCATCGGGGCGGCCGAGCACCACTCCGAGTCGCCCGAGGCCTACTTCGCGCACACCGCGGGCCTGCGCGTCGTCGCCTGCTCGAACCCCGCCGACGCCTACGTCATGATCCAGCAGGCGATCGCGAGCGACGACCCGGTGCTGTTCTTCGAGCCGAAGCGGCGCTACCACGTGAAGGGCGAGGTCGACGAGTCGGCGAGCCTCGCCGACGCCAAGCCCATGGGCGTCGCGTCGGTCGTGACCCCCGGCACCGACGTCACGCTCGTGACGTACGGCGCGCTCGTGCAGACCGCGCGCGACGCGGCGATCGCCGCGGCGGAGGACGGGGTCTCGGTCGAGGTGATCGACCTGCGGTCGCTCGCACCCGTCGACTACGCGACGGTCGAGGCATCCGTGCGCCGCACGGGCCGACTGGTCATCACCCACGAGGCGGGCCAGCAGGGCGGCGTGGGCGCGGAGCTCGCGGCGAGCGTCACCGAGCGCTGCTTCGAGTTCCTCGAGGCGGCGCCCGTGCGCGTCACGGGGCACGACATCCCGTATCCGCCCGCGAAGCTCGAGCGCCACCACCTGCCCGACCTGGACCGCATCCTCGACGGGGTCGATCGCGTGCTCGGCCGTCCGAACTCGCTCAGCGGGGTGGAGGCGTGAGCGGCATGATCAGGGAGTTCCCGCTGCCCGACCTCGGTGAGGGCCTCACCGAGTCGGAGATCGTCGCCTGGCGCGTCGCCGTGGGCGACCACGTCGAGCTCAACCAGATCATCGCCGACGTCGAGACGGCGAAGGCGGTCGTCGAGCTGCCGTCGCCGTACACCGGGGTCATCACCGCGCTGCACGCCGCCGAGGGCGAGACCGTCAACGTCGGCGAGCCCCTCTTCTCATGCGACACGGGCGACGCCGCAGGGACCGGTGCGCCGGCTCCGACGGATGCCGCGACCGAAGCCGCGGTCGAGACGCCCGCCGCGGCGGCCGTCGACGCGACCCCCGCTCCGGAGCGCGACGCCGCGCCCGGGCCCAACCTCGTGGGGTACGGCGCCCGCGATGAGGGCGGACCGAAGCGCCGCGCCCGCCGCGCCGCCCTCCTCGCCGACCTCGTGCCCGGGACGGCCGCCGACGTCGACGCCGATGCCGCGCCGCCCGCGAGCGCCGGTGCCGGCGCCGGCACCGTGCAGGCCGGCGCCCCGCTCACGACCGGAGCGCCGGAGCGTCCCCGTTCGACGCCGCCCGTGCGCAAGCTCGCTCGCGACCTCGGGATCGACCTCGCCGACGTCACCGGCACGGGCGAGCGCGGGCTCATCACCCGCGCCGACGTGGAGGCCGCGGCATCCGGCACCGTGGTGCACGCCGAGGCCGGCGAGCGCGCCGACGCTCGGACGGCGACCGCGCAGGCGGGCGCCGACCGCCCGGTCGAGACGCGCCTGCCGATCAAGGGCGTGCGCAAGCACACCGCGGCGGCGATGGTGCGCAGCGCGTTCACCGCGCCGCACGTCACCGAGTTCCTCACGATCGACGTCACCGCGACCATGGAGCTGCTCCGCGGCATCCGTGACGACCGCGCCTTCGCCGGGCACAAGGTGACCCCGCTCACCGTGGTCGCGAAGGCGGTCTGCATCGCCGCGCGCCGCACGCCCGAGGTGAACTCGCGCTGGGACGAGGAGGCGCAGGAGATCGTGCAGTACGGCGGCGTGAACCTCGGCATCGCCGCGGCGACCGGCCGTGGACTCGTGGTGCCGAACGTGAAGGGCGCCGAGCGGATGACGCTCATCGAGCTCGCCGACGCGATCGCCGCGCTCGCGGACACGGCACGTGCCGGACGCACGCCGCCCGCCGACCTGACCGGCGGCACCATCTCGATCACGAACATCGGCGTGTTCGGGATCGACGCGGGCACGCCGATCCTCAACCCCGGCGAGGCCGCGATCCTGGCGATGGGCGCGGTGCGCAGGCAGCCCTGGGAGCACCGCGGTGAGATCGCGCTGCGCGAGGTGATGACGCTGAGCCTGTCGTTCGACCACCGGCTCGTCGACGGCGAGCAGGGATCGAGGTTCCTCGCCGACATCGGCCGGATCCTGCGTGAGCCAGGCCTCGCGCTGACCATGGCGTGATGCCGCGATCGGCGGGAGGATGGGCGCATGGACCCACGCAGCATCCTCTCGCCGGCCGACACGGGCGACGCGCTCGCGGGCACGGCCTTCCGGCACGCCCAGGGCCACCTCGTCGGGGCCTTCACGACCGCGGACTTCTCGAGCGCCGTGCGGGTGCTCGACGCCGTCGCGCTCGTGGCCGACGAGTCGAACCACCACCCCGACGTGCGCCTCGGATGGGGTCGGGTGGAGTTCGCGCTCACGTCGCACGACGTGGGCGGCGTCACGCAGCGTGACGTCGACCTGGCGCTGCGCATCGGGGCGGTCGCGGCCGCCCTCGGCGCGGAGCCGGCATGACGCGCGGCCGGGCGCCGCTCGCCTGGGCGGTCGCCGTCGCCGCTGCGGTGCTCCTGGCCGGCTGCGCGAACGACGTGCCGCCCTCGGCCTCGCCGCTCGCACCGGCAACGAACCCGGTGGCGTCGGCCACGGCGACGCCCGAGTCCGAGGCCTCAGAGACGCCCGTCGCGTCGTCCCGCGCGCCGTCGGTGGTCCCCGCCGATCCGGGCGACTGCGAGTTCGAGCCCGACAGCCCCGGGGCGGTGGTGTTCGTGGTGACGGCCGACGACGCGGTGACGCCGATCGAGATGACGTTCTCGGCGTTCCGTCCCGAGGGCGGGCCCGAGGTGCGCACGGTCACCGCGACCGGCCCCGTGGTCACGGTGCTCCAGACGAACTGCGGCGACGCCGTGGCATCCGCACCATGGACCTTCACGGCCACCGCTCCCACCGGCGACGGGCTGGCCTGCTCGTCGTTCTACGGCGGGAAGCACCTGGCGTCGGACGGCGACTTCGCCGAGGGCGACACCGCCCGCGGCGCGAGCGTCGACTGCAGCGGCCACCCGGGCATGTGAGGCACCGGCTCAGGCGAGCCGGTAGACGAGCTCCTCGATCTCGGTTCCACGCGCGTTCGCGTAGCTCACCTCGGAGGCGATCCGCTCGAAGCCGAGCTTCTCGAGCACCGCGATCGACGCGGCGTTGTCGGCCGCCACGCGCACGCGCACCGGACGCTCGTGCAGGGCATCGAGGAAGAGCCGCACCGCGCGGGTCGCGATGCCCTCGCCCCAGTGCGCCCGGTCGATCCAGTAGGTGACCTCGGCGGCGTCGTCCTCGTACCACCGGGCGACGCTGCCGACGATCTTCCCGTCGGCGCGGACCGTGCGGGCGTCGATCGACGGATCGGCGAGCAGGCGCCGCCAGTGCGCGTCGAACATGGCGCGATCGGACGGGTCGGGCGGCGTGAACGCGGCCATGCGCACCGCCACCTCGTCCTGCTCGAACGCGAAGAGTGCATCGAGATCCCCGTCGCGGGTCGCGCGCAGGGTCACGACATGAGGCTGGCCCATGTCATCTCCTCCAGGATGCCGCGGATGGTGCCGTCGGCCGGTCGGCGCCCGGGGATGCGGGCGCTGTGCGGGGTGGAGTTCAGGAGTCCGAAGGCGGCGTGTGCCCGGAACCTGAGCTCCGTCTCGGCCCGATCGGGCCGGAGTCGGGAGAGGGTGTTGACCCAGTGCTCGACGTAGCGCCGCTGCAGCGAGCGCACCTCGTGCCGTGCGCCGCGGTCGAGCTGTTCGAGCTCGCGGTCCTGCACGATGATGACGTCGGCCTCGGCGAGCGCGAAGTCGACGTGGAAGCGGATGAGCGATCGGAGCGCGTGGTCGGGGTCGGGGGACGAGTCGAGCACCTGCTCGGCGCCGTCGAGGAGCGTGCGGCTCGCGCCCTGCAGGATGGCGGCGAGCACCGCGGCCTTGCCCGGGAAGTGCCGGTACACCGCCGGGCCGCTGACCCCCACGGCAGCACCAAGGTCCTCGATCGTGACGCCCGCGTAACCCCGCTCGGCGAACAGCGTCGCCGCCGCGCGCAGGATGGCGGCGCGCCGGTCGGCCTTCAGCCGTCCCCGCTCGGTGCGGGGGGAGAGGTCGGCGATCGCGGCGGCGTCGGCCTCGTCGAGGGTGCTTGCCATGTCGGTGAGTGCTCGCTAACATCGGGAATCGAGTTAGTGCACACTAACCGAAATGGCGGGCCTGACACAAGGGGGCGCGCCGTCGACGAAGACGGGCGGAGCGGATGACGACCCTCACGACGGGCATCGACCCATCGAGCGAGACGGGGCGACGCAACGCCGCCGAGCATGCCGGGCTCGTGCAGGAGCTGCGCGACCGGCTCGCCGCCGCGGCACGGGGCGGCCCCGAGAGCTCCCGCGAACGCCACGTCGCCCGCGGGAAGCTGCTGCCACGCGACCGGGTGGACCGACTGCTCGACGAGAGCAGCCCGTTCCTCGAGCTCTCGCCGCTCGCGGCCGAGGGACTGTACGGCGGCGACTCCCCGGGTGCCGGCATCATCACGGGCATCGGCCTCGTGCAGGGCCGGCCGGTCATGGTCGTCTGCAACGACGCCACGGTCAAGGGCGGCACCTACTACCCGATGACCGTGAAGAAGCACCTCCGCGCCCAGGAGGTCGCCAAGGAGCACCGGCTGCCCTGCGTCTACCTCGTCGACTCGGGCGGCGCCTTCCTGCCGAAGCAGGACGAGGTGTTCCCCGACCGTGATCACTTCGGGCGGATCTTCTACAACCAGGCGCAGCTCTCGTCGATGCGCATCCCGCAGCTGGCCGCGGTGCTCGGTTCGTGCACGGCCGGCGGCGCGTACGTGCCCGCGATGAGCGACGAGACGGTGATCGTGCGCGACCAGGGCACCATCTTCCTCGGCGGCCCGCCTCTCGTGAAGGCGGCGATCGGCGAGGTCGTCACCCCCGAGGAGCTCGGCGGCGGCGACCTGCACTCGCGGGTGTCGGGCGTCACCGACCACCTCGCCGACGACGACGAGCACGCCCTCGAGCTCGTGCGCGACATGGTGGCGACGCTGCCCGTGCCGCCCGAGCGGGCGTGGGCGGTGCGCGAGTCGCGCCCGCCGGCCGTCGACCCGTCGTCGCTCACGGCCGTCGTGCCGGTCGACGTGCAGCAGCCGTACGACGTGCACGAGGTCATCGCCCGGCTCGTCGACGGCAGCGAGTTCTCCGAGTTCAAGCCCGAGTACGGCGACACGCTGGTCACCGGGTTCGCGCACCTCGACGGGCATCCGATCGGCATCATCGCGAACAACGGCGTGCTGTTCAGCGAATCCGCCATGAAGGGCGCGCACTTCATCGAGCTGTGCGACCAGCGCGGCATCCCACTCGTGTTCCTGCAGAACATCTCGGGGTTCATGGTGGGACGCGACGCGGAGGCCGGCGGCATCGCCAAGCACGGCGCGAAGATGGTCACCGCCGTGGCCACGACGCGCGTGCCGAAGCTCACGGTCGTCATCGGCGGTTCCTTCGGCGCCGGCAACTACTCCATGTGCGGTCGTGCGTACTCGCCCCGGTTCCTCTGGATGTGGCCGAACGCGCGCATCTCGGTGATGGGCGGCGAGCAGGCGGCATCCGTGCTCTCGACCGTGAAGCGCGACCAGCTCGCGGTGCGGGGCGAGGAATGGTCGGATGACGCGGAGCAGGCGTTCAAGGCCCCCATCCGCGAGCAGTACGAGCACCAGGGCAGCCCGTACCACTCGACGGCGCGGCTCTGGGACGACGGCATCATCGACCCGGCCGACACCCGCACGGTGCTCGCCATGGCGCTCGAGCTCGCGAGCCGCACGCCCCTGCCCGAGCCGGCATTCGGCCTGTTCCGGATGTGACGAGGCTCAGGAACCGGATGCCGCTGCCGCCGCCGCGCGGGTGACCTCGCGCACGGCCGCGTCGACGCCGCCGTTCCAGGCCGTGCCGTGGCCGGGCAGCACCCACGTCGCGTCGACCCCGACGAGGCGCTGCAGCGATTCGAGTGCGCCCTCGGGGTCGTCGGTGAACGGCGCGGGCTGCGGACCGTGCCGGCCCGTCAGCACGTGCCGGGTGGTCAGCGCGTCGCCGACGAAGACGGCGTCGGCCGCGGGCACGTGGATCGCGATGCTGCCGGGGGAGTGACCCGGCAGCCCGATGATGCGGGGCGAGCCCGGAAGGTCGAGCACGTCGCCGTCGTGGACCGCGACGACCTCGGCGACGGGCGTGGTGCGCAGGCCGTTCTTGCGCACGGCGTACCAGAGGAACCGCGTCGTCGGGCCGACCCTGAGCCGACCCCACGCGGGCTTGGTCGAAACCTCGCCGCGGGCACGGGCGGCGTCGGCCTCGTGCACGTAGACGGGGACGCCCTGCTCGCTGCGGAGCCGCTCGGCGAAGCCGATGTGATCGCTGTCGCCGTGCGTCAGCACGACGCCGCGGATGTCGTCGAGGGAACGGCCCATGCCGGCCAGCTCGGACACGAGGTCGTTCCAGTGTCCGGCGAGCCCGGCGTCGATGACCGTGACGCCCTCGGGGGTGTCGACCAGGTAGGCGGCGACGATGTCGTTGCCGATGCGGTGGAGGGAGGGGCCGAGCTTCATGGTGATCCTCGATTGCGTGTGTCGATGCGGTTGATAGCTATGATACATAGCTATCATGGCTACGGTCAATAGCCTAGGATCGATCGAGGGGAAGGGGGCACCGATGCCGACACCGGAACGCACGTCGCTCGGGGCCATCGTCGACGCCGGGCGCGACCTGCTCGAGACCCACGGGCTCGACGGCCTCACCATGCAGGCGGTCGCCGAGCGCGTGGGCGTTCGGGCGCCGTCGCTGTACAAGCGCGTGCGCAACCGCCGGGAGCTCGTCGCGCTCATCGCCGACGCGACCGTGCTCGAGCTCGGCGACCGGCTCGATGCCGCGGCGACGGGCGAGCCCGACCCGCGACAGGCGCTGGCGGCGCTCGCGCGCGCGGCGAGGTCGTTCGCCCGCGAACGGCCGGTCGCGTTCGGGCTCGTGTTCAGCCCGGGCGCCGACCTCGACCTCGACGCCGAGTCGCTCGCGCGGGCGAGTGCCGCGGTGATCGGCATCGCGGCACAGCTCGCCGGCGACGATCGTGCCCTCGATGCGGCGCGCACGGTGACCGCCTGGCTGAACGGGTTCGTCGGCATGGAGCTCTCGGGTGCGTTCCGGCTCGGCGGCGAGGTCGACCGCGCGTTCGAGTTCGGCATCGCGAGCCTCACGGGTGCGCTCGCCCTGGGTCGGTGAGCGCAGTGGGGAGCCGCGTCGGTGAGCGAGGTGGGGAGCCTGGTCGGGGGCTGCTTGCCATTTCAGTTAGTGGGCACTAACATCGGATCCGGTTCCTGCGCGCTGACGGTGAGCGCGAGGCAACGTCGCAGAGAGGCGCGAAAGGCCATGATCATGAGCACGCGCGGGACCCGGGCCCGATGAAGATTGTCGTCATCGTGAAGGAGGTCCCCGACACGTACGGGGAGCGCAGGCTCGACCTCGAGACGGGACTCGCCGATCGCGCCGCGAGCGAGGCCGTGCTCGACGAGATCGGTGAGCGGGCCCTCGAGGTCGCACTCGCCTATGCCGACTCGCACGACGACGCCGAGATCGTCGTCATGTCCATGGCGGCCGAGAGCGCGGCGGCGACGATCCGCAAGGGCCTGGCGATGGGCGCGGCTTCGGCCGTGCACATCACGGACCCCGGCCTGGCGGCCGCGGACCTGGGCCTCACGGCACGCACCCTGGCCGCGGCGATCCGACGCACCGGGTTCGACCTCGTCATCGCGGGCAACCTCTCGACCGACGGCAGCGGCGGCGTGGTTCCCGCCATGCTGGCCGAGCTGCTCGACGTGCCGAACGCCACGGCCCTCTCATCGGTCGAGATCGCGGCCGGCTCGGTGTCGGGAACGCGCAACATCGACGGCGCCACCGTCCGCGTGAAGGCCGAGCTGCCCGCGGTCATCTCGATCACCGAGGCGCTCCCCGATGCTCGACTGCCGAACTTCAAGGGCATCATGGCCGCGAAGAAGAAGCCGTTCGAGACGTTGAGTGCGGCAGATCTCGGCATCGAACCGGAGGATCTCTCGGTCGCCATGTCGATCATGACCGCCATCGCCGAGAAGCCTCCGCGCGCGGCTGGGGTCAAGATCATCGATGCGGGCGACGGCGGCACGAGGATCGCCGAGTTCCTCATCGAGAACCGGCTGGCCTGAGAGGACGAGCATGACCGACCACCCCGCAGACGCGATCCTCGTCGTGCTCGAGACCACGCCGAACGGCGAACTCGCGACGAGCGCGGCCGGCCTCCTCGGCGCCGCCTCGCGCATCGGCACGCCCGTGGCGCTCGCCGTCGTCGCACCCGGCCAGGCGCCGGCGCTCGCCGAGCAGGCCGCCGCGCTCGGTGCCGCAACGGTGCTGGTCGTCGAGACGACCTCGACGCACGCCGAGCTGACCGTCCCGCAGGTCGACGCCCTCGCCGCCGCCGCCGCGGTCGTCGCCCCGCACGCGGTGCTCATCTCGAACTCGATCGACGGCCGGGATGTCGCGGGCCGCTTCGCAGCCCGCTCGGGCGCTGCGATCGCCGTCGACGCGATCGGCGTCTCGCGCGACGACGAGGGCATCGTCGCCCACCACTCCGTCTACGGCGGCGCGTACAACGTCGACTCCGCGGCGACCTTCGGACCGCTCGTGGTGACCGTGCGCCAGGGCGCCGTCGATGCCCGCGCCGAGGCGCGGCCCGTCGCCATCGAGTCGCTCGACGTGTCGCCGTCGGGAGCGGCATCCGCGGCCATCGAGTCGGTCGAGGCCGTGACCGAGACGTCGAGCCGACCCGAGCTGCGGGGAGCGACGAGGGTGGTCGCGGGCGGTCGCGGCCTCGGCTCGACCGAGAAGTTCGCGCTCGTCGAGGATCTCGCCGACGCGCTCGGCGCCGCGATCGGCGCTTCGCGCGCGGCCGTCGACGCCGGCTACATCCCCGCGAATCACCAGGTCGGGCAGACGGGGGTCTCGGTCTCGCCGCAGCTGTACATCGCGCTCGGCATCTCGGGCGCGATCCAGCACCGCACCGGCATGCAGACCGCCAAGAACATCGTCGCCGTGAACAAGGACCCCGACGCGCCGATCTTCGAGGTCGCCGATTTCGGGGTCGTGGGCGATGTCTTCACCGTCGTGCCGCAGCTGATCAGCGCACTCGCCGAGCGGAAGCGGTGACCGGTGGCCGCCCACGTGGGGAACCTGCGCAGGGGTCTGCCCCGCCAGCGTGGCGGTGACGCCTGGCCTCCACCCGGCGAAGCGCCCGGTACACCCGACGCTGCGCCGGCCGGAACGCCCGAGGCCGCTGCGGCGCCGATCGGCTCGGCACCAGCTGCGTCGACGCCGGTGGCTCCTGCCGTCGTCGCCCCACCGGCATCGGGTCGCCGGCTCCGAAGCGGGCTTCCGCGGGTCGCGGGCGGCCCGCCATGGCCTGAGGCCGGCGTCGCGGCCAGTACCGAGCACGTGGCGGTGACGGATGCCGCGGCCGTCCCGCAGCCCGCGACCATCGTCGAGTCGACCTCCGCGCCGACGGCCGCGCCGACCGCGCCGGCGCCGGTCGCACCGCGACCCGCCGGCGCCGGCGCCGCATCATCCCAGGCGATCGGCGGCGGACTTCGCCGCGGACTGCCGCGGATCCCCGGTGGAGACCCGTGGCCCGCGCCCTCGGCGGTCGCACCGGTCGCCGCGTCCGCGCCCGTGGCGCCCGTCGCAGCCGAACCGCTCGTCGAGCCCGTCGTGCCGGATGCCGCCGCACCTTCCCCCGCGGCGTCCGTCGAAGCGACGCCCGCCGCGCCTGCGAAGCCCGCCGCGCCTGCGAAGCCCGCGGTGCCCGCCGAGCCCGTCGCGCCGGCCGCACCGGCGAGCACACCATCGGCTCCGGCAACGAAGCGGTACGGACTGCTGACCCGCAGGCAGTGGGTCGGCGCATCCGTCGTCGGCGTCCTGGCGATCATCGGCGCCGCGACCATCGTCGTGCAGCTCACGCGGTGGTTCCTCGGGCTCGATTTCATGCAGGACTTCCTCGTGACCTACCCCGGCGAGACTCCCTTGCCCGAGGGCGCCCCCGTGGGCCTGCCGGCGTGGCTCGGGTGGCAGCACTTCTTCAACGTCTTCCTCATCGTGCTGATCATCCGCTCGGGGTTGCAGGTGCGCACCGAGAAGCGGCCGGCGGCGTACTGGACCCCCCGGTGGGCGAAGGGCGGGCAGGGCAAGATCACCCTGAACCTGTGGTTCCACCAGTCGCTCGACATCCTGTGGTTCGTGAACGGGCTCATCTTCGTCGTCCTGCTGTTCGCGACGGGCCAGTGGATGCGCGTCGTGCCGACGAGCTGGGAGGTCGTTCCGAACGCGGTCTCGGCCGGCCTGCAGTACCTGTCGCTGGACTGGCCGCTCGAGAACGGCTGGGTCAACTACAACAGCCTCCAGGTGCTGACCTACTTCGCGACGATCTTCATCGCCGCGCCGCTCGCGGCGGTGACCGGAGTGCGCATGTCGGGGCTGTGGCCGAAGAACGCCACCGCCCTCAATCGCATCTATCCCGTGGAATGGGCGCGTGCCGTGCACTTCCCGGTGATGCTGTACTTCGTCGCATTCATCGTGGTGCACGTCACCCTCGTCTTCCTCACCGGGGTGTTGCGCAACCTCAACCACATGTACGCGGCTCAGGACACCGACGGCTGGCTGGGCTTCTGGATCTTCGTCGCCTCGCTCGTGGTCATCGCGGCGGCGTGGATCGCCGCCCGCCCGACGCTGCTCGCGCCGATCGCCGGTGCGTTCGGCAAGGTCGGCCGCTAGCGCCCTTGTCATTTCAGTTAGTGGGCGCTAACATCTATTCCAGTTAGTGCGCGCTAACTGGATGGCGCGCGGACGACGTCGCAGAGAGGCGCGGATGGTCACGCTCACGAGCCCGAACGATCGGGCATCGGAATCGATGCCTGCCGCGACGCGCCCCTTCGACCGGGTGCTCGTCGCCAACCGCGGCGAGATCGCCGTTCGGGTCATCCGAACGCTGCGCCGCCTCGGCATCCGCTCGATCGCCGTCTACTCCGATGCCGACGCCGATGCGCCGCACGTGCGGCTCGCCGACGAGGCCGTGCGCATCGGTCCGGCGCCGGCGACCGAGAGCTACCTCGACCCCGAGCGCATCATCGCAGCCGCCCGCGAATCCGGCGCCGAGGCGGTCCACCCGGGCTACGGATTCCTCTCGGAGCATGCCGGGTTCGCCGAGGCGTGCCGCGGTGCGGGCCTGGTGTTCGTCGGTCCGGGCATCGAAGCGCTCGACGTGATGGGCGACAAGATCCGCGCGAAGCGACACGTCGAGGCATCCGGTGTGCCGACCGTTCCCGGTGTCGCCGACGCCGCACTCGACGACGCGGCCCTCCTCGCCGCGTCCGAGTCCGTCGGCTTCCCGCTGCTGGTGAAGCCGTCGGCGGGCGGCGGCGGCAAGGGCATGCAGGTCGCCCGCGATGCCGACGAACTCGCCGCCGCGCTGCCCGCGGCCCGCCGCATCGCGCTCGCCGCCTTCGGCGACGACACGTTGCTGATCGAACGACTCATCGAGCGGCCGCGCCACATCGAGGTGCAGGTGCTCGCCGATGCCCACGGCGCCGTCGTGCACCTCGGCGAGCGCGAGTGCTCGCTCCAGCGCCGGCACCAGAAGGTCATCGAGGAGTCGCCCTCGCCGCTCCTCGACGCCGCGACGCGGGCGCGCATCGGACAGGCCGCGTGCGACGCCGCCCGCAGCGTCGACTACCTCGGCGCCGGCACGGTCGAGTTCCTGGTCTCGGATGCCGCGCCCGACGAGTTCTTCTTCATCGAGATGAACACCCGGCTCCAGGTCGAGCACCCCGTGACGGAGCTCGTCACGGGCATCGACCTGGTGGAGCAGCAGCTCCGGATCGCCGCGGGCGAGCCGCTCGCCTTCTCGCAGCAGGACATCCGGCTGCAGGGGCACGCGGTCGAGGCCCGCGTCTACGCGGAGACGCCGCACCGCGGCTTCCTCCCGTCCACCGGTGCGGTGCTCGCGTGGCGCGCCCCGGCCGGCGAGGGCGTGCGAGTCGACGCGGGCATCGACGAGGGCCTCGAGATCACGGCGCACTACGACCCGATGATCGCCAAGGTGATCGCGTACGGCTCCGATCGCGCGCAGGCCATCGAGCGACTCGACCGCGCACTCGCCGACACCGTCGTGCTCGGCGTCGACACGAACATCGCCTTCCTCCGGCGCCTGCTCGCCGATCCTGCGGTGCGGTCCGGCGACCTCGACACCGGGCTCATCGACCGGATGCCCGAGGGAGACCTCGCCGGCTGGCCGCCGTCGCTCGTCGATGCGGCAGCCCGCCGATTCGCGCACGACGAGGTCGCCGACCGGCTCGCGTCCATCGCGGCCGGACCGACGGCCTGGCAGTCCTCCACGGGCTGGCGCTCGGGATCCGTGCGCCCGTCCGAGATGCTGCTCGCCCCGCGCGATCATCCGCACGACGTGCGCACGGTCATGGCGGGGCCCGACGGCGCCGAACCCGCCGGCCCCGACGACACCGTCGTACGTGTCGGCGACGACGGTTCGGTCTGGGTGCACGGCGATGGCGAGTCGGCCGCCTTCGTGCGCATCGACCGTCGCACCCACGCCGAGCATCGCCGCGCGGCGACCGAACGCGGCGGCCTCGCCGCCGAGCCCGACCTCCGCTCACCCATGCCGGGAACCGTCACCGCCGTCTTCGCCGTGGACGGCGACACCGTCGAGGAGGGCGACGCCATCGTCGCCATCGAGGCGATGAAGATGGAGCATCGCGTCGTCGCCGCATTCGACGGCACCGTGCGGCTCAGCGTCGCCGTGGGCGACCTGGTGAGCCGCGACCAGGCGGTCGCACGCATCGAGCCGCACCCCGCGGCATCCGACCCGCAGTCCATCGACGGTCCCCACGAGGACGCCGTCGCGAACGCATCCCACCAGGAATGAGGAGCACCATGCACGACCTGACCGACGAGGAACAGCAGCTGTACGACATGGTCTGCGAGTTCGCCGACACCGTGGTCGCCCCCCAGTCGTACGAAGCCGACCGCACCCACACGCTGTCGATGGACGTCGTCGCCCAGATGGGCGAACTCGGCCTCTTCGGCCTCCCGTTCCCCGAGGAGCACGGAGGCCAGGGCGGCGACTACATGGCGCTGTGCCTCGCGATCGAGGCACTCGCCCGGGTCGACCAGTCCATCGCGATCACCCTCGAGGCGGCTGTCGGCCTCGGCGCCATGCCGATCTACCGTCACGGCACGGACGAGCAGAAGGCCGAGTACCTTCCCGACCTCGTCGCGGGACGCGCGCTCGCCGGGTTCGGCCTCACCGAGTCCGAGGCCGGGTCCGATGCCGGCGCCACCCGCACGACGGCGGTGCTCGACGGTGACGAGTGGGTCATCAACGGGTCGAAGCAGTTCATCACCAATTCGGGCACCCCGATCACGAGGTTCGTCACGGTGACGGCCGTGACCGGCGAGCGGGAACGACCCGACGGCTCGGTGTCGAAGGAGCTCTCGACGATCATCGTGCCGAACGGCACGCCCGGGTTCACCGTGGCGCCTGGGTACGACAAGTCGGGCTGGCGCGCCTCCGACACCCACCCCCTCACGTTCGATGATGTGCGAGTCCCCGCCGCGAACCTGCTCGGCGAACGCGGTCGGGGATTCGCCAACTTCCTGCGCACGCTCGACGAGGGCCGCATCGCCATCGCCGCGCTCGCCACGGGCGTCGCGCAGGGCTGTCTCGACGAGGCGCTCGGCTACGCCAAGACCCGCAACGTCTTCGGCGTCCCCATCGCGTCGCACCAGTACGTCGCCTTCACGATCGCCCAGATGCAGGCTCGCGTGTACACCGCGCGCCTCGCCTGGCACGACGCGGCCCGACGTGTCGATGCGGGCCTGCCGTTCAAGAAGGAGGCCGCGATGGCGAAGCTCGTCTCGAGCGACGCCGCCATGCTCAACTCCCGCGACGCCACCCAGATCTTCGGCGGCATGGGCTTCATGAACGAGAGCCTCGTCGCGAGGCACTACCGTGACTCGAAGATCCTCGAGATCGGCGAGGGCACGAACGAGGTGCAGCTCATGGTCATCGCGCGTGAGCTGGGCATCGGCTAGGAGGTTCACGATGACGGATGCCCCGATGCGCGACGTGGTGCAGCGCGGACTCTGGTTCGAGGAGTTCGAGGAGGGCGTGCGCTACCTGCATCGCCCCGGGCGCACGGTCACCGAGGCCGACAACGTGCTGTTCACGACGCTCACGATGAATCCGCAGCCGTTGCACCTCGACGCGGCATGGTCGTCGGGCCAGCCGTTCGGACAGCGCCTCGTGAACTCGCTCTTCACGCTGTCGACCCTGGTCGGGCAGTCGGTCGGCCAGCTCACGCAGGGCACGCTCGTCGCCAACCTCGGCTTCGGCGAGGTGGCGTTCCCGCACCCCGTCTTCGCGGGCGACACCCTCTACGGCGAGAGCGTCGTCGAGTCGAAGCGCGAGTCGGCGTCGCGTCCGGGCCAGGGCGTCGTCGTGCTCGCGCACACGGCGCGCAACCAGGACGGCGTCGTGGTCGCGACGGCGTCGCGCACCATGCTGGTGTGGATGCGCGAGGCGGGGGAGCGCCAGGCCGGCGTCGGCGGCGAGGCGAGCGGATGACGCATCCGCCATTCCGCTTCGGCCCCGCGCTGCTCTTCTGCCCGGCCGACCGGCCCGACCGCTTCGCGAAGGCCGCCGAACGTGCCGACGCGGTGATCCTCGACCTCGAGGACGCCGTCGCCGATGACGCGAAGCACGCCGCCCGGCTCGCGCTCGTCTCGTCGACGCTCGACCCCGAACGGGTGATCGTGCGGGTGAACCCCGCGTCGACCGCGCACTTCGCCGACGACGTCGCGGCGCTCGCTGCGACGGAGTACCGCACCGTGATGCTCGCCAAGTGCGAGGGCACCGCCGACCTCGTGCACCTCGAGGACTTCGAGGTGCTCGCCCTCTGCGAGACCGCCCGCGGCGTGCTCGCGGCCGCCGAGGTCGCGGCACTGCCCAACGTCTCCGCGCTCATGTGGGGTGCGGAGGACCTCGTGGCGTCGCTCGGCGGGTCGTCGAGCCGTCACGCCGACGGTCGCTACCGCGACGTCGCGACGTACGCCAGGTCCCAGGTGCTGCTCGCGGCGGGCGCGCACGGCGTGGCGGCCATCGACACGGTGCACCTCGAGATCGCGGATGTCGCGGGACTGCGCGCGGAGGCCGAGGACGCGGCAGCGGTCGGCTTCGCGGCGACGGCGTGCATCCATCCGTCGCAGGTGTCCGTCGTGCGCGAGGCGTATCGCCCCGACGCGGCACGGCTCGAGTGGGCTCGCGCCGTGCTCGCGGCCGCGGCGACGGAGCCCGGCGTGTTCGCGTTCCGCGGCGCGATGGTCGACGCGCCGCTCCTGCGCCAGGCCGAGGCGGTCGTGCGGCGAGCCGGCCGCGGCTGACCCTCTGATCCTCCCCACGTGCGGGCCGCGCGACTCGGCGTCGAACGGCCGTCTCGTGCACGGGCGTGCCCGCATCCCACGCCATGCCGAACCTGGTACTCGATGGTTTCCGCGGTCGGAATACCCCCGATCAGGGGCCATACCACGCTGAATGTCGTCCGTTCGGGGGACACGCGGTGCGCCATCGCAAACGATTCGGTAACGGTTCATCGTGCCGTCCGGGGTACACGTACCCCGAGGACGTATTCTCGAATCCAAATCCTGGGGAGGAGGAGCGCGTGGCACGACGGCACAGCTACCGCGCCGACGAGGCGAGCGTCGCGGGGGCGACGCTCACCGATGAGGTCATGGCGGGCACGATGGAGGTCGATTCCCGGAGCGTGATGGCGTCGTCGACGCCGGCGCTCCGCGTGGAGACCGTGGAGTCGAACACGCTCTCCGGGCCCATCACGGTTCCCGTGCGGTCGACGCTCGGGGAGACCGGCATCGCGGCGCATCCGCTCGCCCTCGGCGGCAGCACGTTCGGCTGGACGCTGGGCTCCGACGAGGCGTTCGCGGTGCTCGACCGGTTCGCGGGCACGGGCGGCGACCTGCTCGACACCGCCGACAGCTACGCGGCCGGGCGCAGCGAGTCGATCATCGGATCGTGGATGCGGTCGCGCCGCACGCGCGACCGGATGTGCGTGATGACCAAGGTGGGTCGGCACCCCGATCACCGCGGTCTCTCGCCGGTCGACGTCCGCGACGCGGTCGACGATTCGCTGCTGCGGCTCGGCACCGACCGCATCGACGTGCTGTTCTTCCACGGCGACGACCCCGCGGTCCCCCTCGAGGAGAGCCTCGGCGCGGTCGACGCGCTCATCACAGCCGGCAAGGTCCGCGCGATCGGCGCCTCCGACTTCTCGCCCGAGCGGCTCATCGAGGCCCGCGTCCTCGCGGCGAACGGCCTGCCGAGGTTCGAGCTGCTCACGACGCGGTACAACCTCATGGAGCGCCGGCCGTTCGAGGGTGCGCGGGAGCTCGTCGCGCACGCGCAGGGACTCGCGGTGCTGCCGTACTTCGCGCTCGCCAACGGATTCCTCGGCGGACAGGTGCGCCGACGCTCCGAGGTGCGCCGCGACGCGCGCGGCGAGCGCCTCGCGCGGCACCTCGGGCGCAGGGGCCACCGCGTGCTCACCGCGCTCGACGAGATCGCCTTCGCGCACGGCGTGCAGCCGGCGACGATCGCGCTCGCGTGGCTCCTCGCGAAGCCCACGGTCGCCGCGCCGGTGGCGAGCGCGACGAAGCCCGACCAGGTCGAGGCGCTGATGGCCGCGGCATCCGTCGACCTGCATCGCTCGGAGCTCGTCGAGCTCGACCGCGCCTCGGCCTGACGCGCGCCGCGCCGCGCCGTCGACGCCTGCCCGTTCGCGTGCGCGTGGCATAGGCTGGGCAGGATGAACGGCGCCGTCGACCTCCCACTCGGCCAGGCCGAGCTCTCCTTCACGGCAGCGGGCGACGCGCGAGTTCGGCGCAGCGTGCTCCCTTCGGGAGTCCGAGTCCTGAGCGAGCAGGTTCCAGGCTCCCGGAGCGTGACCGTCGGCTTCTGGGTGGCCGTGGGCTCCCGTGACGAGCATCACGCGGACGCCGCGCATCCCGCGACCTACGGCTCCACGCACTTCCTCGAGCACCTCCTGTTCAAGGGCACCTCGAGTCGCACGGCGCTCGACATCGCCATCTCCTTCGACGCGGTCGGCGGCGAGCACAACGCGCTCACCGCGAAGGAGTACACCTGCTACTACGCGAAGGTGCAGGACCGCGACCTGCCCATGGCGGTCGAGGTGCTCTCCGACATGTTCACCTCGTCGCTCCTCGACCCAGTCGAGTTCGACAACGAGCGCGGCGTCATCCTCGAGGAGCTCTCGATGGCCGGCGACGACCCGGCGGACGTCGCGAACGAGCGCTTCTTCGAGGCCGTGCTGGGGGATCATCCGCTCGGCCGCCCGATCGGCGGCGACCCCGAGACCATCCGTGCCGCCACCCGTGAGGCGGTGCTGGCGCACTACCGCGCGAACTACCGCCCGCAGGACCTCGTGGTCACGGTCGCCGGGGCGGTCGACCACGACCGGCTCGTCGCGGAGCTCACCGGCGCCCTGACGCGCCACGGTTGGGACCTCTCGGTCGAGGGCGCCCCCGTCGAGCGGCGCGACACCGGGCCCGCGCGCCTGGCCGCCGGGCCCGCGCTCACGGTCGTGGCGCGCCCCACCGAGCAGGTCAACCTGCTCCTCGGCGTCCCCGGACTCGTCGCCACCGACGACCGGCGCTCCACCATGAGCGTGCTCAACGCCATCTTCGGCTCGGGCATGTCGTCGCGGCTGTTCCAGCAGGTCCGCGAGCGCCGCGGGCTCGCCTACGCGGTGTACTCGTTCGCGCCCGGCTACTCCGACGCGGGCCTGTTCGGCATGTACGCGGGGTGCGCGCCCGCGAAGGCCGGCACGGTGGCCGCGCTCATGCGCACCGAGCTCGAGCGGGTCGCCGAGCACGGCGTCACAGCCGACGAACTGCGCCGCGCGGGCGGCCAGCTGGCCGGCGCGTCGGCACTCGCCCTCGAGGACTCCGACACCCGGATGTCCCGCCTCGGCCGGGCCGAGCTCACGCTCGGCGAGTTCGCCGACCTCGACGAGGCACTGCGCCGCATCGCCCTCGTCACCGTCGACGACGTCCAGGCGCTCGCGGCAGACCTCGTCGCCCGCCCGTTCTCGCTCGTCGCCGTGGGTGCGACGGACGAGGCGGCGCTGCACGGCGCGGTCGACGAGATCGCCCCCCGCATCGACGTCGCCTGACGTCCGACCATCGACCAGACCCAGGAGAGCAGACCCAGTGCCGCACCACCTCTACCTCGTCCGACACGGCGAGCAGCTCGACGCCGAGCACGGCATGCCAGACGGCCCGCTCTCGCCGCGCGGGCGGCGCCAAGCGGAACTGCTGGCCGAGCGGCTCGGCGGCATCCCGTTCGACAACGCCTGGCACTCGCCGCTGCAGCGGGCCACCGAGACCGCGGCGATCATCGCGGCGAAGATGCCCGCGCTGAAGCCCGAGCCCTCCGCACTGCTCTTCGACTGCATCCCGTCGGGGCCCGCGCCCGAGACGCCCAAGGTCTACGACCCCTTCTTCGGCTCGGTGACCGAGGCCGAGATCGAGGCCGGCAGCGCGCAGATGGCCGACGCGGCGGCGGAGTTCCTGCGTTCCCACCGGGAGGACCGGCACGACCTGCTCATCACCCACAACTTCGTGATCGCCTGGCTCGTCCGGGAGGCGCTCGGGGCACCCGACTGGCGCTGGCTCTCGATCAACCAGGCGAACTGCGGCCTCACGGTGCTCACCCAGAAGACCGGGCGGCCGTGGAGCCTCCTCGTGCACAACGACCTGGCGCACCTGCCGTTCGAGATGCGGACGGGGATGGCCGAGCCGTACGCGCTCTGACGCGCGGCCCGCCCGGAATCCGCTCTCCGTCCGTCGACGCGCCGGCCCGCTCAGCCGACGCGCTTGCCGAACCAGTGCGTCGCGTTGGGATTGGCGTTGTACGGCTCGATCTCCCCGTAGCCGCTCGAGCGGTAGAGGCCACCGGCGGCCTCGAGGCTGGCGTTGGTGTCGAGCACGAGCTCCTGCGCCCCGAACTCCACCGCGCGACGCTCGAGCTCCTCGAGCAGCAGTCGCCCGGCACCCCGCCCGCGTGCGGCGGGCGCGAGCCACAGGTGCTTCACCTCGAACCGCACCTCGTTCGTCTCGGGCCGCCGCTGGATGCGGCGCACGCCGCCGCATCCGATCACTCCGCCGTCGTCCTCGACCACGAGGAACACGCCGGCCGGCGGAGTGAACTGCTCCGCCATCGGGTAGGTCGGACGGTAGGCGCCCTGTGCCGCGGGGAAGCCCGCCGCACGCTCGGCGAAGTACGCATCCAGCAGGGTCAGCGCCTCGGCGCCGGTGACGTCCACCTCTCGGAATCGCATGCGGCAAGCCTAGGCGGACGGCGACCGGGGGCCGGTCGCCGCGGCACCCGGTTGCTAGGGTGAAGCACGTGACGATACGGGTCGCCGTGGCCGGGGCCACGGGCAAGATGGGGCGTTTGGCGATCGAGCTCATCGAGGCATCCGACGACCTCGAACTGCACGCGGCGCTCGATTCGCGCTCGAGCCTCGACGAGATGCTGGGGGCGGATGTCGCGCTGGACGTCACGCTTCCCGCCGCGAGCGCCGGCATCGTCGAGTTCGCCACCGGCGCCGGCATCCCGATCGTGGTCGGCACCTCGGGCTGGTCGAGCGAGCGCATCGCGGAGATCGCCCAGTTCATGCGCGGCCACGAGGACGCGGGCCCCGTGCTGTTCATCCCGAACTTCTCCATCGGCAGCGTGCTCGGCACCGCCTTCGCCTCGCTCGCGGCCCGCTACTTCGACTCCATCGAGATCGTCGAGGCCCACCACGCCGGCAAGGTCGACTCCCCGTCCGGCACCGCGGTGCGCACTGCGGAGCTGATCGGCGACGCACGCGCCACGGTCGGACCGGTGGCGGCCCCGCACGCCGACCAGCGTGCCCGCGGACAGCTCGTCTCCGGCATTCCCGTGCACAGCCTGCGACTCACGGGCGTGCTCGCCGAGCAGCGCGTGGTGCTCGGGGGCGAAGGGGAGACGCTCACCATCTCGCACTCCACCGTGTCGTCGTCGGCGTACGAGCAGGGCATCCTGCTCGCGCTGCGGCGGGCGCCGGCGGCGACCGGCGTCGTGGTCGGACTCGACGCGCTGCTCGACCTGGGCCTCCCGGACGCGTCATGACCACCAAGGCGGGCGCGATCCTGATGGCCGCGCTCCTCGTGCTCTACGTGGCGCTCGTGGGGTGGCGTGCCGTGCAGTTCATCGCCACCGGCGAGCCCGCGGCGGTCGGCATCGGCATCGCCCTCATCGTGCTTCCGGTCATCGCCCTCTGGGCGCTGTGGCGCGAGCTCGCCTTCGGCGTGCGCTCGCAGGCCCTCGTGCGCCGACTCGAGGCCGAGGGCGGCCTCGACCTCGGCATCCCGGTCAAGCCGAGCGGGCGGCCCGAGCGGGCGGCCGCGGATGCCGCGTTCCCCGAGTTCCGCGCGGCGACCGAGGCCGAGCCAGACTCCTGGCGCGCGTGGTTGCGTCTCGGCCTCGCCTATGACGCGGCGGGCGACCGTCGACGCGCTCGCGGAGCCGTGCGCCGGGCGATCACGCTCGAGCGCGCGGAACGCTGAGCATCGCGTCGAGCGCCGACTCGACGGTGACGTGCTCGAAGCGGAAGCCGTCGTCGATGAGTCGCTGCGGGCGCACCTTCTGGCTCGACAGCAGCAGTTCGTCGGCGGCGCGGCCGAGCGCGAGCCCCAGCATCCGCTCGGGAACGGTGAACGTGTAGGGCCGGTGCATCCGCTCGGCCATCGCGGTCATCACGCGGTCGGCGGTCGCGGGCGTCGGACCGGCGAGGTTGACGGGCCCCGACAGCCTCGAGGTGAGCAGGTGCGCGATGGCCGAGATCTCGTCGTCGAGTGCGATCCAGGGCCAGTGCTGGCCGCCGGTGCCGAGGCGGCTCGACAGCCCGAAGCGCGTGAGCATGCCGATGCGCTGCATCGCGCCACCGTGCCCGACCACGATGCCCGTGCGGAAGACGACGGTGCGCGTGTCGTCGGGTGCGAGCGCGGCCGCGCCCTCCCACCGTGCGACCACCTCCGCGAGGAAGCCGGAGCCGGCGCTCGAGAACTCCGTGAGCAGCTCGCCGGGGCGGTCGCCATAGTATCCCACCGCCGAGGCGCTGAGGAAGGCCGCCGGCGGGCGCCGCGCCTTGCGCATCGCGTCGGCGAGCGTGCGCGTCGCCGTGACGCGGGAGTCGACGATCTCGCCCTGGTAGCCCCTCGTCCACGGCAGGCGCGCCAGCGAGGCGCCGGAGAGGTTCACCACCGCGTCGACGCGGTCCATCACCGTGAAGTCGATGATGCCCGCCCCGGGCGACCACGATGCCTCCTCGGGGCCCAGCGCGCGACGCCGCACGAGGCGCACCACCTCGTGTCCGTCGGCGGTCAGGCGCTCGACGAGGGCGGTTCCGAGGAAGCCGGATGCGCCGGCGATGAGCACCCGCACGGTCTAGGCGAGCTCGGCTTCGATCGTGATCGGGATGGAGAGGGCCTGCGAGATGGGGCAGTTCACCTTCGCCTCCTCGGCGATCGCCTCGAACTGCGCCTCGGAGATTCCGGGCACGCGAGCGCTCACGAGCAGGTGGCTGCCGAGCACCCCCTTGCCCGCCTCGAACGTGACGGCGGCGGTGGTCTGGATGCTCTCGGGCGGATAGCCCGCCTCGGCGAGCGCGAGCGAGAGCGCCATCGAGAAGCACGACGAGTGCGCGGCGGCGAGCAGCTCCTCGGGATTCGTCGTGTTCGCCACGCCCACGGCCCGGGCATCCCAGTTCACCTGGAACGTCGCGAGGCCCGACGAGTCGAGCGCGACGTTGCCGGACCCTTCGAACAGCGTGCCGGTCCAGACCGTCGTCGATTCACTCGTGATTGCCATGGATCCTCCTCCTCGAGCCGGGCTCCCAGCCTAGCCCGGCGGATGCCGCGGCGGTCAGGTCCTGGGGATGACGCGGGCTCTCACGAGGAGCAGGTACAGCTGGCAGCCGAGGCAGTACCCGAACGCGGCGTTCAGGAAGGCCGCGATGAACGCGAGCGAGGCGGCGATCGGCACCGCGGCGGCGACGCCAGCAGCCCCGAGGATGACGCCCGCGATCGTCACGGCGAAGCCGACGCCCTGGGCGAACGTCGGCGGCCGTGGGTCCTCCAGCTCGTCGGGCGGCGAGAGTCGCGGTCGCACGAGGCGCGCGAAGATCAGCCCGAACGGGTTGCGCCGCACGCCGGCGATCGCGCTCCACGCGAAGACGGCGCTCACGATGGCGAGCAGCACCCACGCGGCGAGGGCGGCGCCGCCGAAGCCGAGCACCGCGATCACGAGCAGCAGGAACGCGGTGACGGCCGCCGTGAAGCGCGGTCCTCGCGGATCGATGCCGGCGGGCTCAGGACGTGGCATGGGAACTCCCGGTGAGGATGTCGAGGCGGTCGCGGAGGTCGCGAGCCCGGGGCACGCCGCCGATGCGCGCCGTCCCCTCGCCGCGGGCGTCGAGGATGAGCGTCGTCGGCGTCTGCAGGACGTGGAACCGGTCGGCGAGGTCGGGGCGGTCGGTGAGGTCGACCTCGACGTGCCGGACGCCCGCGTAGTCGGCGGAGATCGCGGCGAGCTGCCGCGCGGTCGAGGGGCAGCGGCTGCAGTAGGCGGTCGAGAACTGCACGAGTGTCGCGGCAGTGCCGAGCGCATCCGAGTCGAGCCCGAGGGCCGTTGTGGCGGACTCGTCGCGCGTCGCCCGGATCCGGCCGGTGCGCGCCCGCCAGGCCAGGCCGATCGTCGCCGCGCCGGCGGGCAGCGCGACCGCGGCGATGAGCGCCGGCAGCCAGTCCATGCCGCGATGCTACGGCGGCGCCCCGGCCGCGTGGGCCGTGTGACGGAGGATGACGCCGGGCGGCTCGCCCGCGGCATCCGCCCCGCACGTCGCCGGTCGGGGTTAGCATCGACCCGATGGCCGAGACGATCCCCACACCCTACGAAGACCTCCTGCGCGACGTGCTCGAGCACGGCACGCAGAAGACCGATCGCACTGGCACCGGCACCCGCAGCGTGTTCGGTCGCCAGCTGCGGTTCGACCTCTCGCAGGGCTTCCCGCTCGTCACGACGAAGCGGGTGCACTTCAGGTCGATCGCCTACGAGCTCCTGTGGTTCCTGCAGGGCTCGTCCAATATCGGGTGGCTGCGCGAGCACGGCGTCACCATCTGGGACGAGTGGGCGGATGCCGCGGGGGAGCTGGGTCCCGTCTACGGCGTGCAGTGGCGATCGTGGCCGACGCCCTCCGGTGACACGATCGACCAGATCAGCCAGGTGATCGAGCAGATCCGCGTGAACCCCGACTCGCGTCGCCTCATCGTCTCGGCGTGGAACCCCGCCGACATCCCCGACATGGCCCTCGCGCCGTGCCACGCGCTCTTCCAGTTCTACGTCGCCGACGGGCGCCTGTCGTGCCAGCTCTACCAGCGCAGCGCCGACCTCTTCCTCGGCGTGCCGTTCAACATCGCCTCCTACGCCCTGCTCACCCACATGGTGGCCCAGCAGACCGGGCTCGAGGTCGGCGACTTCGTGTGGACCGGCGGCGACTGCCACATCTACGACAACCACGTCGAGCAGGTCGCCGAGCAGCTCTCCCGGCACCCGTTCCCCGCGCCCACGCTGCGATTCGCGCGCAGGCCCGACTCGATCTTCGACTACGAGTTCGACGACTTCGTCGTGGAGGGCTACCAGCATCACCCGGCCATCCGCGCAGCCGTCGCGGTATGACGCGCGGTGCGGATGCCGCGTCGCCGGCGCCTGCGGCCCGGCCGCGCCTCGGCCTGATCTGGGCGGAGTCCGCGGGCGTGATCGGCCGTGACGGCGGCATGCCGTGGCACGTTCCCGAGGACCTGACGCACTTCAAGGCGGTCACGCTCGGTGCGCCCGTCGTCATGGGGCGCCGAACGTGGGAGTCCCTGCCGTCGCGGTTCCGCCCCCTTCCCGGTCGCACCAACATCGTGGTGACGCACCACGACGACTGGACGGCCGCCGGCGCGGTGCGCGCGGCATCCGTAGACGAGGCACTCGCACTGGCCGCTGCCGGCGACCCGCCGTGGATCTGGGTCATCGGCGGCGCCGACCTCTTCGGGCAGGTCCTGCCCACGGCAGACCGGCTCGAGGTGACGGAACTGCGGACGCCCGGCGGCGGCGGCGCGGTCGTGCCCGAGCCCGGCGACACCCCGGCGCCCCCGATCGACCCCGCCGGCTGGCGGCTCGCCCACGTCGACCCGCCCTCGGGCTGGCTGCCCTCGCGCTCGGGCCTCGAGTACCGCTTCCTCCGCTACCTGCGCGCCTGACCCGCCGGGGGCCTCCGGCGAGCGACCCAGGGGCTGAACCAGCCTCACGCACCTTGGAATCGCCTGCCCGCCCGCCCGCCCGTCGGCTGGGGCGACTTCCTCGGGCACTCGCCCGTCCCTCCGACTCGCGCGACGCAAGGGCCTCGGCGGACTCGCGCCATTCGTCCGGCGCCAGCGATTCGGGTTGGCGACTCGCCATGCTCGTCCGGCGCCAGCGATTCGGGTTGCGACTCGCCCTGCTCGTCCGGCGCCAGCGATTCGGGTTGGCGACTCGCCCTGCTCGTCCGGCGCAGCGACGCCGGTTTGCGACTCGCCCCGCTCGTCCGGCGCAGCGACTCCGGTTTGCAACTCGCCACGCTCGTCCGGCGCAGCGACTCCGGTCTGCGACTCACCGTACTTCCCGGCTCACGTGACTCCTGAAAGCAAGGACGCGGCTTCAAAGCAGTTGCGGCACGAAGGCGCCGTGGCTGCAGGTCGCCGTCGATGCCTGTCCTTGCATTCAGGAGTCGGTGCCTGTCCTTGCATTCAGGAGTCGGTGCCTGTCGTATCCAGGAGTCGATGCGCGTCCTAGTGTTCAGATGCGCGTCCTGGTGTTCAGATGCCCGTCGCGGTGTTCAGATGCCCGTCGCGGTGTCCCGGAGTCGGTCCCCGTCCCTGTTTTCAGGAGTCAGGGAGTGGGCGCACTCGCTTCGCAGGGTTGCTGGACATGGTGGGCATCGCGGCGGCGGCTGCTTCTGCGCGGGCGCGGCACGAACAATCGGTACGGCGCGAGGGAGTCGTCCTGCACAGGTGACGCATCGGCGTCGGCGTTCTCCGAAGTGGAGCAATCCCGAGCACCGGGGACCGTCGACGGCAACACTCGGGTGGTGAGATTCGAGCGGGAGACGAAGGCCCTCGGTGGGATCGCGCGCAGATCCGATCTGCGTCGGATGGGACTCGACGACGAGGCGGTTCGCAACCTCGTCGCGCACGGTCGCCTGATCCGAGTGCGTCAGGCATGGTACGCGCTGCCCGGCACAGACCTCGACGCGATGCGAGCATGCAGCATCGGCGGGCGGCTGGCGTGTGCGAGCGCCCTACGCTTCCACGGAGATCCCGTAGAGGACGCGGGCATCCTGCACGTCGAGTTGCCCGCCAATGCGACGGCGCGGAGGCTCGAGGGTGATTGGGAGCACGTGAGGCTGCATCAGCCCCGACATCCGTCCGGCGGCAACCGGGCCGTCGTCGACCCATCGGCCGCCAGACGCCAGTGGGAGCGATGCGGGCGAGCGACCCGATAGCCTTGGGGACGTGACCCAGGACAACCCCTTCGGACAGGTGCTCGTCGCGCTCGTCACGCCGATGACGGCGGACGGCGAGGTCGATTGGCCCGGGGTCGAGAAGCACATCGACGACGTGATCGGTGCCGGTGCCGACGGCATCGTCGTCACGGGCACCACGGGCGAGACCTCCACGCTCACCGACCCCGAGAAGATCCGCCTGGTCGAGGTCGGCAAGGACGTCGCGGCCGGCCGAGCGAAGATCATCACGGGTGGCGGCTCGAACGAGACCGCGCACGCGATCGAGCTCTACAAGCACAGCGAGCAGGCCGGCGCCGACGGCATCATGATCGTCACGCCGTACTACAACAAGCCGACGCAGGCCGGCATCCTCACGCATTTCCGGCTGGTGGCCGACGCCACCGACCTGCCGGTCATCCTCTACGACATCCCGGGCCGCACCGGCGTGCCGATCAGGTACGAGACGATCCTCCGCCTGGCGAAGCACCCGAACATCCTCGCCATCAAGGACGCGAAGGGCGACTTCTCCGAGGTCAGCCGCGTGCTCAACCAGACCGACCTCATGTACTTCTCCGGCGACGACGCCAACGTGCTCCCGCACCTCGCGATCGGCGCGACCGGCCTCATCGGGGTCACCGCGAACATCGCGCCGGCCCCGTACCGCACCATCATCGACGCCGTGAACCGCGGCGACCTCACGACCGCGACCGCCGAGCACCGCCGCCTCGAGCCGCTCGTGCGCGCCGTCATGACGCACGTGCCCGGCACGGTCGCCGCGAAGTACATCCTGCACGGGCTGGGCCGCATCGGCAGCCCGCGCGTGCGGCTGCCGCTCGTCGGTCCCGAGGAGTGGGAGGCGGCGCTCATCGAGGACGAGATCGACCACGTGCAGGGCATCCCGGGCGCCGACTTCCACCGCTTCCGCCCCGACCGCAACGCCGCCGCCGGCGGCGCGCTGCCGAAGGTCGCCGGCACCACACGCTGAACGACGGCCGAGGCATCCGCCGGAACGGCCGCATGAACTGAACACCGCAACGTAAGGAGGGCCCATGCCCGACGTCGTCATCGATCCTGCCCCGCTCGAACCCGGCACGCTCCGCATCATCCCCATCGGCGGCCTCGGCGAGGTCGGCCGCAATATGACCAGCTACGAGATCGACGGCAAGATCCTGATCGTCGACTGCGGCGTGCTCTTCCCCGAGGAGCACCAGCCCGGCGTCGACCTGATCCTGCCCGACTTCGGGTTCCTCCGCGAGCGCCTCGATGACATCGTCGGGGTCGTGCTCACCCACGGCCACGAGGACCACATCGGCTCGGTGCCCTACCTCCTGCGCCTGCGCGCCGACATCCCGCTGATCGGCTCGACCCTCACGCTCGCGCTGGTCGAGGCGAAGCTCAAGGAGCATCGCATCCAGCCGTACACCCTCACGGTGTCCGAGGGCCAGCACGAGCGCATCGGCCCGTTCGACCTCGAGTTCATCGCCGTCAACCACTCGATCCCCGACGCGCTCGCCGTGGCGATCAAGACCCGTGCGGGAACCGTGCTCGCGACCGGCGACTTCAAGATGGACCAGCTGCCGCTCGACGGGCGCCTCACGGACCTCCGCGAGTTCGCCCGGCTCGGCCAGGAGGGCGTCGACCTGTTCATGGTCGATTCCACCAACGCGGATGTCCCCGGCTTCACGCCGCTCGAGCGGTCCATCGGCCCGGTGCTCGACGAGGTCATCGCCCGTTCGCCCCGCCGCGTGATCGTCGCGAGTTTCTCGAGCCACGTGCACCGCGTGCAGCAGGTCCTGGACGCGGCGGCCTTCAACGGTCGACGCGTGGCCCTCCTCGGCCGCAGCATGGTGCGCAACATGACCATCGCGGCCGACCTCGGCTACCTCAAGGTGCCCGAGGGCGTTCTCATCGACTTCAAGAAGGCCGGCGACATCCCCGACGACCGGATCGTCTACATGTCGACGGGGTCGCAGGGCGAGCCGATGGCCGTGCTCTCGCGCATGGCCAATCGCGACCACCAGATCGAGATCGGCGAGGGCGACACCGTCATCCTCGCGTCGAGCCTCATCCCCGGCAACGAGAACGCGGTCTACCGCGTGATCGACGGACTCACGAAGCTGGGCGCCAACGTCGTGCACAAGGGCAACGCGAAGGTGCACGTCTCCGGCCACGCGGCGGCGGGCGAGCTGCTCTACTGCTACAACATCCTGAAGCCGAAGAACGTGCTGCCGATCCACGGCGAGTACCGGCACCTGTTCGCGAACGCCAAGCTCGCGCGGGACACCGGCGTCCCCGAGCAGAACACCTTCATCGGCCAGAACGGCACCGTGTACGACCTCCGCGACGGCGAGGTGCGCGTCGCCGGACAGCTCGACCTCGGCTTCGTCTACGTCGACGGCGCGACGGTCGGCGAGATCACCGACGCCGACCTGAAGGACCGCCGGATCCTCGGCGAGGAGGGGTTCATCTCGGTCATCATCGTCGTCGACGCCTCGACCGGTCGGATCATCGTCGGCCCCGAGATCCACGCGCGCGGGTTCGCCGAGGACGACGCCGTCTTCGAGGAGGTCAAGCCGAAGATCTCCGCGGCGCTGCTGGAGGCCGCGCAGAACGGCGTGCGCGACCAGCACGCGCTGCAGCAGGCCGTGCGTCGCACGGTCGGCACGTGGGTGAACCGACGGCTGCGCCGCCGGCCGATGCTCGTGCCGCTCGTCATCGAGGCGTGAACCGCACGACGGAAACACCGCGGTAACACGGCGGGCGTAGCATCCGGCCATGGCGGACTACTCGATCCGCCCGGCCATGCCGAGCGACGGCGCGTTCCTCGGCGACATGGTGGTCGAGGCGGCGAACTGGCAGGCGGGGGCGAACCGGCCCAAGCCGACGGTGTTCGCCGACCCGGTCTACCGCGCCTACCTCACCGGCTGGCAGCGACCGGCGGATGCCGGATTCGTCGCCGTCGACGGCGCGGCCAAGCCGATCGGCGCGGCCTGGTACCGCCTCTTCGCGGCCGACACGCCGGCGCACGGCTTCGTGGCCGCGGGGGTGCCCGAGCTCATCATCGGCGTACGTCCGCTGTGGCGGGCACAGGGGGTCGGCCGGGCGCTGATGCGGGCGCTCACGGATGCCGCGCGCACGGCGGGATTCGCCCGCATCACGCTCAGCGTCGAACACGGCAACTTCGCCCACTCGCTCTACCGCTCCGAGGGGTTCGCCGTGGTCGGCACCCGCGGCGGACGCGACACCATGGTGCGAATCCTCGGCTGAACCCGCCGGAGGCGTCGCGCCGCGGCATCCGCGAGCCCGGAACGGCGCCCGAGCACGGGTTCGCCGATCGCAGACACTCGCCGCGTCCTGTCGGCGACGGTCGCCGGTCGGCCGTAACGTTGGGGCATGGCTACGAGCACCAGGTCGAACGGGCGTGCCTCGGGCACGCCTGCGCGCGGCTCGGGCTCCAAGACGGCCCCCACGAAGAAGCTCCCGGCGTCGACCGCACGCGGATCGACCGCCGCCAAGGCGAAGCCGGCCACGCCCGACCGGCCGCCGCTGCTCGTGCGCGCCTGGATGGGGCTCGCGCACGTCACGGGCGGGGCCGCCCGCGCGCTCGGCCCCGAGACCCTCGCGAAGGAGGAGCGCCGCGACGGCCTGCCCTTCTTCATCGTCGTGCTCGCGATCGTCGGCGCCGTCGTCGAGTGGTTCCTCATCAACGATCCCATCGCCCAGGCCCTCGACTCGTGGACCTTCGGCGGGCTCTCCGGCCGGGTCGCGTTCGCGCTGCCCGTGGTCATGCTGCTCTTCGCGGTGTGGCTCTTCCGCCATCCCAGTTCCGTGCACGACAACACGCGCATCGGCATCGGCGTCGGCCTGCTGCTGCTCACGGTGTCGGGCCTCTGCCACCTGTTCGGCGGGCAGCCCGAGCCGCGCGAGGGCATGGCCGTGCTGGCCCGTGCCGGCGGGATCCTCGGCTGGATGCTCGCGCAGCCGCTCATCCTCCTGATCACCGAGATCGGCGCGGCGGCCGTCATCATCCTGCTGCTCCTGCTCGCTCTGCTCATCATCACGAAGACGCCGCCGAACCGGATCCCGTCCCGCTTCCGCGACCTGTACGCCTGGCTGTTCGGCGCGCCCGATCCCGAGGAGCGACCCGAGCCCGTCGAGAAGGCGTCGCGGCGCAAGGGGCGCAGGTCCGAGCAGACCGAGCTCGACGGCATCGACGCGCTCGACGATGAGCCCGAGCGCACGGGGCTCGTTCCCTGGTGGCGGCGCAACGACTCGAACCGCGAGGAGGACCCGGCGTTCGCCGCGGGCGGCGTCGACGGCATCACCGAGGTGTTCGGTCCCGGCTCGGCCGCCGGCGGCTTCGAATCGCCCATCGAGGGCGTCGGGGGAGCGGGCGCCTACGGCACCGGGGTGCTCGGCGACCTGGAGCGCGCCGAGTCCGCGCTGCAGCGATTCACGGGCGACGTGCCGCACGGCGGCACCGGCCTCCGCGGCGACGACGGCGGGGCCACGAACGTGCTGGCCGTGTTCGACGGCGGCGGCGACGGCGAAGCGGATGCCGCGCCGGGTGCCGCGGGCGGCGCCGGCGTCGCGGCATCCGAGCCCGAGCGGCCCTACCACCTCCCCGCCGCATCCACCCTCGCGGCCGGTGCCCCCGCGAAGGCGCGCTCGTCCGCGAACGACGACGTGGTGCGCCAGATCACGGGCGTGCTCGACCAGTTCCAGGTGGACGCGAAGGTGACGGGCTTCTCCCGCGGCCCCACCGTGACCCAGTACGAGATCGAGCTCGGACCGGGCGTCAAGGTCGAGCGGGTCACGGCCCTGTCGAAGAACCTCGCCTACGCGGTCGCGTCGAACGAGGTCCGCATCCTGTCGCCCATCCCCGGCAAGAGCGCCATCGGCGTCGAGATCCCCAACGCCGACCGCGAGATCGTGACCCTCGGCGACGTGCTGCGCTCCGGCGCATCCGTGAACGCGAAGCATCCGATGACCATCGGCGTCGGCAAGGACGTGGGCGGCGGCTACGTCGTGGCCAACCTCGCGAAGATGCCGCACCTGCTCGTGGCCGGTTCGACCGGCTCGGGCAAGTCGAGCTTCGTGAACTCGATGATCACGTCGCTGCTGATGCGGGCCAAGCCCGCCGACGTGCGAATGGTGCTCATCGACCCGAAGCGCGTCGAGCTCGCCCCGTACGGCGGCGTGCCGCACCTCATCACGCCCATCATCACGAACCCGAAGAAGGCGGCGGAGGCGCTGCAGTGGGTCGTCAAGGAGATGGACATGCGGTACGACGACCTCGCGTCGTTCGGCTTCCGCCACATCGACGACTTCAACAAGGCCGTCGTCAACGACGAGATCGTGCTGCCCGCGGGCAGTGAGCGCAGGCTGAAGCCGTACCCGTACCTCCTCGTCGTCGTCGACGAGCTCGCCGACCTGATGATGGTCGCCCCGCGCGACGTCGAGGACTCGATCGTGCGCATCACGCAGCTCGCCCGTGCCTCCGGCATCCACCTCGTGCTGGCGACGCAACGCCCGTCGGTCGACGTCGTGACCGGCCTGATCAAGGCCAACGTGCCGAGCCGGCTCGCCTTCGCGGTGACGAGCGTCACCGACTCCCGCGTCATCCTCGACCAGCCCGGCGCCGACAAGCTCATCGGCCAGGGCGACGGCCTGTTCCTCCCCATGGGCGCATCGAAGCCCATCCGCGTGCAGGGCGCCTGGGTGAGCGAGGCCGAGATCGAGAAGGTCGTCACCCACGTCACACGGCAGGCCCGGCCCGAGTACCGGCAGGATGTCGCCGCCTCCGTCGAGCGCAAGGAGATCGACTCCGACATCGGCGACGACCTCGAGCTGCTGCTCGCGGCCGCCGAGCTCGTCGTGTCGACCCAGTTCGGCTCGACCTCGATGCTGCAGCGCAAGCTGCGCGTCGGCTTCGCCAAGGCCGGTCGACTCATGGACCTGCTGGAGTCCCGCGAGATCGTCGGCCCGTCCGAGGGCTCGAAGGCGCGCGACGTGCTCGTCACCGCCGAGCAGCTTCCGGGCGTGCTCGCCCGGCTCCGCGGTGAGGAGCCGGCCGCGCCGGCGGCGCCCGGAGGCGGGGGCGACGGTGGCGCGACCGGCACGTACGACCCCGATCCGCGCTACGACGACGATGCGGTCGCTCGCGCGAGTCATGGGCTCCCTGAGGTCGAGGCCGACCCCGATGAGGACGCCTGGGGGCTCACCGGCCGCGACTGAGCGGGAGGTTGAACTCCCACGATCAGGTCGGGAGCGGCGCGGGCGGTCGGACGTTAGGCTGTCGAAATGACCTCCTCCGCCGGAAGCCGTGAGCAGTCGGCGAACTGGAACCTGCCGAACGCGATCACCGTCGTCCGCATCCTCATGGCCCCGCTCGTCTTCTGGCTGCTCCTCGCCGACGCGGGAGCCGACGGCCCGATGCGGTGGTGGGGCGCCGTCATCTTCATCGTCGCGATCTCGACCGACTGGGTCGACGGGTGGCTCGCTCGCTCTCGCGGTCTGGTCACCGACCTGGGCAAGATCCTCGACCCGATCGCCGACAAGCTCCTCACGAGCGGCGCGCTCGTGTGCCTGTCGATCCTCGGCGAGCTGTGGTGGTGGGTCACGATCGTCATCGTGGTGCGCGAGGTGGGCATCACCGTGTGGCGGCTCGTCGAGCTGCGCCGCGGCAACGTCGTCCCCGCGTCATCCGGCGGCAAGGCAAAGACCATGGCGCAGTCGGTCGCGATCTCGCTCGCGCTCCTGCCGCTCTGGACCCTCGTGGGCGACTGGATCCTCTGGGTCAACTGGATCGCCATGGCGATCGCGCTCGCGCTCACCGTCTGGTCGGGCCTCCTCTACCTGCGTGACGCCAGGAAACTCGCCCGCGATCGTCGCAGCGGCGGCGACGCGGTCGCGTGACCGGGGCCGTGGGGGACGATCGGATGCCTCCGCCGCACGGGGGCGCCGTGCCCGAGCGTGCCGGTCTGCTCATCCGTGCGCTGACCGAGAGGCGGCTGACGATCGCCACGGCGGAGTCGCTCACCGGCGGGCTCCTCGTCGCGGAGCTCATCCGCATCCCCGGCGCATCACTCGTGGTGTCCGGGGGAGTGGTCGCCTATGCCACCGAGGTGAAGCACTCCCTACTCGGGGTTTCGGCCGAACTGCTCGCCCGCGAGGGCGCTGTGCACCCCGAGGTCGCGCGGCAGATGGCCCAGGGCGTGCGGCGCACCTTGGAGGTCGGCGGCCGGCCTGCCGACATCGGCGTCGCGACGACGGGCGTCGCCGGACCCGACCCCCAGGACGGCGCATCGCCGGGCACCGTGTTCCTCGGGGTCGCCATGGGCGACGATGTCGACACGATCGCCCTCGAGCTCCACGGCGACCGGGCCGAGATTCGCGCGGCGACGGTTCATGCCGCCATCGAGGCGGTCCTGGCTCGGCTCGGTCGCGGCTGACGCAGGATCAGCCGGGGGCACCCGCCGGCATCCGGTATCGATGCTCGGGCCTTCCCGCCGAGCCGTATCGGGGCGAGACCTCTGCGGCACCGGTCGCGACGAGGTGCTCGAGGTAGCGACGCGCGCTCACTCGCGACATCCCCAGCTGCTCCGCGATCTCGGCCGCCGACGCATCCGTGTCGCAGCCGGCGAGCCCCGCGGCGACGCGCTCGAGGCTGACGGGTGACAGGCCCTTGGGCAGCATCGCTCGATGCGTGGTCGCCGAGCCGAGCACCTGGTCGACCGCTCGCTGGTCGAGGGTGGTGCGAGGAGCGGCACGGTCGGCGGCGATGCCGCGACGCACCTCCTCGAGTCGTTCGCCGAGACTGGCCCCCGAGAACGGCTTCACGAGATAGTGCCTGACGCCCAGGAGTCGAGCCCTCCGCACGGTGTCGAGGTCGCGCGCGGCGGTGACGGCGATGACCTCGACGTCGTTGCCGGCGGCGCGCAGGCGGCGTAGCACGTCGAGCCCGCCGAGATCGGGCAGGTACACGTCGAGCAGCACGAGCTGCGGTCGGTGGAGTTCGATCGCAGCGAGCGCGTCGGCGCCGGTGTGCGCCTCAGCGACGACGGTGAACCCCGGCTGGGCGTCGACGAACGCGCGGTTCACGTGCGCGACGGCGAAGTCGTCGTCGACGATGACGGCACGGATGTCGCTCACGGTCGCCTCCCGGCCGTCACGACGGACGCGGGGTGGGGCGCAGGCGCCCACGGCAGCCGCACGGTGAACCGTGCTCCGCCTGCGGGGGAGGTCTCGACCGTCGCCGCACCGCCGAGTCGTTCCGCGACGCGTTTCACGATCGTGAGGCCGATGCCGCGCCGGGCCTTACCGGACGTGGGCGACTTGTCGCTCACATCGGGCTCGAAGATCGCGTCACGTCGCTCGACGGGGATGCCGGGGCCGTCGTCGTCGACCCGTACCACGACGACGTCCGGCTCGAGGTCGTCGCGTATGGAGAGAATGATCCGTCCGCCGAGCACGCCCGCCTCGATCGCATTGTCGAGCAGGTTGCCGACGACCGTGAGCAGGTCGGTGCGAGGCACCTCGCCGTCGGGGGCGTCGAGATGGGACTCGGGGTCGAGTTCGAGGGTGAGACCGAGTTCCTGGGCGCTGGATCGTTTCGCGAGCACGAGCGCCGCCGTCTCGACATCCGCGATGCCCGCGTGTTCGTCCAGTGGGGAGAGGGCCCCGCCGCTGCCGACCCGCTCGATGAACGCGATCGCCGCATCGACATGGCCGAGCTCGAGGAGGCCGCTCACGACGTGCAGCTTGTTGGAGAACTCGTGGGACTGGGCGCGCAGGCCCTCCGCGAGGCCCTGCGCGCCCTCGAGGTCCCGCAGCATCGTCTCGAGTTCGGTGCGGTCGCGCAGGATCGCGATCGACCCGACCTCGCGGCCCTCGACACGCACGCGGTCGCTGTGCACGAGCAGCACCCGCTCGCCCGAGAGCACGGGCGTCTCTTTGTCCTCACCCGAGGCGATGAATCGCGCGAGTTCACGGTCGAGGACCGTGTCGACCTCCGAACCGAGCACGGCGGCGGGATCGGGGATGTCGAAGAGCCGCGCGGCCGCGTCGTTCATGAGCACGATGCGACCCTCGTCGTCGACCGCGACGAGCCCTTCGCGTATTCCGTGCAGCATCGCCTCGCGGGTCTCGAGCATCGCTCGGATCTCGTCGGGTTCGAGTCCGTAGATGCGACGGCGGATGACCCGTCCGATCCATGCGGACCCGACGACGCCGATCACCGCGGCGACGACGAGCGCGGCGAGGAGCCCGCTGAGGCCGCCGAGGAAGTCGGCGCGGAGCTCCGTCTCGAGGATTCCGACGGAGACCTGGCCCATGACCTCGTCGTCGTCGGCGAAGATCGGCACCTTCACCCGCCATGACTCGCCGAGCGTGCCCGTCTGCGTGCCGACGTAGATCTCACCCGAGAGCGGGATCGCCGGGTCGGTCGACACCTTCTCGCCGATGCGGTCGGGGTTCGGGTGGGAGTAGCGGATGCCGAGGTCGTTCGCCACCACGACGTAGGTCACGTCGGAGGCGCGACGGATGACCTCGGCCACGGGCTGGATCGTCGCCGAGGGGTCAGCGTCGTCGAATGCCTCGGTGATCACGGGCAGTCCCGCGACCGACTGGGCGACCGCGATCATGCGGTCCTGGTACGCATCCCGCAGATGCTGCTCCTGCAGCCACACGGCCGTGACGCCGGTGCCGACCACGGTCGTGAGCACGATGGCGACCTGCAGCAACAGGAGCTGCGCGCCAAGCTTCATCGACCGGCCCACCCCTCAAGTGTGCCCCACGGGTGTGCAGACCGCCGTCCCGATGCCGGTGACCAATATGACCGATTCGACTAAAATGAACAGTACGACCCTTATGTCCGCAGCCTTCCACGGGCGGGCACATCCTCCTAGCGTCATCCGCACATCGATCGTTCTGCCCGCGGATGAACTCGGGCGCTCAAGGAGGAGAATTGCGATCTCACAGCAGGCCGCACACGTCGGCCGGAACCACTGGACTGCGGCGGAACGCGGGGCGTGGCACCCTCGCGGGCGTCGGCATCGTCGCGATGCTCGGCCTCGCCGCCTGTGCGCCGACAGGCGACACGGGCGGGGATGAGGACGGCGCCACGGCATCCCTCGACTCCGTGAACCTCATCGCCCCTGCCGACCCCGGCGGCGGCTGGGACCAGACCGCGCGCGCCATGTCCGAGGTACTCACCCAGGAGGACATCGTCGGGTCCGCACCCGTGGAGAACGTCCCCGGCGCGGGCGGCACGGTGGGCCTCGCCGCGCTCGCGAACGAGCGGGATCCGGCGACGCTCATGGTCATGGGCCTCGTGATGGTGGGCGCGGTCGAAACGAACGCATCGGAGGTGCGCATCGAGGACATGACGCCCATCGCGAGGCTCACGGAGGAGCCGCTGGTCATCGTCGTCCCGGAGGGGTCCCCGTACGAGACGGTTGAGGAGCTCGTCGACGCGATCGTCGAGGAAGGTGCCGCGATCTCGGTCACGGGCGGCTCCGCGGGCGGTGCCGACCACATCCTCGCGGGCATGCTGCTCACGGAGGCGGGCGTCGACCCCGCCGACATCCCGTCGACGCTCAACTACATCCCGAATGCAGGCGGCGGCGAGGCCGTCACGATGCTGCTCGGCAACACCGTGCAGGCCGGCATCTCGGGGGTCGGCGAGTTCGTCGAGCAGATCGAGGCGGGAGGGCTGCGAGCCCTGGCCGTGTCGTCCGAGGAGCCCGCCGCCCTGCTGCCCGACACCCCGACGCTCATCGACGAGGGCTACGACGTCACGCTGACGAACTGGCGTGGGGTGATCGCGCCGGGCGGCATCGACGAGGCCGATGTCACGGCGCTGCAAGACCTCGTGGTCGAGATGCACGACTCGGGCGCCTGGGCCGAGACCCTCGAGGAGCGCGGCTGGGACGACGCCTTCCTCCTCGGCGAGGAGTTCCAGGAGTTCCTCGACGGCAACATCACCGAGGTCACTGAGACCCTGCAGGCGATCGGCCTGGTCGCACCATGACCGACCATCACGAGGCTCTCTCCGGCGCTCCGGCGCCGGAGGGGGCCTCCGGCGCTCCGGCGCCGCTTCCCGCGGCCGCCCCGAACCGGCGCGGGATCGTCGGCGAGTACGTCTTCGCCTCGGTCTGCGCGGCCCTCGGCCTCTACGCCATCATCGGCGCCGGGTTCATCAGGGTGCCTCCCGGGTCGGCGAGCGTGCTCGGCCCACGGTTCTTCCCGTACTTCGTCGGCGCGATCCTGCTCGTCGCCTCGGTCGTGGTGATCATCGACATCGCCCGAGGGCACCGCGGCCAGCCCGACGAGGGCGAGGACGTCGATGTGAACGCGAAGACCGACTGGCGCACCGTCCTGCTGCTCATGCTCTGCTTCCTCTCCCTGGTCGTCCTGATCGAACTGGCCGGCTGGCCGTTCGCCGCCGCCGTGCTGTTCGGGGGCGCGGCCATCACGCTCGGCGCCAAGCGCTGGTGGGTGGCCCTGCTCATCGGACTGGGGCTCGGACTCGTGACTCAACTCGTCTTCGGCGTCTGGCTGGGGCTCTCGCTGCCCGCCGGCCCGCTCCTGAACTGGATACCGATCTTCAATGGATAGCCTCAACGCGCTGCTCGAGGGCTTCGCAACGGCGTTGCAGCCCCAGTACCTGCTCTATGCCTTCTTCGGCGTGTTCATCGGCACGGCCGTCGGTGTGCTTCCCGGCATCGGCCCGGCGATGACGGTCGCGCTCCTCCTGCCCCTCACGTACACGCTCGATGCCACCGGTGCACTCATCCTCTTCGCAGGGATCTACTACGGCGCCATGTACGGCGGTTCGACCACCTCGATCCTCCTCAACACGCCGGGTGAGTCCGCCTCGATCGTCACTGCGCTGGAGGGCCACAAGATGGCCAAGGCCGGCCGTGGCGCGGCGGCGCTGGCGACCGCCGCGATCGGCTCGTTCGTCGCCGGCACCGTCGCGACGGTGCTCCTCACGTTCCTCGCGCCGACCCTCGCTCAGCTGGCGGTGCAGCTCGGGCCCGCCGACTACTTCGCGCTCATCGTGGTCGCGTTCCTCACAGTCGGCGCCCTGCTGGGCTCGAGCGTGTCGCGCGGCATGACGTCCCTCGGACTCGGCCTGCTGCTGGGTCTCGTCGGCACCGAGGTGCTCTCCGGGCAGCAGCGGTACACCTTCGGCGTCCCCGCTCTCGCGGACGGCATCGACGTCGTCCTCATCGCCGTGGGCCTCTTCGCGATCGGCGAGTCGCTCTACGTCGCCTCCCGCATGCGGCACGGGCCCGTGCAGGTCATCCCGGTGACGCGCGGTTGGCGCAACTACCTCTCCGGCAAGGACCTCCGGCGCTCGTGGAAGCCGTGGCTTCGCGGCACCGCGATCGGGTTCCCGATCGGCACGATCCCCGCGGGCGGTGCGGACGTCGCGACATTCCTCTCGTACGCCACCGAGCGACGGCTTGCGAGGGGACCCGCCAAGGCCGAGTTCGGCCGCGGAGCCATCGAGGGCGTGGCCGGCCCGGAATCGGCGAACAACGCCGCGGCGGCCGGCGTGCTCGTCCCGCTGCTCACGCTCGGACTGCCGACCACCGCGACGGCGGCGATCATCATCTCCGCGTTCCAGTCGTACGGCATCCGGCCGGGACCCCTGCTGTTCGAGAACCAGCCCGAACTGGTCTGGGCGCTCATCGCGAGCCTGTACATCGGCAACGTGCTGCTGATCGTGCTCAATCTGCCGCTCGTCGGCATGTGGGCGAAGGTGCTGCAGATCCCGCGGCCGTATCTCTACGCGGGCATCCTCGCGTTCGCGGGCCTCGGCGCCTACGCGCTGCGGTTCAACATCGTCGACATCCTGATCCTGCTCGTCATCGGCGTCGTGGGCTTCCTCATGCGCCGCTACGGCTATCCGGTGGCCCCGATGGTGGTCGGCGGCATCCTCGGGCCGATGGCCGAGGAGCAGCTGCGGAAGGCGATGGCCATCAGCCAGGGCGACATCCTGTACCTCGTGCACAGCCCGTTCGCGATCTTCGCCTACAGCGCGCTCGCGGTCATCATCGCGACTGGACTCTGGCTGAAGCGCCGGAAGGCGAAGATCGAGGCGTCGCCGAAGCTCGTGCCCACATCGGCGATCTCCGCGATCGAGGAGCCGAAGGGTCGGCGCTGACGTGCCTGCGCCGACGCAGCCGAACGCGGAATAGTCTTCGTGAACACCCTGTTACAAGTGTCGAGTTCACACGAAAGCCACAGTGTGCCACGCTAGATTAGAGGGGACCGGAGAGTCGGGTAGACTGACGCTCCCGTTTCCGACTCCGGCGGAGTGCAAGGCAGAGAGAAGGAGGTTCCGATGGTTCTGGTTCGACAAGAGATCGGCGATGTGCTGAGGGACTTCCGGCTGCAGAAGGGGCGCACGCTCCGGCAGGTCGCGTCCAAGGCGAGCGTCGCGCTCGGCTACCTGAGCGAGGTGGAGCGCGGCCAGAAGGAGGCCTCGTCCGAGATCCTCGCGTCGGTCGCCGAAGCGCTCGACACCCCCATCTCCGTCATCATGCACGAGGTCGGCGATCGCATCGCGGTCCTCGAGGGCCTGTCGGTCGTTCCCGACAGCCTGCCCGACGAGCTCGTGGCGGAGTTCGATGCGGACATGATGGTCCGCTGACCCAGTACATTGCAACGCGTCGGCCGGTCTTCGGACCGGCCGATCGCATGTCCGGAGACGATCGATGAAGCTGAGCGAGTTCCAGATCGCCGTCGACGAGGAGTTCGGCGCCGGCTACGGAAGCGTCGTGGTCAACGACCTGGTGCTCACCGGGATGGGCGGCCGCACCGCCCGTGAGGCGCTCGCGGCCGGCGTGGCGCCACGAGACGTGTGGCTCGCGCTCTGCGAGGCCACCGACGTGCCGCCTGAGCGACGACACGGCGTGGGGCGACGCGAGCCCGGCCGTCGCGGCTGACCGCGCCCGAAGAGGTGTTCGACACGCGGGCGTGTCTTCGAACATCCGTTCGGATGCTCGGCTAGGCTCGTCCTCGACAGCAGGAGGAACGACGCGTCCTTCCACATCCCACCTCTCGGGGCTCCGGATGTCGGTGGGCGGCCATACGGTCGAAGCGTCGGAACACACCGCAGACGCCTTGTCGCGAGACGCCGCGGGTCACGGCCCGCAACGTGGAACGACAGCCTAGAGGCAGCCGCATCGAGCACGAGGGAGCCAGCACATGCCATCACCTGTAGACCGCGAGAAAGCACTCGAAACCGCACTCGCCCAGATCGATCGCCAGTTCGGCAAGGGGTCGGTCATGCGCCTCGGCAGCGAGGACCGCGCTCCCGTCGAGGTGATTCCCACGGGATCCATCGCGCTCGACGTCGCGCTCGGCGTCGGCGGTCTTCCCCGTGGTCGCATCATCGAGATCTACGGTCCCGAGTCGTCCGGCAAGACCACGCTCACCCTGCACGCGATCGCCAACGCCCAGCGCGCCGGCGGAATCGCGGCGTTCGTCGACGCCGAGCACGCGCTCGACCCCGACTACGCGAAGAAGCTCGGCGTCGACATCGACTCCCTCCTCGTCTCCCAGCCCGACACCGGTGAGCAGGCGCTCGAGATCGCCGACATGCTCGTGCGGTCCGGCTCGATCGACCTCATCGTCATCGACTCGGTCGCGGCGCTGGTGCCGCGCGCCGAGATCGAGGGCGAGATGGGCGACTCGCACGTCGGCCTCCAGGCGCGACTCATGTCGCAGGCGCTCCGCAAGCTCACCGGTGGCCTCAACCAGACGAACACCACGATGATCTTCATCAACCAGCTGCGCGAGAAGATCGGCGTCTTCTTCGGAAGCCCCGAGACCACCGCCGGCGGCAAGGCGCTGAAGTTCTACGCCTCGGTGCGGCTCGACATCCGTCGCATCGAGACCCTGAAGGACGGCACCGAGGCGGTCGGCAACCGCACTCGGGTGAAGGTCGTCAAGAACAAGATGGCTCCGCCCTTCAAGCAGGCCGAGTTCGACATCCTGTACGGCGTCGGCATCTCGCGTGAGGGCTCCCTCATCGACTACGGCGTCGACCAGGGCATCGTGAAGAAGTCGGGCGCCTGGTACACGTACGACGGCGACCAACTCGGGCAGGGCAAGGAGAACGCCCGCAACTTCCTCCTGCAGAACCCCGACATCGCCGCCGACATCGAGAAGAAGATCCTCGTGAAGCTCGGCATCGGGCAGGTGGGCACGGCGCCCGCAGTGCCGTCGAACGTCGAGTCCATCGAGAGCAAGCTCGGGCGCAAGGGCGCCTGAGCGTCGCATCAACCAGATCGGGGAGAGGAGTGAGATGAGCGACGCATCCGAGCACCTCGCCCCGGTCTCGTACCTGCCGTGGGCGACGCCCGCCGAACCCGCGCCCGAGCAATCGGCACCGGCCGATCCCGCTCGGGCAACCGAGGCGGCCGAGGGAGCCGAACCCGATGCGGAGCCGCGGCGGGCGGAGGCCACGCCGGCCGGCCGATCCCGCTTCGGGGATCCGAGCGGCGCCGCGCGACGTGCGGAGCGTCGGCGTTCGCGATTCGCGATCGTCGCCGATGACCCCGATGAGACCGGAGCGGAGCGCGATGCGCGCATCGACCGGCTGGTCGTGTCGCGGCTCCGTCGTTCCGCGCTGTCGGTCGCCGAGGTCCGTTCGGTGCTCGCAGAGCACGGCCTCGACGAAAGCGAGATCGAGGAGTGGATCGAGCGCTACGAGCGCTTCGGCTACCTCGACGACGCGCGACTGGCCGAACAGCTGGTGCACGTGAACGGCGCGCGCCGCGGGCGCGGCAGCGGTGCGATCCTGCAGGAGCTCTCCCGCCGAGGTGTCGACGCCAGCGCGGCCCGCGCCGCCGTCGATGAACTCGATCCCGAGGTCGAGCGTCGCAACGCGCTCGAGGTCGCCGAGCGGCGGGTGCGACAGCTGTCGGGACTCGACCGGCAGACCGCCGAGCGTCGCCTCTCCGCGTTCCTCCAGCGGCGCGGCTACCCGGGCGACGTGGTGCGCGAGGCGGTGACGGCGGCGTTGTCCGCCGATGGCTCGTAAACTGGTGCGATCATGAGCACCCTTCGCGAGGCCTCGGCAGTCGAGGCCACTGACTCGGCGCCCGCGCCCCGCACCTACGAGGTGCGCACGTTCGGCTGCCAGATGAACGTGCACGACTCCGAGCGGCTGAGCGGATCGCTCGAGGCGGCAGGATACGTGCCGGCCGATGGCGCGGAGCCCGACATCGTCGTGATCAACACGTGCGCCGTCCGCGAGAACGCCGACAACAAGCTCTACGGCAACCTCGGACACCTCGCCGGGGTGAAGCGCCGGCACGTGGGCATGCAGATCGCCGTGGGCGGCTGCCTCGCGCAGAAGGACAAGAACGTCATCCTCGAGAAGGCACCCTGGGTCGACGTCGTGTTCGGCACGCACAACATGGGTTCGCTGCCGAGGCTGCTCGAGCGGGCGCGGCACAACGACGAGGCGCAACTGGAGATCCTCGACGCCCTCGAGGTGTTCCCGTCGACCCTGCCGACCAAGCGCGACTCGAGCTACAGCGGCTGGGTCTCCATCTCCGTCGGCTGCAACAACACGTGCACGTTCTGCATCGTGCCCGCGCTCCGCGGCAAGGAGAAAGACCGCCGCCCGGGCGACGTCCTCGCCGAGATCCAGGCGCTCGTCGACGACGGTGCCGTCGAGGTCACCCTGCTCGGCCAGAACGTCAACTCGTACGGCGTCGAGTTCGGCGACCGGCAGGCCTTCGGCAAGTTGCTCCGCGCGGCCGGACAGATCGAGGGCCTCGAGCGCATCCGCTTCACCAGCCCCCACCCGGCCGCCTTCACCGACGACGTCATCGACGCCATGGCCGAGACGCCCGCCGTCATGCCCCAGTTGCACATGCCGCTCCAGTCCGGGTCCGACCGCATCCTGAAGGCGATGCGTCGGTCGTACCGCTCCGAGAAGTTCCTCGGCATCCTCGACCGGGTCCGAGCCCGCATCCCGAATGCGGCCATCTCCACCGACATCATCGTGGGCTTCCCGGGTGAGACCGAGGAGGACTTCCAGGAGACGCTCCGCGTGGTCGAGGCGGCGCGCTTCGCCTCGGCGTTCACCTTCCAATACTCGATCCGCCCCGGCACGCCCGCGGCCACGATGGACGAGCAGGTGCCCAAGGCGGTGGTGCAGGACCGCTACGAGCGCCTCATCGCGCTGCAGGAGCGCATCTCGTGGGAGGAGAACCAGCGTCTCGTGGGCCGAGCGGTCGAGGTGCTCGTCGCGACCGGCGAGGGCAAGAAGGACGCCGAGACGCACCGACTCAGCGGCCGAGCCGAAGACAGCCGCCTCGTCCACTTCGAGGTGCCCGCCGGCTCCGAACTGCCGCGCCCCGGCGACGTGGTGTCGGTGACCATCACGCAGGCCGCCCCGTTCCACCTCCTGGCCGACTCCGTCGACGATGCGCCCCTGCGGATCCGCCGTACGCGAGCGGGCGACGCGTGGGACCGGATGCAGGCCGAGAGCTGCGCCGTGCCGGCCACCGGGGCATCCGATGCCGGTCGCGTGTCGCTGGGCCTCCCCACGCTGCGTGCCCGTGGCACGGAGCCCCTCGTCGCGCCCGGCGTGGGCACCATGCCCATCTACGATCCCAGCGACGCACAGCGCTGACGTGACGCTCATCGCGATCGTCGGGGCGACCGGCACGGGCAAGTCCGACTTCGCGCTCGACCTCGCCGCGGCATTCGACCGCGTCGGACGCGTCGCCGAGGTCGTGAACGCCGACGCCATGCAGCTCTACCGCGGAATGGACATCGGCACCGCCAAGCTCCCGATCGGCGCGCGTCGCGGTGTGCCCCACCACCTCCTCGACGTGCTCGAGGTCACCGAGGAGGCGTCGGCCGCCGCATACCAGCCGGCCGCCCGCGTGGCGATCGACGACATCCTCGCCCGCGACGGCGTCGCCCTGCTCGTCGGGGGGTCGGGCCTGTACGTCTCGTCGGTCATCCACGACTTCCGGTTCCCGGGCACGGATGCCGCGGTCCGCGCCAGGCTCGAGCAGGAGCTCGCCGAGCTCGGCCCGGGGCTCCTGCACGCGCGGCTGCGCTCGATCGACCCCGAGACGGCCGCGAGCGTCGACGCCCAGAACGGACGTCGGATCGTTCGGGCGCTCGAGGTGATCGAGGTCACGGGGGAGCCGAAGGCGGCGCGCCTGCCCGAGGAGCCGGTGGCGTGGCGCCCGCATCGGATCGTGCACCTCCGCAGCGACCGGGCGAGACTCGTGGAGCGACTCGACGCACGCGCCGCCGGTATGTGGCGCGACGGGCTCGTCGACGAGGTCCGCGGTCTCGTGCCACTCGGCATCGAACGCGGTGTGACCGCGCGCCGCGCGATCGGGTACGCTCAGGCCCTCGCCGAGCTGCAGGGCCGGATGTCCCGGGCCGACGCGATCGCCGAGACGCAGCAGCTCACGCGCACCTACGCCAGGCGCCAGGTGAGCTGGTTCGGCCGCTACCGGGAGGCGACGACGATCGACGCCGACGACGTCGCCGCCCGGGGCGCGGAACTCGCCCGCCAGGCGGCCCTAGACTGATCGAATGTCCTTCGATCTGCGATTCACCAAGGGGCAGGGCACCGGCAACGACTTCGTGCTCTTCAGCGACCCCGAGGGCGACACCGAGCTCACGCCCACGCAGATCGCGGCCGTCTGCGACCGCCGGTTCGGCGTCGGCGCCGACGGCGTCATCCGCGCCGTGCGCTCCCGCAACCTCGACGACGGGGCATCCGCCCTCGCCGAGGACCCGTCGGCGGTCTGGTTCATGGACTACTGGAACGCCGACGGCACGGTGTCGGAGATGTGCGGGAACGGCATCCGCGTCTTCACGAGCTACCTCCTCGACCAGGGTCTCGCCGAGCTGCCGCCCGGCGGTTCGATCGCGATCGGCACGCGGGCGGGCGTGCGCAGCGTGCGACGCACCGCCACCGGCTTCCAGGCCGACCTCGGCACGTGGCGCCTCGACGGCGGCGAGCCGCTCGTGCGTGCCAAGAGCCTCCCGGTGGCACGGCCCGGCCTCGGCATCGACGTCGGCAACCCACATGTCGTGGTCGCGCTGGCCGACGACGGCGAGCTCGACGGGCTCGACCTCGCCTACCAGCCGATCCTCGATCCGGCCCCCGAGGCGGGCGCGAACATCGAGTTCGTCGTTCCGGCCGAGCCGCTCGTCGAAGACGGCGTCGGTCGGATCCGCATGCGGGTGCACGAGCGCGGGTCGGGCGAGACGCTCTCGTGCGGCACCGGCGCGGTCGCCTCGGCGCTCGCCGTGCGGTACTGGGCGGGCGAGTCCGCGCCGAACGACTGGCGCGTGCAGGTGCCCGGCGGCGTGCTCGGCGTGCGGATGTTCCAGGCCGACGACGGCGAGCACGTGGCGCTGGCCGGTCCGGCCGAGCTCGTCTTCGACGGGGTGCTCAGCCTCGCCTGATCCGCGACGTCAGATTCCGCCGGCCGAGTCCCCCGCACTCCGCGCCGCCAGCACCCGGAAGCCCTTGGAGTTCGCCGCTCGCTCGACCTCGAGGCCCAGTGAATCGGCGATCCAGCGCTGCAGCGACTCGGCGCCGAGGTGCTTGGCCACCACGAGCCAGGCCGTCGCGTCGTCGTCGAGTCGGGGAAGCCACTGCTCGAGCATCGCGTGCAGCTCCTGCTTCCCGACGCGGATCGGCGGATTCGACCAGATCGTGGCGAACCGCAGCTCGCCGGGAACATCGGAGGGCAGCACGGCGTTGACATTGGAGATGCCGAGCCGGGCGCAGTTGCGTCGCACGAGGCCGAGCGCGCGCTCGTTGACGTCGACGGCCCACACCGTGGCATCCGGTGACCGCAGCGCGAGGCTGATCGCGATCGGGCCCCATCCGGCGCCGAGGTCGAGCAGGTGCCCGGAGGGGGGCGGCGCGGGAACCTCGTCGAGGAGCACGCGAGTGCCCTGGTCGAGGTGCTCGGGGCTGAAGACACCGGCCGACGTGAGCACGTCGAGGTCGCGGCCGGCCAGCCGGGCACGGATGGTGCGGGTGCTGGAGTCGCTCCGAGGCGAGGGGGAGAAGTAGTGGTCGGAGCTCATGCAAGCAAGCTATCGCACACGAAGAGAAGTAGGGTTGACAGGATGAACGAAGGCGAACACACCACCGCAGACGACGCCGTCGAGCGGGTGTTGCGCAGCGCGGAGTCGAAGGCGGGCATGGCCCGGTTCGGTGCCGGTGACGCCTCGGCGATCCAGCGGGACTGGTCGGATGCCGCGGCAGGCGACACGACCGACGGCGAGCAGTACGACCGTGAGGAGCGTGCGGCGCTCCGCCGCGTCGGCGGGCTCTCCACCGAGCTCGAGGACGTCACCGAGGTCGAGTACCGGCAGCTCCGACTGGAGAACGTCGTGCTCATCGGCGTGTACGCGCAGGGGTCGCAGGACGACGCGGAGAACTCGATGCGCGAGCTCGCGGCCCTCGCCGAGACGGCGGGCGCGCGCGTCCTCGACGGGCTCCTGCAGCGCCGCCCGAATCCCGACCCCAGCACGTACCTCGGCAGCGGCAAGGCCGAGGAGCTGCGGCACGTCGTCGCCGCGCTCGGCGCCGACACCGTGATCGCCGACACCGAGCTCGCCCCCAGCCAGCGCCGTGCGCTGGAGGACGTCGTGAAGGTCAAGGTCATCGACCGCACGGCCGTCATCCTCGACATCTTCAGCCAGCACGCGAAGAGCCGCGAGGGCAAGGCGCAGGTCGAACTCGCGCAACTCGAGTACCTGCTCCCGCGACTTCGCGGTTGGGGCGAGTCCATGTCCCGCCAGGCCGGTGGCCAGGTGGGCGGGGCGGGCGCCGGCATGGGTTCGCGTGGTCCGGGTGAGACGAAGATCGAACTCGATCGCCGTCGCATCCACTCGCGCATGGCGAAGCTCCGCAAGCAGATCGCCGGCATGAAGCCCGCGCGCGAGGCCAAGCGCGCCAACCGCCGTCGCAACGCCGTCCCCTCGGTCGCGATCGCGGGCTACACCAACGCGGGCAAGTCGAGCCTCCTCAACCGCATCACGGGCGCGGGCGTGCTCGTCGAGAACGCGCTGTTCGCCACGCTCGACGCCACGGTGCGCCGCAACACCACCGCCGACGGGCGCGTGTACACCATCGCCGACACCGTCGGCTTCGTGCGCAACCTCCCGCACCAGCTCGTCGAGGCCTTCCGGTCGACGCTCGAGGAGGTCGGCGACGCCGATCTCATCGTGCACGTCGTCGACGCGGCCCACCCCGACCCCGCCGGGCAGATCGCCACCGTGCGCGACGTCATCGGCGAGGTCGGCGCCCGCGCCATCCCCGAGCTCGTCGTCTTCAACAAGGCCGACCTGATCACGCCCGAGGATCGCCTGGTGCTCCGCGGCCTCGAGCCGGGTGCGGTCTTCGCCTCCGCGCGCACCGGCGAGGGCATCGCCGACGTGCTCGAGGCGGTCGCGCGGATGCTGCCCGACCCCGCCGTCGAGGTCGACCTGCTCGTGCCGTACGACCGGGGCGACGTCGTGTCCACGCTGCATGAGACGGGTCGCGTGCTCTCGGTCGGATACGTCGAGGACGGCACGCGCATCCGCGCGCTGGCGTCGCCCGAGCAGGCCGCCCAGCTCGCCGAGTTCGCCGCGGCATCCGCGACCGCCTGACGGCCCCCGAGGCGTCCTGGCCTCGGTGATCGCCGGGGTGCCGATCGTCCCATTCGTGCCGTCACGCCGCGTCACAGTGTCCACATCGGCCGGGTGAAGGCGTATCGTCGCTGGTGATCGTCGGTGCACGGCCGGATGCCGGGCACCAGGAGCGACCGCCGAGCCCGGCACCCGCCCGCGACACCCACCCGCCGAACGGCCGGGGGACGCGGCCTGCCGTGCTTCCGCCGAACCGGCACGCCACGCAGGAGCACCATGGCAGAGACCGGACAGGATGCCGGGGGCGCCGACTGTCGGCCGTCGGTCTCGTTCGAGCTGTTCCCGCCGCGAACGGATGCCGCGGCGCTCGCGCTGGGGCGCACGATCGACCGCCTCGCGGAGGCGGATCCGGCGTTCATCTCGGTGACGTTCGGCGCGGGCGGCTCCTCGCGGGATCGATCGCTCACGGTGCTCCGCTACATGCTCGAGCACACCGACGTCGAGCCGATGGCGCACCTCACCTGCGTGGGCTCGTCGCACGCCGAGGCCAACCGCCTCGTGCGGGAGTTCCTCGATGCGGGCATCACGAGCTTCCTCGCCCTGCGGGGCGATCCGCCCGAGGGCGCCGACCCCGACGCGGGCATCCGCGACCTCGACAGCGCGGCCGAGCTGGTGCAGCTCATCCACCGCGTGCAGGAGGAACGCGAGCCGTTCGCGCAGGTGGGCATTCCCGGCCTGCCCGGGGTCAGCCAGATCGGAGAGCGGCCGCGGCCCGAGCGGGTCGCCGTCGCCGCCTTCCCGACGGGGCATCCGCGCTCCCGTGGCCCCGCGCAGGATGTCGACACCCTGCTCGCCAAGGAGATCGCGGGCGCGAACCTGGCGATCACGCAGCTGTTCTGGCACGCCGACGACTACCTGGGATTCGTCGCGCGCGCCCGCGCTGCCGGTGTGACCATCCCCATCCTGCCCGGCATCATGCCGGTGACCACGCCCGCGCGGCTCAGGCGACTCACCGAGCTCACCGGGGTCGAGCCGCCCGCCGAACTCGAGATCGACCTCGAGATCGAGCCCGACCCCGAGGCCCAGGCCGAGCTCGGCATCGCGTACGCGGCGCGCCTCGCGGCCGACGTGCTCGACGGCGATGCTCCCGGACTCCACCTGTACACCTTCAACCGCCACGAGGCCGTGCTCGACGTGCTCGACCGGCTCGGAATCGGCGCCAACGACCGACTCGTCAATGAGAGGAACACCACAGAACGATGACCGCACACGCCTTCCCCACCGGGACGATCCTCGGCTACCCGCGAATCGGGCGGCGCCGCGAGCTCAAGCGCGCCGTCGAGGCCTTCTGGGCCGGGACCATCGATGCCGCCGAGCTCGAGGCTCGCGCCGCAGAGCTCCGCGCGGCGACGCGGGAGCGCCTCGCGGCGCTCGGCCTCGGCCGCGACGACTCGTCCATCCCCGAGTCGTTCTCGTACTACGACCAGGTGCTCGATGCCGCGATCGCCGTCGGCGCCGTGCCCGAGCGATTCCAGCGCCTGCAGGACGACGCGGGTCGCATCGACCTCGCCGGGTACTTCACGATCGCCCGCGGCGAGGGCGACGACGCGCCCCTCGAGATGACGAAGTGGTTCGACTCCAACTACCACTACCTCGTGCCCGAGATCGGTCCCGACACCGCGTTCGCGCTGCACGCCGACCGGATCCTCGCGGAGTTCGCCGAGGCGAGGGCGGCCGGCTTCCTGACCCGCCCGGTCCTCGTCGGACCGGTCACCTTCCTGCTCCTGGCGAAGGCCGCCGAGGGTGCCCCCGACGGCTTCCGACCGATCGACCGGCTCGACGACCTCGTGCCCGTGTACGCCGAACTCCTGGCCGAGCTCCGTGCTGCGGGTGCCGCGTGGGTCCAGCTCGACGAGCCCGCGCTCGTGAGCGAGAGCATCGACGAGCCCCGAGACCGGGTGCTCGACGCGATCGGCGTCGCGTACGACGTGCTCGGCTCGGCCGAGGATCGCCCGGCGATCTTCGTCGCCGCGCCGTACGGCGCACTCGGCGACGCGCTGCCCCCGCTCGCCGCGGCACCCATCGAGGCGATCGGCCTCGACCTCGTGCGCGGCACGGCGCCCGAGCGCCCCGACCCCGCGACCGAGGAGTCGCTCGCGTCGAAGACCCTCGTCGCCGGCGTGATCGACGGACACAACATCTGGCGCGGCGACCTCGCCCACGCCTTCGAGCGGGCCGACGCGCTCCGCTCGCTCTCGTCCGAGGTCGCCGTCTCGACGTCGACCTCGCTCCTGCACGTGCCGCACGACGTCGACGACGAGAGCGACCTCGACGCACGCCTCGTGAGCTGGCTCGCCTTCGCCGACCAGAAGGTCGCCCAGGTCGCGACGCTCGCGCGAGGCCTCGCCGAGGGACGCGAGTCGATCGAGGGCGACCTCGACGCGGCATCCGCTGCGCTGGCCGACCGCGCCGGCGCTCCCGGCGTGCGCGTGCCCGCGGTGCGCGATCGGCTCGCAGCCCTCGCCGACCGCGACTTCAGCCGCGCCGCCTACGACGAGCGCGTCGCGGCGCAGGAGTCGCTCGACCTCCCCGAGCTGCCGACCACGACCATCGGCTCGTTCCCGCAGACCGGCGACATCCGCCGGGCACGTGCGCGCCTCGTGAAGGGCGAGCTCTCCGACGGCGAGTACCGGGGCCTCATGCGCGAGGAGATCGAGCGCGTCATCCGGCTGCAGGAGGAGCTCGGCCTCGACGTGCTCGTGCACGGCGAGCCCGAGCGCAACGACATGGTGCAGTACTTCGCCGAGCTGCTCGACGGCTTCGCGGTCACGCAGCACGGCTGGGTGCAGTCGTACGGCTCGCGCTGCACGCGCCCGTCCATCCTCTGGGGCGACGTTTCGCGCCCCGCGCCGATGACGGTGGAGTGGTCGACGTACGCCCAGTCGCTCACCGGGAAGCCCGTGAAGGGCATGCTCACCGGGCCCGTGACGATCCTCGCGTGGTCGTTCGTGCGCGACGACCAGCCGCTCGGCGACACCGCCCGGCAGGTGGCCCTCGCCCTGCGCGACGAGATCGGCGACCTGGAGTCCGCCGGCATCCGCGTCATCCAGGTCGACGAGCCGGCGCTGCGGGAGCTGCTGCCGCTCAAGCTCGCCGACCAGCCCGCGTACCTCGACTGGTCGGTGGGCTCCTTCCGGCTCGCCACTGGCGGCGCGGCCGCCGCGACGCAGGTGCACACCCATCTCTGCTACTCGGAGTTCGGCGTGGTGATCGACGCGATCCGCAACCTCGACGCGGACGTCACCTCGATCGAGGCGGCGCGCAGCCGCATGGAGGTCGTCGACGACATCTCGACGAGCGGGTTCGACCACGGCATCGGGCCGGGTGTCTACGACATCCACTCGCCGCGCGTGCCGAGCGCCGCCGAGGTGCAGGCGCTGCTCGAGCGGGCCGTCGCGGAGATCCCCGCATCGAAGCTGTGGGTCAATCCCGACTGCGGCCTGAAGACGCGTGGGTACGACGAGACCGTCGCGTCGCTCGAGCACATCATCGAGGCGACCCGGGCGGTGCGCGCCGAGCTCGCGGAGCCGGTGCTCGCCGAGTAGGCGGACGTACGGGCGGATGTCGCGTCCTCGCGGCATCCGCCCGTGCCGTGCCCGGGAATCCACGGCGGATTGCCATGTACCGCCGGGTCGGTGCTCAGGCGAACCGGATACGGTCGACCCCATGCGACTCGCGGTTCACGAATCCGGCAGCGGCACGAAGACCGCGGTGCTCATCCACGGCATCATGTCGGATTCACGCGCGTGGCACCGGGTCACGGCGGAGCTCGAGCAGCACGACTACCGGGTGCTGGCGGTCGACCTCGCGGGGCACGGGCGCAGCCCCCGTGCCCGGAGCTATTCGCCGAAGGCCTGGGCGAACGACGTGGTGGAGACGCTCGAGCCGCTCCTCGATGGGCCGCTCGACGTCGTGATGGGCCACTCGCTCGGCGGCCTCGTGGCGAGCCTCGTCGCCGACCGGCTCGCCCCGCGCGCGGCGATCTACATCGACCCGGCCTTCTCGTTCCCGTCGGGGATCAAGGGCTGGGCCTACAAGGCCTTCTTCGCGATCGCGCCGCGACCCCGGCGTTCGGCGCTCGTGCGGATGAACCCCAAGTGGAGCGCCGTGGACGTGGACATCGAGCTCGCGACGCTCCGCGACTGGGACAAGCGCACGATCCTCGGCTTCCTCGACACGACGCCGCTGGTGCCGCCGATGCGGCTCGTCGCCCCGAGCCTCGTGGTGCTGGCCGAGAAGAGCCTGCTGATCACCGAGCGCGTGGCCGCGCAGATGCGCCATCAGGGCATGACCGTCGCGACGGTCGAGGGCACCGGTCACACGGTGTTCCGCGACGACCACGTCGGCTTCATGGACACGGTGGTGGGGTGGCTCCGCGCCGTGGCGCCGCCGGCGCCGGCACTCGCCGCCGCCTGAGCTCGCGACGTGCTCGGGGAGCTCGGCCTCAGACCGCCCGGAGCACGGCGACGACCTTGCCGAGCACCTCGGCATGGTCGCCGAGGATCGGCTCGAATGCGGTGTTGCGGGGCAGCAGCCAGGTGTGCCCGTCGCGCTGACGGAAGACCTTCACCGTTGCCTCGCCGTCGAGCATCGCCGCGACGATCTCGCCGTTCTCGGCCGTGCGCTGCGAGCGCACGACGACCCAGTCGCCGTCGCAGATCGCCGCGTCGATCATCGAGTCGCCGACGACCTTGAGGATGAAGAGCTCGCCCTTGCCGACGAGCTGACGGGGGAGCGGGAAGACCTCGTCGATCTGCTGCTCGGCGGTGATCGGGATGCCGGCGGCGATGCGGCCGACGAGCGGCACCATGGCGGCGTCGCCCACCGGGATCGGCTCGCCGGCCGACGGCGCCCGGTCGCCGCTCCCGGGGAGCTCGATGAGCACCTCGAGGGCGCGCGGGCGGTTGGGGTCGCGGCGCAGGTAGCCCGCGAGCTCGAGCTGGTTCAGCTGGTGGGTGACGCTCGACAGCGACGACAGCCCGACCGCGTCGCCGATCTCGCGCATGCTCGGCGGGTATCCGCGGCTGGACACCGAGTGCTGGATGACCTCGAGGATCGCGACCTGCTTCGCGCTCAGGCTCTTGCGACGGCGTTCCCTGCCGGTCTCGCGCACGCCTCCGATGTCGGTGCTCAACGTCTCCGCCCCTCGTTGCGGCCTCGCGACCGGATGTCGGTGGTGTCTGATCGACTGTCGTCGGACATTCGAAACTGTATCCGGCAGATGTCGGGGCGGCAAACATTCGTTCGAGTGTGTCGCGGAATTCGCGGCACGAAACGGGTGCTAGGTTGCTTGCAGGTTCGAACATTCGAAGATATATTCGGAACAGAGCTTCGCATCCGGCCCTCCCGGCCGAGGGCCGGATGCGACTCATCCAGGAGGTGTGAGATGAGCGCAGCAATCGTATCGACCCGATTCAGCACTCCGGTGCGCCCGCGATCGAGCGAGGTGCCCGAGCCGGCCACGCGGCTCAGGCTGACCCGCCGCGGCCGAGTCGTGTTCACGTCGCTCGCCGCGCTCCCGCTCGTCGTGTGGGCGCTCGTCGCCGTGCTCGGCTCGGGCGGTGCCGCCGCCGACGGCGGATCCGTGCTGCCCGCCACCTCATTCGAGTACGTCACGATCGGGCAGGGCGACTCCCTCTGGGCGATCGCGGAGTCCATCGCCCCCGATGGCGACCCGCGCGTGCTCGTCGACGAGATCATCCGCCTGAACGGCCTCGCCGACGCGGTCGTCGAGCCCGGGCAGCGCCTCGCGCTTCCGGTCGTTCCGTGACATCCGGCCACGAGGTTCGGCACCACTGCGTGGCTAGCATGGACGGGTGACGAGCCTCGACGACCTGCCCATCCGCGACGACCTGCGCGGCCGCACGCCATACGGGGCACCGCAGAAGTCCGTCCCGGTCGCCCTCAACGTCAACGAGAACACGCATCCGATCCCCGAGGACGTGGCGCACGACATCGTGGCCCGGGTCGCCGCCGCGATCCTCAGCCTGAACCGATACCCCGACCGCGAGTTCACCCAGCTGCGCCGCGCCCTCGCCGCATACCTGGGCCACGGGCTGGACGCCGACCGGATCTGGGCGGCGAACGGGTCGAACGAGGTGCTGCAGCACGTCCTGCAGGCGTTCGGCGGACCGGGTCGCAGCGTGCTCGGCTTCGCGCCGACGTACTCGATGTACGGGCTGCTCGCCTCGGGCACCGGCACCCAGTGGATCACCGCCGGGCGCGATCGCGACTTCGAACTGACTCCGGAGACCGCCGCCGCCGCGGTGCGGGAGCACGATCCCGACATCGTCCTGCTCTGCGCACCGAACAACCCCACCGGCACCCCGCTGTCGCTCGAGACCATCACCGCCGTGTCTGATGCGGCTCGGGGCATCGTGGTGGTCGACGAGGCGTACGTCGAGTTCGCCGACCCGGGCACGCCCAGTGCGCTCACACTCCTCGACGGCCGGCCCCGACTGCTCGTGTCGCGCACCATGAGCAAGGCATTCGCGTTCGCGGGCGCGCGCGTCGGCTACCTGGCGGCCGATCCCGCCGCCATCGACGCCCTGCGGCTCGTGCGACTGCCGTACCACCTGTCGGCGCTGACCCAGGCGGCGGCGCTCGGGGCGCTCGCCCACTCCGACGAGATGCTCGCGATGGTCGACGAGATCCGCGCCCAGCGCGACCGGATCGCGTCCGAGCTCGCCCGGCTCGGCTTCCGTCCGTACCGCAGCGGCGCGAACTTCGTGCTGTTCGGCGGCGTCGACGACCCCCATGCGGTGTTCGAGGCGCTGCTCGACCGCGGCATCCTGATCCGCGAGATCGGCCTTCCCGGATGCCTCAGGGTGACCGCCGGCACCGAGGCCGAGACGAGCGCGTTCCTCGAGGCGATCGCCGTGTTCGCGCCGGCATCGATGGCGTCCCCGGCGACCGCTCCGGGCCGGGTGGACGCGACGAGCGAGCCCGCGACCCCCGAATAGGATGGCGGCATGACCTCTCCGGGCGCATCCCGCACCGCTCGCGTGCAGCGCGAGACGAGCGAATCGAGCATCGACCTGTCGCTGGACCTCGACGGGTCGGGCGTGAGCGACATCGAGACCTCGGTGCCGTTCTACGACCACCTCCTCACCGCGTTCGCGAAGCACTCGCTCACCGACCTCACGGTGCGTGCGCGCGGCGACCTCGAGATCGACGTGCACCACACGGTCGAGGACGTCGGCATCGTGCTCGGCCTGGCCATCCGCGAGGCCCTCGGCGACAAGCGCGGCATCTCGCGCTACGGCGACGCGCTCGTGCCGCTCGACGAGGCGCTCGTGCAGGCCGTTGTCGACATCTCGGGGCGGCCCTACCTCGTGCACTCCGGCGAGCCCGCCGGGTTCGAGTACCACCTCATCGGCGGCCACTTCACCGGATCGATGGTGCGGCACGTCTTCGAGGCGATCACCTTCAACGCCGGCCTCACCGTGCACGTCACGGTGCTCGGCGGGCGCGACCCGCACCACATCGCCGAGGCCGAGTTCAAGGCGTTCGCCCGCGCGTTCCGCCAGGCGAAGGCGCACGACCCGCTCGTCACCGGCGTCCCCTCCACCAAGGGAGCGCTGTGACCGCCCGCCGCCGCGTCGTGCTGCTCGACTACGGCTCGGGCAACGTGCACTCCGCGGCGAAGGCGCTGGAACGCGCGGGCGCCGACGTGCGGGTCACGGCCGACCGCGTGGCGGCCCTGGAGGCCGACGGGCTCGTCGTGCCCGGCGTCGGCGCGTTCCGGGCCGTCATGGACCAGCTCCGCGCGGTCCGCGGCGACGAGATCATCGATCGCCGGCTCGCCGGCGGTCGTCCGGTGCTCGGTATCTGCGTGGGCATGCAGGTGCTGTTCGAGCGCGGTGTGGAGCGCGGCGATGACACCGAGGGCCTCGGCGAGTGGCCGGGCGTGGTCACGGAGCTGCCGGCCGAGGTGCTGCCCCACATGGGCTGGAACACCGTGCGCCCCGACGAGGGCTCGGTGCTGTTCGACGGCATCGAGGACGAGCGCTTCTACTTCGTGCACTCGTTCGCGGCGCAGGAGTGGCTCCTCGACGTGATGCCTCCGTTCCCGCGGCCGAAGCTGACCTGGGCGGAGCACGGCGCCCCGTTCCTGGCCGCCGTCGAGAACGGACCGCTGTCGGCGACGCAGTTCCATCCCGAGAAGTCGTCGGACGCCGGCATCCGCCTGCTCGCCAACTGGCTGGGCTCGCTCGACTGAACGAACGGCGTCATGCGCAGTGCGTGGTCGGCGCGCGCGACTAGGATGCTGTGACTGTGCCGCTGTGGTGTCTCACAGCCACCGATACGAGGACAGTGATGAGTGAGTTCAACAAGACCCCCCGTCTCGTGCTGCTTCCCGCAGTCGACGTCGCGGGCGGCAAGGCCGTCCGCCTGACGAAGGGCGAGGCCGGCACGGAGACGAACTACGGCGACCCGGTCGATGCCGCCGCCGACTGGGCCGACCAGGGCGCCGAGTGGATCCACCTCGTCGACCTCGACGCGGCGTTCGGTCGCGGTTCCAACGCGGGCATCCTGAAGAAGGTCATCCGGCAGGTGCGCGGCGTCAACGTCGAGCTCTCCGGGGGCATCCGCGACGACGCGTCGCTGGAGCACGCGCTCGAGATCGGTGCGAAGCGCATCAACCTCGGTACGGCTGCCCTCGAGAATCCCGAGTGGGCGGCATCCGTCATCGCGCAGTACGGGGAGGCCATCGCCGTCGGACTCGACGTGCGCGGCACGACCCTCGCGGCCCGTGGCTGGACGAAGGACGGTGGCGACCTCTGGCAGGTCATGGACCGCCTCGAGGAGGCCGGCGCGGCGCGCTACGTGGTCACCGACGTCACCAAGGACGGCACGCTCCAGGGCCCGAACGTCGACCTGCTCCGCCAGGTCATGGATCGCACGCACCGCCCGGTCGTGGCATCGGGCGGCATCTCGAGCCTCGACGACATCGCCGCACTCCGCGAGCTCGTACCGCTGGGCCTCGAGGGCACGATCGTCGGCAAGGCGCTCTACGCCGGCGCCTTCACGCTGGCCGAGGCCCTGGATGTCGCCGGCTACTGACCCGGTCGGCGCAGCGGGCGACCCCGAGGTCGCCGACCCGGCCGACGCGGCTCGCGCGCACGCCGGGGCGGACTCGGCAGGCGTCCCGTGGGCGGGCCGCTCGTTCGACGCGAACCCGCACGCCGCCGACGACGGGCGTGCGCCGGAGGCGCTCGCCGCCGCCATCCGACGGTTCCGCGCGGGCGACGGCGGGCAGGGCGACGTGGTCGCCGAGTTCGGTCGCTCGCGCGTGCTGATCCCGCTCCTCGCGGAGCTCGGCGACGGGGGGGCCGAGGTCGGCGCGCACGGCCTGTCCGTGGACAAGAGCCAGGAACTCTCGATCGTCACGGTCGAGGGGCCCGACGGGCGGCGGGTGCTGCCCGTGTTCGCGTCCGTCGACGCCATGGCGCAGTGGAATCCGGCTGCCCGGCCGGTGCCGGCCGACGGCGTGCGGGTCGCCCTCGCGGCCGCCGACGACGGCACCGACCTCGTCGTGCTCGACCCCGGCTCAGACGGCGAGTTCGTGCTGCGTCGGCCGGCGGTGTGGGCGGTGGCGCAATCGCTGCTGTGGCATCCGCCGTTCGATTCGCCCGACGTGCGCGAGGCGTTCGAACGCTCGATCGGCACCGAGCTCGCCGTGCTCGGCGTCGACCTCGAGGCCGGCGATCCCGACGCCCGACTCGCCGGGCCCGAGCTCGTGGTGCGGCTCAGGCTGGTGGCCGGCCTCACGCGCACGGAGCTCGACGCGGTGCTCCAGCGGCTGGCCGCTCGATGGGCGGCGGATGACGCGATCGCGACGCTCGTCGATTCGCTGACGGTGCGGCTCGTCTCGACCTGAGCGGGCGCGTGGCCGCGTCGCCGACTCGCCCGGACGCGGCATCCGCTGCGACCATGCCCCGATCGACCCCTGTCGTATATTGCTGGGTATGGGGGATCGTGAGACGCAGCCGCCGGTCGACGACGCCGATGAGCGGGGGTCGGCACGGGCCGAGCGGATGCCGCTCGCGCCGCCCCGCGACGACGACGACGGTCCGCCGCCGCCGCCTCGCCCGGTCATGTCCGACGACACCAGGCCTCCCGTGCTCCGCAGGATTCCGGTGCCCAGGGTGGTCACGGTCGCGCGCACGCTCTGGATCCTCAGCTTCGTGCTCGGCGGCGCGGCCGTGTTCATCGCCTTCATCTCGCGGGACACGCTGATCACCGAGCTCACCGAGACGATCGGGCGCCTCGCGCCCGGGTACTCCGAGGACGACGTGTCCGCGCTCGTCGATCTCGTGTACTGGGTGAGCATCGCCGGGCTCGGGCTCGTCATCACGATCGAGGCGGTCCTGCTCGCCTTCGTGATGAATCGGCGTGGCGGTGCCCGATGGGTGCAACTGCCCGTGCTGGTGCTCCAGACGGGCGTGGTGCTCGTGGCGTCGGCGTTCATCACGGTCGGCGACTGGGGCGCGCTCGTGGAGCTACTGCTCCTGGCCGGCCTCGCGCTCGCCGTGGTCGGATGGGTCCTGTGCCTGGTCGCGCCCGCCCACCGGTGGTTCCGGATGAAGGACGAGGCGCAGCTGGCGGCGTTCGACTGAGGCCGGCGCGACGCCCACCACGAGGGCCTCGCACGAGCGGATCACCGCCTGGCAGGCTTCGACGGCGCCGCGGTCGAGCAGCGGGCTCCCCGCCATCGAGCGCCATCGCTGCAAGGCCACGGATGCCTCGTGCCGCACCTCGTCGGGCGGGGCGTCGTCGGGAAGGCCGAGGCGTCGGGGCGCCGACGTCCCGGCACCCCCGATGAGGCGCTCCGCCTCGGCGGATTCCTCGGGCGGCAGGCCGAGGCCCGTGGTGCGCGCCGCCGCGAGGAGGCTGAGTTCCCGCAGCTCGTGCGCGTTCGCCTCCAGCCGCTCGACCGCGCCCGCGAGTTCCCGGGAGTTCGTCGTGGGACGGCGCTCGACGAGGGTGCTGAGCGCGGTGAGGGCCGTTCGGGCCTTCAACGCGTCCGCTCGCGACCTGAACTGATCGGAGACGAGGCGCAGCAGGTCCTCCATGCCGCTCCGGCGGTACAGCTCATCGGCGAGGTCGGTCGAGTCGTCGTATCCGGACCGGATCGCGACGGCGGACATGCGGATGCCGAACATCCCGAAGCGGTCGAGCAGGCCCATGCGATCCTCGGCGGACACGTCGATGCCGGCGTCCGCCCGCACGAACCGGTCGACGGAGACCAGCAGCCGTTCGCGGGCGTCGCGCCCCAGTCGCGCGACCTGCCGGAGGGCGTCGAACTCGTGCTGGCGCAGTGTGCGCGCCGACTGCGCCACGAGGCCGGCGATGGGCACGACATCGAGCGCGAGCGACCGGAGCGCGCCGTCGGTGCGGTAGCGCTCGGCGATGGTGCGTGCGGAGAGGAGGGCGTCGATGCGTCCGGCGCCGATCTCGTCGGCGCGCGAGAGCACGGCCATGGCGTTGACGGTGGCGGACCGGCCCACCGACGTGTCGTGGAAGGCCGAGAGGAATCCGAGGTCCGTCGAATGCAGGTGGCGCATCAGGTAGATGATCGCGTCCGCCTCCGACGGCGACTCCACCGGCGTCAGGAAGGCCGCCGACCGCGCCGAGACGTCCGCGGACAGCGATGCGATGCCCGGCGTGTCGATCAGCGTCACGTCCTCGAGGCGCTTCGACGGCCACTCCACGTCGATCCGCTCGACGTCGTCGGCGGGGGTGGCACCGAGGTCGATGACCAGCTGGCCGTCGTCGCGACGGACGGGCAGGGATCGGGCGCCGCCCGCCCGGAGGTGCATGGTGATGCGCGGGGTCGCCCCATGGCGGTACCAGGTGATGACCTTCGTGCACTCGCCGGCGTCGGTCGGGGCGATCTCCTCGCCGATGATCGCGTTCAGGAGGGTCGACTTGCCGGCCTTCACCATTCCGGCGATGGCCACGCGCAGCGGTTCGCCGAGGCGGGCGGAGTGCTCGTGGAGCTGTCGCAGCGCTTCGGCGTCGTCGTGGTACTCCGCGGCGGCGGCGTCGAGGAGTGCGTGCGCCTCGTCGAGCACGCGGACGGTCACGCCGGAGCCGTCCCGACTGCCGGCTCGGCCGCCGCGACTCGGGAGGCCGGGGGCTCCTTCGCCGCGGTGGCCTTCCCGGCGGCGTCGGCGGGCCCGCGTCCGGTCTCGATGGCGCGGGCGCGCTTCGTGAGCGCGTCGACCCGTTCAAGGTCCCGACGCAGCGTGGTGACGCGCTTGTCGCGTTCGGTGGCGTACATCGTCGCCGCCTTCTGCGCGGCGAGCACCGAGTCGGCGAGCGAGCGGTGGTGCTCGTCGGCGATCGCGGTGAAGTGGTCGCGAGTGGTGCGCTGCACGATGCGGAGGCGGTCCCGCAGTTGCTTGCCGACCTGGAAGATGATCTCGTCGACCTGGCGCCGGATGAGCATCTTGGCCTCGTTGCGTCGCCGCAGGAGGCGCGCCTCGGTGTCGTCCTTGTACGCCTTGCGTCCGATCACGGCACCGGCGGCCAGCGAGAGCGGGTTGATGAGCGACATCCCGACGATGCCGGTGATGATGCCGACCATCAGGACGCCGCCGTAGGACCCCTTGAGGCCGATGTAGAACTTCTGCATCGCGCCGAGCCGGCCCGAGTCCAGCGTGGCGACCTCGCCGACGGTGTCGAGCACGTCGCGCGTGTCATCCACGTTGATGACGGGAAGGGCCACCTCGTCCTCGGTGAAGTGCCGTGCCACCTTCTCGGCGAGCCACGTCGCGCGTTCCTGCGTCCACACGAACGTGTCCGTGACGGCCGCCGAGACGCGCTGTTCGAACCACTCGACGAACTGGTCCCAGACGGGGCCCGGGTCGCCCTCGTCGATCGAGTCCTCCGCCTCCCGCTGGATCGATCGCATGCGGTCGCGCAGGTCGTGCTCCATGTCGGCGATGAGATCGGTGACGCCGTCGTTCAGCGTGATCTGCCACCGCGAGGAGATCCGCCGAAGCTCGTCGGCGCGGCCCTTCGTCGCCTCCAGCTGGGCGACGATCTCGGGCGTCTTCTCGGGATTCTGCAGGGCGCTCAGCTCGGAGTCGATGGCGAGCCGCACGTGCTCGGTCGTGGACAGGAGGTCGCTCGCGGTGGATCGCCGCTGCAGGAGCTCCGCCTTGCCCACGATGTCGCGGCGCAGGTAGGCGATGAGCTCGGGGAACCCGGACTCCGCGTTGAGCTCCGAGTCCGAGGATCCGACCGCGGTGAGCCGTAGTTGGGACGAGAGGGGGAACTGCCGGATCGCCGGATCGATGGCGGCGAGGTGGGCTCGGTTCAGCTCCTCGACCTGGCGCCACCGCGGGTACAGGTCGGTCTTGGTCAGCACGCACGCCACGTTCGGGGAGATCCGCATGGCGTGGCGGAGGAACTGGATCTCGGGCTCCGTGTACTCCTGCGAGGCATCCGACACGAACAGCATGGCGTGGGCCGACGGCAGCGCGGCGAGCGTCGTGAGGGCGTGGGCGGAGGTGAGGCCCCCGACGCCGGGCGAGTCGATGAGCGTGAGCCCGCTCTGCAGGAGCTTGCGGGGGAGGAGCACCTCGGCGCCGGTGACCTCCTGGTCGCCGTTGCGCTCGGGCTTCGCGCGCTCGGACACGAACTGCGCGAGCTCCCGCACGGCCACCTCGGTGCGTTCGACCCTGCCGCCGGACTCGATCGTGCCGGAGCTCGATCGCTGGGAGAGCACGAACGCCGCCGGGTGCTCGCCGTAGCGCACGCTCGTCGGCACGGCGGTGGCGATGTCGTCGTCGACCGGGCACACCGGGGCGTTGACCAGGGCGTTCACCAGCTGGCTCTTGCCCTGCTTGAACTCACCGACGACGATGACCCGGATGCTCGGATCGAGCAGGCGGTCCTTCGTCTGCTCGAGCCTCCTGCGGAGGTCGGCACGGTCTCCGCTGCCCGCGAGAGCGATTCCCTGGTCGACGAGTTCGATGAGTTGTCGCATCGATGCGCTCCCCCTTCGCAGCTGGACTCAATTCAATCAGAACAGACGTGGGTTCGGCCCGACACGGAGTGTTCCGTGCCGGGCCGAACCGGTCTCGTGCGGTGACTACAGGGTGACGTCCTCGACCTCGACCTCGACCTCGACCTGGTCGCCAGGGCCGGTCTCGACGGTGTTGTCGTTGAGCGAGTCCTCGATCTCGACGTTGTCGTCGAACGAGTCGACGGCGACGTTGTTGTCGTTGAGGGAGTCGTTGACGACGACGTTGTCCTCGACCACGGTGTTGTCGTTGACCTGGAACGAGTCCTCCACGACGACGTTGTCGTCGAACGAGTCCACGACGTTGTCGTTCGCCTGGAACGAGTCCTCGATGTCGACGTCCACGTCGGTGTTCGTCGAGTTGTCGACCGAGTTGTCCTCGTTGAACGAGTCCTCGATGTCGACGTCGACGTCGGTCTCGGTCTCGTTGAACGAGTCCTCGATGTCGACCTCGGTCGAGTTGTCCTGGAAGGAGTCCTCGATCTCGACCGAGTTGTCCTGGAAGGAGTCCTCGATGTCGACCTCGACCGAGTTGTCCGTGTTGAACGAGTCGTTCACCAGGACGTTCGTCGAGTTGTCGGTCGAGTTGTCGGAGTTGTCGTTGAACGAGTCCTCGATGTCGACGTCGTTCTCCTCGTTGAAGGAGTCCTCGATGTCGACCTCGAGGTCGTACTCGGTGTTGCCGGCGATGATCGTGCCACCGGTCGTGGCGACGATGCTGCCGTCGCCGACGTTCGTCGCCGTGTTATCGACCTCGTTGTTGACGCCGACGATGCTGTCCTCGGCCCAGATCGCGGTGTTCGTCGACTGGTCGTTGACGACGTCGCGGTCATCGATGTACGAGTAGTTGTTCACGACGCTGAGCAGCTTCGCCTTCGCTGCTGCGTAGTCGCCTCCGCCGCCGCCGTGGTGGCCACCGCCACCGCCGCCGCCGCCGTGGTGGCCGCCGCCACCGCCGCCGCCGCCCCAGTCGCCGCCGCCACCGCCGTGGCTGCCGCCACCGCCGCCGCCGCCGCCCCAGGCGCCGCTGTTGATCTCGTTGCCGCCGGTGTCGTACTCGCGGTTGCCGACCGGCGAGAAGTCGAGCGCGACCGGCAGGACCGCGTCGACGTCTGCGGCGCAGATGCCCTGGAGTCCGGCGTTCTGCAGCGCCGTGTCCGGGTCGGCTGCGAAGTCGGCTCCGGCCTGCGGGCTCTTGAGCAAGCCCATCAGGAAGTCGAGCAGTGCCGTTGTGATGTTCGCCATGATCTGATCCCCTCCTCATCGAGGTGTGAGTTTCGATGACCGACATCGACGCCGGCCCCCACGAAGAAGACTGTCGTGTCCTGGCGCGTGCGGCATCGGTGCGAAACCCCGTACCTTCGGTGCCGCGGAGGGGGGTCGTGGGTGGGGGCCGATAGGGGGGTGGGGGGACGGCGATGGGGGGATGGGGGACATCCGTCGACGGTCACTCGTCCTCGTCGAGCACGAGGCGCAGCCTGGCGAGCAGCTCCGACCGGGTGGTCACGCCGAGGCGCCGGCGGATGCGCGCGATGTGGTGCTCGGCGGTGCGGGGGGAGATGAAGATCGCGGATCCGATCTCCGCGTACGTCTTGCCCTCGAGCACGAGTCGGGCCACCTCCCGCTCCCTGGCGCTCAGCCCGCCGTCGTCACGGGCACGGTTGGAGGGCTCATCGACGGGTTCTCGCCGGTCCTCGGCGCGCTGCTCCTCCGGGTGCAGGCCACGGGCCAGCGCGAGGAGCTGGAGCGTGTCCCGATGCTCGGCCGCCCGCCCGGCGGCGTGCCCGGCCAGCCGGCCCGCGTCCCACGGGTACCCGGCTGCGGCGAGGTCGCGCACGGCTCGTTCCACCGCATCGACGTCGACCTCGCCCGCGAGGGCGGCGCTCCAGACCCGACCGGCCTCCGCGAGCCGGCTGGCCACGCGATTCGCCGCCGCCGCATCGGACAGCGCGGCGGCGTGCGCCGCGAGGCTCGCCTGGTCGCGGCGGAGGATGGCGGCCTGGAGTTCGGCCCAGTGCAGGTTGGTGCACCACGATGCGGGCCGGCCGACGCGCTCGAGCAGTTCCCAGGCGGAGGCGAGGGGCTCCTCGATGAAATGCGACTCGTGCAGGCGCGCCGCCGCGATCGCGAACTCCGCGAGGGCGGGCAGGGCGGTGAGGTCGATCGGCATGCGCGCGACCGTCTGGCGCGCCGAATCCCATGCCCGCACGAGCGTGGTGAGGTCGTCGGTGCGCCGTGCGAGCCCGATCCGAACGGCGTGCGCGAGCACCTCGTCGCGGAGCCCGAGCGGGCGCTGCGAGGAGTCGACCGCCCCCAGCAGCGCGCGGGCGCGAGCGGGACGATCCGCCCGCAACGCGACGAGCGCCTGCGTTAGACGAAGCCGGTTCCGGAACGCGGGTCCGCCCTGCACGGTGTCGACGGCGGACTGGAGCACCTCGGCGGCGATGCCGAGCTCGCCGGCGTTGAGCGCCACGTGGGCGGCGAGGACGGCCGGCACCTCGGGCAGGGGAAGGGCCTCACCGGACTCGCCCATGACGCTCGAGGCCTGGAGCAGCGCCGACAGCGCGCGGTCGGGTGCGCCGTCGAGTGCGGCGAGGATCCCGTCGGCGGTCATCGAGATCGCCACCTGGGACGAGGTCGGATACTCGACGTCGGGAGCGGTGGCGAGGATGGCCCGGGCCTGCCCGACCTCTCCCAGGACGGCAAGGCAGACGGCCGCGAGCGGTGCTGCCGCGCACCCCGCCGCCTCCGTGAGGCCGACGTACGCGTCTGCGCCGCGCCGGAGCATCCCCTTCCGCGACCAGATCGCAGCTGCGACATTCATCACCCGGGGAAGGTCGGGGTGCTCGGCGCCGGTCAGCAGTCCGTCGACGAGGCGCTCGGCGGCGCGGATGTCGCCGGCCGCCCACGCGGCCTGCGCGCGTCGGCCGGCGAGGGCGGCGACGTCGCCACCCGCCTCGATGGATGCGGCGTAGAGCCCCCATGCCTCGACGGGCTCGGTCGGCAGGGCCTCGTCGGCCTGTCCGCGGAGTGCTTCCGCAACGCGCGGGTCGCGGAACCCGTGCCGGGCGAGTTCGAGTGCCGTCGGTCCCAGGGGAACGCCCGCGGCCTCCACGGCGTCCACCAGCTCGCTCCGCATCGGCCACAGCTCGTGGTCCGGCGTGCTCTGCATGATCGTGATCCGTACGATCGGGAGCAGGGTGCCCTCGGGGGAGACCATCCCCGTCGCCCGCGCCGCGGCCATGAGCGCGCGCAGGTCCGCGTCGGCGAACCGGGGTGCCGTGGCCAGCGCCGGTCCCGACACCGAGAACCCGACCGCCAGGGCGACCAGGAAGTCGAGGAGGTCCGGATCGAGGCGATCCAGACGATGCCGGAGCCGCTCCAGTGCCGACGAGGGCAGTGGACTCGTCTCCAGGAGGTCCCATGCGTCCTCGCGCACCGCCAGGAGCACGTGGTCGACGTACCGGGCATTGCCGCGCGCGAGGTCGAGGACCCGGTCGACGGCGTCGTCGGGGAGCGGATCGCCGAGCAGCTCGACCGCCCGTTCGCGGACGTCGGAGGTCGACAGGTGCTCCAGCACGAGGTGCGGGCGCTGCCTGCCGAGCCGATCGACGAGTCCGGCCACGGCTTCCGAGCGCGGCCACGGACGGAAGGCGACGACGACGTGCGGTCCGTCCGTGCGCATGAGGCTCGTGAGCGCGGCGACGTCGTCGTCGCCGAGGTGCTCGGCATCGTCGACGAGGAGCGCGACGCGCTCGGGGTCGACGTCCGCTCGTCCGTATTCGTCGAGACCGCGGACGACGTCCATCCCCTCGGAGCGGAGCGCCACCGCGAGCTCGTCGAGCAGCGTGGACTTGCCCGACCCTCCCGGCCCCGTGACCCCGGCGTGCACCGGCGCTCGCCCGTCGAGCATCTGCCGCACGAGCCCTGCGGCGTCCTCCCAACCGACCGTGCCCGGATTCCGCCCTCCCGTCGACGAGAGCGGCCGGCTCATGGCACCGACGGCGGCTCGGTCGGGTCCGGGCTCGGGTCGGGAACCGGTTCCGGCTCGGGCGACGGGTCGGGAGCGGGGTCGGGAGCGGGATCGGGCACGGGCTCGGGCTCAGGTGTCGGGTCGGGGACCGGGTCCGGAGTGGGATCCGGCACGGGCTCGGGCTCGGGCGACGGATCGGGGACCGGGTCGGGTGCCGGATCCGGCGCCGGCTCGGTGTCGACCACCGGGTCGGTCGACGTCGTGGTGTCCGACGGTGGATCCTGCGCCGCAGCAGATGACCCGCTCGTCGCGGGAGCGGTGGACGTGCCGCCGCTGCCGCCGTTGGCGGGCGACAGCGGACGGTACGCGCCGGTCGGCGGTGCGTCGTCCTCCGGCGTCGTTCCGGCCCCCGCCTGCTCGTCGATGTAGAAGACCGGGTCGGCCAGCGGTGCGGCGAGCGGTGCGGCACCGGTCACGTAGGCGCCGTCCGGCGCCCCGTTCGGTTCGCCGGTGGTGTCGGCCGGATCCTCGTTCGAGTCCTCGGGGGTGCCGGCGCCCAGCGGCGTGATGGGGATGAGGACGGCGAGGAGCGCGGCGGCGACCCCCGCGAGCACGGTCGCGCGCAATCCGATGGACATGCGCTGCGAGGCCGCGCCCGCTGCGCCGGCACCGACCGGGGCGCCGGCGAATGCGGCCGCTGCGGCGCCCGCGACGGGCACGGTGTCGCCCCGCCCGTCGTCCGGCTCCGGTGCGGGCACGAGCGGCTCGAGTCGACGTGATGCCGCTGCGGCGGCGCCGAGGCTGATGGAGGCCTTGGGGTCCGCGTCGATGGCGACCGGCAGCTCGAGCTCGACGGAGATGAGTTGGGCGACGGCGGGGATGCGGGACGAGCCGCCGATGAGCAGGACGGTCGTGAGGTCGTCGAGCTCGAGTCCCGCCGCGGTCACCGCCTGCCGAAGGGTCTCGACCGTGCGTCGCAGGTCGTCGCCGATCATCTGCTCGAACTCCGAGCGGACGAGCCGCACGCGCGTCTGCGCGCCGAGCAGCAGCACGGGAACGACCGTCTCGCCGTCGAACGACAGGGCCTCCTTCGCGTCGACGCAGTCGCGCCGCACGCGTGCGAGGGCCAGCGCCTCGTCGGGGGTGCGCTCGTCCAGGTCGGCGAGAGCGCCACCCGCGAGCGAGCGCACGTGTTCGAAGATCCGCTGGTCGAAGTCCGCGCCGCCGAGGTGCTCGATGCCCGACGGGGTGCCGATCACGCGGAACGCGTCGTCCTGCTTCCTGAGCAGTGCGACGTCGAACGTGCCGCCGCCGAGGTCGTAGACGGCGATCGCCTCACCGGTCCCGACCTTCTCCTGCTCCAGGTAGTGCAGGCCGGCCGCCTCGGGTTCGCTCACCAGTTCGACCTCGCCGAGCCCGACGCCGGCCAGGGCCCCTCGGACCAGTCCGAGGCGGTGCTCACCCCATGACGCGGGATGGGACACCGCGATGACCGCGGGCGCTTCGCCCTCGTGCTCCTCGGCGCGCTCGACGACCCACTGCGCGAGCACCGCGTAGATGTCCTCGGCCGCGACCCTGAGGTCGCCCACGATGATCGGCGTCTCGTCGCCGATGCGGCGCTTGAACTCGCGCACGACCCGATCCGGTTGATCGATCGCCCGCCGCTCGGCCGCCTCGCCGACGACGACGCCGCCGTCATCGCCGAGGTACACCACGGTGGGCACCGCGGCCTTGCGCGAACCGAGCTCGAGCGGTTCGACGTCCACGGAGCCGTCGGCGCGCCGCCGACCGATGGCCGCAGCGGTGTAGCTCGTGCCGATGTCGATCCCCAGCACGAATGACGTCACGATGAGTTTGCCCCCTCACGCATGGCTCCCCGGCCCTCCAACGCGTCGGAGATGCGCCAATGGGGCGAGTATCCCGCGTACCCCGGGTGGCGGCAACCGGGTTGCCCCGTGCACCGAACCCCGCTTTCGGGGTACATCGAGGCATGTTTCGAGCATGTTTCCGCGCCATCTCTGGGCGGCGCGCCCGTGCGCGGACCGAACCGGGGCGCACCCCCAAAACGAGGGCCGAGCGACCGAGCGGCGTCGCGCACATACTGGGGGACATCATGGAACGCGCACCGAAGTCGATGCTGGCGACCGCGATGGCGCTCGTGCTGGCCGCGACGGCGAGCGGATGCGGACTCTCGTTGTTCTTCCCCGTCGTCGAGGAATCGACGCCGATCCCCGAGGACGTCGACGCCGCACTCCGGCCGTACTACTCGCAGGTCCTGCGCTGGGACCAGTGCGGCGACTTCCTCTGCACCACGGCGCGAGCGCCCCTCGACTGGGACGACCCGTCGGCGGACGAGATCGAGCTTGCGCTCATCCGCCAGCCTGCGAAGGAGGACAAGGTCGGCTCGCTGCTCGTGAACCCGGGTGGCCCCGGGGTATCCGGGTACGACGTCGTGGCCGAGTCCGTCGACGTCGCGGTGACCGGGGCCGTGCAGGACCGCTACGACATCGTCGGCTTCGATCCCCGCGGCGTGGGGCGCTCGACCGCCGTCGAATGCCTCGAGCCGGCGGAGCTCGACAGCATCCTGTACGGGATCCCGCCGGGCTCGCGCGGGAGCAACTCGTGGATCACGGGGCAGAACGAGCTCACGCACTCGCTCGGGCAGGCGTGCCTCGCGAACACGGGCGCACTGCTCGCCAATGTCGACACCGTGAGCGCCGCCCGCGACCTCGACATGCTGCGCGCCGTCCTCGGCGAGGAGCAGCTCGACTACCTCGGGTACTCGTACGGGGCGTACCTCGGAACCGTGTATGCCGGAACCTTTCCCGACAAGGTGGGGCGGCTGGTGCTCGACGGGGCGATCGACCCGAGCCTCAGCGAGCCCCAGATCACCCTCGCCCAGGCGCAGGGACTCGAGACGGCGCTCCGTTCGTACCTCGGGGCGTGCATCCCGGCGGCGACGTGCCCGTTCCAGGGGTCGCCCGACGAGGCGCTGGCGACGGTGCGCGCCCTCCTCGATGCGGTCTCGAAGAATCCGATCCCGTCGACCGACGGTCGCTCGGTCGGTGCGGACACCCTCCTGATCGCGATCGCGGCGCCCCTCTACGACGCCGAGACCTGGCCCGCGCTCGACACGCTCTTCACCACGATCCTGGCCGGGCAGGCGGAGTTCGCGCTGACCCTCGTCGACGCGTACTACGGCCGCTCGCCCGACGGCTCCTACACGGGCAACCTGTTCGAGGCGCTGCGCGCGGTCAGGTGCCTCGACTACCCGGCGCAGAACAACGTGGCCGTGATGAAGGAGCAGGGCAGGGCGCTGGCGGATGCCGCGCCCCACCTCGGGCCCTACCTCGCCTACAGCGACCTCTCCTGCCTGTCGTGGCCGTTCCCCTCGGAGCGGGTGCCCGCCCCCGTCAGCGCACCCGGAGCGGCGCCCATCCTCGTCCTCGGCACCACGAACGACCCGTCGACGCCGTACCAGTGGGCGGTCTCGGTCGCATCGCAGCTCGAGAGCGGCATCCTCGTCACCCGGCAGGGCGACGGCCACACCGCGTTCAACCAGGGCAACGCGTGCGTGGACGCCACCGTCGAGCAGTACCTGGTGGACGGCGTCGTGCCCGCCGCCGACGTGATGTGCTGACCGGGTCGGCGCAGCGTTGACCGTGTGCAGCGGCCGGAGCAGAATCGAGAAGGCGCGCCCGTCGCGCGGAAGCCAGGTGTCCCATGGTCGAGCCGAATGACCGGCGAACCGCCCCCGAGTCCTCCTACGACGAGGTGCTCGCCGTCGCCGATCGGCACGCCCGTGCGTGGCTGTCGGGCATCCGCGAACGCCCCATTCCCCCGCGGCTCGGCGTCGACGAGGTGAAGGACCGGCTCGGCCGGTCCCTCCCCGACCACGGCGAGCCCGCTGCTTCGGTGATCGAACGACTCGCGGACGGCGTGGAGCCGGGTCTGATGGCGATGGGCTCGCCGCGCTTCTTCGGCTGGGTGATCGGCGGCACGCAACCCGTCGCGCTCGCGGCGGACTGGCTCGTGTCCGTGTGGGACCAGAACGCGACGCTCGGCACCGTCGCGCCCGGCGTCGTGGCGGCCGAGGAGCTCGCCGGCGAGTGGGTGGTCGACGTGCTCGGCCTCCCGGTCGGCAGCGAGGTCGGCTTCGCGACCGGCGCGACCATGGCCCAGTTCACGTGCATGGCCGCGGCACGAGACGAGGTCATGCGTCGCGCCGGCTGGGACGTCGAGACCGCGGGCCTGGCGGGTGGTCCCGCCATCCGCTTCATCGTGGGCGAGGAACGGCACGGCACCGTGGACCTGGCGGGTCGCTTCCTCGGGCTGGGCACCCCGATCGCGGTGCCGAGCGACGAACAGGGCCGGATCCGGGTCGATGCGCTGCGCGAGACGCTGGCGGCGGGCAGCGGGCCGGCGATCGTGCTGCTGCAGGCGGGGAACATCCACTCGGGCGCGTTCGACGACTTCGGCGCCGCGATCGCGGCGGCCCACGAGGCAGGGGCGTGGGTGCACGTCGACGGCGCGTTCGGCCTGTGGGCCGCGGCGTCGCCCCGACTCCGGCACCTCACCGCCGGGATCGACGCCGCCGACTCCTGGTCGACCGACGCGCACAAGACGCTCAGCGTGCCGTACGACTGCGGGCTCGCGATCGTCGCCGACGGCCGCCCGATGCACACCGCGCTCGGGGTGCAGGCGAGCTACCTGCAGGCCACCGAGGTGGGCGCGGACCCGCAGGAGAAGGTCCCGGAGCTCTCGCGCCGCGCGCGCGGCCTGCCGACCTGGGCGGTGCTGCGCTCGCTCGGCCGCACCGGGGTGGCGGCGCTCATCGAACGGCTGGCGGATGCCGCGAGCAGGATCGCCGACGGCGTCGCCGAGCTGTCCGGCGTCGAGGTGCTCAACGACGTCGTGTTCACCCAGGTGTGCATCGCCCTCGAGGACGACGCCGCGACGGAGGCGCTCAGCGAGCGACTGTGGCACGAGGGCGAGGTGCTCGCCATGACGTCGCGATGGCACGACCGAGCGGTCGTGCGGTTCTCGGTGAGCAACTGGCAGACGGATGCCGCGCAGGCGCGCCGCACGGTCGACGCCGTCGCGCGGGCGCTCGCCGACGTGCGCGCGGGCGTTCGCTGAACGCGGAGCCGGCGCGAGCGTCGGAGGCATCCGATTGAATGGAGGCATGGCCGAGGCGTTGGACGCGTTCTCGCCCGCGACCCGGGCGTGGTTCACCGAGTCCTTCACCGAGCCCACGAGCGTGCAGCGCGAGGCCTGGCAGGCCATCGCCCGCGGCGAGCACGCGCTGGTGGTCGCGCCGACGGGCTCGGGCAAGACGCTGGCGGCGTTCCTCTGGGCCATCGACCGGCTGCACGCATCCGGGGCGGATGCCGAGACGTCGGGCACGAAGGTGGTGTACCTCTCGCCGCTGAAGGCGCTCGGCGTCGACGTCGAGCGCAACCTGCGCGCACCGCTCGTCGGCATCGCCCGCACGGCGGCGGCCCACGGCCTCGAGGTACCCGAGGTGAGCGTCGGCGTCCGGTCGGGCGACACGCTGCCGGCCGAGCGCCGCTCGCTCGTGGCGCATCCGCCCGAGATCCTCATCACGACGCCCGAGTCGCTGTTCCTCATGCTCACCTCCGCCGCCCGCGAGACCCTGCGCGGCGTCGAGACCGTGATCGTCGACGAGATCCACGCACTCGCCGGCACCAAGCGGGGCGCGCACCTCGCCCTGTCGCTCGAGCGTCTCGACGAGCTCACCGCAGCGCCGGTGCAGCGCATCGGGCTGTCCGCCACGGTGCGACCCCGCGAGGAGGTGGCGCGCTTCCTCGCCGGCACGAGGCCGGTGAGCATCGTCGCGCCGCCGAGCGGCAAGCGGTTCGACATCCGCGTCACGGTGCCGGTCGACGACCTGTCCGACCTCGCCACCGAGTCGGGGTCGGGATCGGTGTGGCCGCACGTCGAGGCCGCCATCCTCGACGAGGTGCTGGCGCACCGCTCCACGATCGTGTTCGCGAACTCGCGGCGCCTCGCCGAGCGGCTCACCGCACGCCTCAACGAGCTCTGGGCCGAGCGGCAGGCCGAACCGGTGGCGGTCCCGGCGGGCGACGGGTTCCTTCCGCCGGCCGATCCGGGCGACGGCGTCCTGCCGGCGCGGCGACCTCCGGCCGAGGCCGTCGGTGCATCCGGGATCACCGGGGGCGCCGAGCCGGTGCTGGCCCGTTCCCACCACGGTTCCGTCAGCAAGGAGGAGCGCGCCCTCGTCGAGGCCGACCTCAAGGCCGGCAGGCTGCGCTGCGTGGTGGCGACGTCGAGCCTCGAGCTCGGCATCGACATGGGCGCGGTCGACCTCGTCATGCAGGTCGAGTCGCCGCCGTCCGTCGCCAGCGGGCTCCAGCGCATCGGCCGAGCCGGCCACCAGGTGGGCCAGGTCTCGAAGGGCGTCGTGTTCCCCAAGCACCGCGCCGACCTGCTCCACTCCACGGTGGTGGCCGAGCGCATGGTCGCGGGCGCGATCGAGGCGATGCGCGTGCCGACGAACCCGCTCGACGTGCTCGCGCAGCAGACCATCGCGGCCGCCGCGGTCGACGAGTGGGACGTCGAGGAGTGGTTCGAGCTCGTCCGCCGGGCGGCATCCTTCGCCACGCTGCCGCGCTCGGTCTTCGACGCGACCCTCGACCTGCTCGCCGGGCGCTACCCCTCCGACCGGTTCGGCGACCTCCGCCCGCGCATCGTCTGGGATCGCGACGCCGGCACCATCGTCGGCCGTCGCGGTGCGCAGCGCCTGGCGGTGACGAGCGGCGGAACGATTCCCGACCGCGGCCTGTTCGGCGTCTTCATGATCGGCGAGGCCGGGCCGGGCCGGCGCGTCGGCGAGCTCGACGAGGAGATGGTCTACGAGTCGCGCGTCGGCGACGTCTTCGCGCTCGGCGCGACGAGCTGGCGCATCCAGGAGATCACGCACGATCGCGTGCTCGTGGCGCCGGCGTTCGGCGAGCCGGGTCGGCTCCCCTTCTGGAAGGGCGACGGCATCGGCCGTCCGGCGGAGCTCGGCGAGGCGATCGGCGGCTTCATCACCGAGATCGCCAACTCCTCGCCCGAGGCGGGCCGCGCCAGAGCGCGCGCGGCGGGCCTCGACGAGCGCGCGGCATCCAACCTCGTGGCCTTCGTCGACGACCAGCGGGCGGCGACGCGGGTGGTGCCCGACGCCACCAGCCTCGTCGTCGAGCGGTTCCGCGACGAGCTCGGCGACTGGCGCATCGTGCTGCACTCGCCGTACGGCATGCGCGTCCACGCGCCGTGGGCGCTCGCCGCGGGGGCGCGGGTGCAGGAGCGGTTCGGCGTCGACGCCAACGCGGTCGCGAGCGACGACGGCATCGTGCTGCGCATGCCCGACACGTCCGACGACCCGCCCGGCGCCGAGCTGTTCACGTTCGAGCCGGCCGAGCTCGCCGAGCTCGTCACGCTGCGCGTCGGCGACTCCGCGCTGTTCGCGTCGAGGTTCCGCGAGTGCGCGGCGCGGGCGCTGCTGCTGCCGCGGCTCAACCCCGGCCGGCGCTCACCGCTCTGGCAGCAGCGGCAGCGCGCGTCGCAGCTCCTCGAGGTCGCGCGCGACTTCCCCGACTTCCCGATCGTGCTCGAAGCGGTTCGCGAGTGCCTGCAGGACGTCTACGACCTGCCGGCGCTCACCCGTCTCACCGAGCGCATCGGCGCCCGCGAGGTGCGGTTCGTCGAGGTCACCACCGAGACCGCGAGCCCCTTCGCCTCGAGCCTGCTGTTCGGCTACGTCGGCGCCTTCATGTACGAGGGCGACGCGCCGCTCGCCGAGCGCCGCGCGGCGGCGCTGTCGCTCGACCCGGCGCTGCTGGCGGAGCTGCTCGGCACGGTCGAGCTGCGGGAGCTGCTCGACCCCGAGGTCGTGGCCGAGACCGAGCGGATGCTGCAGCGACTCGTTCCCGAGCGCGCCGCTCGCGGCGAGGAGGGAGTCGCCGACCTGCTCCGCGAGCTCGGGCCCCTCACGGCCGATGAGGTCGCCGAGCGCACCGACGACACCACCGACGCCGCGTCGACGCTCGCCGCGCTCGCCGACGCACGACGCATCGCGCAGGTGCGATTCGCCGGCACGGCGTGGTTAGCGGCCGTCGAAGACCTGAGCCGGCTGCGCGATGCGCTCGGCGTGCCGATCCCGCCGGGCCTGCCCGAGGTGTTCGGCGAGCCTGTGCGCGATCCGCTCGGCGACCTCGTGAGCCGCTACGCCCGCACCCACGGCCCGTTCACCGCGCACGCCGTGGCCGCGAGGTTCGGCATCGGCCAGGTCATCGCCGCCTCGGCACTCGGCCGGCTCGCGGGCGAGCGCCGGGTCGTCGAGGGGGAGTTCCTCCCTCACGGCGCGGGTGCGGAGTGGTGCGACAGCGAGGTGCTCCGGCGCATCCGGCGGCGGTCGCTCGCCGCCCTGCGCAACGAGGTCGAGCCCGTGGCGCCGCGCGAGTACGCCCGGTTCCTGCCCGAGTGGCAGCACGTCGGGGGTCGCCTGCGGGGCGTCGACGGCGTCGCCGCGGTGATCGAGCAGCTCGAGGGTGCCCGCATCCCGGCCTCGGCATGGGAGTCGTTCGTGCTGCCCGCGCGGGTGGCCGACTACCGGCCCGCAATGCTCGACGAGCTCACCGCCTCGGGCGAGGTGGTGTGGGCCGGGCAGGGATCGCTCGCGGGCGACGACGGCTGGGTGAGCCTGCACCTGGCCGACACGGCCGAGCTCACCCTTCCCGCCCCCGCCGCTGCACCGCTCGACCCGCTCGAGACCGAGCTGCTCGCCACGCTCGGCGGCGGAGGCGGCTACTTCTTCCGGCAGCTCGTCGAGGCGGTTGGCGCGACCGACGAGCAGCCCGTCATCGAGGCGCTGTGGCGCCTCGCCTGGGCGGGGCTCGTGACCAACGACACCTTCGCGCCCGTGCGAGGGCTCGTCGCCGGCCGCGGGGCGCACAAGACCGCACCGGCCACGCCGCGCGCCCGGCTCCGCGGCGGGTCGCTGTCGCGGCGGGTGCTCGCCGCGAGCGTGCAGTCCGGCCGGGCGGCGACGGCGCGGGCGAACCCGCCGAAGGTGGCGGGCCGCTGGGCCGTGCTGCCGCTCGCGAGCTCCGCGGCGACCCCGCGCGCGCACGCGCTCGGCGAGACGCTGCTCGAGCGCTATGGCGTGGTCACGCGCGGCTCGGTCGTGGCCGAGGGCGTGCTCGGCGGCTTCGCCCTCGCGTACCGGGCGCTCTCGGGTTTCGAGGAGACGGGTCGGGTGCGGCGCGGCTACTTCATCGACGGACAGGGCGGCGCCCAGTTCGCCTCCACCGCGGCCGTCGACCGACTGCGGAGCGCCACGCACGACCACGCGATCGCGCTGGCTGCGACGGATCCCGCGAATCCGTTCGGTGCCGCGCTCGAGTGGCCCGAGACGTCCGACGGCGGTCATCGGCCGGCGCGCAAGGCGGGTGCGTTCGTCGCCATCGTCGACGGCGAGGCGGTGTTCTACCTCGAGCGCGGCGGCCGCACCACCCTGGTCTTCACCGACGACGCCGACACGCTCATCGCCGCGGCGGCCGCGCTCGCCGACGCGCTCGTGCGTGCCGGATCGCCCAAGCTGCGCATCGAGACCGTGAACGGCCAGGGCGTGTACGGCTCGGTGCTCGATCCGCCGCTGCGCGCCGCCGGGTTCCGCGAGACGCCGAGAGGGCTCCGGTTCGATGCCCGAAGGTGACACCGTCTACCAGTCCGCGCGCCGACTCGATGCGGCACTGGCCGGGCAGGTGGTGACGACGAGCGACTTCCGGGTGCCAACCTACGCGACCGTCGACCTGTCGGGCGAGGTGATCCGATCGGTCGCCAGCCGCGGGAAGCACCTGCTCATGCGCATCGGCGACGAGGTCGTGCACTCGCACCTGAAGATGGAGGGCGAGTGGCGGGTGCACCGCCCGGGGGAGCGATGGCACCGCCCGGGTTGGCAGGCGCGCGTCGTCATCGAGACGCCGGCCGCTGTCGCGGTCGGCTTCGACCTCGGGCTGCTGGAGGTGTTCCCCGCCGTGGAGGAGGCCGATCGCCTCGGGTACCTCGGTCCCGACCTGCTCGGTCCCGACTGGGATGCCGACGAGGCCGTCCGGCGCCTCGCCGCGGCGCCCGGGGCCCCGATCGCCGTGGCCCTCGGCGAGCAGCGCAACCTCGCGGGGCTCGGGAACGTCTACGTCAACGAGCTGTGCTTCCTCCGCGGCATCCGCCCCACCCGGCCGGCGGGCGAGGTGGAGCTGCCGCCCCTCGTCGACCTCGCGAGCCGCGTCATCCGCACCAATCGCGACCGCATCTCCCGCGTGACGACCGGCAACGACCGCCGTGGCGAGCGCCTCTGGGTCTACTCGCGCGGGGGCCAGCCGTGCCGCCGCTGCGGCACGCGCATCGAGCACGGCCGACTCGGCCGCAACGAGCTCGAGCTGCGCGACACCTGGTGGTGCCCGAACTGCCAGCGCTGAGCGCCGCGCCCGCGACTAGGTGACAGGGCCGGTCCACTTCTCGCCGGGTCCGTGGCCGATCGGGTCGGGGACGACGGATGCCTCGCGGAACGCGAGCTGCAGCGACCGCAGGCCGTCGCGCAGGGAGCGGGCGTGCATGTCGCTGATCTCGGGCGCGCCGGCGGTGATGAGGCCGGCGAGGGCGTTGATGAGCTTGCGGGCCTCGTCGAGGTCGACCTGCTGGCCGGGGTCGTCGGCGAGCCCGACCTTCACGGCGGCGGCGCTCATGAGGTGCACGGCGGCGGTCGTGATGATCTCGACCGCGGGGACCTCGGCGATGTCGCGGGTGGCGCCCTCGACGGTGGACTCGTCTGAACTGTTGCTCACAGACATCCTCTGTTAGACTACTGCGGGCCCGGGGCCAGTCCCCGGTACGAAAGTGGAGATTCTCCCACCCGCGCATACCGCTTCATCAAGGTTACCGGGTCGATTGCACTCCGCTTCCACGCTGCTGGGCGACCAGCGCACGGCGAGGAAGTAGACAGGGTGCCGCAGTGTTCACCGGTGTGATTCCGTGTGGTCCTGCGTGGATCTTCCGCTCTCGTCGACGGGCGGCATCCGCCTCCCGTCGAGCGAAACAGCTTGAGTAGAGGAGTACACGCATCAGCGATCCCCGTACAAACGACCGTATCCGCGTTCCCGAGGTCCGCCTCGTGGGGCCTGGCGGAGAGCAGGTCGGCGTCGTGAAGATCGAGGTGGCCCTGCGGCTCGCGCAGGAAGCCGACCTCGACCTCGTCGAGGTCGCACCGAACTCCAAGCCGCCGGTCGCCAAGATCATGGACTACGGCAAGTACAAGTACGAGGCTGCGCAGAAGGCGAAAGAGGCCCGGCGCAACCAGGCGAACACGATCCTCAAGGAGGTTCGGTTCCGCCTCAAGATCGACAAGCACGACTATGAGACCAAGATGAAGCGCGCCGTCGGCTTCCTGAAGTCCGGCGACAAGGTCAAGGCGATGATCCTCTTCCGCGGACGCGAGCAGTCGCGCCCCGAGATGGGCGTGCGCCTCCTGCAGCGCTTCGCGGAGGACGTGGCGGAGTTCGGCACGGTCGAGCACAACCCCACGATCGACGGCCGCAACATGGTCATGGTCATCGCTCCGCTCAAGAATAAGTCCGAGGCCAAGGCCGAGGCGAATGCACAGCGTGCTGCGGCGAAGGCGCGACCGACGGCGGATGCCGCGGGCGAGTCCGAGGCGCAGTCGGCCGAGGCCACCGAGGCCTAGGCCAGCACCCCCGTCCGCCACGAGTTGGCGGCAGAACCAAGGAGAAACACGAGATGCCGAAGCAGAAGACCCACTCCGGGTCCAAGAAGCGCTTCAAGGTCACCGGCAGCGGCAAGATCATGAAGCAGCAGGCCGGGATGCGCCACAACCTCGAGGTCAAGTCCTCGAAGCGCAAGGCCCGCCTGAACCAGGACCAGGTCGTGTCGGCCCCCGACGCCAAGGTCATCAAGAAGCTTCTCGGCCACTGAGCCGCGAGACCCGTAAGGAAGAAACAGAGTCATGGCAAGAGTGAAGAGGGCGGTCAACGCCCACAAGAAGCGCCGGGTCATCCTCGAGCGCGCCGAGGGCTACCGCGGCCAGCGTTCGCGTCTCTACCGCAAGGCGAAGGAGCAGGTCACCCACTCCCTCGTCTATTCGTACAACGACCGTCGCAAGCGCAAGGGCGACTTCCGTCGTCTCTGGATCCAGCGCATCAACGCCGCCTCCCGCCAGAACGGCATCACGTACAACCGCTTCATCCAGGGTCTCGGCCTCGCGGGCATCGAGGTCGACCGTCGCATCCTCGCCGAGCTCGCCGTGAACGAGCCCGCGACCTTCGCGGCCCTCGTCGAGACCGCCAAGCAGGCGCTCCCGGCCGACACCTCGGCCCCGAAGACCGCCGCGTAAGGCGCGTCCTCCGTCGCGAACGGCCCGGCACCCTCGTGGTGCCGGGCCGTTCCGCATGCGCCCCATAGACTGGCCGCATGCTCGAGAACCCCCGGTCTCCGCGCGTTCGCGCGGTCGCCAAGCTCGCGAAGAAGGCAGCCCGTGCCGAGAGCGGACTCTTCCTCCTCGAGGGCCCGCAGGCCGTGGCCGAGGCGCTCACCTTCCGACCCCAGCTCGTGGTCGAGCTGTACGCCACCCCCACGGCGCTCGAGCGCTACCCCGACATCGCCCAGACGGCCGTCGACGCCGGGGTCGACGTCGAGTTCGTGACCGAGGAGGTCCTCCACGCGATGGCCGACACGGTCACCCCGCAGGGATTCGTCGCGGTCTGCCACCAGTTCCCGACCGCCGTGAAGGAGGTCTTCGCGGCGAAGCCCGCGCTCGTCGCGATCCTCGAGGAGGTGCGCGACCCGGGCAACGCGGGAACCATCGTCAGGGCTGCGGATGCCGCAGGCGCCGACGCCGTGGTCTTCACCGGCCGCGCGGTCGACCTCTACAACCCCAAGGTCGTGCGCAGCTCGACCGGCTCGATCTTCCACCTGCCGGTCGCCGTCGGGGCGGAGCTCCATGACGTGCTCGAACGCGCCCGGGAGGCCGGCCTCACGGTGCTCGCCGCGGACGTGAAGGGCGAGGACCTCCTCACCGCACGCAACGACGGCGTGCTCGCCCGGCCCACGGCGTGGTTGTTCGGCAACGAGGCCCACGGGCTGCCCGACGAGCACCTCGCCCTCGCCGATCGGGTCGTGACCGTGCCGATCTACGGGCACGCCGAGTCGATGAATCTCGCGACCGCGGCATCCGTCTGCCTGTACGAAAGCGCGTTCGCACAGCGCAGCGCGCATCACGAATAGGTAACCTCCGCACCAACCGCCGCGTCGTTCCTTGTCGCGCAGCCGCGATGCGCCCTAGTTTTGGGGGTATGGAGCCAACCCAGCCCGCGCCGGCGACCTCGAACATCTCGGTCCGTCGCGGCGAGCCCCTCGTCGTGGTCGAGCATGTCGACAAGCACTTCGGCGACCTGCACGTGCTGAACGACATCGACACCGTCGTGAATCGCGGTGAGGTCGTGGTCGTGATCGGGCCGAGCGGCTCGGGCAAGTCCACGCTCTGCCGGGCCATCAACCGCCTCGAGACCATCGACTCGGGCACCATCATGATCGACGGCGAGAAGCTCCCCGAAGAGGGGGCGGCGCTCGCCAAGCTGCGTGCCGACGTGGGCATGGTGTTCCAGTCGTTCAACCTCTTCGCGCACAAGACCGTGCTCGAGAACGTGACCCTCGCCCCCATCCGCGTCAAACGGCGGTCCCGCAAGGAGGCCGACGCGAAGGCGATGGAGATCCTCGACCGCGTGGGCGTCGCCAACCAGGCGAAGAAGATGCCCGCCCAGCTCTCCGGCGGCCAGCAGCAGCGCGTCGCGATCGCCCGGTCGCTCGCGATGAACCCGAAGCTCATCCTCATGGACGAGCCGACGAGCGCGCTCGACCCCGAGATGATCAACGAGGTGCTCGACGTCATGATCGGGCTCGCGAAGGACGGCATGACGATGATCGTCGTGACCCACGAGATGGGCTTCGCCCGCAAGGCGGCCGACCGCGTGCTGTTCATGGCCGACGGTCGCATCGTCGAGGAGGCGACGCCCGCCCAGTTCTTCGACCACCCCGAGTCCGATCGCGCGAAGGACTTCCTCTCGAAGATCCTCGAGCACTAGGCCTGCGCTGCCACGAGCGGCGAGGAAACACCCACACGAGAAGAGGCAGAGACATGACACGCATGAGAATCGCACTCGTCGCAGCCGCGGCGGCGGCGTCGCTCGCGCTGGCCGGCTGCGCCGGCGGCGGCGGCACCGCAACCGAGGAGGCCACCGAGGAACCGGCTCCCACGTTCGAGGCCGGCACGACCATGGCCGAGCTCTCGGAGGCGGGCACGATCACCGTCGGCACGAAGTTCGACCAGCCCCTGTTCGGGCTCGTCGGCCCCTCGGGCGTTCCCGAGGGCTTCGACGTCGAGATCGCCAAGATCATCGCGAGCGAGCTCGGCATCTCGGAGGACAACATCGAGTGGACCGAGACCGTGTCGGCCAACCGCGAGCCGTTCATCGAGAACGGTCAGGTCGACATCGTCGTGGCGACGTACACGATCAACGACAAGCGCAAGGAGGTCGTCTCCTTCGCGGGTCCGTACTACATGGCCGGACAGTCGATCCTGGTGCTCGCCGACAACGACGACATCGAGAGCGAAGAGGACCTGGTCGGACAGCCGGTCTGCTCGGTGACGGGCTCGACGCCCGCCGCGAAGCTCGCCGAGATCGGCGCCCAGCCGGTGCTCACCGACACCTACACCAACTGCCTCGAACCGCTCCGCAGCGGCCAGGTGGTCGCGGTTTCCACCGACAACGTCATCCTCGCGGGCCTCGCCGCCCAGAACGAGGGCGAGTTCAAGGTCGTGGGCGAGCCCTTCACCGAGGAGCCGTACGGCATCGGCCTCGCCAAGGACGACACGGAGTTCCGCATGTGGATCAACGACGTGCTCGAGGCCGCCTACGAGGACGGCCGCTACGAGGAGGCGTGGGACGCGACGGCCGGCACGGTGCTGCCGTTCGTCGAGCCGCCCGCAGTCGACCGCTACTGAGAACTGACCGACGGATGACCCGGGCCGGCTGATCGGCCGGCCCGGTCACCCCACCACCAGGCGGGCGAAGGGAACCGTGGACGTCATCATCGAGAACCTGCCGACCTACCTGAGCGGGTTCGGCACGACGATCCTGCTGTTGATCGTGAGCGGGCTCGCCGCACTCGTCATCGGCACGATCGTGGCGGCCATGCGCATCTCGCCGGTCGCGACGCTCCGTACCGTGGCGACGGTCTACACGGAGGTCGTCCGCAACACGCCCCTGACGCTCGTGCTGATCTTCTGCGCGTTCGTGCTGCCCTACCTCGGCTCGCGCATGCCCTACTTCGTCGCTGCGATCATCGCGTTGTCCGTCTACACGTCGCCGTTCGTCGCCGAGGCGCTGCGGTCGGGCATCAACGGCGTTCCCGTCGGCCAGGCCGAGGCGGCGAGGAGCGTCGGCTTGGGCTTCCGCCAGACCGTCTCGCTCGTCATCCTCCCGCAGGCCTTCCGGATGACGATCCCGCCCCTCATCAACGTCTTCATCGCCCTCACCAAGAACACGTCCGTCGCCGGCGGTTTCTTCGTCATCGAGCTCTTCGCCGTCGGCAAGCAGCTCGCGAACGACAATGGCGACGCGGTCATCCCGATCCTGCTCGGGGTGGCGACCTTCTACCTCATCATCACGGTTCCGCTCGGCTTGCTCGCGGTCCAACTCGAGCGGAAGTGGGTGGTGCAGCGATGAGCAACGCCAGTGTGCTGTTCGACGCACCGGGCCCCAGGGCCCGCGCACTCTCCCGCACCCTCTCGGTCATCACGGCGGTGCTCGTCATCGGCGGGCTGCTGTGGATGTTCCTCGTGCTGAACTCCCCGAAGGAATCGGGCGACATCACCCTGCCCGGTATGTTCGACGAGTCGCGCTGGGACATCTTCGCCAACCCCGAGGTCTGGACCTTCATCGGCCAGGGCGTCTGGAACACGCTGCGAGCGGCGCTCGTGGCATCGGTGCTCGCGGTCGCGCTCGGCGTCGTGCTCTCGCTCCTGCGCAGCGCCCGGAACCCCTGGATCCGGATCCCGACGGCCGTCGTCATCGAGTTCTTCCGCGGCATGCCGGTGCTGCTGATGATGCTGTTCATCCTCCTGGTCTTCTCCACGGGCGACTACTGGGCGGTCGTGGGGGCGCTGGCCATCTACAATGGCGCGCTCATCGGCGAGGCCCTGCGAGCCGGCCTGGCCGCGCTGCCCCGCGGCCAGCGGGAGGCGGCGCTGAGCCTCGGCATGCGGCAGCTGCAGTCGAAGATGCTCGTGGAGTTCCCGCAGGCGTTCCGGCAGATGCTGCCGATCATCGTCGCCCAGCTCGTCGTGCTCCTGAAGGACACCTCGCTCGGCTTCATCGTGGGCTACCCCGAGCTGCTGCGCACCACGATGAACAACCTCTCGAGCTTCTACGGCAACCGATATCTCTTCCCGCTGTGGGTGGTCACGTTCCTCATCTACCTCGCGATGAACCTGAGCCTGTCGTGGTTCGCCCGCTGGCTCTCACGCCGCACCGCGAGCCGATACCGGCCCAGCGGCAAGGGCGGGCCGCCGGTGGACCCGACTCAGGGGATGCTGGTCGCCGAGGCGATGGCGGACGCCAACCGGTCGGGTTCGTCGACGGGTGACGTGGCACCGGGCTCCAGACCCTGAGGCGTCGAGTACAGCACCGCGCCCGCCCGCTAGACTCGTTCCTTGTGTCCGAGCCCCGTGAAATCACCGAGCAGGCCGTGCAGTCGGCGGTCGACGCCGCGCTCGCGGCGATCGCCGCGGCCGATGACTCCGCCGCGCTGAAGGCCGTCCGCGCCGAGCACACGGGGGAGAAGTCGACCCTCGCGCGACTGAACGCCGAGCTCCGCAACGTGCCGAACGACCAGAAGGCCGCCCTCGGCAAGCTCGTGGGCGGCGCCCGCGGCCGGGTGAACCAGGCGTTCGCCGCCCGCGAGGCCGAGATCGTCGAGGCCGAGGCGGCCGCGCAGCTCGAGGCGGAGGCGGTGGATGTCACGGCGCTGCCGTCGCGTTTCACGCGAGGCGCGCGGCATCCGCTCGCCCTGCTGCAGGACCGGGTGTGCGACGTGTTCACCGGCATGGGCTGGGAGATCTCCGAGGGGCCCGAGGTCGAGAGCGAGTGGTTCAACTTCGACGCGCTGAACTTCGACGCCGACCACCCGGCACGCGCGATGCAGGACACCTTCTTCGTCGACCCGCCCGAGGCGCACCTCGTCCTGCGCACGCACACCAGCCCCGTGCAGGTGCGCTCGATGCTCGACCGCGAGGTGCCGATCTACGTGCTGGCGCCGGGTCGGGTCTACCGCACCGACGAGTTCGACGCGACGCACCTGCCCGTGTTCATGCAGTTCGAGGGACTGGCCGTCGACAAGGGCCTGACGATGGCGCACCTCAAGGGCACCCTCGACCACTTCGTGAAGTCGATCTTCGGCGAGGAGGCGAAGGTGCGCCTGCGGCCCAGCTTCTTCCCGTTCACCGAGCCGAGCGCCGAGCTCGACTTCTGGCATCCCACCTTCGCGGGCGGCGCACGCTGGATCGAGTGGGGCGGCTGCGGCATGGTGCACCCCAACGTGCTCAAGGCCGCGGGCATCGACCCCGAGGTCTACACGGGGTTCGCCTTCGGCATGGGCATCGAGCGCGGGCTCATGCTGCGCAACGGCGTGCAGGACATGCGCGAGATGGTCGAGGGAGACATCCGGTTCTCCCAGCAGTTCGGAATGGTGGTCTGACCCATGCGAGTGCCGCTCAGCTGGCTCGCCGAGTACGTGGAGCTCGTGCCGGGCACGACTCCCGAAGACGTGCACGCCGCCCTCGTGCGGGTCGGGCTCGAGGAGGAGGACGTGCACACGTTCGAGCTCTCCGGGCCGATCGTCGTCGGCGAGGTGCTCGAGTTCGTCGAGGAGCCGCAGTCCAACGGCAAGACCATCCGGTGGTGCCAGGTGCGTGTCGCGCCCGACGGTGAGACGGCCGCCGACGGCGGCGATGCCGTGCACGGCATCGTCTGCGGCGCCCGCAACTTCTACGTCGGCGACAAGGTCGTGGTGACGCTGCCCGGTGCGGTCCTCCCCGGCCCGTTCCCGATCGCCGCGCGCAAGACGTACGGCCACGTATCCGACGGCATGATCGCATCGGCGCGCGAGCTCGGATTGGGCGACGACCACGAGGGCATCCTCCGCCTCTCCACGCTCGGCATCGACGCACCCGTCGGCAGCGACGCGATCGCCCTGCTGGGCCTGAACGACGCCGCCGTCGAGATCAACGTCACGCCCGATCGCGGCTATGCATTCTCGATCCGCGGCGTGGCGCGAGAGTACGCGCACGCCACCGGCGCCCGGTTCCGCGACCCGGTCGAGCAGACCGCGCCCGTGGATGCCTCGGGCGATGGCTTCTCCGTCGAGATCCGCGACGACGCGCCCATCCGCGGCCGCGTCGGCTCGGCGGTGTTCGCCACGCGGATCGTGCGCGACGTGGACCCGGCGCGCCCCACCCCGGCGTGGATGGTCGCGCGGCTGAAGCTCGCCGGCATCCGCTCGCTCTCGCTGCTCGTCGACATCACGAACTACGTGATGCTCGAGCTCGGGCAGCCGATCCACGGCTACGACCTCGACCTCCTCCGCGGCGGCATCGTCGTGCGGCGGGCGACGCCTGGCGAGAAGCTCGTCACGCTCGACGGCAAGGAGCGCACGCTCGACGTCGAAGACCTGGTGGTCACCGACGACCGCGGTCCCATCGGCCTCGGCGGCGTCATGGGCGGTTCAGAGACCGAGATCGGCGATTCGACGCGGAACGTGCTCATCGAGGCCGCGAACTGGGATCCCGTCTCCATCGCGCGTACGGCCCGCCGGCACAAGCTCCCGAGCGAGGCAGCGAAGCGCTATGAGCGCGGCGTCGACCCCGAGATCGCCGCCACGGCGGTCTCCCGCGTCGCCCAGCTCATGGTCGACCTCGCAGGCGGCACCGCCGACGTCGGCGGATCGCTCATCCACGAGGCGCCGGCACGCACCGCGATCCTCCTGCCCGACGGCTACGTCTCCGGCCTGATCGGCATCGAGTACCGCGACGAGGAGGTGCACGATGCCCTCGCCGAGATCGGTGGCGTCGTCACCCGCGTCGACGGCGGGTTCGAGGTGGTGCCGCCATCGTGGCGTCCCGACCTCACGGGCAGGGCCGAACTCGCCGAGGAGGTCGCACGGCTCGCCGGCTACCACCGCATCCCGTCCGTGCTCCCAGTGGCTCCTCCCGGTCGCGGCCTGACCCGCTCGCAGCGGATCCGGCGCCGGGTCGCCGACACGCTGGCCGCCGCCGGTTCGACCGAGGTGCTGTCGTTCCCGTTCGTCACGGAGGCGGAGAACGCCACGTACGGCAGCGCCGACGGCGCGCCCGTGGCATCCGTGCGCCTGGCGAACGCCCTGGACGCGAACACCGCGCTCCTGCGGCGGTCGCTGCTGCCCGGGCTCGTCGCTGCGGCGAAGCGCAACCGCTCGCGCGGGCTCGTGGACGTGTCGATCTTCGAGCTGGGCAGCGTGTTCCTGCCGGAGGTCGACCGCACGTACGGCACGACGGAGCTCCCGGTCGGCGATGCGCGCCCCAGCGACGCCGTGCTCGAGACGCTGCAGGCGGGCATCCCGCCGCAGCCGCGGCACGTCGGCGTGCTCATCGTCGGCGACGTCGTGACGAAGCAGCCCGGTCAGGCGGCCGTCACCGCCGGCATCGTCGACGCGCTCGACGCGGTTCGCCGGATCGCCCTGGCCGTCGGCGCCGAGATCGAGGTCGTGCAGGGCGCGCATCAGGCGCTGCACCCGGGCCGCACCGCGGAGCTTCGAGTGGCCGGCCGGCCGGTCGGCTACGCGGGCGAGCTGCTGCCGACGCTCGCCGAGGAGTCCGACCTGCCCCGGGTGGTCGCGGTGGCCGAACTCGACCTCGACGCCGTGATCGGGCTGACCGACCCGGGCCTCGAGGCGGGCCGGATCGGCACGTACCCGGCCGCCACGCAGGATCTCTCGCTGATGGTCGCGATCGACGTGCCGGCCGCTGCCGTGGCCGCTGCCGTCCGCGACGGCGCGGGGGAGCTCCTCGAGCACCTCGAGCTCGTCGACGACTACCGCGGCCAGGGGGTCCCCGTGGGCGCCAAGAGCCTCACGTTCGCCCTGCGCTTCCGCGCCGAGGACCGCACGCTGACTGCGGCAGAGGCGAGCGAGGCCAAGCTCGCCGGCGCCGCGGTGGCCGCCGAGTGCGCCGGCGCGGCGATCCGGGACTAGCGTCCGCCCGAGCGGCGCCCATGCAGCGGTCAGGCGCGCCGTGGCGCCCGGGCGGCGCCCGTGCGGCGGTCAGGCGCCGTGGCGCTCGATGAGGCGGTCGAATGCGGCATCCAGTGCCGGGTCGACCTCGCGCCGTGCCGCGTCGGCGTCGTGCCAGTCGACGATCTCCTGCGCGCCCCGCCAGAACGGGATGATCGCCCGGTACTCGGGCACGAGCGACTTCACCTTCGTGTTGTCGAAGACCACGGAGTGCGCCTTGTCACCGAGAAGGCCGGGTCCGTCCTCGGGGAGTTCGCGCGCGATCGCCTCGCTCGCGACGTGCACGGGACGGAACTCCGCCCCGGCGGCGCGGGCGAGCGCCTCGCCGACCTGGTCCCAGGTGAGCACCTCGTCGGACGTGATGTGGAAGGCCTCGCCGACGGCGCGGTCGTTGCCGAGGAGCCCCGTGAACGCCACCGCGAAGTCGCGCGTGTGGGTGAGGGTCCAGAGGCTGGTGCCGTCGCCCTGCACGACCACGGGTGCGCCACGGCGCATCCGGTCGATGGCGGTCCATCCGCCGAGGAGCGGCACGCTGGTGCCGTCGTACGTGTGCGACGGGCGGATGATCGTGGCGGGGAAGCCGCGCTCGCGATATGCGGCGACCAGCAGGTCCTCGCTTGCGATCTTGTCGCGCGAGTACTGCCAGTAGGGGTTCCGCAGCGGCGTCGACTCGGTGATCGGCAGGTGCGAGACCGGCTTCTGGTACGCGGATGCCGACGAGATGTAGACGTACTGGCGGCAGCGTCCCTCGAAGAGGTCGAGGTCGCGTTCGACCTGGGCGGGCGAGAAGGAACGGAAGTTCGCGACGACGTCGAACGTCTCGTCGCCGATGGCGGCGGCGACGGATGCCGCATCGTCGGCGTCTCCCGTGAGGTGTCGCGCCCCCGCGATCGGCGGCCGGTCGGTGCTGCGGCCACGGTTGAGCAGCGTGAGGTCGTCGCCGCGCTCAACGATGCGGGCGCTCGACGCCGAGCTGATGATGCCGTTGCCGCCGATGAACAGCACGCGCAGGGCCATGGTCTCCTCCTCGGGTGGACGCACCCGGGACGAGCGCCCGGTGCCGCACGCCGAGCCTACGCCCGCCCTCCGTCCGGCACGCAGCGGGCCGGTGCGAGCGTTCGTCACACGAATTGCATCCGGTCGAGGTCGGTCGATAGGGTCGGTGCATGTCCGCCGCCCGGTTCCCCAGCTCCGCACGCCTCTCGCGTGTCGTCGAGCTCGGCACCCGACGTCGTGGCGCGCGCCGAATCCCGGCGACCCCTGCTGCGGCCTAGACGGTCTGCCGTGGGCGTCGCCGGAAACTCGCCCCGACCGCTCAGACCCTAAGGTGGATCCATGACGTACTCCGTCGCCGTTTCCGGCGCGTCCGGCTATGCCGGAGGGGAGATCCTGCGCCTCCTCGCCGACCATCCCGACTTCGAGGTGCGGACCGTGACGGCGCACTCCAACGCCGGCCAGCCGCTCGTCGCCGTGCAGCCGCACCTGCGCACCTTCACGCACCTCACGCTGCAGGAGACCACGGCCGAGACGCTCGCCGGACACGACGTCGTCTTCCTCGCGCTGCCGCACGGGGCATCCGGAGCCATCGCCGCCCAGCTCGATCCCGAGACCCTGGTGATCGACTGCGGGGCCGACCACCGCCTCGAACGGCCTGACGAGTGGGCAGCGTTCTACGGCGGGGAGCACCACGGCGCATGGAGCTACGGCGTTCCCGAGCTGCCGCGACTGTCGGGAACCCAGCGCGATCGGCTCACCGGTTCGCGCCGCATCGCCGCCCCCGGCTGCAACGCGTCGACCGTGGCGCTGTCGCTCGCCCCCGGCATCCGCGCCGGCGTCATCGAGGACCGCGACCTCGTCTCGGTGCTCGCGGTCGGTCCGTCGGGCGCCGGCAAGAGCCTCAAGGCGCACCTGCTGGCCGGCGAGATCCTCGGGTCGGCGAACCCGTACTCGGTCGGCGGCGTGCACCGGCACATCCCCGAGATCACGCAGGCGCTGCGGTGGGCGGGCGCCGCCCGTCCGACGATCTCGTTCACGCCGGTCATCGTGCCGATGTCGCGCGGGATCCTCGCCACCTCCACGGCCCGGATCGTGCCCGGCACGGATGCCGCCACCGTCCGCGCCGCCTGGGACGACGCGTACGCGGGGGAGCGGTTCGTGCAGGTGCTGCCCGCCGGCCAGTTCCCGCGCACCGCCGACGTGCTGGGCGCGAACACCGCGCTCATGGGGGTCGCGGTCGACGAGGCGGCGGGCCGGGTGGTCGTGGTGACCGCCGTCGACAACCTCGTGAAGGGCACCGCCGGTGCCGCCGTCCAGTCCGCGAACATCGCGCTCGGCCTCGCCGAGTCGACCGGCCTGCCCGTGAACGGAGTCGCACCGTGACCGTCACCGCTCCCGCCGGCTTCGACGCCGCCGGCATCGCCGCGGGCATCAAGCGCTCCGGCGCCATGGATCTCGCCGTGATCGTGAACCGCGGTCCCTCGAACGCGGCGGCGGCGGTCTTCACCTCGAACCGCGCGAAGGCGAACCCGATCCTCTGGTCGGAGCAGGTCGCCGCCGACGGGCGGGTCGCCGCCATCGTGCTGAACTCCGGCGGCGCGAACTGCTTCACCGGGCCGGAGGGGTTCCAGGTCACGCATCGCACCGCCGAGGCGGCGGCCGGCGCGCTCGGCGTCGCCGCAAGCGACGTGTTGGTCTGCTCGACGGGCCTCATCGGCGAGCAGCTCGACGGCGAGGTCGTGGAGGAGGGCGTGCTCTCGGCCGTCAACCGCCTCTCCGCCGACGGCGGCGGCGACGCCGCACGGGCGATCATGACCACCGACACGCGTCCCAAGACCGTCGTGGTCGAGCGCGACCGCTGGCGTATCGGCGGCATGGCGAAGGGCGCGGGAATGCTCGCGCCCGGCCTTGCCACGATGCTCGTGGTGCTCACGACCGATGCCCACGTGGCATCCGACGTGCTCGACGAGGCCCTTCGCGCCGCGACCCGGATCACCTTCGATCGCCTCGACTCCGACGGCTGCATGTCGACCAACGACCAGGTCACCCTGATGGCCTCGGGCGCCTCGGGCGTCGCGCCGGCGCCGGCCGACTTCGCCGCCGCCGTGACCGAGGCCTGCGCGTCGCTCGCCGTGCAGTTGCAGGAGGACGCCGAGGGGGCGAGTCACGACATCGCGATCGAGGTGCGCGGCGCGGTGACCGAGGACGACGCGGTCGAGGTCGGCCGTTCCGTCGCCCGCAACAACCTGTTCAAGGCGGCCATCTTCGGCAACGACCCCAACTGGGGCCGAGTGCTGGCGGCCATCGGCACGACGAACGCGCCGTTCGATCCGTACCTCGTCGACGTCTCGATGAACGGCGTGCGCGTCTGCCACGCCGGACGCCCCGACGCGCCCCGCGAGCAGGTCGACCTCACGCCGCGGGCCACGCACGTGCTCATCGAGCTGCACGCCGGCGACGCATCCGCCACCATCCTCACCAACGACCTCACGCACGACTACGTGCACGAGAACAGCGCCTACGCGAGCTGACGGATGACCGACGCGAACCAGCTCGAGAACCAGACCGGAAACGACCCGGATGCCGCCGCGGTCGACGCGGCCGCCGCGCAGGCCAAGGCGCAGGTGCTCATCGACTCGCTGCCGTGGCTGAAGCGGTTCCACGGCGAGACGATCGTCGTCAAGTTCGGCGGCAACGCGATGGTGAGCCCTGAGCTGCAGCGCGCGTTCGCCGAGGACATGGTGTACCTCCGCTACGCGGGCATCAGGCCGGTCGTGGTGCACGGCGGTGGTCCGCAGATCTCGTCGATGCTCGCCCGCCTGGGCATCGAGAGCGAGTTCCGCGGCGGTTACCGCGTCACCACCCCCGAGACGATGGACGTCGTGCGCATGGTGCTCTCGGGCCAGGTGAACCGGGAGCTCGTGTCGCTCATCAACGAGCACGGCCCGCTCGCCGCCGGCCTCTCGGGCGAGGATGCCGGGCTGTTCACGGGGCGTCGCCGTGGTGCCCTCGTCGACGGCGAGGAGGTCGACCTCGGCCTCGTCGGCGACGTCGTCTCGGTCGACCCGGCCGCGGTGCACGCGCAGCTCGACGCCGGCCGCATCCCCGTGGTGTCGTCCATCGCCCCCGACGGCACGTCGCCCGGGCAATCCCTGAACGTGAACGCCGACTCGGCCGCGGCCTCGCTCGCCGTGGCGCTCGGCGCGGCCAAGCTCGTGATCCTCACGGATGTCGCGGGCCTCTACCGGGACTGGCCGAACCGCGACTCGCTGGTCTCCGTGATCGACGTACGGGAGCTCATCGCGCTGCTGCCCCACCTCGAGTCGGGCATGATCCCCAAGATGACCGCGTGCCTCGAGGCCGTCGAGGGCGGCGTCGCGAAGGCGGCGATCATCGACGGCCGGATCCCCCACTCGATCCTGCTCGAGGTGTTCACGCAGTCCGGCATCGGAACGGAGGTCGTGCCCGCATGAGCGACATGGACGACCTGAACGAATGGCAGGGGCGCTTCGACCGGCGCATCATGCGTTCCATCGGGATGCCGCTCGCGAAGCTCGATCACGGCCGAGGCGCCCGTGTGTGGGACGACGCCGGCCACGAGTACCTCGACTTCCTCGCCGGCATCGCCGTGAACTCGCTCGGCCACGCGCACCCGGTGTTCGTCGAGGCCGTCACGACGCAGGCCGCGCGCCTCGCGCACGTGTCCAACTACTTCACGACCGAGCCGGCGCTCGAGCTCGCCGAACGGATCATCCGGCTCGCCGGGGCCGCGGAGCACGGACGCGCCTGGTTCGGCAACTCCGGCGCCGAGGCGAACGAGGCCGCGTTCAAGCTCGCGAGGCTCAACAACTCGGGCGGTGCGCGAACCCGCGTGCTCGCGCTCGTCGACGGATTCCACGGGCGCACGATGGGATCGCTCGCGCTCACGGGCAAGCCGCACATGCGCGAGGCCTTCGAGCCGCTCCCCGGCGGCGTGGAGCACATCCCCGCAACGATCGAGGCGCTCGAGCGTTCCCTCGACGACGCCGTCGCGGCCCTCTTCGTCGAGCCGATCCAGGGCGAGGCGGGGGTCGTGGAGCTCCCAGACGGCTTCCTCGCGGCCGCTCGCGAGCTCACGCACCGGCATGGCGCCCTGCTCATCGTCGACGAGATCCAGACCGGCGCCGGGCGCACGGGCGAATGGTTCGCGTTCCAGCACGACGGCATCACCCCCGACGCGATCACCGTCGCGAAGGGCATCGGCGGGGGTTTCCCGATCGGTGGCCTCGTCACGTTCGGCCGCGCCTCCTCGCTCTACTCGAAGGGCCAGCACGGATCCACCTTCGGCGGCAACCCGCTCGCGACCGCGGTCTCGAACGCCGTCCTCGGCGAGATCGAGCGCGCCGGGCTCGTCGAGAACGCGGCCCTGCGCGGATGCCAGATCCGCGATCGCGTCGAGGGCCTCGGGAATCGGCTCGTCGCCGGCACCCGCGGCCGGGGACTCCTCATCGGCATCGCGCTCACCGAGCCCGTCGCCACCGCCGTCGCCGCAGCGTCGATGCGCGCCGGACTCATCGTCAACGCGGCCAACGACTCCACGATCCGCATGGCCCCGCCGCTGATCATCGGCGACGCCGAGATCGACGAGTTCGCCGATCGCTTCGGCCGCGCGCTCGACGCCGTGGCCGCCACGCACCACTGACCCCGAACGACCCGATCCACACCGAACGGACCCGCATGACCCGCCACTTCCTCCGCGACGACGACATCACCCCGGCCGAGCAGGCCGAGATCCTCGACCTCGCCGTGCGCCTCAAGCAGGATCGCTGGGCGGTGAAGCCGCTCGCCGGCCCGCAGACGGTCGCCGTGATATTCGACAAGTCGTCGACCCGCACGAGAGTGTCGTTCGCCGTCGGCATCGCCGACCTCGGCGGCTCGCCGCTCATCATCTCGACGGCGAACAGCCAGCTCGGCGGCAAGGAGACGCCGTCCGACACGGCGCGCGTGCTCGAGCGCATGGTGTCGGCCATCGTCTGGCGCACGTACGGCCAGGCGGGGCTCGAGGAGATGGCGGCGGGCACCACCGTGCCGGTCGTGAACGCGCTCTCCGACGACTTCCACCCGTGCCAGCTCCTCGCCGACCTGCTCACCATCCGTGAGCACAAGGGCGACCCCGCCGGCCTCACGGTCACCTTCCTGGGCGACGGCGCCTCGAACATGGCGCAGTCGTACGTGCTCGCGGGCGTGACCGCGGGCATGCACGTGCGGGTCGCATCGCCCGACGAGTTCGCGCCCGCGGCATCCGTGATCGCCGACGCCGACCGCATCGCGGCCGCCACCGGCGGTTCGGTGACGCTGTACACGGATGCCGCGGAGGCCGCCGCCGGGGCCGACGTCGTGGTCACCGACACCTGGGTCTCCATGGGCAAGGAGGACGAGAAGGCGCACCGCGTCGCCACCTTCGGCGCGTACCGGGTCGATCGCGAGCTCATGTCGCTCGCGGCATCCGACGCCGTGTTCATGCACTGCCTGCCCGCCGACCGCGGGTACGAGGTCACCGCCGACGTGATCGACGGCGAGCAGTCGATCATCTGGGACGAGGCGGAGAACCGGCTGCACGCCCAGAAGGCGCTGCTCGTCTGGCTCCTCGAGCGGAAGGACGCATGATGGCGCAGGAGCGGGACGGCGTGAACGGCCAGGCGAGCGGGGCGGCGAGCGGCGAGCACGGTACGAACGAGGGTGCGCTCTGGGGCGCGCGCTTCGCCTCGGGGCCGTCGCCCGAGCTCGCGCGGCTGTCGAAGTCGACGCACTTCGACTGGCAGCTCGCGTCGTACGACCTCGCCGGGTCGAGGGCGCACGCCCGCGCCCTCGCTGCGGCCGGATACCTCGGCGACGACGAGCTCGCCGACATGCTCGCGGGCCTCGAGACGCTCGAGGCACGCGTCGCGTCGGGCGAGGTCGTCGCCGGCGAAAGCGACGAGGACGTGCACGGCGCGCTCGAGGCGGCGCTCATCGGCATCGTCGGCCCCGAGCTCGGAGGCAAGCTCCGCGCCGGGCGCAGCCGCAACGACCAGATCGCCACCCTCGTGCGCCTCTACCTCAAGGACCACGCCGCGACCATCGGGCAGCAGCTCGTGCACCTCATCGACGCGCTCGGTGCGCAGGCCGACGCGCATCGCACCGCGATCATGCCGGGGCGCACGCACCTGCAGCACGCGCAGCCCGTGCTCCTCGCGCACCACCTGCTCGCGCACGGCTGGGCGCTGTCCCGCGACCTCGAGCGACTCGTCGACTGGACGAAGCGCGCGGATGTCTCGCCCTACGGCGGGGGAGCGCTCGCCGGGTCGACGCTCGGCCTCGACGCGGCATCCGTCGCCCGCGACCTCGGGCTCGCCTCGCCGGCCGAGAACTCGATCGACGGCACCGCGAGCCGCGACGTCGTCGCCGAGTTCGCGTTCGTCGCGGCGATGATCGGCATCGATCTCTCGCGCATCGCCGAGGAGGTCATCCTCTGGAACACGCGCGAGTTCGGCTTCGTCACGCTCGACGACGGCTACTCGACCGGGTCGTCGATCATGCCGCAGAAGAAGAACCCCGACATCGCCGAGCTCGCGCGGGGCAAGTCGGGCCGGCTCATCGGCAACCTCGCGGGCCTGCTCGCGACCCTCAAGGCGCTGCCGCTCGCGTACAACCGCGACCTGCAGGAGGACAAGGAGCCGGTCTTCGACTCGGTCGAGACGCTCGAGGTGCTGCTGCCGGCGTTCACCGGCATGATCGCGACCCTCACCTTCCACACGGAGCGGATGGCCGAACTGGCGCCGGCCGGCTTCTCGCTGGCCACGGATGTCGCGGAGTGGCTCGTCAAGCGCCACGTGCCGTTCCGCGACGCCCACGAGATCACCGGCGCCCTGGTGCGCTACGCCGAGGAGCACTCGCTCGAGCTCGACGCGGTCGACGACGCCGCCCTGGCGGCGATCTCGCCGCACCTCACCCCCGAGGTGCGCGAGGTCCTCTCGGTCGCGGGCTCGGTGGCGAGCCGCGACGGCATCGGCGGAACCGCGCCGGTGCGGGTCGACGAGCAGTTCGCACGGCTCACCGACCGCGTGCGGCACCTCGTCGCAGGGCTTCCGGTGGCGGGTCGCTGAGTCGGCGGATGTCGGAGCAGCTCGTCGCCGTCGCCCGCGAGTACTTCGCGCGAGACTCCGTCGAGCTCGCGCCGCTGCTGCTCGGCGCCGTGCTGTCGCACGACACGGACGAGGGACGCGTGGCGATCCGGCTGTCGGAGGTGGAGGCGTACCGCGGGGTCGGCGAGGATCCGGGTTCGCACGCGTTCCGGGGCATGACCCGGCGGAACGCGGTCATGTTCGGCGAGGCCGCGCACCTCTACGCGTACTTCACGTACGGCATGCACACGTGCCTCAACGTGGTGGCCGGGCATCCGGGCGCCTCGTCGGCGGTGCTGCTCCGCGGCGGCACGGTGGTCGAGGGGCTCGAGCTCGCCCGGCTCCGGCGGGCCGGGGCATCCGATCGCGACCTCGCCCGGGGGCCGGCCAGGCTGGCCGTCGCGCTGGGGGTGCCGCTCGCCGCGAGCGGCGCCGACCTGCTCGCGCCGCCGTTCTCGCTCGAGGTGCCGGCCGTGCCGCTCGCGTTCGAGCGCGGACCGCGCACCGGCGTCAGCGGTGCCGGCGGGGGAGCGGCCTTCCCGTGGCGGTTCTGGGTCCCGGGCGAGCCCGGCGTCTCGCCGTACCGCCGCCACGCGCGCTCGCACGCCTAGCGTCGGTGCGTCAGCGCAGCGCGAGGTGCACGACCAGCGCGGCGGCGCACGCCCAGATCAGGCTCGCGAACGTGCCGATGATGAACCGCTCCCTCGCCTCGGGCGCCTCGAGCTCGGTGAAGCGACCGACGCCCTTGACCGCGACGACGATGGCGAGGCCTTCGGGGAACCCGGCGATGATCGTGCCGGCGGTGGCGACGCGCTCGAGCACGCCGATCGTCAGCCCGCCGCGGAGCACCTCGCGGCGCGCCCCGGTGACGACGCCCTGGCGTTGCTCCTCGGCGGTGGGCCGCTCGGTCACGAGGATGCCGCCGTGCAGGCCGGGTGACACGCTGGGGCCCATGGCGACGTTCAGCGCGGTCGCCGCGGCGGGGCTGCCGCCGAAGACGGCGACCGTGAAGCCGAGCACGGTGACGAGCGGAGCGAACCCGAACTCGGCTGGCGCCGAGATCGAGGCCGCGGCCATGAGGGCGATCCCGAGTGTCACCGCCGCGTACCAGAGGAACGACGTGCGCGGCTTGAGGAAGGCGATCACCGAGAGCGCGGTCGCCGCCGTGAGCGAGAGCAGGAGGGCCGTCCAGGCGACGGCATCGGCGACGGCGACGAGGTTCACGAGGCTCCTTCCGTGCCGCGTCCGGGTGGTCGTGGCTTCGAGCAGTGTAACGAGACACCGGCACGGGGCGCGGTCACTCCGGCGCGGTGCGTTCGGATTCGGCTTCGAGCTCGGCGAGCAGGCGCTCGAGGGCCGGCCGAGCGTCCTCCTCCGCGCGCCACATCGCGGCCTTGAGGCGCGCGCTGACGGCGGCGGCGCTGACGTCGAGCACCGCGGCGGCCTCCTTCTGCTGGTGCCCGGCGCGCATGAGCTCCACGACCTCCCAGCCATGATCGGTTCGGCGCTCGCGCAGGAGCACCACCAGGCGCACGAGCGCCTCGACGTCGGCTGCGCGGGAGGCGAGCTCGGCCGAGCCCGCGGCACGGAGCGCGAACCGTCCGTCGGCCCGCTTCGCGGCGCCGACCGCCTCGCGTGCCGCGATGAACGCGGAGCCGGTGGCCTTCCGCGCCGCATCGGGGAGGGGCATCCGGATGTCGCCGACGCCGACGCCGACGCTCCAGCGCCCGAACCGCGTGGCGTCGAGGACGATCGCGAGCGCCGTCGGCGCCGACCGGGTGACGAGCTGGATCTCGTCGCCCGCCGTTTGGTCGGCCGGGAGCACGAGCTCGTCGGCATAGCGTTCGGCGAGCTCCTCGATGAGGGCGCCTGCCCGGTCGCCCTCGCGCCGGCTCGCCACCTGGTCTGCGGTGATGACGAACATCCGTCCCCCGTTCGATGATCCAACCTTGACCGTCGTCGTTCAAGCGTGTGGCATGAACTCTCTTCGATCAATGATACAGACTTGTGCAGCCGAAATCAATGCTGCGACCTGAAGCCATCACGAGGGGTCGCGCTGGTAGCCTTGCTGGCGTGTCAGACCCCGTGATCCTCGCAACCCAGCAGAATGACCCCTCATTCGAGGATGTCTGGGAGGAGCTCGTCTGGCGCGGCCTCGTGCACGTGTCGACCGACCGGGCCGCGCTGAAGGAGCTCCTCGCGGGCGAGCCCATCACGTTCTACTGCGGATTCGACCCGACGGCGCCCAGCCTGCACTTGGGCAACCTCGTGCAGATCCTCACGATGCGGCGACTCCAGCTGGCGGGACACAAGCCGCTCGGCCTCGTGGGCGGTTCGACCGGGCTCATCGGCGATCCGCGCCCGACCGCCGAGCGCACGCTGAACACGAAGGAGACGGTCGCCGAGTGGGTCGGGTACCTCCGCGGACAGGTGAGCCGATTCCTCTCGAGCGAGGGCGACAACGCCGTGCGGATGGTCAACAACCTCGACTGGACCGCGGGCCTCAGCGCCATCGACTTCCTGCGCGACATCGGCAAGCACTACCGTGTCGGCACCATGCTCAAGAAGGACGCGGTGGCCTCGCGGCTCAACTCCGATGCGGGCATCAGCTACACCGAGTTCAGCTACCAGATCCTGCAGGGGTTCGACTACCTCGAGCTGCACCGCCAGTACGGCTGCGTGCTCCAGACCGGCGGCAGCGATCAGTGGGGCAACCTCATCAGCGGCACCGACCTCATCCACAAGGTCGAGGGCCGGGGAGTCCACGCCATCGGCACCCCGCTCATCACGAACTCCGATGGCACGAAGTTCGGCAAGAGCGAGGGCAACGCCATCTGGCTCGACGCCGCGATGTGCAGCCCCTACCGCTTCTACCAGTTCTGGCTCAACACGGATGACGCCGACGTGATCGGCCGCCTCAAGGTCTTCACCTTCCTGAGTCGGGCGCGCATCGACGAGCTCGCGGAGCTCGTCGAACGCGAGCCCTTCCGGCGCGAGGCGCAGCGGGTGCTCGCGCACGAGGTCACGACCCTCGTGCACGGTGCGGATGCCACGGCGGCGGTCATCGCGGCCTCGCAGGCGCTGTTCGGGCAGGGCGATCTCGCAACGCTCGATCCCGACACGCTCGAGGCGGCGCTCCGCGAGCTGCCGAACACGACGACGTCGCCGGATGCCCCGATCGCACAGCTGCTCGCGGACACCGGCCTCGTCGCCAGCCAGAGCGAGGGCCGGCGCGCCATCGCCCAGGGCGGTGTCTCGCTCGACAACGTGCGGGTCGACGACGAGACCGCCACGCTCGAGGGACGCGTCCCGCGCGGCGGCATGGCCGTCCTTCGCCGCGGCAAGAAGACCCTCGCCGGCGTCTTCGTCGAGTAGTCGCACGACTCGCGCAACGGGCCCCCGATCGACCTCACGTGTCGGCCGGGGGCCTTCCGCATCCCCGGAATCCCGGGCATGCGAGCGCGACACGCCCGGGATGCAGTCCTGAGTTGCACGACTCCCGCATTCCACGTAATGTAATCACTCGTTGCCCCAAAGGTGCGAAAGAGCAGAAGCGCTCATCGGCCTCAAGCGGAACGATTCCAAGCCTCGAACAGAACCTGTTCGTGAGCATGAAGCATTCGGATGCGTCCCTCGGGATGACCGGATGGTAACGAACGAAACAGCCTCGGATGAGGTGCCCGATGGGTGCCGAACCGGGTGCGTCCGTTCCTTGAGAACTCAACAGCGTGCACTATGTTCAATGCCAATTTTTGAACCCTGTCCTCTGCCTTTTGGTGGGGGTGGGATTCCTTTGGATTGATGGACAGTCAGTAATGATTGTTCTCGGTCAGAGATTCAACTCTTGGCCTGCCCTTTTGGGGTGGG